>NZ_AP024525.1:1471188-2942377 GCF_020886775.1 Sinomonas cyclohexanicum
CGGCGCGCTCATCGCCGAGGAGGCCGGCTGCTGGGTGCGTCGGCCAGTCCTCACGAGCCCACTGCTGGGCGGCCCGACGGACGCCGAGCGCCTCGCTGGGTGGACCTGCGCGGGCGGCATCGAGTTCTCGGGAAGGTTCCCGGCCGAGTGAGCGGCCTGACTGTCCGCGAGGCCACCCCCGCGGATTTCCCGGAGATCGCCCGCATCGCCGAGGCCGCATACCTCGGCCCGGGCTACTTCGACAGCGCAGAGCACCCCTACATGCAGCACATCGCGGACGTCGCCTACCGTGCCCTGCGGGGGACGGTCCTCGTTGCGGAGCGGGACGGGCGCATCGTCGGGTCGGTGACCGTCATGGCGCACGGGGACGGCTTCGACCAGATCGCCCGGCCGGGCGAGTTCGAGTTCCGGCTTCTCGTCGTGGACCCCGCGGTGCAGCGGTCCGGGGCGGGCACCGCACTCGTGCGGGAGGTCGAGGCGAGGGCCCAGCGGGCGGGGGCGACCGCCGTCGTGCTCACCACCGGCGACGGCTGGGAGGCGCCGAACGCCCTCTACCCGCGGCTCGGCTACGAGCGCGCGCCCGAGCGCGACTGGCCCGTGCCGGACACCGACATCATGCTGCCCGTGTACATCAAGCGGCTCTGAGGCGCCGGGCCCGGGTGGGCCGCGGGGGATAGAGCCCATCGTCCCGCGACTAGACTTGACCGCGAACCTCTACAACCGCACAAGGGAGATCCATGGCTGAGATGAATCCCTGGCCCCGTAAACACTGGGGAGAACCGCGGAATCATGCGGTTCTATGGGGGTTCGGTGGGTGTTCGTGGGGGGTCCGGTAGGGGTCCGGAGGGGGTCCGTGTTGATACCGCCAACACACAGAAGAGCCTCCCCCAATGGTGGGGGAGGCTCCGATACCACAACGGTAGCAGTACGCCACGGGTTCGGTCAATCGTTACCCAACCGTTATGTCCGTGCGTAACGTCAGGCAAGACCGTGCGTAGCATTGGTTGTATGGCCACCATCAAGAGCGCGGTCCCCGACAGCACCGCAACCCTCAAACTCCTCAAGCCCCCGAGCGGTGTGGTCACGACGGCGACGATCACCGGACGCGGCGTGACTGTCGCCATCGACGTCCACACCGCCGACCTGCACGCCGCCCTCGGCATTGACGAGCTCGGCTGCGGGTGCGATGAGGCGGACTCGAACCTCAATGCCGCGATCGCCCGAGCCGAGAAGGCAGAGGCCGAGCGTGACGAGGCACAGAAACTCGCCCGGCAGCGCCACGAGGCGAACAGTGCAATCATCGCCCAACTCAACGAGGCCGAGGCGACCATCGCACGCATCAAGGCCCGCGTTGACGCCAGCACTTCGGGGTGGCTGAAACGCGAGCTTCAGGCCTGCATCGACCCCAAGCCCGCGTTCGTGCTGCCCGGCGTGGCCGGGGCGATTGTCCTAGCCAAGGGGAGCGGCAACCGGCAGGACTACGAGCTGCACCGCACCACCAAGGGTCGATGGTTCACGCCCGGCCTGCGCCAGCAGTGGACTGACGCTGAGATGCTCAAGGAGTTCAGCGGCCACCGCCTGATCAATCCCCAGCCCTGATTCGTTACCGGATCGTTATTCCCAAACGCGGCGGATTACCCCACACTGTGGAGTAACCACACCGAAGGGGAACGACCATGGACGAATACGAGGCGCACCTGACCGCCATCACCACCGCCGCCGAGAAACGCGAACGCGGCGCCTACTGGCAGGCCGCCGCCGGGATCGCCATCACCATCCTCTGCCTCGCCCTCCAAGTCCCCCAGCTCGCGGTCCTCGGTGTCGCCCTCATCATTGTGGGGTTCGTCAGGGCGGGGCGTGCGCGGCGTGACGCCGACGGGTACAAGGCCCTGACACTGAAGCACCGGGCGTCCGCGTGAGCCGGGCCAGGTCGGCCCTGTACAGGGCTGCGCGGCTCCTCGGGGATGTGGAGGCGGCGGGGAAGGGCCCGGACGCGTACGGGCGGCGTGTGGCCCGCCGTGCCGCGTACCGGGGCACCAACCGGGCCCTCCGATCCGTGCTCCGCATGCTGGGGCTGTGATCATCCTCCGAACCGTCCACGGTTCCCACCTCTACGGGCTGGTTGGCCCCACCTCCGATCATGACTGGTATGAAGTCCACGACCACGTCCGGACCCGTCAGGTCGTCGCGGGCGGTGACGACACGTTGCGGATCTCCCTATCCCATTGGCTGCGGCTCTGCGACATGGGGACGCACCAGGCGTTGGAGGCGATGTTCGCCCCCGATGACGCAACCACAGTGGACGTGTTCCGTGCGTTCCGACACGCGTACCGTGCGAACGTGCCGAATGCGCGGGCCACGTACCGGCGCACGATCGCCGCATTCAATACCTTGGAGCCGACACCTAAGCGGCGACGGCATGCGGTACGGTTGGCCCACGACGCCGAGTCGCTTACCGCGTCGGGCCGGTTCGACCCGACGGCGTTTTCCCGGACGTCACTGGCAGACATGGCGTTGTACCTCTGAGGGCACGACAAATGGAGCCCCCCACCCGTGAGGGCGGGGGCTCTACTGTGTGTGTTCAGGAGGCGCGGAAGACGGTCGCGCCGTCCGGTGTGCGCTCGGTGGTGCGCTCGTACCGGGTGTGCTCGTCGGCCTCGTCCCTGCGTGTCACGTACAGGTCCCGGTCGTACGGGAGGTCGAGGGTGCGGCCATCCTGCCAGCCGCCGCGCAGTTCAACGAGCACGCACCGAGTCTACCGGGCGATGGCCCGGGGCCTGGGTCGTCCCGGGCGCGGAAGACCGGCCTATGTCGTGGTCCAGAGGGATACGGCGGCGGTCGGTGTCCACGCAGGCTGGGAAGTGTGCGCCTGGAGGCAGCGGTACACGACCGAGTTGTAGGTAACCAGGTCGCCCACCTTGTACGCGACGGACGCGCCGGACCATGCGGGCGCGGACGGGAGGTCTAGCTGGGTCCAGCCGAGCGGGTACACGCCCGGGTCTGCGGACAGCCACGCCCCGGACTTGTTGCGCCATGGGTGCCCGTTGAAGGTCACGATCACGCCGGGGCCGTGGCCGAACGTCGGCACCGGGGAGAAGGGGACCGGAGCAGGGTTGGGGCCGACCGCGCTCTCATACCGCTTGGCCAAGTCGGCGGCCTGGGCCGGTGCCGTAGTGAGTCGGGCGCGGCGCTCCTGCTCGGTGAGGACCGCGATCCGGAGCGCGTCGAGGTCCGTGTCCGGCCACGCGGTCGTATCAGTCAAGTCTGGCAGGGGGAGCGTCAAGGCTCAGTCCTTTCTTAGGCGGGGGTGCCCGGGAGGGTTGTGGGCCACTGCTCGGCCGCAGTCCACGTGCCGTTGTAGTGTGAATCCGTAAGGCCTGTCGCCCCGGTTCCGATCTTCTGGCCCGGAATCACATAGAAGGGTGTCGTGCTGATCCCGAATCGTCCACCCGTGAAGCGAAGATAGGTATTGCCAGCGATCATGTGGGGGTTGAACCCGGCCGGGATGACGATTGCGGTTTCTGCTGCGCTGTTGGAGTTCCAGACAGACTCGAAGTCCACCGTGCCGTTCACTCTGCGGATGGCGAAGGTGACCCCGGTGACCCCGTCGGTGATTGGCAGCAGACGCCAGCCCGTGTCCCCGTAGACGACCGTCCACGCTGTGTTCGTGGTTCCGGTGGACATCCACCGCCACGCGCCGTTGGTGCCCGCCGTGTCGAGGTAGATGCGCCCCGCGGAGGCCGGGGTGATGGCCCCGACGGGTGAGCCTGTGCCGGTGTAATCGTAGGTCGCGCCGGGACCCTGTGGCCCGGTCGGGCCCTGTGCGCCGGTGGCGCCCGTGGGGATGCCGAGATTGAGGGTCTGGTTCGGGGATGCGCCCGTCATGGATGCCGTGGCGGACGAGCCCGCCGCGAGGGTGGACACCGTCCCTATGGTGATGGTGTCCGCCGGTCCCGCGGGGCCCGTCGCCCCAGCCGGACCCGTCGGCCCAGCCGGACCCGTCGCCCCGGCTGCGCCGGCCGGGCCGACGACGGCGCCCGCGTCGGTCGTGGTCGAGTCCGTGCGGGTCAGGATCAGGTGCCCGTTGCCGTCGATGCTGCCCGAGGTGACGGTCGAGTTGGCCATGGCGACCCAGGCCGGGTCCGCAGCCACCGCGGCCAGGGTGAACGGGTTCACCCTGACCAGTGCCGGGTATGACGTGTCCGTGGACTTGACGGTGACGGTTTCCGTCTGGAAGAGGCGCCCCTGGTAGTACTTCCGTACCGTCCACGCCCACGTGCCGCCTGTCACCGCGAGGTTGACGGTCAGGTGCCCGGTCACGTCGGTGTCCGCCGTGAACGCGACAGGGAGGACTTCCTCTGACGCGCCCGGGCCGGTGAACGCGGCGGTGGGGGTGAACTCGAACGTCACCGGCGCCGGGGTGTTCGTCCCGGACACCGCCGGGGACGTCTCGTAGATCGTGATCTGCGGCACGGAGGGGAGCCTCCTTTCAGGTTCGGGCGGTCAGGTGCTACGCGGCCGGCGGCGCCGGCGGGGTCGACGCGGTGGCGGCTGCCTCGGCGGCCTTCCCGGCCGCACGCAGCGGGTCCGTCTTCGACCACGCCGCGATCTGCGCGATCACCAGCGGGATCGCCGCGATGATGAGGGGCTCAAACGGGCCCGACCATGTGAGCATCGACGGGGTCACCGTCCCGAGGAACGCCACCGCGAGGGTCGCGATCGAACCCCACGCGGTGCCCGACTTGACCTTCGGGGAGATGTCCGCGACGAACGCGGACACGGCGTCGAGCAGTGCGCTCATTGGGTGCCTTCTTTCTTGATTCCGAGGTGCTCGTGGAGCGCCTCCAGTAGTTGGGTCTGCTGTGCGTTGAGGGCCACGAGTGCGGCCATGGTGTCGCGGTCGTGCTGGGCGAGGGCCGCGTTGATGGCGTCCTGCCGCTTCGCGGAGATGAGGAGGATGCCGCCCTGCAACCCGGCAAGCGTGGATAGGGCCAGGTTCAGGAGGATGAAGGGGAACGGGTCCACCCCGTGGGTGCCATTGCCGAGCATCCACGCGGCCATGGCCCCGAGGAACCCGAAGATGAACCCCCACGAGCCCATCCCGGAACGGAGCACGTCGGCGGCGCGCTCCCCGAGGGTGAGGTCCGTCCCGGTGGGGACGGCCGGGTGCGGGCCCCAGTGGCGCTCGTGGTGGCTACCCACGGTGGTCCCGCTTGGGCCCGTCGAGGCGCCGGTGCAGGCGCCTCACCTCGCTCGCGGTCTTGTCCACCCGGTCCCGTAGTGAGTTGCCCGAGTTGGGGAACACCTCGTGGCGGATGTCGTCAAGGATCTGGTTCTGCTTCGCGAGGACTTCGTTCTGCTTCGACAGCACCTCATCCTGCTTCGTGAGGCGCTCGAAGATGCTGGGGATGCCAGGCTGCCCGGTCGAGGCGTTCACGGGGACGCCCATGGCGTGCCGCATGAACGCCCGGAACGCCCGGACCCCGGGGCCGACTTTGCGGACCACCCAGAAGACCATGCCGCCGAGGGCGGCGGTGCCACCAGCGGCGGCACCGAGCGCCGATACCGCCGCCCAGTCCATGGCCCTAGGCTCCGAGCTTCGCCGCCAGCGCCTTGGCTACGGCTGCGGCGATCTGGTCGGCGGACGGGGCCGCGGGGAGCTTCGCGGCGATCTGGTTCGCGAGGGCCGTGACCTGCGCGTCCGTGAGGGTCACGTTCGCGGTCGTCTTTGGCAGGGCCGAGACGATGGTCTCGATGTTCAGGAGCCGGGCGTACAGTTCACCCGCGACCTGCTGCCCCTTGACCCCTGGCACCCACGCGCCGTAGATGTAGTCGAGTTCTTCCTGGTTGGTGGCCATGGCCTGTGTTTCCTTTCTAGAGTGCGAGGCGGTACAGGAACGCCTCGTCCTCGGTGGTGGGGAGTGGCCGCTTCGACAGGGCGTCGATCCGGTTGAGGTCGAGGTCACCGGGGCACGCGGTCGTCACCCAGTGGGAATGGGGGACGAGGGGCATGCCGGCCCCGTACTGGGTGCGGAGCCAGTTCACGAGCCACCCGATGGTGGCGTATCCGGCGTCGGTGAGGTTCGGGTCGCATTCGATGGCGATGCTGGTCGCGTTGCCGTCCGCGGTCCCGGCGTGCCATGCGGCGTCGGGTGGGGACACGAGGCACGCGAGGCGCCCGTCTTCGCCGACGAAGTGCGCGGATACCTGCCGGGCGGTGCCGTCCGGGAGCTGCCCGGTCTCGAACTCGGTGCACACCCCCGCGTAGGTTGCGCCCGCGTCGGGGGCGTCCCAGTGGTGGATCGTGATCGACCCGTACGACCGGGCCTGCCCGAACACGCCGGGCACGTCCCCGTTGGCGGTGAAGTACTTCGCGTCCCCCGACTCGTCGATGCTGTACACGGCCACCGACGCCGGGGGGGCCTGACCGATGAGGGCGCACAGGGCGTCCCAGTCCGCCCCGGTCCCGAAGAACTCGTCAAGGTCGAGGTGGTTCGGCCACCCGTTCAACAGGCCCGAGGAGGTGAACTGCCACTCGATGCGCTGGTTCTGGCCGCCCCAGTACGGGATGTCCGCCAGACCCGAGGGCGGGTTGTAGCCCTGGATCTCCTGGTAGCCGAGGACGTAGGCGGCCTCCCACAGCGGATAGGAGGGGGCGACCGTGGACCAGTCGTAGGACGTGACCGTGTTGTAGGACATGTACACGACGGGGCGGATGTTGAGCTGGGTCTGGAGGCCGTCGAGCATGGCCTTGCAGTAGGCCACGTCGCCGACGTTGTCGCCCTCCCAGTCGAGGACGACCATCACGGTCCCGTCGATCACGTCCCGGGCGCGGGACACGAACCACGCGACCTCAGTGTCCGGGGTGGCCCCGGTGTACCCGTCGCGGGCGAAGTGGTACAGGGAGACGCGTTTGCCCGCGTTGCGTGCGGCGGCGAGCTGGTCACGCCAGTACGGGTTCTCGTACCCGTCGCCGCCGGTGGCCTTGATGTGCACGAAGTCACCGGGCACGACCGCCGGGTCTAGGCCGTTCTGGTACGAGGACTCGTCGTAGCCGTAGAGGGGCATGGTGGGGTTTCCTTAGCGGATGCGGGTGACGCGGATGGTGGAGGACACGGACGCGGACGAGTAGCCGAGGGAGTACACGAACTGGATCTGCGTGTTCGCGGTCGGGATGTACAGGTTCGGGACGTCGATGCTCTTCTGGGTGGACCCGCCGACGAGGTCGTCTGCGGCGTACTGGACGGTCCCGGCGGTGTTCTGGATCTGCATGTACGACCCGGTCCCGGACACGGCGGGGAAGTTCGCCATCCACGACATGCAGTAGATCCCGACGTTGGCGAGCTGGATCGTCCCCGAGGCGGGGGACGTGATCCCCGTGGGGAGGACCGAGTTGGCGGTGTCGAGGGTCATGGTCCCGGCGAGGAGCTGCGCCCCGGAGGTGCCCGAGTGGGAGCACGTCCACGACGCGTGGGAGAGGGCGCCGAAGTTGTTCAGGGACGGGTTCACGGTCTGGGTGATGTTCGCGTTCGTGATCGACGAGGCGTTCGCGGCCACGGCCACGTGGGCGATGTCAATCGAGTTCGCGGGGATCGCCGGGACCGCGGGGCTGGGCGCCGGCGTGCCGGTGATGACCTGGAGGACGGCGTTGTTCGTGGACCCGGAGTAGAACGAGTCGTTGATCGTGATGCACACGACGTCGATGCGCGGGTTCGTGGGGTTCGACGCGGCGACGGTGAGGGTCACGGGCCCGTCGTTGAGGACGAAGTACAGGCCCTGCGTGGAGAAGTCGGTGCCGGTGATGTTGGTGACGTTGTTGCCCTGCACCCACGCCCGGCCCGGGTTGACGACGACGGCCATGGAGGGTGTGCCGGTCTGGGTGGTGGAGAAGTCCGACGACTCGACGAGGTTGGACCCGTTGGGCAGGAGGGAGGAGAGGGCCTGCCGGAACAGGGCGGCCGGGTGGGAGCCGTTCTGGAGGACGAAGGGCACAGCGGAAATAGCCACAGGGGCCTCCTACGGGCGGTGGTGTCAGTGGACTTGGATGGCGACCGAGAGGGGGTAGCTGTTCAGGATCGAGCCGGGCAGGATGGTGGCCGGGAAGGGCCCGTCCGCCACCGAGGCGGTGTGCCCGAACACGGACAGGTCAGGGTGCGGCAGGGACACGCCGAGGACCGGGGTGGGCGGCACGTACGCCGTCGCGCGGGACATGGTGGGTGCGGTGGTCCCGGAGCCCTCCAGCTTCGCCGCGATCCACATCCACCCCTTGGGGACGGTGATGCTGGGCAGCGTGATGCTCTTCAGCCCGGTGCTGGACACGGGCACGGTCCCGAACTCGTAGCCCAACTGGAACCCGGCCAACGACCCGGAGTAGTAGGCGAGCCGCAGGCCGGTCCACCCGGCCTGTGCGACGGCCACGTTCACGGTGACCTTCTGGATGACGACCGCGATCGGCACATACACGGGGTACCATTCGCAGACCTGCCCCGCCGACCCGATGCCGCCCGCCACTGGGCCGCCGGGGAGGACCATCCACGACGCCGCCACATACGGGCCCGAGGTGGACTCCACATACGGTGGGATGGTCGCGGCGGCGGAGCCCTGCACGGATTCGATGCCCTTGAGCCGGTCCTGTAGGTCGTGGCCGGGGCCGAGGATCGGTTTGGGCACGGGGGCCTCCTAGTAGGCGGGTGGGGTGTTGAAGGTCCACTGCACGGTGGCCACACCCTGCGCGGGGATGTTCACGGAGTAGGCGACGGCCCGCCACCACTGGTTCAGGCCGAGGGGGAACCACGGGCACACGGGGGCGGTGAGGCGCACGTCGTCGCCGATGGCCGCCGCCCCGAGCGGCAGGGTCGGGTAGTCGATGGGGAGGGTGATCGTGGGGGCGGCGACGGGGCCGCCGAACAGGCTGATCAGGCCGTGCGAGATGGCGTCGAGGCGGCCCTGGTCGTTGACCTGCGAGAACTGGTACACGCCGGTGAACACGGGGAGCTGCCCGAGGCCGCCGGTGGCCTTCGTGGTGGCCGCCACGGACCGGATCGCCGCGTTGGAACCGGCACCTGACCCGACGGCGACGACCTTCGTGGTCATGCGCTGCGCGTCCGTGTTCCACTGCCACGCGGCGGCCCGGGTCAGGTCCACGGACCAGCCCGACGTGTGGTAGTCGGTCCCGGCGCGGGGGGTCCAGATGACCATGGTGTGTGATGGGCGGTCCCCGACGAGGCTGTTCTCGATGGTCCAGTCGACCCCGCCCGTGCCGGGGGTCACGGCGGCGGTCGCGTCGGCGAGGATCTGCCCGGCGGTGGCGTCCTTCGAGTACGTCCACGTCGCCGCGGCGGGGAGGCCCTGCACCTGGCGGCGGTGCGTGATGTACAGGGGCAGGGTCGTCTGTGCCCCGTCAAGGATTTTCTCGATCACGGTGACCGGGTCCGTCACGAGCGGCGCCCCGACACCGATGCCGGCGACCTCGTTCGTGACGAGGGTCAGGGCCGAGGTCAGTGCCGCGCCGGTCAGCTTGACCGCGAACGTGTCCGAGCTCATCTCCACCCGGTAGATGAACGCGGCGTGGAGGATGATGGGGCCCTGGCTGAACAGGACTTTGAAGGGTGCCCCGTTGAGGGACTGGATCACGGTCACGGGCCCGTGGGTGGCCGTGTCCGCGAGGTCGATGGTGATCGTGCACTCGCCGGCGTCGTTGAGGCGTACCGCGTACTGGGCGTCCGCGTAGGGCAGGTGGGTGAGGAACGTGTTGGTGTTGAAGTCCCACACGGTGATCGTCACGGGCGCCACACCGGCCCCCTTAGATGGTGGAGTAGGCGGGCACGATGTACCCGGTCAGGGTCCCCGTGACGGCGGCGGAGTCCGACGAGGAGAACTGGAGCGACGTGGGCCCGGGCGGGAGGGTGAAGAACGTGGAGGTCGGGTCGACGATGTTGTTCCGGTTCGCGGTCCCGTTCAGGGTCACGGTCCCGGACTGGGTGTCGATCGCGAGGGTGTCCGCCCCGGTGAGGGTGGTGTTGAGGCGGATGTACTGCCCGGTGCCGTTGTTCGTGATGGCCGGGTTCTGGCAGGGGCCCTTGACGACGAGGTACGGGGGCGTGTTGTAGAGGCCGGTGTTGTTCAGGGTGATGGACCCGCCCGAGGATGCCCCGAAGGTGTAGTTGAACGTGGCGGGGAACGTGCCGCCGCTGGTGGGGTTCTGGAGCCCGCACGACGCGGACGTGATGACGGCGTCGTAGATGAGGGCGTCGGTGCAGGTGAACTCGGAGGGGCGGTGACGTTGCCGTACTGGAAGTTCAGGTCCACGGGGGTGTCGAGCTTCGTGGGGCGCCCGAACACGAGGATCGGGTAGGCCCGGCCGGGTAGCTGGATCTGGAGGCTGGAGACGGGCAGGGTGGGGCCGATGTTGGCCTGCTGGCGGAGCCAGTCCCCGACACGGAGGACCACGGTGGTGGGGTCCTTGACGTTCTGCCACCCGGCGGTGAGGTTCGCCATCGCGGATTCGGTGTTCACTGCCGGGTTGAACACGAGCCAGTCGATCTGCACGACCCTCACGCCGAGGAGGTTGTACCCGGGGAACGCCCCGTCCTGCTGGGCCTTGGGCACGTCACCGGTGCGGGTGTTGATGAGGGACCGTAGGCCCCGGATGGCGGTGAGGTTCACGGTGGTGCCGGCCCCGACGATGGTCCCGTTGGGTAGGACGACCTGGTAGTTGCCGAGGGGCACGGGGGCCTCCTAGTTGAGGGTCCGGAGCGTCCAGCCGACCGCTCGGGCGATATCGTCGGGGGATGCGTTGGTGGTCGCGTACACGTTCACGGTCTGCCCGCCCCCACCCACCGGGCGGCCGCTGATGGCGGCGTGGACCGCGGCCACAGGTGCGGACCCGTTGTTCAGGGCCGTGAACGTCTCGATCCCGTACTTCTGGACCATGGCCTCACGGGTCACGAACTCCCCGTTCGAGGCGCGGATCAGCATCGAGTCGGAGATGCCCGTGCCGGGGCCGGTGAGCATGCCCCCGTACGGGTACACCCCCACCGCGCCGCCCCCGGCGAAGGCCTGGTACCCGCCCGCCGCGTTCGCGTGGACCACACCCGCCCCTGCGGTGCCCGGGTTCCCGGTCTCCGTGTACGCGATCGTGACCGTGGTCAGGTGCGAGGTCGGGATCGCGTTGATCGCGTTCGTGATCTCCGCGGCCTTCGAGGACGCGTAGTCGTTCAGCCACGCCTGCGTGGTCACACCGGTGGGGATGCCGAGGATGCGGCGCGCGAGGTCGTCGGCCGCGCCCCCCGTGATGCCCATCCCGTGCGCCGAGGTCACGAGGTTGTCGTACGTCTGCTGGAGTGCGCCCTGCACTTCCTTCTGCGCGTTGACACCGTCCCCCGCGAACGACTTCGCCATGGTCAGGCCGCTGTTCTTCACGTCCTCGAACTTGGCGTTGAGTGCCTGACCGGCGGCGGTCGTCAGGTCGAAGTCCGTGTGCTGCTGGTTCAGCGCACCGGAAAGGTCCACACCCTGCTTCGCGAGGTCCGCGGTGGCGGTCTTCGCGTCGTTCACGGCCTGGTAGAACCGGGAGGTGGCGTCACGGGTGGACACGGTCGCCATCCCGGCGGCGGACATGCCGTCAACGACCTTCCCGAGGTCGGTGACGAGCCCGTCCGCGGACACGCCCGCGTCGTCGAGGGACTTCTTCAGGTCGGGGGTGATGGGCCGGATCCGTCCCGCCGCGTCCACGAAATCGCCCGTGGACTTCGCCGCCTCCTGCATCTTCTGCGGGATGCGGCCCATCGCGAACTCAAGGAGCTCCTCCTGCGACAGGGACACCCCGGCGGCCTGCGCCTGCGACAGGAGCGCGTCCCGGTACGCGGGCATCGTGTTCAGGGCGTCCTGCGCGGTCTTGCCCTGCTTCGTGAACGCCTCGGCGATCTGGTCGAAGCCCTGCGCGGCGGCCTGCATGGACCCGCCCTGCACCATCTGCCCCAGCGACTGGCCGATCTGGTCGAAGCGTTGCTTGACCTGGTCCATGCCGGAGGTGAGCTTGACCCCGAAGACACCGGTGATGGCCCCGGCGAACTTCGTGATCCCGTCGCCGGTCTGCGCGAACCCGTCGTTGAGGTACCCGATGGCGTCGTTGAGGTTGTGCACGTCGGTGGGGGCGGACTTCATGGGCCCGGATTCCCACTTCTGGAACAGGCTGTTGACCCCGTCGGTTGCGTTGCCGAATTGGAGCATGGCGTTGGTGGCCTGCTCCAGTGAGGGGCCGACGTTGTTGGTGCCGAAGGCGTTCTGGGCGGCGTTGAGGGTCTGGAACGCGACCCCGGCGACGGCGGCCGCCGTCCCGAGCCGGGCGAGGGTGGGGAGCATGCCGCGGAGTGCGCCGCCGAGTGTGCCCATCCGGCCGGTGAACGTGGACGCGGCGGCGTCCGCGGAGCGGAACCCGGCGATGAACTGCGACGTGCCCGTCGCCGCCGACGCGCCCAACGCGATCATGGACTTCGAGATCGACACGAGCCCGCCGACGATCTTCGCACCCACCACGGCGGCCGTCACAGCGCCCAGCACCGCGACCGTGCCCCACAGGACCGGGTTGCCCTCCTCGAACCCGTGGAACAGGTCCGCGATCCCGGACAGGGCGCCCTGCGCCGCTGGGAGGAGCTTCGAGCCGAGCTCGATGCCGAGCTTCTCCGCCGACTGGACCGTCATGTCCAACTGGGTGGTGAACAGGGACTGGGTCTGCGCCCACGTGGCGATGTGCTGCCCGTTCTGGTCCTCCGCCGCCGTGATCCTCTTGATGTTCTCTTCAAACGCCGTCAGGCCGGACTGCGGGTCCTTCATCAGGAGCATCAGGGCCGTCCGGGCGCCCGTCATCCCGCCAGCCGCCTTGTTCCACGCGGCCACGTAGGTCTGCATGGCCGGGTTGCCCGACTTGATGATGTCGTTCACGCCCAACGTGGACTTGGACAGGGAGAGGAACTGGTTCCCGAGGGCGTCCGCGGAGCCGCCCATGGACTTGAAGCCCTTCTGGTACTCCATCTGCGACACGGACCCGTCGAGGAACCCGCGGGACAGTTCGGCGAGCTTCGGGGGCATCTTCGCAATGATGGTCTGGAGATCGGCCGTGGCGGACGCGGAGTTCTTCATGGCGTCCTGCACGACCTGCCCGTCGGGGCCCATGTGCGCCTTGATCTGCGCGTCGATCCTCTGCAGCGAGCCGAGGAGGCCGATGCCGCCGCCCTCGTCCCCGAGGTTCTGCGACAGGGCAGTCACGTCGATGCCCATCTGCTGGAGGGCGTGGGACGCCACGTTGGAGGGCTTCTCCAACTGGAACAGGAGGTTGGAGAGGTTCTGCGCGGACTGCTGCGCGGACTCGCCGTGCTGCGTCATCGTCGCCAACGCGCCGCCGACCTGCGCGAAGGACAGGCCCGCGTTCGCGGCGGTCGGGATGATCTGCGACATGGACGCCGCGAAGTCCTGCATCGTGGTCTTCGCCGCACCCGACGCCGCCACGAGCCCGTTCGTCACGGACACGGCCTGGTCGGCGCCCTTGCCGTAGTCGAGGAGGATGTCCGTGACGGCCTGCGTCATGGTCGCGAGGTCCACGTTCTCGGCCTTCGCGCCCTCCGCCGCCGCCTGGAGCACCTTGAGCCCGTCGGCGCCCCGGTACCCGGCCTTCTCCATCACGTACATGCCCGCCGCGAGCTGGGACGTCGCCGTCCCGGTGCTGGTGGCGATGTTCAGGATCCCCGACCGCACCGACTCCAGTGCGGACTGGGACTCCCCGCCGGCGGTGACGAGGAGCTCGGTCTCGCGTTGGAAGTCTGCGGCCATCTTGATCGACGCGGCACCGATGATCGCCGCCCCCGCGAGGGTGAACGTGGCGACCATGTTCGCGGTGTTCTTCACCGTGGACCACGCCCGCGACACCCGGGCCGAGGAGGTTTCGTGGGCGGCGGCCATGGCCTCCACAGCCCGGGCGTCGGCCTGCGCGGACGCCTGCGCGGCGGCCGCGTACTCGGCCTGCGCGAGCTTGGTCCGCTCGGTCGCGGCGATCTGAGCGTCCTCGCCCTCCTTCGCGGCGGCGACCTGCGCGGCCGCGGCCGACTCGTACGCGGCCTTCTTCTCCTGCGCGAGCGTGGCGGCCTGCGCGGCCGCCGCCCTAGCGGCGGCGGCCTCACGGGCCGACTGCGCCTCGGCGGACGCGGCCGTCGCGGTCATGGCCGCCTGCACGCGGCCCATCTCAGCGATCGCCTGCGCACCATTCGCACGCAGCTCCACCAGCACCGGGGGAAGGAAACCAGCCACGCTACACCCCGGCTCTCAGATGGCTTTGGACCATGCGCCGATGGCGATGGCAGTGATGAGGCCCCGGTTCTTCAGGACGGCGGGCCCGAAGTACGGGTACGCGCCGGAATGGGAGTGCGGGTTGCCGAGCTCGATGGCCCGCGCGTACACGGTCTGCGGGCCCACCCGTGTGGTCCACGACCCGAGGGCGTCCATCCGCATCCCGTCGCCCCGGATGGAGCGGCGCAGTGTCCCGGACACGACGTTGGGTCTGTCGCCGCCCACATGGGGGGCGCCCTTGCGGTGGGACCCGACGAAGTTGGATTGGGCGTCCGTGATGACCCGGGCCGCGGCGAGGGACACGATCTCCCGGGACCCGGCACTGATGGCCGCGTCCATCGCCGCGACGGCGGCACGGAACTCCGAGACGCCCAGCATGCCCATTTCGAGGAACGCGCCCATCACTGGATCTCCGGTATCTCGTGCCCGCTACTGGTGTTGCCGAGGGCCCGGGCGGGCTGCCTCACACGCCGGTCCACGGCGTCGAGGCGGGCGAACGCCTCGATCACGGACTCGGGGGTGTCGAGGTAGTCCTGCCATGTGCCGCCGTGGCTGGTCATCCATGCGCGGGCGCGGAGGATTTCTTGCGTGGCCGGGTTGATTTCCTCGAACCCGCGGACGCCCCGGAGCCACTGCTCGTAGTTCCGGAGCCCCCAGTAAAAGACCCGCCGTCCTGGAGGGTCTCCGGTGACGGGTCGAACGACTCGGCCACGGACGGCCCGGCGTTGAGCTTCGCGACCTCCGCCTGTATCGCCGTGGCCACGTCGGCGGGGATGTCGAGGAAGTCGTTGTACGTGGCCGGCAGGGGGATGGGCAGGTCCCAGCCCTTCAGGTACGCCCACGCGACGGCGAGGTTGACCTCCTCAAGGAGTTCCGCCTCCGCCTGCGACAGGTGGATCGTCGTGTCGGGCAGGCCCGGGGTCTCCTCCGTCTCCCCGGTGGGGGAGACCACGGTGCGGGCGAGCATGACCTTCGCGATCAGGTCCCCGGCCCGGGTCATGACGGCCCGGACGGGGATCTGGCGGCGAGGGGTGAGCTCGGCCTTCGTGTACAGGTCGGCGTGACCGCCGGGGACCTCAATACGCGGCAAGGAATCTTCCTTAGAACGGTGTGGACTGGGTGTTGGCGATCTGGACCTGGATGGGGGACTGCTTGGAGTCCAGAGCGTCCGTCGGGTTCATGAGGGCCTCGAAGTTCCCCGAGATGGGCATGTATGAGGTGGGCGACCCGGTGGGGTTGACCGTGTCGAACGCGACACTGGACATCTGGAACGTGAGCGGGTGCGTGGAGTCCCCGGCCCCGAACAGGGACACCGAGAGGGCCGGGTGCGTGTTCGCGAGGAGGTCGGTCAGGTTCACGTCCGTGGTGCCCTGGTAGACGCCGTTGATGGTGCCGGTGACGTTGAGGTTGAACCCGCCGATCGCGAGGGGGTTCTGGGTGCCGTTCAGGACCGGGATCGCGGTCGTGGTGCGCTTGATGTCCAACGTGACGTCCGTGTACTCGGTGTTCGCGGTGCCGCCGATCGTCACGGCGGCCGTGTACGCGGGCATGGGTGCGAGGGCGGTCGGGGTGGACGTGGGGGCGGTGATGAACGTGGACGGCATGCCCATCCACGTGACATCAACGGTGGGGAGCGCGTTGTCGGCCTTGATGGTGACCTTGATGTCGGAGATGATCGCGCCCGGCATCTGCACGACCTTCCCGTCGCCCTGGTACAGGAACACGGTCCACGAGGTGGGCTGGGCGTTGTGGGTCGCGTCGGTGGTGTTGTACAGGGACGCCTTGTGCGTGTACGGGGCGACGGTGCCGGTGACGGTGTCCGTGCCGCCGAGTGCGGCGAGGAGGTGGGAGAAGATCGAGTCGGCGTAGATGTACGTCTTGTACGTGATCTCGTCGTGGCGGACGCCCTGGACCTGCTGGTAGGTGGTGCCCATGAGGCCGCGGAGGGCGTTGTCCTTGAGCTGCTGGGGGATGGGCTTCCAGAGGGGGGTGTCGACGGGGACCCAGATGGTGGGTGCGGCGACGGGGGTGCCGTAGGTGGTTTCCTTGGCGATCCCGAGCCATTGGAGGGCGCCGGGGATGAAGGTGGTCGTCATGGCGGACTACTCCTGCTCGGTTTCGGTGTGGTGGGTGTCTTGTTCGGGGTCTTCGGTGTCGTCCTCGTCGCCCTCGTCGGCGGGGCTGGCGTCGTCGGCGCTGGCGTCCTCGTCGTCGAGCTCGGCGAGGTCGGGGTGCGGGTACGGGTCCACGGTGCTGATCACGTCACCCGTGTCGGCGGTCACCGTCCCGCCCCACGCCGGGTCGTGCCCGTCGGCGGGTGCGTGGTGGGCGTTGACCCCATGGGTCAGGCCGTGGAGGTGGCGCGGGAACGCTGCGGTGTACCGGTACACGGGCATGGGGTTCTCCCTAGAACATCTGGAGGTACGAGGCGGGGGTGATGGGTGCGGGCCTGTTGACCGACCACTTCGGGGCGGCCTTCACGGCCTTCGCGCTCTGAGCGCGGACGGTCTTGCGGCGGGCCCGGGTGTTCTTGTCGATGATTCCGATGCGCCGGTAGTGGTGCCGGTGGACGACCGCCTTGCGGCGGGCCCGGTGGAGGGTGTTGGGTTTGCGGCGGTCGCGGCGTGCGTGCTTGGACCGGGCGTGCAGCATTGGCGCCATCCGCACCCGCACCCGGACCGGGCGGCCCTTCCGTGCCCTCCGTGCGGTCTTTGCCGCGGTGCGCCGTGCCGCCATGTCAGGCCTGCACGATCTCGGTCACGGTGAACTCCACATGGCACCAGGCCATGAGCTTCCCCCCGGTCGCGTCGAGGACCGGCCCGTCACGGTGGGTCTTGATCCCGTCGTGCTGGTTCGCGGCCTCGAACACGGTCCCGCCCATCGACGGGTCCGCTTCCAGCCGTGCCACGGCCGCGTCGAGGAGGGCGAGCTGCCCGTTGACCCAGTCGGACCGGTCCGTGGTGGACCCGGGCGGGATGAGGTACTGGTACAGCATCACGAGGAGGAACTGGTAGTCGCGCTGCTTCTGCCCGCCCGCCCTCGGCAGGGCCGGGACTGTGATGCGCGACTCCGACATGTCGGTGATGTGCAGGTACGCGGGGGTCCCGGGCACACTGTTGGCCTGCCACTGGTCCCCGAGCATCCAGTACGGGACGGCCGGGTACAGGGTGGTCAGCCCGGCCACGTTCCCGGACAGCCACGTGTGCACTGCACTGTTCACCGACGCGAACGACACACTGGCCTCCTGCTAGTTGGTTCGCCGGTAGGGGGCGAGGAGTTCCATGGCCGCGTCATAGTCGGACGAGACGCCGGGGCCGAGGAGCCCGGCCGGGTGCGCCGGCTCCCCGCCGAGGACAGGGATCGTGTACGACTGGGACGCCTGGGTCTTGATCATTGCCTTGGCGATCAGGATCACGGCCTGCTTGATGTCCTGCGGGAGGGCGGTGCACGTGTCCCCGACCGTGTACGTCCCGGCCGGTGCCGCCGTCAGGGGGACCGTGGCGGGGGCCGTGGAACCGGTCGCCACCCACGTGTCCGCGACGGTGACGTACTCGGACTGGGTCTTGTCCGCGAGGACGAGCTGCTGCCCCGGCACGATCCCGAGCGGGTTCTGCACCGGCAGGTTCGCGCCGGTGGGCGCACCGGTGAGGGCCGTGTTCGCCCACCCGTTCACGTACTGCACGGACACGTACGCGTGCCCTGACCGCCACACGGCGGACGGGGCCCACGTGGTGGTCGTGTTCGGGGGCTGGAACGGGACGGTCACGGACTTCTTGCCGATGTCCACGGTGGACAGGTCCGCGACCGCGGTCAGGGACCCGGGGACCCACCCCCACGACACGGCGGTCACCCCCACGATCGGGGTGTAGTCCAGTGGGACACGGACGGTGGGGCCGAGCCACCCGTCGGGGATGATCCGGTACCGGCCGTGCTGGGTGTCCAGTGTGGCGGCGAGTACCTTCTGGCACAGGTTGTCCGCCACGGCCGACGCACGGGCGAGCTGGAGCACCAACGCGGCGGCCTGCTGCTGGGGCGACCCGCTCGGGACAAGCTGGGACGCGTCCACACCGGTCGGGGCGTTCTGGAACTCCCACGTGGACACGTACGGGGACCGGGTCGGGTACGTGGGGGCGGTCGGGTTCACAGCCATGCCGGTCATCCGTCACACCTCCGGGTACTCGTGGTAGTGCTCCACTGGTGGCTGGTGGACGTGGACGGCCCAGCCGCGGCACTGGAGTTCCCCGGCGAGGCGCACGTCGAGGCGCCGCCAGTCCATCGGCGGTGACCCGTCCCGGTAGTCCCTCGCCAGTTGGGTGAACAGGTCGGGGAAGGCCCGCTTGAGCCCGGCACGGAACCGTGTGCAGCCGAGGCAGGGGAGCAGTTGCGCCCCGATGGGGTAGGCGTGCGCGCACCACGGCTCCGGACACTGGTCGAACCCGGGCAGGACCCCGGCGTGGATGCCGATGTCGTGCTCCACCGTGACCAGATCCGTGCCGTGGTCGTCCCACTGTTCGGCGAGGAGGTGGTGGTACGCGTCCGGCCGGGCCGGGTCGAGTTCGTACCCGACCCAGCCGGGCGCGTGCTGGTCGAGGCGTTCCCGGGTGCGGTCGTCCAGCCGTGTGAACGGCACAACGACACGCACCCGGGACACCACCGAATCCACTGCTAGGACTGGATGTTGTACAGGACGGCCTGCGCGGCCGGTGCACGGTTGATCAGCGCCGAGGACGAGTAGACTTCACCGTCCCAACGCGGGCCACCGCCGACACCAGCGGTGCGCGCCGCACCGTACTGGAAGTCCTGGAGCGTGTCGAGGTTCCGCAGCTCGAACACGTTCGAGTAGCCCGCGTTCGGGAAGTTCACCCGGTCGGTGCGGGCGATCAGGGTGCCCGGGACCATGTTCGGGTGGACCTCGATACGCACCGGCACACCACCGGCGGACTTGTTCACGTAGTGCCCGATGAACCCGCCCGCGGTCACGTCCGAGCGCCCATCGGCGCCGGGCGTGAAGTACGTGTTCTGCGTGCCGGAGCTGAGGATCAGCTTCGACAGTGCAGCCGCGTCCTTCGACGAGCACATGTACGCGTCCGGGGACAGGAACGTCGCCTGGTAGATGGCGTCGTTGAGGGCGTCGAGCTCGTTGATGTTCTGCCCGGAGCCGGTGAACGCGGCACCGTCGAGGGACGTGAACACGGCACCGGAGGGGCTGCCCGTCCCGTGGGTGACGAGGCCGTTGCCGTTCGCGGCGGCGTTGTAGTCGCCGGCGAGGGTCGCGAGGAGACCGTTGAACTCGTTCGGGTTCGCCGAGGAGTCCGACGCGGGGACCGACGTGGGGGCCACGGTGGACAGGTTCGGGAGGGTGGGGACGGCCTGGTTCGCGGTCGGGATCGACGTGATCGTGACCTTGTTCACGATCGTGGTCGTGTAGTAGAACCCTGCGACGAACCAGTCGTACGCGACGGCACCGGGGACCGCGGCCACCGTGGCGGTGGCCGAGTGGGTCGCGGCGGCGACCGTGGAGGTCGTCACCGAGCCCTGCGCGGACGCCACGGTCGAACCACCGTAGTAGTAGTTCGTGGCCGTGCGGGCCGCGACCTTGACGTTGACCGCGGCCGACGCGGCGATGCTGCCGCCAGTGTCCGACTGCGCCACCGAGGGGGTCCCGGGGGTGTTGAGGGCGAAGTTCTGCCCACCGAGCGAGACCCGGTCCGCACCGATCTTGTACTGCCCCATCGTGGAGAACACCTCACGGGCGTGGGCGTCGTCGAACCCGCGGGCGAGCGCCACAGCGTCCTTCGTGACCGTGTACCCGTAGCCGAGCTTCTGGTACGGAACGGACACCGTGATCAGGTTGTCCTTGTGCAGCGGGGCCGCGGAGTCGAACGCCGTGGCCGGGTTGAGCTGCTGGTTGTTGATGTTCGTCATGACACGCCAGATCGCGAACGGGCCGCCCTCGTCGGGGGTCGTCTGCGCGAGCATGTTGTACCACGAGGCCGGGACGGGGATGTTCTGGATGATCCCCATGAGGTCGATGCCCTGGAGGCCTGTGGCCGTGAGCATGCCGGACGTGGATGCCTTCTTGATCTGGGCCAGTGCTTCCTGGCCTACCTGGTCGAGGTTCATTTCTCTGCTTCCGTGTGTGCGGGCACACCCGTGCGGCCCCGCGGCCCTGTGCGGGCTGGGGGCCGGGTGTGCGGTGCTGAGTGGGTTGGGGGTGCTAGAAGCGGTCGGCCACGTTGTTGAAGTGGGCCGTGCCGCCGCCGGTGAGGGCGTCCTTCAGTTGGGCGAGGGCAAGATCCTTGTGGGTCTTGATCACGTCGGACTGGGTGCGTGCCTCTGCTGCGGCCTTGCGGAGGTCGGCGTGGGGATCCGTTGCGGGATCGCGTTCCGCGAGGCCGGGTGTGCCGGTTGCCCCGTTGAGGAGGGGGGATCGGCGGTCGTCCGGCAGTGCCCCGAACTTCTCGACACGCTCCTGCAACGCCTGCACCGTTTCCGCCAGATCCGCCGACTTGGCGATCTGCTCCGCGAGGGGGGTGAGGAGTTCTTTGAGCACGGCGGCGATGTCCGTGGTGGTGGCCGTCTCGGTGACGACGGGGCCAGTGCCCTTCTCTACGGGCGACTGGACGGTCTGGGTTCCGGGGATGGTGCGTTCGGTTTCGTCCCCGTCGGCGGGGGCGTCTGCTGCGGCGTCCTCCACGGGTTCGTCCTCGTCGGTGTCCTCGGCCGTATCCTCGGCGGTGGGGCCGGGTTCCACGGGGGTGATGCTGTCGGGTGCGACAACGCCGATGAGGTGCCCGGCGGCGTCGTACACGGCGGTCAGGGTGTCCGCCTTCGTCAGGGTTTCGGCCTCCGCGGCCGGGGTCTCAGGGGTCTGCTGCTCGGCCACGGGTGTCTCCTTCTCAACTTGGGTGGTGGGTTGTGGTGCATGGGGGAGTGCGGCGAGGGTCCCGGCGACCGCGGTGGCGGCGTCCTTCAGGGCGGTCCCGTCGGGTGCGGGCAGGGCCCGGCCGGTCTTCACGACCGGGGCGAGGCCCTCGATGGTCGCCAGCACGTCCGGGTCGATGGCGGCGGCTGCCTTCAGGACGGCCGCGTCGTCGGCGGCCATGACCTCCCCGTCCTCCCCCGCCGCGTACACGGCGAGGACACCGATGGCGTGGTCGATCGCGCAGCACGCCTCGGAGAGGTCGAGGGCGTCCCAGAAGTCGTCCGGGTCGCCGGCGGCGGCCTCGATCTGCTCCCGGGTGGTGAGGAGGTCCACGGCGTGCTTCGCACGGGTGAGGACCGCGATCCACTTCCGGGCGGTGGCCGCGTCGGTGGCTTCCCAGTCCCGGTCCCCGGGGGTGATGGGTGTGCCTTCGACGGCGAGGGGCTCGGTCAGGTCTGTGGGGGCGTCGGCCTTGGCCACGTCGCCCTCCTTCCACGTGTCGGGGAGCTGTGCCACGAAACTGGCCCCCTTCCGGTGGGCGATGGAGATGATCTTGGCTTTGATGGCGTCACGGTCGCCCTTGGCCCGTCCGAGGGAGTGGGCGGCTGCGGCGACGTCTTCGGGTTCGGCGATGGGGAATGACCGGTCGGGGCCGGCGAAGTCCGAGTCGGGGAGCGAGTCGCGTTCCTTGGCCGGGATGTCGCGTTTGATGAGGTCCCGGACCGTGCCGGCCGGGACCATGCCGCCCCCGGACTTGGCGATCAGGAACCGGTGCCCGTTCGCGGCCCGCCCGACGAGGTCGACCCGGTCGATGTCCGCGTCGTACAGCTCCGTCATTTCATCCGGTGCATGGTCAGTCATGGTGGGCCTCCCTGATGTGGGCCATGAAGGGCTCGGGGTCGGCGTGGAGTTTCGCCGTGACAGCGGACCCGTCCGGGGTTCGGTCGCCGAGGGTGATCGCCGTGAACATGTGGACGGTCACGCCGCAGACGGGGCATGTGACCGGTACGGGGGACGACTTCATTCGGTGCTCCTCTGGCGGCGCTTGGCCTGCCCCTGCGGTGAGAACCCGGTGATGTCACCGGACTGGTAGAGGGCCCACGCGGGGCCGTCGAGTATGCAGCCGATCAGCCAGTCCCCGGCCCGGATCACGACCCCGTCCCCGAGGTCCCAGTCGGGGCCGCGGTAGATGTACGACTCCACGACGTCCGCGTGCCCCTCGGTGCCGTCCTCGTGGAACAGGCCAATGTCGCGGGGGCCCTGCATGAACGCCCACGCGGCCCGCTCCAGCTCCTCCGGGGTGAAGCAGTCACGGGACCCGTCCGCGCCGGTCACGATCCGCGGGTCGGGGCCCGCCTGATACGCGACGCCCAAAACGTAACGTTGGGGTGTGTCGCCGTCCACGGGTCCTCCTTAGTGGGGTGCGTGGGGGGATGCGGCGCACCGGCAGCGCGGGTGCGCGGGGATGAGTCCCTGCTCGGACATGGGGTAGGGGTTGCGGGATGCCCCGTCGAGGCAGACCGGGCACGCCCCGGCACTGACGACCCAGTCCCATTGGGTGACCCCGTAGGACCGGTACGCGGCCATCCCCGCGGCGGTCGCGAGGCGCGCTATCTCGGTGTGGGCGATGAGCTCCGCCCGGGCGGCGTCCCCGAGGAACGCGTCGATGAGGTTGGCGGTGCTGTCCACGGTGAGGCCACGGGTCACGGCGTCCTCCACGATGGCCCCGATACGGGTCAGGGTGGTGTCGTCGATGCCCTTGATCGTGGTCCCGGCCCGGTTCATGGCTTCAAGCCACACGGCCCCGGTGGGTGGGCCTTCGAGTGCCCCGGGTTTCCACCCGTCGAGGCTGTTCGGGTCCTGTCCGGTGTCCGCGGCGGCGGCGAGGGTGCCCGCGTTGGCGGCGTCGGCCCACATGGCGGCCAGGACTTGGGCGAGGGCGTCACCGGTGAGGGTGGCCCCGTTCGTGTCCCACGCGCCGGCGTGGGCGGCCGCGGCGATCAGGTCCGGGTCTGCCCCGTTGCGGATCGCGTCCGCGACCCTCGGCGCCCAGTAGTCCGTGAGGGTCAGGTCAATGCGGTGGTAGGCGGTGGGGTTGGGCGGGGTGGCCCGCCAGTCACCTTTTGGGGAACCACCCGCGTCCCGGGCAGCCTTGTTCAGGGCTGCGGCCTCGGTGGGGGTGTGGTGGCGGAAGTCGAAGTCACGCCACCGGCCCGACCTGTGCCGCGCCTTCGTGAACGCCGCGAACTTCGCCAACTCGGCACGGCGCGCGGCCGCCGCATCACCCGACGCGGCGGCGGCGATCATGTCCCACGGGTTCGCGGCGGCCTCGAACCGGAGCGCACCCATGCCGGGCACGTCTGCGGGCTCCCACCATGCGCACGTCTCGATCTGGTCCCCGCCCGGGTCGTCCGGGTTCTGGACGCGCCCCTCGGACAGGTTGATCGGCAGGTCAGTCTCGGAGCCGATGAGCCACACGAACCCGGCATAGATGCCCGACTGCCACGACCCGGCCTCGCGGCCGGGGGGGAGCTCCAGCCCTGTCTCCTCGGACCATTCACGGCATGCGGCCGCGAACGGGGTCTCGCGGCCTTCGATGTGGCCGCCGGGGAGTTCCCACCGGCCCGCGGCGGGGTCCCCGTCGGTGAGGGCCCGCTGGAGCAGGAGGACACGGCCCGTGTCGTCGGCGACGACGGCGAGGCCCGCGACCGTGGGGGCGGTCTGGGCTTCCTTCGCCGCCGGCGTGGCGGGGACCGGCTGGGCGGGGTGCGGGTGCTCCGTCTCCGGGTGCGCCGGGTCGTCCGGGTCCTGGGGGGCGCGCTTGAAGTCCGGGTTCCCCGGCAGTTTGTCCGGGAACAGCCCCGGGGTCGCATCCGACGGGTACGGGAGGTCCGCGTCCACAGCCGGGGCCTTCGTCTCCGCATCCGACTTGCCCGCGATCGCCAACAGTTCATTGAACGGGATGAGGCCCTGACGGGTCGTCGCGTAGAACCTCGGAATCGGCCGCTCATTGTCCACCGGCAGACCCAGGAGCTCCTCACGCGCCTCGTCCACCGACGCGATGCCCGTGTCCACGTAGATCTTCCACGCCTGCGCCTCAGCGAGACGGTCCTCCGTGTCACGGCCCGTGTTCAGCTTGAACTCAACCGGCAGGCCAAGGTCATGCTGCAAATACCTGGACATGTGCCGCTCCACGAACCGCACCCACGGGAGCGTGTTCACCCGGAACTGGATGTCCGTCTGCGTCTCACCATTCGCCCGGTTCACATCAGCGGTGAACCCGAGATCCTGGGGGACCACACCGAACGACATGGCCGTCTTCTTCGCCAGCCACTCCGGGAAGAGGGGGTCGAACTTGTCCGGGGCCGTCGCCGTGAACTTCGCCGAGTTCGGCACGATCACGAGCTTGTGGAGGATGGACTGGTCACCCATGAACATGGAATCCCAGTAGTCCTGCCACTCCGCGACCTGGTCCGGGGACGACGTGTCCGGTGGGGCCTCCATGAACCCGCCCGGGATGGACCCTTCGGTGAACATCTGGAGGAGGTGCCACTGGTGCTTCAGGTCCGTGGACATGTTCACGACGATGGATTCCAGCGGCGCCATCCCGTACGGGGAGTCCTGCTGCTTCCGGAACGTCGTGAACAGGAGATCCTCGGACGTGAACTGCTGCGACACTTCGCCCTTGATGATCTGCTGGTACGCGACGGCGGGCGGGCCCGGGCGGCGGCCCCTGCCGTCCACGAGCGGGTACACGGTGGCACCGTCGACGACCTCAAGGCCGATCACGTCACCGTTGTAGTTGCGGCGACGGTACAGGGGGCCCGCGTCGAACGTGAGGATGTTCTCCATCCACATCGCGAGCCACTGGTCCCACGGGTTCTCCCGGTCGGGGAACTCCAGTGCACGGCGGGCCGCACGGATCGCCGCGTCCGCGTCCCCGTTGAAGCCCTCCTGCGCGGTGAACAGGGGCTCCATGGACCGCAGCTCGTCGATCTTGTGGTTCTTGCAGATCGTGGCGATGTCGTAGGAGCGGAGGAGCTCACGGAGTACCTCGTAGGAGGTACGGCCCCACGCCTGACGGTTCCGGTAGCCGATGTTGACGGCGGCCGGGTAGTCCATGGCCCGGGGCTGGCCGGAGTAGCCGCGGACGGGGGTGAGGGGCTGGCCCGGGCCGAGGGCCAACGAACTGTCCATGCCCTGCTGCGCGTAGGCGTCGGAGATGGGTTCGGGGAGGGTCAGGCCACCGGGGCGGAAGGTGGTGTTAAACGCGGTCCGGATACCGTCGAACAGGCCCAAGCGTTCACGCCCTTCCTTGTGTGCGGTTCGGGATGCGGTCGCGCCAGTTGCGGGCGTGGTTGGGGACGGTGATGCCCTGCTGTTCGGCGGTGCGTTTCCATGCGGTGAGGAACGCTGAGCCCTGCCCGCCGCGGAGGAGGAGCCGGTTGAGTGCCTGTGTGAGGGCGTCGACCTGGTCGTCGTGGGTCGCCGTGGGGAAGCCCGCGGCCTCCTCGATGAGGCCGTCCGTGAATGCGGCGTGGAGGGGGAGGTGCACGTTGCCGGCCTCCACGAATGGGGACACCGCCGCCGCGCGGGCCTCTTTCGACTCGTGCGGGGTGACGGGGATGATCCCGGGGACGGTTCCCTTCAACGAGTCGATGACGGCGGTCCCGTTGGCCTTGTCCTCCACGAGGACGGTGGAGGCCTGCGGCCACTTCACGCACATGGCGGTCAGGGCGGCTTTCGACTCGGTGAACGTGGCCTGCCTGCGGTACTGGTCGAGGAGGTACACGTCGGCGCCGCGTTGGAGCCACACCTGACCGACGACATAGTCCGACCCAGTGGTGCCCTTGAATGCCATGTCCCACGACTGGATGAGGAGCCCGTCGCCGGGCACGTGGCAGGACCCGTCGTCTTGCACGATGTGGAGGGGCGTGTCGTGGAGCCGCCACCATGCCCGCTTGAACAGGCCGCCCTCAGCGGATGAGGGGTGGCCCTGGTATTGGGCGTTCCAGTTCACGGACCCGGCCTGCAACTGCCGGAGCCGCCACTGTTCGGGGGTGCGGCCACGGGAGGACACCATGAACTCGCCGGGGGAGCGGCCGAGGATGTCGTCGTCGGTTTCGCACTGGGCGGGGATGTTTAGGACCCGCCACCCGGCCTCGGCGTTGCGTTCCAGCAGGCGGCCGACGAGGTCGTCCTCGTGCCAGCGTGTCATCATCACGACGACGGGGGCGCCGGGGGCGAGGCGGGCACCGAAGTCCGCGGTCCACGCGTTCCAGATCTTCTCCCGCATGGTCACGGACATCGCGTCGGACCGGTTGCGGTGGGGGTCGTCGATGATGAGGACGTCGGCTGGGTGTCCGGCGGATCCGCCGAGCATGCCCACGGAGAACACGCCGCCCCTGTGGCCGGCGATGTCCCATTTCTTCACGGATGAGGAGCCGCGGGCGACTTGGATGCCGAGTCCGTTGTCCCGGGTGATGCGGTCGCGGATTTCCTTGCCGGTGTCTTCGGCGAGGTCGGAGTTGTGGGAGGCGATGATGACGCGGAGGTCGGGGTTCTGGGTGAGGCACCAGAGGGGGAAGTCTTTGGCGGCGCGCTGGGTTTTGCCCTCTTGGGGAGCCATGTTGATGATGAGCCGCGCGTCGGGGGTGTTGAACGCGTCGACGAGGGCGGCGTCGATGAGGTCGAGTGCGGGGGTCTGCACGGTGCCGGGGTTCTGCGCACTGGCGAGGGCCCCGGGTGTGGGGTACAGGGCGGGTGGGGTTTCGAACATGCCGGCGGCGGCGTTGAGGAAGTCGGCCACGGACACGGCGGGCGCGCCTCCTGCCCCCGATCACTGGTCGGCCCCACACAAAGAACATGGGAGCCCCCTACAGGACTCCCATCGTGACTACATTCATACTTTCAAGCGTTACCCCAAATGTCAAGCACCACCCTTGTGTGCCGTGTTTGGGAGGGTGAAGAGGCGGGCGCGCCGGTCTGCGTCCGTGATGGCCTCCGCGAACGTGTCACAGTCCCTCGGCAGGCACCCGCCGCCGTGGTGCATGGGCGGGGACGACACCCACACGTCACCGTGCCGGTACACCGACCACCGGTACTCGCCCTCGTCCGGGTGCGAAGTCACGACCCCCCGGCCTCCCCGTCGTCGACGAGTTCGCCCTGAATGGCGGCCTGCGCCGTGTCCGCGGCGACACGGCGGATCTCCTCGGCGGCGAGCCGGGGGAACGCGTCCCGCTGCTCCGGGGTGAGGTTCAGGCGCCCCGCGACACGGTTCATGACCGCCGCCACCAGGGCTCCCTGCTCCGCCGTCAACGAGGCGCGCATGGCCTCCAGTTGCCGCCGCTCCGTGTCCTCCAGGGGCAGGTACCGGGCCCGCCGCTCCATGACCCGGATGAGGATCTCCATGGCCTTGAGCTTCACGTATGGGTTCTTCGAGTCGGCCATGAGGGTGTCCGCTTCGAGTTGCATCCGGTCGAGCCGGTCGAGCTCCAGTGCGACGAGGTGGTGGGCTTCCTCCATGGGGATCTGTTCGATGGCGCGGCGTATGTGCTTCGACACCGACGCCGGGGACAGGCCGACATGGTCGCCGATCTGGGTGAGGGTCCAGCCCATGGTGCGGAGTTCGAGGATCTGGCGGGCCTTGTGGGCGCGTTCGATGTTCTCGGGGGTCGCGGCCCCGTGCGCGTTCGGCGGCGGGTTACGCGACGTCACCTGGTGGCCTGCCAGTCGACCCTTGCGGCGGCCCACTCCTCCGCCTCGATCGCACCGATACTGGCGGTGAGTGCGGCGATGGCCTCCACCTCCATGGCGACCGCCGCCGGCGTGTGCAGCATCATGTACACGGGCTCACTCATCGGGTCCCTCCTCCACAGTTGCGGCGCATGACGGTCAGGTACCAGCCGGTCAGGACCGCCCCACCGACGGCCGCACCCAACGCGAGGCACCCGGCGGCGGCGATCAGGACACGGGCACGGTCACCCATTCCTGGCCTCCTCCACGAACTGCGGCCCGACGAACCGGGCCGCCATGTCCAACGGGTCATGCGCCGTCCCCAGTGCGGTGAGCTGTTCCCGCAGCGTCTGGTCGGGCCCGGCGGTGCGGTTGTCGTACACCCCCGCGGCGTGGGCGAGGTGCAGGGCCCGGGCCGCCACGGCCCGCTCCGCACGGGCCTCGAACCAGTACCGCGCCCCGGTCGCGTCCGCCGCGACCGTGTACATGAAGTTCCCCACAGCCTCCGCCGGGAGGCGGGCCGCGTCCCGCCGCGCGGCGGCCGCGAGGGCCGCCCACTGCTCCGGGGTGATAGTGTCCAGCACGTCACCGGTCACGGTGCACCACCGCCTCCGGGTGGGCACGGCGCACGTGCAGGTACAGGTACCACTCCGCGGCCCGCCGCAACCCTTCCCCGTACGCCCACTGCCGCGGGCAGTGCCGGCACACCACCAGACCACCGCCCATGTCAGCACGACCCCTTGTACGGGGCGTAGTAGTAGATGGTGCCCGGGTCGATGTCACCGGAGCGCACCCACCCGGCCGGGAGCGGGTCCACGAACCGTGTGTGGACCGGGTCGGTCAGCCGGTCCACGACCTTCCACGCCACGGTCCCGTCCGTGCTGTACGGGACACGGTCGTACTCGGTGTACGTCTGCTGGGCGGCGGCCGGGCCGGACGGGTTCGGGCGCACTCCGAACAGGTCGCACCCCGCCGCCGGGTCATACCCAACCCACGGGACCTCCGGGGTCACCGTGACGGGGTCGTAGGGCGGGTCCGGGACCGGCTGGTAGCCGAGCTCGTAGACCTTCTTCAGCCACGGGGACTCCCACGTCTGCCCGTCCGCCGCGTGCGCGGCGGGGGTGAGGGTGAGGGCCAGGGACGCGGCCGTCACAGCGGCGGCGGCAAGCTTACGGAACATGCTGGGTCTCCTTACGGGGCGGGTGTCGAGCCGGTGCTTAGGCATCCGTGCTCCTTTCGTCGTAGTGCGGGTGCGTCGCGAAACGCCATAGCGTTAGTGCGATCTGCTCAATGCGGGCGTAGTCCTTCGCGCTGTGACATGAGCACCCGCCATAGCGGGGCGGGGCGAGCGCCATGCGTTCGTCGACGCATTGGGAGTGGTACTCGGCGGCGAGTTCGGCGTCCGTGAGGCGCTTGGCACGTCCCGCCCCACGCGCCTTCGCGACAAGGTGCGGGAACGCGTCAAGGTCGTACACGGTCAACACCAACGGCCGACGGTCAGGCATCGGGGGTCCCCCGGTAGGGGTTGTCGTTCGGGTAGGCGTGGTCGTGGGTCTGTCCGAAGTGCCGCCCTTCGTCCCACGCCTCGGTCTGCCCTGCCCGTGCCTTGTCCAGTTCGGCCTTCATCTCGTCCAGCTTCCGGTGCGCGTCTGCGGCCGCCCAATTCGCGAGCGCCCTGCCGAACCCGGCATGTCCGGGCTCGGCGCGGAGCTCGTCCACCGTCTTGCCGACGAACGCCTCGGCCTTGGTGCAGCGGAGGTTCAGGCGTGTGTTGGTCTCCCGCGCCTTGTCCAGCTCGGCCAACAGGTAGGCGAGGTCAGCGGGCGCGTTGGCGATCAGCTGGCCTGCGCTCCACGGAATGCCGACATTGTGGATGCCGATGTCGCCTATCTCGTATCCGTCGTCGCCGCCATACTCGATGCATTCACGGTCACAGCAATGCCCGTCCGAGTAGTGCACCCATGGACCACGGGGGGCTGCGGCGAGGCGTGCCCGGATGTCGTCCACGCGGCTCACCAAGACCACCATCCAGCGCCGACTCCGATCAGATAGCCACTGAGCGCTAGGGCCGCAGCAGACCCGACGATGACGATGGCTTCCGTGAGCCCGGCGAGCGTCTCGGCCCGGGTCACTGGTCGGCCTCCTTCGCGAGCCCGGCGCTGATGAGCCGGTCGGCATCGGCGGTCTGGATGCTCGCGAGGGTGCCCTTTATGAACGAGGCGTTGCCGACCCTCAGTCCTTCGATGGTGGCCGTGAGGATGACTGACTTGCGGTTGTCGAGGCACGCCTGGAGTTCGTGCTTGATCCACTGCGAAGGGCTGGCGTCAACGCGGGCCTTGATGCGTGCGATAGTCGCCTCAGCCTCCTCGGCGCGGCCCTTCCACTCGTCACGCTCCTTCTGCACAGCCGCCACCTGCTCGCGGTGCGCCTCCCGTGTGACGAGGCCCAGCGCGGCGGCAAGGTCGGCGGTGGGTACGTGTACCAAATGCCCAGCACCCGTCCCCGTGATCACCATGAGCGACGTTTCTCCAACCGCGAGCTTGTCGGCGGGGTCGGACTCATTGATGACAAGTTGGGCGCGCGAGCCCCTGAGTGTGCTCTTGATGGTGGTCATGACATGTGCTCCTCGTTGCCTTCGGTGGCCTGTAGTTCGGCCTCGTACTGCTCTTCGGCGTGGTGCCAGCAGAGTGCGGACCCGTCGGTGGGTTCCCCGCACCGGTCGCACCGGTCGTCAGGTTCGGCCAGGTGGCGGGCCTCGGAGGCCGTGAAGGCGCCATTGCTCACGTCTCCACCGCCCATTCATTGAGCCCTAGGCGCTTGACGATCTCCTTGTGGATGAGACTCGCTTCGCTGAACATGCCGTCTCCGAGGAATGCGATCAGGTTCGCCGTGCGCTGCTCGTAGGCGAGGGCCAAGATTGCGGCCGTCACCTCGCGCCCGTCTGTCGTTGCGGCGTAATCGGGGGCGTCCGCGCCGTAGTGCGGATTGCCCGGCATGGCGTCATTCATCGCCGGTCTCCTGTGCTCGGCGTGCCCGTGCCCGGTAGGTTTGGGCGAGTTGTGACGCGGCGCCGTGGTCCCCGTCGAGGACCGCGCACGCGAGCGACTCCGCCAACTGCTCCAACTCGGTCACAGCAGGATCAGCTCCCGCCATTCGGTCTCGCGCCGGGTCATCGTGATAATCTGGCGACCACTTCGCTGCTCGTCTTCGAGGAACTTCATCAGCCCGACGGCGCGCCGGATCACCTCCGTGTACGAGACGCCTTGCAGGGTCTTCAGGTACTCCAACTCGGCGGCGGTTCGCTGGTTCATGTTCACGTGGAGCTGCACGAGCTCGTCCTTGCTCTCCTGCTTGCTCACAGTCCCAGCGCCGCCTTCACGGTCACGATGTTCAGGGTGACGTCCACGGCGCCGGCCACGGTGATGAGTGCTGCGGTCCAGAGCCACCGCCTGTCCTCTGACCAGATCCCGATGACCGCCGTGATGAGCGCGGCCCAGAAGTAGATGGCAATGTCGCTCATGGTCTTAGTCCCTTTCCGTCCACGTGACGGACACGGTGCCCAGCACGGGGTCGTTGAAGAGGAAGTTCCGGGACTTCCCGAACTTCGCCGGGTCCAGCGCCCGGAGGGCCTCCAAGCTGGTCTGGGCCTTGTCGAGGAGTGCCCGGACACGGGTGGTGGCGATGACGGTGACGGTCCCGTCGCCGGGTTCCTGCTGGGCCTCCACGTCGGCCATGGCCTCGGTGAGGTCCGTGTTGCGTGTGGCGAGGATGGCGATGTCTGGGGTGCCGTGGGTGGCTTGCCGGTAGATGGCGGTGAAGGTCATGGTGTGCTCCTCGGGTGGGTTGCTGCGGTTGCGTCTACGGTAACGCGGGGTGGGGTTAGGTGTCTAGTGGGTGTTGGGTGGTTGTGTGTGTGGTGTTTGGTGTGGCGCGGCGGCCTTTGGTCCCGGCCTTGTAGGGGCAGTAGGTGTCGCCGTAGCGGATGTTGTGGGTCCAGACGGTGATGCCGGCGAGTGTGACGGTGGTGATGGGCTGCCCGCAGTTGGCGCACTCGTTGGTTGGTGCGGTGTGTGGTGTTTGGTGGCCCATGGTTCTATGGTAGGCCTCACATGGTGTGTGGCCAATCACAGTTTCTTGGGTGGACCACTAGACACCTACCACCTAGTGGCGTTACCATAGATACAGAAGGAAAGAACAACACAAGGAGACGAGAACAATGGGCGGATTCCAGAGCGGGAGCATCGAGAGCGTCATGGAGACGGTCGACATCACCCGCTACACGGCCCCGAGCGGCGAGTACTTCCAGCTCGAAGTCATCTGGAACTGGCAGCGGACCAAGGTCGTCAACCGCAAGGTCTGGCACAAGGCAGCCGATCAGGACTACGTGACCCGCTCAAACCTCGCGACCCTCACCTCCCGGGTAGGCATCCGATTCTGACCACCAGACACCGTGCGGGGGCCCAGCCCCCCACGGTGCCACAACCCGGAAGGACCGACCGTCATGGCAACCACCACCAAGACCCACATCACCAACTGCGTCGACTGCGGCAGGTTCACCCGCCCCGACTGCTTCGGGTGCTGCCCCACCTGCTCACCCGACCACCAGGCCAACAACACCGCCGACCGTCTCCCGGCCCCACGCGACTACATGGGCCGGCAATGGCTCACCAACGCCGACCGCAACCACTGACAGGAACGACCATGACCGCCGCCACAGCACCCACCATCCACGCCGGGTCCCGCTACTACGGGTCCATCGCCTCCCAGCACGGGAAGACCGTCGCGTTCACGGAGGCGTGCCGGTGCTGGGGGTGCCAGCACCACCGCGACCCGCTCTTCAAGGATCTGCCCCGGGCCCACGACGGCCGCGACCGGAAGGTCACCCTCGAAGACGGGACCGTCCTTTACCACCCCAACCCCGCAAGCTTCAGGGCGTGAGCACCATGCGCAGCCGTGCCCGCGTCCACGACCACTGGACCCAATGGGACCGGGACCACCGCCCCCAACCGGCCACCGTGCCACCAGCGGCAACCACCACGCAGCGTGGGGGTAGGTGACCGGTACCATGGGCTACATGGGAACCGACTACCTCGACTACGCGGGCGTGTCCGACCGCACCGGGATCAGTGTGGGCACGCTCCGCCGCTACCTCACACAGGCCCGCACCAACCGGGCCAACGGGACACCGACCCGGTCGGACATGCCCGAACCCGACACCATGTTCGGCCGGTCCCCCGTGTGGAGGCCCGCCACCATCGACCGGTGGATGCGCCGCCGCCCCGGCAAAGGCGTTGGCGGCGCCGAAGCCAGAGAACGATACAAGGCAGAGAGGCAGGCAGAATCATGAGCGAGCACGCTTGCAGCAAGCGCGTCTACAGCGGCGAACGCTGGGACTTCGGCGGGCATCCCTGCTCGCGGAAGGGAACCGTCGAGCGGGACGGCCGGTGGTGGTGCAAGCAACACGACCCCGAGGCGATGAAGGCGCGAGAGGCGAAGAGGGACGCCGCCTACCGCGCCGAACAGGAGGTCAAGGAGGCCGCCATACGCAGCGCACAGGCACTCATCGACCGCCTCGGCGTCGGGATGCCCGACTACAGCGCAGTCACCTACGCGCCCACTGGCGGGGTTACCTTGACCGCTGAGGAGGCGGCATCCCTGGCCGACCGACTCGACTCGCTCCGGGAGAACGCCTAGCCCCACACTTCGGCGGCCCGCGCCTCGGCGCGGGCCTTCCTCTGCTGGTCGGCTTCCTCTGCTGTGACCCACTGCGGGGAGCGGAGCACCGCCTCGTGGCCCGTGCCCTCCATGTGGGCGGTGGCTTGGGCGAGTGCGGCCCCGTGGTCCGGGTGGGATTCCCACACCCAGCACACGGGGCACACCCACACCGTCCACCCGGCCCCGATCATACGATCCGGCACCTGACTAGGGTGTTCTCCCCGTGCCACCATGCCGCGTTGACCCGGTGCCAGCCGTCGGCGATGATGACCCTGCCACGCTCCGGATCCCGCACCAACAGCACGGGGGAGAGGGACTCGCCGGCGGCGATCTTCGCCAGATCCCGCGCCACATGCTCATTGTCCCGCGGTAGCGGGTCGGCCCCGGCGGCGCGGAGGATGTCCTTCGCCGCGAACTCGTCCTCCCGGACACCCTTCAACCTTGACACGACCGCCATTGCCCGCGTGTGGGTTGTCACCAGCCCCAGGTATGACTCCGCACTCCGGAAATCATGGTGCTCGGGTTCCTTCATCCACTCAACATCAGGCGTCATCACGACCGCCTCCTAGTCCTTCTATCTCGTTGTGGTAGTAGCACGCCTGTGTGCCGTCGTCGAAGCGGACCCGCCAGAGCCGGTCCCCTGCCTGCCCCGTCACGGTGCCCTCGGGCCGCCCGTGCGGGTAGACCCCGGGGGCGACGGGCCCGGTGCACGGTGACGCGCCGATGTGGGTGACCCTGACCCGCTCCCCCACATGGTGGGGCACGATGGCGGGCCGGATCGCGGAGAACTCGATGAAGTCGGGGGAGCCTAGGGGGTAGTCGTCCTTGACGGAGATCATGGGCCCGTACGGTCCCCGCGGGATCCGCAACACCTCCGGCTCCTCCTCGGGCTCGGTGCCGGTCATCCGATCCACCCGTCAACCACGGTCACGTCGAGGCCTTCCGCCTCCCACAGCCCGATCACGGACGGGTTGTCGTCGATTGCGTGCGTGGGGTCCCAGCCCATGGCGCGGGCCTGTGCGAGGAGCTCGCCCTTCACCACCGTGTCCGGGCGCCGGTCGCCGTCGGTGCGCATGAACAGGTGATCGAACCTGACACTGTGGGTCGCGAGCCACCCCCTGGTGTGGGGCTCCCACCGGCGCATGCGGGCGGTCATGATGAGGATGGCGCGGCCGGCGGCCCTGTGCTCCTCCACCGCCGCCAGTGTCGGGTGGATCGGCGGACACCACACGCTGGCCTTGTGGAACGCGTCGAAGTCCTTCCGTCCCGCCCAGCCGGGCAGGCCCGGCACGACATGGTGCCGGATGGAGGTCACGTCCACGAGGGTCCCGTCACAATCGACGATGACCGCCGGACCACGCCACCCGGTCACACCCGCCGCACCCCGGCTACCGCGTCGTACGGGAACGCCGCCACGACGCCTTCGTCGTCGTCGTTCCAGAATCCGAACATCCACGGCTTGGTGTTGTCGATGGCCATGCGCTCGGCCGTGACGTGGACGACGCTGGTGAGGGGTCCCGCATCGACGGTGTGCTTCAGCATGACCTCCCACACGGTGGCCGGATTCTTCTCCACGGGGCGGGCTTGGTGATTGCAGTGCTCGGGGCCGTTCATAGTGGTTCTCCTTCGGCGGTGTGCTGGTGGATGTGGTGGATGGTGGCGTTGGTGAGGGCCCGGTAGTGGCGTGCCTGGGGGTTGCCCTCCGTGGCGGCCTTGTCGGCGACGTCCCGCGCGGCGGTGATGATGAGGAGGTCGTCCCCGCCCGCGGCCCTGGCTTCGGCGATGAGCCCGGCGACGTGGTGGCGGCATTCGTGGACGTACCGGCGTAGGAGGGCCGCGTGCGCGGTGGTGCGGATGCGGCCCATTCAGTGCCTCCCCGCGTCACGGTCGCCCCGCCAGAGGAGCCACGCGAACCCGAGGGCCACGGTCAGGGCGGGGCCGTCGGTGGGGGAGAGGGCGAGGGTGGCGGCCCCGGCGGCGGCGACCCACCCCCACCGCACCCGCAACGACACGTGCGGGAACGTCCGGCCGATCATTCGAGCTTCTCCAGGTCCGTCTCGGCGTACTGCACGTACCCGTCCGCACCCCACACATAGACCATGTACGGGCGGCGCCGGAACGTCCCGGCGGTGCCGTTCGGGGACCACGGGAAGTACCCGCACACGGTGGCCTCCTCACCGGGCCACCGGGCAGCGTCCTCTGACACGCGGACCCGGTCGCCGTCGAGGAACTCGCGGCGGAACCCGACGATCTCGCCGGTGGAGCGGCTGATGAACCCGGCCGGGGGGATGTTGTCCAGCCGTTTCCGCGTCTCCGGGTCCTCTATGTACCGGCGGTGGGATTCGACCAGCCGGTCCAGTTCGCTGCGCCCGAGCAACCTTGCGGCCCATCCGGGGAGTCTCATCGTTTGCCTTTCCTTCCGAGGACGCCGCGGGGTGTGGCGGCGTCCATGCGTGCGAGCACCTCGGCGACGGTGCCCAACCGGTACAGGTCCGCCCCCGTGCGGGGGTCCTTACCGACCGGGGCGATCACCCCGCGCCGACGCCACAGGTAGATCCGGTCCGCCCTCAGCGGCGCCCCATGCGAGGTGAGGGCCCTCGCGATGACGGGGGCGGGGGCGTGGATGTGGGCGGCGTCCTCCAGGTACGAGGCCCGGAGTGCGGTGAGGTCGATGGTGTGTCCGCACTGGCGGCACCGCCTGTCGGTGGCGCGGGAGGGGGCCCAGAGTTCGGCACCGCAGACCCCGTCGCCGATCTGTGCGGGGCAGTGGCCCATGAACGCGAGCTCGGGGGGCGCGTCGATGGCACGCCTCGCCCGCTGTACGGTGTCGGTGACTTCGTGGTGCATGTCGACGGCCCAGCCCATGAGGCGGACGTGCCGGACCCGGTCGGCGAGCCACCCCGCCACGGCCCCCACGGGCGCGGTGGTTGGTGGGGGCGGGGTGTGGGTGTCGTCGGCGAGGTTCACAGCCCACGACCGGAGCGCACCGGTCAGCTCATGCAGGGCCGCACTGGCGCGGGTGTCGTAGTCGAGGCGGACCGGGTCCACCTCGGCCGCGCCGGGGCCGGGGCGTGACGCGACCCTAGACCGGCGGGTGATCGTCACATCCAGCTCCCGGGCGAGGCCGCGGATGTCGCGGAGCGTGTACCCGAGCCGGGCCGCGCACCCGTGGCAGATGGCCCCCGCGTCCGTGACCGGCTCACCGTCAACCCCGCAGATCCCCATGTAGTCAGTACCCCGTAATTTCGTGGTAGTCGTGGGCGCTCAGGCATTGGTGACCCATGCCCATGAACCCCGAGTTGTGGAGGAACCCGTTAGCCTGAAGACAGCGCACACTGTCGGCCTCCCACGCCTGTGAGCCGAACCCAATGGCGACTAGAAGTGCGACGAACAGGATGAGCAGGACGATGCCGAACCACCAGTCCCGAAGCCATTCGAAACGGACGCCCCCCACCGGTCAGGCCACCCCGATCGACACGAGGAGCGCCACGACCACACAGCACCCCACCACGGCGGCGAAGTACCCGAGGACGGTGCGGGGCCTGCCGGTTCCGATGTTCCCGACGCCGAGGCTGAGGAACACGAACCCGCACACACTGAACAGGGCCACACCGATCCAGAGGAGCGCCGTGAGGAAATGCCCGAACCATGCCATCAGTAGCCGTCCTTGATGTCGATGAATCCGAGGGCGATGAGTAGCCCACCGATGGACCCGAGGGCGAACGAGATCAGCAAGAGGAGGTTCGGGTCCACGCCGACAGTCCAGAACCCGAGCGAGCATCCGAACGCGATGAGGGCAACACCTAGGAGGACCCTGATCATGATTCGCCTTTCATGTGGGCGCGGAGCTTGTCGATGGCGGCCTGCACGTCGGCGGCGCTACCCTCGATGACGATGCGCCGCTTGGGGCGGCGGTCGCGGCGGTATTCGCGCCAGCCCCACACGCCGACCGCTGCGAACACGGCCGCCCACCCGACGTACACCCACCCGAGCCAGTCGCCGGCGGCGAGCATGACGGCTGCCTGCACGGCGTTGAGTGGGACGAGGGCCGTCCACACGATCGGCCAGAACGGGCCCCGCCTCACCGGTTGCCCCTCGCAACCTTGCGTGCGGCCTTGGCGGCCTTGTCCCGCGCCCTGCGCTTCGCGACCACGGCGGGTGGGACGGTGCCCGCGTAGATGTGGCCCCGACCGAACCCGGCACGGATGTTCAACGCACCGAGGATCGTCCTCCCGTACGCGGCGGGGCGGTGCCCACGCAACTCCTCAAACCTCATCTGGTCCTCCCTCGTCGTTGTCGCCGTCGAGGAGCCACATGATCGCCCGTGCATCTGCGGCTAGCTCCTCGTTGGCCCTGGCCCGTGCGGCACCTGACAGTTCGGTGCCGTCGCTGGTGATGCGCCACTCCCCGCAGCGCTTGCAGATGTCCTTACGGGTCATGGGCGCCCCTGCGTCTGGCATCAACAGGTGGTTCAGGACCCACCGGTGACCGGCGACCCGGCACAACAGCTTCCTCATCCCGCGTCCTCGTCTCCGTCGTCGTCCTGCTCGTTCACGTCTTCGTTGGTGCGGACCGCGACCCCCTGGTACGCGCCCCCCGCCGAGTACTGCGCCACGTTGAACATCCAGTCCGGGTGGTCATGCGCGGCCCGGAAACTGAACTGCACCGTGTTCACCGCCTCCAACGTGGGAATGTCGGTGACCTCCTCGGACCCGCCGCACACCCCGCACTCCATCGACACATCCACGGTCAGTCGCCGCCTTCCCGGTGCTGGAGCCAGTCCGTCAGCCCATACCGGCGCGTGAACGGGGCGGACAGGACGGAGGGGACGTGGTGCCCGTCGTGGACCACCCACCGCACCGCGCCGCCCGGGCCCCCGGTGAGGTCCACGTAGAGGGTGACGGGGTTCAGGCCCGGGTGGGTGGCGAGGACGTGCCGGTACGTGCCCCTGACGGCGGCCCGGATCGCATCCGCCCTCGTGGCCACGTACGCCCGCTGGAGTTCGGCGATGCTGTCCGCGTCGAGGTGCCCCTCCGCGTGGATCACACGCCGCATCACTGCTCGCACCCCCGCCAATGCTTGGCCTCCCTGGCTTGGCGTGCCGCGGCGATGCGGTCCACGTCGTCCCCGGCAAGGTCCACAAGCTGGGCCAGGGTCAGGGCCACGCCTTCGGCGATGAACCCGGCGGTGGCCATGGTGGGGGAGTGCTCCCCGCTTTCGATGTGGGCGATGGTGGACGCCCCGACCCCGGACGCTTCGGCGAGCTGTTCACGGGTGAGTCCGGCGCGCTCCCGGGCGGCGCGGACACGGTCCCCGAACCCGGTCACTCGTCGCCCCGGTCCGGGTTCCACGGGTTGCGGGTGGGTTTGGCGCCGTGCCGTACCGCGTAGACCGCGAACCACAGCACCCCGCACCCGAACCCGCACACCCACACCCCGGCCAAACCCAGCCAGTACCCCCACCCCAGCATCACGCCTCCGCCTCCCACGAGCCGGTCTGCCTACTGGGGTACGGCTTGACGAAGGCCCCGTGCTGAACGGTGATAATGTCCCCGACCGCGAAGGTGTCACGCAGGCTCGTCTTCAGCACCGTCACGGTCATGCGCGGGTCGCCGTCCTTGCCGAGGGTGATGTCCACCGACATGACACCCTCGGTGAGCCGTATCTCCCGGGCCGTCTCGTAGAAGTTGGCTTCGGTGAGCTGGTGCCCCCTGACCGTCTCCACCGTGGTACGCGTGAATGTCTCGGTGTTCACCCGTCCGCCTCCCCGTCGCTGTCGTCGTGTTCGACGATGTCGAGTACCTCCACGCCGAGGCCCGCCATGATCGCCCGTGTCAGGCCGGGCAGGACCGCGGCCAGCGCTTCGCGGCCGATGCACAGCCACGGCTCCCTCGCCCGCTCCGGCAGGTTCACCCACCGGTCGTCGTCGGGGTCGTCGGACAGGACCGAGTACGTGTCATACGTGACCTGCGCGACCGTCTCGGCGTAGGCTTCCGCGTCGAGGTCGAACGACGCCAACGACCAGCCCGACTCTTCGCTCACCGGGACATCACCGCCTCACGCAGACCCGCCTCGAACGCCGCCTCGAACGCGCCCATCTGGCCGGGCCGGTAGGTGCGGGCGAACGTGACGACGAGGCGCTGGAGGTCTGTCCGGGTGAACCTGGCCGACCGGCCGTTCTTCAACCCGACCCACGACATGTACGCGGACTGCTTGACGAGGCAGATGTGGCACTGGTGTTCGCCGCGTTTCGCGTGGCCCTGCGGGGATCCCCACACGTTGTTCCGGCACCTGTCGGTGACGGTGGGTGGTTTGAGCCGGGATGTGGTCTCGGTGGCGGCGCTCATCAGATGTCCTCCGTTTCGCCGGTGCGGCGGTCCCGCAGCGTGAAGTAGAAGTGCAGGTCTGGGCCGAGGACCCGGAGGAGTTCGGCGCGGCGGAGTGCACCCTGCCGGGTCCAGTGCCGTGTGCCGGGGCGGGCGTGCCCGTACGTGTAGATCGACCCCACGAGGAGCTCCCACCGCCTCACTGCTGGCCCTTTGGGATGTACACGGGGGGCAGGCTCCTGACTCGCACCCGCCACTCGTCCTCGGTCTCCGCGTAGATGACTTCGACGCGCCCTGTGGGTTCGTCGAGCTCGCTCTCCCCGGCGTAGAACCCGGGGTATTCGAGGAGCAGGCCGTAGGCGGCCTTCGCGGCCTCGTAGGCGGCCTGCTCCTCGGGCGTGACGGGGTGGTGGATGACCCGTTCGACACGGCGCGCCGCCTCAGCAGAATGGAAGGGGAACGGCTTCACTATCCCGATCCACGGGACAGTCACCCCTTCTTTGGCCAGCCCGAGCCAGTCGATCCCGCCGCTCACTTGGTGCTCCTTCGTTTCGCTGAGGCCCGGTCGATCAGGTACGCGCCCACCGTGAGGGCGACGGCGAGGCCGGACAGGAACAGCCACCACACCACCGGCAACGCCACCGGCAGGACCACCACCCACCACGGGATGCTCGCGGCCCCGGAGACGTCCAGCGCCCACATCAGGACCGTGGCCGCGGCGAGGAGACCGTACTGGGCCCTCACTTCGACCCTCACTCGCCGATCCCCTTGGACCCGAACGTGGCGCGGACGAGGCGCCGCATCCGGTGGAGGTCGGCCTCGGCATGGAAGAGGCGGCGACGGTGCCGCCCGTCGATGACCGCGAACACCGCCCCGAGGGCGACGACGAACCCGACCATGAGGCCGGGCCCGAGGGCACGGTGCACAACCGCCCAGTTCAGGCTGTACGCGGAGTACACGACGGCCCCGTACCAGACCAGATCCCACACCACCGGCAGAACCTTGCGCATCCCGCCGCCTCCTGTCGTTTGCCGCCACAGTGTGTGGCGTTTGGTAACCATGGTAGCCAGCGAAACCCCTGACGTTACGCGACCGCGACCGGTTCCCGCACGATCGCCGAGAGCCGGGCGTGCTCCGCGAGGACCCGGCGGAGGAACTCCACCCGGTTCGCGTGCGACGTCAACCGGGCCGTGATGAGGGCGACCGCACGGTCCGGGGGGCCAGCGTACCCGCGCCGCCGGATGAACCCCTGCCACGCCTTCGCCGGCAGCGGCCGCGCTGCGGCAAGCTGGGGGATCAGGTCCAACAGCTCCGCCCGCTGGGTGGGTGTGGCGTAGTCGTTCACACTGTGCGCGACCCTCGCGACGACGAGGTCGGTGCACCCGGGCCGGTCCGTCCACCCGTACCCGTGGAGGAGGGCCACGTACTCCATGAGGCAGGCTTCGCCTTCGTGGGGCATGTGGCGGCCGCGCGCCAGGTTCGGCATCCCCGCAGGAACCACCGCGCTCACCGGTCGGCCCCGTCGTAGTAGACGGCCGTGACGGACCCGTCCGGCTGGGCCTCGGTCTCGAAGCGCGGGTCGGCGGCGGCGTGACCCACGGCCCGCTCATACTGGGCGGCAAGGCTCTTCGCCAGAACCTCCACGGGGATGCCCAAGGCCAGCACGTCGGCCGCAATCATGCCCCCAACCCTGAGGCGTCCTTCACAGCTCATGGTGTCTCCTTCTGTTCGTCGAGTCGTGCCGGTCCGTCCGGTACGAACACCACCCGCCCGTGCGCGTCTGTGCGCCCGGTCCGGTTGTACCTTGTTACGATCCCGGGCAGGTCGGGGTTGTTGAGGTCCTGGGGCTGGGTGATGCGTAGCGCGGTCGCGTTGTCGGGGAGTTCCCGGACGGCCCCGTCGTACACGCCGCCCTCGAACACCACCGCTACCACGGAGCCACCGCGTACCAGATCAGGGCCACACACCCGGCCACCGCCCAGATCACCACGGGGCGAGCACCACCGAGGAGAACACGGACGCGGCCACCCACCCGGCCCGCACGAACGCCCGCTCATAGTCACCGGGCGCCACGTCCCCGAGCTTGTCCCTGTCGCCGGGGAACGGGTCCACACCACCCGCCAGCAGGGTCGCGGTCGCGAGCTGGGCGCACTGCCACTGTCCGTCCGCCTCGTACGCGCGCCGCACCCACCCCGGGAACCGGAACCGCAACAGCCGCTCCACCCCGATCAGCGCATCATCGGCGAACGCGTACGGCTTCCCCACCTGCGCCACAGCGAAGTCCGCCGCCCGCTGCCCCGCCAGCCCCGACAGGGGGTACTGGGACCAGACAGCGGTGGGCCACTCCGACACCAGCCGGAACCTCACCCCGCCCGGCTCCGCTGACACGACCCTGCCGCCCCCGATCGCGCACACCATGTGGTACGAGTGGGATCCGGTCGCGGCGGCGATCAGCCACGGGACCGGGGCGCGGTGCGCCGGGATCACCGCCACCTGACCCGGCAACGGGTCACCCACGCCCGGCCGCCTTCGCCATCTGGGTCCGGGCCTTCTCGTGCTCCAACGCGAGCACCATGCCCGCCTCCGCCGCCGACACCGGGTCATCCACCACAGTGAGCTGATTGTCCTGCCGGGTCTCGGCGCTGAGGGACCAGTTCGTGGACCCCGTCACCAGCCACCGCCGGTCCACGATCATGACCTTCCTGTGCATGATCGCGGACTTCTCCGACGTGCCCACGGCGACCGTGTTCGACTCCAGCATCCCCAGCGTGTCCAGCATGCGCCGCTCCGTCGGCCCGGACGCCTGGGACTTGTCGAGGGTGACCTCGCACCGGATCCCCGGGTCGTTCAGCTTGCCCTCCACGACGGCACCGAGCTCGGTGTCGGTGAACCCGAACATCGCCACCACCAGCTCACGGGTGGCGGTGCCGGCGAGGGCGAGGAGCGCGGCGTGCACGTCATCGTAGGGTGCCCACAGGGTGCGCATGAACGCCGGGTGCCCGGGCGCTGGTGGCCCCCACGGCCCGGCACGGTACTGGTCAAGGTCCGTGATCTGCCCGATCATCCGTCCGCCTCGCTCATATGCCTTTCATCCTCCATGCCTTCTCGTTGTCGGGTTCCCGGTCGCACCGGCCGTGCCTGATGTGGTCGGTGACCATGGTCGCGACCGGGTGCCACCACCCGCACAGCGGGCACGTCCACCGGTCGGGCTGGGTTACTGGCGTGGTCCGCCTCCTCGTATCGGGGTGAACTTGACCGTCCCGGGGTGCGCGTCCGTCTTGCAGACCGTGCACGCGGGGGCCTCGTACTTGGTGAGGGCATGGTGGATCGCGGCCCGGCACCTCACACAGCACGGGTACGTGTCCCCACAGCACGTGTGGGTGGCGACCCACACGGCGGGGTGGGGGCAGTCCTGCTTCGCGTCGCAAGGGATGTCGGGGTCGAAGTCGAGCCCGTCAAGGAGGGCGGCCTCGTCCACGGGCGCCGGCGCCGCCACACTCACGACACACCGCCGCCGTCGTTGGCGGGGCCGAGGCTCACATACCAGCCACGCTCGGACACCACCTTGCACTCCCGGCACTGGATCAGCACCGCGGACGTGTTCACGGACTGCACCCACCGGCCGCACCTGACGTGCACGACACTGGGCCCGCACCAGGGGCACACGTACCTGACGAAGAGTTCGCCGCCGTCGGCGTGCCATGCGGTGTCTGTGGCGTGTTCCTCGTGCTCGCAGCGGCGGGCATCCTCCGCCCGGGTTAGCAGGTCCAAGTCCTCGGCCACGGCGGTCATTGTCCGGGCCTCTCGTCGGTGAGGATCGCCACGAAGTCCGTCAGGGTCATCGTCACCCACTGCGAACCGGCCGCCGCAACACCGTGCCGTTTGTGCACGATGATCGCGGCGTGCCCGTGGTCGTTGACCCGCTCCACCTCCGCCTCACCCGCCCATGCGGCCAGTGCGGGGCGGGCCGTGTCCTTGCACTCCACCACGATCCGCCGCCCGCCCCTCGTGCGCAGGTTCGCGATGTCGCCCTTGTCCGCCGCACCGGTCCGCACTCTGCGGTCGATCCGGTCATCCACATGCTCGGCGAGGTAGTCCGCCACCGCCCGCTCATGCCGGGCCCCGGCGGCCCTGCTAGACCGACGCGACCGTGTCACGACGCACCCACCATGGCCCGCGCCCTACGCCGGCCGCGACCCGGACCCTGCCCCCACGGCGCATGATCCCGACCATGCATGTCGTCATACCAGTACGGGTGACGGGCCCCCCACTCCTCAGCCTCCATGGCGGCCAGAGCCAGACCAGCCCTGCCCCCATACTGGCTATGCCCCGCATCCACCAGCACATGGAACCGGTACTCACGCACCATCCTCGACACCCGCGCAGGGTCCACCGGTGCTGGTCCGGTACGGGAACGGGCACGCTCCGCCCGCTGTGCGTTGATCAACCGCACCTCATCCACCAGGTCACCGAACACAACCCTGCGTGGTCTGGCCCGCCACTCGTACATACCGGGAATCCTTCCTGCTTATCACGATGTTACTGGGGAAAATGCGCCACGTTATGCGATTCCGTGTCCCGTGTTTGGTGGGATCTGCGTAGCGGATGGGTAAGCGCTTGCTAAGCGTCTCGTTTGGTCCGGGTGGCTGGTGGTGCCGACCCTCGGGCCCTGTTCGATTCTGGGTGGCATTCTGCCAGCGTGGCGGGGTGTTCTGGTGTGCCGTGTTGGTCGGGTCAGGCAGTGTCGTGGGCGGGTTCCTGTCCGGTGTGGAGCCATGCGGCGAGGCGGTGGTGTCCGTGGCGGGCGAGTTCCCGTTCGATGTGGCGGGGGTCCCGGCCCAGCCTGTGCCCGATTTCGTCGCGGGTGGCCCCGGTGGCGAGGAGGTGGTGGACGTCTTCGGCGAGGTCCGCGGCGGTGTGCCCGTACCGGGACACCCGCTCCACACCCTGCGGGCTCGCGTTGGGGTCGTCGATGGTGTCGTCGTCCCACGCGAGCGGCGGGGCCCAACCGTTGCGGGCGGCCCACCGGCGGGTGCGGGTCACCCCGGAGGCCAGGTGCGGGGTGGACGTGTCGGGCCGCTGGTCCCAGAGCCGCTGGTAGACGGCCTGCACGCGGCGGGCGGTGCGTTCGAGGATGGGCCGCCCGTACAGGACGTCCCGGAGGGTCTGCTCGTTGACGCCGGACTCGGCGGCGATCCGGTTGAGTCCCCACCCGATGGCGGTGAGGGCCCGGACCCGGCGCATGGCCCCGGTGGGGTCGATGCGCGCCCCGGGCGCATGCTGGTCGAGGGGGATGGCGAGGATCGCGTTCGCGGTGGCGGTCTTGATGGTGGCGGACTTCCCGGCGAGGAGGCGTTGCACGGTGCAGATTCGGACCCCGGCGAGCTGGGCGACGTGCCGGTACCCGATCCCGGCGGCGCGGAGGGCGTGGACGTGTTGGTGGGCTTCGGTGGCGTCGGTGAATCCGCTGTCCCAGCGGCCGTAGGCCTTGAGGCGGCGGCGGGTCTTTTCGTAGGTGTTGGCGGCGGTGGTGCAGGGTTCGCATCGGCATCCGTCGAGGGTGTAGGCGGTGCGGGTGCCGTGCTGGTGGCGGGCGACGGGGTGGGTGCAGTCGCGGCGCGTCCGGGGTCCCCGGCGTGTGGGGGCGCTCATGCCACGGCCTCCTGCTGCCGGTCCCAGTGGCGGCCGATGAGGGCCTGGGGGCGGCGGTTGCCGTCATCGTCGGGGGCGAGCCACTCCGACCGGCAGGGCGTGCACACGGGGGTCCGGTAGGGGCCGTGGTCCGGGCACCGCTGCGGGGGGCGTTCCCCGGCGGGTGCGGGGGCGGTGCCCTGGGTGTGCCAGTGGGGGCCGTCCTCGAAGATCCCGCCCGGTGTGGTGACGAGCCCGCCGACGGCAGCGTTGACGGCGGCGAGGGCGATGGCCGGGTAGGGGCGGGTGCCGTCGTTGCGGTTGCGGAGGGCCGCAGCGGTGGGGGCGGTGACCCAGTCGGGGCGGAGTTCGTGGAGGACGGCGGCGAGTGCTGCGATCTGCATGGCGGTCATCTTTTCGGCCATCGTGGCGTGCGCTCCTCGTGCGTAGCGTTTGGTGACGATTTGATTGATTGGTAATTCCAATCAATCTTCACTTGAAGTAGTCCAGCGGTAGGTGAGTATAGGTATTGGTAGTGGTAGTGGACCTATTTTTAGCTATCGAATCGCTATAGGTGCCGCTATGTAGCTAGCTATGTAGGCAGCTATGCGTCTGGTGGTGTGTCGGGGCAGAGCGGGCAGTCGGGTTTGATGATGCCGCGGGCGACGTGCCACCGGTCGTGGGAGCGTTGGATGCCTCCGCGGCGGCGGCGCTCGGTGTCTTCGGTCTGGGCCTGCATGACCTGTTCGCGGGTGCGCTGGTATTCGGGCCAGTTGCGGACCTGGTAGCCGCCGTCTGCGGTGTCCCAGTAGCGGGCCTTCACGAGTTCTTGGGCGCGTTTCTTACCCTGCGGCCATGAGGCGACGTACCAGTCGGGGACGTGCCCGTCGGTGAGGTTGTCGGCGGCGTAGGTCCCGCCCATGAGCCAGAGGCCCATGGCTGGGAGCCCGGCGGTGCGGGACTTGGTGTGGAGGTACATTTTGGAGTCGGCGTTGAGCCATGGCACGTGTCAGTCGCCCCCGTCCTGTGCGTGGCGTTGCCGGTGCCATTGGCGGTCGTGTCCTGCGGCGTGGCCGAGGTGGTAGTAGCCGCAGTGGTCGCATTTGTAGGGGCGGGTGTCTTCGGCGGGGTAGTGGGACGCGACCCGTTTGGCGGTGCCACGGTCGGGGAACATGCCCTTCCCTGTGGCCCGGCACGTCCCGACGGGCTTCGCCACACACCGCCCCGTCACAACAGGCCCCCAAGGTCGAGGACCCCCTGGGAGAGGCGCTTGGCGGCGATCTCGCAGTAGCGTTCCTCGAGCTCCACACCGATCGCACGCCGCCCGAGGGCCTTGGCCGCGACCAACGTGGACCCGGACCCAGCGAACGGATCGAGGATCACGCCAGGGGCGGCCTCCACCAGTCGGGACATGACGCTCAGCGGCTTCTCGGTCGGGTGTTTCCCACCCTGCGGCTTAGTGGCCTTCAGGACGTTAAAGAACCCACCATTCGGCAGCGGCACAGGCTGACCCTTAGTTAGGACGGCCACCCACTCGTGGTCATTTCGCCAGAAGGACCCCATCGCCCCGCCTCGCTCCTTGGACCAGACCACGCAGGAGCGGAGGGACCAGCCGACGGTCTCGAACGCGGTGACGAGGGCGGAGTACATCCGCCAATCGGTGAAGCTGTAGAGGTGCGCGCCCGTGTCGGCCACACGCATGAACTCCCGGCCGAGCTCGCGCATCCACCAGATGTAGGAGTCCGTGCCCATGTTGTCCGTGGGGAGCCAGTCAACATCCGCCCGCGCATCGTTTTTGCTCACGGTGTTCCGAGCGCCTGCCTGCTGGCGTCCGCCCGAGCAATATGGGGGGTCGGTGATGATCGACCCGACCGTGCCGATAGTGCCATCGCGGAGAAGGTCGAGCGCGTCCCCGTGGTACAGGGTCACGTGGTCGTCGGAGTAGTACAGGCTCACAGGGTGCCTGCCTGGGTGCGGCGTCGGCGGAGGGTTGCCTTGGCCTCGTCCGGGTGCGAGTCGATGAAGTCGATCGCGAAGTCCAGTGCGGCCGCGTCACGCCGCCACCAGTCCACCACCCCCACGGGTGCGTCAGGGTTGGCCCGGATGCGTCGCTCCACCCGGGCCCGGAGCTGTTCGAGGGTGTCGGCCTTCCGCCGCACCCCCTGCGTCAATGACCTCATCATGTCTCCCAGCATGCGCTTCAGTGTGTGGCGTTGGTAATAGACGGCACGGGACTAGGCCGTGGTGGCGTGGATGTCGACCTCCGCGACGACCCGCGCCCGGCGGGCCTTGAGCTTCGGCGTCGTGTACAGGTCGGCCCCGTCGATCACCGTCACGTCGTCCGGGTGGACAAGGCACTTGAGGAACCGGGTCGCCTCACGGTGGTAGTCACGGGCCTGCGCCGGGGACGGGGAGAAGTGCAGTCCGCCGCCGCACACGTCGGCCGGGTCCCAGTCCGAGCACTCGACGGTGCCGCCGACGGGGTAGTGGAATCCGCGCCCCGACTTGAGGTCGGCATCGACAGCCTTGTACACGACCAGGTGACCATCCTCCGTGGCCACCCCGTGGTAGTCGGCCCAGTCTTCGTGCCGGGTCAGGTCGAGTTTGGCGATGTCGATGACGGTGCCGCCGGTGACGGTGGCGCGGGCCGAGTGGAGGTGAATGGCGACATACTTGGACGCCTCGACGCGGCTGGAGTCCCACGCCTCGACGCGGCTGGAGCCCGTGGCCTCGACGCGGCTGGAGTCCCGCGCCTCGACGCGGCTGGAGCCCCGCGCCTCGACGCGGCTGGAGCCCGTGGCCACGACGCGGCTGGAGCCCGTGGCCACGACGCGGCTGGAGCCCGTGGCCACGACGCGGCTGGAGCCCGTGGCTTTGACATGGATCCAGACCCCGGCAGGGGAGTCGATGATGATCTCCGCATCGCCTCGGTTGAGGGCGTTGTCGAGTTCGGTCTGGGTGGTGACGGTGGTGGCCATGGTGGGTTTCCTTTGGGGTCAGTGGGTGGTGGCGTGGACGCGTCGCCGGGCGCCGTGGCGGCGGTTGACGTACCGGTCGAGGAGGGCCTGCGCGTCGGGGTGCCCGGCGAGGTATCCGGGGTCGATGGCGATGATGCCCATGCAGTCGGAGCACCAGGGGCCGTCTTCGGGGACCATGCGGTGGTTGTCGGTGCCGCAGCGGCGGCACCGCCATGACGGGTCGGCGCGGACGGTGCGGCCCCGTGCAACCGCCCCGGTCACGCCCCCGCCCCCGCGAGCGCGTCGGCGATCGCGTTGATCGCATCCTCTGGGGCGTTGGCCTCGAACGCGGCCGCAGACAGGGACTCCAGTGCGTCCCGGTTCCCGTCGGCCATGGCCACCTCGGCGGCCCAGTCGCGTTCCTTCGTGCCGAGGACGTCGCCGGTGGTGGTGCGGCGGGGCGGGAACTCGTCCTTCACGGTGACTTCACGGCGCTGGATGGATGCGTAGATGATCTCCAGTTGGGCGATGTCGGGTCCGGTCCACCGGTCGCGGGTGACCCCGAGTTTCGTTTCGAGCTGGTCCACGGTGACGCCGAGGGCGGCGAACGCCCCGGTCGCGTCGGTGACCTGCTGGGCGAGTGTCTTGCCGCCGTTGTTTCCGGCGAGGGTGGCGCGGCAGAGGTCTTCGGCTTCCTGCGTGAACCACATGGGCAGGACCGCGAAGATGCATTCGCGGACACGGCGTGCGCCCATGTTGGCGTTGTTCTCGTAGATGTCGCGCATATCGGTGATCGCCTCGGCGCCTCCCCTCTTGTCGCGGATGTGGGGGACGATGAACACGACGGCGTTGCGGGTGTTGGTCTGGACGTCCCACGCGAAGGCCTGCATCTCGGAGATGCCCTTGATCTCGTCGCGGCGGAGCTCGGTGACACCGTAGGTCACGTTGCCCCAGCATCGGGCGAGTTCGCGGGCGAGGTGCACGGTGGCGCCGGTGACGGTGGCACCGCCTCGGGGGAACCGGAAGAATGCCCGCTGGGCGAGGGCCCGCTGCGCGCACGATTCGCGCATCTGCTCCAATGCCTGGGCGGTCTTGCGGGGTGCCTGCTGGGCGACGATGACCATGGCCTGCACTTCGGCGACGGCGCGGGTCTGTTCGATGACGGTGCCTTGTGAGGCGACGGTCCCGGCGTTGACGGGTGCGGCCATGATCTCTGCGGGGGTGGTTGTGGCGTTACGCGGCATCGAGGATCTCCTGGTGTTCGTAGGTGGCGTAGGTGGGGAGGGTTACGGAGGTGATGCCTTCGTATCCGGGCCAGTGGCCCGTTTCGGTGCAGTGGGCGTAGAGGTCGACGGCGCGGTGCATGAGTTCGCGGCCCATGCGTGTGGCGTCGGGGTCGAGTTCGATGATGTTGACTTCGTAGGGTGCGGTTTTCTCTTGGACGATGAAGAGGAACCGGATGGCGTCGGGGTCGACTCCGAGGGCCACGGCGGCGGCGGTGTAGAAGGCCTGTTGCATGTGGTAGCGGTAGTCGGCTGCGGCGCGGCCGAACTTGTTGGGGGCGGCGGATGCGGCGGTCTTGTAGTCGGAGAGGAGGAGTAGCCCGGTGCCGGTGTAGTCCTTGAGCCAGTCGAACCTGGCGCGGAGGGGTGCCCCGGTGCGGGGGTCGGTGTAGAACACGGATTGTTCGGCTTTGCCGTCGGAGAGGAGGGCGGTGGCGAGTTCGTGTTGGCGGAGTTTGGTGTTCATGGCGCGGATCTCCATCATGTCCTTTTCGAGGATGGGGATCTGGCCGTTCTCGCGTGCGGCTTTGGCGGCTGCTTTGTAGTCGTTGGTGCGGCGGTCGGGGAAGTCGAGGACGGCGACGTCGTTCTCGTGGCCTTCGAGGGTGAGGCGGTGGGCGATGGTGCCGACGTCGAGGGCGTCGGTGCGGGGTTGGGGGTGGTCCATGGCCCAGCGGTAGTGGGCTGGGGTGGATGGGGGGAGGATGAGTTTCGCGCCGGATGCGGAGAGGGACGGGTCGGCGTGGTACTCGTTGTTGGGCAGGTCGGGGACGAGGCGTGCTGTGCGTGGCATTGGTTATGCCACCGCCTTGGTGGTCTGTGCCCCGCCAGCTTCGTGGATGGCGCGGGCGGCGACCCACAGGTCTTTGAGGATTTCCTTGCCGACGATGCGGAGGGCGTCGGCGTGGCGGTGGGAGTCCTTCCACGGGGACCCCGCAGGGGCGGGGTGCCCGGACGGTCCGCACCGGACGCACGCCTCGGCATGGACCCTGCCCTGGTTTGCTTCCTTGCGGGCGTAGTACACGTCGGCGTAGTGGCCCTGTGCCTTCAGGCAGGCTTCGGAGATGAGGTAGAGGCGCTTCTTCGCGGTGGGGTTGCCGAGGGCGAGGGCGTCGGCCTGTGTCATGCCCTTGCGCTTCTTGAGGGCGGCGTTTCCGTGGCCGCAGTAGGCCCAGAGTTGGGAGACGGTGCGGGGCGTGGTGCCGGTGACGGTCATGTTGCCGTCGGTGTCTTCGGTGTAGATGTCGCGCATGTAGGGGTCGCCGATGGAGGCGAGGAGGCGGGCCATGGTTTTGTCGCCGATGCCTTTCTGGGCTTTGGCCCATGCGCCGAGGGGGTGGTTGCGCATGGTGCGTCCGAGGTTGAGGACGGCGGTGTGTTCGATGGTTTTGAGGGCGTCGACGATGCTTTGGAGGCGTGCGACGTCGGGGTCGGTGGGGTCGAGGCCTGCGCCGTGGTCTTCGATGGGGAGGGTGAGGGTGCGGAGGCGGTTTTCGTTGGCGATGCGGGTGCGTTCGATGTCGTCGAGGGAGTCGGCGTTCATCTGGAGTGTGGGGTCGAACAGTGTGGTGGCCATTGCGGGTTCCTTTCGTGGGTCCCTGCCCGGCGGCGCCGCCTTGGGTTCCGCTTGCTAGGTGGCCGGGCGGTGGTCTGGTCCCCGCCGGCGAGACCACCGTGGGTTTCGAGCGGCCGTTGGCTGGCGGGGTGGTTTGGTGCCGGGGCGGGAGCTGGATGGGTATCGAGCAACCGCTGGCCCCGGCTGGTCTGTCAGCCCTTGAGGGCCGTGTCGAGGACGTCCGGGGGAAGGTCGCGGACGGTCGCGGTGCCCCGGTTCGCCATCTCCTTCTCGACGCGGCGGAACTTCGCGGCCATCGCGGCATTGCGGGAGGCCATCACGTCTCGGGCATCGGCGGCGGTCAGCAGGTCGTCCCGGGTCAGGTCACCGAATCGCTTCCTCACATCGCCCACCTGGATGATCTGGCGGAGGCGTTCGAGGTGCTTGGCGTTGATCGCGGCGAACTTGCCGGAGCGGACGGGCTTCTGCTTGGCCCCCCGACCGGCGATCCCGTCATGGGTAACGGAGGTCCGGTGGCCGGTCGGGGAAGTCTCATCGTCGTCATCGCTGGCATGCATCGCGGCCGCAGCCGAGATCTGCATCGCGGCGCGGACCCGTTCGCGGAGGGCAGCCCGGTAGAAGTCACGCAGGCACTCGTCCGGGGTGCGGGCGGCGACCTCGTCCGCGACCTCGTCCGGGGTGACGAGGTCCGTGTCGGTGAGGACGGTGCGGATCAGTGCGGAGAGCGTCAAGGGCTCTGCGGGCTCGGGGATGGCTAGTGCGGTCATTGTGGTTCTCCTTCGATAGGGTCCAGCGGGGCGTTGCTGTTGTGGGGTTCGGGTCGACGCTGGCCCCGGCTGGAAGATTGGCCCCCGCCAGCGCACTGTGGGTGGGTTTCGGCCGCTTTTTGGCTGGCGGGGAAGTTTGGTCCTGCCCGACGTGTCGTTACTGGGGCGTCGAGCCGATTCTGGTCGGGCAGGAAGACTGTCAGGACGCGATCCGGTGCGCCGCGTTTGGTACCGCAACGCTGGTCGGGTAGTTCCACGTCATGGCGTCGATCTCCGCGGTGATGAGTTCGCGGAACCGGCCGAGCTGTGCGGCCTTCTCGCTGGGGGAGTCGGCGACGGTGTCCCATGACGCGGCCCGGTAGGTGCGGAACTCGGCGATGGACTGGGCGAGGCCCCAGAACTCGGTGTGGGTGATGTCGTCCCAGAGGCGGACGGCGAGCTGCCGGCGGGTCTGGTCGACGAGGCGCTCCACCTCAAGCCCTGGCCGGTCGTCGTGGTTGGCGATGATGCGTGCGGCCTTGGACGCGTAGGCGTGGATGATGCGCTGGGCGCGGGCCCTGTCTGGGCGCGCGAGGGTACGATGGTTGTGCACTGGTAGCTCCTCGTGTTGTTGGTTGCGGCTGGTGTTGAGGGCCCTCGTGGTTGCCGCCGTGGGGGCCCTCCCAACCACATATCTAGGGTAACGCTGAATGACCCTAGGTGTCTAGTGGTTGCGGGTCGTGTTCCGTGACCGGGACGTGGCGCCCATCGGCTGACGCTCCCGCCGCGCCGCCCCGCCCGTCGCCGGCCGGGTCTGCGCCGAAGTGATCCACTCCCGCACATGCTCCTCAGTGAGCATCCACTTCCCACGGGCCAACACCACATGCGCGAGGCTCCCCTCACGGATCGCCTGCCGCAGCCGTGCCCCCGTGATCACGGGTTCCCCGCCGAGCCCTGCCGCCGCCTTGTTCAACTGCTCGGCGGCCTGCTCCGGGGTCATGAGGATGGGCAGGTCCACTAGTCCACGACCTCCACAGTGGCGAGGCCGAGGACGGTGAGGTCGTCGTCGCCGCCCACGGTGGGGACGGGCCCGGTGGGGAGGGGATGGTCCTCGATGGCGGTGTGGTAGGCGAGTGCCTCGTGTGCGTGTTCGAGGAACACGGTCCGCTTGTTGGGTGTTGCCAGGTGTCGCGCCATGGTGGGGCCCCCGTTTCTGTTGCTGTGCACCGTTTCCCCGTTTGTTGGCGCGGCGGTGTTCCGCGTTTCCGGCCACTGTGTGTGGCGTTGTGTGCCCATAGTGCACCCGAACCGGCACCGGTGCAAGGCATGACGGGCAAGTACATCGAATGGATTTACGTCGTTGACTTACCAAATACCAGCGGGTAACGTTGTGCTTGCTGGGGAAACGCCCACCGGACTCTCGTCATAGTCGCCACGGACACGCATCACTTAACATGTGTTCCTGTCACTCACACCCGAAAACCGGGAGCAACCATCCCAACAAATGGAGGAACCCACGATGGACTCTTCACACGACAATGACCGCCGCCCCGACCCGGCACAGCCCGACCTCGCGGACCTCATCAAGATGCGCAAGGGCACCAGATCATACCCGAGGCTATCCAGAGACGCCGGCGGCTACCCCACCGGGAACCGCTTCCAACAGCTCGCGACGAAACCCGACTGGGCGAAGTTCCCCGACCCTGACACGCTCCGGGGCCTCGCCCGGGCACTGTCCCTGCCCATGTCGGAGATCGTCATGGCCGCGGCCCGCACCGTGGGGCTGCCCGTCCCGCCGAGGGACCCCACCGTCCTCATGATCGCCGGGGCCGGGGACCTGCCGCCCGAGGCGAAGGACATGCTCCTGACCCTGGCCCGTGACCTGATCCGCTCCTACGGTGCGGCGTCCGGGGGGCACACGGCCCGCGGGATGGACACGGTGGGTGACGAGTCTCCCCCGGCGGTCCGGGTCAGTTAGCGACAGGCCTTCCGGTCGTTACCTTTGAAGGATGGATGAGTACATAGGGTATGCGGGGGTGTCCGCCGCTACGGGGATCAGTGTGGGAGCGCTCCGTAAGCGGCGGCACCTCCGTGGCATGCCGCCCGTGGATCTGGTGATCCACCGTTCACCGTACTGGCTGGTCGGGGGACCAATCGAGGCGTGGATCGTGGACAACCGGAAGGACGGGCCGGAGTGAGCATCGTCGAGTTCCTGCTGGCCCGCATCGCCGAAGACGAGGCGTTGGCGAAGCTGTACGCCGAGCACCACGACCCGCTGTTCATCGACGATGACGGTCGGACGGAGTGGCTGGACGGCCTATGGGATGACGGGACATTTTATCTGCCGAACCGGCACACGACGTGGGACCGGCTGTACGACCCGGCGCGTGTCCTCGCGGAGTGCGCAGCCAAGCGGTGGGTGCTGGACACGCTGCGGAGCTACGAGCCCGACACGGAATGGCGCACCGAGCCGGACATGGGCAAGCGCGGCAACAACGCTGCCGGCGCCGTCCGCCAGCTCGCGGCCGTGTACGCGGAGCACGAGGACTACCGGGAGGAGTGGGCACTGTGAGTGTTGACCTGTTCGAGGCGCCCCTGGCCGGGGCCGTGGCTGTCCCGGCGTGTGAGGCGGCCGGGCACGGGGAAGACCCCACCCGCCACGACACGGGCCCCGCCCGCTGGTACGTCCGCAACCTGCACCCCTGCTGGGGCCGCGCCGGTGACCTGATCGCCGTGTGCCAGTCCACCGCCGTGTGGATGCGTGAGCACAGGGAGGATGTTGGCCGGTGCCCCGTGTGCGGTGAGGTCCGTGCACTGGAGGACTGGGCGTACGTGGCGAAGGGGATCACCGAATGAGTGTCACCTACCGCAGTGATGTCACGGTGGAACTCGTCGACCACATGGGAGACCTCCAGAGGATCGCGGCCGCCGCCCGCGTGTCCACCGGGACCACCGGGACGGACACCGAGAATGCGGGCCTGATCCGCTACCTCTACAACAACCGCCACGCGTCCCCGTTCGAGCACGTCGTCTTCACGTTCCGGGTTGAGGCGCCCATCTTCGTCACGCGGGAGATGCTGCGCCACCGGGTCGGCAGCTTCAACGAGGAGTCGGGCCGGTACTCGATCCTCAAGCCCGTCTTCTACATGCCCGCCGCTGACAGGCCGCTGGTCCAGGTGGGCAAGGTAGGTCACTACGAGTTCGAGCCGGGAACGGCGGAGCACCGTGCCGTGGTCGAGGCCGGACATCACCGCGCCTACAGTGCGGCGTGGGCGTCCTACGAGCGCATGATCGAGGCGGGCATCGCGCGCGAGGTAGCACGCAACGTGCTCCCGGTGGGGATCTACAGTTCGCTCTACTGGACGGTCAACCTGCGGTCGCTGCTGAACTTCCTTAGCTTGCGGGTGGACTGGGGCGACGAGGCCGCGAACCGGTCACACCCGACCCACGAGATTCAAGAGGTGGCCCGCCGCGCCTTCGAGCTGGCCCTGGTTGGGCGTCTCTGTCAGGTTGGCGAGTTGTTCCGTGACAACGGTTACAGGCCGCTGTGATGGCTGGCACGGAGGATCACCGAATGAGCACCGAACGCGACGAACTCGCCGCCGAACTCTGGAAGCACCACTATGAGCACTTCACGATGGCCCATGATGGCCGCGAGTCCTCCTACTGCCAGTGCGGTGCGCCCGTCTACCCAAACAAGTCGCTGGTCCAGCACCAGGCCGAGGTGGCCATCGCGCACCGGAAGCCCCGCACGGTCACGACGGCCGCCGAGCTCGACGCCCTGCCCGTCCGCTCCGTCGTGCTGGACGCCGGTCAGGATGTCTGGCAGTGCTACGTCAGGCGCGAACGTCCAGATGGAACCCTGCGGACCTACTGGGAGTGCGGCGAGGACGTGGAGGGGTCGGATGACTTCACCTTCCCCGCGACCGTCCTGCACGAGCCGACGCCATGACCGACGACGAGGCCACAGACGAGATGATCGACGCTGCGCGTGCGTCCGGGAAGCTGGCCGGGGTGTACTCGTGGATCGACGACCACGACATCCTCCACTCCCCGGACTGCCGGGACGGGAAGCACCGGTCCTGCACGGGCGCGGGCTGGGACCTCACCGAGGATATCGGCACGGACTGCCCCTGCACATGCCACACGCGTAGCGAGGGCGGTTCCGCCCGCTAGGCTTATGGGAGTGGCGGGGGATTGAGTTAGCTCCTCCTCCCCCCGCCCACACAACTGAATCCCCCGGCCGGGCCGGGACCCTTACCATCTGACCCAATGCTGGGTGGAACCGTGGGGCCCTTGGCAGGCGCAATCGGCCCGGACCGGGGACCCTTGAACCGTCAGGCCCGCTTCCAGTCCCCCCCCAAGGTGTTGGCGGGCCTGACTCATGCCCCGCCCCTCGCCCGCCCTGCGGCGTCGGCGGCGGTGCGGCGGGCCGCGTCGGTCGGGTGGCCGTAGATGTTCGCCGTGGTCGCGATGTTGGAGTGCCCGAGGCGGCGGGACACGGTCACGAGGTCCACGCCGGCGGCTGTGAGCCACGCCCCGTGGGAGTGGCGGAGCCAGTGGATCGTGGGCCGTGCGGGGAGGTGCCCGCCCACCCGTTCCGGGTCGGTCATGCGGGCCGTGGCGTGGCCCCAGATGCGCTTCTCGAAGACCCGGTAGGAGATGTACCCGCCGGTCTCGGGGTCGGGCACGAGCGGGTCCGTCGGTGGCCGTCCCTTGGTGGAGGCTTTGAGGAGCTTGTCGAGGTCGTCGTCGATGTCGATGACCCGGTTCGACTCGTCCGTCTTGGGCTTCCCGACGTAGTAGCGGGCCCTGTCGTCGCGTTTCCACGTCTTCGTGACGGTGACCGACGCGAGGACGTTCTCGGTGCCTGGTGTGTAGTCGGCGACGGTGAGGGCGGCCGCCTCACCCACACGCATGCCCGTCCCGGCGAGGAGCTCCACGAACAGGCGCCACGGCTCGGGGATCTCGGGCAGGACGATGGCCCGGTACTGGGCCGGTTCGATGAGTTTGGCGCGGAGGGTGGTGCGCCGGGGTTTGGGGAGGCGGACACGGCGGGTGGGGTTGTCGTCGCGGATGCCTTCGGCGATGCACGTGTTCATGATCGCGGAGAGGAGCATGTGGCATTGGGCGATGGTGTTGGGTGCGAGGCCTGCGGTGTCGAGGGTGTTGACCCATCGGCGGACGTCGTTGCGGGTGAGGTCGGCGGCGCGGCGGGTGCCGAGGTGGGGGAGGATGTGGAGGCGGATGTTGATCTCGTAGGTGCGTTTGGTGCCGGGGTCCACGCCGGTGATGGTGTTGAGGTGGTCGTGGGCGGCGTGGGTGATGGTGAGGCCTTCGGCGTAGGCGTGTTCCTGGGCGTCGAGGGCGAGTTCGTAGGTCTGGTGGTTGGCGTTGAGGAAGTCGGCGAGCTGTTGGGCGCGGTTGGGGTCGTCGAAGGTCTTTGAGCGTTGTCTGCTGTCGCGGGTGCCGCCTTCGCGCCAGAGGACGGCGTAGGCTTGTGTGCCGTCGGCCCGGGTTCTGGGCTGTACTGAGGCCATGGTGGGGGCTCCTTCCGTGGGTTCAACCAACACCGGCGCGTTTTCTGTCAACACGTCACTCCCGATTGTAGGCGGGAGTAGGGCGGGAAGGGTATGGAGATTTATGGCTGAGATCACTCGCGACGACGTTGCGCACCTCGCGCAGCTCGCGCGGATCGAGATGAGCGAGGCGGAACTCGACAAGATGGCGGGCGAGCTGGCCCACATCGTCGATGCCGTCAAGAGCGTGAGCGAGGCCGCCGGGCCCGACGTGCCCGCCACGAGCCACCCGATCCCGCTGCAGAACGTCTTCCGCGAGGACGTCGTGGGGCACGTGCTCACGCCCGCCGAGGCGCTCTCCGGCGCCCCCGACTCTGACGAGGACCGCTTCAAGGTCCCGGCCATCCTGGACGAGGAGTAGACGATGAGCACCGACAAGAGCCTCAACCCCCTCATCACGTCCACCGCGTCCGCCCTGGCGGAGAAGCTCGCCGCCAAGGAGGTCTCCTCCGAGGAGGTCACGCAGGCGCACCTCGACCGGATTGCCGAGGTCGACGGCGGGGAGCGCGGCGTCCACGCGTTCCTGCACGTCAACACGGAGGAGGCGCTCGCCGTCGCCCGCGAGGTGGACTCGATCCGCGCCGCAGGCGGGGACGACGCCGCAGCCCTCCACCCGCTCGCGGGCGTCCCGATCGCGATCAAGGACCTCATCGTCACGGTGGGCCAGCCCACGACGGCGGGCTCCCGCATCCTCGAGGGCTGGATGAGCCCCTACGATGCGACCGTCATCAAGAAGATCCGGGCCGCGAAGCTCCCGATCCTCGGCAAGACCAACCTCGACGAGTTCGCGATGGGCTCCTCCACGGAGCACTCGGCTTTCGGCCCGACCCGCAACCCGTGGGACCTCGACCGCATCCCCGGCGGCTCCGGCGGCGGTTCGGCCGCGGCCGTCGCGGCGTTCGAGGCGCCCCTCGCGCTCGGCACCGACACGGGCGGCTCGATCCGCCAGCCTGGCGCCGTCACCGGCACGGTCGGCGTCAAGCCGACGTACGGCGCGGTGTCCCGCTACGGCGCGATCGCGATGGCCTCGAGCCTGGACCAGATCGGCCCGGTCTCCCGTTCGGTGCTCGACGCCGCGCTCCTCCAGGAGCTCATCGGAGGCCACGACCCGTTCGACTCGACCTCGCTGACCGACGCGTTCGACACGCTGGCCGAGGCCGCGCGCGGCGGCGCCGCCCCTGGCTCGCTCAAGGGGCTGCGCATCGGCGTCGTGAAGGAGCTCGGCGGCGAGGGCTACCAGTCCGGCGTCGAGGCCCGGTTCCGGGAATCGCTCGAGCTGCTCAAGGGCGCCGGCGCGCAGATCGTCGAGGTCTCGTGCCCCAACTTCAAGTACGCCCTCGGCGCGTACTACCTCATCATGCCGTCCGAGGTCTCGAGCAACCTCGCGAAGTTCGACGGCGTCCGGTACGGCCTGCGCGTCACGCCCCAGGACGGCCCCCTCACCATCGAGCGCGTCATGGCCGCGACCCGCGCCGCCGGGTTCGGCGACGAGGCGAAGCGCCGCATCATCCTCGGCACATACGCCCTCTCGGCCGGCTACTACGACGCCTACTACGGCTCGGCCCAGAAGGTCCGTACCCTCATCCAGCGGGACTTCGACGCGGCGTTCGCCCAGGCGGATGTCCTCATCTCCCCGACGGCGCCCACGACGGCGTTCAAGCTCGGCGAGAAGCTCGACGACCCGCTCGCGATGTACCTCAACGACGTCGCGACCATCCCGGCGAACCTTGCCGGCGTGCCCGGTCTGTCCCTCCCGAGTGGACTCGCCGACGAGGACGGCCTGCCCGCGGGCCTCCAGATCCTCGCCCCCGCCCGCCAGGACGCCCGTCTGTACAAGGTCGGCGCGGCCCTCGAGAATCTGCTCGAGGCGCAGTGGGGCGGCCCGCTGCTCGCCCAGGCCCCGGCGCTCTAAGAAGGAGAGAGAAATGGCATCCACTGACGAGATCCTGTCCTTCGACGAGGCCATGGAGAAGTTCGACCCGGTCCTCGGCTTTGAGGTCCACGTCGAGCTCAACACGAAGACCAAGATGTTCTCCTCGGCACCGAACGTGTTCGGCGACGACCCGAACACCGACGTCAACGAGGTGGACCTCGGCATGCCCGGCGTCCTGCCGGTGGTGAACAAGGCCGCCGTCGAGTCGAGCATCAAGATCGGCCTGGCGCTCAACTGCGAGATCGCTGAGTCCTGCCGGTTCGCCCGGAAGAACTACTTCTACCCGGACACGCCCAAGAACTTCCAGACCTCCCAGTACGACGAGCCGATCGCCCACGACGGCTGGCTCGACATCGAACTCGAGGACGGGACCGTGTTCCACGTCGAGATCGAGCGCGCGCACATGGAGGAGGACGCGGGCAAGCTCACCCACATGGGCGGCGCGACCGGCCGCATCCAGGGCGCCGACTACTCCCTCGTGGACTACAACCGGGCGGGCGTCCCGCTCGTCGAGATCGTCACCAAGCCGATCGTCGGGGCCGGTTCCCGCGCCCCCGAGCTCGCCAAGGCGTACGTCGCCGCGGTCCGTGAGATCGTGAAGAACCTCGGCGTCTCGGACGCGCGCATGGAGCGCGGCAACGTCCGCTGCGACGCGAACGTCTCGCTCATGCCCAAGGGCGCCACGCAGTTCGGCACCCGCTCCGAGACGAAGAACGTCAACTCGCTCCGCTCGGTCGAGCACGCCGTCCGCTTCGAGATCCAGCGCCACGCGGCGATCCTCTCGGCGGGGGAGAAGGTCACCCAGGAGACGCGCCACTGGCACGAGGACACGCGCACGACGACGGCCGGTCGCCCGAAGAGCGACGCCGACGACTACCGCTACTTCCCCGAGCCGGACCTCGTCCCCGTGGTCCCGAGCCGCGAGTGGGTCGAGGAGCTCCGCGCCTCCCTCCCGGAGCCCCCGGCCGAGCGCCGCAAGCGTCTCAAGGAATCGTGGCGGTTCGCGGACGCCGAGTTCCGCGACGTCGTCAACGCGGGCGTCATCGACGAGATCGAGGCGACCATCGCCGCCGGTGCGACCGCCCAGGCCGCCCGCAAGTGGTGGATGGGCGAGATCGTGGGCCGCGCCAAGGCCGCCGACGTCGACCCGGCAGACCTCGGCGTGAGCCCCGAGGCCATCGTCGAGCTCAACGGCCTCGTCGAGCACGGCAAGCTCAACAACAAGATGGCAGGCCAGGTCCTCGACGGCGTGATCGCTGGCGAGGGCACCCCGACCGAGGTCATGGAGGCCCGCGGCCTTGTCCTGGTCTCCGACGACGGACCCCTCCTCGAGGCGATCGACGCCGCGCTCGCAGCGCAGCCCGACGTCGCGGACAAGATCCGCGGCGGCAAGGTCCAGGCGGTCGGCGCGATCGTCGGCGGCGTCATGAAGGCGACGCGCGGCCAGGCCGACGCCGGCCGCGTCCGCGAGCTCATCCTCGAGAAGCTGGGTGTGAGCGCCTAAGGGCCAGCTGTACTGACAGCCAGCCAGCCGCACGACGGCGCCAAGCCTCCAGGGGCGGGCATTCCCCGAGAGGGGAGGCCCGCCCTTTGGCGTGCCCAAGCCTCTTGCCATGACTCAAGCCCTTTTGCCGTGCCCGCCCACACGCTCGCACCATGGGTAGAAGGGGCCAAGAGAGGGCCCCGCTACCTATGGGAGGTCCGCATGACGGCGCAGGTGAACTATTTCGAGATCGGCACCCCGGACCCTGAGGGCGCGCGGGCCTTCTACGGCGGGCTGTTCGGCTGGGAGTTCGGGGAGCCGTCCCCGGTGGGCTACCGCATGGTGAACACGGACCAGGGCGGCCTGTGGGACAGCAGCGGGATCGGCGGGGACCATTGGGCGGTGTTCTACGTCCAAGTGGAGGATGTGGCCGTCGCCGTCGCCGAGGCCGAGCGTCTCGGGGCCACGGTCGCCCTCCCGCTCGTCAACAACGGCGCCATCGAGTTCGCCCATCTCGTCGACCCGGCCGGGAACCGGTTCGGGATCTGGCGGCCGCTGGCTGCATAGGCTTCACCCCGCATTCTGGACAGTACCGCCGTCTGTAGACAGAGGTATTGTCCACAATCTGAGGTATCTTCGTGCCGCCGCGGTTCAGGCGGACGCACGACGGCGCCACTCGCCTCCCGCGGGCAGCGCACCTGGGCCTTCGGCACCTACTGGCGCAGCGCCGTCGTGCGTATTCTTGGGCCCATGGCGCCACTGATCCAGTACCACGCGACGGTCCTCGGCAGCCCCGACCCACAGGCGGCGGCACGCTTCTACTCCAACCTGCTGGGGTGGGAGCTCGGCGACGACGAACAGGAGTGGACCACGGTCCTCGACCCGGCCGGCGGGCGGCAGCTCTCCTTCCAGTTCGAGGAGGACTACGAGCGGCCTGTGTGGCCCGAGCAGCCTGGGAAGCAACAGCAGATGATGCACCTTGACCTGCTCGTGACGGATCTCGCCAAGGCCGCGGCGCACGCCGAGGACTGCGGAGCCACGAGGTCTGCCCACCAGCCGCAGGAGGACGTCATCGTGTTCTTCGACCCGGACGGCCACCCGTTCTGCCTCTTCGAGAACTGATCCGCGGGTTGTCGGTGGCCCTGCTACCCTGCCAATTCCACCGAGCCCCCCGAAATCTCAGAATCTTCTTAGACCGGGGTTCCTACGCTGAATCCCATGACCTCGCAGCAGCGCACCCACGCCCGCACCGACTCCACGACGGCTCGACTGTTCCGGGCGCTCGATCTGGACTTCCCGCGCGGCCGGAACCAGCCGGCGCTCGTGCGCTGGATCCTCGCGAGCGTCGTCGCGGTCGTCGTCTCCGTGCTGGCCTGTGGGGCGCTGGCGGCCGCCGGGGTCGCGTGGTTCCCCGAGACTGCGGGCTATGAGCACTTCGGCTTCGTCGACTACACGAAGCTCACTGTGATCGGTGTGGGCCTCGCGTGCCTCGCCTGGCCCGTCGTGACATGGTTCTCGTCGCGGGCGTGGAAGCCGTTCCTGTGGCTCGCCATCCTCGTGACCATCGTCGGCCTCGCGCCGGACGCCTGGATCCTCTACAAGGGCCAGCCCGCCAACGCCATCGGCGTGCTCGTACTCATGCACTTCGCGGTGGCACTCATCACCTACCCGGCGCTCGTCTTCATCGCCCCGCAGCGTCGCGCCGAAGCCCAGCCCCGCCGAGCCTAGCCCGCCGAAGCGGAGGCATCAGAGGCCGCCGCTGAAGAGGCCGGTCCCTCTCAGGGGCCCGGCCTCTTCGGACCTGCCTCATACGCGTGCACGGACCAGCGCCATCATCTCCCGCAGGAATGCCGCGATGTCCATGGGCCACCGCGAGGTGACGAGGTTCCGGTCGACCACCACCTCGGCGTCTTCCCAGAGCCCGCCGGCCGCCGTGATCTCCTCGGGGACGCCGTCGCCCCAATACGATGTGAGCCGCCTCCCGTCCAGGACGCCTGCCGAGACGAGCAGATACGGGCCGTGGCAGATCGCGGCGACGGGCTTGTTCGCGGCGAAGAATGAGCGGGCGATCTCCACGGCGTGGGCATGATGCCTGACCGTGGTGGGCGCGCCGTCGGGCTTGCCGCCGGGCACCAGGAGGAGGTCGTAGTCGTCCGGATCGACCTCGTCGATGCGCTTGTTCGCGACGATGAAGTACCAGTTGCTCTCGCCGGTGATCTTTCCCGCTTCCGGAGCGGCGATGTCCACCTTCCACCCGGCCTCGACGAGGCGGAAGACCGGGACATACAATTCCAGATCCTCGAATTTGTCCGCGGAGAGGACAACCGCTTTCGGCGCCTTGTCATCGGAGGATTGGGGAATGACGCCGTATTCACTAGCTGTCATGCCCTCATTTTAGAAGCGCGGTCAAGGCGCGGGCCGGGGTGCTGCGGCGGTGCGGTGCTCCGCCTCTTGGACGAGGTCATCCACGAGTCCCCGCAGGGTCTCGACGACGGCCTGCACCGACTGCCGGCCGGCGTTCTCGGGGCGGATGAGCAGGTCGATGCTGCGCTTCGTCCCGATCCCGGCAAGCGGTCGGAGCACGACTCCGCGCGGCAGCCCGATCCCCGCCGTGTACCGGGGAAGCAGGCCCAGGACCCCGCCGCCCGCCACGATCGCCGCGACGGTCGAGTAGTCGTTGATCCGGTGGGAGACCTCGGGCGAGCGGCTCGCGACCGCACCGATGGCGGCCAGGACGTCGGCGGGCGAGTACCCCGGCCGGCTCGAGATCCACGGCTCGCCGGCCACGTCCTCGGGGGCCAGTTCGGGCATCGCGGCAAGCGGGTGCCCGGCCGGGAGCGCGACGTCGAACGGCTCCTGCACGAGCGGCACCACGACGAGCCTGTCCTCGGGCCATGCCTCCGTGTGGGCCAGCCGGTGCGCGAGCACGATGTCATACCTGCCTGTCAGCGCCGGGAAGCCGTGCTGTGGGACGTCCTCGTCGGCGAGCCGGAGCCTCGGCGAGGGGCCCGCGGAGGCCGGCCCGCCGGCGTCGTGCGCTGTGGGTTGCGGGGGAGGCTCCGCGAGCCGCGCCGTGAGCCTTCCGAAGAGTGCCTGCGCGGCCGAGTGGAACGCGCTCACACTCACGATCCCCGCCGGGTCCTCGTGGTAGGCGCCGATCGCGGCGCGCGCATCCGCCATGGCGCGCACGACGGCGCCGCCCGCCTCCGCGAGGACCCTCCCCGCATCCGTGAGGACAAGATTGCGGCCCTCCTTGCGGGTCAGCTGCGTGCCCGCGCTGCGGGTGAGCAGGGCCAGCTGCTGGGAGACGGCGGATGGTGTGACCATGAGCTCCTCCGCCACGGCCTTGACGCTCCCGAGCTCACCCAGCTCGCGGAGGATCTGCAGCTGCCTCACGTCCATGGTGAGAACACTATTGCCTCGGCCAGCCATCGCCTCAGCCGGCCAGGCCGTTCGCGAGCGCGTAGAGGCTCGCCCCGACCCGGTTCGTCACGCCGAGCTTGCCGTAGATGCGCTCCACATGGTTGCGGACGGTCTTCTCCGAGAGTGTGAACCGCTCGGCGATCTGCCGGTTGGACTCGCCGCGCGCCACGTGGACGAGGATCTCGGCCTCGCGGGGCGTGAGCCCGTCCGCGCGGCGTGTTCGCGGGACCGGGCCGTGTCCGGCGGCCGCGAGGACCGCCTCGACGGCCGTGGGGTCGAGCCGCCCCGAAGATGCCCGTTCACGGAGCCTCGCCGCGGCCTGCGCGGGGGAGAACTCGGCGCGGTACGGCCGCGGCTCGAGGGCGGACTCGTAGGCGACGGCGGCCGCCAGCAGGCGGTCGGCGGCAGGGAGCGCCGCAGCCGTGAGTGAGCGGGGGTAGCCGCCGCCGTCGGGCTGCTCGTGGTGGTTGGCCGCGATGCGCGGCACCTCCCCGAGGCCCTCGACCCGCTCGAGGACGCGTCCGGTCAGGTACGGGTGCAGCCTCGCCCGCTCCCACTGGACTTCGGACAGTTCGCCGGCCTGCTCCCAGATCTGGTTCGACACGCCGATCCGGCCGACGTCGTGGACGTGCCCCGCGCGGCGGACGGCGGTGACCTGGCCGGCGTCGAGCCCCGCGACGGCGGCAGCGCGTGCGGCGAGGTCCGCGACCGCCCGCGAGTGACCGAGTGTGAACGGGCACTTGAGGTCCACGAAGTCGCCGATGGCGACGAGCATCCTGTCCAGCTCGGCGGGGGCCATCGGGTGGTTCCGGTCCGGCGACTCGGCGAGGACGGCGTCCCAGTGGCTCCCGGTCTGGGGTGGGGCGAGGATCTCGCGCGGCGCGGCGAGGAAGGCATCCGCGACCGCCGGGTCGAATTGGCCGCCGCGCCGCGACCGGACCATGTACTCCGCGCCGCCGGGACCGTACGTGCGGTCATGGACCTCGGCGAGGTCGGCGACGTGGGCGATCCGCATCTCGAGCGGGATCGCGTCGCCGGACAGCCGCGCGGGGCTGCCCGCGCCGTCGTACCTCTCGAAAGTCGCCGCGAGCGACCGCTGCACCCGTTCGGGGAGCCCCATCTCGGCGGCCAGGAGCGCCGCCGAGGCGCAGTGCGAGTGGATCATCTCCCCGAGCTGGCGCCGCGGATCCCGCAGGAGCTGGGCCATCACCTTGAGGCGCTCGGGGAGCGGGGCGCCGTGGGCGACGTTGCCGAGCAGGAACCGCATGTACGGCAGGCCGGCCCAGTCCACCAGGTAGGCCTCGCGCTTGACCGCGATGTCGTCCCCGAACCAGCGGATGTACTCGTGGGAGTCCGCGTGGCACCCGACCCACATCACGAGCGTGGCGTAGAAGGCGGACTCGCGGTCCTCGCTGGGCAGGCCGAGCCGGTCGGCGACGCGCGTCGCAATGATCGCCGAGCGGAGGACGTGCTCCGCCGGCTGGCCGAGGCCGAGGTCGATCGCGATCGACAGGGCCGCCAGGAGCTCTGTCCGCCGGGTGGCGACCTGGGGCATGCAGCCATCCTCCCGCGGTCGGAATCGCCAGGGAAGGGCGCCCTCAGACGGCGCTCTCCCGGAGCTCCCGGTCGTGCTGGGCCGCCGAGACGTGCCGGGCCGGGTCGAAGGACTCGTAGTGGACGTAGCCCGTCATGAACAGGCCGCGCTGGGGCAGCCAGAAGTCGCCCAGCCGTTCCTGCTCGGGGAGCGGACGGGGTTCTCCGAGGTCACGGCCGTCGAGCAGCGCGTGGCTGTCCTCGACGGCCCAGATCCTCTTGGGCGCCATGGCAAAGTGCTGGCCGTTGGGCACGGACCCCTCGAGCCGGAGCGTCCCGGTCCGCAGCATGGGGCCGGATGCGCGGCCCATGACGCCGAGGCTCGCAGGGCTGGTCCACGCCCGCTCCGGCATGAGGGAGCATACGGACGTCATCAGCCGCGTGATTGGCGTGTCCGCGAGGGCGGTGGTCCACTCGAGCGTTCCGCCGATGGACACGCGCATGGTGAAGCCGTCCAGCCAGTCGACCCTGATCGGCCCGCGCACCGAAGGGCGGGTGCACGCGGCGCCGATGTAGCGCTCGCAGCTGTGCTCGGGATCGTTGGTCGAGTAGACCGTCCAGTCTCCGCCGGGACTGCGGTGCCAGACCGCCGTGTAGTCAGGCCCGAAGCTCGTGGTCATCCGCCGTGTTGCGAGGTAGTCGCCGGATTCGAAGGCCAGCCCGACGAGGCCCGAGCCGGCGATGCGCTCGTCATCGCCGCGGGGCAGGACCGGAATCTCCTCGGCGGCGGCGCGGGGGGTGTTCATGGCGGGGCTCCTTCCTGTGATGCTTGTCTGTGATGATCGTGAGCCGCCATCCGCGGCCGGGTCATGGGGCATCTGCCTCATCCTCGTACACGTAAGCTGAAACTGAATCGTCCCTTGAGAAACCTGCGGTTGTTCTAAGCCGTGTGGTGGAATTGAATGGCCTCATGAAGGCCCTGTACAAGCCCGGCCCGCAGGCCGGCTTCGAGTTCACCGAGCGCCCCGAGCCGCAGGCCGGTCCTGCGGACGTCAAGATCCGCGTCCACGCCACCGGCATCTGCGGCACGGACCTGCACCTCCAGTCGTGGGACGCATCCGCCCAGGAGATGGCCACGGCCCCCCTTCATCCCCGGCCATGAGTTCTACGGCGAGGTCGTCGAGACCGGCGAGGACGTCAAGGTGGTCAAGGTCGGCGACCGCGTTTCGGGTGAGGGCCACATCGTGTGCGGGATGTGCCGCAACTGCCGCGCCGGCCGCCGCCAGATGTGCATCAACGTGGTCAGCGTCGGCGTGCAGCGCGACGGCGCGTTCGCCGAATACGTCGTCATCCCGGAGGCCAATGTGTGGGTCCATCATGACTCGCTCATCACCCCCGAGCTCGGCGCCGTCTTCGACCCGTTCGGCAACGCCGTCCACACGGCGCTGAGCTTCCCGCTCGTCGGCGAGGACGTGCTCATCACCGGCGCCGGCCCGATCGGCCTCATGGCCATCTCCGTGGCCCGCCACGCGGGGGCCCGCAAGATCGCGATCACCGACGTCTCGGAGCGGCGCCTCGAGCTCGCACGGCAGATGGGCGCCGACCTCGCCGTCGACGTCTCGACCATGTCCGTCCGGGACGCCCAGAGCGAGCTCGGCATGCTCGAGGGCTTCGACGTCGGCTTCGAGATGTCCGGCCGCCCGGCCGCGCTCGCCGGGATGATCGAGAACATGAACCACGGAGGCAGGATCGCCATGCTGGGCCTTCCCTCCGAGCCCGCCGAGATCGACTGGACCAAGATCGTGACCCACATGCTCACGCTCAAGGGCATCTACGGCCGCGAGATGTTCGAGACCTGGTACGCCATGAGCGCCATGCTGTCCTCCAATCCCGTGCTCCGCCGCAACGTCGCGTCCGTGGTGACCGACGTCCTGCCCGCCTCGCGCTGGGAGGAGGGGTTCGCCGTCGCCCGCTCTGGCAGCGGCGGCAAAGTGGTGCTGGACTGGACCGGCGTCTAGGCCGCGAAGAGGCGAAGAGGACCAGAAAGCGACGAGGGCCAGAAAGCGAAGAGGGAGAGAGAAGCATGTTCGCAGGTGTGAGGGAGCAGCTCGCCGCGGAGCTGGACGAGATCCGCGCCGCCGGGACGTTCAAGGAGGAGCGGCACATCGACTCGCCGCAGTCGGCGCACATCCAGGCCGGGCCGCTCGGCGCGCCGGCGGGGGAGGTGCTCAATTTCTGCGCCAACAACTACCTGGGCCTCTCGGACCATCCGGACCTCATCGCGTCGGCGAAGAGGGCCCTCGACGAGCGTGGCTTCGGCATGGCGTCGGTGCGGTTCATCTGCGGCACCCAGGACGCGCACCTCGAGCTCGAGCGCCGCGTCTCCGAGTTCCTCGGCACGGAGGGCACCATCCTGTTCTCGAGCTGCTTCGACGCGAACGGCGGCGTGTTCGAGGCGCTGCTCGGAGCCGAGGACGCCGTCATCTCGGATGCCCTCAACCACGCCTCGATCATCGACGGCATCCGCCTCTGCAAGGCCGCCCGGCTGCGGTACGCGAACCGGGACATGGGCGAGCTCGAGGCCCGCCTGCAGGAGGCCAAGGCGATGCACGACGGCGCCGGGGCGCGCCGGGTGCTCATCGTCACCGACGGTGTCTTCTCGATGGACGGGTACCTCGCGCCGCTCCGCGAGATCTGCGACCTCGCGGACACGTACGGCGCGATGGTCATGGTCGACGACTCCCACGCCGTCGGGTTCATGGGCGCCACCGGGGCCGGAACCCCCGAGCATGCAGGCGTCTCCGACCGGGTGGACATCTACACGGGCACGTTCGGAAAGGCGCTCGGCGGCGCCTCGGGCGGCTATGTGTCCGGCCGCGCCGAGATCGTCGCGACGCTGCGCCAGAAGGCCCGGCCCTACCTGTTCTCCAACTCCGTGGCCCCGGCGATCGTGGCCGCCACGATGACCGCGCTGGAGCTCGTGGCCGGCTCGGCGGACCTGCGCGAGCAGCTATTCGCCAACGCCGCGCTCTTCCGGAAGCGGATGGGCGAGGAGGGCTTCGAGCTCCTGGACGGCGAGCACGCGATCGTCCCGGTCATGTTCGGGGACGCCGCGCTCGCCGGACGGATCGCGGCCGAGATGCTCGCCCACGGCGTGTACGTCACGGCCTTCTCCTATCCCGTGGTGCCCAAGGGCCTGGCCCGCATCCGCGTCCAGCTCTCGGCGGCGCACACGCCCGAGGACGTCGAGACCGCGGTCACAGCGTTCGTCGCCGCGCGGGAAGCGATATCCGCCGGCACGGTGTGACATGGATCACGCTCCCACATGATCGGCATGCCCTACCGAAACCGGGAGCGCGCTCTTACCGTGGAAGGTGCCGGACGCTCTGAGCGACGCCGGGGAGGGGCAGCGCAAGGGGCTGCCGGCCCCTCCCCGGCGCTCGGCTTCGCGGGTAGGGTGTGGCCATGACGGCCACCACCAACAGCGCCCAAGAAGTCGACGTCCTCATCATTGGGGGCGGCATCGCCGGCCTCTCGCTGGCATCAGCGTTGGGCGGGCGGTGCCGGGCCGCCCTGGTGGAGGCGGAGCCCTCGCTCGCCTACCACACGTCCGCGCGTTCGGCCCAGCAGCTCATCCCGAGCTACGGTCCCGCGCCCGTGCAGGAGCTCACCCGCCGGACCCTCGCCTCGCTCGCCGATCAGGCCGACGAGACTCCTGCCGGTGGGGCCCGCAAGCTCATTTGGCCCAGCCGCTTCATGCTCGTGGGAACCCGCGCGGACGTTGAGGCCGAGTCCCACGAGGGCATGCGTGCGCTGACTCGGGAGGAGGCCCGCGGGCTCGTTCCCAGCCTGAGGGCGGACGCATTCGAGGCCGCGGCCCTGGACACCGACTCGGTCCGGGTCGACGCGGCGGCTCTGCTTTCGTTCCATGAGCACATGGCGCAGGCCGCGGGGGTCGGCCTCCACGTCGGATCGCCCGTGCACACCGCGCAGCGCGTCGGGGAGGGCTGGCTCGTGGGCGCCGGGGCGGAGGGCTTCCACGCCGCGAACGTGGTCAACGCGGCCGGCGCGTGGGCGGACGACGTCGCGATCCTGTTCGGGGTCGAACGCCTGGGCCTCCAGCCGTACCGGCGGACCGCGGCCCTCGTCTCGCTCGCCGAGCCCCTGGACCCGGACACCCCGATGGTCGCGGCCGCGGACGACACGTGGTACTTCCGCCCCGATCAGGCCGGGGCGCTCGTCTCTCCGTCCGAGTCCGAGCCGTCCCGCGCCGAGGACGCAGTCCCGCGACCGGGGGACATCGAGGCTGCCCTGGACCTCATCCGCACTGTGGCCGATCTCGACGTGACGGGAATCGTCCGGGCGTGGACGGGCCTGCGGACCTCGCCCAAGGACGGCCTGCCGGTCATGGGATTCGATCCGGAGGCGCCCGGCTTCTTCTGGCTCGCCGGACAGGGCGGCTATGGGTTCCAGACCTCGTCCGCGCTCGCCGAGGACGCCGCCGCGCAGCTCCTCGCCGGTCCCGAGGCGCTCCGCACCGGGTCAAGTCCGGTATCCGAGACACAGCGGGCGCTCGATCCCCACCGGCTGTCGGTGCGGAGCTAGAGCATGGGTATATGACCCTCCTCATCGACAACATCGGCGAGCTCTCCACACAGCACCTCACCGGCGAGGCGAGTCCGGAATCCGGCGAGACGGCCGGCGTGCTGCGGGACGCCGCCGTCGTGCTCGACGGCGAGCGGATCGCGTGGGTGGGCGCGGCCCGATCCGCGCCCGACGCCGACGAGCGGTACGACGCTGAGGGACGCGCCGTGCTGCCGGGCTGGGTCGACTCGCACTCGCACCTTGTGTTCGCGGGGGACCGCACCGCCGAGTTCGAGGCGCGCATGGCAGGGCAGGCCTACGCCGCGGGTGGGATCGGGGTCACCACTGGCGCCACGCGTTCGGCGTCCGACGGCGAGCTGCGGCGCCTGCTCTCGGCCCGCCTCGCCGAGGCGCTCGCCGGGGGCACGACCTACCTCGAGACGAAGACGGGCTACGGGCTCGACGTGCCCAACGAGGCCCGCAGCGCAGTCCTGGCCGGCGAGTTCGTCGACGAGGTCACCTACCTCGGCGCGCACCTCGTTCCGGCCGGTGCGGACGCCGAGGAGTACACGTCCCTCGTGTGCGGCGAGATGCTCGCTGCTGTGCGCCCGCACGTGCGCTGGGCGGACGTCTTCTGCGAGACCGGCGCGTTCACCGAGGAGCAGTCCCGGAGGGTCCTCGAGGCCTGCCGCGACGCGGGCCTCGGGCTGCGGGTGCACGGCAACCAGCTTGGACCCGGCGCCGGGGTGCGCCTGGCGGTCGAGCTCGGGGCCGCGAGCGTGGACCACGTGAACTTCCTCGACGAGGCCGACGTCGAGGCGCTCGCAGGCTCGTGGGCCGGCTGGTCCGGTCCGGGGGGCGGTCAGTCCACGGCGACGGCGGGCACGGTGGCGACCGTGCTTCCCGCGTGCGACCTCTCGACCCGCGCGCCCCTCGCCCCCGCGCGTCGGCTGCTGGATGCGGGCGTGCAGATCGCGATCGCGTCCAACTGCAACCCCGGCACGAGCTACACGAGTTCGGTGAGCTTCTGCGTGACGACCGCCGTCCTGCAGATGGGCCTGACCGTCCAGGAGGCCGTGCGCGCCGCGACGTTCGGCGGGGCGCTCGCCCTGCGTCGGCACGTCGGCACGGACGCGGACGGCCAGCGGGCTGTGGGGTCGATCGCGGTCGGGCATCGAGCGGACCTGCACGTGCTCGACGCTCCGAGCGCCACCCACCTCGCGTACCGGCCGGGCATGCCGCTCACCCACGCCGTATGGCGGGCGGGGGAGCGGGTCCGGTAGCCCGACACGGGGACCTTATCCTCTGGGCCGCCGCTTCCGGCGGGCCGACGATGTAGATGGTCTGGGGGCGCAGCGTCGGCGGCGAAGGAGGCCAGGATGTCGGCAGGGCACTCTGGGCGCATCGGACCCATCACGACCGCAAGGATCGCCGGGGGCCTATACCTCTCATTCATGGCGGCGTCCGTGCTCGCCGACCTCTTCGCGCACATCGGCCTGGGCACCGCGCGGCAGGTGTACGACGCCATCGGCACGGATCCGGCCTCCTTCCGGCTCGGGCTGGTGTTCGGCTTCCTCTCGGCGTTTCTGTTCCTGATGGCCGCGTGGGGACTCTATGTCCTCCTTCGCCCGGTGAACCGGGACGTGGCGCTGCTGTTCCTGGCGCTCAACGCCGTGGGGGTTGCGGTCCAATGCGCGAGCATGCTCCCGCTCGTCTCGGCGATGCTCATGGGCGGACCCGCCGGCGGGCTGCCCTCCTTCGAGGGCACCCAGGCCGAATCGCTCGTCCTCCTGTCGGTGAGCGTCTACAAGCTCGGCTTCGTCGCCGCGCAGCTGTTCTTCGGGACGTGGCTCTTCCCTCTCGGATATCTGGTGTTCAGGTCAGGTCTGCTGCCGCGGGTGCTCGGGATCCTGCTCATCCTGGACGGGATCGCCGAGGTGGTCTGGTTCCTGCAGGCGTTCCTGCTGACCGACTACCCGGCGATCAGGGTTCCGGGAACGTATGTGAGCCTCGTCGCCGAGGTGGGCCTCGCCCTGTGGCTCCTCGTCAGGGGGATCAGGGTGCCACGCATCGCGCCGGCCGCCGTCGTTCCGCCCACTTCGGATGCCGCCGGTACTTCTGAGGGGCCGTCGGCGTGAAGGGCGGCGTGGAGGCAGGTGCGGGCGGGGCGGGCAGGCCCGTGGGGCTCCTCGGCCGTGCTTCGATCCTGGCACTCGTGGGCGGGCTGGCGTTCTGGCTGGCGAACCTCGCCATTTCGCTGACCCCCGTGGCGGCGGAGTACCGGGCTGCGCTCGGCATCGCCTATGTGCCGATGCTGATCGAAGCCCTGCTGGGCGGCCTGATCGTCGGATTCATTGTGGGCTATTCGATGCTGCGCCTCTTCGGCAGGATCCCGACGGGGGGCCCGCTCACCAAGTCCCTCGTGCTGACCACGGTAGTCCTGGTGGTTGCCACCCTCGCGCTCGAGGCACCGACGAAGTTCCTGACAGCCCTGAGCGAACCGTGGCGGTACTTCATCATCGGCACCGTCTTCAATGTCATCCGGTTCGTTGCGCTCGCGGTCGCGGTCGGCTCCTTGTACGGCAGGGTCGATCCCCGGCGCACGCGCACTGCGCGTCCGCGGTAGCCTGCGGTGGGACGTCAGAGGCGCTCGCGCACTTGGGAGAGGACGGTGTCCGTCGTGGTCCGCTCGGTCCACTGCGTGAACGCCGTGTCCAGCGCGTAGCGTCCGTCAGGCTGCCGCACGAGCGTGTGCACGCCCGCGTTGTCGGGGTTGTTGAGCGACTCGAAGTACTCGACCGTCCAGTGGAACCAGCGCATGCACAGCAGGCGCATTGTCAGGCCGTGGGTCACGAGCAGGGTGTTGGGGGCATAGGCCGGCTTGCTCCAGTGCCGGTGGAGGGTCTCCATGAAGGCGGAGACGCGATCGTAGACGTCGCTGCCGGACTCGCCCTCGCGGAACCGGTAGAAGAAATGGCCGTACGAGTTGCGGAGCCGGCGCTGCTCGCCGATCTCCGCCGGGTCCTGGAAGTTCGCCCAGTCCTGCTCCCGCAGGCGCGGCTCCTCGATGATCCGCTCGGTGAGATCCGCGATGCCGAGCGCGTCGAGCGTCTGGTAGGCGCGCAGGTACGGCGACACGTACACGCACACCTGCTCGCCCGCCAGCTTCTCGCGGATCTCCCGACCGGACGCGCGCGCCTGCGCCCGGCCGAGCTCCGTCAGCGGAATCCGATAGTCCGGCAGGCGCTCGTAGATGGTCGTGTCCTGATTGGCGGCCGACTGGCCATGCCGGACCATGATGATCTGCCGCGGCGCGCTCATAGCACCCCAGCGTAGGGCAGGCGTGCCGCCTTGGTGGCGGGGCACGGCATGATGGGATGCATGCCCCAAGCACGCGCCGTCGTCCGATCCGCCTCCCGCGTCCGGTGGCGCGCCCAGCTGCTGATCGTACTGGGGCTCTCACTGGGGCAGTCGGCGGTCTACTCCGTGGTGCAGCTACTCGACAAGGCCACCCAGGCGCCGCTCTCGCAGGGCACGAGCACGCTCAACCGGTCGCTCAGCTCCAGAGAGTACTTCGACCTCACGTACCAGCTGCTGGACATCTTCTTCGCGCTCGTCCCGGTCGCGCTCGCGCTGTACTTCGTGTGGGACGCGGTGGCCCGACGGCGCGTGGGGCCGGTGCCGTGGACGGTGCCGTTCCTGCGGCTGGGGTTCGACTTCACGCGGCCCGGGCGGGACTGGCTCTGGGGCGTGGGGCTGTTCCTCGCGATCGGCATCCCCTCGCTCGGGCTGTACTGGGCCGGGAGGGTGCTCGGGATCACGACCGCGATCATTCCCAGCGGCCTCGACCAGTACTGGTGGACCGTGCCCGTGCTCATCGTGTCCGCCATCCGGCACGCGATCCTCGAGGAGGTCATCGTGGTCGCGTTCATGCTCGGCTGGCTGCGGAGGCTCGGCTGGGCGGCGCCCGCGGCGGTTGCGGCGAGCGCCCTCCTGCGGGGCAGCTACCACCTGTACCAGGGGATCGGGCCGTTCGTGGGCAACGCCGTCATGGGCCTCGTCTTCTGCTGGGTCTACCGCAGGTACGGGCGGGTCATGCCGCTCGTGATCGCCCACGCGCTGCTTGACATCACGGCGTTTGTGGGATTCAGCCTCGTGGGCAAGGCCATCGGCCTCGGGTGACTCCTCGACGATTCCTGTCGCCGAGGAGTCACCTACGCACCACCGAGGAGTCACCTACGCATGGTCGAGGAGTCAGATCGTGACGGCGCCGTTGGCCGTCTGGAACGTCACGCTCATGATGCCCGGGGTCCCCTTCGGCGAGACCCACTCGACCTCCACGTCCTCGAGCGGCTTCTCGACGGGCTCGCCGAGCCACTCCGTGACGCGCGCCGCGGAGCCGGCGATGGTCAGCCTGCTGAGCCGCACGGTGGCAGGGTACGCGTTGGACGGGTGGAGCTGGGGGTCGCCCTCCCACTTGAGCACGTACGGCACCTGGGGGTCGGCGATGAGCCCCAGGATGCCGATCTGCTTCCACACGAGCTCGCGACCGTCGGGGAACTTGCGGTTGCCGGGAACCGCGTGGCGGCCCAGGCGCTCCTCGATCGGGGCGAGGTCGTCGACCTCGACGCACCAGCCCATCCAGCCGCCGCCCGCGGCACTGCGGGCACGCACGGCCTGACCGAACGGCGCCTTGTCCGACGCCGGGTGGTCGAGGACCTCGACCACCTCGAGGTAGTGGTGGTCTGTGAGGGGAATGATCATGTTGCGGGTGCCGAACCGCGGGTGGACCCCTCCCTTGACCGCCTCGACACCGAGCGCGTTGGCGATCCGCTCGGTCGTGGCCAGCAGGCCATCCTCTTCGCAGGCATAAGAAACATGGTCCATACGCATGGAAGTCATGGTGCCACTTTGTGATGGGCGCCTCAGCTTAGGTGCGCCTTACCGAGGTGGGACGTCCGAGATGAAGGGGCGGGGTCCTACCGTTCCGGGGCGAGCGGGAGCGTGACCTCCATGGTCGTCCCGCCGGTTCCGGTCTCGGCGATCCGCACTGATCCGCCGTTGCGGACGGCGATGTCCCGTACGAGCGCGAGGCCCAGCCCGAAGCTTCGCCGGCCGCCGGGCGACTCCCCGCCGGCGCCGGCGTACCGCTCGAACACCCGTTCCGGTGCCGGCCCCGCGATCCCGGGGCCGGTGTCCGCGACGGTGAGCACCGCCGTCGTGCCTCGTCCCTCGCTGCCGCCGGCGACGCCGACTCGTACGGTGACGTGCCCGCCCTCGGGGGTGTACTTGAGCGCATTGTCGGCGAGGGCCACGATGACACGGCGCAGGGGGGCGGGCGCGACGGCGACCCGCACCGCCGCCGCCGGGGCCTCGGCGGCGAGGGCAAGGCCCTTCTCGCCGGCGACGACGCCGAGGTCGCCCACGACGTCGCGCGCGAGGGCCGCGAGGTCCGTGGGCACTGCGGGCACGTCCGGGCCGCCGGAGATGCCGTGGAGGAGGTCCTCGATGACCGCCGCCAGCTTCGCGGAGTCCTGTCGCAGCTCCGCGAGGACGCCGGCCGCCTCGCTGTCCGGGCCCAGGCGTCGCTGCGCGAGCTGGATCCGGGTGTCGATGACGGTCAGCGGTGTGCGCAGCTCGTGGCTTGCGTCGGCGACGAAGGTGCGCTGCAGTGCCAGGGACTCGCCGAGCGGCCGCACCGCCTGCCGCGCCACGAGCACGCCGACCACGCCGGCCAGGACGATCCCGAGGACGCCCCCCAGGATCAGGGCGCCGAACACGTCCACCGAGTCGAGCACGATCTGCGGCTCAGTCCGCCCGAGGTGGGCGATGACCTCCGCCGGCTGGGACTTTGCCCACACGAACAGGCCCGCCGCCGCGAGGAGGAGCACGACGACGACCGCCACCGCCCCGGCGATCTGCACCCCCACGCGCAGCGCCGCACGCCGCAGCGCGAGCTCGTCGGAGTTGAGCGGGCGCCGGCTCACTCGAGGTTCCCGAGCTGGTAGCCGACTCCGTGGACAGTCCTGATCACGGTCTTCTCGGTCTTCTTCCTGAGGTAGTGGACGTACGTGTCGACGACGCCGGGCGTGTCGCCAGCGTCGAACACGGACTCGAGGAGCTCTGCACGGGAGTGGACGCGGGTCGGGTCCGCCGCGAGCCGGGCCAGGAGGGCCGACTCCGCGGCGGAGAGTTCGACCCGGTGGCCGTAGGGCGAGCTGAGGATCCGGGCGGCGGGGTCGAGGTCCCACGAGCCGACCGGCAGGAGTCGCGGCACGGCAGGCTTCTCCCCGCCGGGGCCGGCGAAGGTCCGCGTGAGGGCGCGGAGCCGGGCGGCGAGCTCGTCCGAGTCGAAGGGCTTGACGAGATAGTCGTTGGCACCGGCGTCGAGGCCCTCGACCTTGTCCGGGACGCTGCCGAGCGCCGTGAGAAGCAGGATCGGGGTCGCGAGGCCCTTGGCCCGGATAGACCTCACGAGCGAGACGCCGTCCAGGCCTGGGAGCCCGCGGTCCACGACAAGCGCGTCCCACTCCTCGGCGAGCGCGAGCTCAAGCCCGGCCCGGCCGTCCGCGGCGAGCGAGACGTCGAAGTCGTCGCCGAGCAGCTCGGCCACAAGGGGGCCGAGCTGCCTGTCGTCCTCGATGAGGAGCACGCGCGGCCTCGTCTCGGGGGGAAGTGCGGGGTGGGACACGGTGGGGTCCATGGGTGACATTGTGCCAAGGGCCGCTGGGCACGGGCCTTCAGCGGCGGACCCCGTCTGAGGGCACGTGCTGACCCCCAGGAGGTGGCTCCCGGAAGGTGACCCCCAGGAGGTGGCTCCCGGAAGGTGACCCCCAGGAGGTGGCTCCCGGAAGGTGACCCCCAGACGTCAGCGGTTGCGGTACTCGCTGTCCTCGTCGACGCGCACCGGCACCGGCTCGGCCTTGGCGCCCCTGAGGCGCCGGCGCACGATCTCTATGCCGATCGGGATGACGGATGCGGCCACGATGAGCACGGACAGGACGTCGATGTTCTTCGCGATGAACTCGACGTGCCCGAGCCAGACGCCGAGCAGCGTGATCGACACGGCCCACGCGACGCCGCCGAGCACGTTCCAGCCGAGGAACTTCCGGTACGGGTAGTGCGCCATCCCGGCCACGAGCGGCGTGTAGGTGCGCACGATCGGCACGAACCGGGCCAGGACGAGCGCCCGCCCGCCGTACCGGCCGAAGAACTCCTCGGCGCTCGCCAGATGGCTCAGCTTGAGCACTCTGGCGTCCTCGCGGAACCAGCGTTTGCCGACGACCTTGCCGAGGAGGTACCCGGCCTGGTCGCCCGCGACGGCGGCGACCGCCACCACGAGGATGAGCACCGGCAGGCTCAGCCCGAGCTGGGCGTGCAGGAGGCCCACGGTGAACAGCAGCGAGTCGCCGGGCAGGAACGGGAAGAGCAGCCCGGACTCGATGAAGACGATCAGGGCCACGACGCCGAGGACCCAGGGTCCAGCGCCGGTCAGGAGGGCAGTGGGATCGAGCATGGAGGTATCAGCGGCTTTCGAGGCGTGTGATGAACGGGATCTTGGCGAGGACCGGCGGCACGAGCCGGTTCCAGAGCCCGCAGAACAGGAGGATTCCGGCGATGGAGGCGGGGAAGGACGCGACCACGTCCATGGGGTAGTGGACGCCCACGTACACGCGGGTGTAGGCGACGAACGCCGAGAAGGCGAGCCCGCCCACGAGGACCCACATGGCCCACCGCTTGTGCCGGAACAGGAAGTACAGGGCGACGGTCAGGGACACCGCGAAGCACACGTGGCCGCTCGGGAAGCTGTTCGGGTCCATGTCCGGCGAGAGCGGGTTGGCCAGCAGGCTCGCGTCGGGGCGCTGGCGGTGCACCGCGTACTTGAACAGCAGGCTGTAGACCCACCCGAACCCGGTGATGCCGACGACGGCGATCGCGTCCACGGGCGTCCGGCGCACCGCCCAGAGCACCACGAGCAGCAGCACGAGGATCACGATCGCGCCCCGCGGCCCGAGGATCTGCTCGAGGGCGAGCGAGACCGTGTTGAGCCAGCCGACGTGCTGGGTGCTGAGCCACTGGTCGATCGCGAGTTCGGGACTGGTGTAGGACGTGGTCTTCGCACCGAAGCCGAGCGCGAGCACCACGACGCTCATGGCGATCGGCACCACGACCCAGTGCTTGAGCGTGGGCAGGTGCGTGAGCCGGCTGCGGGCTGGGCGGCCCGCGAGGGTGCCCGGGCCGGGCGCGGCGTAGTCCGAGGTCGTCATGACCCCATGATCACGCCGGGGGTCTAAGACTGTTCTAAGAACCGCCGCAGGCGCGGTAGCTGGCCTCCGAGCCGGGTGTCCGTTCGGCGGAACGAACGTGCCGGTTGAATCCCCGCGCCGTGGCTTGACTCACACGCGCGGCCCGCCCAAGCTGGGAAGCGGAACGAACGTTCCGGAAGCTGTGACGGTGCAGGCCGGAGGTGAGCACGGGTGGATCGGCTGAGCCGGGCGGTCGCGGACGAGGTGAGGGCCCGGCGTCGTGCGCTCGGGCTGACCCAGCAGGACCTCGCCGAGCTCGCCGGCGTGAGCGAGCGGTTCATCCGGTTCGTCGAGCAGGCCAAGCCGAGCGTCCAGCTCGACACGCTCGAGGCGGTCCTGGGCGCCCTCGGCCTCGAGCTCCGTGTGGTCCCGCGCGGTGCGCAGCAGGCGGCCCCGCGGTGACCCGACACCGGATCGCCGACGTCTACAAGGCGGGCGTCCTCGCCGCGCGCCTCGAGCGGACCGAGGGCGGGACCCGGTTCTCCTACCTGCCCGCATACCTCGCCGAGCGTGGCGAGCCCGTGGCGAGCACTCTGCCGCTCACGCCCCGGCCGGTCGTGACCGGCGCGGGCGCCGTCCCGCCGTTCTTCACCGGCCTCCTGCCCGAGGGACGCCGCCTTGCCTCGCTGCGCCGCGCCGTCAAGACGAGCGCCGACGATGAGCTGGGCCTCCTCATGGCCGCCGGCTCCGACCCGGTCGGCGACGTCCAGATCGTCCCCCACGGCGAACCGCTCCCGGGAAGCACTCCCGACAGTGCTGCCGGACGCGACGGAAGCCCCGCAGCCCGTGGCGACCAGCACGCCGTCGTCCTCGACGCCCGCCGCACCCCCGACTTCGCCGCGCTCCTCGACGACCCCAGCCTCGTGGACCCCAAGGCGCTCGCGGGCGTGCAGGACAAGGTGAGCGCGGGGATGATCTCGGTGCCCGCCGCGCAGTCGGGGCGGCGGTACATCCTCAAGCTCAACGCGCCCGAGTTTCCGCACGTGGTCGAGAACGAGCACCTCATGTACCGCTACGCGGCCAAGCTGCGCATCCCGGTGAGCCCGGTCAAGCTCGTCCGCGACGTGGCGGGGCGCGCCGGGCTGCTCGTCGAGCGGTTCGACAGGCCGCCCGCGCGGGACGGATCGGCAGAGGGAACCCGGCGCCTCGCGGTCGAGGACGGCTCTCAGCTTCTGGGGCTCTACCCGGCGGACAAGTACAACGTCAGCTACGAGGAGCTGTGCCGCGCGGTGGCCGCCCACTGTGCTGCGCCGCTGCCGGCCCTGCGCAGCCTGGCCCTCCAGGGGGCCTTCGCGTGGCTCACCGGCAACGGCGACCTGCACGCCAAGAACGTTTCCGTGGTGCAGGGGCTTGCGGTGCCGGGGGAGTGGGCCATCGCACCGGTCTACGACATCCCGTCCACGGTCCCGTACGGGGACAAGTCCCTCGCGCTGCCGATGGGCGGCAAGCGCACCGGCATCTCCCGGCGCCACTTCCTCGCGTGGGCCGAGGACCTCGGGCTGCCCGGGCGGGCTGCGGAGGGGGTGCTCGCCGCGGCGCTGCGGGCCGCGGGGCCGCTGCTTGCGGACCTCATGGCGGACGACGGCGGCCCCTCGCCGTTCGCTTCCACCGTCACCCGGGCGTGGGTCAAGGAGTTGCGCCACCGGCGACGCCTCCTCGACGGGTAAGGGCGGGCGGGTCACAAAGGGCGGGCGGGTCACAGTCGGTCACACTCTTGGCCCCAGAGTCGCGGCCACCCGTAAACTCGCTGCAAAGGTCATGAGTGCCAGCGCCAAACCCCGGTTCGCTGGCCGGCAACCCTCCGCCGCGGTGGGGTGCCCCGGGTGAAGACCTGGGCCGGCGAGAGCCGCCGGTCAAGCGCAGCGCAAAGGAGCTTGCTATGTCCAGCAACCCCCAGTGGTCCTTCGAGACCCGCCAGATCCACGTCGGCCAGACCCCGGACTCCGAGACGGGCGCACGGGCCCTGCCGATCTACCAGACCACCTCGTTCGTGTTCCCGAGCGCCGAGAGCGCCGCGGCCCGGTTCGCCCTCGCGGAGCTCGCGCCGATCTACACCCGGATCGGCAACCCCACCCAGGACGCGGTCGAGCAGCGCATTGCGAGCCTCGAGGGCGGGGTCGCGGCGCTCCTGCTCTCCTCCGGCCAGGCCGCCACGACGTACTCGATCATCAACGTTGCCGAGTCGGGCGACCACGTCGTCGCCTCGGCGGCCCTGTACGGCGGCACCTACAACCTGCTCAAGCACACGCTGAAGAAGTTCGGCATCGACGTCACGTTCGTCCAGGACCCGGACAGCCTGGCGGAATGGAAAGCTGCCGTCCGGCCCACCACGAAGGCCTTCTTCGCCGAGTCGATCTCCAACCCGCGCCAGAACGTCCTGGACATCGAGGCCGTCGCCGGGGCCGCCCACGAGGCCGGCGTGCCGCTCATCATCGACAACACAGTCGCGACTCCGTACCTCGTGAACCCGCTCGCGCACGGCGCCGACGTCGTCGTGCACTCCGCGACGAAGTACCTCGGCGGGCACGGCTCCGCGATCGCCGGCGTGATCGTCGACGGCGGAACGTTCGACTACGCCCAGGACCCGGAGCGCTTCCCCGGCTTCAACACGCCGGACGAGAGCTACAACGGCCTCGTCTTCGCCCGCGACCTGGGCGTCAACGGCGCCCTCGGCGCGAACCTCGCGTATATCCTCAAGGCCCGCGTCCAGCTCCTGCGCGACCTCGGCTCCGCGGTCTCCCCATTCAACGCGTTCCTCATCGCCCAAGGTGTCGAGACGCTCTCGCTCCGCGTCGAGCGGCACGTCGAGAACGCCCAGAAGGTCGCCTCGTGGCTCGAGGCGCGGCCCGACGTCGAGTCGGTCGCCTACGCGGGCCTGCCGTCGAGCCCGTGGTACGAGCTCGGCAAGAAGTACGCGCCGAAGGGCACCGGGGCGATCGTCTCGTTCGAGCTCGGCTCTGTGGAGGCCGGCAAGGCGTTCGTCGACGCACTCACGCTCCACTCGCACGTGGCCAACATCGGCGACGTCCGCTCGCTCGTCATCCACCCCGCCTCGACCACGCACGCCCAGCTCAGCCCCGAGCAGCAGCGCGCCGCGGGCGTCACGCCCGGGCTCGTGCGCCTCGCCGTCGGAATCGAGAACATCGACGACATCCTCGCGGACCTCGAGGCGGGCTTCGCCGCCGCCGCGGGCCAGGGCTCCTCTGCGCCGGCGGAGGCCGTCGCGGAGCCCGTCGCGTGACGATCGTGGACAGCTCGGCCGTCGAGGACCCCGCCACGCAGGAGGGCCAACCGGTGGGCGCGCGCGACAGCGCGGTGGGGCAGGGAAGCGTAACCAGACAGCGAAGCGCAACCCAACAGGACGGCGTCGTGCGCACCACCGGAGTGGGCGCCCTCCAGCTCGAGGCTGGCGGGGCGCTCCCCGAGGTCGAGCTCGCCTACGAGACGTGGGGGACGCTGGACGCGGATGCCTCCAACGCCGTGCTCATCCAGCACGCCCTCACCGGCGACACCCATGTTGCCCGCGGCGCCGGGGACGAGCCTGGCTGGTGGGACGCGCTCGTGGGTCCCGGCAAGCCCGTGGATACAGACAAGTACTTTGTGGTCGCCGCGAACATGCTCGGCGGCTGCTATGGCTCGACCGGTCCCAGCAGCCTCGACCCCGGGGGCGCCCCGTGGGGCTCCCGCTTCCCCTTCGTCACGATCCGCGACTCCGTCCGTGCCGAGGCGCGGCTGGCCGACCGCCTCGGCATCCGGCGCTGGCACGCAGTGCTCGGCGGGTCGATGGGCGGTGCGCGGGCCCTCGAATGGGCCGCGACCTATCCCGACCGGGTGCGGCACTGTGTCGTGGTGGCCATCGGCGGCTACTCGACGGCCGAGCAGATCGCGCTCGCCCAAGCGCAGGTGCTGGCCATCCGACAGGACCCCCACTACAACGGCGGCGACTACTACGGCGGGCCGATGCCCACCGCAGGCCTGGGGCTCGCGCGGCGGATCGCCCACATCACCTACCGTTCTGAACCGGAGTTCAACTTCCGGTTCGGCCGGCGGGGGCAGGGCGCCGAGAACCCGATCGAGGCGCCGCACGATGCCGCCGAGCGGGGCCGCTACCAGGTGGAGAGCTACCTCGACCACCAGGCCGAGAAGCTCGTGAACAGGTTCGACGCGAACAGCTACATCACGATCACCGAGGCGCTCATGAGCCACGACGTTGGCCGCGGGCGCGGCGGGATGCAGCGCGCGCTGGCCGTCACCAAGGCCGAGTTCTTCCTCGCCTCGGTCAATTCGGACCGCCTCTACTTCCCGGAGCAGAGCGACGAGCTCGCGCGCGCCCTGCCCGGTGAGGTGCCCGTGCACTCGATCGACGCGAAGATCGGCCACGACGGGTTCCTCACCGAGATCGGCCAGCTCGGTGGCGAGCTGCGCCGGAGGGTGTTCACGCTCTAGCCAAGCGCGCGGCAACCGGCACGCGGCAATCGGTTCAGGGCACAGGAACCCCACAGGATCCTCTCGGCGAAGCCTCACCACTTTCCTCCATGATGGAAGAGGAAATGGCATCACGGTCTGACAAGGAGGGTTCCGATGGGCGAGAGCATCCGGGAGATCGGACGACGCCGCGCGCGTCTCACCGCCGCTACTATCGGCGCCGGCGGCCTTGTCGCGGCGGGCGCCGTCGCTGCCGCGGTCTACGCGCCGGCGGCCGCCCAGAACGTCTCGGACACGAACAGCACGCAGGGAACCAGTGGTTCCGACGATTCGGGCTACGGGCCCACCTCGGGGTACCAGGGCAGCCAGCGCTACCGTGGAAACCAGTACCAGGGAAACCAGTACCAAGGCGGCCAGCAGGGTCTGGGCCCGTCGCAGGGCGGCGGCGCGATGGGCCGCTCCTCCGGATCCTGACGTGACGGGTCCCAGCGTGGCCGATTCTGGCACGGCGGCCCGGGACCTGCGCGATTCGGCGGCGAGACCACGATGAACGAGATCATGTGGGCCATCGGACGGGCAGGCGGCATCGTGTCGCTCGGGCTGTTCACCGCGGTCCTCGTCTTGGGGATCGTGAGCCGCTCGGGGCGCACCCTCATGGGCCTTCCGCGGTTCTCCGTCGCGCTCGTGCACCGCAGTACGGCCCTCACGGCGGTCGTCTTCCTCATGCTGCACGTCGGCACGCTCATGCTGGACCCGCACGCCAAGCTCGCGCTGCAGGACGCCGTGGTGCCGTTCGTGGCCGGATGGAACCCCTTCTGGGTGGGCCTGGGCACGATCGCGTTCGATCTCGTGATCGCCCTCACCGTGACCGCGCTGCTGAGGCAGCGGATCGGCCAGAGGACCTTCCGCGTGATCCACTGGGCCGCCTACGCCATGTGGCCGATCGGGTTCGCGCACGCCCTCGGTTCGGGGACCAACGCGGGCGACCTCCTCTTTCAGGCGTACGCGTGGGCATGCGCTGGAGCGGCCGTGAGCGCCGTCCTGTGGCGCCTGAGCGCCGGATTCGCCGAGACCTCGCGTGCCCGGCTGGGCAGGGTCTGAGTGCATAGCCGGCCCACAGTTGCCTCCCGCCTGACGCACAACCCGTCCCTCCATGCTGGAAGCACAGACTTCAGGAGGAACGACATGCAGGAGCAGCAGCTCGGCCCCGGGAACGCAGCCCGGCCCCCAGTCTTCCCAGCGTGTCGGTGCTGCGGCCCAGTCCTCGGGGTCCTGACATGAGCACGATGCCTTCACCGGGGAGGCCTTCGCCCGCAGCCGCCGACTTCTCCGCCTTCACGTGCGAGTGCAGGCTGGCCGTGGCGGACCCCAGCGTGCTGGGCCCGGCGCTCGCCCGCCTCACCGGCTTCCTCGACAGAGTCGACGAGGCTGCGAGCCGCTTCCGGCCCGACTCGGAGATCAACAGGCTCCAGCGCGCCGGCGGCGGCGATCTCTCGCCGCTCCTCGCCCGGCTCCTCGCGGCCGCACTCGACGCGGCCGAGCGCAGCCATGGGGACGTCGTCCCCACCCTCGGCAGCGAGCTCTCCCGCCTTGGATTCGGCCCGGCATGCGCACCGACGGAGGAAGTGACGCACGCGAGCCTCGAGCGGCCCCTGGTGCCGACCCTCATTCCCGCCACGAGCTGGCGGCACATCGAACTCGACGGGCGCACGCTGAGGCTCCCGCGCGGCGTCGCCCTCGACTTGGGTGCGACCGCGAAGGCCGCTGCCGCGGATATCGCCGCCCGTGACCTGCACGAGGCGTTCGACACGTCCGTCCTGGTCTCGCTCGGCGGTGACATCGCCACGGCCGGGAACGAGCGGTGGGAGGTCCTGGTCCAGGACCTCCCAGATGACCCCGCGTCACAAGTGAGCCTGACCGGCGGATGGGCGCTCGCGACGTCGAGCACCCAGAAGCGCCGCCGCGGGCTCGGCGCCGCGTCGGCCCACCATATCCTCGACCCTTGGACGTCCCTCCCCGCGCCGGCCGCGTGGCGCAGTGTCTCCGTCGCGGCCCCGGACTGCGTGAGCGCGAACATGGCGAGCACCGCCGCCGTGGTGCGCGGGCCCGGGGCCGTGGGATGGCTGCGCGGGCTGGGGTATCCCGCGCGTCTCGTGAGGGCCGATGGGGGCGTCCTCGAGCTCAATGGCTGGCCCGCAGAGCCGGAACACCACCTCGCGGCGGGAGCGGCCCGATGAACGAGATCATGTGGGCCTTCGGCCGGGCGAGCGGGGTCGTCTCGCTGGTCCTGTTCACCATGGTCCTCGTGCTGGGCATCATCAGCCGCTCCGGCCGTGAGTTCGCGGGCCTGCCGCGCTTCTCTGTGGCGCTCGTGCACCGCACCGTCTCCCTCATCGCCTGCACCTTCCTCGTGCTCCACGTCGGGACCCTCATGCTCGACTCCCACGCCCAGCTCACGCTCGCCGACGCGGTCATGCCCTTCGTCGCAGGATGGAACCCGTTCTGGGTGGGCCTCGGCACGGCGGCGCTCGATGTCGCGCTCGCGGTCATCGTTACCGGGCTCCTGCGCCGACGCATCGGCCAGCGCGCGTTCCGCGCCGTCCACTGGGCCGCCTACGCCATGTGGCCCTTGGCGTTCGCCCACGCCCTCGGATCGGGCACCAACGTCGGGGACCTGTGGTTCCAGGCGCTCGCCTGGGCCTGCGCAGGGTCCGTGGCGTGCGCCGCCGTCTGGCGCATGAGCAGCCGATTTGCTGAGACGTCCGCCGCCCGGCTCGGGCGCGTCTGAGGAGGAGACCATGTCTGGGACGATGACAGAGATGACCATGGACCTGCCAGCGCTGGGAACCGGCCGGCTCTTCGCCGCCGAGGGTTACACGCGCGGCGACCACGAGGCCGCCTATGGGCGCCGGCCCGAGGGCTGGACGCGCGAGGCGCTGCTCGGCGAGCTCGAGGCCTCGGGCCTCGTGGGCCGGGGCGGTGCTGGCTTCCCCGCGTGGCGCAAGATCTCCTCGACGGCCGGCCGCGCGTCGATGACCGGGGCTCCCGTCGTGATCGCCAACGGCGCCGAGGGCGAGCCCCTCAGCCGCAAGGACGCTGCGCTGCTGCAGAACGCACCCCACCTTGTGCTCGACGGGCTGCTCACGGCCGGTGACGCCGTTGGGGCCTCACAGTTGTTCCTGTATGCGCCCGCCGAGTCGCTGGGCGCGGTGAGGCAGGCCGTCTCGGAGCGCAAGGACGCTCGCCGCATCAAGCTCGTCGAGGCGCCCCACACGTTCGTCTCCGGCGAGGCCTCCGCGGTCGTCAACGCCCTCGAGACGGGCGTGGCACTCCCGCGCGACACGACGACCCGGCTCAGCACGAGCGGCTACCGCGGGCGCCCCACACTGCTGCACAACGTCGAGACGCTGGCACAGCTCGCGCTCGTTGCACGGTACGGCGCCGGCTGGTTCCGCGAGGCGGGCACCCGCGAGGACCCCGGGACGAGGCTCGTCAGCCTCTCCGGCGACGTTCCGCGGGGTTCGGTCCTCGAGGTCAGCGGCGGCGCGACGCTGAGCCAGATCCTCAGGCTCGGCGGAGCGGAGCCGGCCGCAATCGCAGCCGTCCTCGTGGGCGGCTTCCATGGTGCCTGGGTTCCACGCGACGCGTTCGACCGGCCCATGACAACGGCCGGTTTGGCCCGCTACGGTGCCCGGCCCGGCGCCGGCATCCTCATGGCCGTGGCGAACGGCAGCTGTGCGCTCACGGCCTCCGCGCCGATCGCGAGGTACCTCGCCGACAGTTCGGCCCAGCAGTGCGGGCCCTGCATGTTCGGCTTGCCCGCGATGGCGGCCGTCGTGGAGCGCATCGCCGCGGGGGAGCGGACGCCATGGCTTGCCTCCGAGGCGGACCGGCTCGCCGGCCTCGTCACCGGGCGGGGAGCCTGCCGCCACCCGGACGGTGCCGCGGGATTCGTGCGGAGCACCCTCGCCGTGTTCCGGGACGACGTCCGTGCCCACCTCGACGGCTGGTGCTCGGCAGGAACGGGGCGTGCCTCATGAGCCGGACCCAGCTCGAGCTGCACATCGACTTCACGCGCTGTGAAGGGCGCGGCCTCTGTGCCGAGCTGCTTCCCGAACTCCTCACCCGGGACGACTGGGGCTACCCGGTAGGCCGCGGCGGGCGCGACGTCGTCGTCCCCTCGGCGCTCGCGGCGGCGGCGCAGGACGCCGTCGACATGTGCCCGGTCCAGGCGCTCCTGCTGCGGCGCGTCAGCCGTGCATGACCGGCCTCAGCCCCGCATGACCTCGTTGCGCGCCTTCATGTACTCCTCGAGCGAGATCTTCTGCTCGGAGAACTGCCTGTCGAGCTCGGCGAGGCGCCGGGCACGGTAGCCCTGGGGTGAGTCGTCTGGCGCCCCCGGAGCGCCCGACGGCGACGCCTCGGGCTGGGCCTGTGGCCTCGCCTGCGGCGTGGGCTGGCCGGGGAACCCGGGCGGGAGCGGCTGCTGCCACCAGGGCGCCTGCGGATTGGCCGGCGCGGTGCTCTGGCCCTCGGGGAGCTGGCCCTGCGGGGGCTGGCCCTGCCTCGGCGGCGGCGCGGGCTGGGTCTGCTGCGGTGCCGGGTACTGGGGTCCCGGGTACTGGTTTCCGGGGTATTGGCCGTACTGGTCGCGTCGCCCCTGCTGGTAGGGCGGCCGGCCGCCCCGCTGTCCCTGCTGGCCGACCTTCCGCATGACGAACGGAATGACCCACCCGAGGACCACGACCCAGAAGATCCAGCTCATGGTTCCAAGCCTACGCGGATTGCGCAGGGGAAATGCTGGGTGTCAGCTGGGCTCTCCCGAGCCGAGCGGCATGCCCGCGCCGAAGACGGGCTCCGCCGTCGGCCGCTTCGCCGAGACGCCGTCCCCGCTGGACTTGTGCCGCAGCCTGCGGATCACCCAGGGCACGAAGAACTCGCGGGCCCACACGAGGTCCTCGGTGCGGGCCGCCCGCCACGTCCGGGTGGGCATCGGGCTCGGCTCCATCGGCTCGAGTCCGTGCCGGACGTTGAGCGCCTCGAGCGCCATGATGGCGATCGTGTGGTGGCCGAGCGGGGAGAAATGCAGCCGGTCGGTGTCCCACATCTGCGGGTCGGAGAGCTGGCGCAGCGCCCACATGTCCGCCACCACGGCGTCGTGCCGCGCCGCGACCACCCGGAGGTTCTCGTTGTAGGTGGCGACCTTGCCGCGGATGGCCGAGAGCACCGGGGTCGAGCCGATGTCGGGTCCGTTGAACAGCAGCACCGTCGCGCCGGCGTCCGCGAGGCGTCCGACGGCGGCGTCGAGCCTGAGTGCGAGCGCGTCGGGATCGCTCCCGGGCCGGAGCAGGTCGTTGCCTCCCGCCGAGAGGGACACGAGGTCGGGGTGCAGCTCGAGGGCCGGTTCGAGCTGCTCGTCGAGGATCTTTGCGAGGAGGCGGCCCCGGATCGCGAGGTTCGCGTAGGCGAAGTCGTCCGTGCCGCGGGAGAGCTCCTCCGCGAGGCGGTCCGCCCAGCCGCGGTGGCGGCCGGGATTGCCGGGATCCGGATCTCCGATGCCCTCGGTGAAGGAGTCGCCGATGGCCACGTAACGGTGCCATGGGTGGAGATGGCCGTCCGGCAGGCCCGATCCCGTGTGCTTCGTCTCCGTCGTGTCGGTCACGGAAACCATTATGCGCCGAGGCGAATACGTCCCGCTACTGAGCGGTAACCTGACATGGCCTTCAGTTTGCCCTTCCCAACCTGCGCGCCGCTGGCTACTGTGGCGCCATGCTCTTCGATGGCATCACCTCCCGACGCGTCCCGACGGCACGCTACGACGCCCAGATCCTCGAGCGCGCCTCGGACGTGCCCGGGGCCGCCGACGCCCCCGCCGTCGTGTTCGTCCACGGCAACGTCTCCTCCTCGCTGTTCTGGCAGCAGGCCATGCTCGACCTCCCTGAGGGGTTCCGCGCGGTCGCGGTGGACCTGCGGGGCTTCGGTGGCAGCGAGACCCTCCCCGTCGACGCGCGCCGCGGCCTCGCCGACTACAGCGACGACCTCGCTGCGGTCGTGGAGACGCTTGGGCTCTCGGTGCCGCACCTCGTGGGCTGGAGCATGGGCGGCGGCGTGGTCATGCAGTACGCACTCGACCACCGCGTGGCCTCGCTGACGCTCCAGGCTCCGGTCTCCCCCTACGGCTTCGGCGGCACCGCCGGGCTGGAGGGCCGGCGCCTCACCCCGGACGACGCCGGGACCGGCGCCGGCGGCGCCAACCCGGACTTCGTTGCCCGTCTGAGGACCCAGGACGCGACGGCGGACGCGCCCACCTCGCCGCGGAACGTGTACCGCACCACCTATGTGCACCCCGGATTCGAGTCCCCGCACGAGGACGTCTGGGTGGCCTCGATGCTGACCACCGCGATCGGCGACGGGAACTACCCGGGCACGTCCACGCCGTCGTCCTCATGGCCCGGCTTCGCGCCGGGCGAGTCCGGGGTGCTCAACACGATGACCCCGGGGCACCTCAACCTCTCCGGGATCGTGGACCTGGACGAGAAGCCGCCGATTCTGTGGATCCACGGGGACGCGGACGCGATCGTCTCAGACGCCTCGATGTTCGACCTGAACTGCCTGGGCCAACTCGGCGTGATCCCCGGATGGCCGGGGGCCGAGGCCGCGCCGCCGCAGCCGATGGTCTCGCAGACGCGGCACGTGCTCGACGCGTACCGGGCGGCCGGGGGTGCGGTCGCCGAGGTCGAGCTGCCCGGCTGCGGCCACTCGCCGCACCTCGAGTTCCCGGACAAGTTCAACGACGCGCTGAGGAGCCATCTCGCCGCGTGATGGCCCGCACATAGTTGAAGTATCAACTATGTGCCACAATGGGAACATGACTGAAGCCCCCGCCGACGCCCAGCGAGCCAACTACCCCGCCCACTACCCGGACCATGTCGCGCTCTGGAGCCGGCCCGAGGACGAGCGGGCCGGCACCCCGCTCATCGTCCTCTTCCACGGCTACGGCTCCAACGAGGCCGACCTCATGGGGCTGGCCGGGTACTTCCCGGAGGAGTTCACGGTCGCGTCCCTGCGGGCGCCCCAGATGCTCGCGCCGGGCGCCTACCAGTGGTTCCCGATCATCGGAACCCCGGAGTTCTCCCTCGGCGCCGTCGAGGCGGCCACCGAGTATGTCCTCGCGTGGCTCGACACCGTGCGTGCGCAGCACACCTCGGTCACTGTGCTCGGCTTCTCCATGGGCATGGCCATGGCCACCTCCGTGGTGCGCCGCCGCCCGGGTGACTTCGCCGCCGTCGTGGGCCTGTCCGGGTTCGCCGTGGACCCTGCGTCCGCAGGGAAGGGAGCAGCCGGGGAGCCCGGGTATGGCTACTTCCGCGATGCCGAGCTCGACGGGACGCTGCCGATGTTCTGGGGCCGCGACCAGGCCGATCCGGTGATCACCCCGGACAAGGTCGAGTACACGATGGGCTGGGTCCGCGGCCACGTCGACCTGACGAAGGTCACCTACCCGCGGATCGCGCACAGCATCAGCGGTCCCGAGATCGCCCACGTCAAGGAGTTCCTCGAGATGGCGGTCCTCAAGGGCTGAGGTTCGGGAAGGGCTGAGGCTCGGGGCGCGGCGGCTCCTCGCGGAAGCGAGGGTCAGCCGCGGGCGACCAGGCGCACGCGCTGCCCGTTGACCTCGACGACGTCGCCGATGCCGAGCTGGCGGCCGCGCCGCTCCTCGATGTCCCCATTGACCTTGACGAGTCCGTTGCGGATCAGCTCCGTGGCCTCGACCCCGTCCTCGACGAGCGAGGCGAGCTTGAGGAGCTGGCCCAGACGGATGGTGCCCTCGCGGATCTCGACCGTTTCCTCGTTCGCATTCATGCCGCCCACTCTAGGGTCGGTAGTCTTAGAACCGCACACCCGACGGGCCGCACCCAGCGGCCTGACACTACGGAGGACTCCCCTTGGCACCCAAGACCGCACTGGACTCGATCGTCTCCCTGGCCAAGCGCCGTGGATTCGTCTACCAGGCGGGTGAGATCTACGGAGGCTCCCGCTCGGCCTGGGACTACGGCCCCCTCGGGGTCGAGCTCAAGGAGAACATCAAGGAGCAGTGGTGGCAGACGTTCGTCCGCGGCCGCGAGGACATGGTGGGCCTCGACTCTGCGGTCATCCTCCCCAAGCAGGTCTGGGAGGCCTCGGGCCATGTCGCGACCTTCACCGATCCGCTCGTCGAGTGCCTCCAGTGCCACAAGCGGCACCGCCAGGACCACCTCATCGAGGCATACACGGCCAAGAAGGGCCGCGAGCCCGAGAACGGCATGGCGGACATCACGTGCCCTGACTGCGGCACCACCGGCAAGTGGACCGAGCCGCAGATGTTCTCGGGCCTCATGAAGACGTTCCTCGGCCCCGTGGACAACGCCGAGGGCCTGCACTACATGCGCCCCGAGACGGCCCAGGGCATCTTCGTGAACTTCAACAACGTCGTCACCACGAGCCGCAAGAAGCCGCCGTTCGGCATCGGCCAGATCGGCAAGGCGTTCCGCAACGAGATCACCCCGGGCAACTTCATCTTCCGCACGCGCGAGTTCGAGCAGATGGAGATCGAGTTCTTCACCGCGCCGGCAGACGCCGACGCGTGGTTCAAGCACTGGGTCGACGCGTGCTGGAACTGGTTCATCGACCTGGGCATCAACCCCGACAACATGCGCAAGTTCGACGTCCCCGAGGACGAGCGCGCGCACTACTCGGCCGGGACGATCGACATCGAGTACAAGTTCGGCTTCCAGGGCAACGCGTGGGGCGAGCTGATGGGCATCGCGAACCGCACCGACTTCGACCTGGGCAGCCACTCGAAGGCCTCCGGCCACGAGCTCGCGTACTTCAACCAGGCCACCAACGAGCGCTACATCCCGTACGTCATCGAGCCCTCGTTCGGCCTGACCCGCTCGATGATGGCGTTCCTCGTGGACGCCTACACCGAGGACGAGGCCCCGAACACGAAGGGCGGCGTGGACAAGCGCACTGTGCTCAAGCTCGATCCGCGCCTTGCGCCCGTCAAGGCCGCCGTGCTCCCGCTCTCCCGCAATGAGGACCTCTCGCCCAAGGCCCGCGATCTGGGTGCCGAGCTGCGCCGGCACTGGAACATCGAGTTCGACGACGCCGGGGCCATCGGCCGCCGCTACCGCCGCCAGGACGAGATCGGCACGCCGTTCTGCATCACCGTGGACTTCGACACCCTCGAGGACCAGGCGGTGACCATCCGCGAGCGCGACACGATGTCCCAGGACCGCGTGGCTCTCGATAAGGTCACCGGCTACCTGTTCGAGCGGCTCGGGAAGTAGGGCCTGCACCGAAGTGGACGCCGAACGAGGAAGGCACCGTGGCTGAGCTGACCTACAGGCCCTGGCGCGAGGGCGACGACCGCATCCTCCTCCAGCTGTGGGGCGATGCCGAGGGCACCGCCGCGGAGCAGTTCCGCGGCGCGTTCGGCCCGGACGCCGGGGGAGCGCACGACGCCGCTCCGTCGCCGGGCGCTGGCACGTCACCTGCCGCCGCCCCGCCGCGGCCGTGGAGCCGCTGCATCGTCGCCGAGGACCAGGGCATCCCGGTCGCCGCCGGCGTCGTGTATGAGGCGACGCTCCACCCCGAGCGGCTGTGGGCGTACGTCGAAGTCGCGCGGGACCACCGCCGGTCCGGCGTCGGCACCGAGCTCCTGCGGCGGCTGCGCGAGGCGGCCCAGGCTCGGTCAGGCGTACCCGGGACCGGCGTGTCCGGGTCGGTGAGCCTCCGGTCCAAGGTTGCCGACGGCACCCCGGGCGCCGAGTTCGCCCGCGCGAACGGGTTCACCGTGCTCCAGCGCTCCCGCGAGGTCCTCGTGCGGCCGGGCACGCTCAAGCTGCCCGTCTTCGGCGACGGGACGGATACGGACGGCTCCTCGCCCCTCGTCGAGGATCTGGCGACCGGCTCGGTCGAGCTGAGCGACGCCGTCGGGCGCTACTACGCCGAGGTGCACAAGTGGGATCCGCCCGCGCCGATCAGCGTGGGGCTCGCTCAGCAGCTGTTCCTCTCCGACGCGGCGGGCGCCCACGGCGCCGTCGTGCTCCGTGCGCCCGCGGCGAGCGCGTTCGGTGCGGGCGTCGCCCCCGCGAAGAAGGGGAAGCTGCGGGCCTTCGCGGTGAGCTACGCCGGCCCGGAGAGCGCTGCCGCCGAGGCGCCGAGCGAGGTGCTGCTCGGGCACGAGACGCGGCTTGAGCCGGAGGACGCCGCGGATGCCGTGCGGGGGCTCCTCGCCCTCATCGCGTACCAGCATCCCGTCCGGCTCGAGGTCGAGGACTCGATGACGGCCCTCCGCGCGGCCGTCGAGCCCCTCCTCGCGGCCGGGCTGGCTGAGCAGGTCGGCCCGGACCGTCTCACCGTCGGCGACTGAGAGCGGTCACATCTTGTCGCGGTCCGGGCGCAGGCCGTTCACGGCGTCCTGGGCGTCCCAGATGTCCCGCTCAGCCTCCGTGGGCGCGCCGCCGCCGAGCTTCGCCGGGACCCACCACGCCCCGGCGGGATGTCCGAGCGGGAAGTCGAGCGACGCGACATCGACCGCCTCCTGCATCGCCGCCTGGAGCCGGCGGGCCGCGTCCTCGGCGTCCGTCGTGACGGAGAGGTCCACGGCCGCGCCGAAGTGGATGCGGATGGGAGCCCTCCACAGGTCGGCGAGCGACCCGCTGCCGTGCTTTGCCGTGACGCCGTGGCCACGGGTCATGATGCGGTGGCCGCCCCACACCCCGACAGGGACGAGCGGGACGCCCGTCTCACGGGCCATGCGGACCGCGCCGGTGTGGCATCGACGCACCGTGAAGCTGCGGCTCACGCCCGCTTCTGGGAACAGCGCGATGCTCCAGCCGGCGTCGAGCATCGAGAGCGAGGCGTTCAGGCTCGCGTGGTTCGGACCGCCCACGACGGCGAGCCCGCCGCACGCCGTGATCGCGGCACCCAGGACGCGGCTGCGGTAGGGACGTGGGCCCACGAGGAATCGCAGCCGGTCGTAGCGGTGTGCCCACCACAGCAGCGCCACCGGCACAAAGTCCAAGTAGCCGAAGTGCGTGATCGCGAGGACCACCTGGCCCGCCGGAACGGTCTCGAGGCCGCTCGGGATGACCTCGACCCGGAACAGGCTCTGCAGCCCGTCGAAGACGCGCCGGGCTGTGTCGTACAGCCACAGGCTCCCGGGCTGGAGCCGAGGGGGCCTGAGCCGTCGACGGGCCTTGCGCGGTGTCGCCATGGGCTCACCCTACCGGCGCTCCGCGCGGGGGCCATGACATCTGCCATGGGGCGCCGGTGACGGATGTGCCGGGGCCTCGCTCATGTTTCGGCGCGACACGCGCAGGGTCTGACTGGCACAGTGTTCTCCATGACACCGCACGACGACGGGCGCGCCCGCGCGGACTTCGGCGACGAGCAGCGCGCGGCGCGCTCGTTCCGGCTGCTCGGGCTCGTGTTCGCGTCTATCTGGCTCGTCTGGCTGCTTCAACCGCTCGTGGCGGCGATGGAGCGCATCGGTACGGTCCGGGGCGCGGTCGGGCTCGTCTCCGTGGTGGCGTTCGCTGTGGTGTATGTGTGGCAGTTCAGCCGCCGCGGCAGCTTCATGGGTCCCGAGCGACCCGGCACGGCCGCTCAGGCGTGGGGCGGGTACGCGGCCATGGCGGTGCTCAGCATGGTCTGCGTCACGGCGCTCGGCCAGACCGGATCCACACCGTTCGTGTTCCTCGCGATTGCAGGCATGTGGACCATGCCCCTCGCGTGGGCCATGGCCGTCGGTGCCGTGCTGGCCGGCGCCTACGTTCTCGCGTGGAACATTGTGCCCGGGTGGTACCAAGACGTCGGCACCCTCGTCGGCATGGGGATGGGGATTGTGGCCGTCGGCCTCAGCCGGATCGCGGTCCTGCGCCAGCGGGACCTCGGGCAGGCCCGCCGCGAGAACGCCCGGCTCATGGTCGAGGAGGAGCGCACACGGTTCGCGCGCGACCTGCACGACATCCTCGGGCACTCGCTCACTGTCATCACGGTCAAGGCCGAGCTCGCCCGGCGGGTGGTCGACACCGACCCGGAACGCGCCAAGGCCGAGCTCGACGACCTCGAGCGACTCTCCCGCGACGCCCTCGCGGACGTGCGCCGGGCCGTGGACGGATACCGCGAGATCTCCCTTCCCGGCGAGCTGGCCCGGGCGCGTGCCGCGCTTGCCGCCACGGGCATCGAGGCCGAGATCCCGAGGGCCACCGACGCCGTGCCCACCCCTGCCCGGGAGCTGTTTGCCTGGGCCATCCGGGAGGGCATCACGAACGTGCTCCGGCATTCCGGGGCCACGCGGTGCGAGATCCTCCTCGGCACCACGTCGGTGACGATTGCCGACGACGGCGGCGGCCGTGCGCCGTCGTCCGCCTCCGCTTCCCGGAGCGGAGAACCCGGCGGCGCCGCGGGCCCCGGGCATGGCCTCGTGGGCCTGCAGGAGCGCGCCCGGGCACTCGGCGCGACCGTGGAGACCGGCCCCGGGCCATTGGATGGCTTCGCGCTCACCGTCCGCCTCGGTGCCGGGCCCGCAGCGGGGAAGACGGGGAAGACAGGGACCACTGCATGAGCATCCGCGTGCTGCTGGCCGACGATCAGGCCCTCGTGCGGGGCGCGCTCGCCGCGCTTCTCGACCTCGAGCCGGACATCGACGTGGTGGGGGAGGCCGGCGACGGCGCCGAGGCCGTCGCGCTGGCAGCGACGGCGGCGCCCGACGTCGTGCTCCTCGACGTCGACATGCCCGTCAAGGACGGCATTGCCGCGTGCTCCGAGATCACCCGCCTCGTGCCCGGGAGCCGGGTGCTCATGGTCACGACGTTCGGCCGGCCCGGTTACCTTCGCCGGGCCATGCAGGCGGGCGCCTCAGGCTTCGTGGTGAAGGACACGCCGGCTCGGCAGCTGGCAGAGGCCGTACGCCGCGTCGCCGCGGGGCTGCGTGTCGTCGACCCCTCGCTCGCGGCCGAGTCGCTCGCGGCGGGGGATAGTCCCCTCACCGACCGCGAGACCGAGGTGCTGCGCGAGGCCGCCGGAGGCGCGACGGCCGCGAGCATCGCGCGGAGCCTCTTCCTGTCAGAGGGAACCGTGCGGAACTACCTCTCGAGCGCGATCGGTAAGACGGGCGCGGCGACGCGCGCCGAGGCGGCTCGGATCGCCGAGGAGAACGGCTGGCTGCTCTGACATTTGTCATGCCCAAGGCGTGACACGCGTGTGGGGGACGAGCGGCGGTCCCGCGGAACCATGGAATCAGGCCGCACGGAAGCGGCACTCTCCCCACAAGCACAGATCAGGAGCCCACCCCATGTTCTCCGTCCTCAGCTTCGCCAACGTGGTCCTCGCCGTCGCCGCCATTGCGTGGGCGGTCGTCCGCCAGTTCATGACCGCGCCGGTCGGGGCGTTCAGGCTGCGCGTCTTCGTGGTCCTCGGCGCCGTGGGCCTGTGGCAGGTCGCCAGGCTCGTGGACGCGGGGGGCCTGAGCGCGGCCGACGGCGTCGCGCTCGTCGTCTCCCTCGCGAGCGCTGCTGGCTTCGGCTGGCTCCGTGGCCGTTCCGCGCGGGTCTGGGCGCACGACGGCGTTGTGTACCGCCGCGGCGGTTGGCCGGTGGTCGCACTGTGGGCGGCCGGGCTGGCCGTCCATGTCGGTATCGACGTCGCGGCCACGGTCGCCGACGGAGCGCACGGCCTCGGCCAGATGGGTGCAGCGTCGATCATGCTGTACCTCGCCGTCACGCTCGGTGCCCAGGCCCTTGTGGTCAGTCAGCGTGCCCAGCACGCACGTGGGACGGAGGCCTCGCCCTACGAGAAGGCGCTGCTTCACTGACCCCCTCGGGATCCCCGCGTCGACTTGTCGCCGCGTCGACTTGTGCACATAGAGCCCCCGGCTGCCGTGGTTCTCCACATAGGGCGGCCGGGGGCTGCCGCGCCGGACTGGCCCTCCGTAGCGTCGGGATCAGGCGGCCGAGCAGGCGCCGGATCCTCCGCGAGGACAGCACCTTGCGGGGCAGGACGAGGACGAGAGCGGGGATCGTATGGGCAAGGCACAGCGCAACCGGGGAGCAGCCAGGCTGGCGCCGGAGGCGGGGGGATCGGGTGCAGGCCAGCCCCGACCTGATCCTCGAGGAGAGCGGGCGGACCCGCACCTTCCGGGGTTCAGCGTGCGGCAGGCCGACTGCCTGAGACGCCACGTCGCGGACGCGGCGCGCGGACTTGGGTTCCGGACGAGGGACCGGGGGACGCACATCGTCGTCATGGGCGGACCGTTCACCGGCGCGGGCGCCCAGATCGGCTTCTCGACCATCGCGAGGGAAGCCCTGAGGATCCGGGAGGCGGAGTGGGAGCCGATGGTGGCGGCCATCGTGGGGCAGCTTCTCGGCGCGGCGGTGCAGGGGGCCATGGGGCCGGGCAGCCTCGGCTACGCCGGGCAAGCGCTGCGCGAGCGCCTCTTCCCGCGGTTTGTCGCGCCCGACCGCATGGCCCCGGGCCAGCTCGCCGAAGACTACACGTACTCGAGGGACGTGGGAGGACTGCCCCTCATCATGGCGATCCGCCGTGAGCAGACCTCGATGTACGTCGCAGACAATCATCTGGCCAAGGCGGGAGGCCTTGAAGCGGCTTGGGGGGCCGCCGAGGCCAACCTGTTCGCCGGGGGTCTCGGCAAGGGCGAGGCGTTCATGAGGGACGGCCATGCCATCCTGCTGCTCGAGTCCGAGCATCCGCGCCAGGCCTCCTGGCTCGCGTATCCCGATCGACTCATGGAGCACTTCGGCATCGATCCGGGCCCGCTCGGGGTGTTCTTCAGCGTCCCTGCGCTGCGGATGATCACGTTCAGCATGAGCGAGGAGACGATGAGCCTCACGGGTGTCAGGTCCATGCTCGAGATCACTTCGATCCTCGCCAAGGACGAGGTCGCTCCCCTGAGCCCGCACGTGTACTGGTGGCGTCCGGGTGATCGGATGCAGGCGGCGACCTCGTTCGAGGATGGTCAGCTCGCACTGACGCTCCCGAAGAGCGTCATGGAGGTGATCGCCGGCCCCGACAGCGGGGCGCGGGAGGTGGCGTGAACGCGTGGTCACGGCGAGGTGCGGCCGTCGATTTGCGTTCCTTTGACACAATGGACGGGTGACTGCCGTGCCCACCACCGTTCCTGCCGAGGCTGCCCAGGCGCCCGCCGAGGCACCTGTCCGGCTCGAGCTGCCGCCGCTGAAACTGGGCAGGCTCACCATCGACACGCCGGTCGTGCTCGCGCCCATGGCCGGGATCACCAACACGGCGTTCAGGCGGCTGTGCCGCGAATTCGGCGGTGGCCTGTACGTGGCGGAGATGGTCACCACCCGCGCCCTCGTGGAGCGCCACCCCGGCTCGCTGCGGATCATCAAGCACGACGACGATGAGGCCGTGCGCTCGGTCCAGCTCTACGGCGTCGACCCGGCCACGGTCGGCCAGGCCGTGCGGATGCTGGTCGAGGAGGACCTCGCGGACCACATCGACCTGAACTTCGGGTGCCCCGTCCCCAAGGTCACGAAGCGCGGCGGCGGCTCCGCGCTGCCATGGAAGACGGACCTGTTCACCCAGATCGTCCAGACGGCGGTCCGTGAGTCGGACCGTGGCGGGATTCCCCTGACCATCAAGATGCGCAAGGGAATCGACGACGACCACCTCACGTACCTCGAGGCGGGCCGGATCGCGCGGGACGCGGGCGTCGCGGCCGTGGCCCTGCACGGGCGCACGGCCGCCCAGTTCTACTCGGGAACGGCCGACTGGAGCGCGATCGCACGCCTCAGGGATGCCCTTACGGACATCCCGGTCCTGGGCAACGGCGACATCTGGAGCGCCGAGGACGCCGTGCGCATGGTGCGCGAGACGGGGGTGGACGGCGTCGTTGTCGGGAGAGGATGTCAAGGCCGCCCGTGGCTGTTCGGAGACCTGCAGGCCGCGTTCGAGGGCCGCCCGGACCGCATCCGTCCGGGGCTGCAGGACGTGGGCGAGGCCTTCTACCGCCACGCCCAGCTGCTCGTCGAGTACTTCGAGGAGGAGCCCAAGGCGCTGCGGGACATCCGCAAGCATGTGGCGTGGTACTTCAAGGGCTACGCGGTCGGCGGCGAGCTGCGCGCGAGCCTCGCCCAAGTGAACACGCTCGAGGAGCTGCGCGGACTCCTGGACACGCTGGATGCGGACGCCCCGTACCCGGGTACGGACGCCGAGGGGCCGAGGGGCCGGGCAGGCTCGCCCAAGCGCCCCGCCCTCCCGCACCGCTGGCTCGAGAGCCGGACCATGGATGACGCGCAGACCAAGGACATCGCCGCCGCCGAGCTGGACGTGTCCGGTGGCTGAGGCGGTCGCCGAGGGGACGCGCGGGTACTCCCGCCAGGACTCGAGCCGCTGGGTCGAGGAGCCGGCCAAGAAGTCCTACCGCAGCGACTTCGAGCGCGACCGGGCGCGGGTCCTGCACTCCTCCGCGCTGCGCCGGCTCGGGGCCAAGACCCAGGTCGTGGCCCCCGACACGGACGACTTCGTCCGCACTCGACTTACCCACTCCCTCGAGGTCGCGCAGGTGGGCCGCGAGCTCGGACGTGTCCTCGGCTGCGACCCGGACGTCGTCGATGCGGCGTGCCTGAGCCACGACCTCGGCCACCCACCGTTCGGCCATAATGGCGAAAGCGCGCTGAACGACATCGCGCACGCCATCGGGGGCTTCGAGGGCAACGCCCAGACGCTCCGCCTCCTCACCCGGCTCGAGCCGAAGGTCCTCGACGCGCAGGGGCGACCTGCCGGACTCAACCTGACCAGGGCGAGCCTCGACGCATCCTGCAAGTACCCCTGGACCGCTGTCGACGCGCCGCTCATCCACGGCCACAGGACCAGCAAGTTCGGCGCCTACGAGGACGACCTCGCGATCTTCTCGTGGATCCGCGAGGGTGCGCCCGCAGGGCGCTCCTGCATCGAGGCGCAGGTCATGGACCTCTCGGACGACATTGCGTACTCGGTCCACGATGTGGAGGACGCGATTGTGGCCGGCAAGTTCCAGCTGAGGTGGATGGAGAATCCCGACCACCGAGCACGCGTGGTCGGCTACACGCAGCAGTGGTACCTCCCGCACAGCGAGGCGGCAGATATCGATGCCGCGTTGGCCAGGCTCGAGGCCACGCCCGTCTGGGTGCGCGAGGCGGACGGCTCCCGCCGCGCGATGGCGGCCCTCAAGAACATGACGAGCCAGCTCATCGGCCGGTTCTGCGACAGTGCCCTCACCTTGACCCGCGCCGCCTACGGGGCCGCGCCGCTTACCCGCTACGCGGGCGAGGTCATGGTGCCCGAGGAGACCGTCATGGAGATCGCCGTGATGAAGGGCCTCGCCACGACGTTCGTCATGACCACGGACCACCGGCAGCCCATCTACGAGCGCCAGCGCGAGGTCCTGCACGCCCTCGTCACGGCGCTCAGCGCGTCCGGCGACCGGCACCTCGAGCCCATGTTCGCCGCTGACTGGCGGGCCGCGGAGGACGACGCGGGGCGTCTGCGCGTGGTCGTGGACCAGGTCGCCTCACTCACGGATGGCTCGGCGCTCGCGTGGTACGAGCGGCTCGTCGGCAGCCTGCCGAGCCTGTGGTGATGCCCGAGCTTAGAGGCCGAGCCGGGGCACAGACTGGGCGGGACTAAGGTGGTGAAGTGGCTGGCCTGATCAAACCCGAGGACATCGCGGAAGTCCGCGCGCGCACGGACATCAGGGAGGTCGTCGAGGGGTACGTGACCCTCAAGGGCGCCGGCATCGGATCGTGGAAGGGCCTGTGCCCGTTCCACGATGAGCGCTCGCCCTCGTTCCACGTCCGCCCGCAGGTGGGCACCTACCACTGCTTCGGCTGCGGCGAGAGCGGCGACGTGATCAGCTTCGTCATGAAGATGGACCACACCGCGTTCGCCGAGACCGTCGAGAAGCTCGCGGCCCGCATCGGCTACGAGCTGCGCTACGAGGACGGGGCCGGACCGCGGCGCGAGGAGGTCGGGCGCCGCCAGCGGCTTCTCGACGCCCACAAGATCGCCGCCGAGTACTTCCAGTCCCAGCTCCTCACCCCGCCGGCCGCGGCCGCGCGCCAGTTCCTGTTCGAGCGCGGGTTCGAGCGGAACGTCGCGGAGCAGTTCGGCGTCGGGTTCGCCCCGCAAGGATGGGACGGCCTGCTCAAGCACCTGCGCGTCAAGGGGTTCCGGGACGACGAGCTCAAGCTGACGGGCATGTTCTCCGAGGGGAACCGCGGCCTGTACGACCGCTTCCGCGGGCGGCTCATCTGGCCCATCCGGGACATCGCGGGGGACGTGATCGGCTTCGGCGCCCGGCGACTCTTCGATGACGACCAAGGGCCCAAGTACCTCAACACGCCCGAGACCGCGCTGTACAAGAAATCCCAGGTCCTCTACGGCATCGACATCGCCAAGCGCAACATCGCGAAGAAGCGCCAGCTCGTTGTCGTCGAGGGCTACACGGACGTCATGGCGTGCCACCTCGCCGGCGTGGACACCGCGGTGGCCTCGTGCGGCACGGCGTTCGGCGGGGAGCACATCAAGATCGCCCGGCGGCTCCTCTCGGACGACGGCACCGGCGGAGAGGTCGTGTTCACCTTCGACGGCGACGCCGCCGGCCAGAAGGCCGCCCTGCGCGCGTTCGAGGAGGACCAGCGCTTCGTGGCCCAGACGTACGTCTCGGTCGAGCCCCACGGCATGGACCCGTGCGAGCTGCGCCAGCACCGGGGCGACACCGCCGTGCGTGCCCTCATCGAGTCGCGACGGCCCCTCTTCGAGTTCGCCATCCAGGCGGCCCTGCGCAAGCACAACCTCGAGTCCGTCGAGGGGCGCGTCGCCGCCCTGCGGGAGGCGGCACCCGTCGTCGCCCAGATCCGTGACCACGCCATCCGGCCCGCGTACACGCGCGAGCTCGCGAAGTGGCTCGGCGTCCCGCTCGAGGACGTCGCGAGGGCTGTCGCGTCCGCTGGGAGGAGGCCCGCGCCGTCGTCCGCGCCTGCCGCGGCCGCCCAACGGGGAGGCCAGCAGCATGGCGTCCGTGCGCACGACGCCGACGCCGCACCCGCCGCAGCCATCTCGCCTGCCGCGTGGCGCCCGGATCCGCGCGACCCGGTGGCCGTCATGGAGCGCCAGGCGCTCGAGGTCGCGCTCCAGCAACCGCAGATGCTCGTCGACTCGGCATGGACCGAGTTCGCGTCCGCGCGGTTCGCCGCCCCTGCCCACGCCGCGCTCCACTCGGCGATCGTCGCGGCCGGACGCCCGGCGGGGGAGGAGACCGTCGCGGCGTGGATCGAGCGCGTCCGGCACGAGCTCCCGGAGCCGCTGCGCCCACTCCTGGCCGAGCTCGCGGTCACCCCGCTGCCTGCGACGACGGAGGAATCGCTCGAGCGGTACTGCCGGGACATCCTCGCGGGCCTCGCCGAGCTGCAGATCACGGCCCAGAAGGCAGAGATGATGGGCCAGCTCCAGCGACTGGACCCCTCGAGCGCGCCCGAGGAGTTCCAGCGGCTCAACCGTGGTCTCATGGAGCTTGAGCTGCGCCGCCGTGCGCTCCGCTCCGCCGAATGACGCCGATTTCTCCTGAGGGCGGGGCCCTGCTAGGGTAGAACCCGCTGCAATCCCCCGTAGCTCAATTGGCAGAGCATTCGACTGTTAATCGAAGGGTTACTGGTTCGAGTCCAGTCGGGGGAGCCATTGCAGCCGGTCCCCCGTAGCTCAATTGGCAGAGCATTCGACTGTTAATCGAAGGGTTACTGGTTCGAGTCCAGTCGGGGGAGCTCTCGCGCATCTGCTCATCTCGTCTTATCATGATCGTATGCCCGAGCCGTCGGCCCTCCCGAGGACCTCCCCGCCGGGTGGACACGCTACGAGGGTCCACTCCTGACCATCTGGCGTGCCCGGTTCGAAGAGGTGTACGGCGAGGGATCTGCGAACGGGTTCAACGACGGCATGTTCGTGCGCGACCAGCGCCGCCCGATCGCCCAATGGGTCAATTTCTCGCTCCGCTCGGCGATCCTCGTGGCTCCCGAGACCCCCGGCGGCTGGCCGGTCCAGCGCTTCGCGATCTACTATGCGCCGCCTCGACATGGATTCCAGACGGTGCGCACCGAGCGCCACGAGTGGCTCCCGCGGGGGCCGCGGGGCTCGACGACCGACACCGATGCATTCACGGCGGCGGTCTATGCCGCCGAGGAATTCCTGCAGGTAGAGGCCACGTTCGGAGCGTTGGGCACCAGCAGCCCCTCCTCCCAGTGACGCCCCGCCGACGGCCGCCGTGAGCCTGCTGCCACCGCGTCCGCAACGGCCGCCGGGAGGGCCGCCATGACTGGGCTGCGCGGCGCCGGGTCCTTGGGGCGACTGGGTGGTAGTTTGGTCACGGATTGCGCCCCGCGCGTTCCGGACCGACAGGAAGGGACCCGACGACAATGAGTGGACGCCACAGCATGCCGGCGGACCGGCGGCCGAAGCTGGCGGCTCTGCCGGACCTCGTAGGCCAGGCCGCCCGGCTCGCGCCGCGCCAGCTGAACGATGAGCTCGCGCTGGCAAAGATCGAACTCAAGAACCGAGGGGTCCAGGCCGGCGTGGGTGCCGGCCTGTTCGTTGTTGCCCTCGTGTTCCTGGGGCTCCTCGTGATCGCCCTGGTGGTAGCGGCCATCCTGGGCCTCGCCACCGTCATGCCCGGATGGCTCGCGGCGCTGATCGTCAGCGCGGCGTTCCTGGTGATCCTCGCGATCGCGGCCCTCGTCGGGGCGGCCTGGGTGAAGAAGGCCATGCCTCTGGTCCCGGCCGACGCGATCCGCGGGGTCCGCCACGACCTCGGGATCGTCACCGAGGGGCGCAACTTCGATCCCCGCCTGCTCGATCCTTCCACGATCCAGTACAAGCGCGCCCAGGCCACCAAGGAGGCCGAGAAGGCGAAGGCCAGGCTCGAGAAGGAGGCGGAGGACCGCGCGCACGGCAAGGTCAAGCTGCCCGCACCGAGCGAGGCTGAACTGCGCGCCCGACTCGCGAAGCGCCGCGAGCACCTCCTCGACGTCCGCGAGGGTCTCGTCGCGGAGATGGACGTCAAGCGCCAGGCCGGCTATCTCGCCGACGACGTGAAGGCCAGCTTCGCCAGCACGGCCGCCCGCCTCCCGTTTGCCAAGTCGGGCGCCGGCACGACCAGCACGGCCCCCAAGGCCAGCATTGCCCCCAAGGCCAGCACGGCAGGCACGACGACGCCCGGCAGCTCCGGTGCGCGCGGCACCGCCGGGGTGGACGCCGCGGAACTCCTCAAGGAGCGCTGGGCCCCGTTGGCCGTGTTCTCGGTCTCGGCGACCGCGTTCGTGGTGTTCCTGCGCAAACTGGTCAAGAGCTGAGCGGCCCGGGCCCAAGGGTGCACAGGGGAACCGCGACCGTGGGGGGCCGGGTGGCGCCGCCGCACAATGGAGCGGCGGTGCGGCGACGATGAGGTTCTTCAATGCGGGCGCGCGGCCGGGCCGGGAGCCCGTCGAGACGAGCGCCGTCGTGACCCTGCCGAATGCCATCACCGTGCTGCGGTTCCTCGGCGTGCCGCTGTTCATGTGGCTCGTGCTCGCCCAGAGGGAATACGGCTGGGCCGTGGTGGTCCTGGTGATCCTGGGCGGCACTGACTGGGTAGACGGATACGTGGCCCGGCGGCTCGGCCAGGTCTCCACGCTCGGCCGGGTCCTCGACCCCGCGGCGGACCGCCTCGCCCTCATCGCGGTGGCCGTCACGCTCGTGCTCGCCGGGGTCGTGCAGTGGTGGTACCTCGCGGCCCTGCTCGTGCCGGACCTCGTGCTCGGAACGGCCTCGCTCTTCTACTTCCGCAGCCACCCGGACCTGCCCGTGTCGAAGGTCGGGAAGGTCCGTACGGCCCTCCTCCTCGTCGGGACGCCGCTGCTGGTGGTCTCCAAGCTCGCGATCCCGGGCTCAGCGGTCTATGCCGCCATCGCCTGGGTGTTCCTGGTCCTCGGCCTGATCGGACACTGGATCGCGGCGGCCAACTACTTCCGGGCCATCGTGGCCAAGGGCCGCCCCGTGCGCGAGAGCAGGCTCGGGGACAGCGGCAGGGAAGGCGTCCGCTGATGGTGTGGTTCGCCGTCGTGCTCGCCGTGCTCGGGGCGTTCTTCCTCGCGATCGGCGCGCAGCGGCAGGGGAGCGCCGTCAAGGCGGACATGGGTGGCCTCGCCCTGAGCTCCCGCAGCTTCCTGCGGCTGCTGAGGAATCCGCGGTGGATCCTCGGGCTGGCCCTCCTCGGCGCGGGCATGCTGTGCAACATGATCGCCCTCGTCTCGGCGCCGCTGACGGTGATCCAGCCGATCGGAGCGATCGCGCTCGTGATCACCACGGTCGTGAACTCCAAGGACCAGGGCGTCACCATCAACCGGCCGACCGTCGTCGCGATCAGCTCGTGCGTGACGGGTTCCGCGCTGTTCGTTCTCCTCGCGGTGAACGCCACGGTGGAGAACCACCACGTGGGGCCGGACGAGGAGCTCACGATCGTGCTCCTCCTGGCACTGGCGGTCGGCGTCCTCGGGGGCCTCGCGGTCATGTTCCGGCATCGGCTGAGCGCCTTCGTGTACATCGTCGGGGCGGGGGTCCTCTTCGGCTTCGTCGCGGTTCTGACCCGCATCATCGGCCGTGATCTGCTGTCTCCCAACGGCCAGTTCCTGCTCAACGTCCAGTGGTACTCGGTCGTCGCGATCATCGCCGCAGGGGGCCTGGGATCGTGGTTCGTGCAGAACGCCTACTCGTCTGGTCCGCCGGACCTGGTGATCGCCGGGCTGACGGTGATCGACCCGATCGTGGGCATTGCGATCGGGATCACGATCCTCGGTGAGCTTCGCCCCGACGTGCCCGCGGTGCTCGCTGTTGCCATGGCTGTGGCCGCCATCGTTGCTATCGTGGGGGTCATTGCCCTGTCCCGGCATCACCCGGAGGTCGCGAAGCGGAGGAAGGACGCCGCACGCGAACTCCGTGGCGGGCCCGGGCCCGATGAACGTTCCCACACCGGCGGCTGACCCACCCGGCAGACGCCGGGAACGCGGCCCGGAACCGCCGGACCGCCCGACCAGGAGAGCCTCGTGACCACGCCTGAACCCGAGACGGACCTGACCAGCAAGCCGCTGACCATTCTGATCGGCGCAGACACCTACCCGCCCCATGTCAACGGGGCCGCCCAGTTCGGCTACCGGCTCGCGAAGGGCATGACCGCCCGCGGGCATCACGTCCACGTCGTGGCCAGCCGTTCCGAGAAGGGCAAGAGCTACACGGAGACGCGCCCGGAGGCCATCGTGCACCGCCTCCGCTCGCACTCGGTGCCGACCCACGAGTACTTCCGCGTCGTCTTCCCGTGGGAGGTCAAGAAGGAGATCGCCCTCCTCTTCGACCACGTCAAGCCCGATGTCGTGCACATCCAGAGCCACTACATGATCGGCGAGCACGTCCTGTACGAGGCGGTCAAGCGCGGCATCCGGGTCATCGCAACCAACCACTTCATGCCGGAGAACCTCAACCCGTTCCTGCCGTTCCCGCAGTGGTTCCTGAACATCGTCGGCCGTCAGTCCTGGAAGGACATGGGCAAGGTCATGGGCCAGGCCGACGTGGTGACCACGCCGACCCCCCTCGCCGCGAAGGCCATGCACGACCACGCGTTCCTCACTGAGGTCCTGCCCCTCTCCAACGGCATCGACGTGGCTGCCTACGAGCCGCGCCCGGACGAGGTGATCCAGAAGAACCCCTACCCGACCGTCCTCTTCGCCGGACGTCTGGCGGAGGAGAAGCACGTGGACGTGCTCATCACGGCGATCGCCAAGACGCCGAAGGAGCTCAACATCCACCTCGAGATCGTCGGCGGGGGCGAGGTGCGGCCAGCACTCGAGCGCCTCGTCGACAGCCTCGGGCTGCGCGACCGTGTCGCGTTCCTCGGCCTCGCGCCCGACGACGAGCTCCGCCAGGCCTACCTGCGCGCCGACGTGTTCTGCATGCCGGGAACGGCCGAACTCCAGTCGCTCGTGACCCTCGAGGCCATGAGCGCCTCGACCCCGGTTGTACTGGCTGATGCCATGGCCCTGCCGCACCTCGTGGTGGACGGCGAGAACGGCTACCTGTTCCGGCCCAACGACAGCGACGACCTCGCTGCGAAGATCACCGCGGTCCTGGACCGGCCGGCCGCCGATCTGGCCCGCATGGGGGCCGAGAGCCACCGCATGGTGCAGAAGCACGGCATCAAGGCGACTCTGGACACGTTCGAGGCCCTGTACCGCGGGGTCGACCACTAGCCGACCGGTAGGCGACCTGTACGAGACGACCACTAGGATAGGAAGGTCCGCCGCGAGCGGGCGCGGGGCGTTAGCTCAGCCGGTTAGAGCAGGGGACTCATAATCCCTTGGTCGTGGGTTCAAGTCCCACACGCCCTACCGTCAGGCCCGGAACCACACGGTTCCGGGCCTCACGCGTCCCCGCCCGTGATTGGTCCGGGGGCGATGGTGACGCGCTCTGTGTGCCGCGCCGCGGGCGCTTCCTCCCAAGGCCGCCGCAGCGCGAAGTGGACTTCTGACGTCCGCCCCGGCGTACCTGTGGCCCTCAGGACGAAGTCCTGGCTGGCCGCCGCGCCGGGCAGGGGCCCGTCCGGGACGCGCGGCAACGCGCGCACGACGACGATCCCCTCCGGCACGCGTGTGCACTCCCATCGATAGCCCGTGCCTCCAGCGAGGCGCAGAGTGACTGTGAACTCGTGCCCGGCCACTACCTCTACCGACCCCTCGGTGTCCATGGCCCCGAGCATCTCACGCGGGGCCCGAGTTGTGCCGATCGGGCAGCGAAGCGTATGTTACTCATCAGTAACAAACTCATTGGTAGCACGTTCCCCTTTGGAGAGACCATGTCGCAGCCACGCACTGATGCCGCCCTGCCCTGCGCCGACGGCGACTTCTACGCCTTCGAGGGCCTCTTGGCAGAGAAGGAGCGCGACCGGCTCCACGAGGTTCGCGAGTGGCTTGCGCGCGAGGTGGCCCCTATCGCGGTCGACCACTGGAACCGCGCCGAGTTCCCGCACCACCTCATCCCGAAGCTCGCGGAACTCGACGTCGTGAGCCCTGTCCGCCGGCAGGGGCACTCCAACCTCCTCGCCGGACTCCTCCACGCCGAGTTCACCCGTGCCGACGCCTCGATCGCCACGTTCATGGGCGTCCACGACGGCCTGTTCACGGGCTCCATCGAGCTGCTGGCCTCCGACGAGCAGAAGGCCGCGTGGCTTCCCTCGATCTATTCGCTCGAGGAGATCGGAGCGTTCGGCCTCACCGAGCCGCTCGGCGGATCCGACGTGGCCGGCGGGACGCGCACCACGGCGAGGCGCGAGGGCGACTCGTGGGTCATCAACGGAGCCAAGCGCTGGATCGGCAACGCGACGTTCTCCGACTGGGTGATCGTCTTCGCCCGGGACGAGGCGGACAACCAGGTCAAGGGCTTCCTCGTGGACACGTCCCTCCCCGGCTACAGTGCAACCAAGATCGAGAACAAGATCGCGCTCCGCACCGTCCAGAACGCCGACATCACCCTCGAGGATGTCCGTGTCCCCGCGGAGTTCAAGCTTGCGCACGCCAACAGCTTCCGGGACACCAACAGGGTCCTCAAGGTCACCCGCCTCGCTGTCGCATGGCAGGCCGTCGGGGCGCAGCTGGCGGCCTTCGACATCGCCCGCGCCTACGCGGTCGAGCGGGAGCAGTTCGGACGCCCGATCGCTTCCTTCCAGCTCGTCCAGGACCAACTCGTGACCATGCTCGGCAATGCCGTCAGCTCGATGGGGATGATGGTCCGCCTCGCCCAGCTCGAGGATGCAGGACTGGCGCGCGATGAGCAGTCCGCGCTCGCCAAGGCAGTCACAACGTCCCGCATGCGCGAGACGGTCGCGATCGGCCGCAGCCTCCTCGGCGGCAACGGCATCGTCAGCGACTACGGCATGGCCAAGGTGTTCTCCGACGCCGAGGCCATCTACTCCTATGAGGGCACCCACGAGATCAACACCCTCGTCACGGGCCGGGCGATCACCGGGATATCGGCCATCGTCTGAGCCGCGGCGCAGCCCGACCGGCGCGCCGCAGCGCCACGGGCCGCGACCTCACCGGTCCGTCCACGGCAGCAGGATGGAGGGCCGCCGGTCCTCGATGAACGCGAGGGGATCAACGTACTGCTCGCCCTCGCGCACGCCCCAATGGAGACAGCTCGCGGGCGCGCAATGGCTGGCCTCCGACGTCACGAGGGTGCCCATCGGTGCGCCGCGGGCCACGGCGGCACCCACCTCGACCACGCCGACAACGGGCTCGAAGCTGCTCCGATGCCCGTCTCCGTGGTCCAGCGTCACGACCGGCCGGTCCACGACCCAGCCGCTGAACACGACCGTTCCCGCTGCCGGTGCCCGGACTTCCGTGCCGCTCGCCGCGGCAAGGTCCACTCCGCGATGCCCGGACAGCCACGGCCGGCTCGGCGGGTCGAACGCGCGCACGACGGCGGGTCTGGGGTCTAGCGGCCAGGCCCACCCCTGCGGGGCGGACTGAGCGGCGCCCGGTGGCCGGCCGTCTGCCGCGCCCGAGGGGCGTGCGGCCGCCGCGGAAAGCGACAGCGTGCACGTGAGCGCGCCGACAATCAGGACCGCGATCGCCCGGCCGATGGGCGGCCGGGGCTTCGTGATGCCCGATCCGGTGATGCCTGATCCGGTGGCGCCTGATCCTCTCGTCATCCCACCACCCTTTCCCGTGGCGAGCTCACGCGGAAGGGAGCGCCGGCGCTATGTGGACAACGCCTCGTCGTGCGCCACGACGAGGCCGCGGGAGCGGCCCGGCCCTGTAGTACACTGGGAACCGCGGCTTTTCGAGCCTCTATTGCTGTGCCAGATTCTGGTCGGCAGAGGAGGGGAGGCGAGCCGACTCCGCGCATTCTTCAGCCCTTCTCGGGCACTGCCCGCCCATCGGTCCGCAGCAGCGGTCGGGCGGGGAGGGGATGCCAGGGACGCACGGCCGCCCGGCCGGACGTCGTCAACAACCGTCAACTATGGCAGGGGCAAGGGCCGCGCGAGCGTGCCCTCGGAACACGACCTGCCGGAAGGAGCGTCGGCATGCCCGTCGTTACCATGCGCCAGCTGCTCGACAGCGGTGTCCACTTCGGCCACCAGACCCGCCGTTGGAACCCGAAGATGAAGCGCTTCATCCTCACCGAGCGCAACGGCATCTACATCATTGACCTCCAGCAGTCGCTGTCTTTCATCGACCGCGCCTTCGAGTTCGTCAAGGCCACGGTCGCCCACGGCGGCACCGTGCTCTTCGTCGGCACGAAGAAGCAGGCTCAGGAGGCCATCGCCGAGCAGGCCACCCGCGTTGGCCAGCCGTACGTCAACCAGCGCTGGCTGGGCGGCATGCTCACCAACTTCTCCACGGTCGCCAAGCGCATCCAGCGACTCAAGGAGCTCGAGGAGATCGACTTCGAGGACGTGGCCGGTTCGGGCCGCACCAAGAAGGAGCTCCTTATCCTCCAGCGTGAGAAGGACAAGCTCGAGAAGACCCTCGGCGGCATCCGCAACCTCTCCCGCACCCCGTCCCTCCTCTGGATCGTTGACACGAAGAAGGAGCACCTCGCGGTCGACGAGGCCAAGAAGCTCGGCATCCCGGTCGTGGCGATCCTCGACACGAACTGCGACCCGGACGAGGTCGACTTCCCGATCCCGGGCAATGACGACGCGATCCGCTCCGTGAACCTCCTCACCCGCGTCGTCGCCGACGCCGTGGCCGAGGGCCTCATCGCCCGCCAGAACCGCGGCTCCGGCTCCGAGGGCGCTGCGGCCGAGCCGCTCGCCGAGTGGGAGCGCGAGCTCCTCGAGGGCCAGAACGCCGAGGCCCCCGCCGACGAGGCTCCTGAGGCTCCCGCCGCGGAGGCCCCCGCCGACGAGGCTCCTGAGGCTCCCGCTGCCGAGGCTCCGGCTGCCGAGGCCGAGGGCACGAACTAAGACCCGGTCCCAGACCGCTTGAGGATGGCGTCCCTGCACCGCACGGGACGCCATCCTTGTGAATGAGTACTGCAGAACAACGACGTAAGGGGTTCACATGGCGAACTACACCGCTGCTGACATCAAGGCCCTGCGCGAGCGCACAGGCGCCGGCATGATGGACGTCAAGAAGGCTCTCGACGAGGCCAACGGCGACGCCGAGAAGGCCATCGAGATCATCCGCATCAAGGGCCTCAAGGGCGCCACCAAGCGCGAGGGCCGCTCGACGGCCGAGGGCCTCGTGGCCGCCAAGGTCGCCGGGGGCGTCGGCGTCATGGTCGAGGTCAACTGCGAGACCGACTTCGTGGCCAAGTCCGCCAAGTTCATCGAGCTCGCCGACAAGGTCCTGGCCACGGCCGTGGCCTCCGGCGCTGCCGATCTGGACGCGCTCCTGACGGCGGACGTCGACGGCAAGCCGCTGAGCGAGTTCGTCGTCGAGGAGGGCGCTGTCCTGGGCGAGAAGGTCGTCGTCCGCCGCCTTGCCCGTATCGAGGGCACGACCGTCGACGCCTACCTCCACAAGACGTCCAAGGACCTCCCGGCCCAGGTCGGCGTCCTCTTCGCGGTCGACGGCGAGGGCGAGGCCGCCCAGGCCGCCGCGCACGACGTCGCCGTGCACGTGGCCGCGATGGCCCCGAACTACCTCCGCCGCGAGGACGTCCCGGCCGACCTCGTCGAGTCCGAGCGCCGTATCGCCGAGGAGACCGCCAAGGCCGAGGGCAAGCCCGAGGCAGCCCTGACGAAGATCGTCGAAGGCCGCGTGACCGGCTTCTACAAGGGCGAGGTCCTCCTCGACCAGGCGTTCGCCAAGGACGCCAAGAAGTCCGTCGGCCAGGTCCTGACCGAGGCTGGGGTCAACGCCACCGCGTTCGCCCGCTTCCGCGTCGGCGCCTAGCACCGGGCCTTTTCAAGGGGCGGCCACTTCGGTGGCCGCCCCTTTGCTGTGGCTGCCTACCCTGGCCTCCTACGTAGGCTGCCGCCTTCCGTCGCTGCCTTGCTCTGCTGCCGCCTTGCTTTGCTGCCGGTACGCTAGACGCAGACTCCCACCAGAACGCAAGACCCGAGGGGACAACCCATGGAATCAGTACAGACCGCCGAACCCACTGCCCCCTCCTCCCTCACCGAGTCTGACCCCGCGGTCGACGGCGCGCCCCACCACCGGCGGCGCGTCCTCCTCAAGCTCTCGGGCGAGGTGTTCGGCGGCGGCAAGCTCGGCGTCGATCCGGCCACTGTGCGCGGAATCGCCGATCAGATCGCCGCTGCGGTCGGGCAGGTCGAGATCGCGGTCGTGGTGGGGGGCGGCAACTTCTTCCGCGGCGCCGAGCTCTCCCTCTCGGGCATGGACCGTTCCCGCGCGGACTACATGGGTATGCTCGGCACAGTCATGAACAGCCTCGCACTCCAGGACTTCCTCGAGCAGGCCGGGGTCGAGACGCGCGTACAGTCGGCCATCTCGATGGCCCAGGTCGCCGAGACCTACATCCCGCGCCGGGCCATCCGCCACATGGAGAAGGACCGGGTCGTGATCTTCGGCGCCGGCGCCGGCCTGCCGTACTTCTCGACCGACACCGTCGCCGCGCAGCGCGCGCTCGAAGTGCGGGCCGACGTCGTGCTCATGGCCAAGAGCGGCGTGGACGGCGTCTACACCGCGGACCCCAAGAAGGACCCGAGCGCGGCCAAGCTCGAGCACCTCACCTATGACGAGGCGCTCCGCCGCGACATCCGGGTCATGGACCAGACGGCCATGACGATGTGCAAGGACAACCGGCTCGAGATGGTCGTGTTCGGCATGGAGGGCGAGGGCAACGTCACCAAGGCCATCCGGGGCGAGCGCCTCGGCACCCGCGTGACCGTCTGAGGAGCCGCCGTGCGGCTAGGATGTTCCTAGCCCAGATGCAACGAAGTCCACAAGGAGTGCGACGTGATCGAAGAGACCCTGCTCGAAGCCACCGACAAGATGGAGAAGGCCGTCGAGGTGGCCAAGGAGGACTTCGCGTCGATCCGGACCGGCCGTGCCAACCCCGCGCTCTACGCGAAGGTCATGGTGGACTACTACGGCACGCCGACGCCGCTCCAGCAGCTGGCCTCGTTCCAGGTCTCCGACGCCCGCACGATCCTCATCACGCCTTATGACAAGACCGCCCTGCGGGAGGTCGAGAAGGCCCTGAGCGACTCGGAGGTCGGCGCCAACCCGTCCAACGACGGCAACGTGATCCGCGTCGTCCTGCCCGAGCTGACGCAGGAGCGCCGCAAGGAGTACGTCAAGGTCGTCAAGGGCAAGGGTGAGGACGCCAAGGTCTCGATCCGCAGCATCCGCCGCAAGGCGAAGGAGTCCCTCGACAAGCTCGTCAAGGACGGAGAGGTCGGCGAGGACGAGGGCGTGCGCGGCGAGAAGGAGCTCGACTCCCTCACGAAGAAGCACACGGACGCCGTGGACGAGCTCGTCAAGCGCAAGGAAGCCGAGCTGCTCGAAGTCTGATGACCACGCCCCAGCCCGACGTGCCGCCTGCGGCACCCGACACGCGCCGGGCGCGGAAGTCCCGGCCTTCTCGGGCCGGGCGCAACCTGCCGGCGGCGATCGGTGTGGGCTTGGCTCTGCTCCTCCTGCTGCTGGCAGGGCTCTTCCTCTGGCCGATGGGATTCGTGCTGATCGCGGTCGCCGCGGCTGTTCTAGGGGTGTGGGAGGTGTTCCGTGCCCTCGAGTCGCACGGGACCAGGGTTCCGGTTGTCCCCGTCCTCGCCGCCGCGATCGCGATCCCGGTGACCGCGTACTTCGGCGGCCAGGAGGCGCAGCTGTTCGCCCTCGTGGCCAGCTGCGCGGCGGTGCTCGTCTGGCAGAGCCTGGACCACCATCACGACGGTGCCGCGCGGAGCGCCTTCGCCGGGGTCTTCCTCCTGCTGTGGGTCCCGTTCCTCATCGGCTACGCGGTCCTGCCGCTGCACGAGGCGACGCCGCCCCCGGGGTTCGGCCTCTGGCCGGAGGGGGCCTTCCCGCACCCGATGCTCGAGCTCGTGCTGACGCTCCTGCTCGTCGTGGCGAACGACACGTTCGGCTACATAGTGGGTGCGAGCCTCGGCAAGCACCCCATGGCCCCGAAGATCAGCCCGAAGAAGTCGTGGGAGGGCTTCGCCGGGTCCGTGGCCGGGGCCGTGGTCGTGGGCATCCTTGGTTCGGCGTTCCTGCTGGGACGCCCCTGGTGGGTCGGCATCGTCCTCGCGGTGGTGATGGTGGGTGCCGCCACTGCGGGAGACCTCGCCGAGTCAATGGTCAAGCGTGAGCTGGGCATCAAGGACATGAGCAGTATCCTCCCGGGCCACGGCGGCATGATGGACAGGCTCGACTCGATCCTGTTCGCGACGCCTGCGGCCTATCTCGTCTTCAGCCTCTTGCCGGCCGGTTAGCCCGCAAGCACTTCACCCGATGGACATCATGAAATGAGAGGACTCGCATACGTGGCGCACACCGAGGACAGTGCGGCGGCAGGATTCGACCGGGTCGGGCGGGGCGACCTGGGCTACAGCCCTAAGCAGGTGGAGAAGTTCCTGGGCGCGGCCCGCGCCTATCTTGAGGACCCTTCGGCCCCCGTGGTGACGAGCCACGAGGTCCGCACCGTCTCGTTCGATGCCGTCCGCGGCGGGTATGACGCGAACGAGGTCGACGCGGCCCTTGACCGTCTCGAGGACGCGTTCGCGCGCCGCGAGCGGGACGATCTGATCCAGCGGTCCGGTGAGGACGCCTGGCTCCGCGAGATCGGCCAGCTTGCCGGGCTCCTCCGGGGCCGCCTCATGCGGGGGGACGGGGAACGCTTCCGGCGCCCGAGCAGCCAGAAGGCGCCGAGCTACCACACGCAGGACGTCGATGATCTCTGCGTGCGGCTCCTGGACTACCTCGAGAACGGCTCGCCGATGAGCGCCGACGAGGTGCGCGTGGCCGTGTTCCGGACGGTATCCGGGCAGGAAGGCTACGAGGAGACCCAAGTCGACGCGTTCCTCGACCGAGTGGTCGAGCTCATGGCCTCCATCGACTGAGTCCGGCGGTCTGGCGCCGCCCGTTGGCTGAGAGGGCTCGCGATCCGGGCGTGTGCGAGCCTAGCCTCGCGGCTCGGGGGAGTGGAGCCTGACCAAGAACCGGTCGGCGCCGCGGGGGACCGTGCGGCTGCTTGCGCGCGAGACGACCACCATGACGGCGAACGCGAGCGGCACCGTCCACGCAGCGGGCTGCGCGCAGGCGGCCGCGACGACCGACTCCTTGGCCTCCGGTCCGAGCGCCCCCGCGGCGATGGCCCCGGAGGCCACGAGCGCGCCGCCGCAAGCGAGTGCACCCGTGACCATGCCCGCAACGGCCCCCGCCGGCGTGAGCCTCCGCCACCAGATACCCAGGACGAGCAGGGGGCAGATGGTCGAGGCCGTGAACGCGAAGACGAGCCCGACGCTCCCGGCGAGCGCCTGCGGGCTCACCCAGAAGGCGGTGGCGAGGGGCACGACGGCGGCCAGGGCCGCCGCCGTGCGGAACCCGCGCACGCTGCCGCCGAAGAGCTCTTGGCTGATCACGCCCGAGACCGACACGAGCAGGCCGGACGTCGTCGAGAGGAACGCGGCCATGGCTCCTGCGAGGACGAGGGCCGAGAGCGCCGTCCCGAGCGGCCCGGCCAGGAGGCGCTCGGGCAGCAGGATCGCGAGGGCGTCGCCCTCGCTCGCGAGGTCCGGGGCGGCGAGGCGCCCCATGGCCCCGAACGTGGTGGGGAACAGGTAGAACACGGACAGCAGCCCGAGCACGATCACGGTGGTGCGCCGTGCCGTGCGGCCGTCGGGATTCGTGTAGAACCGCACGAGCACGTGCGGCAGCCCGAGGGTGCCGAAGAGCAGGGCGAGCAGGAGCGAGAAGGTGCGGTAGCCGCCGTCGGGCGTCGTGAGCGCGCCCGGTGCGGGAAGCGCCGCGTCCAGCCCCTCCGGGACCTCCGGGGCGCCGCGGCCGGCGAGCACCAGCACAAGGAAGACCGCCGGGATGGCGAGCGCCGCGAGCTTGAGCCAGAACTGAAACGCCTGAACGAACGTGATCGAGCGCATCCCACCGATCATGACGGCGCACACGACGACGGCGACCACAGCCGCCGAGCCGACCCAGCCCGGCAGTCCCGTGGTGATCCGCACGGCGAGCGCGGCCCCTTGGAGCTGGGGGATGATGTAGAGCCAGCCGATGAGCACGACCAGCACGCTCGTGGTGCGTCGCGCCGCGAGGGAGCCGAGCCGGGCGGCGGTGAAGTCAGGGACGGTGTACGCACCCGAGCGGCGCAGGGGAGCGGCGACGAACAGCAGCAGCATGAGGAACCCTGCGGTGTAACCCACGGGGTACCAGAGGGCGCCCGAGCCGCTGACCATGATGAGCCCTGCCACCCCGAGGAAGCTCGCGGCGGAGAGGTACTCACCGCCGATCGCGGACGCGTTCCACCAGGGCGGCACCGTGCGGGAGGCCACGTAGAAGTCGCTCGTCGTCCGGGAGATGCGCAGGCCGTAGAAGCCCACCAGGACTGTCGCGACCGCCACGACGCCGAGGGCCGTGAGCCCGATGGCGGGGCTCACGTGTGGTCCTCGAGGAGTTCGGCGTAGCGCTGCTCGTTGCGCGTGGCGGCCCGGAAGTAGGCGATCCCAGCGAGCAGTGCCGCCGGGTAGGGAAGCACCCCGATGAGGAGCCACTCGAGGGGCAGCCCGGGCAGCCACGGGAGGCTCCCGGCCAGCTGCGACACGGCCCACAGGGCGCCCACCGCGACGAGGAAGGCGCCGGCCGCGAGCGCCGCGAGCCGCAGTTGGGAGCGCATGAGCGAGCGCAGCACCACGCTGCCGATCTCGGACTGCTCGGCCACCTCGCGTGAGAGGGACGGGGCCTTGGGGGCGCGGGCCGCGCTCGAGAGCGGTGCGGTGACGCGGACGCGCTTGGTGCGGTCGATCCGGCGTTCGCCCTCGCCGAGGCCCGTCACGGTTCGAGGCCGATCACGGCAACGGGCGGATCCGGCGTGACGCGAGCCGCTCCCGGAGGCCCGGCAGGCACCTCCGGCTCACGGGGAGCTCGCTTCCTCCCGCCAGGACCGTGGGCTGGGTGCCGCCGAGCCGCAGCTGCTGCACCGCATCCATGGCCACGAGGAACGAGCGGTGGATGCGGACGAACCCGGAGGGGCCCCACTGCCGCTCGAGGTCCGTCAGCGGGACGCGCACGAGATACGAGCCCTCGGACGTGTGCAGACGGGCGTAGTCGCCCTGGGCCTGGACGAACGCGACGTCGTCGCGCCGGATCATGCGCGTCACGCCCGCCTGCTCGACCGTGATGACCTCGGGCGCCGCGTCCGCAGGGCCGCGCGCCCCCTCGCGCTGCTCGGCGATCCGGCCGATGCAGCGTTCGAGCCGCTGGGGCCGCACGGGCTTGAGCAGGTAGTCTGTGGCCGCCAGGTCGAAGGCCTCGAGCGCATGGTCCTCGTCCGCCGTGACGAAGACGACCGCCGGGGGCGCCGAGAACCGTGCGATCACCCTGGCGAGCTCGAGTCCGCTCAGGCCCGGCATGTGGATGTCGAGGAAGATCGCGTCAACGTCCTCGCGTTCGAGGGTCTTCAATGCGTCGGTCCCGGAGGTCGCGGTGTGGACGGCGCCGATGCGCTCGTCCTGGCCGAGGAGGTAGGAGAGCTCCTGCACGGCGGGCAGCTCGTCGTCGACGACGAGGGCGGTGATCATGCGCTTCAGTCTACTGGCGGGCGCACATCGTGCTGGGGCTGGGACTTGGGGATGCGCATCGTGATGAGCGTGCCCTGGCCCGGGGCGGTCTCGACGACGAGCCCGTGGTCGTCGCCGTAGACCTGCCTCAGCCGCGCGTCGACGTTGCGCAGGCCGACGTGGATTCCGCCAGCGTGCCCGGCCAGGACGTCGCGCAGGCGCTCGGGGTCCATCCCGGCGCCGTCGTCCTCGATCCTCACCACCGCCTCGTGCGGGGTGTCCTCGGCCGTGATGCTGATGTGCCCTACGCCCTCGCGGGCCTCGAGGCCGTGTCGCACGGCGTTCTCGACGAGCGGCTGGAGGCTCAGGAAGGGGATGAGGATGCCGAGCACCTCGGGCGCGATGCGCAGGCTCACCTGAAGCCGCTCACCGAACCGCGCCCGCTCGAGGAGCAGGTACTGGTCGATGCTGCGCAGCTCTTCCGCAAGGGTCGTGAAGTCGCCATGCCTCCGGAATGAGTACCTCGTGAAGTCGGCGAACTCCACCACGAGCTCCCGTGCGCGCGCCGGATCGGTGAGGATGTAGGAGGCGATCGCGTTGAGCGAGTTGTAGATGAAGTGCGGGCTGATCTGGGCCCGCAGCGCCCTGACCTCGGCCTCCATGAGAAGGGTGCGGGACCTGTCGAGCTCGGCGAGTTCGGCCTGGGTCGCCACCCAGTCGGCTACCTCGCCCGCCGCCCGCACGAGGCCCACCCCGGTCGACGGCGTGAACGCCACCACGGTGCCGATGACCCGTCCGCCCGCGCGGACGGGAGCGATGACGGCCTCGCGCAGGCGGCATTCCGGCGCCGTGCACCCGGCGGCGTCGCAGTCCAGCTCGTCGTTGTGCGCAACCCGGGCACGGCCCTGGACGAGGGTCTTGGCCGCGAGGGCCATGACCGTGCCCGCGTGGGCCGCGCTCTCGCCGTCCCACGCGAGCAGCCGGGACGCGTCGGTGAGGGCGAGCGCGGGGGCGCCGAGCATGGACCGCAGGTGGTGGGCCGCCTTGGCGGCGCCCTCGGGCTCGAGCCCCTTGCGCAGGTACCTTCCGGCCTGCGCGGCCGAATGCAGGATCGTGTAGCTGGCCCGCTCGGCCTCACTGCCGAAGTCCCGCCGCGACCGCCACAGCCGCCAGGCCACGACGCCCACGGCGGCGCCCGCCGCGACCACGAGGATGAGCGCGGCGAACGTGAGGACGTCGGGGGCCATGCAGCAAGGCTAGCGGGAGGCGCTGGTCCCCGCGGACGCCGCCCGGCGCCGTCGGCCGCCGTGCGCGATTCACAGCGCGAAGCGGGCGCCGTTCGGCGTCGGCCGCCCGCCGTTCGGCGCACGCTGGCGGCCGCTGGGCGATACGGCCCGCGAGGCGCTGGTCCGGGGCGCCGCGGGCCGCGAGAGTGATGGACATCACTCATCCGCCGGGCGGGACGTCCGGCACGTTATGGAGGATCCATGGGCAACGACGCCTCCCGGGACGCGACGGCCGAGCCGGCCGCCCGCCCGGACTTCCAGCTGGTCCAAGCCAGCAGCGAGTTCCGTGAGCTGCGCAGGAGCCACCGCAGCTTCGTGTTCCCGATCGCCGGAGCGTTCCTGCTCTGGTACTTCCTGTACGTCCTGCTGGCCGACTACGCGCATGACTTCATGTCCATCAAGGTCTGGGGCAACATCAACCTCGGCCTCCTGCTCGGCCTGCTCCAGTTCGTGAGCACGTTCGGCATCACGGCCTGGTACGTGCGCCACGCCAACAAGAAGCTCGACCCGGCGGCGGAGGCGATCCGCAGCGAGATCGAGCACCACGACTTCGACCATGGCGCATCGGCCGGCACGGCATCCGCGAGCGCCGACTCCGACGGGAGCGCCCGATGAACCTCGCCTCCAACCTGCAGGACAGCTCATGGCTCAACATGGCGATCTTCGCCGTGTTCGTGGGCATCACCATCGTGATCGTGCTGCGCGCCAGCAAGACGAACAAGACCGCCGCGGACTACTACGCCGGCGGGCGCTCCTTCACCGGCGGCCAGAACGGGACCGCCATCGCGGGCGACTACCTCTCGGCGGCCTCGTTCCTCGGCATCACCGGCGCGATCGCCGTCAACGGCTACGACGGCTTCCTGTACTCGATCGGCTTCCTCGTCGCCTGGCTCGTCGCGCTCCTGCTCGTCGCCGAGCTCCTGCGCAACACCGGCAAGTTCACCATGGCGGACGTCCTCGCGTTCCGCCTCCGGGAGAAGCCGGTCCGCATCGCCGCGGCCATCTCGACCCTCGCGGTGTGCTTCTTCTACCTCCTGGCCCAGATGGCCGGCGCGGGCGGCCTCATCGCGCTCCTCCTCGGCATCTCCGACTGGGCAGGCCAGTCGGTCGTCATCACCGTGGTCGGCGCGCTCATGATCATGTACGTGCTCCTCGGCGGCATGAAGGGCACCACCTGGGTGCAGATCATCAAGGCGGTGCTGCTCATCATCGGCGCGTTCGCCATGACCATCTGGGTCCTGGCCCTCAACGGCTTCGACCTGTCCGCGCTCCTCGGGAAGGCCGCGGAGGCGGGCGGGACGAAACTCCTCAACCCCGGGCTCGCGTACGGCAAGAGCGACACCTCCAAGCTCGACTTCGTCTCCCTCGGCCTGGCCCTCGTGCTCGGCACGGCCGCCCTCCCGCACGTGCTCATGCGCTTCTATACCGTGCCGACGGCCAAGGAGGCCAGAAAGTCGGTCGTGTGGGCCATCTGGCTCATCGGAGCGTTCTACCTCTTCACCCTCGTCCTCGGCTACGGCGCGGCGGCGCTCATCGGCGCCGATGCGATCAAGGCCGCTCCCGGCGGGGTGAACTCGGCGGCCCCGCTGCTCGCGTTCGAGCTCGGCGGCCCGCTCCTCCTGGGCTTCATCTCCGCGGTCGCGTTCGCGACGATCCTCGCGGTCGTGGCCGGCCTGACCATCACGGCGGCGGCGTCCTTCGCCCACGACATCTACGCGAACGTCCTCGCCAAGGGCAAGACCACCCCGGCCTCCGAGGTCAAGGTGGCCCGCCGCACCGTCGTGGTGATCGGCATCTTCGCAATCATCGGCGGCATCTTCGCCAACGGCCAGAACGTCGCGTTCCTCGTGGCCCTCGCGTTCGCCGTGGCGGCCTCCGCCAACCTGCCCACGATCCTCTTCTCGCTCTTCTGGAAGAAGTTCACCACCAAGGGCGCGCTCTGGAGCATCTACGGCGGCCTCGCCTCCGCGGTCCTGCTCATCGCCTTCTCCCCGGTGGTCTCCGGTGCGAAGACCTCGATGATCCCGGGAGCGAACTTCGCATGGTTCCCGCTGAGCAACCCGGGCATCGTCTCGATCCCGCTCGCGTTCTTCCTCGGCTGGCTCGGCACCGTGCTGGACAAGCGCCGCGAGGATCCGGCCAAGCAGGCGGAGATGGAGGTCCGGTCGCTCACCGGCATCGGCGCCGAGAAGGCGGTGACGCACTGATCGGCCCGCACTAGACAGACCGCACCAGCGCTCTGAAGCACGACGGCGGGCGGCGGCTTCCCCATGGGGAGGTCGCCGCCCGCCGTCGTGCTTCGTGTCCGCGCTACGTGGGCGGTCGGGGACCCTTGGCGAGGAGGGGGTCCATCCTGAACGGTATGAGGTCGCCCATGGCGAGCGCGGTATCCGTCCGCTCGACCCCGTCCACGGCGAGGATCTTGCCGTTGATCCGGAACAGGTCCTCGGCGTCCACGGCAACGACCCTGAGGAGGAGGTCGGCGGTGCCGGTGAGGCCATGGCCCTCGAGCACCTCCGGGATCTCGGCGATGTGGCCGGTGATCTCGGCGAGCTTGCGCTGCTGGACGTGCACGGTGATGAATGCGAGGAGCGGGTAGCCCAGGGACGTGGGATTGATGCGCCTGTCGAACGTCAGGAAGGCGTTGCCCGTCTCGAGGCGTGCGAGCCGCGCCTGCACCGTGTTGCGGGAGAGCCCGAGCTCCTGGGCGAGCGCGACCACGGTCCGCCGGGGGTCCTTGGCGAGGGCCCGCAGGATGCGGGCATCGGTCGCGTCGACGACGTGCATGCTGCGCAGACTAGCACGGTCCGGAGCGGCCAATCTGGGCATCCTGACCACTTTCTCCGTGGTTGGTTGTACCCGGTGCGCCTTGTGAGTATGGTCACATTAACCCGGCGGCCCACAGGCCTCCCGAGATCAGAGAGGGATGCGAACCACAGTGTCCAGCTACCAGATGTTGACCGGCGACGACGGCTTGCCGATCCAGCTTCTCTCGCCCGAGGGCGAGCGCCGCCCCCATGAGCGCTACGACCGCCTCGTCGCCGACCTCGACCATGACGCCCTCGTGGGGCTCTACGAGGACATGGTGGTCGCCCGGCGCATCGACGCCGAAGGCACCGCCCTCCAGCGGCAGGGGCAGGTGGCCCTCTGGCCTCCGTTCCTGGGTCAGGAGGCCGCGCAGATCGGCTCGGCCCGCGCCACCCGTCCGGACGACTTCATCTTCGCCAGCTATCGCGAGATCGCGGTCGCGTACGCGCGCGGAATCCCCGCCGAAGACCTCATGAAGCAGTGGCGGGGCACCCAGAATGCCGGCTGGGATCCCTTCGAGTTCAACATGGCCCCCACCCAGGTGGTCATCGGCGCCCAGCCGCTGCACGCCGTCGGCTACGCGATGGGCGTCCAATTCGACGGCGCGGAGACCGCCGTCATCACATACTTCGGCGACGGCGCCACGAGCCAGGGCGACGTCAACGAGGCCATGGTCTTCGCTGCGAGCTACCAGGCACCCGTGGTGCTGTTCTGCCAGAACAACCACTGGGCCATCTCCGAGCCGGTGGGCCTTCAGGCGCACGTGCCGATCGGCCTCCGCGCCCCGGGCTTCGGGATCCCGAGCGTCCGCGTCGACGGGAACGACGTGCTCGCGTGCCTCGCCGTGACCCGCGAGGCCCTCGAGCATGCCCGCGAGGGCCACGGCCCCTCCTATATCGAGGCCGTCACCTACCGCATGGGCGCCCACACGACCGCGGACGATCCGACCCGCTACCGCGACGCGAATGAGCTCGAGGACTGGAGGGGACGCGACCCGATCTCGCGGTTCGAGGCCTACCTCATCCACGCGGACATCCTCGACGCCGCGCGGCGCGCGGCCGTCGCCGCGAAGGCCGACGCCGTGGCCGCCGAGCTCCGGGAGGCAACGATCCACATGCCCGATCCCGAGCCCGAGGAGCTGTTCGAGCACGTCTACGCGGGCTCCCACCCGATCCTGGAGCGGCAGCGCGACCAGTTCGGCCGCTACCACGCCGTCTTCGCCGACCACCCCGAATCGGTCGCCTACAGCGACTTCACGGAGGGAGCACGCTGATGTCCGAGATGACATTCTCCAAGGCGCTGAACGCCGGCCTGCGCAAGGCGATGGAGCGGGACCCCAAGGTCGTGCTCATGGGCGAGGACATCGGCCGGCTGGGCGGCGTGTTCCGCATCACCGACGGCCTCCAGAAGGATTTCGGCGCCCATCGCGTCATCGACACCCCGCTGGCCGAGTCGGGCATCATGGGCACGGCGATCGGCATGGCGTACCGCGGTTATCGGCCCGTCGTCGAGGTCCAGTTCGACGGGTTCGTGTACCCCGCGTTCGACCAGATCGTGGCGCAGGTGGCCAAGCTCCACTACCGCTCCCGCGGCACGGTGAAGGTGCCGATCACGCTCCGGCTGCCCTTCGGCGGCGGCATCGGCTCGCCCGAGCACCACTCGGAGTCGCCCGAGGCGTACTTCGCCCACACGGCGGGCCTGCGCGTCGTCGCGCCGTCGAACCCGCAGGACGCGTACACCATGATCCAGGAGGCCATCGCGTGCGACGACCCCGTGGTGTTCCTCGAGCCGAAGCGCCGGTACCACGACAAGGGCCAGGTCGATGAGGCCCTCGCGGACAGCATCGGCGGGCTGGGCCTGGGCTCCTCACGCGTTGCCGTGGAGGGCACGGACGTCACGCTCGTGGCCTACGGGCCGATGGTCAAGACGTGCCTCGACGTCGCGGTGGCGGCGGAGGACGAGGGCGTCTCGGTCGAGGTCATCGACCTGCGGTCCCTTTCCCCGGTGGACTACGGGCCGCTCGAGGCCTCGGTACGCAAGACCGGCCGGCTCGTGATCGCGCACGAGGCATCCCGGACGCTCGGGCTCGGCGCCGAGCTCGCCGCCGAGATCACGGAACGCTGCTTCTACCACCTCGAGCACGCGCCCGTCCGTGTCACGGGCTACGACATCCCGTACCCGCCCTCGAAGCTCGAGTTCTACCACCTGCCCGATCTGGACAGGATCCTCGACGGCGTGGACCGCGTGATGGACCGCCCCAACTCGCTCAGCGGAATGGAGGACGACGCATGAGCGCGGCTGCCGCAGACCCCACGCCGGGCACCGCGACCCGCGCGTTCCTCCTGCCCGACCTCGGCGAGGGCCTGACCGAGTCTGAGATCGTCGCCTGGCGCGTCGCCGTGGGCGACACGGTCGCCCTCAATCAGGTCATCGGCGAGGTCGAGACTGCCAAGGCAGTCGTGGAGCTCCCGAGCCCCCACGCGGGCAAGGTCACCGCGCTGCTCGTCGCGCCGGGGGACGTGGTCGCCGTGGGCGCGCCGATCGCGGAGTTCGAGGTGGCGGCCGACGCCGGCCGCGCACCTTCTGCAGTCGGCTCGCCGAAACGCGAGGCAACCCTCGTGGGGTATGGTGCGATGCCCGAGACCGGCGCGCGGCCGGCGCGCCGGGCGCGGCGACTCACGGTGGTCGAGCAGGGCGCCGCGCCGGTGGTCGAACGCAGCGAAGCGGACCGCACACCCGCCGCCAAGCCGACCCCCGCCCCCGCACCTGAACGCCCCCGCTCGACGCCGCCGGTCCGCAAGCTCGCAAAGGACCTCGGCGTGGACCTCGTCTCGCTGACGGGCTCGGGGGCCCGGGGCCTCATCACGCGGGACGACGTGCTCGCGTCGATCGGCACCCGCTCCGCCCCCCACGAGGCGACCCCGGCGGAAGGCGAGCCGGCCGCGGTGGCGGGCGGCGGCGTCGTGCGCGAGACACGCACCCCGATCAAGGGCGTCCGCAAGCACACGGCGGCGGCCATGGTGGCCAGCGCGTTCACGGCGCCGCACGCGAGCGAGTTCCTGACGGTGGACGTGACGCCGGCGATGGAGCTCCTCGGCAGGCTGAAGGCGGGCCGCGCCTTCGCGGGGCTCAAGGTCACCCCTTTGACGCTCGTGGCGAAGGCGCTGCTCATCGCCCTCACGCACAACCCGACGCTCAACTCGCACTGGGACGAGGACGCGCAGGAAATCGTGCAGTACCACTACGTGAACCTCGGCATCGCGGCCGCGACGCCGCGGGGGCTCGTCGTGCCCAACGTCAAGGACGCGCAGGCGCTCTCGCTCGCGGACCTGGCTGGGGCGATCGCGGAGCTCGCGCAGACCGCGAAGGACGGGCACACGGGACCGGCCGATCTGGCCGGCGGCACCATCTCGATCACGAACATCGGCGTGTTCGGGATCGATGCCGGAACCCCGATCCTCAACCCGGGGGAGGCCGCGATCCTCGCGATGGGCCAGGTCCGGCGGCTCCCGTGGGAGCACGAGGGGGAGATCGCGCTGAGGCAGGTCATGACGCTCTCGCTCTCGTTCGACCACCGTCTGGTGGACGGCGAGCAGGCATCCCGGTTCCTCGCGGACGTGGGGGCCATCCTGGCCGACCCGGGCATGGTCCTGACGATGGTCTGAGCCGCCGGGGACCCCGCAACGCCGTCCCAGAGACCCCGCAACGAGGCACTTCCGTTGCGGGGTCTCTAACGCCTGCGGTGTCTGGCACCTGGTGGTGCGGTCAGGCCGGGGCGGTGAGGGCCGCGATCGCCATCGTGGTGAGGGTCCGCCGCGCGGACGACGTCGCGACGCGGCCCCCGTGCCGGCGCACCGAGTGCGGCGTCGAGTTGATGAGGCCGAACACCGCCTGCGCCCGCAGGCGCAGCTCCGCCGCGCCCACGCCGGGGTGGAGATGCCGCAGCGTCTCCACCCAGACGTCCACATAGGCCAGCTGGAGGGCGCGCACGCGCTCGCGGTCCTGGCCGGCGAGCGAGGGGAAGTCGCGGTCCTGGACACGGATCACGTCGGGCTGGCCGAGGGCGAAGTCGACGTGGAAGTCCACGAGCGCGCGCAGGCGGGCGCCGGCGTCGTGCTCGGCGGCCGCCACCCGCTGGCCGCCCGCCAGCAGCTCCTCGCTCACCCCGACGAGCAGGGCGCCCAGCACGGCCTGCTTTCCGCGGAAGTGCCGGTAGATCGCCGGCCCGCTCACGCCGGCGGCCGCGCCGAGGTCTTCGAGGGACGCCCCGGGGAATCCCTGCGCCGCGAACAGGCCCGCGGCGGCGTCGAGGATCGCCTGCCGGCGCTCGGCCTTGGCCTGGAGGCGGGGGCTGGATGGCTCGCTCATGTCCCTCCCGTGCTGGACATCACAGTTAATACACATTAACTTAGAACTCAGTTAGCCGTCACTAACTGAGCCATCATTGACCGGAGGATCGATGGAGACCCTGACCAGCCGGATCGACCCGGCCGGACCCGCGTTCGCCGAGAACGAGGCCGCCCAGCGCGCCCTTGCTGCGGACCTGCGCGAGCGCCTCGCCACAGCGGCGCTCGGCGGGCCCGAGCGCTCCCGCGAACGGCACGTGGCCCGCGGCAAGCTGCTCCCGCGCGAGCGCATCGACGTCCTCCTCGACGAGGGCTCCCCGTTCCTGGAGATCTCGCCGCTCGCGGCGGACGGGATGTACGACGGCGAGTGCCCGGCGGCGGGGGTGATCGCCGGCATCGGCCTCGTCCACGGCCGCCACGTGATGGTCGTCTCGAACGACGCGACGGTCAAGGGCGGCACGTACTACCCGATGACGGTCAAGAAGCACCTCCGGGCGCAGGAGATCGCGCTCGAGAACCGACTGCCGTGCGTCTACCTCGTGGACTCGGGCGGGGCGTTCCTGCCCAAGCAGGACGAGGTGTTCCCGGACCGCGAGCACTTCGGCCGCATCTTCTACAACCAGGCACGCCTCTCCGCGGCCAAGATCCCGCAGCTCGCCGCGGTCCTCGGCTCGTGCACGGCCGGCGGCGCGTACGTCCCGGCGATGAGCGACGAGACGGTGATCGTGAAGGACCAGGGCACGATCTTCCTCGGCGGCCCGCCACTCGTGAAGGCAGCGATCGGCGAGATCGTCACGGCGGAGGAGCTCGGCGGGGGCGACGTCCACGCGAAGATCTCAGGCGTCGCGGACCACCTCGCGGACAACGACGAGCACGCGCTCGAGATCGTCCGCAGCATCGTCGAGACCCTTCCGCCGCCCTTCGCGGCACCGTGGGAGGTGCGCGCCGCCGTCGAGCCCAAGGCGGACCAGACCGAGCTCTACGGGGCCGTCCCGACGGACGTGAACGCGAAGTACGACGTGCACGAGGTGATCGCCCGGCTCGTGGACGGCAGCGGGTTCCACGAGTTCAAGAAGGACTACGGCTCCACGCTCGTCACGGGCTTCGCGCACATCGACGGCCACCCCGTGGGGATCGTCGCGAACAACGGCGTCCTGTTCTCGGAGTCGGCCATGAAGGGCGCCCACTTCATCGAGCTGTGCGACCAGCGCGGCATCCCGCTGCTGTTCCTGCAGAACATCTCGGGCTTCATGGTGGGCCGCGACTACGAGCACGGCGGCATCGCCAAGCACGGGGCCAAGATGGTCACGGCCGTCGCGACCACCCGGGTCCCCAAGCTCACGGTGGTGATCGGCGGGTCGTTCGGGGCCGGCAACTACTCGATGTGCGGGCGCGCCTACTCGCCCCGGTTCCTGTGGATGTGGCCCGCGAGCCGCATCTCGGTCATGGGCGGTAACCAGGCGGCGTCGGTCCTCGCGACCGTCAAGCGGGACCAGCTCGAAGCCCGCGGTGAGCACTGGGCTGCCGCGGACGAGGAAGCCTTCAAGGCCCCCATCAGGGCCCAGTACGAGACCCAGGGCAGCCCCTACTACTCGACCGCCCGGCTCTGGGACGACGGGGTGATCGACCCTGCCGACACGCGCCGCGTCCTCGGCATGGCCCTCGCCGTCGTCGCCCAGAGCCCCCTGCCGGAGACGTCCTTCGGCGTCTTCAGGATGTGAGCACCGTGACCCCCTTCACGAAAGTCCTCGTGGCGAACCGCGGCGAGATCGCGTGCCGCGTGATCCGGACCCTGCGCCGCCTCGGCATCGCGTCCGTGGCCGTCTACAGCGATGCCGACGCCGGCGCGCGCCACGTGCGCGAGGCCGACGAGGCGGTCCGCATAGGTCCGGCGGCCGCGGCCCAGAGCTACCTGAGCATCCCCGCGATCGTTGAGGCGGCCCGTGCCACGGGCGCCCAAGCCGTCCATCCCGGCTACGGCTTCCTCAGCGAGAACGCAGACCTGGCCCGCGCGCTCGCGGAGGCCGGCGTCGTGTTCGTGGGCCCCGGTGCCGAGGCGCTCGCCGTCATGGGGGACAAGATCCGCGCGAAGAACCATGTCAAGGGATACGGCGTGCCCGTCATCCCGGGCGTCTCCGAGCCGGGACTCAGCGACGAGCAGCTCATCGCGAAGGCCGACGGCGTGGGTTACCCGATGCTCATCAAGCCCTCCGCGGGCGGCGGCGGCAAGGGCATGCAGGTGGTCGAGACCGCGGCGGACCTCCCCGCGGCGCTCACGACGGCGCGCCGCGTCGCCACGGCGGCGTTCGGCGACGGCACCCTTCTCATCGAGCGGCTCGTCCGCGCGCCCCGGCACATCGAGGTCCAGGTCCTCGCCGACACCCATGGCACCACGATCCATCTCGGCGAGCGCGAGTGCTCCCTCCAGCGCCGCCACCAGAAGGTCATCGAGGAGGCCCCCTCCCCGCTGTTCGACACGGAGCGCGGCACGGCGTCGGATTCTGGGAGGCGCGCCCGCATCGGTGCGGCCGCGTGCGACGCCGCGCGGTCCGTCGGGTACGTCGGCGCCGGCACGGTCGAGTTCCTCGTCTCCGACGAGGCCCCGGACGAGTTCTTCTTCATGGAGATGAACACGCGCCTCCAGGTCGAGCATCCGGTCACCGAGATGGTCACGGGGATCGACCTCGTCGAGCAGCAGCTGCGTGTCGCCGCCGGCGAGCCGCTCGCGGTGCGGCAGGAGGACATCCGGCTCGACGGCCACGCCGTCGAGGCCCGCGTCTACGCCGAGGTGCCCGCGCGCGGCTTCCTGCCCGCGACCGGCACCGTCGAGCTGCTGCGCGAGCCCGCGGGGGAGCATGTGCGCGTGGACAGCTCGCTCGAGCCGGGCCTCGCGATCGGCTCGGACTACGACCCCATGCTGTCCAAGTGCATCGCGTGGGGCCGCGACCGGGCCGAGGCGCTCGCCGCCCTCGACTCGGCGCTCGCCGGCTACACGGTGCTCGGCGTCGCCACGAACATCGAGTACCTGCGCCTGCTCCTCGCGGACCCGGACGTGCAGGCCGGCCACCTCGACACGACCCTCATCGAACGCCGCCTCGGCGGCCTGGGGTTTCGGGAGCCCGGCGAGGCCGAGTACGCGGCCGCGGCCCTGCTCGCCCTCGCCGGCCCCGAGCTCAGGGACGTGCCGGCCGCGACGCACGACAGCGCGGGCTCGCCCCGCGCGTCCGGCGCGCCGGCACCGGGATTGGCCGCCTTGCCCGCGCCAGGGCCGGGCCCGTGGGACCTCGACGGGTGGCGCCTCGGGGCGCCCGCCGCGCGTCGCGTCACGCTCGGAACGCCGGACGGCGGCGTCGCGACGGTGCACGTGCACGGCGCACCCCAGAGCGCTCGCCTCAGCGTCGATTTCGCCGGCCACCGGGCAGCCGAGCTCGCAGCGAGCCTCCAGACCGAGGCAGCGAACGCCGTCGTGCTCACGCTCGATGACGGCGGCAGCCCGCAGCGGCACCGCTACACGGGGGCGGTCACGACGGGCCCGGCGGGGGAGCGGACCGTGCACCTCGGCGACGGCGGCTGGTCGGTTGCGCTGCGCGTGCTGAGCCGCGCCGAGCGGCTCGAGCGGATCCGGGCCGCCGTCCACCGCCACGAGGGCGAGGCAGACCCCGAGGTGCGCACCCCGATGCCCGGAACGGTGGTCTCCGTCGCGGTCGAGCACGGCCAGCAGGTCGCAGAGGGCCAGCCCCTGGTGTCCGTCGAGGCGATGAAGATGGAGCACCAGCTCGTCGCCTCCCTCCCCGGCACCGTCCAGGTGCACGTCGCCCCCGGTGCCCTGGTCAAGGCCGATCAGGTCGTCGCCACCGTGATCCCCCACGACACACCCCAGGAACAGGACTGAAAACCATGGACTTCCAGCTCACCGACGAATACCAGGAGCTCTCCGACACGGTGCGGGAGTTCGCCGATGAGGTCGTGGCGCCCGTGTCCGCGAAGCACGACGAGGAGCACAGCTTCCCCTACGAGGTCATCGCCCAGATGGGCGAGATGGGCCTGTTCGGCCTCCCCTTCCCCGAGGAGTACGGCGGCATGGGCGGGGACTACTTCGCGCTTGCGCTCGCCCTCGAGCAGCTCGGCCGCGTGGACCAGTCCGTCGCGATCACGCTCGAGGCCGGCGTCTCCCTCGGCGCCATGCCGATCCACCGCTTCGGCACCGACGCCCAGAAGGAGGAGTTCCTGCCGGACCTCGCCGCGGGGAGGGCCCTCGCGGGATTCGGACTGACCGAGCCCGAGGCGGGCTCAGACGCGGGCGGGACGAAGACGGCCGCTCGCCTCGAGCAGGGGCCCGACGGCGGCGAGTGGGTCATCAACGGCTCGAAGGAGTTCATCACGAACTCCGGCACGGACATCACGAAGTTCGTGACGGTCACCGCGGTCACGGGCGCGGAGGAACGGCCGGACGGGACCACGCGCAAGGAGATCTCCACGATCATCGTCCCCTCCGGGACGCCCGGATTCCGGGCAGAGAAGGCCTACAACAAGGTGGGCTGGAACGCCTCGGACACCCACCCTCTCTCCTTCAAGGACGCCCGGGTCCCCGAGGCGAACCTGCTCGGCGTCCGCGGGCGCGGGTACGCCAACTTCCTCTCGATCCTCGACGAGGGCCGGATCGCGATCGCCGCCCTGGGCACGGGCGCCGCGCAGGGCTGCGTGGACCTCTCGGTCAACTACGCGAAGGAGCGCACCGCGTTCGGGACGAACATCGGCAAGTACCAGGCGATCCAGTTCAAGATCGCCCGCATGCAGGCCCGCGCGCACACCGCCCGGCTCGCGTACTACGACGCGGCGGCGCGGATGCTCGCGGGCAAGCCGTTCAAGACTCAGGCCGCGATTGCCAAGATGGTGGCGGGCGAGGCCGCGATGGACAACGCGCGCGACGCGACGCAGGTCTTCGGCGGGTACGGGTTCATCAACGAGTCCACCGTGGCGCGGCACTACCGCGACTCGAAGATCCTCGAGGTCGGCGAGGGCACCACTGAGGTGCAGCTCATGCTGATCGCCCGCGAGCTGGGGCTGTAGCGTAGGCCACACAGGGCCAGACTTCCGACGCCGGATTCCAAGGAGGGTCACGTGATCGACAAAGTGGTGGCGAGCGCCGAGGAGGCGGTCGCGGACATCGGGGACGGCGCGTCGCTCGCCGTCGGCGGATTCGGGCTGTGCGGCATCCCTGTGGCGCTCATCGACGCGCTCCACGCCCAGGGCACGAGGGACCTCACCACGATCAGCAACAACTGCGGCGTGGACGACTGGGGCCTCGGCATTCTCCTCTCGGACGGCCGCATCGCCCGCACTATCAGCTCCTACGTGGGTGAGAACAAGGAGTTCGCGCGGCAGTTCCTCGCCGGCGAGCTCGAGGTCGTCCTCACCCCGCAGGGCACGCTCGCGGAGAAGCTCCGGGCCGGCGGCGCCGGCATCCCCGCGTTCTACACGGCGGCCGGAGTGGGCACGCTGGTCGCCGAAGGCGGCCTGCCGCAGAAGTACGACGCCGAAGGGAACGTTGCGCTCGCGTCCTCGCCGAAGGAGGTGCGCACCTTCAACGGCGCCGAGTTCGTCCTCGAGGAGTCGCTGACCCCCGACTTCGCACTCGTGCACGCCCAGAAGGGCGACCGCCACGGGAACCTCGTGTTCCACGCCACCGCCATGAACTTCAATCCGCTCTGCGCGATGGCGGGCAGGGTCACGGTCGCCGAGGTCGAGGAGCTCGTGGATCCCGGCGAGCTCGACCCGGAGAACATCGACCTGCCGGGCATCTTCGTCCAGCGCGTGGTCCACGTGCCGGCGGGCGGCCCGCACAGCGAGAAGAGGATCGAGAAGAGGACCGTGCAGACCCCCGCGCAGACCACCGAGGGGGCCTCCTGATGCCCTGGACCCGCAACGAGCTCGCCGCCCGCGTGGCCAAGGAGCTCACGAACGGACAGTACGTCAACCTCGGGATCGGCATGCCGACCCTCATCCCGAACTACATCCCCGACGGCGTCGAGGTGGTGCTCCATTCCGAGAACGGCATCCTCGGTACCGGCCCGTACCCGCGCGACGAGGACGTGGACCCAGACCTCATCAACGCGGGCAAGGAGACCGTGACTGTCAACAAGGGCGCCGCGTTCTTCGACTCCGCGACGTCCTTCGGCATGGTCCGCGGCGGCCATGTGGACGTCGCCGTGCTGGGGGCCATGCAGGTCTCACGGGCCGGTGACCTGGCCAACTGGATGATCCCGGGCAAGATGGTCAAGGGCATGGGAGGGGCCATGGACCTCGTCTTCGGCGCCAAGCGGCTCATCGTCATGATGGAGCACACGGACAAGAACGGGAACCCGAAGATCCTGCCCGAGTGCACGCTCCCGCTCACCGGCCGGGGCTGCGTGGACCGGATCATCACGGATCTCGCCGTCATCGACATCGTCCGCAGCACCGACGGCGACATCGTGGGTGCGGGCATGGAGCCGGGCACCGGCCCCGTCCTCGTGCTGCGCGAGCTCGCCCCTGGCGTCACCGAGGAGCAGGTCGTCGCGGCCACCGCAGCCGAGCTCGAGGTTGAGATCCATGACAACGAGCCCTGAGCCGCGCGCACGGGAGGACGACGGCGCGGAGCCGCTGCGCGCCGTCGTCCAGCGGGGCCTGTACTACGACGAGCTCGAGGAGGGCGTGGTCTACGCCGCGAGGCCGGGCCGCACCGTGACCGAGGCGGACAATGTCCTGTTCACGACCCTCACGATGAACACCCAGGCGCTGCACCTCGACGCGGCGTGGAGCGCCGGCCAGCCGTTCGGGCAGCGCCTCGTGAATTCGATGTTCACGCTGTCCACGATGGTGGGGCAGTCCGTCGCGCAGCTCACGCAGGGCACGATCGTGGCACAGCTGGGACTCACCGACGTCTCGTTCCCGCACCCGCTGTTCCACGGGGATACGCTCTACACGGAGACCATCGTCGTGGAGAAGCGGCTCTCGGCCTCGCGCCCCGGCCAGGGGATCGTCACGTTCGAGCACACAGGGCGCAACCAGGACGGAACCGTCGTGGCGCGGGCCCGCCGCTCGTGCCTCATGTGGACCAAGGAAGCGCACACCCAGTGACTGAATTCGCCCCGCCGGCCCGGCCTGCCCCCTTCGCCATGGGCCCCGCCCTCCTGTTCTGCCCCGCCGACCGCCCCGAGCGCTTCGCCAAGGCGGCCGACCGTGCGGACGCCGTGATCCTCGACCTCGAGGACGCCGTCGCGCCGGACGCCAAGGCGGACGCGCGGCGCAACCTCGCCGAGACGCCGCTCGACCCGGAGCGGACCATCGTGCGGGTCAACTCCGCTGATTCGGCGCACTTCGAGGCCGACCTCGAGGCGCTCGAGGCCACGCCGTACCGCACGGTCATGCTCGCCAAGGCCGAGTCGGCCGACCAGCTGTCCCTCCTGCGCGCCTACCGCGTCCTCGCGCTGTGCGAGACCGCCGCTGGCGTCCTCGCGGCGCCGTCGATCGCCGCGCAGCCCAATACCGTCGCGCTCATGTGGGGCGCCGAGGACCTCGTGGCCTCCCTCGGCGGGACCTCCAGCCGGGCGGACGACGGCGCGTACCGGGCCGTCGCCCTCCACGCGCGCTCCGCTGTGCTGCTCGCCGCCGGGGCCTACGGCAAGGCGGCCGTCGACGCGGTGTACACGGACATCCCCGACCTCGGCGGGCTCGCGGCCGAGTCGGCGGACGCGGTCGCGTCCGGCTTCGCCGCCAAGGCCTGCATCCACCCGAGCCAAGTGGCCGCGGTACGGGCCGCCTACGCGCCGTCGGACGAGGCCGTCGCGGCCGCGCGGGCGCTCCTCGCGGCCGCCGAGGCCGCGGGGACCGGCGTGTTCCAGTACGAGGGCAAGATGATCGACGGGCCGATCCTGCGCCATGCCGAGGCGGTGCTGCGCCGGGCGGGCGCCTAACTCTCCGTGTGCGCCTGGCTCACCGCGTCGGCCAGTACACCTCCGTGCGCCACGTGGCCGGATCGGGCTCGGCGCTCGGGTCCGTCAGGTACATCTCCCACATGCTCTCGCCCGGGGTGAGCCCCTGGCGCTGCATCCACTCGCCCATCTCCTGGTACGTCTCGGCGAGCCCCTCGTAGGGCCCGACGTGGGTGGCCTGGACCGCGGAGCCGCCGGGGAGGACGCTCGCGGTGACCCCCTCGGCCCCGGTGAAAGATCCCGCGATGGGGAATCCGGCCTCGAGGTCGATGGTCTCGCCCGGCATCCCGTGGTACATCGCGAACGGCGGGCCCGTGACGCGCGCGCCTGCGCCCTGGACGGCCTCGACGACCTTGCTGAAGACGCCATCGAAGAAGGGCCGCAGCTCATCCATCCGGATGGTGGCACGCACCACGGCCGTCGGCTGCTCAGTGAGGTCGGTGCTGCTGATCTCAGTCATGCTTCCATGCTGGCCCAGACGCGCGGCGAGCGCGAGGGCACAAGGGCCTTTCGACCAGCGCAGCCCTTCAACCGCCATGGCCTCGGCGACAGCTGCGACGGCGCACTACGGGATACTGGATGACATGCAGACACCCGGTTCCGAGCCGCACCCAGAGACCCAGCGTTCCGTCATCATCCTCGGCTCGACCGGCAGCATCGGCACCCAGGCGCTGGACGTCGTCGACGGCGCGCCGCACCGGTTCCGCGTCACGGCCCTGAGCGCCGGCGGGGGCAACCTCGGGCTCCTCGCGGTCCAGGCCGTCCGCACCCGCGCCGAGGCGGTCGGCATCGCGACCGGCAGCGTCGACGAGCTGCGCGCCCTCGTCGAGGGCGAGGCCGCCGCCCACGGGGCCGCCGGCTACGCCCCCGAGCTCTTCTCCGGCCCCGAGGCGTCCACCCGCATCGCCGCGTGGAGCGGCGCGAGCGGCCGGGCCGACGTCGTGCTCAACGGCATCACCGGGAGCATCGGGCTCGCCCCGACGCTCGCGGCCCTCGCCTCCGGCGCGTCCCTCGCGCTCGCGAACAAGGAGAGCCTCATCGTGGGCGGCACGCTCGTCACGGGGGCCGCCGCGCCGGGCCAGATCGTGCCCGTGGACTCCGAGCACTCCGCGATCGCCCAGTGCCTGCGGGCCGGCCGCGCGGATGAGGTCGAGAAGCTCATCCTGACCGCCTCTGGCGGCCCGTTCCGCGGCCGCACCCGCGCCGAGCTCGCCGGGGTGACCCCGGCGCAGGCGCTCAACCACCCGACCTGGGATATGGGAAAGGTCGTCACCACGAACTCGGCCACGCTCGTGAACAAGGGCCTCGAGCTCATCGAGGCCCACCTCCTGTTCGGGGTGCCGCTCGGGGCGATCGACGTCGTCGTGCATCCCCAGTCCGTGGTGCACTCAATGGTCCAGTTCGCCGACGGCTCCGTGATCGCGCAGGCGAGTCCGCCGGACATGCGCCTGCCCATCGCCCTGGGGCTGGGCTGGCCGGACCGCGTCCCCGGCGCGGCGCTGCCGTGCGACTGGAGCCAGGCCACCGCGTGGACGTTCGAGCCGCTCGACGCCGCGGCGTTCCCCGCGGTGGAGATCGCCCGCGACGCCGCGAAGCAGGGCACCACGTTCCCCGCGGTCTTCAACGCAGCCAACGAGGAGGCGGTCGAGGCCTTCCACGAGGGCAGGATCGGATTCCTGGACATCGTCGACACCGTCGAGGCGGTCCTGTCGGAGCATGGAGGTTCCTCGGAGCTCTCTGTGGATTCCGTCCTGGCGGCCGAGGAGTGGGCACGCGCGCGGGCCCACGAGCGTTTGGGTACGCAGAAGTCCTAGGAGCACCTGTGAATCCCACCATCCTGTTCATCCTCGGCGTCGTGTTCGTCGCCGTGGGCATCGCTGTGTCCATTGCCCTCCACGAGGTGGGCCACCTCCTGCCCGCCAAGCTGTTCAACGTTCGTGTCACCCGGTACATGATCGGGTTCGGCCCCACCGTGTTCTCGGTCAGGCGCGGCGAGACCGAGTACGGCGTCAAGGCCCTCCCGCTGGGCGGGTACGTGGCGATGGTCGGGATGTACCCGCCGAACGTGCGGGACGGCTCGGTGCGCTCCTCGAGCACGGGCATGTTCCAGGGCCTCGCCGAGGCCGCCAGGGACCAGGCGCACGAGGAGGTCCGCCCCCAGGACCACGGGCGGCTGTTCTACCAGCTGCCCGTCTGGAAGAAGATCATCATCATGCTCGGCGGGCCCGCCATGAACATCCTCCTCGGAGTGCTGTTCACCGCGATCCTGCTCATGGGGTTCGGCACCCCGCAGCCCACCACGCAGGTCGCGACCGTGTCCGCGTGCATGGTCACGCAGACTGCGTCGGGCGTCCAGGCGCCCAACCAGGACACCAACCCGGCGACGTGCACCAAGACGCCGGCCGCGGCGGCCGGACTCCAGCCCGGGGACACGGTCATGGTGTTCGACGGAAAGAAGGTGACGAGCTGGGACCAGCTCACCACGTGGATCCGTGACTCCGCGGGTCGCGAGGTCACCGTGACGCTCAAGCGCGGCGACTCCGAGGTCCAGGCCAAGGTCATGCCGGTCCTCAGCGAACGCCCCGTGATCGGCGCCAACGGCCAGGCTGTGAAGAACGCCGACGGCTCGTACCAGACCGTCCAGGCCGGCTTCCTCGGCATCGGCTCCCAGCAGGCCCTGGTGCCCCAGCCCGCCACGAGCGTCCTCCCCGCGGTCGGGGACAACATCGCCCAGGTGGCCGGCGTCGTCGTGAATCTCCCCGCCCGCGTCATCGCGGTGGGGCAGGCGGCGTTCAGCAGCGCCCCGCGCGATCCGAACGGGCCGATCAGCGTGGTCGGGGTGGGCCGGGTGGCCGGCGAGGTCGCGGCGATGGAGGACATTCCGCTCAACGCCCGCATCGCCACGCTCGTGGGCATCCTTGCCGGCGTGAACCTCGCCCTGGCCGTGTTCAACCTGATCCCGCTCCTTCCGCTGGACGGCGGGCATGTCGCGGGCGCGCTGTACGAGGGCGCACGACGGCGCGTGGCCGCATGGCGCAAGCGGCCTGACCCCGGGCCGTTCGACATCGCCAAGCTCCTGCCGCTGACCTACGTCGTGGCGAGCGTGCTGATCGCGATGAGCGTCCTGCTCATCTACGCGGACATCGTGAAACCGGTGAAGCTGTTCGGCTGACGGCGTCGGCGCGGCGCCGCGGGAGATAGTCTGGACCCATGACTGTCTTCGCCGTCGAATACCGGTACGTCTCCGCTCCGGAGGAGGCGGTCCGCCGCCTCGACGAGGTGCGGCCCGCCCATCGCGCGTGGCTCCGTGAGCGCGCGGAGTCCGGCGACCTCCTCGCGAGCGGTCCCATCGACGACGGGTCGAAGGCCCTGCTCGTCTTCCAGACGGCGGATCGTGCCGCCCTCGACGCGCTCTTGGCCCAGGACCCGTTCCAGAAGGCGGAGCTCGTTGCCGAGACGCATGCCCCGGAGTGGAACCCCATCATCGGCCGCCTCGCCGACGCCGCGACCGTCTGACGCAGCCACCACGTAGCACCCCTCCCAGCAGTACCCGTAAGGAGCCAGCCAGTGACCTCGGTCAGCCTCGGAATGCCAGACGCCCCGCCACCCGTCCTCGCGCCCCGGCGCAGGACCCGGCAGATCAGGGTGGGGTCGGTCGGCGTCGGCTCCGATTCGCCGATCAGCGTCCAGTCGATGACCACGACGCCGACCACGGACATCAACGCCACGCTCCAGCAGATCGCCGAGCTCACGGCCGCCGGCTGCGACATCGTGCGCGTCGCGTGCCCGTCCGCGGATGACGCCGAGGCGTTGCCGATCATCGCGAAGAAGTCCCAGATCCCCGTCATCGCGGACATCCACTTCCAGCCGAAGTACGTCTTCGCCGCGATCGAGGCCGGTTGCGCCGCCGTCCGCGTCAACCCCGGCAACATCCGCAAGTTCGACGACCAGGTCAAGGAGATCGCCCAGGCGGCCAAGGACCATGGCACGTCCATCCGGATCGGGGTCAACGCCGGCTCACTCGACGCGCGCCTCCTGAAGAAGTACGGCAAGGCCACCCCGGAGGCGCTCGTGGAGAGCGCGGTGTGGGAGGCCGGCCTCTTCGAGGAGCACGACTTCCACGACTTCAAGATCTCGGTCAAGCACAACGACCCCGTGGTGATGGTCCGTGCGTACGAGCAGCTCGCGGCGCGGGGCGACTGGCCGCTGCACCTCGGCGTGACCGAGGCGGGGCCTGCCTTCCAGGGGACCATCAAGTCCGCCACCGCATTCGGTGCGCTCCTGTCGCAGGGCATCGGGGACACGATCCGCGTCTCCCTCTCGGCCCCGCCGGTCGAGGAGGTCAAGGTCGGCATCCAGATCCTCCAGTCCCTCAACCTGCGTCCTCGCAAGCTCGAGATCGTCTCGTGCCCGTCCTGCGGCCGCGCCCAGGTGGACGTGTACACGCTCGCCGAGCAGGTCACCGCGGGGCTGGAGGGCATGGAGGTCCCGCTGCGCGTCGCCGTCATGGGCTGCGTGGTCAACGGGCCGGGTGAGGCGCGCGAGGCCGATCTCGGCGTCGCCTCCGGCAACGGCAAGGGCCAGATCTTCGTCAAGGGCGAGGTCATCAAGACCGTCCCGGAGAGCGAGATCGTGGAGACCCTGATCGAAGAGGCGATGAAGATCGCCGAGGGGATGGGGGAGGCCGGTGGCGAAGATTCTGTCCAAGGCGGCCCCGTGGTCACCGTCTCGTAGCCGCACGCCCGCACGGGCGGTACGCCGGCTCACCGACGAGGACACGCCCGCCCTCGCCGAGCTTGCCGCCGCCGATCCGGTCGCGAACGTGTTCGTCGCGGCCCACCTCGGCGCGCACGGGACGGCGTCCGCGATGTCCTCCGGCGCCGAGATCGTCGGGACGTTCGACGGCGATGGGCAGCTGAGCAGCGCGTGCTGGCTCGGCGCGAACGTCGTCCCCATCGAAGTGCCGGTGGCGCACGCCCAGGCCTACGCCGACGTGATCCGACATTCCCGCCGGAGGTTCGCCTCGATCTTCGGGCCGGCCGAGGCCACCCTCGCGATCTTCGCCGAGCTGTCCGGGCCACCGGCCCGCGATGTGCGTCGCGCCCAGCCGCTCCTCGCGATGGAGGGCGCCCCCTCCGTCGCGCCCGATCCGCTCGTGCGGGTCACGACCATCGAGGACTTCGACACGTTGGCCCCCGCCTGCGTGTCGATGTTCGAGGAGGAGGTCGGCTATTCGCCGGTGGCCGGGGGCAGCGAGAACTACTACCGCCGCGTCCGCCAGCTCATCGCGGAGGGGCATTCGTTCGCCCGGTTCGGCGCGGACGGCCGGGTGCTCTTCAAGGCCGAGCTCGGCTCCGTGTCCGCGGCCGCCTCGCAGGTCCAGGGCGTCTGGGTGGAGCCGTCCCACCGCGGCGAGGGGCTCAGCCACGGGGGCATGGCGGCCGTCGTCGAGTACGCCCGGCGCCTCGCGCCGATCGTGAGCCTGTACGTCAACGACTACAACTACAAGGCCCGGGCGAGCTATCGCAGGGTCGGGTTCGAGCAGGTCGGGACGTTCGCCACCGTCCTGTTCTGAGCAGCTCCTAGGCGCCCGGTCCGGCCGCGCCCGGTACCGCGGGGAGGGCCCCGGTGAGGTGCCGCTCGACCGCGGGCGCGAGGAGTGCCTCCGCGTCCTCGGCCGGGAGGGAGGCGACCGGCTCGAGCCGGACCACGTACCGCACGAGGATGAAGCCCACCACTTGCGTTGCGGCGAGGGCCGCGCGGAGGTCGCGCTCGGCGTCGTCATAGGGCAGCCCCTCGGCGACCCGGGCGAGGATCCGGCGCCGCACGACGTCGCGCAGGAGCCTCGTGCGCGACGTCGAGCCGATCGTGGCGCGCAGGAACGCGGCGAGGACATGCTGCTGCGGGCCCTCCCACAGGGCCAGGACAGCGTGGGCCACGATCCGGCCGCGGCCCTCGGGCACGGCCGGGTCCAGGCCCGCGAGCAGGTCACCGGGGTCGGCGGGGAGGGACACCGCGGCACCGAAGAGCTCGTCCTTCCCACCGAAGTAGTGGTGCACGAGCGCCGGGTCCACCTTGGCCTCCCGCGCTACCCGGCGCAGGCTCACCGCGTCGAACCCGTGGTCCGCGAAGAGGCGCCCCGCGGCGGCGAGGATGCGCGCGCGCCGGTCCCCGCCGTCGTCGGGCCTGCCCCGCTTCGCCGTGCGGCCCACTGAGCTCATGAGCTCTTCCGCGGGAGCGTGAACGAGGCGAGCGCGAGGAGGCCGATCACGATCGCGGCCATGATGCCGAAGTCGCGCCACATCGTCCCTGTCGGGTCGGTGTTCTTCGCGATCTCTTGGAGGGCGTTGACCGAGTAGGTCAGAGGCATCCAGTCGGAGACGGCCTGGAACACGTCGTTCATGCGGTCGCGGGCCACGAAGAGGCCGCAGAGCAGGATCTGCGGGATCACGACCACCGGCATGAACTGCACCGCCTGGAACTCCGTGCGGGCGAACGCGCTGCAGAACAGGCCCAGGGCCACTCCGAGCACGGCGTTCACGACCGCGACGAGCACCACGAACCCGCCGTTGCCCTTGATGTCGAGGTTGAACACCCAGTACGCGACCCCGGTGGCGATCGCGGACTGGAGAGCGGCCATGAGCGAGAACGCGATGCCGTACCCGAACAGCAGGTCGGCGGTGTGGATCGGCGTGGTCATGAGCCGCTCGAGCGTCCCCGTAGTGCGCTCGCGCAGCATCGTGATCGACGTGATGAGGAACATGACGATGAACGGGAAGATCGCGAGCATGATCAGGCCCACGCGGTCGAACGTGCGGGGCGCGCCGGGCGGGAGGGCCTCGTTCTCGTAGAGCCAGTACACGACCGCGAGCAGCGCCGAGGGCACCACGACGATGAGCGCGAGGCTGCGGTGGTCGTGGCGCAGCTGGGTCAGGACGCGCACCGTGGTGGCCCACAGCATCCGGGGGTTCATGCGGCATGCTCCTTCGCCGGAACGGGCAGACCGGCGGCCTGGCGGTCGAGGTCCGCCCGGATGATGCCGAGGAAGGCCTGCTCGAGGTCGTCGCTCCCGCCGCTCGCGCAGCTGGGCGGGCGTGAGCTGACCCAGGAGCCGGCCCTCGCGCAGCAGCAGGAGCGAGTCGCAGCGGCTCGCCTCCTCCATGACGTGGCTCGAGATCAGGAGGGTGCAGCCGGAGTCTGCGAGGGCGCGGAAGCGCTCCCACAGGTCCACGCGGAGCACGGGGTCCAGGCCCACGGTCGGCTCGTCGAGGACGAGCAGCACCGGGTCGCCCACGAGGGCGCACGCGAGGGAAACGCGGCTGAACTGGCCGCCGGAGAGGTCGGAGGCCTTGCGCCTGGCCAGGTCGGTGAGACCGACGGCCTCGACGGCCCCGCGGGCGTCCGCGGCCGATCTGCCGTGGAGGGCGCCGAAGTACCGGACGTTGTCCAGGACCGTGAGGTCCCGGTAGATGCTCGCGTCCTGGGTCATGTAGCCCAGCGACCCGCGCAGCGACGCGGCCCCGGCAGGCCGCCCGAGGACGGTGAGGGAGCCCCCGGCCAGCCGCTGCACGCCCACGATAGAGCGCATGAGGGTGCTCTTGCCGCTTCCGGAGGGGCCCAGCAGCCCCGTGACGCGACCTGCCGGAACGGTGAAGTCGAGTTCGTGGAGGATCGGCGCCCGGCGGATGCGGACGGAGAGCCGGTCCGCCTCGATCGCGGGCGCCGTCGTGGCGGCGTGTGCGCCGGTGGTGTGCTGCATGCTGACTCCCGGGGGATGGGGGCGCTGGAATTCATCACTCGATGAATTCGAGGCTAGGCCCACCCGGGGGCGCGGTCAATGAGGCCTGAGGCAGAAATGAACCAGGCACCGGCGGGGAGACCGGTGCCTGGTGGCTGAGAGGGGCGGGGTGGGGGGTCGGACGCCGCGGGCTACGCCTCGCGGCGGAACTGGACCTTCCACTCCTCGGGCCCTTCGGTGAGGTACGTGACCTCGAAGGCGCCCTCGCGGTACCGCTGCTCTACCTGCGCGAGGAGCGGGAGCGGGGCGTGGTTGGCGATGATCACGAGCCCGGAGCCCACGGCGAGCGAGTCCAGCGCGCCGAAGATCGTCGCGTGCCGGATGGCGTGCGGGATCACGCGGACGTCGAGTTCGGGGAAGCCCTCGGCCTCGTGCTCGCCGCACGCGCAGGACGACTTCTGGGTGAGGGTCAGCGGGTTTGCTTCGGTGTATTCCATCTCATGTCCTTCCGGAGAGGTGTCCTGTCTCAAACTTTACTACACTAAATTCCGTGACAAATCATTCCGTGAAAGGCGCGCCTCTCGGTCCGCAGCCCACGCTTCCGGGTCCGGCACTGCCCCTGTCCGGGGCGCGTGCGGGCATCGTCGACCTGCTGCGCGCCGCGGGTGGTCCGTGTACGGTCGAGGAGCTCGCCGGGGAGACGGGCCAGCACCCCAACACGGTGAGGGAGCACCTCGAGGCCCTCGTCGGCGCGGGCCTCGCCGAACTCGCCGACGGCCCTCCGCTGGGGGAGGGCCGTCCCGGCCGAAGGGGGCGCCCGGCGAAGCACTACCGGGCCGTGGAGCAGGCCCCCGCGGCGGGCTACGCAGGCCTCGCGGGCGTGCTGGCCGCGGAGGTGGCGCGCCTCGCGCCGGATCCGGACCGTGCCGGGGTGGAGGCTGGCCGCAGCTGGGCCCGCCGGACCCTCGGCGCCCCGGCACCCGGCGACTCGCGCCGCGCAGTCACCGCCACAGAGGCACGACGCCGCGTGCTCGCCGAACTGGACGAGCTCGGCTTCGGCGTCGACGAGCCACGGGAGGGCGGGACCCACGCCGGCGGGACGGTACGCCTCGTGGCGTGCCCGCTGCTGTCCGCGGCAAAGGACCAGCCGCGCGTGGTCTGCTCGGTCCACGCCGGCCTCGTCGAGGAGTCGCTGAGACTCCTCGGCCACCCCGAGCTGGGCTCGCGGCTTGAGCCGTTCGCCGAACCCGGTGCGTGCCTGCTGACGATCGGCCGCCCGTGAGCCGTCGCCCTGCACCCACCGCCAGCACGGCGCCGAAGATCGCCACAACCGTCTGGCCGCGCGCCCTCCTCCTGGCCCTCGGCGGGGCCTCCCTGCTCGCCGGGCTCGACGCCGCCCTGACCCTTCTGGGCGTCGCCGCGCCCGTCGGCCCAAGCACGGCGCCCACGCTGCCGCCCTCGCATGGGACGCTCATGGTGTTCGGGTTCGTCGGCACACTTATCGCCCTCGAGAGGGCGGTCGCCCTCCGGCGCGTCTGGGGCTACTCGGCCCCCGCGCTCTTGGGCGCCGGCTCGATCGCCCAGCTCGTCCCAGCGTTCGGCGAGGGCACCGCCTGGGTGCCGCGCGCCGTCGTGCTCGGGGGAGCCGTAATGTTCGCGGTGGTGTATGTGCCGCTGTGGCGCCGACAGCGGGACCCCGCAGTGCTCGTGCAGGCGTTGGGCGCGGTCGCGGCAGCGGGGGGTGCGGGCCTTCTCGCGGCGGGGGTCGGCGTGCCCGCCGTTGTGCCGTGGTTCGCCGCCTTCCTGCTCGCGACCATTGCGGGAGAGCGGCTCGAGCTTGCCCGGCTGCGGATCTCTGGCCGCTGGGCGGAACCACTGCTCGTCACCGCGTGCGCCGCGATCGTGGCACTGGGTCCCGCCACTCTGCTCTGGCCCGCGGTGGGGTACCCGCTGTTCGGGCTGGCACTGCTCGGGCTTGCCGCGTGGCTCGTGAAGTATGACGTCGCGCGGGCCACCATCCGATCGAAGGGCCTGCCGCGCTTCGTGGCCGCGTGCCTCCTGGCCGGCTACGCGTGGCTTGCCGTCGCGGCGGGCGTGTGCCTCCTGAACCCCGGCGCAGGGTCCGGATCCCTGGCGGGTGCCGCCTACGACGCGTTCCTCCACGCGACATTCCTTGGCTTCGTCATGTCCATGATCATGGCCCACGCGCCCGTGATCCTGCCGGCCGTCCTGCGCCGGCCGCTGCCATACCTGCCGGTGATGTGGGTCCCAGCGGTGCTCCTGCACGCGACGCTCGTGCTGCGCCTCGCCGTCGGCGACGCCCGCGGGGACATCGTTGCGTGGCAGTGGGGCGGCATGGGCAACGTCGCGGCGGTGCTCGCGTTCGTGGCGCTCGCGGCGTACGCGGCGGCCGCCGGGGGGCAAGTTCGCCCACGGGCGCAGCCCACGATCTCGGATCCTGCCCGTGCGGGGCGCGCCAAGCAGGAGGGTGCGGCATGATGCCCACCCTGCCGCCCAAGGGGCAGACGCCCGGCAACTCCGCGGCCGCCAAAGACCCGAACGGCCCCGGGCGCCCCGGCACCGGCCGGGCCACGTGGCACCGCTGGGCCAACGCCCCAACCCTCGTGTGGCTGCTGGCCATCGCGGTGCTCTCCGGCATCCACCGCGGCATCCCTGCCTCCGGGTGGCTCCTGACCCACCTCGCACTGCTCGGGGCGGCGACGAACGCCATCATGGTCTACTCGTGGCACTTCGCCGAGGCCCTGCTGCGCCTGCCCGTGCCGTCCCGGCGGGCGCTCGCGGCGCGCCTCGTGCTGCTGAACGTCGGGGCGGCCGCGGCGATGGGCGGCGTCTTGGGCCAGGCCTGGCTCGCGGCCGTCGCAGGGGCAGCCGCCGTGGGTGCCGCGGCGGGCTGGCACGGAATCGCCCTGCTGCTGCGGGTGCGCCGGGCCCTCCCCTCCCGGTTCGCATCCACCCTGCGCTACTACCTCGCGGCCTGCGCCCTCCTGCCCTTCGGGGCTGCCGCGGGGGCCCTCCTCGCCCTCCCCGGCATGGACGACGCCGGCGACCTCCACCCGCGCCTCCTGCTCGCCCACGAGTCGGTCAACGTGCTCGGCTGGGTGGGCCTGAGCGTGCTCGGCACGCTCGTGACCCTGTTCCCGACGATGCTGCGGACCCGCGCGCACGACGCCGCCGAGCCCACCTCGCGCCGCGCCCTCTGGGCCCTCCTGGCCGGCGTCGGCCTGGCCGCGGTGGGCGCGCTCGCTGGCCTGCGGCCCCTCGCCGCCGTGGGCGTGCTCGTCTACCTGGGCGGGGTGGTCGTCTCGGCCGTCCCGCTCGCCCGGGCCGTGCGCAGCAAGCCGCCCGTGACCTTCGCGACGCTCTCGGCGCTCGCGTCCCTGCTGTGGCTCATCGGCGCGCTCGGGCGGCTCGCGTGGCTGTGCGCGACCGCCCCCGACTGGGATTCGCTGCACATGGCTCTCGCCGATCTCACCCCGGCGCTGGCCGCCGGGTTCGCGGCGCAGGTGCTGCTCGGTGCCCTCTCCTACCTGCTGCCGGTCGTGTTCGGCGGCGGGCCGTCCGTGGTGCGCCGGCGTACCGACATGCTCGACGCCGCCGCGTGGCTCCGCGTGGTCCTCGCCAATGGCGCGCTCGCCCTCTACCTCCTGCCCGTGCCCAGCACGGTGCGGGTCGCCGCCGCCGTGGCCGGGCTCGTGGCGCTCGCAGCCTTCATCTGGCTCGCGGCCCGGGCGTGGTTCTCCCGCCCCCGCCCAGAGGACCAGCCCCGGCACCCGGCCGGCTCGGGCCCCATCGCCGTCGGCGCGTCGGTCCGCAGCAGGCTCGGATCCGGCGCGGTAGGCCTCGCCGTCCTGCTGGCCGCCGTTGTCTCCGGTGTCGCCGCGGACCCGTCCGTGCTTCCGGTCGCGGCGGGCGGCTCGCCTGTGGCAGCCACGGCGGCGGGCGCGGTGGGCGCGAAGGGGGGCAGCGGCGTCGTGCCGACAGGCCACACCACCACGGTGGAGGTCGCGATGTCCGGGATGCGGTTCGTGCCGGACACCGTGACCGTCCCGGCCGGCGACCGGCTCGTGATCGAGCTGGCCAACAAGGACCAGACCCCGCACGACCTCGTGCTCGCCACAGGCCAGGACTCCGGGCGGATCTACCCGGGCAAAGACGGCCAGCTCGACGCCGGCGTGATGGGCGCGTCCGTGGACGGCTGGTGTTCCGTGGTGGGGCACAAGCAGATGGGCATGGTGTTCCGCGTGAATGTGTCGGGCGCCCAAAGTAGTGCAGGGCCGAGCACGCCGCAGGCCGGTGCGATGGACATGCCCGGCATGCAGCACGCTGCCCCCGCCTCTCCCGGTGCCACAGGCTCCTCGGCGCCGAGTGCCGCCGCGCCGCACGCCCCGTACCCGGCCGACCTCCCGCCCGTGCCGGCCGGCACGACCCACAAGGTGACCCTCACGGTGCGGGACACAGTCACCGAGGTGGCGCCCGGCGTCGAGCAGACGCTGTGGACGTACAACGGCACCGCGCCGGGGCCCGTGCTGCACGGGCGGGTGGGGGACACGTTCGAGGTCACGCTCGTCAACGACGCGTCCGCTGGGCACTCGATCGACTTCCACGCTGGTGCGCTCGCCCCGGACGGGCCCATGCGGACCATCGACCCGGGCCAGCAGCTCACGTACACGTTCACGGCCACGCAGCCGGGAATCTGGATGTACCACTGCTCCACGATGCCGATGTCCCTGCACATCGCCAACGGGATGTTCGGGGCCGTCGTGATCGACCCGCCGGACGCGCCGCCCGTGGACCACGAGTTCGTGCTCGTCCAGAGCGAGCAGTACCACGGCGCCGCGGCCAACGGCGTGCCGGGCATCGCCGGCCTTGACGCTGTCTCAGCCAAGATCGCCGCGGGCACACCGGACGCGGTCGTGTTCAACGGGTACCCGAACCAGTACGACGCCGCCCCGCTCGCCGCGCGCGCGGGCGAGCGGGTGCGCGTGTGGGTGCTCGACGCCGGCCCGGGCCGCGCGACGTCGTTCCACGTGGTCGGCGCGCAGTTCAGCGCGGTATGGGCCGAGGGCGCGTACCGACTCGCGCCCGGCGCCGGTGGTGCCCAGACCGGCGGCTCCCAGGCCATGGACCTCGCGCCAGCCCAGGGCGGCTTCGTGGACCTGACGTTCCCCGCCGCGGGCCACTACCCGTTCGTGAGCCACTACATGGTGGACGCCGAGCGGGGGGCACACGGGGTCTTCGATGTCGCCGCGGCGAAGTGAGGGGCGGACTGAGCGCAGGCCCACTGGGATACATTGGTAGCTGACATTTTTCCCGCTCCACATCCAGAAACGGATTGCCCTGTGGTCCTGCGACTCTCCACCCTGTTCCTCCGCACGCTCCGCGAGGACCCCGCCGACGCCGAGGTTGCGAGCCACAAGCTCTTGGTCCGCGCCGGCTACATCCGCCGTGCGGCCCCGGGCATCTACACGTGGCTCCCGCTCGGGCTCGCGGTGCTGCGCAAGGTCGAGCAGGTGATCCGCGAGGAGATGGCCGCGATCGGCTCGCAGGAGGTCCACTTCCCGGCGCTACTGCCGAAGGAGCCCTACGAGGCGACCAACCGCTGGACCGAGTACGGCGAGGGCATCTTCCGCCTCAAGGACCGCAAGGACGCCGACTACCTCCTGGCCCCCACCCACGAGGAGATGTTCACCCTCCTGGTGAAGGACCTGTACTCCTCGTACAAGGACCTCCCTCTTTCGCTCTACCAGATCCAGAACAAGTACCGCGACGAGGCCCGGCCGCGAGCCGGCCTCCTGCGCGGGCGTGAGTTCATCATGAAGGACTCCTACTCGTTCGACGTGGACGACGCCGGTCTGGACGTCAGCTACGCGAAGCACCGTGAGGCGTACCTGAAGATCTTCGCCCGGCTCGGCCTCGAGGTGATTCCCGTCAAGGCGACCGCGGGTGCGATGGGCGGGTCCAAGAGCGAGGAGTTCCTCCACCCGACCGAGGTCGGCGAGGACACGTTCGTCCGTTCCGCCGGCGGCTACGCGGCGAATGTCGAGGCCGTCGCGACCGTGGTGCCGGGCGAGGTCGACTACTCCGATGCCCCGGCCGCGCAGGTCCTCGACACCCCTGACACCCCCACGATCGACACGCTCGTGGCCGCGTCCCAGACGATCTTCCCGAACCCCGAGCGTCCCTGGACCGGCGCGGACACGCTCAAGAACGTGGTCCTCGCGGTCACGCTGCCCACGGGTGAGACCCAGCTTGTGGTGATCGGCCTCCCCGGCGACAGGGCCGTGGACCTCAAGCGCGTCGAGGCGAACATCGGGGCGTTCCTGCCCATCGCCGGCGAGATCGGCATCGAGGCCGCGAGCGACGAGCAGCTCAAGGCGCAGCCGCTCATCGTCAAGGGCTACCTCGGTCCGGGCCTGGACCGCGACGACGCGCTCCTCGGCCTCGAGGGCAAGGCGAAGATCCTCTACCTCGTGGACCCGCGCGTGGTCTCCGGCACCCGCTGGATCACCGGTGCCAACGAGCACGGCAAGCACGTCTACGGCCTCGTGGCCGGCCGCGACTTCGGCTGGGACGGCGTCATCGAGTGCACCGAGGTCCGCGCGGGCGATCCCGCCCCGGACGGCTCCGGGCCGCTCGAGACCGCGCGCGGGATCGAGATGGGCCACATCTTCCAGCTCGGTCGCAAGTACGCCGAGGCGCTCGAGCTCAAGGTCCTCAACGAGAACGGCAAGCAGGTCACCGTGACGATGGGCTCCTACGGGATCGGCGTGACCCGCGCGGTAGCTGCCCTCGCCGAGTCCAACCACGACGACCGTGGCCTTGTCTGGCCGCGCGCCGTGGCACCCGCGGACGTGCACGTGGTCGCCGTGGGCCGCGGCGAGGAGATCTTCGCCGAGGCCGAGCGCATCACCGCCGAGTTCGAGGCCCGCGGCCTGACCGTGATGCTCGACGACCGTCCCAAGGTCTCCCCGGGCGTCAAGTTCGGCGACGCCGAGCTCATCGGCGTCCCGACCATCGTCGCCGTCGGCAAGGGCCTCGCCACGGGTACGCTCGAGGTCAAGGACCGCCGCAGCGGCACCGCCGAGGACGTCCCGGTCGCCGAGGTCGTGGACCGCGTCGTTGCGATGGTCCGGGACGGCGCCACCGCGGTGCTGGCCTCGGCCGACGTCGACTAGCGCCCCCGCGTGGTCAGCGGCTTCGAGGCCGTCGATCCCCTCACCCTGATCCTGATCATCGTCGCGGGGTTCTGCGCGGGGTGGGTCGACGCCGTCGTGGGCGGCGGCGGGCTCATCCAGCTGCCCGCCCTCCTCGCTGTCCCCGGCATCGCCCCTGTGCAGGCCCTCGCGACGAACAAGATGGGCTCGGTCTTCGGCACGACGACGAGCGCGCTCACCTACGCGCGCCGTGTCCGCCCCGACCTGCGCACGGCCATCCCGATGGCCGTCGTGGCCCTCGTCGGCGCGTTCGGCGGAGCGTCCGTGGCCACCGTGCTGCCCGGAAGAGTGTTCAAGCCGATCATCCTGGCCGCGATCGTCGCCGTCGCGCTCTTCACCGCGTTCAAGCCGCAGATGGGCCAGTACACCCAGCTGCGGCTCAAGGGCCGCCGCCACCTCGCGGCGGCCTGCGGACTGGGCCTCGCGATCGGGTTCTACGACGGGCTGATCGGTCCCGGCACGGGCTCGTTCCTCGTCATCGCGCTCGTCTCAGGCATGGGGTACGCGTTCCTCGAGGCCAGCGCGAAGGCCAAGATCGTGAACATGGCCACCAACATCGGCGCGCTCATCCTTTTCGGCCTCTTCGCCCCGGCGGGCACGCTCCTCTGGGGGCTCGGGCTCGTGCTGGGCGCGGCGAACATGCTCGGCGGCTACACCGGCGCCCGCATGGCCGTGGCCCGCGGCAACACGTTCATCCGGTGGGTGTTCCTGGCCGTGGTCGCGGCCCTCGCCGTCAAGCTCGGGATCGACGTCTGGAACGAGAACTTCGCCTGACACGGCCCTGTCTGTGCGCCGCGGCCCGGCGTAGCATGCAGCCATGCTGCGCCCCGAGGACTACGACGAACCGCTGTCCCGCGCCGCCGAACGGGCCCGCGCCTGGCTGAAGGGCCTGCCGGACCGCCACGTGGGTCCGCGCGCGACGGCGGACGAGCTCGCCGAGGCATTCGGCGGCACCATGCCCGAGGAGGGCCTCGACCCGGCTGCGACGGTTGATCTGCTCGCGGACCTCGCGGATCCGGGGCTCATGGCGATGGGCTCGGGCCGCTTCTACGGCTGGGTGATCGGCGGCACCCTGCCGGCGGCCATGGCCGCGGACTGGCTCGTCTCGGCGTGGGACCAGAACACCGGCCTCCGGTTCGCCACGCCTGCCGTCGCGGCCGCAGAGGAGGCCGCGGGCCGCTGGGTGCTCGACCTCCTCGGGCTGCCAGGCGGCTCGGACGTGGGGTTCGCGACCGGGGCCAGCATGGCGAACTTCTCGGGCCTTGCGGCCGCCCGGTGGCGGGTCCTTGAGCGCGTGGGCTGGGACGTGAACGTCCGCGGCCTCACGGGCGCGCCAAGGGTCCGGGTGCTCGTGGGCGCCGAGCGGCACGACACGGTGGACATGGCGCTGAGGCTCCTCGGGCTCGGGGCCCCCGAGGCCGTTCCGGTGGACGAGCAGGGCCGCATCCGGCCCGACGCGCTCTCGGAGGCTCTAGAAGCCGGCGACGGCCCAGCGATCGTGGTCCTGCAGGCGGGGAACATCCACTCGGGTGCCTTCGACCCGTTCCCGGAGGCGATCGCCGCCGCCCGCGCACACGGGGCGTGGGTGCACGTCGACGGGGCCTTCGGGCTCTGGGCCGGCGCCTCCGCCGCCACGAGGCACCTCGTGCACGGCATGGACGCCGCGGACTCGTGGGGCACCGACGCCCACAAGAACCTCAACGTGCCCTACGACTGCGGGATCGTGGTTTGCCGTGACGTGCCCGCCCTCCGCACGGCCCTCGGCATGCACGCGGACTACCTCGTCCACGATGCGCAGGGAGACCACGGCCCCGGGGACCCGCTCGAACGGGTGCCGGAGCTCTCGCGCAGGGCCCGCGGCGTGCCGGTCTGGGCCGTCCTGAGGTCGCTGGGACGATCGGGCGTCGACGCGCTCGTGTCCCGGCTCGTCGCGCATGCGCAGGAGCTCGCCCGGCGCATTGGGGAGCTTCCCGGGGCGGAGGTGCTCAACGTCGTCGTCTTCAGCCAGGTCTGCCTCGCGTTCGGCTCGGACGCGCGCACGGAGGCGGTCGCCGCATTCCTCGCCCAGGACGGGCGCGTGTGGATGAGCGGGTCACGGTGGCGGGGACGGTCCGTGCTGAGGATCTCGGTGGCCAACTGGTCCTCGGACGCCGCCGACGTCGAGGTCTCGGTCGCGGCCGTCCGCGACGCCCTCGCGGCGACGGATGGGACGGGGGCGCCGTGAGGTCGTCCTTCAGTCGAGGCGCTTGAGGTCCTCCACGGCCGGCAGCCCGGGCAGGAGCCGGTCACTCAGTGCGCTCGCCACCCACAGCGACCGCTCGGCGTCGCCCCGGTGCCCGGGGCGCTCGGCGTACCACAGGGCGTTCTCGACCTCGCGTGCCACCGACCAGGCGCGGCTCGCCTCGGGGTCGAGCCCAGCGGCCGTGGCGAGGCGCCCGCAGCGCTCGAGGAGGGACGACGGCGCGTCGGTCCCGGCGAGCTCGGGGAGGCGGTTCCACAGCATCGGGGCGACCGCGAACTCCGCCTCGCCGACCGCCGCCTGGGGATCGATCGCGCGGAAGGCGGGCACGTCAGGCGTGGGGACGTCCGCCGCGAGGACGTTCATCCCGTGGAAGTCCGTATGGACGAGCACGTCGCGACCGCCGCGCCGGCCCACGGCACCGCGGGTCTGGCACACCTCGAGCGCGGCCTCGAGCAGCCAGCGCGGAAAGGGGCGCCCGAGCCCCTCCCAGCGCTCCGGGAGCTCGTCGGTCCATCGCTCGGCCGTCGCATCGATGCGCTCGAACGCGTCCCAGCCCGGCCGGCCGTCGGGGACGATCGAGAGTTCCCGCACGAGCTCGCCCCAGATGTACGCCGCCTCGGGGAACGGGACGTCCTGGAGGCGGCGGCCCGCGTCGAGGCGCTCGAGCAGGAGTGAGCAGGAGGCGGGGTCATGCTCCATGAGCCGGACGGCGCCGGTCCCGTCCCACAGCCCCAGAGCTGCGGGCTCGGCGGCCGCCTCCGGGAACGGGCAGGAGATCTTCAGCGCGAGCCTCTCGCCGCCGCGCAGCACGGGCACCACCACGGCCCACATGCCCGCGTGCGCCCCGCCGCCCGACGGGAGGTCGGGGACCAGACCCCAGGCAGTGAGGCGGTCGGCGTAGAGGTCCGGAACGGCGTCGAGCCACGCGCGGCCCTCAGGGGTGCGCGTGGCTCGATGCTGCAGGGACTCCGGGACGAGCCCCGGGGGCGTCATGCGATGCCCGTGGTCCCCAGAAGGGTGCCGAGGCCGAACGTGGCCGCGAGCGCCAGCGCGCCGCCGACCACGACCCGCGTGGAGGCCCTGACGCGGGAGCCGCCGCCGATCCAGGCGCCGACCCAGCCGGTGACCGCGAGCGCGATCAGGACGGCCACGAACGTCAGGGGGACGCGGATTCCCGCGGGGGCGAGGAGGATCGTGAGCATCGGCAGAATGGAGCCGATGAGGAACGAGACCGCCGAGGCGAAAGCCGCGTGCCATGCGCTCACGATCTCGTCCGGGTTGATGCCCAGCTCGATGTCGAGGTGGGCCCGCAGCGGGTCCTTCTCGGTGAGCTCCTTCGCGACCGTCCGCGCGGTCTCCTCGGACAGGCCCTTGTGCCGGTAGAGGCCCACGAGCTCCTCGAATTCCTCGGCAGGCTGTTCGCGGAGCTCCCGGGTCTCCTTCGCGATGAGGTCCTTCTGGCTGTCGCTCTGGCTGCTTACCGAGACGTACTCGCCGAGGGCCATCGAGATCGCGCCACCCACGACGGCGGCGAGGCCTGCGACGAGGATCGGGGCGCTATCGCTGGTGACGCCCGCGACGCCGACGACGACCGCCGCGACCGACACAATGCCGTCGTTGGCGCCGAGGACGCCCGCACGGAGCCAGTTGAGCTTGGCCGCGAGATCGGTGCCCTGAGGTTCGGGATGAAGCTGGGTGGCTGGTTCGCTCATGGCACCACTTTGGCACCCCCGCCGCCGCTGTACCAGCTAAGCAAGGCTCTCCTTAGGCGTGCGCCGGCGGCCTGTCAGTGAGCAGCGGCCCCCTGCGCGGCGAGGTCCCCGGGGAAGGCGGCCGACGCCGTCGTCCCGTGGTCCGCGGTCCCGGCGGCGAGGGCGGCCGCGCGGCGGGCCGATTCGAGGAGCCCGTCGGCTGCGGAGGCCCTCAGGCCCGGGTCCACGGCGCCGACCAGCGCACACCACGCCGCGATGGCGGAGTCTTCGAGCCCCGCGAGCTGGGCCGGGGCGCCCGCATCGGCGGGGAGCGCGTAGCCGGGCGCGGGCGCGGGAAGCATGACGGCCGCCCGCCCGGCCAGCGCGCCGAGGTCTCCGAGGCGGGCGCGGTGCGTGTCTGCCGCGGCGAGGTCGGCCGCCCGGGCTGCGGCCTCGCTCCGCGCTGCGAGGACGGTGTACGCCCACACGGCAGCCTGCTCCGCGGACTGGACGGCCTCGAACGCGGCCCGCTCGGGGGTCTCGGCCGCGTTTGCCGAGGTGCCCGCTTGTGCCGAGGTGCCCGCCGCTGAGGGGGTATCCGCGGCTGGCGAGGACGGGACGGCGGACGACGGCGCACCGCCGGCCGCCGCGGTCGGCGCACCGCCCGTGGGGGATCCCTGCTGACTGGCCGGAGTGCTGGCGGCAGGAGCGAGCCGCTCGGCCTCGAGCGTCTGCCCGGTGGCCACGGACGCGAGCAGAGCCGCCGTGGGGCCGTCAACGGCCTCGAGGTCCGCGCGCCGGGCGGCGGCGCTCGCGGCCAGCTGCGATGCCAGCTGCCGTGCCAGAGACCCGGCGCTCGCGCCCGACGGCGTCGACGCTGAGGCGCTGGCGGTGGCGGTTGCGCCGGTGCCGGTCGCGGCAGTGCCGGTCGGGGCCGCGCCGGTCGAGTCAGGAGTGGGGGAGGCCGCACGGGTGGCCCATCTGGGAGGGAGCGAGGCCTCGAGGACCTGCGCCTGAAGGCTCAGGATGCCCTGGGTGCGCGAGGCGCCCACCGGCAGCGCGGCGGCCGTCTGGGCGAGGCGAGCGGCGTCGTCGTGCGCGCGCAGCAGCGCCGCCTCGCCCGCGGTGGGCATCGGCTCGGGCGGCGCCGGGGCGGCCACCACCGAGGCGCCTACGCCCAGCGCCGCCGCCGCTGCCAGGGCGGCGGGCCAGGCCCATGGGCGCACGCCGCGGCGCGGGGCGGGGGAGTCGGTGGCGGATCTCACGGACTCGATGATGCCACGGACCCTGCGCTCGCCCTCGCCGGGCCCTGCGAGCGGATAGTCTAGGAGGACAACTCAAGCAAAAGGAGGCGGACCCCCATGTCCGAGCCCGACCTGCCCTCGCGGGACGCCCCGACGCAGGCAGAGCAGGACCAGCGCGCTGGCGGGGAGGAATCCCGCCTCCACACGCTCCTCGAACCGGCCGTTGAGGCCCGGGGGCTCGTGCTCGAGGGGGTCACCGTCAAGGCCGCAGGCAGGCACCGCACCGTGCACGTCGTCGTGGACCTGTCAGACGACCAGACCGGCGGTGTGGGCCTGGACCTCATCGCGGAGCTCTCGCGCGAGCTCTCCGACGTCATGGACGCCGATCCGGAGGGGGACACCCGGCCGTACGACCTCGAGGTGTCCTCGCCTGGCGTGAGCCGGCCTCTGACCGAGGTCCGCCACTGGCGCCGTGCGCGCGGTCGGCTCGTCAAGGTGAACGTGATCGGCGAGGAGAACGTCACCGGGCGGCTGCGCGAGGTCACGGACACGGGGATCGTCGTCGTGCCCGATCTGCCCGCGAAGAAGGGCGTCAAGCCCAAGCCCGGGGAGCCGCTCGAGCTCCCCTTCGAGAAGGTCCGCTCCGGCAGGGTCGAGATCGAGTTCACCCACCTCGGGGACGTCCCAGACGACGCGGCCCCCGACCATGCCGCAAGCGGCGCAGACCACCACGACACCGACAACGCCGAGGAGGCCTAGTGGACATCGACATGGGCGCGCTGCGCCTGCTGGAGCGGGAGCGGGACATCCCCGTCGAGAAGCTCATCCCCACCATCGAGCAGGCCCTCCTGCTCGCCTACCACAAGTCGCCCGGGGCAATCGAGCGCGCCCGCGCCGAGGTGGACCGCAAGAGCGGCCACGTCACGATCTGGGCCGTCGAGGAGGACGAGGACGGCAACGCCGTCGGCGAGTTCGACGACACTCCCGAGGGATTCGGGCGGATCGCGGCCACGACCGCGCGGCAGGTCATCCTCCAGCGGCTCCGCGACGTCGAGGATGACAACGTCCTCGGCGAGTTCAAGGGCCGCGAGGGCGAGCTGGTCGCCGGCCTGATCCAGCAGGGGCACAACCCGAACATGGTCCAGGTGAACCTCGGCACGGTCGAGGCCGTCCTGCCGCCGCCGGAGCAGGTCCCGGGCGAGAAGTACCTGCACGGGTCCAGGATCCGCGCCTACGTCGTGGACGTGCACCGGGGCATGAAGGGCCCGTCCATCACGCTCTCGCGGTCGCACCCGGGCCTCGTCAAGAAGCTCTTCGAGCTCGAGGTGCCGGAGATCGCGGACCGCAGCGTGGAGATCGTGGCGATCGCCCGCGAGGCTGGCCACCGCACCAAGATCGCCGTCCGGTCGCTCGTGCCGGGCGTGAACGCGAAGGGCGCGTGCATCGGCGAAATGGGCTCGCGCGTGCGGGCCGTCATGACCGAGCTGAACGACGAGAAGATCGACATCGTGGACTACAGCGACGTCCCCGCGACCTTCATCGCGAACGCCCTCTCGCCGTCGAAGGTCACCAACGTGACGATCGTGGACGAGGCCACACGCTCGGCCCGCGTGCTCGTGCCCGACTACCAGCTCTCTCTCGCGATCGGCAAGGAGGGCCAGAACGCCCGCCTCGCCGCGAAGCTCACGGGCTGGCGCATCGACATCGGCTCCGACGCGCAGTCCCACGAAAGGGTCTAGAATAGATAAGTCCGGGTCTGTGCCCGGCGGCAGGATGCGAGAGAGCAGGGAATGACGCAGACACCCGGTCAGCCTCTGCGAACATGCATCGGATGCCGCCGCATCGCGGCCCGGTCGGAACTGCTCCGGCTGGTGGTAGATCCTGATGACGCGCTCCGCGTCGTCGTCGATCCCCGCCGCCGGCTGCCCGGTCGCGGCGCATGGCTGCATCCCGACCGGGCATGCCTGAAGCAAGCCGTCAAGCGGCGGGCGTTCCATCGTGCCTTCCGGGGCCCGGTGGATGCACGCGGCCTCGACGACTACTTCGGCACCTCCGCCCCGGCCCCCGCCGGGACGGGAACCGTCCAAGCTGAAAGCGGGTCAGAAATCTGATGGACACGCGATGAGTCCCCAACCGATGAGTGCGTAGCAATGACCTTCTCGTTGCGCACCGCCGAGGGCTCCACGAGGCGTACCCGCGCTGAGGGAGCCTGCAGCAAGCAGTAGACGGTCCGTGCCTGGCTCGGTGCGGACCGAGACAGGAGAAATGTGGCCAAGGTCCGCGTACACGAGCTCGCCAAGGAGCTCGGTATCACCTCAAAGGACGCCGTCGCCAAGCTCGCAGAGCTCGGCGAGTTCGTGCGTTCTGCGTCCTCGACCATCGAGGCGCCCGTCGTGAAGAAGCTTCGCGACGCCTACCCCGGCGAAGCCGGGAAGAACACCGGCAAGAACGGAGCGGGTTCTAAGTCCTCCGCGACGGCGGCGGAGAAGCCCTCGCGCCCGGCTCCCCGGCCGTCCTCCGGTGCCCCGACCCCCGGTCCGGCGCGCCCGGCGCCCGCCCCGAAGGCGGCAGCGCCCGCCCCGAAGGCGGCAGCGCCCGCCTCGGCCCCGGCACGCGCCGAGGCACCGCGGCAGCCCGCCGCGGAGTCGGCGCCGCGTCCCGCGGCCCAGCCGGCTCGCCCCGCGGCGTCGGATGCTCCGCGCCCCGCGACGCGTCCGGCCGCCGGCTCGTCTGCACCGCGGCCCGGTGCCCGTCCGGCGGCGACCCCCGGCCCGCGCCCGAGCGGTCCGCGTCCCGGCAACAACCCGTTCTCGTCGTCGCAGGGCATGCAGCGCCCCGCGCGCGACGGCGATCGCGCACCTCGCCCGGGCAACAACCCGTTCGCCTCGTCCCAGGGCATGCCCCGTCCGGGTGGCCGTGACGGCGACCGCCCGGGTGGTCCGCGCCCCGCGGGCCCGCGTCCCGGCGGCACGTCCGGGATCCCGCGCCCGGGTGCCCCGCGTCCGGGTGCTCCGCGTCCCGGCGGCGCTCCGCGTCCCGGCGGCGCTCCGCGTCCCGGTGGCGCTCCCCGTCCCGGCGGTGCTCCGCGTCCCGGCGGTTCGGGCGGTCCCCGCCCGAACCCCGGCATGATGCCTCCTCGTACTGACCGTCCGCAGCCGGGTGCCCGTCCCGCAGGCACCGGCGGACGCGGTCCGGGCCGCCCGGGCGGCGCCCCCGGCGGCGGCGGCCCCGCTGGCGGCGGCTTCGGCAAGGGCGGCCGCGGCCGCGGCGGCACGCAGGGCGCGTTCGGCAAGGGCGGCGCCGGTCGTGGCAAGCAGCGCAAGTCGAAGCGCGCGAAGCGCCAGGAACTGGAGCAGATGAGCGCACCGTCGCTCGGCGGCGTCTCGGTGCCCCGTGGCGACGGCTCGACGATCGTCCGGCTCCGCCGCGGCGCGTCGATCACGGACTTCGCGGAGAAGATCAACGCGAACCCCGCCTCGCTCGTGACCGTGCTGTTCCACCTCGGTGAGATGGCCACGGCCACGCAGTCCCTCGACGAGGAGACCTTCTCGGTGCTCGGCGAGGAGCTCGGCTACAAGATCCAGGTCGTCTCGCCGGAGGACGAGGAGCGCGAGCTCCTCGAGTCCTTCGACATCGACCTCGAGGCAGAGCTCGAAGCCGAGACCGACGAGGACCTCGAGAAGCGTCCCGCCGTCGTGACCGTCATGGGCCACGTTGACCACGGCAAGACGCGCCTGCTCGATGCCATCCGAAACACCAATGTGGTGGAGGGCGAGCACGGCGGCATCACGCAGCACATCGGTGCGTACCAGATCGCCTTCGACCACGACGGCCGCGAGCGCAAGCTCACCTTCATCGACACCCCGGGCCACGAGGCGTTCACCGCCATGCGTGCCCGCGGTGCCCAGGTGACGGACATCGCGGTGCTCGTGGTGGCCGCGGATGACGGCGTCATGCCGCAGACCGTCGAGGCGCTCAACCACGCCCAGGCGGCCGGCGTGCCGATCGTGGTCGCGGTGAACAAGATCGACAAGGAGGGCGCGAACCCGGAGAAGATCCGCGGTCAGCTCACCGAGTACGGCCTGGTTCCCGAGGAGTACGGCGGCGACACCATGTTCGTCGACGTCTCCGCACGCCAGAACCTGCACATCGATGACCTGCTCTCCGCGGTCCTGCTCACGGCCGACGCCCGCGCTGGACCTGCGCGCGAACCCGAACAAGGATGCGCGCGGCGTTGCGATCGAGGCGAACCTCGACAAGGGCCGCGGCGCCGTCGCGACCGTGCTCGTGCAGTCCGGCACGCTCCACGTCGGCGACAACATGGTCGCGGGCACGGCCCACGGCCGCGTCCGTGCGATGTTCGACGAGGACGGCGAGTCCGTCGAGGCCGCGACCCCGTCGCGACCGGTCCAGGTCCTGGGCCTGTCCTCGGTGCCGCGTGCAGGCGACACGTTCCTCGTGACCGAGGACGACCGCACCGCGCGGCAGATCGCCGAGAAGCGCGAGGCCGCCGACCGCAACGCGCAGCTGGCCAAGCGCCGCAAGCGGATCAGCCTCGAGGACTTCGACCAGGCTGTGGCCGAGGGCAAGATCGACACCCTCAACCTCATCCTCAAGGGCGATGTGTCCGGTGCCGTCGAGGCGCTCGAGGACTCGCTGCTCAAGATCGATGTGGGCGAGGACGTCCAGCTCCGGGTCATCCACCGCGGCGTCGGTGCGATCACCCAGAACGATGTCAACCTCGCCACGGTCGACAACGCGATCATCATCGGCTTCAACGTCAAGCCGGCGGAGCGCGTTGCCGAGCTCGCGGACCGCGAGGGCGTGGACATGCGCTTCTACTCGGTCATCTACGCGGCGATCGACGACATCGAGCTTGCGCTCAAGGGCATGCTCAAGCCGGAGTACGAGGAGGTCCAGCTCGGCACCGCCGAGGTCCGGGAGATCTTCAAGTCCTCCAAGTTCGGCAACATCGCCGGCTCGATCGTCCGCAGCGGCCTCATCCGCCGCAACGCGAAGGCCCGCGTGCTGCGCAACGGCGTCGTGGTGGGCGACAAGCTCACGATCGAGTCGCTCAAGCGGTTCAAGGACGACGCGACTGAGGTCCGAGAGGGCTTCGAGTGCGGTATCGGGCTCGGCTCGTTCAACGACCTCCAGCTCGAGGACATCATCGAGACGTTCGAGATGCGCGAGAAGCCGCGCGTCTAGTCGGCTCGGAAGGAAGGGGTCCCGCCCGCGGGGCCCCTTCCGCCTGTCCTGTCCACGGACCTTCCCATGAAGGAGAACACCATGGCCGATCCGGCCCGCGCCGCGCGCCTCGCGCAGCGCATCAAGGTGGTCGTCGCTGAGGCCCTGCGCAAGTCCGTCAAGGACGAGCGCGCGGAGGCGATCACGATCACCGACGCCCGCGTGACCAACGACCTCCAGCACGCCACCGTGTACTACACCGTGCTCGGCGACAGCGCCGCTGCGGAGGCCGCCCGCGAGGTGCTCGAGACCAAGAAGGGGGTGCTCCGCCGCGAGGTGGGGCGCAACCTTACGATCCGGCTCACGCCGACGCTCGAGTTCGTCGCCGACGAGATCCCCGTCAATGCCTCGCACCTCGAGGACCTTCTGCGTCAGGCCAAGGCGCGTGACGCCGAGGTGGCCCAGCTCGCCCAAGGCGCGACCCCCGCGGGCGACGCCGACCCGTACCGCAAGGCGGAGGACGACGTTCTCGCCGGCGACGGGGACGAGTACGACGGCGAGGACGAGTCCGACGGCGTCGAGCCGCGCGACGACTGACGCGCGCCGTCTCACGACGAAGGGGCGGCGCCTCATCCGATCGGATGAGGCGCCGCCCCTCTGCTGCCTTCCCGAGGCTCAGAGCTTGAGGGAGACGAGCTTGCCATTCGGCGGATCGTTCTCGCTCATGGGCAAGGCATCAGTGGTCGCGTACAGCGTGCTGCCCTGGACCGCGAGGGCGTAGGCGTGCGAGTCGACATGGCCCGAGTACGGCGCCCTGGCTCTCGAGGAAGTACGTCGTGCTTCCCTGGGCCGCCGACCCCGCGACGTCCCACCCGGTGTGTGGCCATGATTCGCGCCCTCGCATCCCTGCACCGCCGGGGCCCCTAGGATGGGCCCATGCCTGAGATGTCCCAGCCCGCACGATCGGACGACGTCGAGCGGTACCTCGCGCGCGCCGTCGACCTTGCGGTAGCGAACGTCGCGGAGGGCGGTGGCCCGTTCGGCGCCGTGGTCGTGCTGCCCGACGGGCGGACGTTCGAGGGCCAGAACCGCGTGACTCGGGACAACGATCCCACCGCCCACGCGGAAGTGGTCGCGATCCGCGGGGCGGCAGCTGCGGCGGGGTTCGACCTCACCGGCGCGGCGCTGTACGCGAGCTGCGAGCCCTGCCCGCTGTGCCTTGCCGCTGCCCTGTGGGCGCGGATCGGCTCCGTTCACTATGCGGCGGACCGCCACGACGCGGCGGCCGTCGGCTTCGACGACGCGGCGTTCTACGAGTACTTCGACGCCGGTTCTGGCGGCCACGGCGAGCACTCGCTCCTTCCGATCATCAGGACCCAGATGCCCACTCAGGGGCGCCCCTTCACGGCATGGACCGAATTCGAGGGCCGCGTCGAGTACTGATCCCGGCTCCATATACTGGGAGGCGTGCTTTCAGGACTGGTGATCGTGGACAAGCCACGCGGGTGGACGAGCCACGACGTGGTGGGGAAGGTCCGCAGGCTCGCGGGCACGCGCAAGGTGGGCCATGCCGGCACGCTGGACCCCATGGCCACGGGGGTGCTCGTGGTGGGCATCAACAAGGCCACCCGCCTCCTCTCCCACATCGTCGGCACCGAGAAGACGTACACGGCGACGATCCGGCTGGGCCAGCGCACGGTCACCGACGACGCCGAGGGCGAGATCCTCGAGGAACGGATCGCCGCCGCGGTCACCGAGCAGCAGGTCCGCGACGCCGCCGCCCGGCTCACAGGGGACATCCTCCAGGTGCCCAGCAGCGTGAGCGCCATCAAGGTCGCGGGCGAGCGCTCGTACGCGCGCGTCCGGGCGGGGGAGCAGGTCACCTTGGAAGCCCGGCCCGTCACGATCCACGCGTTCGAGATCCACGGCATCCGCCGCGAGCGGGCCGGCAAGCTCCAGGACGTCGACGTCACCGTGCGCTGCTCCTCGGGCACGTACATCCGGGCCCTGGCGCGCGACCTCGGCGCCGACCTCGGGGTCGGCGGTCACCTCACGGCCCTGCGTCGCACCCAGGTCGGGCCCTACGGGATCGAGCAGGCACGGACCCTCGAACAGCTCGCCGAGGACTTCGAGGTGCTCCCGCTCGCGGATGCCGCGCGCGAGCTGCTGCCTGTGCGCGAGCTCAGTGCCGACGAGACGGTCGAGCTGTCGTTCGGGCGCCGCATCCCCGCGACGGGCACGGAGGCGCTCACCGCTGCGTTCGCGCCCGACGGCGCGCTGGTCGCCCTCGTGAAGGACGTCGCCGGCCTCGCCAAGCCCGAGCTCGTCTTCGCCGCGCAGGGAGAGGACGCCTGAGCGTGGACCCCTTCTTCATCGTCGGCACAGCCCTGTGTGCCCTCTCGCTCATCCTGTGCGTCGCGGCCGTGATCACGAAGACCTATCCCGGGGACGCGGCCATCGTATCGGTGGCCGTCGTCGAGGTCTTCCTCGTCGTGTTCGGCGTGGCCGCCGGGATCCGGCAGGCCGGCGGCGAGTCGATCCGTGGGGAGGCCTGGGAGTTCTGGGGGTACTTCGCCACCGCCCTCATCGTCCCGATCGTCGCGTTCTGGTGGGCCATCGCGGACAAGACCCGGTGGAGCAACGCGGTGCTCGGTGCGGTGCCGCTGACGATCTTTGTGATGCTGTTCCGCATGGAGCAGATCTGGAATGGAGCCCCCTTCTCATGACCCCCAGCACGCCCGCGCCCAAGCCCGAGCACTCTCCCCGCACCCGCAGCGTCGGGCTCGGGCGGATCCTCGTGGCCGTCTACGGCGTCTTCGCGCTCTCGGCCACCGCCCGCGCCGGCTACCAGATCGCGACCCAGTTCTCCGCGGCGCCGCTCGCCTACCTCCTGAGCGCGGTCGCGGCCGTCGTCTATATCGTCGCCACCATCGCGATGGCCCGGCGCGGCGTGACCAGCTGGTACGTGACGCTCGGGGCGATCCTCCTCGAGCTCGTCGGCGTCGTCGCTGTCGGAGCGGCCAGCGTGCTGGACCCCGCGGCCTTCCCGCATGACACGGTCTGGAGCGGCTTCGGACGCGGGTACGGCTACGTGCCGCTGGTCCTGCCGTTCCTCGGGATCGCGTGGCTGCTCTACAACAGGCCCCGAAAGACGGCCGACGTGGGCGAGGGCGGAGACCGGTAGTCTTGACAGGCACATACATGGCGACGAGGCGAGGACGATGGTCTTGATCTGGCACGGAACGGACGAGATTCCCGGGAACATCGGTCCCACGGCCGTCACCATCGGGAACTTCGACGGCGTCCACCGCGGCCACCAACAGGTCCTCGCACAGCTGACGGAGACTGCCAGGCAGAGCGGGAGCCGGGCCGTCGCCATCACGTTCGATCCCCACCCTGCCCAGGTCCACCGCCCGGACACGGCCCCCCATCTCATCATGGGCATCGAAGACCGCCTCGCCGCGCTGTCGGCCTACGGGCTCGACGCGATCCTCGTGCTGCACTACACGCTCGAGTTCGCCCAGCAGAGCGCCGAGGAGTTTGTCCGCGGGATCTTCGTCGACGCGCTGCACGCCTCCCACGTCGTGGTGGGCCACGACGTCCGGTTCGGGCGCGGCAACGCCGGCGACCTGGCCACGATGCAGGAACTCGGCGATCGCTTCGGGTTCGGCGTCGTCGTAGTCGAGGAGTTCACCGAGCACGCTCCGGCGAGCGCGGGGCAGGAGGTGGACGACGACGAGGAGCGCCGCTGCTCGTCGACGTGGGTCCGCGAGGCCCTCGAGAAGGGCGACGTGCGCACCGCCGCCGAGATCCTCGGACGGCCGCACTCGATGCACGGCGAGGTGGTCCACGGGGCGGCGCGTGGCCGCGCACTCGGCTTCCCCACCGCGAACCTCGCGCACGAGGCCGTCGGACACATTCCGGCCGACGGCATCTATGCCGGCTGGCTCGTCGACGAGTCGGGCACGCGCTGGCCCGCGGCCATCTCGGTGGGCTCCAACCCCACCTTCGCGGGGGTTTCCCGGCAGGTCGAGGCCCACGTGATCGACCGCCCCGACGAGGCACCGGAGTCCTTCGACCTCTACGGGCAGAAGGTCGTCGTGGAGTTCGTCGAGCGGCTCCGAGGCATGGTCGCCTACCGCGGTCCCGAGGCCCTCGTCGAACAGATGAAGCTCGACGTCGACCAGGCCCGCCACGTTCTGGCGGGTCGCGGACTTCAGGCCTAGAATCCGGCACATGAGCGGGATTCCGGCGGGCCGCGGCGGTTCGGGCCGGGCCTGGATCCGGTGGGCGGCCCTCGGCATGATCGTGGGCGGAGCCGCCATGTTCCTCCTCCACACCGGAGGGTTCGCGGCCACGAGCGTCGCGGGGTACTTCATGGCGGTGGGGCCCGGGATCGGCATCGCTCAGCTCCTGCTTACTGCCGGCGCCGTCGGGCTGTGGTCGGACCACTCCTTCGGCGGTGGCGCACTGGCCCGCACGGGGCTCGGGCTCGCCATCGTGGGGCTGGCCGTCCTGGCGATCTCGAATCTGGTCCGCCCCTTCGGGGACCTGTGGTACTTCGCCGCGGCCGCGTCCGTCCTGGCTCCGCTCGGCTTCATCCTCGCCGGTGTCGCGGAGCTGCGGAACCACGCGTGGACCGGGTGGGAGCGGTTCGTTCCCCTCGGTGTCGGCATCCTGCCGATCGTGATCGTGTACCCCGGGCTGGCGCTCGGCGGCTCCTCCGCCGTCGGTGAGTTCCTCGTGGGGGTCTGGGGCCTGGCATTCGTCGTGCTCGGCTGGGCCGAACTGCGCGAGCCGCCGCTCGAGCCGATTCGCATCAGGGATCACGTTTCGACACGGCGCCCCAAGAACCGATAGAATCCTCTGTGGCCCTCGCTGCAGTCCGTGGCGGCCTGGGCCGCGCCGGGCGCATCAACCGCAGCAGCGGGCGGCCGGTGTTCCCCGGGGACGCAGCGTCCAGCGGGCCGCACGGCACGAAACGAGGAGCTCCAATGGCTTTGGATCCCGCCGTCAAGCAGGAGATCATCAAGGAATACGCGACGAAGGAAGGCGACACCGGGTCCCCCGAGGTCCAGATCGCCGTCCTCACCAAGCGCATCAAGGACTTGACTGAGCACATGAAGCAGCACAAGCACGACTTCCACACCCAGCGCGGCCTGCTCGCGCTCGTGGGTCGCCGCAAGCGCATGCTCGCCTACCTGCACGACACCGACATCGCGCGCTACCGCTCGCTCATCGAGCGCCTCGGCCTGCGCCGGTAGTCTTGGGAGCGGCCCGACCTTCTTCTTGAGGAAGGGCGGGCCGCTTCTCACAACGGGCTTCCGGCGCCGCCGGGCCCCACAACCGAATCACCACCAGGAGGCACCGGCTGCCTGCGGTCCTCGGTAGTGGCCTTTGCGGGCATGGCGTCCTCGACGCCCATGCGCCAAGGGCCTCGATCGAAGACCGGGTTCCGAGTTGCCTCCACGCTCACGAAATGGAGGTGCTCTCCCATGGAGGGTCCCGAGATCCAGTTCTCTGAGGCCGTCATCGACAACGGCCGCTTCGGTCAGCGCGTCGTGCGCTTCGAGACCGGCCGTCTGGCCAAGCAGGCCGCCGGTGCCGCGATGGTCTACATCGACGACGACACCGCGCTCCTCTCGGCCACGACGGCCGGCAAGTCCCCGCGCGAGGGCTTCGACTTCTTCCCGCTGACGGTTGACGTCGAGGAGCGCATGTACGCCGCGGGCCGCATCCCCGGCTCGTTCTTCCGCCGCGAGGGCCGCCCCTCGACCGAGGCCATCCTCGCGTGCCGCCTCATGGACCGCCCGCTGCGCCCGGCGTTCGTCAAGGGCCTGCGCAACGAGGTCCAGGTCGTCGTGACCGTCCTCGCCGTCAACCCCGACGAGCTCTACGACGCCGTGGCGATCAACGCCGCGTCGATGTCCACCCAGCTCGGCGGCCTGCCGTTCTCGGGCCCGATCGGCGGCGTGCGAGTCGCGCTCGTGCACGACGAGAACGGCGCCCAGTGGGTCGCCTTCCCGAAGCACTCCCAGCTGGCCAAGGCGACGTTCTCGATGGTCGTCGCCGGCCGTGTCGTCTCCGGCGGTACTGGCTCCGGCGCTGCCGGCGACGACATCGCCATCATGATGGTCGAGGCCGAGGCCACCGACAACGCGTGGAACCTCATCAAGGACGAGGGCGCCACCGCCCCGACCGAGGAGATCGTGGCCGAGGGCCTCGAGGCCGCTAAGCCGTTCATCCGCGCCCTGTGCGAGGCCCAGCAGGACCTCGCCGACCGCGCGGCGAAGCCCACCACGGAGTTCCCGATCTTCCTCGACTACGAGGCGGACGCGTACGACGCCGTCGACGGGGCTTCCGCTGCCAAGCTCGCCGAGGTCTTCCAGATCGCGGACAAGCAGGAGCGCGACACCGCGTCCGACGCACTCAAGGCCGAGGTGCTCGCGCAGCTCGCCGAGCAGTTCGAGGGCCGCGAGAAGGAGCTCTCCGCAGCGTTCCGCTCGGTGACCAAGAAGGTCGTCCGCCAGCGCATCCTCAAGGACCAGGTCCGCATCGACGGCCGCGGCCTGACGGACATCCGCCAGCTCACCGCCGAGGTCGAGGTGCTCCCGCGCGTCCACGGCTCCGCGATCTTCGAGCGGGGCGAGACCCAGATCCTGGGCGTCACGACGCTGAACATGCTCAAGATGGAGCAGCAGATCGACTCGCTCTCGCCGGTCACGCACAAGCGCTACATGCACAACTACAACTTCCCGCCGTACTCCACGGGCGAGACGGGCCGCGTCGGCTCGCCGAAGCGCCGCGAGATCGGCCACGGCGCCCTCGCCGAGCGCGCCCTCGTGCCGGTCCTGCCCTCGCGCGAGGAGTTCCCGTACGCGATCCGCCAGGTGTCCGAGGCCCTCGGCTCGAACGGCTCGACCTCGATGGGCTCCGTGTGCGCCTCGACCCTGTCGCTCCTCAACGCCGGCGTGCCGCTCAAGGCTCCGGTCGCGGGCATCGCGATGGGGCTCGTCTCCGACGAGGTGGACGGTCAGACCCGCTACGCGGCGCTGACCGACATCCTCGGCGCCGAGGACGCGTTCGGGGACATGGACTTCAAGGTCGCCGGCACCTCCGAGTTCGTCACCGCGATCCAGCTCGACACGAAGCTCGACGGCATCCCCGCCTCGGTCCTCGCCGCCGCGCTCAAGCAGGCCCGTGAGGCCCGCCTGCACATCCTCTCGGTGATCAACGCCGCGATCGACCGCCCGGACGAGCTCTCCGAGTTCGCCCCGCGCATCATCGCGATCAAGATCCCCGTGGACAAGATCGGCGAGGTCATCGGCCCCAAGGGCAAGATGATCAACCAGATCCAGGAGGACACGGGCGCCGACATCTCGATCGAGGACGACGGCACCGTGCTCATCGGCGCGACCGACGGCTCCTCCGCCGAGGCGGCCCGGGCCGCGGTCAACGCGATCGCGAACCCGCAGCTGCCCGAGGTCGGCGAGCGCTACCTCGGCACCGTCGTGAAGACCACCACGTTCGGCGCCTTCGTCTCGCTCACCCCGGGCAAGGACGGCCTGCTGCACATCTCCGAGCTGCGCAAGCTCGCCGGCGGCAAGCGCGTCGACAACGTCGAGGATGTCGTCTCGGTGGGCCAGAAGGTCCAGGTCGAGATCACGAAGATCGACGACCGTGGCAAGCTCTCCCTCGCGCCCGTCGTGGACGAGAAGCCCCAGGACGCCGACTCTGGCGCTGATGCTGTCTCTGCCGAGCCGGCGGCCGAATCGGCCGACGCGTAGCCGCATGGCGACAGTCGAACTGCCGCTGACCGCTGGCCAGCTCGTGGACGGCGCCCCCGCGTCGACCACGATCTTCGGGAAGGAGGGCGGCGCCGTCGTGCGCCGTTCCATCCTCCCCGGGGGCGTGCGCGTCCTCACGGAGGCGATGCCCGGCCAGCGGTCGGCGTCGATCGGCTTCTGGGTCGGTGTGGGCTCCCGTGACGAGGCCGAGGGCCAGCACGGGTCCACGCACTTCCTCGAGCACCTGCTGTTCAAGGGCACCGGTCGCCGCACCGCCCTCGAGATCGCCTCGGCGTTCGACGAGGTGGGTGGCGAGTCGAACGCCGCCACGGCGAAGGAGAGCACGTGCTACTACGCGCGGGTGCTCGACACTGACCTGCCGATGGCGATCGACGTCATCGCGGACATGGTCACGTCCGCGGTGCTGGACGCCGACGAGCTCGAGCAGGAGCGCGACGTCATCCTCGAGGAGATCGCCATGGACGGCGACGACCCGACGGATGTCGCTCACGAGCACTTCGTCGCCGCGGTCCTCGGCGAGCACCCGCTGGGCCGCCCCATCGGCGGCACCCCCGAGGCCATCAAGGCCGTTCCCCGGGAGTCCGTCTTCCAGCACTACCGGCGCTACTACCGGCCCGACGAGCTCGTGATCACCGCCGCGGGCGGGCTCGACCACGAGACCGTGTGTGCCCTCGTGCTCGACGCGCTGCGCACCGCCGGCTGGAACCTCACCGAGGGCGCGGCGCCGGTCGCGCGGCGCACGACGGCGCCCGCGGCCATCACGGGCCGGCCCGGCCTGACCGTGGTCAAGCGTCAGGTCGAGCAGGCCAACGTGATCATGGGCTGCCCGTCGATCATCGCCACCGACTCGCGGCGGTACGTCATGAGCGTGCTCAACGCGGTCCTCGGCGGGGGCATGTCCTCGCGGCTGTTCCAGGAGATCCGCGAGAAGCGCGGTCTCGTGTACTCGACCTACTCGTTCGCCTCGGCGTATGCCGACGCCGGGTACTTCGGGATCTACGGCGGGTGCGCCCCGGCGAAGGTCCCGCAGGTGCTGGCGCTCATGGCCGCCGAGCTCGAGAAGCTCGCTGAGCACGGGATCACCGAGGAGGAGCTGCGCAAGGCCGTGGGGCAGCTGCGCGGAGGGATCGTCCTCGCGCTCGAGGACACCGGCTCGCGCATGTCCCGCCTCGGCCGCGCCGAGCTCGTCTCGGGAGAGTTCCAGGACATCGAGGAGACCCTCGCGCAGATCGCGGCCGTCACGGCCAGCGAGGTGCAGGAGCTCGCCCGGGTCCTCGCGACGGCGCCGAGGACCACCACCGTGGTCGGCCCCTTCGAGGAGACGGAGACCTTCGGCCTCGCGCTCTGACGTTGCCCTGTGTCCTTGAGAAGTGACCCCTCAATGGTGAAGTGACCCCTCAATGGTGAAGTGACCCCCCATCCTGTTCTGGGTGGGGTGTTCTGGGTGAGGGGTCACTTCACGGATGGGGGGTCACTTCCCTGCGCTGGGGGTCAGGCCAGGATGTCCTTCGTGGTGAACCGGCCGTAGGCGAGCGCCCCGAACAGCGCGATGTAGCCGACTTGGAGCCACGCGTTCTGCCCGAACGAGTCCCAGGAGATCGGGTCACGCAGGAAGTCCGCGAGCCCGAGCCAGTGGTCGGTGAAGAGCCACGGGTGCAGCCAGTCCAGCTGGTCGAGCGCGCCGAGGATCTGCGAGACGACCGCGAGCACGGCCGTCGCGGCCATCGCGCCGACCGGCACAGAAGTCAGGGTCGAGGCGAACAGGCCGATCGCCGCGAGCCCCAGCAGCGAGACGGTCACATAGGCCGCCATGAGCAGGAGCCTCACGAGGGACTCGCCCGCGCCGATCTGGGTCCCCGAGAGGAGCGTCGCCTTCCCGAGCGGGAACAGCACCACTCCCACCGCCGTCCCACCGAGGACGACGGCGAGTGCGGCCGCCGCGCAGAACACGAGCGCGCTGAGGTACTTCACCGCGAGCAGGCGCACGCGGCCGACCGGCGCCGCGAGCAGGTACCGCAGGGTGCCGAGGCTCGCCTCGCCCGCGATCGCGTCCCCCGAGACGACGCTGACCGTCAGCGGAAGGAACAGGGGGGTGCACACCACGAGCCCCACAACGCCCGCGAACAGCCCGTTGTCCGTGATCTGGTCCAGGAAGGCGGGCCCGCGGCCGCTGGGCGGACGGCCGGGGGCGAAACGTACCGCGAGGCCGATCACCACCGGCACGGCGGCGAGCGCGGCCAGCATGGCCCACGTGCGCCAGCGCGTGAACATGACCCGCAGCTCGGAGCCCAGGAGCCGGACGGCATGTGCGCCCGGCGCGGGGGAGAGCACCTCAGCCTGCGACATCGAACCCCTCTCCGGTGAGCTCTACGAACCGCTCCTCGAGCGTCGCTGCCTCTGCGCTGAACCCGCGCACGCGCACGCCCGACGCCACGAGCGCCGCGACCACGTCCTCCGGCGCCGGGGAACCGTCGGGTGAGGCGGCCGCGCCCGAGGCGCGCTGAGCGCCCGAAGGCGAGGTGGCGCCGTCGTGCCCCGTCTTCGGCAGCACACCGATCACGGTTCCCTGCGCCGCCGGCTCGAGCTCGAGCCCGAGGGCCCGCAGAACGCCCGCGGCCTCGGAGAGATCGGGCGTGCGGACCGTGAGCCGTGGGCGGGCGGCGCCCCGGAGGGCGTCGAGGGTGCCGTGAGCCACGAGCCGACCCGTGCGGAGCACTGCCGCATGGGTGCACACCTGCTCGACCTCGGCGAGGAGGTGGCTCGAGACGAAGACGCTGGTGCCGTCCTCGGCGAGGGACCGGATCAGCGCGCGGACCTCGCGAGTCCCCTGGGGGTCGAGGCCGTTGGTGGGCTCGTCGAGCACCAGCAGCGTGCGCGGGGCCAGCAGCGCGGCGGCGAGGCCGAGGCGCTGCTTCATGCCGAGCGAATACGCATGCACCTTCTTCGCCGCCGCGTGGGACAGGCCCACGCGCTCGAGTGCCGCTCCGATCCGGGCGGGGCGGGTGCGGGCCGGCGCGAGCGGGTCCGCGGTGTCGAACCGGGCCAGATTCGCCGCGCCGCTGAGGAACGGGTAGAAGGCCGGCCCCTCCACGAGGGCGCCCACGTGGGGCAGGACCTCCCGCGCGCCGCGCGGCATGGCCCTCCCGAGCACCTCGGCCCGCCCGGCGCTCGGGGCCACGAGGCCCAGCAGCATGCGGATGGTAGTGGTCTTGCCGGAGCCGTTCGGCCCGAGGAACCCGTACACCGAGCCCCGCGGCACCTCGAGGCTCAGGCCGTCGACGGCGGTGTGCGCGCCGAAGCGCTTGGTGAGGCCGTCCGTGAGGATCGCGGGGCCGTCGGTCACTTGGTTCCTGTGCCTGCGGCCGCCGCCTCGAGGGCTGATGCCGGCACGGCGCCGGCGAGGACGCGCCCGTCCGCCGCGAGGAGCACCGTGAACAGCGACGACGAGACGACCCGGCCGCCCGCCACCGGCGTGGCCAGCTGCTTCACGAGCGGCTGGTCCGCGAACCCCGCCGGGACCTTGTCCGCCGGGATCGTCACGACGGTGTCCCAGCCCCGGGGCGCGTGGGTGGGGGCCGCCTGGGGGGCCGCGCTCGAAGGTGCCTTGTTCGCGGCGGCCTTGCCGGCCGGTGCGGGCAGCGTCTTCTCGGTGACCTTGGCCCCCGGGGGCGGGGTGAACGCGAACACGGACTGATCCGGGGCCGCCAGGTCCAGCTTCGTGAAGGCCGCGTGCACCGCGGGATCCGACTGGCCCTTCGCGAAGACGTCCACGGCGAGGGGCAGCCCGGTCTGGGCCTCGACGGCGATCCGCACCTGGGCCACGAGGGTCGCGGAGGCCTTCGGGGTGAGGACGAGGGTGTAGGCGCTGTGGCCGGCCACGGTGGCCGGGTCGCCGAGCGACACGTCCGTGCTCGGGCCGGCCGCGGCGAGGAGCCGCTGGGCGAGTTGCTCGGGGGTCAGGGGCGCCGCGCTCGCCGTTGCCTCGGGCGAGCCCGCGGTTCCGGCGGGCAGCACGGCGTGGGTCACGGCGTTCGTCGAGGAATCGTACGTCCATGCGTCGGCGCCATTGCGGATCGCATCGCGTTCGGCGAGCTGGTCGATGACCTGCACGCGCTGCCGGGTGGGCCCGTCGGCGTAGACGTTGGCGGTGTGCGCGGCGGTGAGGAGGTCGAGGAGGGCGGCCTCGGAGCCGAGGCTCGAGCTGCCCTTCGCGGCGCTGAGCGCCTGCCCCGGGATCGACGGCAGGCCGAGGTCGGTGCGCTCCTCCATGGTCCCGGAGAAGGCCTGCGCCGTGTGCCCCGCCACGAGCGAGAGTACCTGGCTCGGGGTCGCAGGCGGGGGCGGAGAGCCCGCCGTCGCGCCAGACGCGAGCACGCCGACGGCCACCACGGCGGGGACCGCCGCGGCCGGAATCCAGCGGAGCCAGCGCCGCTGCGTGGCACCTCCAGGCATGGCTCTCTTCTGTGCCGCAGTCCTGCGCGCCGCATCCGTCATGGCAACCTCCCGGGGGGATCTGATTCAACGCTACGCCGCCGAGGCGGGCATGTCGTCATCCCTGCGGGGGATGTGCGGGTCTTCCCGCTCAGCCGCCCGCGAACGGCGGCAGGACGTCCACCTGGTCGCCCGAGGCGAGCGGCCTGGCGTGGTCCTTCGCCGCGACCTCGTTGACGAGGAAGGAGCACCGGCGCAGCACGTCCGCGAGCTGCGGGGCGCCGTCGCGTGCCGGACGCACGACGGCGCGCACCGCCTCGAGCGCGTCGGCGAGGGTGCCGCCGTCGGGCATCTCGAGGTGCTCGGCAGCGGTCCCGGCGGCGGCCTGGGCCGCGGCGTAGTACCGCAGGGTGATCTGCACGGGCGCTCCTTGGGTCTCAGCCGCCGATGGCGGACATCGAGCGGTCGGGCTGGACGAAGTCGGAGGCGCCGAGGCCCGTGTGGTCCATGCCGTGGGCCTTCGGCTTGAGCCACATGGCCTCCTGCCAGCGCTGGGCCACCTGCTCGTCGGAGGCGCCGGAGCGCAGGAGGCCGCGCAGGTCCACCTCTTCATGGGAGAAGAGGCAGCTCATGACCTTGCCCTCGGCGGTGATGCGCGTGCGCTTGCAGTCCGCGCAGAACGGCTCCGTCACCGAGGCGATGATGCCGACTGTTCCCAGTACCGGTTCCGGCGTGCTGGGCGCCGGTGCCGCGCCGTCGCACCGGCGGCGCACCTCGAAGCGCTCGGCGGGGGCGCCGTCGCGGGCCCGGGGGTCCGTGGCGAGGCTGAAGTGCTCCGAGAGGATTCCGCGGATCTCGTCGGCGGTGACCATGCCCTGCCGGGTCCAGCCGTGGTCGGCGTCGAGGGGCATCTGCTCGATGAACCGCAGCTCGTAGCCGCGCTCGAGGCACCACGCCAGGAGGTCCGGGGCGTCCGCGTCGTTGACGCCGCGCATGAGCACGGAGTTGATCTTGATGGGACCGAGCCCGGCGGCATCGGCGGCCTCGATCCCGGCGAGCACGCGGTCGAAGAACGGTCGGCGGGCCAGCTTCGCGAACGTCTCGGGGTGGAGCGTGTCGAGGGAGATGTTGATGCGGGTCAGCCCCGCCTCCTTGAGGGCCGACGCCTTCGTGTCCAGGCCCACGGCGTTCGTGGTCAGCGCGATGGGCAGCTCCGGGTGCGCGGCGCGCAGCGCGGCGATGATCTCGATCAGGTCCGCCCGCACGAGCGGTTCACCGCCCGTGAGCCTGAGCTCGCGCACCCCGAGGAGGTGCACCCCGATCCCCACGATGCGCACGATCTCCTCCGCGGAGAGCACCGCGTCCTTGGTGAGCCACGGCAGGCCCTCGGCCGGCATGCAGTAGGAGCAGCGCAGGTTGCACTTGTCCGTGAGCGAGAGCCTCATGTCTGTCGCGACGCGGCCGTAACGGTCCACGAGCCCGGGCAGCCCGGCGGGCCGGTCGGCGGCGCGGGGATCCGGGCCCGGGGCGTCCGTGGCACGTAGTCGCGGCATCCCGAGCTCAACAGTCATGCATCTACGGTACGCCAGAGGGGCCTCCGGGGGAGCGGGACGGACCTATTCTGGACGCATGGGCGCCCACGAGCCTTCCTCCTCCACCTCCGCGCGGACGCCGCGGACCAGTGCGAGGGCCCGCGGCTTGGCCGCGATCGCCGGCCTGCTCGCGGCCGCCGCGGGGGTCCTCGCGGGGGAAGTGTGCGCCGGCTTCCTGAGCCCCTCGCTGAGCCCGGTCTCGGCGGTGGGCGGCGCGGTGGTGGACTTCGCCCCGCCCGCCGCGAAGGACTGGGCGATCCAGACGTTCGGCACCGGAGACAAGGCCTTCCTCGTCACGGTCATCGCGCTCGCCGTCGCCGTCCTCGGGGCGGGCGCAGGTGTGCTCGAGCTGCGCCGACCGGGTTTCGGGGTGGGGCTCGCAGGGGCGGTGGGGCTCGTGGGCCTCGCGGCCGTCGTGACCCGCTCACTCTCCAGTCCGGCCGCGTGGCTGTGCGCCCTGGCGGCGGGAATCGTCGCGATGGCCCTTGTACGGTGGCTCGTGGGACGGCTCCGGCGCGAGGCCCCGGCGCTGACGGCAGGGACGACAGCGCACGACGCCGCAGGTCCGGCCGCCGCCGGCGGTCCGCCTCCCGCCGCCGGCCTACCCGCCGCAGGTCCGTCGGGGTGGGGCTCCCTTGGCTTCCCGCGACGGGGCTTCCTGAGGGGCCTGGCGGGGACGGCCGGCGCGGTCGCGCTGGGAGGCGTTCTCACCGCCGTCGTGCGCGGGGCCTCCCTCGCGGCGACGGCGGCCCGGGACGCGCTCCGGCTCCCGAAAGCCGCCGACCCGGCGCCGCCGGTCCCCGCCGGGGCCGAGGTGGGCGTGGTGGGCATCACGCCGCTCCTCACCCTGAACGCAGAGTTCTACCGCATCGACACCGCGTTCGTGGTGCCCTCCGTGGACCCGTCAGGGTGGCGCCTCGCCGTGACGGGGCTCGTCGAGCAGCCGATCACCATCACGTGGGCCGAGCTGCTCGCCCAGCCGCTCGTGGAACGCTACGTGACGCTCACGTGCGTCTCGAACGAGGTGGGAGGGACGCTCGCCGGCAACGCGCGATGGCTCGGCTGGCCGGTGCGCGAGCTCCTCGCGCGGGCGCGGCCGCAGGCCGGGGCGGACATGGTGCTCTCCCGCAGCGTGGACGGCTTCACGGCGGGGACCCCGCTCGAGGCGCTCACCGATCCCGGCCGCGACGCCCTTCTGGCGGTGGCGATGAACGGGGAGCCGCTGCCGCCGGAGCACGGGTTCCCCGTCCGGCTCGTCGTGCCGGGCCTGTATGGCTACGTGTCCGCGACGAAGTGGGTCACCGAGCTCAAGGTCACGACGTTCGCGGCCGACACCGCCTACTGGAGCACGCGCGGCTGGAGCGAGAAGGGACCGATCAAGACAGCGTCCCGCATTGACGTGCCCCGCGCCGGGGCCAAGGTCTCCGCCGGGGACGTCACCGTGGCGGGCGTCGCGTGGGCGCAGCACCGCGGCATCTCACGGGTCGAGGTGAGCGCGGACGACGGCGCGTGGGAGCCCGCGCGGCTCGGCGCCGGGATCTCCCGCGATACTTGGTACCAGTGGGCCGTCTCCGTCCGGCTGTCCGCCGGCCATCACCGGATCGCCGTCCGGGCCACCGACGGCGACGGGCAGGTCCAGACCGCGAACGTGGCCCCGCCCGCCCCGGACGGGGCCACTGGCTACGACATCATCGACGTGGAGGCCGCATGACCCCGCACCACCCCAGCGTGACAGGGCCCGGCCGCGTCACAGGGCACGTCAGCGTGGCCGGGCACCGCCGCGTGACGGCGCACCGCGACAGGATCGCCGGCCTGCTCGCTCCGCTGGCCGACCTCCCGCTCCACCGCGTGCCGCTGTCCGCGGGGCTCGGGGCAGCGCTCGGCGAGGACCTCGTGGCGCCCGTGAGCCTGCCGCCGTTCGACAACTCCCAGATGGACGGGTTCGCCGTGCGCTCGGCGGACTTCCGCGGTGACCTCGACGGGGGCCCTAGGGCGTTCACCGTCGCGGACCCGATCCCCGCCGGGGCCGTGCCCGCCCCTCTGGCGCCGGGGCACGCCGCCCCGATCATGACGGGGGCCATGATGCCCCCGGGCGCGGACGCCGTCGTGCCCGTGGAACGTGCCGTCCCCTCCACGTACCCCGCGCCCGGCGAGACCGTGGGGCTTCCGCCGGTGGAGGCGGGTACCTACGTGCGGCGGGCCGGCAGCGACGTGGAGGCGGGCGCCGTCGTGCTTCGCGCCGGGGCCGCGCTGGGTGCGGCGCAGATCGGGCTCGCTGCGGGCCTCGGGATCGAGGACGTGCCCGTGCGGCCGGCCCTGCGGGCGGTGGTGGTCAGCACGGGCGCCGAGCTAGCGGCCCCGGGTACCGCGCTTGCGCCCGGCCAGATCCACGACGCCAACGGCCCCCTGCTGGCGGCGGCGCTGCGGGAGTCGGGCCTCACGGTCGGGAACGTCGCCGTGCGCAGCGACGAACCGGGCGAGCTGCGGCGCGAGCTCAGGGGCCTGGCCCGGCTCGGCGCGGAGGACAGGCCCGACCTCGTCATCACGACCGGCGGAGTGTCCAAGGGCGCGTTCGAGGCGACCAAGCTCGCGCTCGCGGGAAGCGACGTCGAGTTCTCCCACCTCGCGATGCAGCCCGGCGGCCCGCAGGGACTCGGGACGTTCGAGGGGCTGCCGATCATCGCGTTCCCCGGGAACCCCGTAAGCTGCTGGATCTCGTGGGAAGTGCTCCTGAGGCCGGTCCTCTCAGAGCTGCTCGGAGCGCCACGCCACCGGCGCGTGCTCAGGGCGCCGCTCGCACACGGCCTCGCCTCTCCCGCGGGCAAGCTCCAGGTGCGCCGGGCCCGGCTGCGGCGCGACGGCGCCGCGGAGCTCGTGGGCGGCCCGGGCTCCCACCTGCTCGGGGCGCTCGCCGCCTCGGACGCACTCGTCATGGTGCCGGAAGACGTCACGGAGCTCCCGGCCGGCGCGGAGGTGGAAGTATGGCTGACGTGAACAAGACCCCCGAGCACCCGTTCGAGCCACCGCCGCGGCTCACCCATGTGCGCGCCGACGGGAGCGCCCACATGGTGGATGTGAGCAGCAAGCAGGAGACCACACGGGAAGCGACCGCGCAGGCCGTCCTCACGACGACCCCGGAGGTCGTGGCGCTCCTGGCCGAGGGCGGCCTTCCCAAGGGCGATGCCCTCTCCGTGGCCCGCATCGCGGGGATCATGGCGGCGAAGAAGACGCCCGAGCTCATCCCGCTGTGCCACCCGCTGCCCATCGCCAAAGTCACGGTGGACTTCGAGCTCGGCCGCGCGTCAGTGGCCGTGTACGCGACGGTCAAGACCAGAGGCGTGACAGGGGTGGAAATGGAGGCGCTCACCGCCGCGTCCGTCGCGGCGCTCGGTGTCTACGACATGATCAAGGCGGTGGACAAGCACGCCGTCATCTCCGAGGTCAAGGTCCTGGCCAAGTCCGGCGGCAAGAGCGGCGACTGGTCCCTGCCCGGTGCCGGGCCCGTCGGCGGGGCGGGCTCGTGAGGCGCGCGGGGATCCTCATCGCGTCCACCCGCGCCGCGACCGGGGTCTACGAGGACCGGACCGGGCCGGTCATCGCGGACTGGCTCGCCGAGCACGGCTTCGAGGTCATCCCGGCCGCCGTGGTCCCGGACGGCCCGAGCGTCGGCGCGGCCCTGCGAGCGCTGCTCTCCCTCGGCCCGTCGCTGGTCGTCACGAGCGGCGGCACGGGCCTGAGCCCCGACGACGTCACGCCCGAGGAGACGCTGACCCTGTTGGACCGAGAGGTCCCGGGCGTCATGGAGGCCATCCGCGCCGCTGGCCTCGCCAAGACGCCCCTCGCGGCGCTGTCCCGGGGGCACGCGGGGCTCGCGGGCACGACATTCGTGGTCAACCTCCCCGGATCCCCGTCCGGCGTCATGGACGGACTCGCCGTCCTCGACCCGATCGTCGAGCACATCTGCGACCAGGTGGAAGGAAGCCATGCCCACTGAGCAGCCCACGGTCGAGGTGGTCCACGCCGCGGTGACCATCGACCCGCTCTCGGAGACCGCAGCGCGCGCCGCCGTCGACGCGGCGGATGCGGGCGCCGTCGTCCTCTTCTCCGGCGTGGTGCGAGACCACGACGACGGCCGCGGCGTCACGCGCCTGTCGTACACCGCCCACCCCACGGCCGAGGCGATCCTGCGCGACGTCGTGGACGCGGTCATCCACGAGCACGCCGCGGAGCACGGGGCGTCCGAGCGGGCCATGCGCGTCTGGATCGCCCACCGAGTCGGCGAGCTGGCGGTGGGCGACGCCGCGTTCGTCTGCGCAGTCTCGGCCGCTCACCGCGGGGAGGCGTTCCGGCTCTGCGCCGACCTCGTGGACCGGGTCAAGGAAGAGGTGCCGATCTGGAAGGAGCAGTTCTTCGACGACGGCGGGAGCGAGTGGGTGGCCGCGCTGGGCTGACCTGGGCTGGGCTAGGCTTGAACCCATGGCAGAACGACTTCCCGTGGCAGTGCTGGGCGCGAATGGGCGCATGGGTTCCGAGGCAGTCAGGGCAGTCGACGCAGCCGGCGACATGGACGTCGTCGCGGCGCTCGGGCGAGGCGACTCGCTCGAGGCCCTGGTGGACGCGGGCGCGCGCTACATCGTGGACCTCACCGTGCCGGACGCCACCGAGGCCAACGTGCGCTTCGCGGTCGAGCACGGGATGCACGCGGTGGTGGGCACCACCGGGTGGACCGCCGCGCGGCTCGAGTCTCTCGGCACCCTGCTCTCCGAGTACCCCGACACCGGCGTGCTCATCGCCCCCAACTTCGCGCTCGGCTCGGTGCTGGCCTCGGCGTTCGCCGCGAAGGCGGCCCGCTACTTCGAATCCGTCGAGGTCATAGAGCTCCATCACCCCGACAAGGTGGACGCGCCCTCCGGCACCGCCGTGCGCACCGCCCAGCTCATCGCGGCCTCGCGTTCGGAGGCAGGCGTCGGGCCCTCGCCGGACGCCACCACGAAGGCGCTCGACGGCGCGCGGGGGGCCGACGTCGACGGCGTCCGGGTGCACTCGGTGCGCCTCCGCGGGCTCGTGGCGCATCAGGAAGTGCTCCTCGGCAGTGAGGGGGAGGAGCTGACGATCCGGCATGACTCGTTCGACCGCGCGTCCTTCATGCCCGGCGTGCTCCTCGGGCTGCGCGGGGTCGCGGCCCACCCCGGGCTCACTGTGGGCCTCGACGGCTACCTGGACCTCGGGCTGTGAGCGCGGTGGAGTGGCTCAAGGCCAACAAGGTCAAGATCGGCGTGGTCGCCGTGACGGTCCTGCTGGTCTTCTACCTCATCGTCACGTTCGACCGGGCCCGGATCCTGCTGACCGATCCTCAGCCGGTCGCGAAGGCCATCGGCGCGGCGTACCTCGTGCTGCCGATCGTGGGCGCGTGGGCGCTCCTGCGAGAGCTCTCCTTCGGGGCGCGCCTCGAGCGGATGGGCAAGGAACTCGCGGCCGAGGGCGGCCTCCCGGAGGACAACCTGCCGCGCACCGCGGGTGGCCGGATTGTGCGCGCGGCCGCTGACGCCGAGTTCGGGCGGTATCGCGGTGAGGCCGAGGCTGCGCCGGCTGACTGGCGGTCGTGGTACCGGCTCGGCCTCGCCTATGACGCGTCCGGCGACCGGAAGCAGGCCCGCGCCGCGATGCGCCGAGCCGCCACGCTCCACCGCGGACGCTAGCGGCGCCGTGTCCGGGCCGCGCGAGAGCTGAGGAGCCCGGCACGAGAGGCCCCGTGGGCGAGCCACTCAAGCGGCCCGCGCCAGCCGTTCGCCCGGACGAACAGTCCGATCGCGAGCGCCGCGGCAAGGTGGACGGCGAGGAGTGCCTCGCGTGTGAGGTGTGCCGCGTCCGCGAGCGGCAGCGAGAGGGCCCACACGTGGGCCGAATAGAGGGTCAGGGTCATCGCCCCGGCGCCCGCGAGCGGCGCGAGCAGCCCGGTGCGCACCAGCGGGCCGATGCGCGCGAGCAGGAGGAACGCGCCGATCGCGGCCGCGGACGTCCCGCACGTGTGCAGGAGGTCCAGCGTGGTCCCCGAGTGGGGCGCAGCCGTCGTGAGCCACCACCAGGTCCCCGTCTGGTCCACACCGCTCAGGTTCGCCTCGAGCATCGCCCGCAGCGGCCAGATGCGTGCCTGCTCGGTGCCGAGCAGCACGTTCATCCCGCCGAGCGGTGAGAGGAATGCCCACGCGCAGGCCTTGGCGATGACTGCGGCCGCGAGACCGCCCACAACCAGCCATGCCTGGTTTGCGGCACGGCCCAGGTCCGCCCGACCGATCCACAGGCCCACGAGGATGTAGCCGAACCATTGGAGGGCCGGGTAGTAGCCGGTCACCGTGAGGTCCGCGAGGAGACGTGCCGGGCTCGCGAGATCGCCCCATGCGGGATTGTGGCCGAGGCGCAGGGGCGGAACTGCGCTGAGCAGCGCAGGCCGGACCAGGTACGCCACGATCGGCGCCCCGAGGAGCCACGCCGCCGCGAGCAGGCCCAGCGCCTGCCGGTGCAGCCGCACGACCGGCAGGGCGCACCAGAAGAGCAGGGCGTACTGGACAAGGATCACAGCAACGTTGACCTCGGCAAGGCCAAGGGTGAGGCCGACGGCGGCGATCACCGCCGCGCGAAGGGCGAGGCCAGCGCGGTTGGCCGCCGCCGGGACGCTGCCGAGCGTCAGGGACACGCCGGCGAGGACGGCGAAGAGCGCGGCGGCCCGGCCCGAGAACGCCAGGCCGATCCACGTGGGGAGCCAGGCGGACGTCGCAGGGTCCTGCTCGTACGTGGGCAGGACATGGGTGGCCATCATGGCCAGGAGGGCGGCGCCGCGGGCCATGTCGATCCCCTCAAGGCGGCTGACGCGGGCGGGGCGCGGCCGGGTGTCCCGCCTCGCGCGGGGTGATTGCGATGGTCCGCCCATGGCGCCGATCGTCTCACGATGCCCGGCATCGCAGAGATTCGGATTCGATGATTGCCATCCGAAGATATGTTCGATTAGAGTGCTTCCCATGAGCAGGGACGAGACGCCCGTTCAGGGAACCTCCACCGCCCCGTTCCTGTCCCCCGGGGCGGTGGGCTTCCTCTCCCGGCAGCTGGTGGAGAGGACGCTGGGGCGGGACCCCTCGGTGCACGCCTGGCGCGCCGCGGGCCCGCTCCTGCCCGGTGACCCGCCGCCGGGGGAGCTTGCGCGCCGCCTGGCGGAGACTGATGTGGCATTCCTCACGGAACGCGAACTCGTGGCGTACGTGGAGGCCTGCGGACACCTGGGGTTGTGGGCAGCGGGGCGAGCCGGGGCGGCCCGCGCGGAGCTCGAGGGCCGCACCCGGATCGCGGCCCGGGGACGCCCCTGAGCGTGCCCTACGATGGCGGTATGTCCGCCGAACTCACCGTCGCAGCCGTGCAGTCCGTGCCGCTCCCGGGGGGCCTCCATGCGAACATCGACGAGCACGTCAGGCTCCTCGAAGATGCCGACGGGCACGGCGCCCGGCTCGCCGTGTTCCCCGAACTGTCGCTCACCGGCTACGACCTCTCTCTGTTCGCGGACGAGTCGGCGTGGATCACGAGCCCGTCGGCCCAGCTCGCGGAGATCCAGGCCGCGTGCGAGGACATGGGGATCGCAGCGGCCGTGGGCGCCGCCGTCCGCGAGCCGGACGGCACGCCCCGCCTCGCCTCGCTCCTGCTCCGCCCAGGCACTGCGCCGCTCATCGCCCCAAAGGTGCACCTGCACGGCGCGGAGCGCGAACTCTTCGAGCCTGGAGACCACCCGACCCTGGTCGAGGTCGACGGGTGGAAGGTCGCGCTTGCCGTGTGCTTCGACGTCTCACAGCCGCGCCACGCCGCCGAGGCGGCAGCCTCCGGCGCGGACCTCTACGCGGCGTCGTCGGTCTACGTCGCGGGGGAGGAGCGCCGCCTTGACCTCCACTTCGGGGCGCGGGCCATGGACAGCCGGTTCTTCGCACTCCTCGCGAACGCCGGCGGGACGAGCGCGCTCGGCGAGTCCTGCGGGGAGAGCGGGATCTGGGGCCCCGACGGCCACCGCATGGCCGCTGCGCGGGGCACGGGCACGCAAGTCGTCCCGGCCGTCCTCTTCCGATCTGCGCTGATGCGGTACCGGCCTCGCGCCTGACGCGCGTTGCCCAAAGCGGCGGCCCACACGGTAACGTTCTGTGCATGGCTGACTCCGACAACCGCGCGCGCACTTTCGGCACCCTCCTGACCGCAATGGTGACCCCGTTCACCGAGGACGGCGAGGTCGATTTCGACGCGGCGGGCAAGCTGGCGGCCAAACTGGTCGACGACGGCTGCGACGGCCTCGTGGTCACGGGCACGACGGGCGAGACCTCGACCCTCACGGACGAGGAGAACCTCGGCATGTTCAAGGCCGTCCTCGAGGCCGTGGGCGGGCGCGCAAAGGTCATCGCGGGCACCGGCACGAACGACACCCGTCACTCGGTGAGCCTCTCGCGCCGCGCAGCTGACCTCGGCGTCGACGGGCTCCTGCTCGTCACCCCGTACTACAACAAGCCGAGCCAGGCGGGCGTCCAGGCCCACTTCGAGACTGTCGCGTCCGCGACCGACCTCCCGGTCATGCTCTACGACATCCCGGGCCGCACCGGCATCGCGGTGGAGACCGACACCATCCTCCGTCTCGCTGAGCACCCCAACATCGCCGGCCTCAAGGACGCCAAGGCAGACTTCGCCGCCGTCACCCGCGTGCTCGCCAAGACGGACCTCGCCGTCTACTCGGGCGACGACGGGCTCACCCTTCCGTGGATGGCCGCGGGGGCACTCGGCGTCGTGTCGGTCACGGCGCACGTGGCCACCGCGCAGTTCCGCGCCCTCGTCGACGCGGCGCTCGCGGGGGACTTCGCGACCGCCCGCCGCATCCACTTCGAGCTGGACCCGGTAATCCGCGGCGTCATGACGCGCGTCCAGGGCGCGGTCGCCACCAAGCAGGTTCTCAAGTGGCAGGGAGTCCTGCCCAACTCCGTGGTCCGTCTTCCCCTTGTGGAGCCGGGCGACGCGGAGCTTTCCCTCATCCGCAACGATCTGGCCGAAGCCGGAATGGACTTCGCCGCCTAGGAGCAGCACCAGCATGACCCAACGAGCCCTGTCCGTCCTCACCACCCCGCCGCCGCTCCCTTCGGGGAGCCTGCGGATCGTCCCGCTCGGCGGGCTCGGTGAGGTCGGGCGGAATATGGCCGTCTTCGAGATCGGGGGCAAGCTCCTGGTGGTCGACTGCGGCGTCCTGTTCCCCGAGGAGACGCAGCCCGGCGTCGACCTCATCCTCCCCGACTTCTCGTACATCGAGGACCGGCTGGACGACATCCTCGCCGTCGTGCTCACCCACGGCCACGAAGACCACATCGGCGGCGTCCCGTACCTCCTGCGGCGCCGCAGGGACATCCCCCTCGTGGGCTCCCAGCTGACGCTCGCCTTCGTCGAGGCGAAGCTCGCCGAGCACCGCATCACCCCGGTGCTGCGCGTGGTCGAGGAGGGGCAGGTGCTCGACTTCGGCCCGTTCCAGACCGAGTTCATCGCCGTGAACCACTCCATCCCGGACGCCCTCGCCGTGTTCATCCGCACCGCGGGCGGCACTGTGCTGCACACGGGCGACTTCAAGATGGACCAGCTCCCGCTCGACGGCCGCATCACGGACCTGCGCCACTTCGCCCGCCTCGGCGAGGAGGGCGTGGACCTGTTCATGGCGGACTCGACGAACGCGGACGTCCCGGGGTTCACGACTGCGGAGAAGGAGATCGGCCCCACGCTCGACCGCTTCTTCGGGCAGGCCCGCAAGCGGATCATCGTGGCGAGCTTCTCCTCGCACGTCCACCGCGTGCAGCAGGTGCTCGACGCCGCGCATCACCACGGCCGGAAGGTCGCCTTCGTGGGGCGGTCGATGGTGCGCAACATGGGCATCGCCGCGAAGCTCGGCTACCTCGACGTGCCCCCGGGCATCCTCGTGGACATCAAGCAGATCGACGAGATCCCCGACCACCGGCTCGTGCTCATGTCCACCGGATCGCAGGGCGAGCCCATGGCCGCACTCTCGCGCATGGCCAGCGGCGACCACCGGGTCCAGGTCGGGCAGGGCGACATGGTCATCCTCGCGTCATCGCTCATCCCCGGCAACGAGAACGCCGTCTTCCGCGTGGTCAACGGGCTGCTCAAGCTCGGCGCGACCGTCGTCCACAAGGGCATGGCCAAGGTCCACGTCTCCGGCCATGCCGCCGCCGGCGAGCTGCTCTACTGCTACAACATCGTCGAGCCCCTCAACGCGATGCCTGTGCACGGGGAGACCCGGCACCTCATCGCCAACGGCAACCTCGCGCTCGAGACCGGAATGGAGCCCGAGAGCGTGATCCTCGCGGACAACGGCACGGTCGTGGACCTCGCCGACGGCGTCGCGAAGATCGTCGGCCAGGTCGAGGTCGGCTTCGTCTACGTCGACGGCAGCAGCGTCGGCGAGATCACCGATGTCGACCTCAAGGACCGCCGGATCCTCGGCGAGGAGGGGTTCATCTCGGTCATCACGGTCGTGAACCGCTCCACGGGCAAGGTCGTCTCCGGCCCGGAGATCCACGCGCGCGGCGTCGCCGAGGACGATTCAGTGTTCGACGACATCATCCCCAAGGTCAACGAGGCGCTCGAGGAAGCCATCCTGGCCAGGCCGGACCACACCGCCCATCAGCTCCAGCAGGTGGTGCGGCGCGTCATCGGCACGTGGGTGAGCCGCAAGCTCCGTCGCAAGCCGATGATCATCCCGGTAGTCCTCGAGGCCTGACGCCTCCGGCGAGAAGCATCGCGAAAGGCCGCCGCTCCCGTGGAAATCCGCGGGGACGGCGGCCTTTCGCGGTACGGTTGCGAATATGGCGACTCGTACCTCCTCCACGCCACCCACCAGATCGAACCCGTCGCGATCCGGCGCCTCGAACCGGTCCAGCGCGTCCAAGCCGGGCGCCCGGACCGGGACCGGCGCGCCCCGCGGGAAGACGGGCAACGGGAGGACGACGACGCGCGGCGTCACCACGACGGACGCCGGCCAGCCGTGGCTGGCGCGCATGATCGGCGGGACATGGGGGGCGCTCGCCCACGCGGTCGGCGGAGGGGTGCGCCGCATCGGGACAGACGTGAGCGACCTCGACCCCGAAGAGCGCCGCGACGGCGCCGCCCTGTTCAACCTGGTCCTTGCCGTGTTCATCGCGACCTTTGCCTGGTGGGGCTGGACAGGCTGGTTCCCCGACACGGTCTACGCCGTGGTCAACGGCACCTTCGGGTGGGTCTCGCTCCTGCTCCCGCTCATGCTCGGGGTGTGCGCGTTCCGGCTCTTCCGGAAGCCGGCCGACCACCGCGGCAACAACCGGGTGGGGATCGGATTCCTCGTCATGACCTTCGCCGCCACCGGTCTGGCCCACGTGCTCGGGGGCCTGCCCTCGGCGGCCAACGGCTTCGACGGGCTCCGGATGGCGGGCGGCATGCTCGGCTTCCTCGCCGCCTCGCTCCTCGCGGCGATCCACCCCGCGGTTCCGGTCATCGTCTACTCCCTTCTCGCGTTCGTCTCCGTCCTGATCGTCACCGCGACGCCGTTCGCCGCCATCCCACGCCGCATCCGCGCCGCGTGGGAGCACCTCATGGGCCTCGATCTCGGGCCCGAGGAGACGGACGGCCATGACCGCAGCTACCTCTACGACACCGATCGCAGGGCTCAGGAGGCGGCCCGAGAGCGGCGCAAGAAGAAGCGCCGCCTCTTCGGCAAGGACGCCGAGGACGCCGGCGACCATCCCGACGGACTGGCCGGGGACGAGCCGTACGAGCAGGCCCTCGTCGACGACCCGGCCGCGGCGGACGCCACGGTGCCAATGCCGGCCGCAGCGCCGGGCCGCTCCCAGGCCGAGGCGGCGATCCAGAAGATCCGGGCTGCGCAGGGGCGCGGCGGTGCGGCTGGTGCGGGAGCGGCGTCGGCCTCGACGGGGGAGCCCACCGAGGCGATCCCCACGGTGGGCCTCCCGACGCCCAACCCCGGCGCGACGACCCACGTGCCCTCGACGCCGGTCGCACCGACCCCGCCGCCGACCCCGATCCCGCAGCGCACCGAGCAGCTCCAGCTCTCGGGCGACGTCGCATACACCCTCCCGTCGTCGGACTTCCTCGTGCAGGGCTCGGCGCCGAAGGAGCGGACCGAGGCGAACGACGCCGTGGTGGCGGCGCTCACGAGCACGCTGACGCAGTTCAACGTCGATGCCGAGGTCACCGGGTTCTCCCGTGGGCCGACCGTCACGCGGTACGAGATCGAGCTCTCGCCGGGTACCAAGGTCGAGAAGGTCACGGCGCTGTCCAAGAACATCGCCTACGCCGTCGCGAGCTCGGACGTGCGCATCCTCAGCCCCATCCCCGGCAAGAGCGCGATCGGCATCGAGATCCCCAACACGGACCGCGAGACCGTCTCGCTCGGCGACGTGCTGCGCAGCCAGAACGCGCGCCGCACCGAGCACCCCATGGTCATGGGAGTCGGCAAAGACGTCGAGGGCGGCTTCGTCGTGGCGAACCTCGCCAAGATGCCCCACCTGCTCGTGGCGGGTGCGACCGGCGCCGGCAAGTCCTCCTTCGTGAACTCGATGATCACCTCGATCCTCATGCGCGCCACGCCGGACGAGGTGCGCATGGTCATGGTCGACCCCAAGCGCGTCGAGCTCACCGCGTACGAGGGCGTCCCGCACCTCATCACGCCCATCATCACGAACCCGAAGAAGGCCGCCGAGGCGCTCCAGTGGGTCGTCCGGGAGATGGACGCCCGGTATGACGACCTCGCGAACTACGGCTTCAAGCACATCGACGACTTCAACAAGGCCGTCCGTGCCGGCAAGGTCGTCCCACCGCCGGGATCCGAGCGCAAGGTGCGGCCGTACCCGTACCTGCTTGTCATCGTCGACGAGCTCGCCGACCTCATGATGGTCGCGCCGCGGGACGTCGAGGATTCGATCGTGCGCATCACCCAGCTCGCGCGAGCGGCCGGCATCCACCTCGTCCTCGCGACCCAGCGCCCGTCCGTGGACGTGGTCACGGGCCTCATCAAGGCCAACGTGCCCTCGCGCATGGCATTCGCGACCTCGTCGGTCACGGATTCCCGCGTGGTGCTCGACCAGCCCGGGGCCGAGAAGCTCATCGGCCAGGGCGATGCGCTGTTCCTGCCCATGGGCGCCTCGAAGCCCATGCGCGTCCAGGGCGCGTGGGTGTCCGAGTCGGAGATCCACAAGGTCGTCGAGCACGTCAAGGGCCAGCTCACCGTGACGTACCGCGACGACGTCGCGGTCGAGGCGGAGAAGAAGCAGATCGACGAGGAGATCGGCGACGACCTCGAGGTGCTCCTCCAGGCCACCGAGCTCGTGGTCACGACCCAGTTCGGCTCGACCTCCATGCTCCAGCGCAAGCTGCGCGTCGGCTTCGCCAAGGCCGGGCGCCTGATGGACCTCCTCGAGAGCCGCGGCGTGGTCGGACCGTCGGAGGGCTCCAAGGCGCGCGATGTCCTCGTCAAGCCCGACGACCTGCCCGCGGTGCTCTCCGCGCTGCGAGGCGAGGACGCGCCGTCGTCCGCGTCTAACCCCACAGACCAGGCGTTGGCCGACAACGCGAGCGCGAACCACCACGTCGGCCAGTACGAGGTCGACTCGCCCTACGCCGAGGACCTCGTGGCCAAGGACCTCGACTCCCGTCCGCACGCCGTCGACTACCACGACGGGGACGACGCCTCTGGCGGCGACGACGAGGGCGGCGAGGACGCGTGGCAGCTGACTGGACGCTAGGCTGAGACGGTGACCACCCCTCCGGCCGCACCCTCCTCACAGCTGTGGAACGTGCCCAACATCCTCACGATGGTGAGGATCGTCCTCGTCCCGTTCTTCATCTGGTCCATGCTCGCGGACGGCACGCAGCACGGCGGGCTGCGGTGGGTCGCCTTCGTCCTGTTCGCCGTCGCGATCTACACGGACCAGCTGGACGGCTCGATCGCCCGGAAGCGCAACCTCATCACGGATTTCGGCAAGATCGCGGATCCCATTGCCGACAAGCTCCTCACCGGCTCGGCGCTCGTGCTGCTCTCGGTGCTCGGCGAACTGCCGTGGTGGATCACGATCCTCATTCTCGTCCGGGAGTGGGGCATCACGGCCCTGCGGTTCGTCGTGATCCGGTATGGGGTCATGCCCGCATCGCCCGGTGGGAAGCTCAAGACCGTACTCCAGACGGTCGCGATCCTGCTGTACCTGTTCCCGCTCACCCCGGGGACCCCCATCCTGGCCGCCATCGCGTTCTGGATCATGATCCTCGCCCTCGCGGTGACCGTGGTGACCGGCATCGACTACATCGCCAAGGCCGTCCGCCTGCGTGCTACCGCCTTGAAGGGCCGGCATCCTGAAGGGCGATGAGCTGATGGGGAGCATCGCCGGAGGCGAGGCGACGACGGCACGCGAGGTCGTCGAGGCGTTCATCGCCCGAGGGGTGACCGCGGCTACCGCCGAGTCGCTCACGGCGGGCCTCGTCGCGGCTACGATCGCGGACGTGGCGGGGGCGTCGGCGATGCTGCGCGGCGGCGTCGTGAGCTACTCGAGCGAGGTGAAGGCAGACGTGCTCGGCGTGTCCCGCGAGCTGCTCGACGCGGCGGGGTCGGTGGACGCCGAGGTGGCGCGGCAGATGGCCGACGGCGCGAGGCGGGTCTGCGGCGCCGACTACGGGGTGGCGACGACCGGGGTGGCCGGGCCCGAGCCCCATGACGGCAAGCCCGTGGGCACAGTCTTCGTCGCGGTGGCCGGTCCCACCGGCACCACGGTGGGATCGTACCGGTTCGACGGCGACCGCCCGGCGATCCGGACCGCCGCTACTCGGGCCGCCTTGGTCCGCCTCCTGGAAGCGCTGCGCGCCGACGCCTGAAACTGGGAGTCAGCTGTGAATTATGTCTGACGGGCGGATGCCGGGGAACAATGCAGGTGTCGCGGAAGTTGTGGATAGTGTCGTCAGCGATTGCCGGCGGCACTAGGATGATTCACACGGAGCCTCGCATCACGCGGGGGCCTGGACCAAGGAGCGCATCGATACACATGGTTAAGCAGCCCGTATCCGTCGACGGCGTAGTGCGCTGGCGTGACGTGGGCTTGGCCGACATCGGTAAGCAGGAACAGAAGGAGCGCAAGATGGTTGTTCTGCGTCATGAGATCGGAGACGTCCTGCGTGACGTCCGTCAGCGCCAGGGCCGTACGCTCCGTGAAGTCTCGCACAACGCGCGTGTGTCCCTCGGCTATCTGAGTGAGGTTGAGCGCGGCCAGAAGGAGGCCTCCTCCGAGCTGCTTTCATCGATCTGCTCAGCACTCGATGTGCCGCTTTCGGTCATGCTCCGCGAGGTCAGCGACCGCGTGGCCATCGCCGAGGGCATCACCATCCCCGACACTGTGCCGCAGGAGTTCGCCCAGCGGTACGGCCGGGAAATGAACACGGACTTGGACGCCGAGCTGACCAAGATCAGCTGACGCCAGCACGAGGAGACAGGGGCCGGACGCTGATGCGTCCGGCCCGTGTCTGTGTTCGGCTTCTGTGTTCCGCTGTGCTCAGTGCCGGGGTGCGAGGGCTTCGTTCATCCGACGGATGTACCGGGCGAGGTCTGCGAGCTCCTGGGGCTCCCACGAGGCGAGCCGCTCGGCGAAGAACTCGTGGCGACGGCGCTTCAACTCGGCAACATGACGGTCGCCCTCAGGGGTCAGGGTGACCTGCTGCGCGCGCCGGTCGCTCGGATCCGACTCCTTGGCGACCAGGCCGACCTCCTCGAGGAGCGCGATCTGCCGGCTCACGGTCGGCTTGCCGACGCCCACGGCCACCGCGAGGTCCGTCACGCGCTGAGGGCCATCCCGGTGCAGGATCGTCAGGAGGCCGTAGGCGGCCGGGTCCAGATCCGGATGGAGATCGCGGGACAGGCCCATGGATGCGGCGCGGCCGCGGCGCCAGAAGACGGCGAGCTGCTGCTCGACGTCGATGAGGGCGTCGTCGAACGCGGCTGACGCATGCGGGGTGGACATGCCTTCATCTTAGGGGCGGACGCCGTGGGCGACGGGCGCGTCCCCGGGGGCTCATGGGGGATAATTGCTGAGTGCGGAACAGTGATTTCTGGCGGCTGATGGAAGACGAGTTCGGCGCGGGCTATGCGCACGTGCTGGCGTCCTCCGCCGTGCTGGCAGCGGTGGGGGGCCGCACGGCCGAGGAGGCCCTCAAGGCCGGGGTCCATCCTCGCAGCGTGTGGAGTGCCGTCTGCGACCTCCAGGATGTCCCGCCGGAACGCCGTCTCGGCAAGGACCGTCCCGTCAAGGACTGAACCGGCCGTTCTCGGCCCGCGGGAAGAGTTCCGCGAAGAGATCGGCGACACGCCGGGGTTGATTCGAAGATGTGTTCGGGATAGCGGTAAAGTCCTCCACAGAGGATTCCAAGTGCAAACTATGCCGAATTGTCCACATAGCGGGGCCATGTGCTTCGACTGTCGGTGGGCGTCGGTAGCGTGAGCGGCATGGAGGAGCGGCAGGCAGGACAGGGCGCTGCCGCGGCAGACCAGACTCGGAGGTAGACCATGGCAGCATCAACGCCGGACCGCCAGAAGGCACTCGAGGCGGCGCTCGCGCAGATCGACAAGCAGTTCGGCAAGGGCTCGATTATGCGGCTCGGGGACGACACCCGCGCCCCGATCGAGGTCATCCCCACGGGCTCCATCGCGCTGGACGTAGCCCTCGGCATCGGCGGGCTCCCGCGGGGCCGTGTGGTCGAGATCTACGGCCCGGAATCGTCCGGTAAGACGACCGTGGCCCTCCATGCGGTGGCCAATGCCCAGCGCAACGGCGGCATCGCCGCGTTCATCGACGCCGAGCATGCCCTCGACCCCGAGTACGCAGCCAAGCTCGGCGTCGACACGGATGCGCTGCTCGTGTCCCAGCCGGATACCGGCGAGCAGGCGCTCGAGATCATGGACATGCTCGTGGGCTCGGGATCGCTCGACATCATCGTCATCGACTCCGTGGCCGCGCTCGTGCCGCGCGCCGAGATCGAGGGCGAGATGGGAGACAGCCACGTCGGCCTCCAGGCCCGCCTCATGAGCCAGGCGCTGCGGAAGGTCACCGGCCGGCTCAACCAGACGAAGACCACGGCGATCTTCATCAACCAGCTGCGCGAGAAGATCGGCGTGTTCTTCGGTTCCCCGGAGACCACGACGGGTGGCAAGGCGCTCAAGTTCTACGCCTCGGTCCGCATCGATGTCCGCCGGATCCAGACCCTCAAGGAGGGTGCCGACTCGGTCGGAAACCGCACCAAGGCGAAGATCGTCAAGAACAAGATGGCCCCGCCCTTCAAGCAGGCCGAGTTCGACATCATCTACGGTCAGGGGATCTCCCGCGAGGGCGGCATCATCGACATGGGCGTCGAGCACGGCATCATCAAGAAGTCCGGCTCGTGGTTCACGTATGACGGCGACCAGCTCGGTCAGGGCATGGAGAACTCCCGCCGGTTCCTCCGCGACAACCCCGAGCTCGCCGAGGAGCTCGAGCGGCTCATCAAGGAGAAGCTCGGCGTGGGTGTCAAGAAGGACGCCGAGGACGAGGAGCAGCCGCGCCTCAAGGCTGTCGACGGGGACTAGGTGGCGGGCCGCAGCCGCCCCCAGGGGCCTCCGCCGCCCGAGCAGGATCCCGATGCAGACCCCGAGTCGGTGGCGCGCGCCATCCTGCTCCGGCAGCTGACCATGGGGCCCCGGAGCCGTCACCAGCTCGAGCAGAAGCTGCGCGATCGGAAGGTGCCCGAGGACGTGTCGGCGGCGCTCCTCGCCCGCTTCGAGGACGTCGGCCTCGTGGACGATGCGGAGTTCGCCCGCATGTGGGTCCGCAGTCGCGGCGAGACGAGGTCGCTCGGCCGGGCCGCGCTCCGACGCGAACTGGGCGAGAAGGGCATCAAGGGCGAGACCGCCGAGGAGGCGCTCGACGAGCTCACCCCTGAGGCCGAGGAGCACTCCGCGCGGCGGCTCCTCGCGCGCCGCATGAGGCCGTTCGACCGGGCGGATCCAGCCGCCCGGGACAAGGAGCTCCGCAGGCTCGTGGGCATGCTCGCCCGGAAAGGGCACGCCCCCGGAACCGCCTTCCGGCTGGCGGCGGAGGCCCTCGGCGACACCGGCCAAGTCGACGACGGAGAGGTCGGATTCGAGCCGAACTGAGGTGAAGCGCCGCGGCGCCGGGCGTGTCTGTGCGCTTACTGGGAATTCTGTGACTAGAGTGACAAATGGGATTACTGCGGTATTCTCGAACTCGTGCGATCAGAGCAGAGCCTCAGCTCGGGCTGGCATCTCGGCCCACTCCGCACTGCCCTGCTGCTCGTGGTAGCAGTGGCCTGGGTCGCCCCAGCGGGCGCGACGGTGGCATTGGGTGACGACGGGCCGCCCTCGGGCCACCCCACCTGGGCGGACGTCCAGGCCGCGAAGGCCAACGCCGACTCCGCCAAGGCAGAGGCGGACCGGATCGGATCTCTGCTGACCACGGTCGAGAGCGCTGCTGCCGACGCCTCGGCCAAGGCGGTCACGGCGGGAGCCGCATCGGCCAAGGCCGCCCAAGCGGTCAAGGACCAAGAGCAGGTCGTCGCCGTGCTCGACCAGGAGGCTACCAAGCGCGCGAGCGAGCGGGACGCAGCCCAGCGCAACGCGGGGCAGCTCGCCGCCGATTCCTACATGGGCGGCTCGGGCACGGGGCCGCTCGAGACGCTCTCCGTCCTCGGCCAGCAGGACGGCATCAACCGACTCCAGACCCTCCAAGTCCTCGGCGACCAAGCCGCCCAGGCCGTGGCGGACTACCGGGTCGCGGCCAACGCAGCTGCCGCGGCAGAGGACAAGTCCCGCGCGGCAAAGGACGCCCTCGCGGACCTCGCGGCAACCGCGGCCCAGCAGCTCGATGACGCCCAGACGGCGCAGAAGCAGGCCCAGGACGTGGTCGCCCAGACACAGCAGCACGAGGACGTCCTCTTGGCCCAGCTCGCCGACCTCAAGGGCACGTCGGTGGCCGTCGAACAGAAGTACCGGGAAGGACAGGCGGCCCAGGCCGCCTACGAGGCGGCCCAAGAGGCCAAGCGGCGCGCAGCCGAGCAGGCAGCCCAGCAGGCCGCACTCGACGCCCAGCGTCGCCAGCAGGAGGCCCAGCAGCTCGCGCAGTCCCGGCAACAGGCGAATCAGCAGGGCGCGGGGGCCGCGCAGGCCGTGGCCCCCGCGGCGCCCGCACCCGCCGCCCCCGCACAAGCAGCCCCAGTGGTCGTCCCCGCGCCCTCGCCCCCGCAGCCCGCGGTGAGTCCCGGCGCGGGCGTCGTGAACGATCCGGCGGGTGCGCAGGCCTATGCGTCCTCCCAGCTCGGCTCCTACGGCTGGGGCGGCGGCGAGTTCGGGTGCCTCGTCAAGCTGTGGACGCAGGAGTCGAGCTGGCTCACCGACGCCACCAACCCCTCGAGCGGCGCCTATGGCATCGCCCAGGCGCTCCCGCCCACCAAGTACTACACGGCAGGCAACGACTGGCTCACCAATTACCGCACCCAGATCAACTGGGGGCTCGGCTATGTCGCCAACCGCTACGGCTCGCCCTGCAATGCCTGGGCCCACGAGGTATCGGCCGGCTGGTACTAGGGGCGTCCCGCCCAAGCGGCCCGTGGAGGAACCTGACGGTACCCTTGATGGGTGAGTTCCACCCTGCCCACCCCCACGGCTGAGACCGCACCGCGCTCCTACGAGGTGCGAACGTTCGGCTGCCAGATGAACGTCCACGACTCCGAGCGCATGTCCGGCCTCCTCGAGGCCGCCGGCTACGTGCGCGCCGAGGAGGGCAGCGAGCCGGACGTCGTCGTGTTCAACACGTGCGCCGTCCGGGAGAACGCGGACAACAAGCTGTACGGCCACCTCGGCCAGCTGCGCCCGGTCAAGGACCGCCACCCGGGGATGCAGATCGCCGTAGGCGGCTGCCTGGCCCAGAAGGACCGCGACACGATCCTCGCGAAGGCGCCGTGGGTCGACGCGGTGTTCGGTACCCACAATGTCGGTGCGCTCCCGGCGCTGCTCGAGCGGGCACGCCACAACGCCCAAGCCCAGCTGGAGATCCTCGAATCCCTCGAGGTCTTCCCCTCCACGCTGCCCACCAAGCGCGATTCGGTATACAGCGGCTGGGTCTCGATCTCGGTGGGCTGCAACAACACGTGCACGTTCTGCATCGTGCCCAGCCTGCGCGGCAAGGAGCGCGACCGCCGCCCTGGAGAGATCCTCGCCGAGGTCCAGGCCCTCGTCGACGACGGCGCGATCGAGGTGACGCTGCTGGGCCAGAACGTCAACTCCTACGGCGTCGAGTTCGGCGACCGGCTCGCGTTCGGCAAGCTCCTGCGCGCGTGCGGGCAGATCGAGGGCCTCGAGCGCGTCCGCTTCACGAGCCCGCATCCCGCCGCGTTCACCGACGACGTCATCGAAGCCATGGCCGAGACCCCCAACGTCATGCCCCAGCTGCACATGCCGCTCCAGTCCGGCTCGGACCGGATCCTGCGCGAGATGCGCCGCTCCTACCGCAGCGCCAAGTTCCTCGGGATCCTGGACAAGGTCCGCGAGCGGATCCCGCATGCGGCGATCACCACGGACATCATCGTCGGCTTCCCGGGCGAGACCGAGGAGGACTTCCAGGCCACCCTTGAGGTCGTCGAGCGCTCGCGCTTCTCGAATGCGTTCACGTTCCAGTACTCCCAGCGGCCCGGCACGCCGGCGGCCACGCTCCCGGACCAGCTGCCCAAGCCCGTGGTCCAGGAGCGCTACGAGCGTCTCATCGCCCTCCAGGACCGCATCGCGGCCGAGGAGAACGCGACCCAGGTGGGCCGCACGGTCGAGGTCATGGCCACCGCGCAGGCCGGCCGGAGGGCGGGCGAGACGCACCGCCTGTCCGGGCGCGCCCGGGACAACCGCCTCGTCCACTTCTCCGTCCCGGACGGCGCGCAGGCCCCGCGGCCCGGTGACCTCGTGACCGTCACCGTCACCGAGGCGGCCCCGTTCCACCTCATCGCGGATCCCGCGACGGCCGCCGACTACTCGCTGCGCCGCTCGCGCGCCGGCGACGCGTGGGACCGCTCCCAGGCGGACTCCTGCGGCGTCCCGCCCGCCGGCGTGGCCGGGGCGGCGGGCACGGCGGCGGGCGGCGGCCGCGCGGTCAGCCTCGGGATGCCGTCGGTCCCCGTCCGCACGGTCTAGCCGGTGCACCCTAGCGAGCGCGGGGGCGAGGCGGACGACGCCGGCCGCCTGCCCGCCGTCGTCCGCGGCCCGTCCGCCGTGGGCACCGCATCCGAGGAGAGCGTTCCGCCCATCATCGCGATCGTCGGGCCGACGGGTTCCGGCAAGTCCGACCTCGCGGTGGAGCTAGCGCTAGCCCTGGACGGCGAGGTGGTCAACGCGGACGCGCTGCAGTTCTACCGTGGCATGGACGTCGGTACGGCCAAGATCCCGGTCCGGGAGCGGCGCGGTGTGCCGCACCACCTCCTCGACGTCCTCGACGTCACCGAGGATGCCTCCGTGTCTGCATTCCAGGGGTGGGCGCGCGAGGCCATCGCGGACATCCAGCATCGGGGGCGCCGCGCCATCCTCGTCGGGGGCTCGGGCCTGTACGTACGCGCTGCGCTCGACGTCCTCGAGTTCCCAGGCACTGATCCCGCCGTCAGGGCCCGCCTCGAGGCCGAGGCCGAGCAGGAGGGCATCGGGCCGCTGCGGCAGCGCCTGCGCGCCGTCGACCCGGTCTCGGCCGACAGGCTCGGCGATGCCCGCCGGATCATCCGCGCCCTCGAGGTCCACGAGCTCACGGGCCGGCCGTTCAGCTCGTTCATGCCCGAGCGGCAGTATGCGGCGCCGGCGGTCCAGATCGGACTCGACCTGGACCGTCGCACGCTGCACGAGCGGCTCGCGGCGCGGGTGCACCGGATGGTCGACGCCGGCCTCCCGGCCGAGGTCGCCCGGCTCGCCGCCGCAGGGCTGCGCCAGGGGAAGACGGCCTCCCGGGCGCTGGGCTACGGGCAGTTCCTCAGGGTCCTCGATGGAGAGTCCACGCCCGAGCAGGCCGCCGAGGAGACGATCGTCGCGACCCGGCAGTTCGCCCGCCGGCAGCTCACGTGGTTCCGCGCTGATCCCCGGGTGCACTGGCTCGACGCCCTGGCGCCTGGCCTGCCCGGGCGGGCACTCGCCGTCGTGCGCGAGGCCGACGGTAGGCTTGGTCCATGACCCTCCCCGCCGCCGCCCAGTCCGCCCCTGACGTCATCCACGGCCTTGCGGGCCTGCCCTTCGCGAAGGGGCACGGCACGGGCAACGACTTCGTGCTCGTCGCCGACCCGGCGGGGGACCGGCACCTCGCCGAGGCCGAGGCCGCGGCGCTGTGCGATCGGCACCAAGGCATCGGTGCGGACGGGCTCATCCGCGCTATCCGCTCCCGCGAGCTCCCCGAGGGCATCTCCGTCCTCGCCGAGGAGCCTGAAGCGGAGTGGTTCATGGACTACCGCAACGCGGACGGCTCGCTCTCGGAAATGTGCGGCAACGGCGTGCGCGTCTTCGTGGCATTCCTGCTCGACCAGGGCCTCGTCGAGCTCGCCCCCGGCGAGGTGCTGCCCATCGGCACGCGGGCCGGAGTGAAGCGCGTCGAGCGCCGGTCCGACGGCTTCGCCGTCGACATGGGGCCGTGGGAGTTCATCGATCCGCAGCGCGCCGCGGCGGACGCGAGCGATGCGACGGTCACCGCCGTGGGGCTCGACGTCGCGCGGCCCGCCCTGAGCGTGAGCATGGGCAATCCGCACACGGTCGTGGCGCTGGCCGAGCCGAGCGAGCTCGCGGGCCTCGGCCTGCACACGGCACCGGCGGTGGACCCCGTTCCGCCGCACGGGACGAACGTCGAGTTCGTGGTGCCGTCCGAGCCGCTCGTGGCGGACGGGGTCGGGAGTGTGACGATGCGCGTGCACGAACGCGGCGTCGGCGAGACCCAGTCCTGCGGGACCGGCGCGTGCGCGGCCGCCGTCGCGATCCGGTACTGGGCTGGCGCCGGGGCCCCGGATCGGTGGGACGTCGTGGTTCCCGGCGGGCGGGTCGGCGTCGCGTTCATCCCTGGCGCCGACGGCCGCGAGCACGTGGAGCTCTCGGGCCCGGCCGTCATCGTTGCCCACGGCACCCTCGGGTAGCGGGGTTCGCGCCCCGAGCTTCCAACTGCCGCACTAGGGGGCACGCCGATAGCGCAGGAGGAGCTCGTCCCCTGCGCGCAGAACACCCGCGAGCGACATCCGCGTGGGAGCGGCCGCCGGGTCGCGGGCAATGCGGCCCGCGTCGCCTGACTCGAGTGTCGGAGCCAGGGTGAGCAGGAGTTCGTCGAGCGCGTCGGCCGCGAGGATTGCCCCGAAGAGCGTCGGTCCGCCCTCGGCGTGCACGTGGACCAGTCCGCGGGCGGCGAGGTCCGCGCGCACGGCGTGCGGATCGAGCGCTGCACCGCCGGCGTCCACCACATCGGCCACGGGGGCGAGGCCCGACCGCCGGTCTGCGGGGGCGCCCGCGAGCGTGTAGACGATCGGCCGTACGGGGGCCTCGGCGAAGATCGGCGAGGCCGGGTCGAGGCGCAGGGACCCGCTCACGAGGACGAACACGGGGTGGCTCCCCATGCCCCGTGCCTCGCGCCAGTCCTGGGCTTCCTCGGACAGCAGCATTGCCCCGTAGCCCTCTGTCCGGGCAGTCCCTGCCCCGACCAGCACGGCGTCGGCATGCCTGCGAAGGAGCTCGAAGACGCGGCGATCGGCGTCATCCCCGAGGCCGCCCGAACGGCCCTGCCTTGTGGCCGCGCCGTCGAGGGAGGATACGAAGTTCATCCGCAGCCACGGACCAGGCGGCGGAGCGTAGAGGCGAAGCAGCGCCGCGTCGTCGAGGTCGGACGCCGCCTCGGGCCAGAGGCTGTCGATGCGTGCGCTCATACGTTGTGGGAGGGGTGGGTGTTGTGGACGAGCCACGCCGGGGCGCGCATCCCGAGGACGGCCTCGGTCATCCTGGCGGCGTCGACGGCGGCCGCTACATCATGCACCCGCACGATCCGTGCACCGTTCAGGATGCAGGCGACCATCGCGGCAAGGGACCCTGCGAGCCGCTGGCCGCGTTCGCGATCGATCGATTCCCCGACGAAGTCCTTGTTGGACACCGCGGCCAGCACCGGGAGCCCGAGATCGGTGATCTCGCCGAGGCGGCGCGTGAGCTCGAGGGAGTGCAGGGTGTTCTTGTCGAGATCGTGCCCGGGGTCGACGATGATGCGGTCCCGGGCGACGCCCGCCGCTTCCGCGCGGGCCACACGCTCGGCGAGGAACCGGCGCACCTCGAGGACCACGTCGTCGAAGTGCGCGGGCGGCTTCTCCGTCCGTGGGGGACCGACGCTGTGCGTGATGACCACGTGCGCCCCGCCCTCAGCGACGGCCCGGGCCATGGCTGGGTCGCCGAGACCACTCGTGTCGTTCACGACCGCGGCGCCCGCGGCGATCGCGGCGCGCGCCACCTCGGCCCTGTTGGTGTCGACGGAGATCACTACGCTGCTCGTGGCGGCGATGGCCTCGATGACGGGCACGACCCGGTCGATCTCCGCGGCGACGGAGACGGCGGGGCCGCGTCCGAACGGAACTCCTCCGATGTCCACCCAGTCGGCACCGAGCTCGGCTGCTTCCAGGCCGGCGTCGACGGCCTTCTCGAGTGCGAAGGTCGCGCCCCGGTCGTGGAACGAGTCTAGGGTGCGGTTGACGATCGCCATCACCGCGACCTGCCGGTCGAAGTCGAAGAGGCGCCGGCCGATGGTCTGCACTGGCATGGTCTGCTCCTTCACGTGGATCATCTCTCGTCGGGGCCCTCGCGGAATCCGGGCGTGGCCATGTAGTCGGCCTAGAGGTCGGCATAGGCAACGCCGGGATCGGCGAGGCGCTCAGGGTCGACCGCTCGGCCGGCCGCGATGATCGGCTTGACCTGGTCGACGACGTCCCAGACGTTGACGTTCATGGCCGCCTTGATCCGGTTCGCGCCATCGAGCCAGAACGAGACGAACTCGCGCTTTTCCGGGTCGCCGCGCACCACGACGCGCTCGTAGGAACCGCGCGGGGCGTGCCCGATGTACTCCATGCCCAGGTCGTACTGGTCGCTGTAGAAGTACGGGAGCCCGCTGTAGGCCGCGTCGCCTCCCAGCAGCGACGCGACGGCGGCTGCCGGCTGGTGGAGCGCATTCGCCCAGTGCTCCACCCGAACCCGCATCCCGAGGCCGGGGTGGTCGTGGTTGGCGATGTCGCCGACCACATAGACGTCCCGGTCGCTGGAGCGCAGCGACGCATCGACGAGCACCCCGTTGTCCACTGTGAGTCCGGCAGCTTGAGCGAGGGCGACGTCGGGCGCGACGCCGACGCCGATGACGATCCCGTCCGCCTCGATCGCCGTGCCGTCCTCGAGCCGCACGCCGGTGGCCTTGCCGTCCGTTGTGGTGATCTCCGCCGTGCGTGCCGCGAGACGGAGGTCCACCCCGTGGTCGCGGTGCAGGTCGGCGAAGACCGTGGCAAGTTCAGGTCCGAGGACGGTGAGGAGCGGCAGGTCTGCCGCCTCGATGACCGTGACGTCGGTGCCGCCAGCACGTGCCGCGGCGGCCACCTCGAGCCCGATCCAGCCGGCGCCGATGATGGCCAGACGCCGCCCCTGCCCGAAGATGGACCGGATGGCGTCGGAGTCCTCGACCGTGCGCAGGGTGTGGACGCCGGCGGCGTCGGCTCCAGGCAGGGGGAGCCTGCGCGGGACGGACCCGGTGGCCAGGACCAGCTTGTCGTAGTGCAGGGAGCCGCCGTCGTCCAGGCCGACGGCGTGTGCGCCGAGGTCGATGGACTCCGCTCGGGTGCCCAGATGGAGGTCGATGCTGTTCTCCCGGTACCAGTCTTCGGGATGGAGCACGGCCTCCGCGAATGGTGCGGTCCCCATGAGATAGGCCTTGGACAGCGGGGGGCGCTCGTATGGGGGGTGGTTCTCGGCGGCCACGAGGGTGACCGTGCCTTCGAAGCCCTGCGCGCGCAGCGCCTCGGCGGTCTTGCCGCCGGCGAGTCCGCCCCCGATGACGACGACGTGGTTCAGGGTGCCCATGGCGTTCTCCTTCCGTTGACGTTCAACTGGCTCACGCGGCCGCCGCGGGCGCCGGCCGGTCAGTGCATGAGGCCCGCGAGCGAGAGGAACTCCTGCCGCGAGCGGGCATCATCGCGCAGTTGGCCGAGGAGCGCGGAGGTGACCGTGCTCGAGCCGGTCGCGTACGCGCCGCGGAGCGTCATGCACGTGTGCTCGGCGGAGATCACGACTCCCACTGCGCGAGGGTGCAGACGCTCCTGGAGCCAGTCGGCGATCTGCTGAGTGAGTCGTTCCTGGGTCTGGGGGCGGCAGGCGTAGTGCTCGACCACTCGGGCGAGCTTGGAGAGTCCCAGGATCCGCTCGCCCGGGAGGTACCCGACGCACGCGCGGCCGGTAAAGGGCAGGAGATGATGCTCGCAGACCGAGCGGAACGGGATGTCCCGGACCAGGACCAGCTCGTCGTACCCCTCGTCGTTGGGGAAGGTTGTCGGCTCGAAGGGCCTCGGCGTGAGCATCTCGGCCCACGCGCGCGCCATCCTGGCGGGCGTGGCCCTGAGGTGTTCCGCCTCCAGCGGCACTCCCAGAGCGCGCAGGAACAGCGCCGCGGCGGCCTCCGCATCGGACAGGTCCGGATTGCCCGAGGGGCCCACGGCGTGGAGCGCGGCGCGCTGAGGGCGCGGAACGATGGGACGGTGGCCTGACTCCGTGCTGACTGCGTGCGTCATGGCCCTGCCTTCCACTCTAATATTTCGAGGTCCATTTTTAGAGTGGTCCCGCGTGGCTCGGTCTGTCAACAGCCGTGCACGTCCAAACGCGGCCGGCCCGTGCGGAGTTCGCCCCCCTCAGCCCTCGCGGGTGACCACGAGCACGCGGAAGCCCTTCGACGTCGCCGCCCGCGCGACGTCGTACGCCTCGCCGAGCTCCTCGGCGAGCCACCGCGCGAGCGAGTCCGCGCCGAGGTTCTTCTGCACCACGAGCCACGCCTGCCCGCCCACCTCGAGGCGGGGGAGCCACTGGGTGAGGAGCGCGTGGAGCTCGGCCTTGCCGATGCGGATGGGCGGGTTGGACCAGATGGTGGCGAAGCGCAGGCCCGGATCGACCTCCTCGGGCAGCTCGGCGGAGACGTTCTCCAGGCCCAGGAGCGCCGCGTTTTCCCGCGTGAGGGAGAGGCTGCGGTTGTTGACGTCGACCGCGTGGACGGTCGCCGCGGGGGAACGGAGGGCCATGGTCAGCGCGATCGGCCCCCAGCCGCACCCGACGTCCAGCAGGTGCCCCTCCGCCGCGGGGTCAGGGACCTCGGCCAGAAGAACGGCCGTGCCCTTGTCGATCCCGTCGGGGCTGAAGATGCCCGCCGAGGTGCGCAGCGTCACCTCACGTCCGTCGAGCACGACGGCGAGAGGACGCCGCACGTCCGGAATGTCCGGCTCGGCATTGAAGTAGTGGGCCTGGTCCATAGGCATCCAGCCTAGTGGCCACGGGCCAAGGAGCGGTCCGGTAGAATGGATGGCATGCTGCTGTTCGACTGACGCCCTGGATGCCTTGAGCTGCATTCAGCTGAGCCACCCCGTCCCCGCCGACGTCCACTCCGGCCGGGCACCGAACAGTCATTCCCGAGGAGAGCAGTGCAACCCGAGCATTCGCGCCGGGCTTTTCCACAGGCCCCCGCACCCACCACCGCCGGCGCCCAGCGCCCGCACTATTCTGGAACTCCATCCGTGAAGGAGACCATGACCGACAACCAGCAGAACCCGCAGGACCTCAGCCCCGCGGACATCCAGGCCGTCATCGACCGGATCCTCGCAAAGGAGGAGGCCGCTGCCGCCAAGGGCGCGAAGGGCGGGGCGGGGGCCAACGCCCCGGCGGGCCGGGACGAGGAGCCCGCCCCGCGCGGCGCCCTCGGGGAAGGCCGGGCTCTCGCGATCTCGGACCTGACGACCGAGCACGGCGACTACGACGGGGACCAGCAGGATCTCGCCGAGCGCCGCGCGCTGCGGCGCGTTGCCGGGCTCTCGACCGAGCTCGAGGACGTCACCGAGGTCGAGTACCGGCAGCTGCGCCTCGAGCGCGTGGTCCTCGCCGGGATCTGGTCCGAGGGCACGCTCGAGGACGCCGAGAACTCGCTGCGGGAGCTTGCCGCACTCGCCGAGACGGCCGGATCGGAGGTGCTCGACGGGGTCGTGCAGCGGCGTCAGAAGCCGGACGCCGGGACGTTCCTCGGCTCGGGCAAGGCGCTCGAGCTGCGCGACATCGTCGCGGCCACCGGCGCGGACACCGTGATCGTGGACTCGGAGCTCTCCCCGTCCCAGAGGCGTGGCCTCGAGGACATCGTCAAGGTCAAGGTGATCGACCGCACGGCCCTGATCCTGGACATCTTCGCCCAGCACGCCAAGAGCCGCGAGGGCAAGGCGCAGGTCGAGCTCGCGCAGCTCGAGTACCTCCTCCCGCGCCTGCGCGGCTGGGGCGAGTCCATGTCCCGTCAGGCGGGCGGCCGCGTCGGCGCCGCGGGCGGCGGCATCGGGTCCCGCGGTCCTGGCGAGACGAAGATCGAGCTCGACCGGCGGCGCATCCGCACCCGCATGGCCAAGCTCCGCCGCGAGATCGCGGCGATGAAGCCGGCGCGAGAGACCAAGCGCGCCAACCGCAAGCGCAACGAGGTCCCCTCAGTGGCGATCGCGGGCTACACGAACGCAGGCAAGTCCTCGCTGCTGAACCGGCTCACGGACGCGGGCGTGCTCGTGCAGAACGCCCTGTTCGCGACCCTCGACCCGACCGTTCGCCGGGCCGTGACGCCGGACGGGCTCCCGTACACGATCGCGGACACGGTCGGGTTCGTCCGGTCGCTGCCCACGCAGCTGGTCGAGGCGTTCCGGTCGACGCTCGAGGAGGTGGCCGACGCGGACCTCATCCTGCATGTCGTGGACGCCTCGCACCCTGACCCCGAGGGCCAGATAGCCGCGGTCCGGCAGGTGCTCTCCGACGTGGATGCGCGCAAGGTGCCCGAGATCATCGTGCTGAACAAGGCCGACGCCGCGGATCCGTTCGTCCTCGAGCGGCTCCTGCAGCGTGAGCCCCGCAACGTGGTGGTCTCCGCCCGCACGGGCGAGGGCATCGAGGAGCTCAAGAACGCGATCAGCGACGCGATCCCGCGGCCGGACGTCGCGATGACGCTGCTCGTCCCCTACAGCCGCGGGGACATCCTCAACCGGCTGCACACCTCGAGCGCGGAGATCCGCTCGCTCGAGCACGTGGCCGAGGGGACGCGCGTCGAGGCCGTGGTCCGGGAGGAGTTTGCGGCGGAGCTCGCGCCGTTCGTAGTCCATGACTGATCGGGCACGTCCCGGCGCCAGCCCGGAACACCAGCCGGAGGCGACGGACGACGGCGGGCGCGCACCCGCCGTCGTCCGCTCTCCCTCGGGCGGGGGAGCGCCGGGCACGGCAGTCCCTGGCCCGGAGGGCGAGGCGCTTGCCCTCCTGGACGTCGCGGTCGGCGCGATGGGCGGCCAGCAGCGCGCCGGGCAGCACGAGATGGCCCGCCAGGTGGCGCGCGCCATCGAGGACGGCCAGCACCTGCTCGTGCAGGCCGGCACGGGCACGGGCAAGTCGCTCGCGTACCTCGTACCGCTCATCGCGCACGCCCAGAACAGCGACCGCCCGGCCGTCGTCGCGACGGCGACGCTCGCGCTCCAGGCCCAGATCGTGGGCCGCGACATCCCGCGGCTCCTCGAGGCCATCACGCCCGAGCTGGACCGGCCGGTCGACGTGGCCCTCGTCAAGGGCCGCTCGAACTACCTGTGCCGGCACAAGCTCGAGGGAGGCTTCCCGACCGACGAGCCCGCCGAGGGGCAGCTTTTCGCGCTGGGTGAGGACAGCGCCGTCGGGCATCCCGGTGCCGGGCCGACCACCCAGCTCGGCCGGGAGGTGGCGCGGCTGCGCGACTGGGCGGCCGAGACCGAGACCGGCGACCGCGACGACCTCATGCCCGGCGTGTCCGACAGGGCCTGGCGGCAGGTGTCCGTGACCGCGCTCGAGTGCCTCGGCGCGCAGAAGTGCCCGTTCGCCGCAGAGTGCTTCAGCGAGCTCGCGCGAGCGCGCGGCGCCGAGGCGGACATCGTGGTGACAAACCACGCGATGCTCGCGATCAACGCATTCGAGGGGCTCAACGTGCTCCCCGAGTACGACGTCGTGGTGGTCGACGAGGCCCACGAGCTCGCCGACCGCGTGACCGGCGCCGTGAGCGCGCAGCTTTCCTCCCAGATGATCCAGGCCGCCGCGTCGAGTGCGCGCCGGCACTGCGGCATCACCGTCGATGCCCTCCACTCCGCGGCGTCCGCGCTCGAGCTGTCGCTTACCTCGGCGCCGACCGGGCTGCTCGCCCGCGGCCTCACCGAGGAGCAGGCGCAGGACGTGGGGCTCGTGCGGGACGCGTGCCGCGTGGCGCTCTCGGACTCGAAGCCCGGGGACGGGCAGCAGGCCGACGGGGGGCGGCAGGTCGCCCGGTCACGCCTCCTCGCGGTGCTCGAGGTGTGCGAGCGCATCCTCGACGCCGAAGCGAACCGCGAGGTCCTGTGGGTCACCCGGATGGGCGCCCCGGACCCTGTCACGGGATATTCCGCGCCGGATGATTCGGCGCCGGCCATGCTGCACATCGCGCCTCTCGGCGTGGGCGGGCGCCTGCGGGAGGGCCTCTTCGACGGCCACACCGTCGTGCTCACGAGCGCGACTCTCGCGATCGGCTCCGCATTCGAACCGACCGCCGGCAGTCTCGGCCTCCTGGGTCCCGGGGCCCCGTCGTGGACCGGCGTAGACGTCGGGTCCCCGTTCGACTACCCCAGGCAGGGGATGCTCTACGTGGCGCGGCACCTGCCCAAGCCCGGGCGCGGGGTCTCGCCCCAGGCCCTGGACGAGCTCGAAGCCCTCCTGACTGCCTCGCGGGGCGGGGCCCTCTGCCTGTTCTCGTCGAGGAGGGCCGCGGAGGACGCGGCACACGAGCTCCGGGGCCGGCTCGAGACCACGATCCTGTGCCAGGGCGAGTCGTCGATGAGCGCGCTCGTCAAGCAGTTCGCGGCCGAGCCCGACACGTGCCTGTTCGGGACCATGTCGCTGTGGCAGGGCGTCGACGTGCCCGGCCAGTCGTGCCGGCTCGTGGTGATCGACCGCATCCCGTTCCCGCGGCCCGATGACCCGCTCATGACCGCCCGCTCGCGCGCGGTCGCCCAATCCGGGGGCAACGGCTTCATGAGCGTCTCGGCGACCCATGCCGCCGTCCGCCTCGCCCAGGGTGCTGGGCGGCTCATCCGTTCGACCGCGGACCGCGGCGTCGTGGCCGTGCTCGACTCGCGGCTCGCCACCGAGCGCTACGGGGCCTTCCTGCGCAGCGCGCTGCCGCCGCTGTGGGGGACCACGGACCGGCGGATCGTGCTCGACGCGCTCGCCCGGCTCGCGCAGACGGCCTGAACCGGACGGGTCAGACCGAGCGCAGCACCGAAACGACCTTGCCCATGACCGTCGCCTCGTCGCCGAGGATCGGCTCGTACCGGGTGTTCTGGGGCAGCAGCCACGTGTGCCCGTCCCGCTGGCGGAACGTCTTCACGGTGGCCTCGTCGTCGAGCAGGGCGGCGACGATGTCTCCGTTCTCGGCGCTGTTCTGCCGGCGGACCACGACCCAGTCGCCGTCGCAGATCGCGGCGTCGATCATCGAGTCACCCTTGACCCTGAGCATGAAGAGCTCGCCGTAGCCTACGAGCTGACGGGGGAGGGGCATGACGTCCTCGACGGACTGGTCAGCGAGGATCGGCCCGCCGGCGGCGATCCGTCCGACGAGCGGCACCATGGCCGTGTCCGCGGCGCTCGCCATGCTCTCGAGCGTGGCCCCGCCGGCCCCGAGCATCTCCGCTGCGCCCTCTGCGCTCACGCTGAGCTCGCCCTCGTCGAGCGTGAGCGGCATGAGGACCTCCATGGCCCGCGGGCGCTTGGGGTCGCGACGGAGGTAGCCGAGCTTCTCAAGCTGGCTCAGCTGGTGCGTCACGCTCGAGAGGCTCGCGAGGCCGACCGTGTCGCCGATCTCGCGCATGGACGGCGGGTAGCCGTTGATCTGCACGGACCGCTGGATCGTCTCCAGGATCCTCTTCTGGCGCGCGGTGAGTCCCTTCGCCGCCCTAGTCCTTGCTGCCATGCCGCCCGCCCCTTCATCCGCGACCAGAAATGTCGGACCCGCTCCGCACCATGTGGTCATGAGGTGGAGCGAATGCCTTCCGGCCCGGGTTTGTGATGTTCCAATGCTCGTCCGTGCTCGTCCGTGCCCGGTGTTGCTCTCACCGTAGGCCAGATTCCTGCACCTTTCAAACACTTGTTCGAGCGAGTCTGGACACGCCTCGCTGACAGGTGCTAAGAAGTATCTCAACAGTTCGAAGATTCATTCGAAAACTGCTCGTCGTAGGGGCCAGAGCTTCGGAAGAAGTTCGAACCGCTCACAAGGCCGGGGGAGCGGCGGGGCAGGGGAAGGCACACACCATGGCACACGCAATCGTCATCGGCCAGCGCACCGTGATTGGCCAGCACTCGCAGCCGCGTATGTCGCCGCGCCGCGTTCCCGTCGGGTCGGGCGCGGCCGCCGGGAAGCAGCCGCCGCTCAGGCTCACCCGCCGTGGCCGAATCGTCCTGATCGTGGTGCCTGCGTTCCTCGCCGCCCTCGCGGTGCTCCTTGCCTGGGCGGCCCTCATGGCGCCAGCCAAGGCCTCGGGCGAGCACCTCGAGGGGCCGGGAGGCGCCGTGACGGTGACCGTGCAGCCCGGTGACTCCCTGTGGACCATCGCGGCGGCGCGCGTCCCGGACCGCGATCCCCGGGTGACCATCAGCCAGATCCGCGAGCTCAATGATCTCGCCGGGTCACGGGTGCTCCCGGGAGAGCAGATCCTCGTGCCCGTCGCTGGCTGAGGGCCATGCACGCGGTTCTCCTGAGGTGGTCGGAATCGGCCGCCCGTGGCACCCACCGCCCGCCACCAGCTGGAGCGCGTCGGCCTGTCACCAAGGGCCGCCCGAGAGGCACCGAATGCGGGCCGAGGCCCCCGCTGACGTAGGCTGGACGGGTGGATGACCAGCTCGCACGACTCAACCGGCTCCCCCTCCGCGACGACCTGCGCGGACAGCATCCCTACGGCGCCCCGCAGCTCGACGTCCCCATCCAGCTCAACGTGAACGAGAACACGCACGGTGTCCCGCAGGACGTCCAGGAGGCGATCGTCGAGGCCGTCCGCTCGGTTGCCGCAGGCCTCAACCGCTACCCCGACCGCGAGTTCACGGAGCTCCGCGGATCGCTGGCCGAGTACCTTGGCCACGGGCTCGTCCCAGAGCAGGTGTGGGCCGCCAACGGCTCGAACGAGGTGCTCCAGCAGATCCTGCAGGCCTTCGGTGGCCCCGGGAGGTCGGCTCTCGGATTCCCTCCCACGTACTCGATGTACCCGCTGCTCGCCGCCGGGACCGGCACGGCCTATCTCAAGGGCGTCCGTGCCGATGACTTCGAGCTCACCGCGGAGTCAGCCGCCCGCCAGGTCAGTCAGCTCGCCCCCAACGTCGTCTTCCTCTGCTCGCCGAACAACCCGACGGGCACGGCACTTGGGCTCGACGTCGTCGAGGCAGTCTACGAGGCCGGCACGGCGAGCGAGGCCATCGTCATCGTGGACGAGGCCTACGCGGAATTTGCCCACGTCGGCACGGAGAGCGCACTGACGCTCCTGCCGGGCCGGCCCCGGCTCATCGTTACCCGGACCATGAGCAAGGCCTTCGCCCTCGCTGGTGCCCGCTTGGGGTACCTCGCGGCCGCGCCCGAGGTCGTGGACGCCCTCCGCCTCGTGCGGCTCCCGTACCACCTCTCGGCGGTCACGCAGGCCACGGCTCTCGCCGCGCTCCACCACCGGGCCTCCCTCATGGCCGAGGTCGAGGAGATCAAGCGCCAGCGGGACCGCATCGTCAGCGAACTCGTCCGTATGGGACTCAAGCCCGCGTCGTCGGACTCGAATTTCGTCTTCTTCACCGGCCTCGAGGACCCGCACAAGACGTGGCAGGGCCTGCTCGATTCCGGCGTGATCGTCCGCGACGTAGGCATTCCCGGCAGCCTCCGCGTGACGGCGGGAACCGAGCGGGAGACCACGGCCTTCCTCACCCGCCTCGAGGAGCTCCTCGCCGCGGACGGCCGCCTGCCAGCCGCCTAGAACGCGGCGGCTGGAACCAGCCGCCTAGAATAGGACCTACGCCCACTTTCGAAGCCTGATCGAAGGACATACAGCCATGAGCACCGAGCTGCAGACCGCGCCCGTGACCCAGCGGACCGCGCGGATGGAGCGGACCACGAGCGAATCCTCCGTCCTCGTCGAGATCAACCTCGACGGCACTGGCCGCTCCGACATCTCCAGCAGCGTCCCGTTCTACGACCACATGCTCACGGCGCTGTCGAAGCACTCGCTCATCGACCTCACCGTCAAGGCCACGGGAGACACGCACATCGACGTCCACCACACCGTCGAGGACATCGCCATCACGTTCGGCGAGGTGCTCAGGCAGGCGCTCGGGAACAAAGCGGGGATCCGCCGGTTCGGCGAGGCATCCATCCCGCTGGACGAGGCCCTCGCCCACGCGGTCGTCGATGTCTCGGGGCGGCCCTACCTCGTGCACGGCGGCGAGCCCGCCGGCCAGGAGTACCACCTCATCGGCGGCCACTTCACGGGCTCGCTCACGCGCCACATCTTCGAGGCCATCACCCTCCATGCCGGGATCTGCCTGCACATGAACGTCCTCGCCGGCCGCGACCCGCACCACATCGTCGAGGCCCAGTTCAAGGCATTCGCGCGCGCCCTGCGTGCGGCGATCGAGCCGGACCCGCGGATCGGCAGCGCGATCCCGTCCACGAAGGGCGCCCTGTGACGGCCGCCCCGGATGCGCTCCCGGACGCACCGGAGGGCACGGAGGGCGCCGTCGTCGTCGACCCGCGCCACGTCGACCCCCGGCACGCCGGTGCCCAGGAGGCCGACCCGCAGGGGAGGCCGAGCGTCGTCGTGCTCGATTACGGTTCGGGGAACGTCCGGTCCGCGGTGCGCGCGCTCGAGCGCGCCGGCGCGGCCGTCACGCTCAGCGCCAAGGCCGAGGACGCGCTCCACGCGGACGGCCTCGTCGTCCCCGGCGTGGGCGCGTTCGCGACCGTGATGGAGGAGCTCAGGGCCGTCGACGCCCTGCGGATCATCGGCCGGCGGGTGGCCGGAGGCCGTCCCGTGCTGGCGATCTGCGTCGGGCTCCAGGTGATGTTCGAGAAGGGCATCGAGCACGGCGTCGAGGCCGAGGGCCTGGGGGAATGGCCGGGCACGGTCGAGCTCCTTCCCGCGAAGGTCGTGCCGCACATGGGCTGGAACACCGTGAAGGTGCCCGAGGGGTCGAAGCTGTTCGCGGGCGTGGAGGACGAGCGCTTCTACTTCGTGCACTCCTACGGCGTGCAGTCGTGGGACTTCGAGGTCGCGCAGCCGCGCATGGAGCCCCCGCTCGTGACGTGGAGCGAGCACGGCGCGCCGTTCATCGCCGCCGTCGAGAACGGGCCCCTGTGCGCCACCCAGTTCCACCCCGAGAAATCGGGTGACGCCGGGGCCAGGCTCCTGCGCAACTGGGTCGATTCGCTGAAGAAGCGCGGCAGCTCCACTGCGGTGGGGGAATCCTGACCCATGTGGTCCGTGCTGCTCTTCGGCCTCGCCGGGCTGCTCGTGGGGGGTGCCCTGTCGTTCCGCAAGCAGGGCCTGCCGAACTGGACGTGGATCGCGTTCGGCGTGCTCGCTGCTGCCGCCCTCGTGGCGGCCTACCTGTTCACGCTGCCGGCCGCGTGAGCGGGCCCGCGCTGGCTATCTGACACTGAGGGAGAGACCATGACCGCTGAGGAGCCGATCCTCGAACTGCTGCCGGCCGTCGACATCGTCGACGGCCAGGCGGTCCGCCTCGTCCAGGGTGAGGCGGGGAGCGAGACGGGCTACGGCTCGCCGCTCGACGCCGCGCACGCCTGGCAGGACGCGGGCGCCGAGTGGGTTCACCTGGTGGATCTCGACGCGGCGTTCGGCCGCGGCGACAACCGCGCGCTCATCGCCGAGGTCGTGAAGAGCCTCTCGCTCAAGGTGGAGCTCTCCGGCGGCCTGCGGGACGACGCGTCGCTCGAGGCGGCCCTCGAGCTCGGCGTGGCCCGGGTGAACCTCGGCACCGCCGCGATCGAGAACCCCGAGTGGACCGCCCAGGCGATCGCCCGGCATGGGGAGAGGATCGCCGTCGGACTCGACGTCCGCGGAACCACGCTCGCCGGACGCGGCTGGACCAAGGAGGGCGGCGACCTCTGGGAGGTCCTGGCCCAGCTCGAGGACGCCGGGTGCGCCCGGTACGTCGTGACGGACGTGACCAAGGACGGCACCCTGCGCGGGCCGAACGTCGAGCTCCTCACACAGATGTGCGAGCGGACCGACAGGCCCGTCGTTGCCTCGGGCGGCATTTCGAGCCTCGACGACCTCCGCGCCCTCCGCGCGCTCGTGCCGCTCGGCGTCGAGGGCGCGATCGTGGGCAAGGCGCTGTACTCGGGCCAGTTCACCCTCCCGGAGGCGCTCGACATCGCCGGGCGGCGCTGAGTGGCGCACCGACGCGAGGACGCGCACCCGCACGCGCACGACGCCGCAGCCTCGCCCGCCGCGGGGCAGCGTCACCTCCCCGGCCACATCGCCGCCGCACTCGCGCGCGCGGGCAGCCCCACCGACTCGGCGGGCCAGGAGTGGGCCGGCCGCGACCTGAGCGGCGAGGGCAATCCCCTCCACCGGTTCGACGCGGACGGTGGTGCGGCCGACCCCGGCCTCGCCGCGGCCCTGGCCGCACTCGGCGCCGGGACGGGCGACGAGACCGGCGTGCATAAGGCCCTGGCGACCGCCCGGGTCTTCGTCGCCGTCGTGGCGAGCCTGGCCGAGGGCGGCCTCGGCGAGCACGGGTTCGCCGAGGACAAGGAGGCGGACATGGCGCTCGTGACCATTGCCGCCCCGGACGGGCGCAAGGCGCTCCCCGTCTTCACCTCGGTGGAGCGTCTCGAGGCCTGGCACGGTGAGCGCGGCCCGTTGCCGTCTTCGCGCCTAGGGCAGCCCTCTCGGCGGTCGCGGAGGGCGCCGAGCTGCTCGTCCTGGACCCCGGCGCCGACCTGACGTTCGTGCTCCGCCGCCCCGCCGTGTGGGCGCTCGCCCAGCAGCGGGAGTGGACGCCGTCCTACGCAGATGCCTCCCTCGTGGCCGAGGTTGAGGGCGCCGTGGCGGGCCTCGAGCACGTGCGCGGCATCGAGATCTCCCCGGGCACCGGGGTCGCCTCGAGGGACGCCGCCGGGCGGGTGGTGCCGGGCGGCGGTCATGGACCCGAGCTTCGGCTCACCCTCGCGCTGGCCCCGGGTTTGCCTGCTGAGGCCGTGCGTGAGACCGTGTCAGAGCTGAACGGCAGACTCGCCGGCAGCGCGCGCTTCGCGGAGGCCGTGGACTCGATCGAGCTCAAGGTCCGTCCCGCCGGCAGCTGACCTCCGCCCGCCATCCTGGGCGGCGCACCTGAAGAGGACCCCAGCATGGACTTCGCCCAGTACGGGCACCTTTGGCGGCGGAAGGAAGTCCGCCGCCTCCTGCTTGTCGCCATGGTCGCGCGGCTTCCCCATTCCGCGGCGGGCGTCCTCCTCACGCTCCATGTGGTCCAGACCCTCGGGCTCGGCTACGCGGCGGCCGGAGCAGTCGCGGCCGTCCTGACGATCGGGATCGCGCTCGGGGCGCCTTGGCGCGGCCGCCGCGTGGACACCGCGGGCCTGAAGGCCGCGCTCGTTCCCTCCGTCATCGCCGAGGCCGTCGTGTGGGGCCTTGCACCGCACTTGAGCTACCCGCTGCTGCTGGTCGCAGCACTCATGGGTGGACTCTTCGCCCTGCCCATCTTCTCCGTGGTGCGCCAGTCGCTCGGCGTCATGACCGTCTCCGGGCAGCGGCGCACCGCGTTCGCGCTCGACTCGATCTGCACCGAGGTCACCTTCATGGTCGGCCCGGCGCTCGCCGCCGTGGTGGGGGTGAGCGTGTCCACCGTGTGGGGCATCACCGCGGTCGGCGCGTCGGCGGCGCTGGCCGGACTCGCCCTCATGTGGTTCAACCCGCCCACGCGCTCGGGCCAGCCGGGCGCGGTGGCGGAGGACGCCGCCGGGGCTGGGGACGATCTGTCCGAGGTCGCGTCGGGCCCGGAATCGGCGGAGTCGCCCGCGCCGGCGGAAGTCGCGGCGGGCCAGGCCGACGGCGCGTCGGGACTGCGGCGCCTCCTGGGGCGGGCCAGGGGCGGGGCCGCGTGGGTGAGCGTGGCCGTCGTCGTGGTCCTGGCCGTCGGCGCGGGTGCCGGGATGGTCCTCTCCGGCACCGACGTGGGGATCGTCGCAGTACTGCGCTCGCACGGGGAAGCCGTGCAGCTCGGCGTCGTGTTCTTCTTCTGGTGCTTCGCCTCGCTCGTGGGCGGCCTCGTCTACGGTGCGATGCGGCGGCCAGTCTCACCGCTCGTGCTCCTCGGGGCGATGAGCGTCCTGACCATCCCCATGGGGTTCGCGCATGACACGACGTCCCTGAGCGTGCTCTCGATCCTGCCGGGACTCCTGTGCGCGCCGACGCTCGCGGCGGCTTCCGAGCGGGTGGCGGAACTCGTCTCGGAGGAGCGTCGGGGTGAGGCGATGGGGTGGTACGGGTCCGCGCTCACGGCAGGCACGGCACTCGGCGCGCCGCTGTCCGGGACGATGATCGACACGATCGGTCCCTGGGCCGGGTTCGTGGGCATCGGCGCGGCAGGCGCGCTGCTCTGCGCCGCGGGGATCGTGGCGCAGAGCGCACGACGACGCCGCGCCCCCCACCCTGTCGGCTGACAGTGGACTGCCACCCCCCACGCGCGTCTGGGAGTCACGTTCTGGGAGTCACACGAGGTGACTCCCAGAACGTGACTCCCAGACGTAGGGCGACTCTTGGGGCGTAGCCGGTCAGTTGACTGGGCCGGTGTACTTCTCGCCCGGGCCCTTGCCGGGCTCGTCCTGGATGACGGACGCTTCGCGGAACGCGAGCTGGAGCGAGCGGAGGCCGTCGCGCAACGGACCCGCGTGCTGGGAGCCGATCTCCGGCGCCGCGGCGGTGACCAGACCGGCGAGGGAGGTGATGAGCTTGCGGGCTTCGTCCAGGTCCTTGAGATCCTCGGCTTCGGGCCCGTCGGCGAGCCCGCACTTGACGGCGGCCGCGCTCATGAGGTGCACCGCCGTTGTCGTGATGACCTCCACCGCAGCGACCTCGGCGATGTCGCGCACCTCGGCGCTCACGTCAGGCGCGCCGGCGTGCGTCTCGTCGGCACCGAAGCTGTGACGGTGGGTCTGGTCGGAGGGGGCGGGGGAGTTGGGGCTGGTGCTGCTCATGCTGCTAAGCTTTGCACAGACCGACTGGATGTCGTGACCACTGTGATGAGGCCGACGAACCCACACGGCAGGCCAAGGGGAAGCTCCTCCGAGGCGCTGTTGTGGGGATTCGTGCGTTCACCCTGTATAATCGATTGATAGTTTGCAAGCGGAGATCTCTCCCACCTGTCGGCGTCCGAGCCTCTGGCCGGAAAGCTGCCGGGTACTCAGGTTGGCCGGGGCGGCATGTGCCGCACCGAGCAGGCGCGTCCTCTAGGGGAACGCGCGCCATCCGAGGCCTCCGATTGCACCGGCAATCGGGGGCCTTCCTTGTTGCCGGGGCACATCAGTCACCGAGTACAGGAGCTTGAACATTAGCGATCCACGCATCAATGATCGAATCCGCGTTCCCGAGGTTCGCCTCGTAGGCCCTGCGGGCGAGCAGGTGGGCATCGTGCGCATCGAGGATGCGCTTCGACTGGCAGCTGAGTCAGACCTCGACCTTGTCGAGGTGGCGCCGCAGGCCAAGCCACCGGTATGCAAGCTGATGGACTTCGGCAAGTACAAGTACGAGGCTGCGGTCAAGGCGCGCGAGGCCCGCAAGAACCAGACCAACACGGTTCTCAAGGAAATCCGCTTCCGCCTCAAGATCGATAAGCACGACTACGAGACGAAGAAGGGCCATGCCCTCCGCTTCCTCGGTGCTGGCGACAAGGTCAAGGCCATGATCCAGTTCCGCGGCCGCGAACAGCAGCGCCCCGAGATGGGCATCCGCCTGCTCCAGCGCTTCGCGGAGGACGTCGCCGAGGTGGGCTTGATCGAGTCCACGCCACGGATCGACGGTCGCAACATGGTCATGGTCATCGGCCCGCTCAAGAACAAGGCCGAGGCCAAGGCGGAGGCCCGCCGTTCTGCCCAGCGTGCCGCGGACAAGGCCAAGGCCGAGGCCGCCAAGACAGCGTCCGTCACCGCCGAGCAGTCGCCCCTGACCCAGTCGCTCGGCGATGCCCTGCCCGCAGAGTTCTTCGAGGCCGCCATGGCCCGCGAGGCCGCGGAGCAGGTCGCGGAGCAGAACGCGGAGCAGAACACCGCCGAGCAAGAAGCGGAACGGGTCGTCCAGGCGCAGGCCGAACCGGCCGAGGCCGCCGACCTTGCGGTCGAGGCGGAGGAGGTCGAGGCACCCGAGGTCGAGGCGGAGGAGACTCAGGCGGAGGAGACTCAGGCTGAGGCCGCGAAGGCTGAGGCGCCTGCGCCCAAGGCTGAGGCCCCGAAGGCTGAGGCGCCTGCGCCCAAGCCGGCGACTCCGGCGGCAGCCAAGCCGTCGCCGTCGGCTGCCCGCCCCGCCGCGCCGAAGCCCTCGGTGCCGGCCCCCAAGCCCGCGGCTCCCAAGCCGGGGGCACCGCGACCGTCCGCGGGCGCACCCAAGCCCTCCGCCCCGAAGCCGACGGCACCCCGGCCGTCCGGCCGTCGGGGCAACTAGCCAGACCCGGCCCGGCCGCCTCCCTTGATGAGGGGACGCGGCCGCCGAGTCCACCGCCGCCGGCCTCGCGCTGGCGGGCGGCTGCAACCAGTCGGCCTGCGAGAGCAGGCCGCCAGAGAAATCCGCGGCCACGTGCCACGGGAAACAAAGGAGATCGGTTCCCATGCCGAAGATGAAGACGCACAGCGGCGCCAAGAAGCGCTTCAAGCTGACCGGTTCCGGCAAGCTCAAGCGCCAGCAGGCCAACCGCCGCCACTACCTCGAGCACAAGCCGACCACGCTCACCCGCCGCCTCGCCGCGGACAAGATCGTCTCGGGCGGCGACGCCAAGGTCATCAAGCGGATGCTCGGCATCTGATTTTCTTCCACCACCGGCCCTGAGAGGGGCCACTAGCCATCCCGGCCGGGCCCAACGCGCCCGGGTGACTGGGAGAGATTCAAAGGAGTACGCACGTGGCACGTGTGAAGCGGGCAGTCAACGCCCTCAAGAAGCGCCGTACCGTCCTCGATCGGGCGTCCGGCTACCGTGGTCAGCGCTCGCGCCTTTACCGCAAGGCCAAGGAGCAGCTGCTGCACTCGTTCGTGTACAGCTACCAGGACCGTCACAAGCGCAAGGGCGACTTCCGCCGCCTGTGGATCCAGCGCATCAACGCTGCGTCCCGCGCCAACGGCCTGACCTACAACCGCCTCATCCAGGGCCTCAAGGCCGCTGAGGTGGAGGTCGACCGCCGCATGCTCGCCGAGCTGGCCGTCTCCGACGCCGCCGCGTTCTCGGCCCTCGTCGAGGTCGCCAAGAAGGCCCTCCCGGCCGACGTGAACGCCCCGGTCGCGAAGTAGGCTCTCGAAGCTTTCGATGGCGCCCGTGCAGCACACCGCTGCACGGGCGCCGTCGCGTCTGGGCGGCTTCGGCCTCGCTAGAGTTGGTCCGTGACATCGAGCGAGACCATGACCAATCCCCGCGCCGACCGGGTGCGCGACGTCGCCAAGCTGGCCGCACGCACCACGAGGAACCGCCGCGGGCAGTTCCTGGCAGAGGGGCCCCAGGCCGTGCGTGAGGCGCTGCGCCTCGACGCCGCGCGGCGCGCGGAGGGGAGTGGCGCCGTCGTCCTCGAGCTCTACGCCTCCGCGGCATGCCTCGATCGGTATCCCGACATCGCCGACCTGGCTGAAGCGACCGGTCGGCTGCGGCTCGCCGACGACGACGTGCTGGCCGCCATGGCGGATACGGTCAGTCCCCAGGGGATCGTCGCTGTGTGCGCGATGCTCGACGTCCCTCTCGCGTCGGTCCTCGCGGGCACCCCCCGCCTGGTCGCGGTCATGTGCCGTGTCCAGGACCCCGGAAACGCCGGCACGATCCTGCGGGCGGCAGACTCGGCCGGAGCCGATGCCGTGGTCCTCACCACCGGCAGCGTGGACATCTACAACCCCAAGGCGGTCCGCAGTACCGCCGGCTCGCTGTTCCACGTGCCGGTGGTCCTCGGCGCGGATCCCTCCGACATCGCGGCTGCGGCCCGTTCCGCGGGCCTCGGGATCCTCGCGGCCGACGGCGCGGGCTCGCTCGATCTTGACGCGCTCCAGGACGAGTCCGCGGTCCGTCGCACCCTCGGCGCGGACGCGGCGCACGACGCCGCTACGGTCGCCTACCGCCTCGAGGACCCCTCCGTGTGGCTCTTCGGCAACGAGGCGCAGGGTCTGAGCGAGGAGGAGAAGGCTCTGGCCGACCACTCGGTCGCCGTCCCGCTGTATGGGGAGGCCGAGAGCCTCAACGTCGGCACGGCCGCGACCGTCTGCCTTTACGCGAGCGCGAGGAGCCAGCGGCGCGGCCGCCTGCCGGAGAACCGGTAGGTTTGTTCCGGGCCCGCACGCACCCGCGGGGCCGGAACAGATGGAAGAGGGAAGAGCATGGCTTCTGGCGGTGGGACCAAGGCCGTTGTCGCGGCGCTGTCTGCGAACCTGTCGATCGCGGTGATGAAGTTCCTCGCGTTCGCGCTCACGGCATCCTCGTCGATGCTGGCCGAGGCGATCCACTCCGTGGCCGACTCGGGCAACCAGGTCCTCCTGCTCATTGGCGGGAGGCGGTCGAGGAAGCAGGCGGACCGCGAGCACCCGTTCGGCTACGGGCGCGAGCGGTACATGTATGCGTTCATCGTCTCGATCGTGCTGTTCAGCGTGGGCGGCCTCTTCGCGCTGTTCGAGGCCTGGGAGAAGTTCAAGGACCCCCACGGGATCGAGGGGGCCTGGTGGTGGGTTCCGCTTGCGGTCCTCGTCGGTGCCATCATCGCCGAAGGGCTCTCGTTCCGGACGGCCATCAAGGAGTCTGCCCACGATCGGGGCGACCAGTCGTGGGTGGCGTTCATCCGCAACGCGAAGAAGCCCGAGCTGCCCGTGATCCTGCTCGAGGACTTCGGAGCGCTCATCGGCCTCGTGTTCGCCCTCTTCGGCGTCTCGCTCACGCTCGTGACGGGCAACGGGATCTGGGATGCCGCCGGCACCGCGATGATCGGACTGCTCCTCGTGGTGATCGCGGCCGTCCTCGCCATCGAGACGAGCTCACTCCTCCTGGGGGAGTCGGCCACGAAGGCGGACGTGGCGAAGATCGAGGCCGCCATCGCGAGCGACGGCACGCGCGTCATCCACCTCCGGACGATGCATCTCGGGCCCGAGGAGCTCCTGGTTGGCGCGAAGATCAGCGTGGCGCGGGGAGCGAGCGGGGCCGAGATCGCGCGCTCGATCGACGACGCCGAGGCGCGCATCCGGGGCGCCGTCCCGACCGCTCGCGTGATCTACCTCGAGCCGGACATCCAGCGGGTCGATCCCTCGTAACCCGTCCTTCTGACGCGAAGGTTCGAAGAATCTTCGCGTCACCACGGTGCGCCCCGAAGGCGGCGCCCCCATGCTGGGGGTTACCTTCTGACGCGAAGGTTCGAAGAATCTTCGCGTCACCACGGTGCGCCCCGCAGGCGGCGCCCCCATGCTGGGGGTCACCTCCTGGAAGTCACGTCCCGTGGGACAACCTTCAGGAGCTGACCTTCAGGAGATGACCCTTAGACGTGGGGGCTGGGGAGGGGACGCCGTCGTTCGAGGGCACCGCTCGCGAGCGCGATCCCGAGGCCGAGCACGGCGAGGGCGGCACCGACGTAGGCGGGTGCCACGAATCCCCAGCCGGCGGCGATGACCGCGCCGCCCAAGAACGCTCCGAGCGCGTTGGCCACGTTGAGGGCGGAGTGGCTCAGGGACGTCGCGAGGGTCGCGGCACCGGGGGCGGAGTCGAGCAGCCGCGCCTGCAGCGCAGGGATGAGGACCGACCCGGAGCCGCCCACCACGAAGACCATGAGCAGCGCAAGCGGCCAGACCGGTGCCGCGAGGCCGTACAGGACCATGACGAGCGCGACGACGGCGAGGGCCCGGTAGATGGTCCCCATCACGGACCGGTCCGCGAGCCGCCCGCCCACGATGTTGCCCGCGACCATGCCGAGTCCGTAGAGCCCCACGACCACGGGCATGAGATCCTCCGGCAGGCCGGCGACCCCGGTCATGGTGTGCGCGATGTAGGTGTACGTGGCGAAGAACCCGCCGAACCCGACGACGCCGACCGCGAGGGCGAGCCACAGCTGGATCCGCCTGAGGGCCGAGAGCTCCCGGCGGATGCTCGCCTCCGGATGGGGCGGCTCGAACGGGACGAAGCGGGCCATCATGGCGACGCAGGCGACGGCGATCACGCCTGTGGCCACGAAGAGGAGGCGCCATCCGAGGGACTGGCCCAGCCAGGTCGCAGCGGGTACGCCCAGGACATTGGCGATGGTGAGGCCGGACATGACGGTGGCGATCGCCCAGCCACGCCGCGTGGGGGCGACGAGCGAGGCGGCGACGACCGCGGCGGTGCCGAAGTACGCGCCGTGCGGCAGGCCGGCGGCGAACCGCGAGACGAGCATCGCGCCGTAGTCGGCCGCCACGAACGAGGAGAGGTTCGCGAGCGCGTAGAACGCCATGAGACCGAGGAGCAGCGCCTTGCGCGGCAGCCGCGCGCCGAAGGCCGCGAGCAGCGGCGCGCCGACAACCACGCCGAGCGCGTAGGCCGAGATGAGCTGCCCGGCCTCCGGGGTGCTGATCGACAGGCCGCGCTCGATCTCCTTGAGCAGCCCCATGGTGGCGAACTCAACCGTGCCGATGGCGAAACCGCCCAATCCCAGGGCGAGCATGGCCCAGAAGAGCGGACGCGGCGCCAGCAGCGTCGAGCGGTGGAGCGCTGCCGGGGCGTCGGCGGGGACGGGGACGGGTGGCTCTGCGCCGGTGTGGGGGAGCGTGGGGTCCGGTGTGGGCACGACGGCGTTCCTCAGGTGTGGTGGGGCTGCGTTCGGTGGGGCTGTGGCGGGGAGGAACGGCGTTGGCCCTCGTCTGTGTGCCAACTCTACGGGCGGCCAGATCATTCCGATGCCACTGCCTACACTGTGAGACGTGCAGATGCAGACTCAGGACAGCACCGGCGGAGCCATGGTCCAGGTGGTGGGCGGGGCCATTGTCGACTCGATGGAACGGCCCACGCGGCTCCTTGCGGCGCGCAGGTCGGCGCCGCCTGCCTTCGCGGGCATGTGGGAGTTCCCGGGGGGCAAGGTCGAGCCCGGCGAATCGGCCGAGCAGGGACTGCGGCGGGAGCTTCTCGAGGAGCTTGGCGTCACCGTGGCCCTGGGCGCCGAGGTGGCCGGCCCGCTCGCAGAGGGATGGCCCCTGAACGACCGGGCCGCGATGCGCGTCTGGCTCGCCCAAGTGACGGATGGGGTACCGGCGCCGCTCGAAGACCACGATGAGCTCCGCTGGGTTTCCCTGGACGGCGACGGAGTCGAGCAGCTGCCCTGGATCCCGGCCGACTTCCCGATCGTCGCAGCGCTCCGCGCGCACCTCTTGCGCATCCCGTAGGGGCGTCAGAAGAGTACGTCCTGGCGCGGAGGGCCGGCTGGCGGAGCCGCCTGGGGCGCCGCAGTCTGGACGTGCTCGTCACGGTGCCCAAACGCCTCGTCCCGCTCGAAGCCCTTCCCGAACCCGTGGCGGTCCTTCGCCGCTGCCACGCGGCGCCCGAGCCACGCCCGGTAGTCCTTCGGCGCGTAGGCGCCCTTTGCGTACATCCGCCGGTACGGCCCCACGAGTCGAGGATGCTCGCGGGCGAGCCAGGACATGAACCATTCCCGTGTGCCGGGACGCAGATGCAGCGCGCCGACGGTGACTCCGGTCGCGCCGGCGGCCGCGAGCTTGGCCATGAGCGCGTCGAGGTGTTCCTCGGAGTCAGTGAGCCACGGCAGGATCGGCATGGCCATGACGCCGCACGGCAGACCGGCGTCACGCAGCCTCGAGACGAGGTGGAGCCTCGCGGCGGGAGAGGGCGTGCCCGGCTCGAGCGCGGACTGGAGCGCGGGGTCGAGCACCGCGAGTGAGATCCCGGCCCCGACCGGGACGTGCGCCGCGGCGGCCTTGAGCAGGGGCAGGTCCCGTGCCAGGAGCGTGCCCTTGGTGAGGATCGAGAACGGCGTCCCGGAATCAGCGAGCGCCCGGATGATGCCGGGCATGAGGGCATAGCGTCCCTCGGCCCGCTGGTACGGGTCCGTGTTGGTCCCGAGCGCGACGTGTTCGCGCTTCCACGACGGCTTCGACACCTCGGCCCGGAGGACCTCCCCGACATTCACCTTGACCACGAGCTGCTGGTCGAAGTCGAGGCCCGCGTCGAGGTCCAGGTACGTGTGCGTGTTCCGGGCGAAGCAGTACACGCACGCGTGGCTGCAGCCGCGATAAGGGTTCACGGTCCACCGGAACGGCATGGAGGACGCCGGCGGGACCTTGTTGAGCGCCGATTTCGCGGCGACCTCATGGAAAGTGATCCCCTGGAACTCCGGCGTCCTCACCGTGCGCAGCGCGCCCGCAAGGGACAGGAGGGGCGGCTGGGCCGGGCGGCCGCTGTCCGACTCGGGGAGCGGCTCGGCCACCGTCTGCGTGTTCCATCGCATGGAGTCTATTCGAAGCTATGTTCGAACAGGTGTCAAGCTTCCCGGCCCGTTGGGAGTGTCAGGCCGTGCCGAGCTCCCACGTGACGGTCACCGACGCCGTGATCTCCGACTCTCCCGCCTCGAGGGGCGCACCCGCCTCCGCCGCGAATGCCACCCGGCGCAGCGGCATCGGCGGCCCGACCGGGGCCGAGGGCTGGCCCGCCTCGACATGCACGACGGCGCCCAGTGGGCGGCCCGCCAGCGCGGCAAGCCGCTCGGCGGCCGCCCGGGCGTCGCGGAATGCGGCGTCCTGCGCCGAGGAACGCGCCGCGGAGGGGTCGGAGATGCCGAGCGAGAGGCCGTGGATCCGGACCGCGTCGCCACCGGCCGCGACGATTGCGTCCAACAGCTCGCCGGTCCGCGCGATCTCGCGCGCGCCGATCGTCAGCCCGCGGCTGGCGGCGTACCCCACGAGCTGCTGCCCGCGCCCCTCCTCCCACGTCATCTCGGGCGTGACGGACAGCGAGGCCGAGGCGATGTCGGAGCGCGCGACGCCGGTGCGCAGCGCCGCGGCCACGATCGCCTCCGAAGCCCGGGACGCGCCGTCGTACGCGTCACCGAGGCGAGGCGCGCGGACCTCCGAACCGATCCGCAGGATCGCGATGTCCGGCACGGCGGTCACCGATCCGGTGCCGGTGACGGTGATGGAGTCCGGGTGGCTCATGGCTGGGTGTCCTTCCGGGGTCGGTAGCCGCCGTCCTCGAGGCCGGCGAGGCGCTCGAAGGGGTTGAGCGAAGCGGGGTCGCCGCCGAAGGCGAGGGATACAAGGGCGCCCGCGAGGTGACAGGCGAAGTAGAGCGGCAGGAACGGCAGGCCGAGGCACGCGGCGTACTGGGTGGCATGCCGCGCCTCGTGGGCGAGGAGCTCCCGGCGGGCGAGCAGCTCCTCGGCGCTGCCCCGGGTGAGGATCACGTTACCGACCGTGAAGGCGCCCGCCACGGGCAGGCGCGGCGTGTAGCGCTCGGCCACGAACAAGCCGTCGGGCCCGCGGCGCAGGGGAGTGCGGGCCGCCGCGGCCAGTGCAAGGCCCAGCGGCGTCGAGAGGTTCAGGGTGTTGAGCACGGCCCGTGCCCGGCTGCCTGCGCGCACAGGGGCATAGTAGCCCGTGAACTAGACTTGACGGGTGCCCGAGACAACGCCCCCATCAGCTGAGACCGAAGCAGCGACCGAAGCACCCGTGATCGCACCGAGCGTTCCAGACCCCGTCGACGAGGTGGCCATCGCGGCCGCCGTCGAGGAGGCGTTCTCCGCCATCGCCGCTGCACCGGACCTTGACGCGCTCAAGGCCGCCCGCATCGCGCACACCGGCGAGAAGTCGCCGCTCGCGCTCGCGAACCGCGCCATCGGCTCCCTCCCCAAGGAGTCCAAGGCGGCCGCCGGCAAGATCGTGGGCGGCGCCCGCGGCCGGGTCAACAAGGCCGTCGCCGAGCGCCAGGCCGTCCTCGAGGCGGAGAACGACGCCCGCATCCTCGTCGAGGAGACCGTCGACGTCACGGCGGCCCCGCGCCGCCGTCGTGCGGGCGCGCGCCACCCGCTCTCGACCCTCCAGGACCGCGTGAGCGAGATCTTCGTCGGGATGGGCTGGGAGATTGCCGAGGGTCCCGAGGTCGAGTCGGAGTGGTTCAACTTCGACGCCCTCAACTTCAAGCCGGACCACCCCGCGCGAGAGATGCAGGACACGTTCTTCGTGGACCCGCCCGAGGCGCACCTGCTCATGCGCACGCACACCTCCCCGGTGCAGGTCCGCTCGATGCTCGAGCGCGAGGTGCCGATCTACGTCCTGTGCCCCGGCAAGGTGTTCCGCACCGACGAGCTCGATGCGACGCACACGCCCGTGTTCCATCAATTCGAGGGCCTCGCGATCGACAAGGACCTCTCCATGGCGGACCTGCGCGGCACCCTCGAGCACTTCGCTCGGCAGATGTTCGGCGCCGAGGCCAAGATCCGGCTCCGCCCCAATTACTTCCCGTTCACCGAGCCGAGCGCCGAGCTGGACATCTGGCACCCCGGCGCGAAGGGCGGCCCGGCGTGGATCGAGTGGGGCGGCTGCGGCATGGTCAACCCGAACGTGCTGCGCGCCGCCGGGATCGACCCCGAGCTGTACTCGGGCTTCGCGTTCGGCATGGGCATCGAGCGCACGCTCATGTTCCGCAACGAGGTCGCCGACATGCACGACATGATCGAGGGCGACGTCCGCTTCAGCCAGCACTTCGGGATGGAGATCTAACCCATGCGAATCCCCCTTTCATGGCTGCGCGAGTACACGCAGCTCCCTGCGGACGCGACCGCAGAGGACCTCATGGCCGACCTCGTGAAGGTCGGGCTCGAGGAGGAGGCCGTGCACCGGCCCTCCGACACGATCAGCGGCCCCATCGTGGTGGGCCAGGTGCTCAGCGCCGTCAAGGAGCCGCAGAGCAACGGCAAGACCATCAACTGGTGCCAGGTCCGCGTGGTCCCCGAGGGCCAGAAGCAGACGCTCACCGGCAAGGGCATCGAGCCTTCCGGCATCCAGGGCATCGTGTGCGGCGCCCACAACTTCGAGGCTGGGGACAAGGTCGTGGTGACCCTGCCCGGCGCGACCCTGCCCGGCGACTTCCACATTGCCGCCCGCAAGACCTACGGCCACGTTTCCGCCGGGATGATCGCGTCCGTGCGCGAGCTCGGCATCGGCGACGACCACGATGGCATCCTCGTGCTGTCCCGGATCGGCCTCGACCCCGAGATCGGCACCGACGCGCTCGAGCTCCTCGGCCTGAAGGACGAGGCCGCCGAGATCAACGTGACTCCCGACCGCGCGTACTGCTTCTCGATCCGGGGCATCGCCCGCGAGTACTCGCACGCCACCGGCACGGAGTTCACCGACCCGGCCACGCTCGTGGCCGCGCCCGAGACGCTCGACGGGGGGCACGCCGTCGTGCTGGACGACGACGCCCCCATCTACGGCGTGCCCGGGTGCGACCGGTTCGTGGCGCGCACGGTGCGCGGCATCGACCCGGCCCGTCCCACCCCGCAGTGGATGGTCTCGCGGCTGCGCCTGGCAGGCGTCCGCTCGATCTCGCTGCCCGTGGACATCTCGAACTACGTCATGTTCGAGCTCGGCCAGCCGATCCACAATTACGACCTCGACAAGCTCACCGGTGCCATCACCGTCCGGCGCGCCGCACCGGGCGAGAAGATCACGACCCTCGACGACAAGGTCCGCGACCTCGACCCCGAGGACCTCCTGATCACGGACGAGTCCGGCCCGATCGGCATCGCCGGCGTCATGGGCGGGGCCACGACCGAGTGCTCGGACACGACCGTGAACGTCCTGGTCGAGGCCGCCCACTTCGACCCCGTGAGCATCGGCCGCTCGCGCCGCCGCCACAAGCTGCCCTCCGAGGCATCCAAGCGGTTCGAGCGCGGCGTCGACTGGAATGTCGCGGGCGTCGCGGCGCAGCGCGTCGTCGACCTCCTCGTCGAGCTCGGCGGCGGGACGGCGGACGAGGCAGGCACCGACGTCGGGACCGCGCCGGAAGCGGTGCGGATCGACCTCCCGGCCGAGTTCGCGTCGCGGCGGATCGGCATGGAGTTCAGCGACGAGCTCATCACGCGCGCCCTCGGGGACCTGGGCGCGGACGTGCAGCGGGCCGGCGCGGACTTCGTGGTCACGCCGCCGAGCTGGCGCAACGACCTCGAGACCAAGGAGGACCTCTCCGAGGAGATCGCCCGTCTGGTCGGGTACGACAAGATCCCGGCGACGCTCCCCGTGGCGCCCCCCGGGCGCGGGTTCACCCGCACGCAGCAGCAGCGGCGCCGGCTCGTCCAGGCGCTCGCGGACGCCGGCCTGACCGAGGTCCTCGCGTACCCCTTCGCGACCAAGGCGGAGAACGAGACCTTCGGTGTGGCCGAGGAGGGTGCCGTGCGCCCGGCCGTCAAGCTCGCCAACCCGCTGAGTGAGGAGCGCGGCTGGCTGCGCACCTCGCTGCTGCCGGGCCTGATCGACACGGCCAAGCGCAACCACGGCCGCGGCTTCCGGGACCTCGCACTGTACGAGGCCGGTCTCGTGTTCCTCCCCGGCGACGGTGCGCTCGGCACCGCGGAGATCCCGCCGCTCGGCGTGCGCCCCTCGGACGAGGTCCTCGACTCGCTCTACGACGGTCTTCCGAACCAGCCGCTGCACGTCGCGGGCATCTTCACGGGCAAGGACTCGCCCGAGGCGCCCGGCGCAACGCCGCGTGCGTGGGATTGGGCGGACGCGCTCGACGCCGCGCGGCTCGTCGGCGACGTCCTCGGCGTCGAGCTCGTGGTCGCCCAGGGGGCGCACCAGGCGTTCCACCCGGGCCGCGCCGCCCAGCTTTCGCTGCGCTCCGGGGAGGTCATCGGGTACGCGGGCGAGCTGCACCCGAAGCTGCTCGCGCAGCTGGACATGCCGGCGCGCTCCGTCGCGTTCGAACTGGACGCCGAGGCACTCTTCGAAGCCGCCGCCGACGTCGTGGTGGCCAAGCACATCTCGACGTTCCCCGTCGCGACCCAGGACGTCGCGCTGATCGTCGACGCCGAGCTGCCCGCCGACTCCGTGCTCGGCGCCCTGCGCGAGGGTGCCGGCGAGCTGCTCGAGGACGTGCACCTCTTCGACGTGTACACGGGCAAGGGCATCGACGAGGGCAAGAAGTCCCTCGCGTTCGGCCTGCGCTTCCGCGCCGAGGACCGTACCCTCACCGCCGACGAGGCCTCCGAGGCGCGCGCCGCCGCCGTGGCGCTCGCCGCGAAGCGGTTCGGCGCGGTCCAGCGCTGACCACCTGAGGAAGCCGTGCTCCTGCGGGCAGTGCCGCTCGGTTCACCCGGGTCGGCGCTGCCCGCCGGCGTCTGCACCCCCGGCGAGCTCGAGCGGGCCGCCGCGATGGTGGACCCGGCGCGGCGGCACGGGTTCCTCGCCGGGCGGCTCGCGCTGCGGGCGTTCGTGGCGGAGCTCCTCGGGGTGGATCCGGAGCTCGTGGTCCCGGCCTATGCCTGTCCCGACTGCGGGCCGGGGGAGCACGGCGTGCCCGGCTTCGCTCTCGCTGCCGGTCCCGGCTCCGCGCACGACGACGGGGGGCGGCTGCCGCTGGATGTCGCCGCGAGCATGTCCCGGGCGGGAGGGTGGGCCATCCTCGCCGCTGAGGTCACCCCGTGTACCGCCGAGGTCACCTCGTCGCGTGCGAGGCCGGGGATCGGCGTCGACCTTGCCTTCGTAGCGGACTTCCGCGATGCGATCCCGAAGGCCGCCTTCTCGGCGACCGAGCGCCGTCGTGCGTACAGGGCGGCCGACCCGCCAGGCGAGGCCGCGCGGCTGTGGGCCCGCAAGGAGGCACTGCTCAAGGCCCTTGGCACCGGGCTGCGGGCAGATCCTTCCCATGTCGAGACCGTCGGCGAAAGCCGGGTCCACGATCTGGACACCCGTGGGCTCGGGCTCCCAGAGGGATTCGTCGCGGCCCTCGCACGCACCTGACTGGCGACAAGCCGAAGGCCCTCCACCACCACCGCGTCCGCGGAAGTGAAGGTCAAGCGCCAGCTACGACCGGGGTGGGCCACCACGGTCGTAGCTGGTCAGCTATACGACATACCTGCGTGCGTGCTCATAGCTAATCGTGAATCAGGCGTTTTCTAGTGTTCCGTGTCGTTAGTTCCTGAATGGTTGGTGCGCTGGGAGAATTGGCTATGGCGAATTCTCCGGCTGCTGCATTGCGTCTGTTCGAGGGTGACGAGCCGGAGCTGCGGCGGTGGATGCGCGCGACCACGGTCCGGGCGGGGCTGGTGAAGCGGGCGCGGATTGTGCTCCTGGCGTCGGAAGGCGTCGCGAACACGCGGATCGCCGAGCTCGCCGGCGCCTCGGTGGTGACGGTGCTGAAGTGGCGGTCCCGGTACGAGGAAGCGGGGATCGCCGGCCTCGATGACGCGGAGCGTTCGGGGCGCCCGCGGGAGCTGGATCACGCCGAGATCGTGGCGACGACCCTGACTCCGCCGCCGAAGAAGTATGGGGTGACGCACTGGTCCTCGCGGCTGCTCGCGTCGCACCTGAAGGTGGGCAATGCGACGATCGCGAGGGCGTGGCGCGAGTACGGGGTGCAGCCCTGGCGGTCGGAGACGTTCAAGTTCTCCACCGACCCCGAGCTGGTGGGCAAGGTCACCGATGTCGTCGGGCTGTACCTGGCGCCGCCGGAGAACGCGATCGTGCTGTGCGTGGACGAGAAGTCGCAGATCCAGGCACTGGACCGGACGGCGCCGATGCTCCCGATGCGGCCAGGCGACGCGGAGAAGCGCACCCATGACTACACGCGGCACGGCACGACGACACTGTTCGCCGCGCTCGAGATCGCGACAGGGCACGTCACCGGGGCGGTCAAGCCGAAGCACCGCAGGCAGGAGTTCCTCAGCTTCCTCCGACAGCTCGATCGCGCATACCCCGAGGTCGAGCTGCACCTGGTGATGGACAACTACGCGACCCACAAGACCCCGGAGGTCAAGGCGTGGCTGGAGAAGCACCCTCGCTTCCGCGTGCACTTCACCCCGACCTCGGGGTCGTGGCTGAACCTCGTCGAGGTCTGGTTCGGGATCATCGACCGCCAGGCAATCCGCCGCGGAATCTTCACCAGCGTCAAAGACCTCAACGCCAAGATCCGGCAATTCATCACCGGCTGGAACGACCGCAAACACGCCTTCGTCTGGACCAAGACCGCCGACGAAGTCCTCAAGAAGGCGAACCATCAGCCAACTTCAGAAACACGACACTAGCTCGCGCTCAAGTTGCGGCACGTTCCATTTTCGTAGACGTGGCATCCTTTTGACTGCAAAGGTGACACGATCACGACGTTCGGTCTTCCGACGTCGTACCTTATGCGCTCCGTGACTGACTATGAGTCCCATAGTGACCATGCCAGCGATGAAAGCGTAGACCACTACACGCTCGTAGAATCCTGGAACGCCGAAGCCATCAAGCCACGTCATGATGATTGCTGAGACGGCTGATATGACCGCCAGCGCGATAAGGAACAGTGACCAGTTCGTCTCGCTCAACCACAGGATGCCCAGGGAGAGCATGGCAACGATTGTCCCGACTACGAGGATAACTAGGCTCGCCGGGTGCAAACGGTGGTGTAGGTTCTCCGGGAAAATGCCGATGCCGACAAGTCCGATGCCAGTGGCAAACAGTGCCACGCGCACGATGAAGGCAAGGTGGTCTGGAGCCGTCAAATGACGGTTTGAGTGGACGCCGATGATGTGGCCCCATAGTGCACGTCCGTCGCTGATCCTCCTTCTCCCCTTATCGACGTCTTGCAGTGCCTTCAGCTCGCCGGGGTGCGCGGCGACGCGGAGCACGGCCGAGGTAATCAGCGAAGCGGCAACGATGATTCCCAATCCCAGGTAGATGAACGATACGTTCATCACGACGAATGCTTGCGAGCACAACCATCGGCCGTCGTCCTTGCAGACCGTCGCGCCGAGGTCGCTGATCATGTTTGTGAGGTAGCTGTAGTTGTCCTTGCCGTCGATAGCCCAGTTCCAGCTGAGTGAGACGGCGTATTCGAAGGCGATGAACTGGACGAGACCCTTCGCGGCCCACGATCCAATGAGGTGCTGGCTATCGGCGCAGTCTGGTTTCCGCTTCTCAGACCAGTTGTCGAGCAAGCCCACAAATCGTCCTATGACGCTCATGGCAGGATTAACGCGCGCGTCTGGACTAACTGCAAGAGGCGCGGATGACGTGACATCTGAGGTGTAGGTACCCGTCGCTCACTTTCGGTTGGGTGATGAACTTGTCGGTCGAGTCGCTACCCAGTGCTACCGAGCCATTGCGCCTCGATGACCCGCCGATGCACTGGCGATGCCTCGACCCAGAATGCGCGCGCGGCCTGGGAGTAGCAGGCGGGCCACAGCACTTGCGCGGGGACATGCTCGCGCGTCCACGCCAAGGCGAAGCTTGGTTCAGTGCGCTCGGTGCCGTCGTCTCACCGTGGCGAGCAGAGAGAGTGCGATCAGGAGCACGACGACGCGGCCAACGACGCGCAGGATGCGGCGAATCGGGTGGCGCTTCGGTCGCTTGACGCCGGGCAGCGGAATGACTTGGGCCGACGGGCGTGGGGGAGCGGGATCGTGGCCGGGCAGAGCGGACATGGCGACGTTCCTTGAAATGGCGGTATCCAGTGAGGAAATCGGGAATACTTCAAGGCTACGAGGCTAGTTTCAATTGGTGAAGCGCGGGATTTCTAACTTCCACCCTCTTCAAGTGCGAGGTCGGTTATGTATTTCAGTCCTTCCATGGCCTCTTTCCACGCCTCTCCAAGATTGGCGATGTCGGCGATGCTCGCCATGATTGAGGCGGCGACATTAAGGGCTCGGGACGTCCTACGAGCGTTCCGCAGTTTCACGAACGCCTTGGCTGCTTCCTTCCAACGACGGTACTTCGCCGTGCCGGCTGCGCCAGTGAGACCGGCGGACCTGAGCGGAATACGGAGGTCTTCCGTAATGCGACCGACCAATATCTCGTGGATGTCGGGTAGGTTGCGCCACCCTTCGCGTTCGTCGTCGAAGTACTCACCCTCCAATCCAACAGGAGGGTTTTCATATACGTCCTCCATAAACCGACGAACATCACCGATGAAGAGTCTAATTCGACGGAGGTCGTCTGCGTCATCAGGATCGAACTCCGGTTCACGAATGCCCGGTCCGCCTCCTGGACCACCGTAATACTCGCTCACGGCACTTCACCTTTCTCGAGTAGTTCGCCACCATGACACAGCAACACCCAGAGTGACACCTCAAGGTTAGGAGCGGAAGGGGCGGATCGGGTGAATTGGTGGTGCGAGGCCTAAGGCACATCTGCCCATGTAATCGACACTGCGCTCTCAATTCTCCTCCGGTTGTGTCATAAATAGGGGCATATGAATGACGATAAATTCAAGATCAGGTTCCCGGATTTTCCTGACTGGCTGACTGACGTAGCTCCTATGCCAGCCAATGCGTCAGACCAGCCGGTGGCAGCGGTGGCAGACAGTCTCCCGGACAAGTAGGTCACCAAGAAGACAAGGCCGGCCGACTCACTACAAGCCGGAGTACTGCCAGCAGATAGTCGAGTTCTTTACGGTCGAGCCGGAAGAGACGATCGACCTGACTCCTCATCCCAGGGACATGACCCCTCATCCGGGGTGGGGCTCGCGCTGGCGGCGTCAGCTGGGGAACGCCGGGAGCTTCCGCTCGAAGAGCCACGGGCGCAGGAGCTTCTCCGGGGCGAACCCCTGCGCGCCCGCCCCGACGCGGCCCAGGATCTCCACGAAGTCGGCCGTCGAGGCGTTGGCGTGCCGGTTCTCCTCGCCGAAGGCCCGCAGCGAGCGGAAGAACCGGTCCTCGCCCATGGCGCGGCGAACGGCGTGCAGGGCCAGGGCGCCGCGCTTGTAGACGCGGTCGTCGAACATGAGGTCGGGGCCGGGTGCGCCCACCACGATGTCCTCCTTCTGGGACGCGACGAGCTTCCACGCCGCGGCGGCCCGCGACGTCGCCGACCCCTGTCCCGCGTGCTCGCTCCACAGCCACTCGGCGTAGCACGCGAAGCCCTCGTGCAGCCAGATGTCCTCCCACCGCCGCGCGGTCACGGAGTTCCCGAACCACTGGTGCGCGAGCTCGTGCGCGAGGAGCCGCTGGGACTCCCACGATCTGGTGATGTGGTTCCGCCCGACGATCGAGAGGGTCTGCGCCTCGAGAGGGATCTCGAGCTCGTCCTCGGTCACCACCACCGTGTAGTCCCGGAACGGGTACGGCCCGAAGAGCTCGGAGAAGAGCTCCACCATGGCCCGCTGGTCCCGCAGGCCCGTGAGCGCCTCCTGACGCAGGGCGGACGGCACCGCGGCGTACACGCCGACGGCGGGGGAGGAGCGGCGTGGGATGCGGCCGAGCTCGAGCATCTCGCACCGGCCCACGAGGAGCGTGGCGAGGTAGGGCGCCATGGGCTCGTGGACCTCGTACACCCATGTCTCGCGGCTGGACTTGCGCCGGTGTCCCACGAGCAGCCCGTTCGAGATGATCCGGTACCCCGCATCCGCGGTAGCGGTGATACGGAACGTGGCCTTCTGGCTCGGGTGGTCGTTGCACGGGAACCACGTAGGCGCACCGACGGGCTGCCCCGCCACGAGCACGCCGTCCGTGAGCTCCTCGAAGCCGACCTCTCCCCACTGCCCGTCCACGGGGCCGGGGTTGCCCTCGTACCGGACCTCCACGGTGAAGTCGCTCCCCTTGGCGATCGGGGCGGCGGGCGTGATGCGCAGCTCGTCGCCGCGCTGGGCCGTCTTGGCGGGGCGGGCGCCATTGACTTGGATCTTCGGGGCACGGAGCCCCGTGAGGCTCAGGGTGACCGTCTCGAGCCTGTCCTTCGCGGTGGCCCGGATCAGTGCGCGCCCGGCGAGGCGGTTGCTCGCCAGCCGGAGGTCCACCTCGAGGTCGTAGTGCCGCACACGGTAGGCCGCGCTGCCGTGCCCGGGCGTGTAGGGGTCCGGCAGGGCACCGTTCTTGGACTTCTTCCGGGGCAGGATGTGCTTGATGGGGCTCACCGGCTCGGCGCCTCCGGCTCCTTCCATGGCGCCACGGGGTTCCCGCGCCAGTACGTCGCTGCGGGCACGTGCTCGCCCCGCATGACGAGCGACGCCGGCCCCACCGTCGCGCCGTCGGCGATCTCGGCGCCGGGCAGGATGACCCCGTGCGGCCCGAGAGTCGCGCCTTCGCCGAGCACGACGGCGTCGATCGCCATGATCCTGTCGTGGAACAGGTGCGTCTGGACCACGCAGCCGCGGTTCACGGTGGAGCTGGGGCCGAGGGTCACGAGGTCGGCCTCCGGCAGCCAGTAGCTCTCGCACCACGCACCGGAGCCGATCCTCGCGCCGAGGGACCGCAGCCACCACACGAGGGCCGGCGTGCCGGACGCGGCGCGCGCGAACCACGGCGCCGCGACCATCTCCACGAACGTGTCCTGCACCTCGTTGCGCCAGACGAACGCACTCCACAGCGGGTGCTCGCCGGCCTTGATGCGCCCCACGAAGAGCCACTTCGCTGCAGTCGCGGACGCCGCCGCGATTCCCCCGGTCACGAGCATGACGGCGCCGCCGAGCAGCGCGGCGGCAAGGTACCCCCACGCGGCGGCGATCCAGTCGAGGGCGGTGAGCACGACGACGGCGATGGCCACCGTGAGCACGACCGGCACCGCGCGGCACAGTTCCCACAGGGCACGCGCGACCTTGAGCCGCCCCGCCGGGCGGAACGTCCGTGCGGCGTCCGTCTCCATCGCGGTGCGCCGCAGCCTCACGGGCGGGCTGCCGAGCCAGGACGATCCCGACTTGGCCTTCTTCGGGGTCGCGGAGAGGACGGCGACGAGGCCGTCCTTCGGCACGGAACGGCCCGCCGCCGTCATCCCGGAGTTGCCCAGGAACGCGCGCTTGCCGATCTTGGCCGGGGCGATCTTGACCCAGCCGCCGCCGAGCTCGTAGCTGGCGACCATGGTGTCGTCGGCGAGGAAAGCGCCGTCGGCCACGGTGGTCATGGAGGGCAGGAGGAGGACCGTGGAGGCCTCGACGTCCTTGCCGACCTTCGCGCCCAGGACCCGCAGCCACACGGGCGTGAACAGGCTCGCGTAGATGGGGAACAGCACGTCGCGGGCCAGGTCGAGCACCCGCTCCGTGGCCCACACCTGCCAGCCGTAGCCCGTGCGCGAGCGGATGCGATGGTAGCCCTCGGTGAGGCCGAGGCCCAGCAGCCGGACCACGCCGGCGATGAGCAAGAGGTTGAGCACGAACCACACCGCCGCCGCGAGCGGCGTGGCTGCGAGCAGTGGGACGAAGGCCGCGTGCAGTGACGCGCGCCCGTGCGCAGCCCAGACGAGGACGAGCGCGGCGGCCGCGGCGGAGACGAACGGGATGAGGGCCAAGAGCGTCGAGCCGGCGGCGAACGCGCCGATCCATGCGCCCTCACACAGCCTGGACCGCCGCGAGGGGACCTCGGGCCACCCATGCTTCGCCTTCCCCACGCGTGACGCGGGTGAGCCGGCCACGCGCAGGCCCGCCTTGACCTTGCCCGACACGGCGGAGCCCGGGTCCACCACGGCCCCCGCGCCGATCCGCGCGCCGGGCAGCAGCGTGCTGCGGGCACCGACGGTTGCGCCCGCGCCGATGCGGACGCCGCCGATGTGCACCCAGTCGCCGTCGATCCACCAGCCGGACAGGTCGACCTCGGGCTCCACCGAGGCGCCCGGGCCAACGGAAAGCATGCCCGTGACGGGCGGGACGGAGTGCAGCACGGCGTCGCGGCCGATCGTCGCGCCGAGCGCCCGAGCGTAGTACGGGACCCACGGCGCGCTCGCGAGGCTCACGGCCTGGGCGAGGTCCGCGATCTGCTCGGCGAGCCACAGCCTCAAGTGAACGGGGCCCGAGCGCGGGTAGCGGCCGGGGCCGACGCCGCGCAGCAGCAGCCGCGCCGCCCCCACCGAGATGGCCATCCGGCCCCACGGGCTCACGAACACCATCCAGGACGCCGCGACCCACCACCACGAGAGCGTCGGCGCCGCGGCGAACCCGGCGACTGCCGCAAGCACGTTGTTGGCGGCCGCGAGGTAGGTGAGCCACCGCATGCCCACGAGGATGAAGAGTGGGACTCCCATGAGCGTCTGGAGCAGCTGGGCCCTGCCGGAGGTGGGCCGTACCGTGCGCTCGCGCGGCGCGAGGCTCCCGGCCGCCGGCGCCGTGCCCAGCACTGCCTCGACGAGCGCCCCGACGCGCGGATGTGCATACACATCCGCGACCGTGACGGTGGGGTAGCGGCGGCGCAGGGCCGAGACGAGCTGGGCGGCGGCGAGCGACCCTCCGCCGTGCCCGAAGAAGTCCGCATCGAGCCCAGGGGCCCTGGTGCCGAGCACCGCGCCCCACTGCTCGACGATCCACGCGGCGTCCTCCGGCAGCTCGAGATCGGGCCCTTCATCGTTGTCCTGACCCGGCAGCGGCCACGGGAGCGCGTTGCGGTCCACCTTGCCGCTCGTCTTGGTCGGCAGGGTATCGACGACGGCGAGCACGGGCACGAGCGCGGCCGGCAGCTCTCGCGTGAGGTGCTTCCGGGCCGCGGCGAGGTCCGGCGTCGTACCCTCGGCCGGCGCGAGGTACCCCACGAGGATCTGGTTCCCCGCCGCCGTCGTGCGCACGGCGGCTGCAGCGCCGGCGACTCCTGGCAGCCCCTGCAGCGCGGCGTCGACCTCGCCGAGCTCGATGCGGCGGCCGCCGAGCTTGACCTGTTCGTCGGCGCGCCCCATGAAGAGGAGCCCTGCGGGCTCGTACATGACAAGGTCGCCAGAGCGGTAGGCGCGCTCCCAGCCGAGCGTGGGCATGGGCGCGTACTTCTCGGCGTCCTTCGCGGGATCGAGGTAGCGGGCCAGGCCCACTCCGCCGATGATGAGCTCACCGGTGCCGCCCTCGGCCACAGGCACGCCGGCCTGGTCCACGATCGCGAGGTCCCAGCCGTCCAGCGGCAGCCCGATCCGGACCGGCCCGTCGCCGCCCATGGGCGCCGCGCAGGCCACGACGGTCGCCTCGGTGGGCCCGTACGTGTTCCAGACCTCGCGGCCCTCGACGGCGAGCCGGGCGGCGAGCTCGGGCGGGCACGCCTCGCCGCCGAAGATGAGAAGGCGGACGTTCTCGAGCGCCTCGGCAGGCCACAGCGCCGCGAGCGTGGGGACGGTCGAGACGACGGTGATGCCGCGCTGCACGAGCCATGGACCGAGGTCCATGCCCGTGCGTACGAGGGCCCGCGGCGCAGGGACCAGGCACGCCCCATGCCTCCACGCAAGCCACATCTCCTCGCACGAGGCGTCGAACGCCACGGACAGGCCCGCGAGGACGCGGTCCTCGGGGCCGATCGGCTCCGCCTGGAGGAACAGCCGCGACTCGGCGTCCACGAAGGCCGCGGCCGAGCGGTGCGATACCGCGACGCCCTTCGGCGTGCCGGTGGAGCCGGACGTGAAGATGATCCAGCAGTCGTCCTCGGGGGCCGGCGGGCGCGGCGACGGGAACGGCTTGGGGCGCTTCCGGTCCACCACCATCGAGCCGCCGCCGCGCAGGATCCCGGCCACCTTGGCCTCGCTGAAGACGAGCTTGGCGCGCTCATCGGGATCGTCGGCGTCGACCGGGACGTAGGCGGCGCCCACAAGCATCGTCGCGAGGATCGCCACGTACAGCTCGGCGGTGCCCGACGGGATGCGGACCCCGATGCGGTCGCCCGCGCCCAGGCCGGCCGCGTGGAGCTTCCGCCCCATCGACCTGACCTCGTCGAGCAGCTCGCTGTAGGAGAGGGCCCGCGTCCCGTCGTCGAGCGCGGGGGCCTCGGGGAAGGCATCGGCGCTCGCGGTGAGGACGTCGATGAGGGTGCGGGCCGCCGGGGTGCGCTGGGATCCCGCGAGCTGGGGCGGATAGCGCCGCGGGGTAGCGTCGAGGACTTCGGGCTCACTGGTGGGTGTCATCGTGCAGCCATTCTTCCATTGCGCCCCGGCCGGCCGCAGGATTTGGGCCCCGTCACGGCTGGCGGTCAGGGGACGAGCAGGACCTTGCCCGTGGTGCCCCGTCCCTCGAGCGCGCTGTGGGCGGCGGCAGCCTCCCACAGCGGGAACTGGGCCCCAATCCGGACACTGAGTGTCCCGGCGGCGACGGCGCCGAACACCTCGGAGGAGCGCCAGCGGCGCTCTGCGGCGTTGAGGAGGTGGTGGGCAAGCGTGGGCCGGGTGACGAACAGCGAGCCGCCGGCGTTGAGGCGCTGCAGGTCGAACGGGGGCACCGGGCCCGACGCGGCTCCGAACAGCACGAGCATCCCGCGGGTGCGCAGGCACTCGAGGGAGCCGTCGAACGTGTCCCGCCCCACGCCGTCGTACACCACGTCCACGCCCGCGCCGCCGGTGAGCTCGCGCACCTGGGCGGGGAAGTCGTGGTACCGGATCACGTGGTCGGCGCCGGCGCCCGCGGCGAGCTCCGCCTTGGCATCGGTGGAGACGGTGGTGATGACCCTGGCCCCCTTGGCCTTGAGCATCTGGGTGGCGAGGAGGCCCACACCCCCCGCGCCCGCATGGAGGAGCACGGTCTGGCCCGGCTCGACGCGGAAGGTCGAGTTGATGAGGTAGTGGGCCGTCATTCCCTGCAGCGGCAGCGCGGCGGCCGTGAGGAGGTCCACGCCCCCGGGGATGGGCAGCGCCCTGTCCGCGTCGATGACCGTGTACTCGGCGTAGGTCCTGTGGCCCTCGGCGGTCGCGACGCGGTCGCCCTTGGCGAAGTCGGCGACGCCCTCGCCGACGGCGGTCACGACGCCGGCAGCCTCCGCGCCGGGGGTGAAGGGGAACGGGACCTTGTACAGGCCCTGGCGCTGGTACGTCTCGATGAAGTTCACGCCCGTCGCGGCGACGCGGACGAGGAGCTGGCCGGGGCCCGGGACGGGCATCTCGACATCGGCCGGGGTGAGGACTTCCGGTCCTCCGGGTGCGGTGGCGACAATGGCGTGGGTCATGGAACTCTCTCCCTAGCTTCTCGTTTCGCGTCCGGACCCATCCTAGAGAAGCCATGCATGCATAAATATTGACTACCATGCATAAACTTGCCTAGAGTGGGCGGGTGACCATTACTGCAGCTGTGTCCGGAGCCAGCGGCTACGCCGGGGGAGAGGTCCTCCGGCTGCTGGCCAACCACCCCGAGGTCGAGATCGGCGCGATCACGGCCCACTCGAGTGCCGGCAGCCGACTGGGCGAGCTCCAGCCGCACCTGCTGCCGCTCGCGGACCGCGAGATCGTCGAGACGACCCCCGAGAACCTCGCGGGGCACGACGTCGTGTTCCTCGCCCTCCCGCACGGCGCATCCGCCGAGGTGGCCGCCGCGCTGCCCGAGGACACGCTCGTGATCGACGCCGGCGCCGACCACCGCCTGGAGGACCCCGAGGCCTGGTTCCGCTTCTACCGCTCCGAGCACGCCGGCACGTGGCCGTACGGCCTTCCGGAGCTCCTCGTGGGCCCCTCGGGCGGGGCAAACGCCAAGCAGCGCGAGAAGCTCCGCGGCGCGCGCCGCATCGCCGTCCCCGGCTGCTACCCGACGTCCGTGCTCCTGGCCCTCACCCCGGGCTTCGCCGCGGGCCTCCTCGAGCCCGACGACGTCGTCATCGTCTCCGCGTCCGGCACCTCCGGCGCGGGCAAGTCCGTCAAGCCGAATCTCCTCGGGTCCGAGGTCATGGGCTCGATGAGCCCGTACGGTGTGGGCGGGGGCCACCGCCACACGCCCGAGATGGAGCAGGGGCTCTCCAACGCCGCCGGCGAGCCGGTGACCGTCTCCTTCACCCCCACGCTCGCCCCGATGAGCCGTGGCATCCTGACCACCGCAACGGCCCGTGTCAAGGCGGACGTGGGCGCGGCCAGCCTCCGCGCCGCGTGGGAGGCGGCCTACGGCGACGAGAAGTTCGTCCACCTCCTCCCGCAGGGCCAGTGGCCCGCCACCCAGATGGTCGCCGGGTCCAACAATGCCGTCATCCAGCTCGCCTTCGACGAGCACGCCGGTCGGGTGATCGTGAGCTCAGCGATCGACAACCTGACCAAGGGCACCGCTGGCGGCGCGGTGCAGTCCATGAATATCGCGCTGGGCCTCGACGAGGGCGCCGGCCTGAACCAACTGGGAGTCGCACCGTGACCGTCACCGCACCCAAGGGCTTCCGGGCCGCCGGCACCACCGCCGGGCTCAAGGCCTCCGGCAAGCCCGATATGGCCCTCGTGGTCAACGATGGCCCGGACAAGCACGCCGCCGCCGTCTTCACCTCCAACCGCGTCATGGCCGCGCCCGTGCGCTGGTCCAAGCAGGTCGTCACGGACGGCCGGGTCGACGCCGTCGTGCTCAACTCGGGCGGGGCGAACGCGTGCACTGGGACGCAGGGGTTCCAGAACACCCACCGGACCGCCGAGAAGACCGCGGACGTCCTCGGGATCTCTGCCGGGGACGTCGTGGTCTGCTCGACCGGGCTCATCGGCGAGCAGCTGCCCATGGACAAGATCCTCCAGGGCGTGGACGCCCTCGCTGGCGCACTCGCGGCCGACGGCGGGCACGAGGCCGCCGTCGCGATCATGACCACGGACACCGTGCCGAAGGAGGCCGTGTTCACGGGCACCGACGCGGGGGGCGTCGAGTACACGATCGGCGGGATCGCGAAGGGCGCCGGGATGCTCGCGCCGGGCCTCGCGACGATGCTCGTGGTCCTCACGACCGACGCCGAGGTCCACGCCGAGGTCCTCGACGCCGCACTCCGCGACGCGGCCCGCGTGACGTTCGACCGCGCAGACTCGGACGGCTGCATGTCCACGAACGACTCGGTGGTGCTCATGGCCTCGGGCGCCTCGGAGGCCGTCCCCTCCGTCAGCGAGTTCACTGCGGGCCTCACCCAGGTATGCGCCGAGCTGGCCCGCAAGCTCATCGGCGACGCCGAGGGGGCCTCGCACGACATCGCCATCCGCACGTTCAACGCCGCGAGCGAGCGCGACGCTGAGGCTGTCTCGCGGGCTGTCGCCCGGTCGAACCTCTTCAAGACCGCGATCTTCGGCAAGGACCCCAACTGGGGCCGCGTGCTCTCGGCAGTCGGTACGACGGACGCGGCATTCGAGCCGGACGAGATCAACGTCTCGATCAACGGCATCGAGATCTGCCAGAAGGGCGGCATCGGCAAGGACCGCTCGCTCGTGGACCTCGAGAAGCGCGAGGTGCTGGTCGAGATCGACCTCGCGACGGGCAGCGCCGAGGCGACGATCCTGACCAACGACCTCACCCACGACTACGTGCACGAGAACTCGGCCTACTCGAGCTGAGAGACGCACATGACTGAGCCAAGTTCCAACATCCGCCTCGCCATGGACAAGGCCGAGACCCTCATCGAGGCCCTTCCGTGGATTCAGAAGTTCGCCGGCACCACGATGGTGGTCAAGTACGGCGGCAACGCGATGGTCAACGACGAACTCCGCCGCGCGTTCGCCGAGGACATCGTCTTCCTCCACCACGTGGGCATCCGCCCCGTGGTGGTGCACGGCGGCGGCCCGCAGATCAGCGCGATGCTGAACCGCGTGGGCATCGAGAGCGAGTTCAAGGGCGGCCTGCGCGTGACCACGCCCGAGGCGATGGATGTGGTCCGCATGGTCCTCACCGGCCAAGTGGGCCGAGAGCTCGTGGGACTCATCAACTCCCACGGCCCGTACGCCGTGGGCCTCTCGGGCGAGGACGCCGGGCTCCTCCAGGCGGTGCGGACCGGCGCCGTGGTGGACGGCGAAGAAGTCGACCTGGGCCTCGTGGGCGAGGTGGTCGGCGTCGAGCCCGGCGCGGTCCTGGACATCCTCGAGGCCGGGAGGATCCCGGTGATCTCCGGGGTAGCCCCCGAGGTGGAGGCTTCTCCGGCGCACGACGGCGCGCCCTCCTCTCAGGGGAGCGTCACCTACCAGCCGACCGGCCAGGTCCTCAACGTCAACGCGGACACTGCCGCCGCCGCGGTCGCGGTTGCCCTCCAGGCCTCCCGCCTCGTGATCCTCACCGACGTCGAGGGGCTCTACCGCAACTGGCCGGACAGGGACTCGCTCGTCTCGCAGATCTCCGCCTCGGAGCTGCGTGAGATGCTGCCCAGTCTGGCCTCCGGCATGATCCCCAAGATGGCCGCATGCCTCAAGGCAGTCACGGAGGGCGTTGACCGCGCCGCGATCGTGGACGGGCGCAGCCCCCACACGATGCTCCTCGAGATCTTCACGAACGCAGGCGTCGGCACCCAGGTGGTGCCCGACGGGGAAGGAACAGCCGCATGAGCACCTCGCCTTCGCTCTCCGGGGGGGCGGGCATCCCGCCCCACCATGCCGAGCGATCCCCGGAGACCCGCCCCCTCGGCGAGCTGGTGGACGGTTCGCCCTCCGGTGCGGCGTGGCTCTCACGCTACGCGGATTCCCTCATGGGCGTGTTCGGGACTCCTCAGCGCGTGCTCGTGCGCGGGCAGGGCTGCTACGTGTGGGACGCCGACGGCAAGCAGTACCTCGACCTCCTCGGCGGCATCGCCGTGAACGCGCTCGGCCACGCGCACCCGTTCGTCACGAGCGTCATCTCGTCCCAGCTCTCAACGCTCGGCCACGTCTCGAATTTCTTCACGAGTCCCACCCAGGTCGCGCTCGCCGAGAAGCTCCTGCAGATCACGGGCGCGCCCGCGGGGTCCAAGGTGTTCTTCGCGAACTCCGGGACCGAGGCGAACGAGGCCGCGTTCAAGCTGGCGAGGCGGAACGCCACCAACGCGGCCAACGGGAAGCGCACCAAGGTCGTCGCCCTCGAGGGCGCATTTCACGGCCGCACCATGGGCGCCCTCGCGCTCACGGCCAAGAAGGCCTACCGCGAGCCGTTCGAGCCGCTGCCCGGCGGCGTCGTGCACGTGCCGTTCGGCGACGTCGACGCACTCGCAGCCGCAGTGGACGAGACCACCCAGGCCGTGTTCCTCGAGCCGATCCAGGGCGAGGCCGGCGTCGTCCCGCTTCCGCACGGATACCTCGCCGCGGCGCGGAAGATCACGCACGACGCCGGGGCCCTCCTGATCGTCGACGAGGTCCAGACCGGGATGGGCCGCACGGGGACCTGGCTCGCGATCGAGGGGTCCGGGATCGTGCCCGACGCCGTCACGCTCGCCAAGGGCCTCGGCGGCGGCTTCCCGATCGGGGCGCTCATCACCTTCGGTGCCGAGAACAGCGAGCGGCTCTCCGCGGGCCAGCACGGCACCACGTTCGGCGGCAACCCCGTTGCGACCGCTGCGGCCCTCGCCACGGTCCACGCGATCGAGACCCAGGGCGTCCTCGCCAACGTCCGCACGGTGGGGGAGCACCTCCGGTCGGCCCTCTCGGCGCTGCCCGAGGTCGCCGAGGTCCGGGGACGCGGGCTCCTGATCGGGTTCGATCTGGCGGGCCCCGCGGGGGACCAGGAGCAGGTGCCGGACGGCGCGAACCTGGCGGCCGCCGTCGTGAATCAGGCGCTCGAGGCGGGCTTCATCGTCAACGCGCCGGGTCCGCGCACCATCCGTCTGGCCCCGCCGCTCATCCTCACGGCCGAGCAGGCCGACGCGTTCGTCGCAGCGCTGCCACAGCTGGTGGCGTCAGCCACCGAACATCTCGCAGAGACCCTGAAGGAGGCGAAGTGACCAGCACACGGCACTTCCTCAAGGACACCGATCTCAGCCCCTCCGAGCAGGCCGAGGTCCTCGACCTGGCCGTGCGGATGAAGGCCGCGCCGTACTCGGTCCAGCCGCTCGCGGCCGAGGGTGCGGGCCGCAAGACCGTGGCCGTGATCTTCGACAAAACCTCGACCCGCACGCGCGTCTCGTTCTCCACGGGCGTCTCGGACATGGGCGGCACGCCGCTCATCATCAACCCGGGCGAGAGCCAGATCGGGCACAAGGAGTCGGTGGAGGACACCGCGAAGGTGCTCGAGCGCATGGTCGCGGCGATCGTGTGGCGCACCGGTGCGCACCAGGGACTCGTGGACATGGCCGCGAACTCCCGCGTGCCCGTGGTCAACGCCCTGTGCGACGACTACCACCCGTGCCAGCTCCTCGCCGACCTTCTCACCGTCAAGGAGCACAAGGGCACGCTCGCCGGGCTGAACATGGCGTACCTGGGCGACGCGGCGAACAACATGGCCAACTCGTACCTGCTCGCCGGCGTCACGGCCGGCATGAACGTGCGTATCGCCGGGCCGGAAGGCTACCTGCCCGCGCCGGAGATCGTGGCCGAGGCGGAGGACGTCGCGGCGACGACCGGCGGCTCGGTGCTCGTCACGGTCGATCCGGTCGCGGCCCTCGAGGGTGCGGACGTCGTCACGACGGACACGTGGGTCTCGATGGGCCAGGAGGCCGAGAAGGCCGAGCGGATGACGCTGTTCCGCGCCTACTCGGTCGACGCGGCGGCGATGGCCAAGGCCGCGCCCGACGCCGTGTTCCTCCACTGCCTCCCGGCCTACCGCGGGTACGAGGTCGCCGCCGAGGTGATCGACGGGCCCCAGTCGGTGGTGTGGGACGAGGCCGAGAACCGGCTGCACGCCCAGAAGGCCCTGCTCGCGTGGGTGCTGCACTACTCGGGCCAGGCCGTCGTCGAGGGCCTGCCGGCGGTCTGAGTCGATGGCCATGACCGCGATCCCAGGCTCCGCACCGCAGACCAAGGCGGCCCGCCAGGCGCGCATCCGCGCGCTCCTGGCGGGAGCGTCGGTGCGCTCGCAGGCGGAGCTCGCGGCGCTTCTCGCGGACGACGGCGTGCAGGTCACCCAGGCGACCCTCTCGCGCGATCTCGTGGAGATCGGCGCCGTGCGGGTGCGCGGTGCCGACGGCGGGCTCGTCTACGCGGTGCGCGGCGAGGGCGGGGACCGCAGCCCCCGGATCGGCCAGGCGCCCGAGGTGCTGGACGCCCGGCTCGCGAAGCTCTGTGCCGAGCTCCTCGTCACGGCGGAAGCGAGCGCCAACATCGTGGTCCTGCGCACCCCGCCGGGCGCCGCGAACTTCCTGGCGCTCGCAATCGACCACTCGGTGATCCCCTCCATCCTCGGCACGATCGCGGGCGATGACACGGTCATGATCGTGACGCGTGACCCGGCCGGTGGAGAGTCCGTCGCGGGCCGGTTCCTCGAGCTGGCCTCGCAGGGGGCGTAGGAGCGCACCGCGCAGGCAGAGGCCGAGGCGGACTGGCCCATTCATCTGAGCGTGGGCGGACCCATGCGGCAGACTTGTCCCGTGACCGGAACCCAGTGGGTGCTGCACGTGGACCTCGACCAGTTCATCGCGGCGGTCGAGGTGCTCCGCCGGCCGGAGCTCGCGGGCAGGCCCGTTATCGTCGGCGGTCGCGGCGACCCGACAGAGAGAGCCGTCGTGTCGACCGCGTCGTACGAGGCCCGTGCGTTCGGAGTGGGCTCAGGGATGCCATTGCGCATCGCGGCCCGGAAAGTGCCGGATGCCATCTTCCTGGCTGTCGACAAGGACGCCTACCTCGAAGCGTCGGAAACAGTCATGGCCACTCTGCGTGCACAGCCCGGTGCCACCGTGCAGGTGCTGGGCTGGGACGAGGCCTTCGTCGGCGTAGCGACCGAGGATCCGGAAGCCTATGCCCGGCAGATCCAGGCCGCCGTCCTTGAGAGGACGCGGCTGCATTGCAGCGTGGGCATCGGCGACACGCTGGTCCGGGCCAAGGTCGCCACTGGCTTCGGCAAACCGGCCGGGATCTTCCGCCTCACGGCCGCGAACTGGCTCGACGTCATGGGCGGTCGGCCTACCAAGGAACTGTGGGGCGTCGGCACGAAGATCGCGGGCCGCCTCGCCAAGGTCGGCATCACCACCGTCGCCGAGCTCGCAGCGACCGATCCACAGGACCTCGTCGAGGAGTTCGGCCCGAGGATGGGTCCCTGGTACGCACAGCTCGGGCGCGGGGACGGCGCCAGCGTGGTCGACGACACCCCGTGGGTGGCCCGCGGGCACAGCCGCGAGACCACCTTCCAGCGAGACCTCACCGAGCCTGCCCAGATCGACGATGCCGTGAGGGAACTGGCTGCGCGCGTCCTCGAGGATGTGGCTGCCGAGGCACGTCCCGTGGTGGGGCTGACGCTCAAGGTCCGCTACGCGCCGTTCGTCACCAAGACGTATGCGCGCAAGGTCCCCGAGACCTCCGACCGAGACGGGATCCTCGCCCGCGCGCTGGACCTAGCCGCCGCCATCGAGCCGGGCCGTCCGATCCGCCTTCTCGGACTGCGCGCCGAGATGGCCATGCCCGACGACGCCCGCGAGGGCCACACGCCGACCCGCAGTGGGTGGTGAAGGGCTGACGCTTCACGGGAATGCGCATCGCGGCGCTCCCAGCAATGGAGCGCTGGTCGCCGAGCTGGGCTTTGCTGGCGTGCGCCTGTGGGACATACACCCGAGTACGTCAGCGACGCACGCGGTGGCGGAGGTAGACGATGCCCGAGCCGAAGACTCGGGTTCCGACGAGTTCGAGGTCGACCCGCTGCTGGTGCCGGGGGAAGTACGGAGCGCCGCCGCCCACGAGCACCGGGTACACCATGGTCCGGTACTCGTCGATGAGCCCCGCGTCGGCGGCCTGCGCCGCGAGGTCTGCGCCGCCGATCGCGATCTCGCCGTCGCCCGGCTCGGCCCGCAGACGCGCGATCTCCTCGGCCACACTCCCGGTGGCGAGTCGGGCGTTGCCCTGAAGCTCAGACAGTGTGCGCGAGAACACCACCTTGGGCAGCGGATTCCACAGCTCTATCCACTCGCGGTCCGCATCGCTGAGCGCGGGATCCTGAACGGCGGTCTCCCAGTACAGCATCGTCTCGTACAGCCGCCGTCCCAGCAGGTGGACGTCGACGTTCCGGATCTCGTCGATCCAGAAGCGGAACACGTCGTCGTCCGGCGCGGTCCAGTTGAACGAGCCGTCCGGGCCGGCGATGTAGCCGTCGAGCGAGATGCTCATGGAATAGGTCACTGCGCGCATCGGGAGTCCTCCTCGCACAGACGCTACCGGCTCCGCCGGGAATGTGGACCCCTCAGGCAACGATCAGGAATCGAGAAGCCGGGCCGAGGCGCTGGACGTAGTGTGAAGGCGGCAGGGAACCGCGAACCAGGAGGCCGATATGCCGTACACCGTTGACTTCAAGAACGTCTCTACCGTGGGGCTCGAGTCGTCTCCCGTCGCCGAGGCACTCGCGGGGCTGCGCGCCAACGAGGCCCGCTACTTCAAGAACAAGTACGACCACGACTTCACCGTCACGTCCGCAGCCGAGGACCCGGAGACGCTCGCCTACATCAACAAGATCCTCTCCGAGGAGCGCAACCTCGCCATCTCATCGACGCCGCTCGAGGTCTCGGCCTTCGAGGTGGACGGCATCAGGATGGCGTACGTGTTCTACGAGTCGGGCCTCTCGATCAACGTCATGTACACGATCGAGGACGGCGGCAAGCGTGCCGTCGGCTTCAAGCTCTCCGACGGCATGGAGGTCCCCGAGGAATTGGCCGCGAGCTTCAAGTTCGCGCGCCAGAAGTCGAAGCTGGCCGGGACGATCCGCGGCAGCTTCTTCGTGATCAAGGGCGAGTACTGAACCGCTCCGCGAGCGCGGTGAGCTTCGCGACGTAGGCCGCCCAGTCCTGATCGGGCAGGTTGCTGCCGTCGGCGCGCAGGCCAGCGGCGCCGTCGGCCAGTTCGCGCAGGATGTCCGCGTGGCCGGCGTGCCGGGCCAGTTCGGCGATGACGTGCACGAGGATCCGCTCAAGCGTCACCTGGCTGCGATCGTCGGGCCACCACGCCACCCGCCCGGGGGCGTCGAGCGGCAGCTCGTCGATTGTCGCGTCGGCGAACGCCCAGACGCGCCGATAGAAGTCGACGATCCCTGCGACGGTTTCGTCCTCGGTCGCGTACCAGTCGGCCTGCGGGTCCGCATCGAAGTCCGCGTCCGAGACGAGCTCCTCCGGCGTGGGCCACACCCGCCCGAACGTCCCGCCGAAGTACCCGACCTCGACGTTCGCCACGTGCTTGATGATGCCGAGGAGGTTCGTGCCGGTCTGCGTCCGCGGTAGCCTCAGCTCGCGCTCGCCGAGGCCCTCGAGCTTCCACAGGAGCGCCTCCCGCTGGGCCTGGAGGTAGCGCTTGAGGGCAGTCTTCGGCTCGTTCAGATCCGACATGACTGCATTCTCACCGATTCGGGTGATGTCTGCACCGTCGTTTACACCGTCCGCCGCGCGGTCCTAGCCTGAAGAGGTGGACAGGGCCGGAGCGGCGCCCGCGGCGGCCGCGCAGGACTTCAGCGTGGTGCCCCTCACCGTCGCGACATGGGACGCGTTCGCCGGACTCGCCGAGCGGAACAACGGCGTCTTCGGAGGGTGCTGGTGCATGTGGTTCCAGACGTTCCATTCCGAGAAGCGACAGGCCGTCGAGGACAACCGCACGCTGAAGCAGCGCCTCGTCGAGGCGGGGCGCGCCCACGCGGCGCTCGTCATGCACGACGGCGAGGCCGTCGCCTGGTGCGAGTACGGCACCCCCGAGGAACTCCCCAACATCTACCACCGCAAGCAGTACGAGGCCGAGCTCGATATCCTGCCCGACTATCGGCTCACGTGCATCTTCGTCGACCGGAACCATCGCCACCGCGGCCTGTCCGCTGTCGCGGTGCGGGGCGCGCTCGGACTCATCGCGGAGGCGGGCGGCGGCATCGTCGAGGGGTACCCCCACGACAACAACGGCGCCCACAAGGCCGTCCTGTACGACGGCACGAGGAAGCTCTTCGAGTCCGTGGGCTTTGACTACGTGCGCCCCAAGGGCGCCATGAACTGCGTCATGCGCATCACAGTGGATGCGGCGCCAGGGACATAGAGGCGCCTGAATCATCGACCTGCTGTGTCACAAGTGCGCGGCGCCCGGTGTCTAGTGGCCGGAATCCCGAAACGCGGGACCCAGACTTTCAGGAGGCACCGTGACTGAGAACACCAGCACCGCCGCGACCAGCACCGAGACCAGCACCGTCAAGATCCGGGTGGTCGTGCTCGGAGGGGGGTACGCCGGCACGATGGCGGCCAACCGCCTCACCCGGCGCGACGATGTGGACGTCGCCCTCATCAATCCCCGCCCGGACTTTGTCGAGCGGATCCGCCTGCACCAGCTCGTGGGCGGGACGCACGACGCCGTCCACGACTTCGGTGACGTCCTCTCGCCTCGCGCCCGGCTCGTCATCGGCGCGGCGGTGCGGATCGACGCCGCGCGCCGCGCCGTCGAGCTCGAATCCGGGGGACGGTCGAGTACGACTACCTCGTCTATGCCGTCGGCAGCGCCGGCGCGGAACCCACAGTGCCCGGCGCGGCCGAGTTCGCCTACCCGCTCTCGACGCTCGAGGGCGCGCGGCGGGCGCGCTCGGCGGTCGAGGCCGCGGGCCATGCGTCGGGCGCACCCGCTGCTCTCACGGTGGTCGGCGCGGGACCCACGGGCATCGAGACCGCAGCCGAACTCGCTGAGCAGGGCTGCCACGTCACACTCCTCTGTGGCGGCGAGCTCGGCCCCTACCTGCATCCACGGGCCCGCCGCGCGCTCGCCGCACGCCTCGGGGGACTCGGCGTGCGGGTGCTCGACGGTCCGGGCACCCGGGCAGCCGAGGTGAGCGCCGCCGTCGTGCGTCTCGAGGACGGCGGGGAGGTGCGCGGCAGCGTGACGCTGTGGACCGCGGGGTTCGGGGTCCCGGACCTCGCCGCACGCAGCGGCCTGTCCACCGACCCTGCCGGACGCCTCCTCACCGACGAGACCCTGACGAGCGTGGACGACCCGCGGATCGTCGCCGCCGGCGACTCGGCCGCCCCCTCGGGCATCCCCTACCGGATGAGCTGCCAGGCCGCGATCCCGCTCGGCTCGCTCGCAGCGGATGCGGTGCTCGCCCGTATCGAGGGGCGTTCACCCCGGGCGGTCTCTCCGGGCTTCGTGGGCCAATGCCTCAGCGTCGGACGGCGCGACGGGCTCGTCCAGGCCTCCACGAGCGACGACCACGCGAAGAAGGGCTTCCTGGGCGGCCGCACCGCGGCCGCGATCAAGGAGGCCGTCTGCTGGTCGACCTACCGGGGCCTGGTCTTCGAGGGAAGGCGGCCGGGCCTGGTCAACTGGGCGTTCCTCAAGGACGGCCGGCGGCGGGACCTGCTCGAGACCCGCGTAGCGTTGGCCCGAGAGGGGAGTGCTTCATGAGCGACCACACCGCGTCGACGGCAACCGAGGCGTTCGTCGCCCACCGCAACCTGCTGTTCACGGTGGCGTACGAGATGCTCGGTTCCGCCGCCGACGCCGAGGACGTCCTCCAGGAGTCGTGGCTGCGCTGGGCCGAGGTCGACCGCGACCGCGTGCGCGACGAGCGCGCCTACCTGGTCAGGATCGTCACCCGCCAGGCGCTCAACCGCCTGCGCACTATGGCCCGGCGCAAGGAGTCGTACGTGGGGCCGTGGCTCCCGGAGCCCCTGCTTACGTCCCCGGACGTGGCCGACGACGTCGAGCTCGCCGAGAGCCTCTCCATGGCCCTCATGCTCGTCCTCGAGACCCTCTCTCCGACCGAGCGGGCCGTGTTCGTGCTGCGCGAGGTGTTCGACGTCGGCTACGACGAGATTGCGGAGGCGGTAGACAGGAGCCCGGCGGCGGTGCGGCAGATCGCACACCGCGCGCGCCAGCACGTCGAGGCGCGCAGGCCGCGCGAGACGGTGCCGCCGCGCCAGGTCGCCGCGACGCTCGAATCGTTCCGGCGCGCCGTCGACACCGGGGACCTCCAGGGCCTCCTCGACGTGCTCGCCCCGGACGTTGTCCTCGTGAGCGACGGCGGCGGCCGCAAGCAGGCAGCGCTCCGCCCGATCGTCGGAGCGGAGAAGGCCCTGAGGTTCTTCGCGGGGATCGTGGCCAAGACCCCAGGCACGATCACGAGCGGGCCGACGTCGGTCAACGGCACCCCGGCCCTCGAGTTCCGCATCGATGGCGAGCTCGACGGTGTGCTCGCAGTCCGGCTCGAGGCGGGGCACGTCACCGGCCTCTACTACGTGCGCAATCCGGAGAAGCTCACGCGCCTCGGGACGGACACGGTGCTCACGCGAGGGTGACCCCATCGTCCGGGGAACTCCCGGCTCACGCGAGCCGTGAGAACGGTGCGGCGTAGCGGAAGGTGCCCCGCGCGCCGTCGTGCCCGGAGAGGAGGCGCACTTGGAAGTAGTCGCCCCACGCGGGCTCGGGGGCGGCGATCCCGCGCCGCGCCGCGGGCTCCCAGCCGTGCCGCCCGTAGTAGGAGGGGTCGCCGAGCAGGGCGATGAGCCGCTCCCCGCGGGCCTCGGCCACCCGGACGGTCTCCGCGAGCAGCGCCGAGCCGATCCCCGCCCGCTGGCGGTCGGGGCGCACCGAGATGGGCCCGAGGCCGAGCGCGGGAATCGGCGCGGCGCCGGGAGCGTCGATCCAGCCGCGCGTCGTGATCGCGTGGCCCACGATGGCGCCGCCCTCCTCGGCGACGAGCGCGAGCTCCGGGAGGTACCCGGCATCCTCCCGGAGCCATCCGACGAGGACGGCCTCGCCGGGATCGCCTGACCCGTCGACCGGGGCAGCGGCATGGGCGGCCCGGCGGAACGCCGCCGCGGTCACGGCGCGGACCGCAGGGTAGTCCTCGGGGCGCTCGGCGCGGATGGCAATGGGCACACGGCCACGCTCGCATAGGCTGGCCCGGCGGACAAGGAACAGAGGCTGGCGGCGGCCAATCGTGCGGCGGAGAATGCCTGAGAGCGACGCGACCGGATTGCGGCGACTGCATATCTATGTAGACTGATGCATAACAATTCGTCCGCGGCGCCGCTGTGGACTCTGCTCTGCTGTGGATTCTGTGCCTAAGGAGAACACCATGAAGGATCGCATCGTCCTCGCCTACTCGGGCGGTCTGGACACCTCCGTCGCCATCGGCTGGATCGCCGACGCGACGGGCGCCGAGGTCGTCGCCGTCGCGGTCGACGTCGGCCAGGGCGGCGAGAACATGGAGACCGTCCGCCAGCGCGCGCTCGGCTGCGGCGCCGTCGAGGCCTATGTCGCCGATGCCCGCGACGAGTTCGCCGACGAGTACTGCATGCCCACCCTCAAGGCCAACGGCCTCTACCAGGGGCACTATCCGCTCGTCTCCGCGATCTCCCGCCCGGTCATCGTCAAGCACCTCGTCAAGGCCGCCCGCGAGTTCGGCGCGACCACCGTGGCACACGGCTGCACGGGCAAGGGCAACGACCAGGTCCGCTTCGAGGTCGGCATCCAGACGCTCGGCCCGGACCTGAAGTGCATCGCCCCGGTCCGCGACCTCGCGCTCACCCGCGACAAGGCCATCGCCTACGCGGAGGAGAAGCACCTCCCGATCGTCACCACGAAGAAGAACCCCTACTCGATCGACCAGAACGTGTGGGGCCGCGCCGTCGAGACGGGCTACCTCGAGGACATCTGGAACGCCCCGACGAAGGACATCTACGACTACACGGCGACCCCGGAGTTCCCGCCCGCGCCGGACGAGGTCACCATCTCCTTCAAGCAGGGTGTGCCGACGGCGCTGGACGGCGTCGAGATGAGCGCGCTGCAGATCATCCAGGAGCTCAACCGCCGCGCCGGCGCCCAGGGCGTGGGCCGCATAGACGTGGTCGAGGACCGTCTCGTGGGCATCAAGAGCCGCGAGATCTATGAGGCCCCGGGCGCGATGGCCCTCATCACCGCGCACAAGCACCTCGAGGACATCACGATCGAGCGCGAGCACGCCCGCTTCAAGGCCACCGTGGATCGCCGCTGGAGCGAGCTCGTCTACGACGGCCAGTGGTTCTCCCCACTCAAGCGCGCCCTCGACACGTTCATCGACGACTCGCAGAAGTACGTCTCCGGCGACATCCGGATGGTCATGCACGGCGGCACCGCCGTGGTCAACGGCCGCCGCTCCGACTCCTCGCTGTACGACTTCAACCTCGCGACCTACGACACGGGCGACACGTTCGACCAGTCGAGCGCAAAGGGCTTCATCGACCTCTGGGGCATGTCCTCCAGGGTCGCCACGACCCGAGACAACCGCGTCGCGGGGGAGTGAGCACGGGTGGCTGAGACGCCGAAGGCACAGCACAGCACCAATGAGGGCGCCCTCTGGGGTGGGCGCTTCGCCGGGGGGCCGGCGGACGCGCTCGCCGCGCTGAGCAAGTCCACGCACTTCGACTGGCGCCTGGCCCGCTACGACATCGCCGGATCGCGTGCGCACGCGCGGGTCCTGCACACCGCGGGCCTGCTCGACGACGCCGAGCTCGCCGGGATGCTCGACGCGCTCGACCGGCTCGACGCCGACGTGGCCTCCGGGGCCTACGTCGCGGCCGAGTCCGACGAAGACGTGCACGGCTCGCTCGAGCGCGGCCTCATCGAGCGTGCGGGCGCCCACCTTGGCGGCAAGCTCCGCGCCGGGCGCTCGCGCAACGACCAGATCGCGACCCTCGGGCGCATGTTCCTGCGCGACCACGCCAGGCTCATCGCCCGAGGCGTCCTCGCCACGATCGACGCGCTCGTTGCCCAGGCGGAGGCCCATCCGGGCGCGGCGATGCCCGGCCGGACGCACCTACAGCACGCCCAGCCCGTCCTGCTCAGCCACCACCTGCTCGCCCACGCGTGGGCCCTGCTCCGCGACGTCCAGCGGCTCGCGGACTGGGACAGGCGCGCCGCGGTCTCGCCCTACGGCTCCGGCGCCCTCGCGGGCTCGTCCCTCGGGCTCGACCCCGAGGCCGTCGCGGCCGACCTCGGCTTCGACTCGGCCGTGCACAACTCGATCGACGGCACCGCCTCGCGCGACGTCTTCGCCGAGTTCGCATGGGTCGCGGCGATGATCGGCGTCGACCTCTCCCGGGTCTCGGAGGAGGTCATCCTCTGGGCCACAAAGGAGTTCTCCTTCGTCACGCTCGACGACGCCTACTCGACCGGGTCGAGCATCATGCCGCAGAAGAAGAACCCGGACGTCGCCGAGCTCGCGCGCGGCAAGGCCGGCCGCCTCATCGGCGACCTGACCGGGCTGCTCGCCACGCTCAAGGGCCTCCCGCTCGCGTACAACCGCGACCTGCAGGAGGACAAGGAGCCGGTGTTCGACGCCGCGGACACACTCGAGCTCCTGCTCCCGGCGGTGTCCGGGATGATCGCCACGCTCACGTTCAACACCGAGCGCATGGCCGCCCTCGCGCCACAGGGGTTCGCCCTCGCGACGGACATCGCCGAGTGGCTCGTCCGTCAGGGCGTGCCGTTCCGCGAGGCACACGAGCTGTCCGGCGCCGCCGTGAAGCAGGCCGAGTCGCGCGGCGTCGAGCTCTGGGACCTCACGGACGAGGAGTACGCGGCGATCAGCCCCGCCCTTACCCCGGAAGTGCGCACGGTGCTGTCCACGGAGGGGTCCCTCGCGAGCCGCAGCGCCCAGGGCGGGACGGCGCCGTCGGCCGTCGCGAAGCAGCTGGACGCGCTCAAGGCGCAGCTCGCGGACGTCCGCGGGTTCGCGGAGGCGCCCACGAGCGGGGGCTAACACTTCCCCTGAACGTACGCTGGGAGGACCATGGAGGAGTGCTTCCCCGGCGCACGCTCCTGCTCGTCGTCGCCCACCCCGACGACGAGGCCGTCGGCATCGCCGGCTCGATCGCCCTCCACGGCGCCGAGCCGGCGTTCCGCTTCGTGCTCGTCCACGCGACCGACGGCGCCGCCGGCCTCATCGCGTCGGGCGTCGACGCGACGCGGGAGACCCTCGGCGCCGTCCGCCGCATCGAGGACGAGAAGGCCTGGGCGGCCCACGGTCGCGCCCCCGACCGGCACGAGTGGTTCGGCTACGACGACGGGCTCGTCGCCGAGGCGGAGCCCGACGAGCTCATCGCGCGGATCCGGGAGGTCATGGTCGAGGAGCGGCCGGACGTCGTCGCAACGTTCGGGCCGGACGGCGTCACCGGCCACCCCGACCACATCGCGATCGGCCAGGCCACCGACGCCGCGTTCCTGAGCCTCACGGCCGCCGGGGACACGGGCGCCTCCGGGGCCGCGGCGCCGAGGCGGCTGCTGCACTGGGCGCTCAAGGAATCGACGTGGGCGCGCATCAACGCGGCCCGGCAGGCCACGGGCCTGCCGCCCTGGGACCCCGCGCAGGTCTACCACTTCCGCGGCATCCCCGACCATCTCGTGGACATGCGCGTGGACACGAGCAGCGTCGCCGAGCGAGTTGTCGCAGGCCTTGCGGAGCACCGTAGCCAGCGCCTCTCCCTCTTCGAGCATCCGCTGGCCCACGCCGCGTGGCTCTCGGCGACCTCGCGCGAGTACTTCGTGCAGGCCTGGCCCCCGCGCGAGCGCGGACTCCCGCTCCTGACCGACATCTTCGAGGGCCTCGATTAGAGGACGCGCACCGTGCCCGCCGCGCCGTCCGCCCCGCCCAGGCGAAGCATCTCGCCGAAGTTTCACGGCCTTGCCGCCCGCCTCCGCGAGCATGCCGCGGCGCACGTGGGCGAGGGGGAGGGCCACGCGAGGCGCGGGCGACCTGCTCCCGATCACCAGCCGCGTCTCAGCCCCGCCCTGCATGCCCTCAGGATCGACCCGGCAATCCTCCCGCCCATCCGTGCAGCGGTAGTCTGGCCGCATGGACACGGCACCCTCGGCGAAGTCGCCGGACAACCTCGGACTGCTGGCTGGGATCAGCGACGCCGCGCGCGGGATCCACGACGAGCTGGGCGGATTCACGGACGACTCCGTTGCTGCGCCGTCCGAGCTTCCGGGCTGGACGCGCGGCCACGTCCTTGCACACATCGCAGGCATCGCGGACGCCCTCGCCCGCCAGGCCGAGCTCGCGCGGCGCGGCGAGCAGGCCGACCTCTACGACGGCGGGATGCCCGCGCGGGATGCCGCCATCGAGGCAGGGGCCCACGCCGACGCGGCTGTCCACCGTGCGCGCACGGGTGCCGCCGTGGACCGGGCCCTCGCCGCGTTCGAGGCGCTCGACCCGAGCGAGTGGGACACCCCGGTGCGGTTCCGACGCGGCGTGGTCCGGGACGCGGCCCTCGCGCTGTGGCGCGAGCTCGTCATCCACCGCAGCGACCTCGGCACCGGCTGCACGCAGCAGGAGTGGAGCGAGGACTTCTCCCAGCACCTCGTGGGCTTCCTCGAGCCGCGTGTCCCGGAGGGCCTCGCGTTTGAGCTGCGCCCCGCCACCGGCGTGCCGTTCCGCCTGGGTGGCGGGAGCGACGTCGTCGTGCTCGAGGGGCGCCTGCAGGACCTCGCGGCGTGGCTCGCGGGACGCTCAGTGGGGCACGGAGCGGTCCGTGCAGAGCGCGACGGCGAGGCCGTGCCGCTGCCCCCGCTCGGGCCGTGGCCATCCGCCATGGCCGTCAAGTAGACCGTGGACTTCGACGCGCTGGTCCGCTGGCTCATGCGCGACCCCGTCGCCGTCGCTCCGGATCTCCTCGGCGCCGTCCTCACGCATACGACGCCGGAGGGCGCGGTCGCCGTGCGGCTCACCGAGGTCGAGGCGTACCGCGGGCACCGCGACTCCGACCACCCCGACCCCGGCTCGCACTCGTATAACGGCCGCACGCCGCGCAACGAGGTCATGTGGGGCCCGCCCGGGCACTTGTACGTGTACTTCACGTACGGCATGCACTTCTGCGCCAACGTGGTGTGCGGGCCGGCGGGGAGCTCGTCCGGGTGCCTGCTGCGCGCGGGGGAGATTGTGGAGGGGATCGAGCTCGCGCGCTCGCGGCGGCCCTCCTCCCGGCAGGACGCCGACCTCGCGCGGGGGCCGGCGCGGCTCACCCAGGCGCTGGGGATCGGTCGCGGGGACGACGGAGCGACGCTCGACGGCGGGCGCTTCCGCCTCGAGCCGCCGGCCCATCGGGCCGCCGGGGTCCTCTCTGGGCCGCGTGTAGGCGTGGCCGGCGTCGGCGGGTCCGACGACTATCCGTGGCGATTCTGGCTTCCCGGGGAGCCGAGCGTCTCCCCGTACCGTCCCGCCAAGCCGCGGGCCAGGGCCAAGCCCCGGCCCGATGTGAAGTCCCCAACCCCCACCGTCTGAAAGTCACCTCCTGAATGTCACCTCCTGAAGGTCACCTTCTGAAAGTCACTTCCTGTGGGTGCGCACTCACCGGAGGTGACACTCAGAAGCTGACCCAGACCGGAGGCGGGCGGCGGGCCTTATTACGCCGCGTCGACCGGCGCGAGGTCGCCCGGGGAGCGCGGGGCGAGGCGGGACAGGAGCCTGCCCCGCACCATGGGCCACTCGGGCTCGAGCACGGAGAACACGGCGGTGTCCACGCGCGCGCCGTCGTGCCCCGGCCGGTACCCCCGCAGTGTCCCCTCATAGACGGCGCCCATCGTGAGCAGCGCCTTTGCGCTCCGGCCGTTGCGCGTGTCTACCCGGAAGGAGATGCGGCTCAGCCCCATCTCCTCGAACGCATGGGACAGGAGCAGGTACTTGCTGGCCGGATTGGCGCCGGAACCCCAGTACGGGCGAGCGAAGAAGGTCCCGCCGACCTCGGCGCGCCCGTGGCCAAGGTCGACGTCGTACAGCCCCGTGGTTCCGACGAGCGCGCCGGAGGCGTCGTCGGCCGCGGCGAACGGCATGGTGGCGGGATCCTCGAGCCGCGCGGCGAACAGCGCGGCCAAGTCCTCGACGGAGTCGGGTCGGCGCGCGGCCATCCCGGACCACAGCGAAGCGTCGATGTGCGAGAAGAGCTGCTCCGCGTACAGGGGTGAGAGCGGAAGCAGACGGACGCCGTGCCCGGCGAGCGTGAGCTCATGATGCATGCGCACATTCAAGCACCCGCTGCCAGTCCGTGAACATGCCCGCTCGGGCCATGTGGACATGAACTTTCGGTAACGTGGACCCGTGAGTGAACCGACCCCCGAAACGACGGCCCCGACCTCTACTCCGAGCAGCGCAACGACCCCGTCGCTGCAGGCTGTGGAGGACATCCTGGACCGGCTCTGCGCCACCGTGCCCGACTATCCGAAGCCGGGCATCGTCTTCAAGGATCTCACCCCGGCATTCGCCGACGCGGAGGGCCTCCGGGCCATCGTGGACGCGATCGTCGCCCCGTTCGCGGGCGAGTTCGACCTGGTCGCGGGGATCGAGGCGCGCGGCTTCCTGCTCGCATCGGCGGCCGCGTATGCGACCGGGACGGGCGTTCTGACCGTGCGCAAGGCGGGGAAGCTCCCGCGCGAGACATTCACCGAGGAGTACGCGCTCGAGTACGGGACCGCCGCCCTCGAGGTCCACACCACGGACATCCCCGACGGCGCCCGCGTCCTCGTCCTCGACGACGTGCTGGCTACGGGCGGGACCGTCGGCGCAGCGGTGCGCCTCGTCAACCGGTGCGGGGGCACTGTGGTGGGGGTCGGCGTCGTGCTCGAACTGGAGGCGCTGGGAGGCCGCGGGGCGCTCGTGGGCCAGCGCGTGCACTCGCTCCAACGCCTCGGCGACTGAGCCCGCGTCACATGTCTCAGGGAAGTGCGCATCCGTTCACCGGAATCGCTGTAGAATGGACGGTCAAACTTTTCTGACTGGGGAAGGCAAGAATGCTCGACGCTGATCTCGCCCACGAACGGGACTACGTCAAGGGCCTCTACCTGAGGCTTGACGAGCTGCGAGAGGAGAAGCGCGGCCAGCTCGCGGCCGTCCGCAAGGCGGGCGCGATCGGCTCGAGCCAGAACGTCTCGGAGCGTGACGCCTTCGCGGCGATGTATGAGGACCGTCTCGCGCAGCTCGACGCTGTCGAGGACCGCCTCGTGTTCGGCCGGCTCGACCTGGACGGCGGGGAATCGCAGTACATCGGCCGCATCGGGATGAGCACGGACGACCTGCGCCGGCTCATGGTCGATTGGCGTGCCCCGGAGGCGAGCCACTTCTACCAGGCCACGGCGTTCGACCGGCAGGGCGTGCGCCGCCGCCGGCACTTGATCCTGCAAGGCCGTGAGGTCAAGGCGATCGAGGATGACGTGCTCGACGCCGGGATGCTCGCCGATGGCGGGACGCACCACCAGGGCGAGGGGGCGCTGCTCGCCGCCCTGGACTCGAAGCGCACCGGCCGCATGGCGGACATCGTCAGCACCATCCAGGCCGAGCAGGACAGGATCATCCGCGCCCCCATGCCCGGCGCGCTCGTCGTCCAGGGCGGTCCGGGCACCGGCAAGACCGCCGTGGCACTTCACCGCGCCGCGTACCTGCTCTACTCGCACCGCGACCGGCTCAAGAGCGCGGGCGTGCTGCTGGTGGGGCCGTCGTCGTCCTTCATGAAGTACATCGAGCGGGTCCTTCCCTCGCTGGGCGAGACCGGCGTGGTCATGTCCAGCGTGGGCCGGCTCATGCCGGGCATCGCGGGCGTCCCCGAGACGGACCCGCGCATCGCCGCGCTCAAGGGCAGCCGGCGGATGGTGGGCCTCATCGCGGCGGCTGTCGCGAACCGGCAGCGGGTCCCCGCGACGGACCGGGTCCTGGAGGTCGAGGGGTACAAGCTCGTCCTGACTCCTCGGCAGGTCCGCCGCGCCCGTGACCGTGCGCGCGGAACCGGCAAGCCGTACAACGACGCCCGCAACACGTTCGTGAAGATCCTGCTGCGCGAGCTCACGGAGCAGCTTCAGGCCAAGGTCGAGGCGAGCGGGTCCGGCAACACGACGGACCGCTCGTACCTCGCCGAGGACGTCCGCCAGTCCCGAGATGTGCGCGTGGCAGTGAACCTGTGCTGGATGCCGATGACGGCGGAGAAGCTCGTTGCCGAGCTGTTCGGCAAGCGGAGCCTCCTCGACGCCGTCGCGGCCGACTTCTCCGAGGAAGAGCGCGAGCTCCTGCACCGCCCTGCGGACACGCCGTGGACCGAGGCCGACATTCCGCTGCTCGACGAGGCCGCGGAGCTCCTCGGCGAGCTCGACGCGAGCACCGGCCATGAGGCCGCCCGCCGCGAGGCGGAGCGCCGCCGCGACCTCGAGAACGCCCAGCAGACCCTCAAGAACATCGACGCGACCCTGCGCGAGCAGGGCATCGACGGCGTCGTGGAGGCCGAGGACCTCGTCGCCTTCCAGCAGGGACCCGAGCAGCGTCTGACGGCGGCGGAGCGCGCTGTGGGCGACCGCACCTGGGCCTACGGCCACATCATCGTGGACGAGGCGCAGGAGCTCTCCTACATGCAGTGGCGGCTGCTCGTGCGCCGCTGCCCCGTGAAGTCCTTCACGATCGTCGGCGACATCGCCCAGACCTCCTCGGCCGCGGGCGCCTCCTCGTGGGGCCGCGCGCTGCGCCCCTTCTTCGGCGACCGCTGGACCCTCGAGGAGCTCACGGTCAACTACCGCACCCCGAGCCAGATCGCCGAGGCAGCCGCCCGCATGGCCGCCGCGGCGGGCCTCGTCGTCTCCGCGCCGAAGGCCGTGCGGGAGGGCCGCTGGGAGCCGATCGTCGAGCGGGCGCCGAGAGGCGACGTCGTGCGCCACCTCGTCGCTATCCTGCCGGAGGAGCTCAAGGCGGCCGACGGCGGTCTGGTCGCCGTGATCGCGGACGGTCCCCTCCTGCGCTCGGCGCGCGAGGAGCTTCGTGCGGCATATGGGGCGCGCGTCGGTGGCGGCGCGGGCAGCTTCGAGCAGGACATCGTGGTGCTGGACCCGCGAGAGGCGAAGGGCCTCGAGTTCGACGTGGTGGTGGTCCTCGAGCCGAGCCAGCTGCTGGACCACGAGCACGGGAAGGTCGGCGACCTGTACGTTGCGATGACCCGGCCCACGCAGCGGCTGCGGCTCATCGCCGAGGGCCCGATTCCGGCCGGGATCCTGCAGGAAGGGCCGGCCGCGTGACTGATACCGTAGAAGCCGTGCCGCAGACAGCAATCCTGGACTCCCAGAAGAACGATCCGAGCTTTCCCAACATCTGGCAGGAGCTCAAGTGGCGTGGCCTGGTCCACGTCTCGACCGACGAGGCGGAGCTCGAGGAACTGCTCGCGGGGGATCCGATCACGTATTACTGCGGCTTCGACCCCACGGCGCCGAGCCTCCATCTGGGCAACCTCGTGCAGCTGCTCGTGCTGCGCCGCCTGCAGCTGGCCGGGCACAATCCGCTGGGCCTCGTAGGCGGCTCGACCGGCCTGATCGGGGACCCGCGCCCCACGGCCGAGCGGACGCTGAACACGAAGGACACGGTCGCCGAGTGGGTCGGCTACCTCAAGGCCCAGGTGAGCCGGTTCCTGTCCTTCGAAGGCGAGAACGCCGCGCGGATCGTGAACAACCTTGACTGGACCGCGCCGATGACCGCGATCGACTTCCTCCGCGAGGTCGGCAAGCACTACCGCGTCGGGACCATGCTGAAGAAGGATGCGGTCGCCTCACGCCTGAACTCGGACGAGGGCATCTCCTACACCGAGTTCAGCTACCAGATCCTCCAGGGCATGGACTACCTCGAGCTGTACCGGCAGTACGGGTGTGTGCTCGAGACGGGCGGCTCGGACCAGTGGGGCAACCTCACGAGCGGCACGGAGCTGATCCGAAAGGTCGAGGGCACGAGCGTTCACGCGTTCGGGACGCCACTCATCACCAATTCCGACGGCACCAAGTTCGGCAAGAGCGAGGGCAACGCGATCTGGCTCGACGCGTCGATGTGCTCGCCGTACACGTTCTACCAGTTCTGGCTCAACGCCTCGGATGCCGATGTGGTGGACCGTCTCAAGGTGTTCACGTTCCTCACGCGCGCCGAGATCGAGGAGCTCGAGGCCGCCGTCGAGGACCGGCCGTTCGCTCGTGAGGCGCAGCGCCGGCTCGCGTTCGAGGTGACGTCCCTCGTCCACGGGGTCGATGCGACCGAGAAGGTCATCGCCGCTTCCGCCGCGCTGTTCGGCAACGGAGACCTCGGCGTCCTCGACGAGGGCACCCTCTCGGCGGCTACGGCGGAGCTCACGACGGCGGCTGTGTCACCAGGGCAGCTCGGCATCGTCGAGCTGTTGGTCGCCACTGGGCTCGCGGACAGCAAGTCCGCCGCGCGGCGCACCGTGGGGGAGGGAGGCGCCTACGTGAACAACACGAAGATCACCGACCCCGAAGCGGTGGTCGATCCCGAGGACGCCCTGCACGGGAAGTACTTCCTCGTGCGCCGGGGCAAGAAGAACCTGGCCACGGCGGTCCTTGAGGGCTGATCGAGTCGCGCAAGACTCCACGAGGGCCCCTTCGGCAGCAGCCGAGGGGGCCTTCGTGCGGTGTGGTCAAGGCGACACGCCCGGGAGGGCCGCGCGAGTTGCGGAGCCCCGACGCAGAGGGTAATGTTCTTCGAGTCGCCAACGCAGTGCGGAGGCGCAAAACCCCAGAACTCGCCCCTCGGGAAATGCTCGGAACACTGGCCATGCGCCGGAACACCTGCAGCGCCCCGAGGGGAAGAATTCAGGCAAGAGCGGATTTTGAATCCGCGGCTGAATCCGGTAGAGTAAGGGACCGTTGCTTCGGGAAGCGCAAGGCTGAAACGGACTTGCGAATTACCGGAAGTTGTTTGTTGTTTGAGAACTCAATAGTGTGCCAAGTTTTGTTGATGCCATTTTTTTGGTTATCAGTTGCCTGGTTGCGTGCGCCCCTGTGTGCGTGGCTGGGTGTTTGATGCCGGATCATTTTCTGCTGGCTGGTGGCCTCATTTTCCTGGGGTTTCTGGTTGGCGTGTTTTTTGACGGAGAGTTTGATCCTGGCTCAGGATGAACGCTGGCGGCGTGCTTAACACATGCAAGTCGGACGATGATGCCCTTCGGGGTGGATTAGTGGCGAACGGGTGAGTAACACGTGAGCAACCTGCCCTTGACTCTGGGATAAGCCTGGGAAACTGGGTCTAATACCGGATAGTACTCCCTGCCGCATGGTGGGGGGTGGAAAGCCTTGTGCGGTCTTGGATGGGCTCGCGGCCTATCAGCTTGTTGGTGGGGTGATGGCCTACCAAGGCGACGACGGGTAGCCGGCCTGAGAGGGTGACCGGCCACACTGGGACTGAGACACGGCCCAGACTCCTACGGGAGGCAGCAGTGGGGAATATTGCACAATGGGCGGAAGCCTGATGCAGCGACGCCGCGTGGGGGATGACGGCCTTCGGGTTGTAAACCCCTTTCAGCAGGGAACAAGCGAGAGTGAGGGTACCTGCAGAAGAAGCGCCGGCTAACTACGTGCCAGCAGCCGCGGTAATACGTAGGGCGCGAGCGTTATCCGGAATTATTGGGCGTAAAGAGCTCGTAGGCGGTTTGTCGCGTCTGCTGTGAAAGCCCGGGGCTCAACCCCGGGTCTGCAGTGGGTACGGGCAGGCTGGAGTGCAGTAGGGGAGACTGGAATTCCTGGTGTAGCGGTGAAATGCGCAGATATCAGGAGGAACACCGATGGCGAAGGCAGGTCTCTGGGCTGTAACTGACGCTGAGGAGCGAAAGCATGGGGAGCGAACAGGATTAGATACCCTGGTAGTCCATGCCGTAAACGTTGGGCACTAGGTGTGGGGGCCATTCCACGGTTTCCGCGCCGCAGCTAACGCATTAAGTGCCCCGCCTGGGGAGTACGGCCGCAAGGCTAAAACTCAAAGGAATTGACGGGGGCCCGCACAAGCGGCGGAGCATGCGGATTAATTCGATGCAACGCGAAGAACCTTACCAAGGCTTGACATGTGCCGGACCGTCCCAGAGATGGGGCCTCCCTTCGGGGCCGGTTCACAGGTGGTGCATGGTTGTCGTCAGCTCGTGTCGTGAGATGTTGGGTTAAGTCCCGCAACGAGCGCAACCCTCGTTCCATGTTGCCAGCACTTCGGGTGGGGACTCATGGGAGACTGCGGGTCAATCGCTCGGAGGAAGGTGGGACGACGTCAAATCATCATGCCCCTTATGTCTTGGGCTTCACGCATGCTACAATGGCCGGTACAAAGGGTTGCGATACTGTGAGGTGGAGCCAATCCCAGAAAGCCGGTCTCAGTTCGGATTGGGGTCTGCAACTCGACCCCATGAAGTCGGAGTCGCTAGTAATCGCAGATCAGCAACGCTGCGGTGAATACGTTCCCGGGCCTTGTACACACCGCCCGTCAAGTCACGAAAGTCGGTAACACCCGAAGCCGGTGGCCCAACCCCTTGTGGGGGGGAGCCGTCGAAGGTGGGACTGGCGATTGGGACTAAGTCGTAACAAGGTAGCCGTACCGGAAGGTGCGGCTGGATCACCTCCTTTCTAAGGAGCATTGCACCCCCCGGTGGTGGTGCCGGCGGCCGCATGGCTGCCCGGTGCCCGGGGGATGGCAGCCCCGCTGCGGAGACATGTGTTCTCCGGCGGGTGCTCGTGGGTGGAACATCGGCGATCCTGTGGCCCGTGCCCCGTGCGGTGCGGCCCTTCGTGAGTACGCCTCCCCTGTGGGGGGGGCTGGAAAGCGGTGGGGCCGTGGTTTTGCGGTGGGGGTGGGGTCCTTGGCACACTGTTGGGTCCTGGGACAACAAGCGTCCCCGCGCCCTGTCCTCCTGTTCCTGTCCTGCCTGTGCGGCGGGGCGGGGCGGTGGGTGGGGCGTGTGGTGCCCGCCTTCTCCCGGCGTGCCGCTTCGCGGCGGTGCGTGTGGGGGCTGTGGGGGTTGTTGTTTGAGAACTGTATAGTGGACGCGAGCATCTAGCAATCTCGTTTTTCGAGTTGTAGGACGTACACGCACGGGCGCTCTGGCGTGCCGTGTGTTTGTGTGTCCTTGGTCTTTGTTGTGTTGAAGTTTCCAAGGGCGCACGGTGGATGCCTTGGCATCGGGAGCCGATGAAGGACGTGGGAATCTGCGATAAGCCTGGGGGAGTCGATAACCGGACTGTGATCCCAGGGTGTCCGAATGGGGAAACCCCGCCGCACTTGATGCGGTGACCCGCCGTTGAACGCATAGACGGTGTGGGGGGAACGCGGGGAAGTGAAACATCTCAGTACCCGCAGGAAGAGAAAACAAGAGTGATTCCGTCAGTAGTGGCGAGCGAACGCGGACGAGGCCAAACTGTGCGCGTGTGATACCCGGCAGGGGTTGCGCGCATGGGGTTGTGGGGCCTTCCTTTCGATCATCTGCCGGTGGTCGGGGGTGTTGCGGTGGTGTAGGCGAACGGTCTTGAACGGCCGGCCGGAGAGGGTGTGAGTCCCGTAGCCGGAACGCCTGTCGCAGCCCTGGGGAGGTGCCCGAGTAGCACGGGGCCCGAGGAATCCCGTGTGAATCTGTCAGGACCACCTGATAAGCCTGAATACTACCCGATGACCGATAGCGGACAAGTACCGTGAGGGAAAGGTGAAAAGTACCCCGGGAGGGGAGTGAAACAGTACCTGAAACCGTGCGCCTACAAACCGTCAGAGCAGGCCTTGTTCCTGTGATGGCGTGCCTTTTGAAGAATGAGCCTGCGAGTCAGTGCCACGTCGCGAGGTTAACCCGTGTGGGGGAGCCGTAGCGAAAGCGAGTCTGAACAGGGCGTTCAGTGGCGTGGTCTGGACCCGAAGCGGAGTGATCTACCCATGGCCAGGTTGAAGCGACGGTAAGACGTCGTGGAGGACCGAACCCACTTCAGTTGAAAATGGAGGGGATGAGCTGTGGGTAGGGGTGAAAGGCCAATCAAACTCCGTGATAGCTGGTTCTCCCCGAAATGCATTTAGGTGCAGCGTTGCGTGTTTCTTGCCGGAGGTAGAGCTACTGGATGGCCGATGGGCCCCACAAGGTTACTGACGTCAGCCAAACTCCGAATGCCGGCAAGTGAGAGCGCAGCAGTGAGACTGCGGGGGATAAGCTTCGTAGTCGAGAGGGAAACAGCCCAGACCACCGGCTAAGGCCCCCAAGCGTGTGCTAAGTGGGAAAGGATGTGGAGTTGCCCAGACAACCAGGAGGTTGGCTTAGAAGCAGCCACCCTTGAAAGAGTGCGTAATAGCTCACTGGTCAAGTGATTCCGCGCCGACAATGTAGCGGGGCTCAAGCACACCGCCGAAGCCGTGGCAGTCCCATGTGTGCCCTAGCCTTCGTGGTTCAGGGGTGGGGCTGGGTAGGGGAGCGTCGTGCGGGCAGTGAAGCCCCCGAGTGATCGAGGGGTGGAGGCCGCACGAGTGAGAATGCAGGCATGAGTAGCGAAAGACGGGTGGGAAACCCGTCCGCCGGATGATCAAGGGTTCCAGGGTCAAGCTCATCTGCCCTGGGTAAGTCGGGACCTAAGGCGAGGCCGACAGGCGTAGTCGATGGACAACGGGTCGATATTCCCGTACCGGCGAAGGACCGCCCATGCCGGACAGCCGATGCTGACCGCCCAATCCCCCCACCATGGGTCCTTCGGGACCTGTACCGGGGGGCGCGCGCGGGACCCGGAGCTGCGAGGCAAGCGTATTAACAGGTGTGACGCAGGAAGGCAGCCCGGCCAGGCGATGGTTGACCTGGTCCAAGGATGTAGGGCGCGCGGCCGGCAAATCCGCCGCGCATCAGGCCTGAGATCCGACGGGACCCCCTCGCGGGGGGATCGGGTGATCCTATGCTGCCGAGAAAAGCATCGACGCGAGGTCCCAGCCGCCCGTACCCCAAACCGACACAGGTGATCAGGTAGAGAATACCAAGGCGATCGAGAGAATCACGGTCAAGGAACTCGGCAAAATGCCCCCGTAACTTCGGGAGAAGGGGGACCCCAACCCTGAACACCGCGCGCCGGTGGGAGGGGGTCGGGGTCGCAGAGACCAGGGGGAAGCGACTGTTTACTAAAAACACAGGTCCGTGCGAAGTCGCAAGACGATGTATACGGACTGACTCCTGCCCGGTGCTGGAAGGTTAAGAGGACCCGTCAGCTCTCACGAGCGAAGCGGAGAATTCAAGCCCCAGTAAACGGCGGTGGTAACTATAACCATCCTAAGGTAGCGAAATTCCTTGTCGGGTAAGTTCCGACCTGCACGAATGGAGTAACGACTTCCCCGCTGTCTCGACCGTGAACTCGGCGAAATTGCACTACGAGTAAAGATGCTCGTTACGCGCAGCAGGACGGAAAGACCCCGAGACCTTCACTACAGTTTGGTATTGGTGTTCGGAGCGGCTTGTGTAGGATAGGTGGGAGACTGTGAGGCCGTCACGCCAGTGGCGGCGGAGTCATCGTTGAAATACCACTCTGGTCGCTTTGGACACCTCAACCTCGGCCCGTGATCCGGGCCAGGGACAGTGCCTGACGGGTAGTTTAACTGGGGCGGTTGCCTCCCAAAGAGTAACGGAGGCGCCCAAAGGTCCCCTCAGCCTGGTCGGCAACCAGGTGGCGAGTGCAAGTGCACAAGGGGGCTTGACTGTGAGAGAGACATCTCGAGCAGGGACGAAAGTCGGGACTAGTGATCCGGCGGCACCTCGTGGAAGGGCCGTCGCTCAACGGATAAAAGGTACCTCGGGGATAACAGGCTGATCTTGCCCAAGAGTCCATATCGACGGCATGGTTTGGCACCTCGATGTCGGCTCGTCGCATCCTGGGGCTGGAGTAGGTCCCAAGGGTTGGGCTGTTCGCCCATTAAAGCGGTACGCGAGCTGGGTTTAGAACGTCGTGAGACAGTTCGGTCCCTATCCGCTGCGCGCGCAGGAGATCTGAGAAGGGCTGTCCCCAGTACGAGAGGACCGGGACGGACGAACCTCTGGTGTGCCAGTTGTACCGCCAGGTGCACGGCTGGTTGGCTACGTTCGGAAGGGATAACCGCTGAAAGCATCTAAGCGGGAAGCCCACTTCAAGATGAGATCTCCATGCCCGCAAGGGCGAGAGGCCCCCAGCAGACCACTGGGTTGATAGGCCGGACGTGGAAGACAGGACTGAAGACTGTCGAAGCCGACCGGTACTAATAGGCCGACAACCTCAACACACACCACCCACCCGGTGGTGGCAAGAACCACTGCATGCCCCGCGTCCACCATACGGTCCCCAGACAACAAACCCCACCCCCGCCCCACCCCACGGGGCGGACACGGGCACCGCGACCACAACCGAACACAGATCCACGGACAACAACCGTGACCACAGCTTCCCACCCCCACCCGGGGGACGGGACAAAGGGTTACGGCGGCCATAGCGTGGGGGAAACGCCCGGACCCATCCCGAACCCGGAAGCTAAGACCCACAGCGCCGATGGTACTGCACCCGCCAGGGTGTGGGAGAGTAGGACACCGCCGGACAACCATTAGGTAGAGCCCCCCAACCATACGGTTGGGGGGCTCCCACATTTTGGGCGGCAAACTCGGCCGCCCCGTAGACTTGATGTCGAGTAAGGCCAGCGCGCTGGCAGTCAAACGCATAGTGACGGGACGCGGCTTCGGGCCGGCCGACCAAAGGAATCCAGGAAAGAGGAGCCATCATGGCAGAGCAGAACGGACGCGGCACCGGAGGCCGAGGGTTCAATGGACCTCGTGGAGGCTCGGCTGGTGGCCGTGGCTCGGATCGCTCGGGCGGACCGTTCCGGGGTACCAGCAACTCTGGTGGCCGTCCTCGTGGATTCCGTGATCGCAGTCGCGATGAGCAGCAGGGTGGCGAGCGTCGTCCATTCGGCGAGCGCCGCTCCAACGGCGACCGTCCGCAGGGCGATGATCGCGGTCCCCGTCGGTTCGAGGACCGTGGCGAGCGTCGGCCCTTTGGCGACCGTCCGCAGCGCGATGACCGTGGTGAGCGTCGCTCCTTTGGCGACCGTCCGCAGCGTGATGACCGCGGTCCGCGTCGGTTCGAGGACCGTGGCGAGCGTCGGCCCTTTGGCGACCGTCCGCAGCGCGATGACCGTGGTGAGCGTCGCTCCTTTGGTGATCGTCCGCAGCGTGATGACCGTGGTCCGCGTCGGTTCGATGACCGTGGTGAGCGTCGTCCCTTTGGTGATCGTCCGCAGCGTGATGACCGTGGTCCGCGTCGGTTCGAGGACCGTGGTGATCGTCGGCCCTTTGGTGATCGTCCGCAGCGTGATGACCGTGGTCCGCGTCGGTTCGACGACCGTGGTGATCGTCGTCCCTTTGGTGATCGTCCGCAGCGTGATGACCGTGGTCCGCGTCGGTTCGACGACCGTGGTGAGCGTCGTCCCTTTGGCGACCGTCCCCAGCGTGATGACCGTGGTCCGCGTCGGTTCGACGACCGTGGCGAGCGCCGTCCCTTTGGCGACCGTCCCCAGCGCGATGACCGTGGTCCGCGTCGTCCGTTCCAGCGTGATGACCGTGGCGACCGTCCCCAGCGTGACGACCGTGGTCCGCGTCGGTTCGACGACCGTGGCGAGCGCCGTCCCTTTGGCGACCGTCCCCAGCGCGATGACCGTGGTCCGCGTCGTCCGTTCCAGCGTGATGACCGTGGCGACCGTCCCCAGCGTGACGATCGAGGTCCGCGTCGTTTCGAGCGCGATGACCGCGTCGAGCGACAGGCCCAGCACAACGCTGGGGACCTGCGTGTCTCGAACCGGCCCGACCGCGAGCGTTCCCCTGAGATTGATCCTGACGTCACGGGCCGCGAGCTGGACCGGGCCACTCTCGGCCAGCTGCGGACCCTTGAGGGCAACAACAGCGACTGGGTGTCCAAGCACCTCGTGATGGCGGGCCGCCTCATCGATATTGACCCGGAGGCCGCCTACCAGCACGCGCTGGCGGCGAGCCGTCGTGGCGGTCGCATCGGCGCTGTCCGGGAGGCCGTCGGCATGACCGCCTACGCGGCGGGCCGCTACGACGACGCCCTGCGTGAGTTCCGGACGTTCCGCCGGATCACTGGCTCGAGCATCCACATCGCGCACATGGCCGACTGCGAACGCGGCCTCGGACGCCCCGAGAAGGCGCTGGAGCTTGCCCACTCGGACGAGCAGAACATGCTGGACAACGCCGGCAAGGTCGAGCTCGCCATCGTCGCCTCGGGCGCACGGGCTGACCTGGGGGACTACGCGGGGGCCGTCGAGGAGCTCGAGATCCCCCAGCTCGACATCAACCGCGCGTTCTCCTTCAGCCCGCGCCTGTTCGAGGCGTATGCTGACGCGCTCTCCGCCGCCGGCCGCGCCCCGGAGGCCGCGAAGTGGTACCGCCAGATCGGTGTCGCGGAGGAGGCCCTCGGCGTGGGCGACTACGAGGATCCGGACATCGTCGACCTCGGGTGGGACGAGGAGGAAGAGCGCCGCGAGGAGGAGGAGCGTCGCGCCCGCGCCACAGCCGCGTCTCCGTCAGCTGCCGAGGCCGAGCACACTGCAGCCGAGGCGGACCACGAATCACACCACGCGGCGCAGGACGAAGCACACCACGAGGCGGACGACGACGCCGAGCCTGACGGCCTCGCCGAGGACGAGATCGGGATGCACGAGACGTCCGCAGAGGCCCACGAGACGGCGGGCGAGGGGAGCGCCCCGATCGAGGACCAGAGGGAGGACCACTCCCAGGAGCACGGCACGGAGCATGGCCCCGCGGACACGGAGGACCAGGCCTGACGTGGCGGACCTGATCGAGGCGTTCGACGCCGTCCTCTCCGACCTGGACGGCGTCGTCTACGCCGGCCCGCACGCGATCCCCGGTGCGGTCGAGGCGCTCAGGCGCCTCGAGCCGCGCGGGGTGCGCCTCGGCTACGTGACGAACAACGCCTCGCGCACCCCGGCCGAGGTGGCCGCGCACCTGCGGGACCTCGGCGCGCCGGCCGGGGACGACGACGTCGTGAGCTCTGCGCAGGCGGGTGCGGACCTGCTCGCAAAGAAGGTCCCTGCCGGCACGCGCGTGCTCGTGACCGGAAGCCATGCACTGGCCCGCGAGGTGGAGCAGCGCGGCCTGGAGCCGGTGCGTTCCGCCGAGGATGCCCCCGCGGCGGTAATCCAGGGCTTCAGCCCAGACCTCGGCTGGAAGGACCTCGCCGAGGCCGCGTACGCCGTGGCGGCAGGCGCGCTCTGGATCGCGACCAACACGGACATGTCGATCCCGCAGGCGCGCGGCATGGCTCCGGGCAACGGCACGTTCGTCGCGGCCGTGCGCGCCGCGACGGGCCGTGAACCGCTCGTGGCCGGCAAGCCCGAGGCGCCCCTCTTCCTAGCGGCGGCCGAGAGGCTCGGCTCGCGGAATCCGGTGGTGGTCGGCGACCGACTCGACACGGACATCCTGGGCGGGAACCGTGCGGGCTTCGCGACGGCGGCCGTTCTCACGGGCGTGGACACCAAGGAGTCCATCCTGTCCGCCCGGAGCGATGAGCGGCCGCGGTTCATCCTCGCGACGCTCGACGACTTCTTCCGCCCGTACCCCGAGGCCGTGACGGTCGACGGCGCGTGGCGGGTCGGGGCGTCCTCCGCCCGGGCCGCGGACGGCAGGCTCGAGATCTCGGGGGCCCCCGACGACCTCGACTCGTGGCGCGCCGCATGCGCCGCGTGGTGGGACGCCCACCCTGCGGCGGAGCGCCAGACGACGCCGGAGATCGACTGGCTCCGTTAGATGCCCCCGCGGCCTCGATAAGCTGGGACGCATGAGCGAGGATCCACAGCTGCTGCAGCCCGATGCGCGGGCCGCCCTCGCGGAGCTCGAGGCCGCGGATGGGCTCCCGCTCGAGGACCGCGCTGCCGCCTTCGAGGCGTTCCACGACGCCCTCACCGAGATCCTCGACGCGGAACCGGCGGAGTAGCGTGGCGCGCCTCGACACGGAACTCGTGCGCCGCGGGCTGGCCCGCTCGCGCACCCAGGCCGCGAAGCTGATCGCGGACGGCGCGGTGAGTGTGGACGGCGCGGCGGTGACGCGATCGTCCCACCCGGTCGCGGACCAGGCGGCAATTGAGGTTGCGGCAACCGAGCACGGCCGGTACGCGAGCCGGGCAGGCCACAAGCTGGCCGGTGCCCTGGCCGCCTTCCCCGCCGTCGATCCGCGCGGGGCTCGGTGTCTCGACGCCGGCGCCTCGACGGGCGGATTCACCGACGTCCTCCTCCAGGCGGGCGCCGCCGAGGTGGTTGCCGTCGACGTGGGGCATGGTCAACTCGTCGAATCGCTCCGCCACGACCCCCGCGTGCGCGTGCATGAGGGCCTCAACGTGCGCGAGATGACGCCCGCGGACATCGGCGGCACCGCCGCCCTCGCCGTCGCAGACCTGTCCTTCATCTCGCTCACCCTCGTCCTCGCCCCGCTCGCTGCCTGCACCGACCCGGGGGACACCTCCTGGTCATGGTCAAGCCCCAGTTCGAGGTGGGCCGGGAGCGCTTGGCGCGCACCGGCGTCGTCGGATCGGACAGCGAACGACGCCGCGCGGTCACCTCCGTCGCGGAGGCGGCGGCCGGCGTGGGGCTGGCGCTGCGCGGACTGGCCGTGAGCCCGCTTCCGGGCCAGGACGGGAACGTCGAGTACTTCCTGTGGCTGAGCCGCCCCGCCGACGAGGGGAACGCGACAGCGCCGGCGGCCAGCCCGGCGTCGTGGGTCGAGGACGCCTGGCCCACCGTCCACCACGAGGAGACACCAGCGTGACACGTCGTATCCTGCTGCTCGCCCACATGGGGCGCGAAGATTCGATGATCGCCGCGCGCGAGGCAGCGGCCCAGCTGCACGGCTCCGGGCTGTCGCCGGTCATGCCGGCGGGCCAGCAGGCGCGGCTCGAGGAACGCTTCGATGGGCTGGACCACCCCACGGAGGTCCTCGGCGTCGACGTGGAGCTCGAGGACGTCGAGCTCGTCATGGTTTTGGGCGGAGACGGCACGATCCTGCGCGCGGGCCGAGCTGGTGCGCCACGTGGACGTGCCGCTCCTCGGAGTGAACCTGGGCCACGTGGGCTTCCTCGCGGAGAGCGAGCGGGCCGATCTTGCGCAGACGGTCCAGTGGATCGCGTCGCGCAGCTACTCCGTCGAGGAGCGCATGACCATCGACGTCACGGTGTGGCACCGCGGTGCCATGGTCGCGCACACGTGGGCGCTCAACGAGGCCGCAATCGAGAAGGCCAGCCGGGAGCGGATGATCGAGGTCGTGACCGAGGTGGACGGCAAGCCGCTCACGTCCTACGGCTGCGACGGGATCGTCCTGGCGACGCCCACGGGCAGCACGGCCTACGCGTTCTCGGCCGGAGGCCCCATCGTGTGGCCCGAGGTCGAGGCTCTGCTCATCACGCCCATCAGCGCCCACGCGCTGTTCGCGAAGCCTCTCGTGGTCTCGCCGCGCTCGACCCTCGCCGTCGAGATCCTGGGCCGCACCGACGCCCACGGCGTGCTGTGGTGCGACGGCCGGCGCTCCGTGGACCTCCCGCCCGGGGCGCGCGTCGAGGTGACCAAGTCGCCCGTGCCCGTGAGGCTCGCCCGCACGAGCACGACGCCGTTCTCCGCCCGCCTCGTGCGCAAGTTCGAGCTGCCGATCCACGGCTGGCGCGGACCCGTACCCGGCGGTCCCCACGCCGGGCTCGGCCCGATGGTGCCCGAGGTGCCACCGGTGGCCTGGACGCCACAGGGGACCGAGGAGGGCGCTTCGCACAGCCACGGCGGCCCCGTCGATGCGAGCATCGCGGATGCCGATGAACCGAAGCAGGAGCACACATGATCGAGGAACTGCGGATCCGCGACCTGGGAGTCATCACCGACGCCTCACTGCCGCTGGGGCCCGGGCTCAGTGTCGTGACCGGCGAGACCGGCGCGGGCAAGACCATGGTGGTCACCGCGCTCGGCCTCCTGCTCGGCGGCCGCTCGGACGCCGGTGCCGTCAGGACCGGCGCGAAGTCCGCCGTCGCGGAGGCGACCGTCCGGCTGGAACCGGGCCACGCCGCCGTCGTGCGTGCCCAGGAGGCCGGCGCCGACGTCGAGGAGCACGACGGCGCGGCGGAGCTCCTCCTGGCCCGCACCGTGGGCGCAGACGGGCGCAGCAGGGCGCATCTCGGCGGCCGTTCGGCTCCGGTCGGGGCGCTTGCCGAGGTCGGCGCGCAGCTCGTCGTGATCCATGGGCAGTCCGAGCAGCTGCGCCTCAAGAGCCCCGCCGCCCAGCGCCACGCGCTCGACACGTTCGCGGGCGAGTCGTTCGCGGCGGTGCGGGACGACTACGCGGGGCTGTTCGCCTCGTGGACGGCCGCCCGCCGCGAGCTCGAGGATCTGTCCTCCTCCTCGCGGGAGCGGATCCGCGAGGCGGCATCGCTCGAGTCCGCGCTGGCCGAGATCGCCGAGGTGGATCCCCAGCCGGGCGAGGACGAGACGCTCAAGGCCGAGGCCGCGCGCTTGGCCCACGCCGAGGCCCTCCGCGTCGCGGCCCAGCAGGCGCACGAGGCGCTCGTGGCGGAGGAGTTCGGCGAGGCCTCCGACGCGACGACGCTCGTGGACGGCGCCCGCCGCACCCTCGAGCACGTCGCGGAGCACGACGCCGCCCTGGGCGCCTCGGCGGAGCGCCTCGCCGACGTCGGCTACATCCTCGCCGACGTCGCACAGGAACTCGCGAGCTATGCCGCGTCCCTGGACACCGAGGGCCCGGGGCGGCTTGCCGAGGTCGAGGAGCGCCGCGCCGCCCTCGGCGGCCTCACGCGCAAGTACGCGCCGACGCTCGACGAGGTCATCGCGTGGGCCGACGAGGGCCAGCGGCGCCTCCTCGAGCTCCAGGACGACGACGGGCGCGTCGAGTCGCTCACGGAGAAGATCGCCCAGGACGAGGCCCGGCTGCGCGAGCTGGCCGGAGAGATGACCCAACGCCGCCGCTCCGCGGCGGGGGAGCTCGCGGAGCGGGTGAGCGATGAGCTCACCGCGCTCGCCATGCCGGACGCCACGCTGCGCGTGGACGTCGAGGAGACCGGCGAGCTGGGCCCGGACGGCGCGGACACCGTGGCGATCCTCCTGCAGCCGCACGCCGGGGCCCCTGCGCGGCCGCTCGGCAAGGGCGCCTCGGGCGGCGAGCTCTCGCGGGTCATGCTCGCGATCGAGGTGGTCCTCGCCGCCGTGGACCCGGTGCCGACGTTCGTGTTCGACGAGGTCGACTCGGGTGTGGGCGGCCGCGCAGCCGTGGAGATCGGCCGCCGGCTTGCGATGCTCGCCCGGCACGTCCAGGTCCTGGTGGTGACCCACCTGCCTCAGGTCGCCGCGTTCGCGGACCGCCACATCACTGTGATCAAGACCTCGGTCGCCTCGGGTCGCGGCGCGGGCGGCGTCGAGGGCGTGACCTCAAGCGACGTGCGCGTGCTGGACGAGGCAGAGCGCGTCGTGGAGCTCGCGCGCATGCTCGCGGGGCAGGAGGACTCCGCCAGCGCCCGGGCCCACGCCCTCGAGCTCCTTGAGGACGCCCAGTCCGCGCGGGCCGGCGCCGCACGCTGACCCGGCTCAGGGTCGGGTCAGGCCGATCCGGTCGCCGGGTTCCGGCGCGGCGGCCCATTGCGACGGTGGGGGCTGTTATGCTGGTATTCCGTGGTGCAGCGAACTCATTCCCGTTTCTCAGACTCCGCCAAGACGACCAAGCAGATCTTCGTGACTGGTGGCGTGGCCTCCTCGCTCGGGAAGGGCCTGACGGCTTCCAGCCTCGGCCACCTGCTGCGCGGACGCGGCCTCTCTGTCACGATGCAGAAGCTTGATCCCTACCTCAACGTCGATCCCGGGACGATGAACCCGTTCCAGCACGGCGAGGTCTTCGTGACCGAGGATGGTGCCGAGACCGACCTCGACATCGGCCACTACGAGCGGTTCCTCGACGAGTCCCTCGACGGCTCCGCCAACGTGACCACGGGTCAGGTCTACTCGACCGTGATCGCCAAGGAGCGCCGCGGCGAGTACCTCGGCGACACCGTCCAGGTCATCCCGCACATCACCGATGAGATCAAGCGGCGCATGCGCCTGCCGGCCGAGGGCGAGAACGCCCCCGACGTGATCATCACCGAGATCGGCGGCACGGTGGGCGACATCGAGTCGCAGCCGTTCCTCGAGGCGGCCCGCCAGGTCCGCCAGGACGTGGGCCGCGGCAACGTGTTCTTCGTCCACGTCTCCCTCGTGCCGTACATCGGCCCGTCGCAGGAGCTCAAGACCAAGCCGACCCAGCACTCTGTCGCTGCCCTGCGCTCGATCGGCATCCAGCCCGACGCGATCGTGGTCCGCTCGGACCGGGAGATCCCGGATGCGATGCGGGACAAGATGGCCGCATGTGCGACGTCGACACCGACGCCGTGATCAACTGCCCGGACGCGCCGAGCATCTACGACATCCCCAAGGTGCTGCACGCACAGGGCCTCGACTCGTACATCGTGCGCGCCCTCGACCTGCCGTTCAAGGACGTCGACTGGGCCAAGTGGGACCGTCTCCTCGAGGCCGTCCACCACCCGAAGCACGAGGTCGAGATCGCCCTCGTCGGCAAGTACATCGACCTGCCGGACGCGTACCTGTCCGTCACGGAGGCGATGCGCGCCGGCGGCTTCGCGAACGACACCAAGGTCAACATCCGCTGGGTCGCCTCGGACGAGTGCCAGACACCCGCCGGCGCGAAGAAGGCGCTCGACGGCGTCGACGCGATCCTCGTCCCGGGCGGCTTCGGGATCCGCGGGCTCGAGGGCAAGCTCGGCGCGCTGACTCTCGCCCGCGAGAGCAAGCTCCCGACCCTCGGCCTCTGCCTCGGCCTGCAGTGCATGGTCATCGAGTACGCCCGCAACGTGGTGGGGCTCGACGGGGCGTCCTCGAGCGAGTTCGAGCCGGACTCGAAGCACCCCGTCATCGCCACGATGGCGGAGCAGCTGGACATCGTCGAGGGCAAGGGGGACATGGGCGGCACCATGCGCCTCGGCCTCTACGACGCCGTCCTCGCGGACGGCTCGGTCGTCGCCGAGACGTACGGGACCACCAAGGTCTCCGAGCGCCACCGCCACCGCTACGAGGTCAACAACGCCTACCGCGAGCAGATCGCCGAGAAGGGCCTCGTCTTCTCGGGCACCTCGCCGGACGGCCGGCTCGTCGAGTTCGCCGAGCTCCCCAAGGACGTGCACCCGTACTACGTCTCCACCCAGGCCCACCCCGAGCTCGGTTCCCGCCCCACGCGCCCGCATCCGCTGTTCGTGGGCCTCGTCAAGGCTGCCCTCGAGCACCAGAAGGCCGGGGGCACCCCGGCCGCCGCTGCGAAGGCTCCCGCCGCCGACTCGGGTGCTGACGCGGCCAACGGCGCCAACGCCGCCGCCAAGGCCCCCGCCGGCGCGGGCAAGGGCAAGTAGTCGCCGTGGGCACGCACGCGCCGGGGCACGGCGCCGACTCGGCCGCCGTCCACCACGGGCAGGACGTCGAGGACGCGCTGAGCCCGCGGCGCGTGCTGTCCTCGGACACGGCCTACGAGGGCCGCATCTGGGACGTCCGCAGCGATGCCTTCGAGCTCTCCGAGGGCTCAGGCGTCCTGCACCGCGACTACATCGAACACCCCGGGGCCGTGGCGATCCTGCCGATGGACGACGACGGGCGCATCCTCATGCTGCGCCAGTACCGGCACCCCGTGGGCATGGACCTGTGGGAGATCCCGGCAGGGCTGCTCGACGTGGACGGCGAGTCGAACCTCGACGCCGCCGCCCGCGAGCTCGCCGAGGAGGCGGACCTGCGCGCCTCCGAGTGGGACGTCCTCGTGGACTTCTTCACCTCGCCCGGCTCCTCGAGCGAGGCGATCCGCATCTTCCTCGCACGTGGCCTGCACGAGATCCCACACTCCGACCGGCACGAGCGCACCGCTGAGGAGGCGGAGATCCAGTTCGCCTGGGTAGACCTCGACCACGCCGTCCGCGCGGTGCTCGCCGGCAGGCTCCACAACCCGAGCGCGGTCGTTGCGATCCTGGCCGCCGACGCCGCGCGCCGCACCGGGTTCGGCTCGCTGCGCCCTTGCGGCACCCCGTGGCCTGCCCACCCGGCGCAGCGCTGAGGCGGGCCGTTGATGCAGGCCGCTGACCCGATCCTTCCCGGCCCGATCCTCGCCGGCGCAGGCACGCCGACCCAGCCTGAGCAGCCGACGCAGCCCGAGCGGGCGACCCAGCCCGAGCTCCCGGCGGCACTCCGGCGCGGTATCGAGGACTACCTCCGTCACCTCGCCGTCGAGCGCGGCCTCGCCGCCAACACCCTCTCGGCCTACCGGCGTGATCTGGCCCGCTACGGGGCGCACCTCGCGCGGGAGGGCGTTGCGGCGCCGTCGCGCGTCGAGCGGCGGCACGTGGGCGGCTTCGCACAGGCCCTTCGGGACGGGACCGACGGCGGCAGCCCCCTCACGGCGCGCTCCGCGGCCAGGACGGTGGTCGCCGTGCGCGGACTGCACCGGTTCTGGGCGCTCGAGGGCACGACGGCGGACGATCCCGCCGCGGATGTCCACCCGCCGCTGGCTGGACAGCGGCTGCCCAAGGCCATCACGATCCACGAGGTGACCCGCATCCTCGAGACGGCCGGCGCGGACACCCCGGCCGGCCTGCGGGACCGTGCGCTCCTGGAGTTCCTCTACGCGACCGGGGCCCGCATCAGCGAGGCCGTGGGCCTCGACGTGGACGACCTCCGGCTCGAGGCGGCCGATGGGGGACCCGCCGTCGTGCGGCTGTTCGGCAAGGGCTCCAAGGAGCGCCTCGTGCCCATCGGCTCCTACGCGGCGCGCGCGCTCGATGCGTACATCGTCCGCGCGCGGCCGGCCCTCGTGGCCAAGGGCGCCGGGACGCCGGCGCTGTTCCTCAACGCGCGCGGCGGCCGCCTGAGCCGCCAGAGCGCATGGACCATCCTCAAGGATGTGGCCGAGAAGGCCCAGATCAACCGTGACGTCTCCCCGCACACGCTGCGCCACTCATTCGCGACCCACCTCCTCGAGGGCGGCGCGGACGTGCGCGTGGTCCAGGAGCTCCTCGGGCACGCGTCCGTCACCACCACGCAGGTGTACACGCTCGTGACCGCGGACACGCTCCGCGAGGTGTACGCCGCAGCCCACCCGAGGGCCAGGGGATGACCGGGGCCGGGCGATGACAGGCACGCCGGTGGCCCTCTGCTTCCTCCTGCGCGAGGGCCCCGCCGGGCGCGAGGTCCTGCTCGGGCGGAAGAAGCGCGGATTCGGGCGCGGCAAGGTCGTGGGCCTCGGCGGCCACCTCGAGGCGGGGGAGACCCCCGCGGAGGCCGCCGCCCGCGAGCTCGAGGAGGAGGCCGGCGTCGTGCTCGACGTCGCGCTGCTCACCCCGGCGGGGACCGTCGACTTCCGCTTCCCCGTCCGCCCGGAGTGGGACATGCAGTGCTGGATGTTCACGTGCAGCAGCTGGGACGGCGAGGTCACCGAGAGCGAGGAGATCGCGCCCGCGTGGTACCCGGCGGACGAGCTGCCGGTGGCCCACATGTGGCAGGACGCCGACCACTGGCTGCCGATCGTGCTGTCGGGGACCGTCGCCGACTTCTACGTGGAAATGGCCGAGGACAACGAGACGGTGGCCCGTTTCGTTGTCCTCGGCCAGTGACCTAGTTGTACTTCCCCGTGAGGTTGTGAACGCGGGCCGAGGGGACTTGGCCGCCGATGCCGGTGTGGGGTCTGTGGTGATTGTAGTGGTGGATCCAGTCCTGGTAGGTCGCCTCTCGCGCTTGTTCGCTGTCATAGGCGGCGGCGTATGCCCATTCGGTGGCCAGGGTGCGGTTGAAGCGTTCTACCTTGCCGTTGGTCTGCGGCCTGTAGGGCTTGGTCCGCTTGTGCTTGATATCGCCCAGGGCGTTCGCGAACGCGTATGAGCGGTAGCAGGAACCGTTGTCAGTCATCACCGCCGTCACAGTGACCCCGAGCGTGGCGAAGAAGGCGTTCGCACGGGTCCAGAAGGCCGCGGCGGTCTCTTTGCGCTCGTCGTCGAGGATCTCCGAGTACGCGACACGGGAGTGGTCATCGATCGCATGGTGCAGGTAACGGTAGCCGCGTGATCCGGCGGCTCCGGCCCGGGCGGCCCGGTCACGGGCGGCATCTGCCCTGCGGTCCTGCGTGGACCCGCGGCCATGGACGCGCCATCCGCCGCCGTCCGGGATCCTGCCCTGCTTCTTGATGTCCACGTGCACGAGCTGGCCCGGCGCGGAGACCTCGTAGCGTTTGGGCCTGGGTCTGCGCACGGGCAGGCCGGTCGACTGGTCCACGGCTTTCAGAAGCGGCATCTGGTACCGGGCCAGGACACGCCCGACCGTCGATCGGGCAAGGTGCAGGTGGTAGGCGATTCGGTGCGGCCCCCAACGACGGGTGAAGCGCAGCGCGATGATTCGGCGTTCAGTGCGGCGAGGCAATCGCGATGGCGAGGTATGCGGGCGAGAGCTGCGGTCTGTCAGCCCCAGTCCGGCCCGATACCGGTCGGCCCAGCGCTTCGCAGTCGCCGGAGAACACTGGAACCGCTCCGCCGCTCGCCGCAGCGACCAGCCGTGTTCGACGACCAGGACAGAGAGACGACGACGCCCTTCAGGGTCAAAGGCGCGTTAGCGTGGGTCACGAAGGCCTCCGTGGTGACGAATGTGAGTGTGGTAACCCACATCCTGCCGCGGAGGCCTTCCTACCTCAGATGTTCACAACGTGTCGGGGAAGTACACCTAGTGACCTAGTGACCTAGTGACCCAGTGACCTCGTGGCCCGGTGAGCTCGTGAGCCCCTGGCGGGAGTCCGCCTGAAGGCACTCCGTCAGTCGAGGTGCCGCTCGTCCGGCCCGTTGTAGGCCGAGAGCGGGCGGATGAGCGCGTTGTTCTCGACCTGCTCCATGATGTGCGCCGTCCAACCCACGATCCGGCTCGCCACGAACAGCGGCGTGAACGTGGGGATGTCGAAGCCCATGAGGTGGTAGGCCGGGCCCGTGGGGTAGTCGAGGTTCGGCTTGATGCCCTTGGCCTCGTCCATGGACTGCTCGAGCCCGTCGTAGAGGCCGAGGACCTCGGGGCGGCCGTAGAACGCGATGAGGTCGTCGAGGGCCGCCTTCATGGTGGGCACCCGCGAGTCGCCGTGCTTGTACACGCGGTGGCCGAATCCCATGACTTTCTTCTTGGCCGCGAGCGCCTCATCCATCCAGGCCTTGGCCCGGACCTTGGCCTGCTCGTGCGTCTCGTCCGCCCGGATCCCGATCTCCTCGAACGTCTCCATGACGGCCTCGTTCGCGCCGCCGTGGAGCGGGCCCTTGAGGGCGCCGATCGCGCCGGTGACCGCGGAGTGCAGGTCGGAGAGCGTCGAGGTGATGACGCGTGCGGTGAAGGTGGAGGCGTTGAACGAGTGCTCGGCGTAGAGGATCATCGAGACCTCGAACGCCCGGACCACCTCGGGCGCCGGCTCCTCGCCGAACGTCATCCACAGGAAGTTCGCCGAGTAGCCCAGATCGTCGCGGGGCTCGATGACGCCCTGGCCGCGGCGGCGCCGCTGGTCGTACGCCACAACGGCGGGCATCGCGGCGAACAGCTCGACCGCCTTGGCGAGGTTCGCCTCGTGCGACGAGTCGCCGGCCTTGGGGTGGCGGGCGCCCTGGACGCTCGCCGCGGTGCGGCACACATCCATCGGGTGGCAGGTGTCGGGCATCTCGTCCACGACCTGCTTCAGGAGGGGATCGAGCTTCCGGCCGGCGCGCTCCCGCGCCTCGAACTCGGACAGCTGCTCGCGGGTGGGCAGTTCGCCGTACCAGAGCAGGTAGGCGACCTCCTCGAAGCTGCAGCGGGCCGCCAGCTCCTGGACCGGGTAGCCGCGGTAGAGCAGCGAGTTGGTCTCGGGGTTGACCTTCGAGATGGCGGTGAAGTCCACCACCACGCCGGCAAGGCCCTTCTTGATCGCGCTATCGCTCTGTGCAGTGCTTGGCGCCTGGGTCATCGCAGGACTCCTTAGTCAGTGGGCCACTGGCCTTCAGTATCGGCCCGGAACCTGAAAATTGAATACGCCGGTGTCGAAACGGTTGTACGCCTCGTAGTCAACCAGCTCGTAGAGGCGGGCGCGAGTGAGCATCTCGGGCACGCGGGCCTCCTGGGTGCCCTCGGCCCTGATCGTCTCGAGCGTCCGCTCGGCCGCTCCCATCGCGATTCGCAGCAGGGTCACGGGGTAGATGATGAGGTTGATCCCGACGCCGGCCAGCTCGTCCGCCGTGAACAGGCGGCTCTTGCCGAACTCGGTCATGTTCGCCAGGACCGGGACGTCCACGGCGTCCCGGATGGCCTTGAACTCGTCGAGGGTGCCCATGGCCTCGGGGAAGATCGAGTCGGCCCCGGCGTCCACGAGCGCCTTGACGCGCTCGACGGCGGCGTCCAGCCCGGCGGCCCCCTCGCCGGTGGCGCGGATGTCGGTGCGCGCCATGATGAGGAAGTTCGGATCACGCCGTGCTTCCGCGGCGGCCCGGACGCGCTGGAGCGCGGTGTCGAGGTCCACGACCGCCTTGCCGTCGAGGTGGCCGCAGCGCTTCGGGTTGACCTGGTCCTCGATGTGCATGCCGGCGAGGCCGGCGTTCTCGAGCTCCTGGACGGTGCGGGCCACGTTCATGGCTTCGCCGAACCCGGTGTCAGCGTCCACGATGGCGGGGAGGTTGGTCATCCGCGCAATCTGGCCCGCACGGGTGGCCACCTCGGTGAGGGTCGTGAGACCGATGTCCGGCAGCCCCAGGTCGTTGGCGAGGACCGCCCCGGAGATGTACACCCCGGGGAAGCCCTTCTCCTCGATCAGCCGCGCGGAGAGAGGGCTGAACGCCCCCGGGAACTGCTGGATCGTGCCCGAGGAGAGGATCTCGCGGAGCTTCGCCCGCTTCTGCTCCGGGGTCGTGGTGGAGTACAGCATCGGTGCGTCCTCTCTCAGAACAGGCCCTTGGGGGCGGACGCGAGGTCGATCACGCCGTCCTTGGCCACGATATTGAGCTGGTCGAGCTCGCCCGCGCCGAGCTCGGGGAGGCGCTGGACGGCGCCGAGGAACCGCTCGATCTCCTCGGGCGCCACGGCGTCCGCGGCAAGGGTCCGGAACTTGGCGATGTACTGCTCGCGGCCGAACGGGCGCGCGCCGAGCGGGTGCGCGTCGGCCACCGCGATCTCGTCCTCGATCACTGTCCCGTCCGCGAGGGTGATGACCACCGAGCCGCCGAACGCCTTCTCCGAGATGTCGAGCGAGTGGTACCGGCGGGTCCACTCGGGGTCCTCCTCCGTGGCGACCTTGTGCCACAGCGCGACCGTGTCGGGCCGGCCGGCGCGCTCGGGGGAGTAGGAGTCCACGTGGTGCCACGCGCCGTCCTGGAGGGCCACGGCGAAGATGTACGGGATCGAGTGGTCCAGAGTCTCGCGGGACGCCGTGGGATCGTACTTCTGCGGGTCGTTGGCCCCGGAGCCGATGACGTAGTGGGTGTGGTGGCTCGTCTTGATGAGGATGCTCGCCACGTTGTCCGGGTCGGTCACCTCGGGGTGCTCGCGGTGCAGCTTGCGGGCGAGGTCGATCCACGCCTGCGCCTGGTACTCGGCCGAGTGCTCCTTCGTGTACGTGTCGAGGATCGCGCGCTTCGCCTCGCCCTCGGCGGGCAGCGGGACCTCGTACGCGGCGTCGGGCCCGTCGAGCAGCCACGCGATGACGCCGTCCTCGCCCTCGTAGATCGGCACGGGGGAGGTCTGGCCCCGCATGGCGCGGTCCACGGCCTCGACGGCCATCTTGCCCGCGAAGGCCGGGGCGTGGGCCTTCCACGTGGAGATCTCGCCCTTGCGGGACTGGCGGGTCGCCGTCGTCGTGTGCAGGGCCTGGCCCACGGCCTGGAAGATGGTCTCGACGTCGAGGCCGAGCAGCGTGCCGATGCCGGCCGCGGCGGACGGGCCGAGGTGGGCCACGTGGTCGATCTTGTGCTTGTGGAGGCTGATGGCCTTCACGAGGTCCACCTGGATCTCGTAACCGGTCGCGATGCCGCGGATGAGGTCGCGCCCGGTCGAGCCGACGTGCTGGCCCACGGCGAGGATCGGCGGGATGTTGTCGCCCGGGTGGGAGTACTCCGCCGCGAGGAACGTGTCGTGGTAGTCGAGCTCGCGCACGGCCACGCCGTTGGCCCACGCCGCCCACTCGGGGGAAACGCGGTCGGTGACGCCGTACACGAGCGCGCCCTTCCCGCCGGACGACGGCGCGTGGCTGAGCGCCTGCGCCCGCGCGGCGATGATGGGCCCGCGGTTGAGCGATGCGATCGCGACGGACGCGTTGTCGATGATGCGGTTGATGATCATCTCGGTCACCTCGTCGGTGACCTCGACCGGGTCGGCCGCGACCTTCGCGATCTTGTGCGCGAGCTGGTCCTCGCGGGGCAGGTTCTCTTCGCTCTTGTAGACGCGGACCTTGTGCATCTCAACCATGTTCAGACCTCTCGTTCGGGGTGGGTGTCGGGGTGGCTCGGGTGGGGCTGCGCGCTGGCGTTCTTGATGTGGTTAAGGCTGTTGTTCAGGTGGACGGCGGTCGCGGCGGCCGCGAGGTGCGCGTTGCCGTCCGCGATGGCGCCGGCGATCGCGGCGTGCTCGGTCGCCGCCTGCCTCAGCCGCGCGGCGTCGTCCTTCGCGAGGCGCCGCACGCGGGTGAGATGCACGCGGAGGCCCTCGAGGGACTGCGTGAGGTACGAGTTGCCGATCGCGTCGTTGATCGCGGCGTCGAGCTCGGCGGCGAGCGCGTAGTACTCGTGGCGCTGCGGGTCGTCGTCGGTCAGGAGCTCGGGCGCCGCCGCGAAGCGGTCGCGCAGGTCGGCGAAGCGCTCATGGTCGCCGCGCAGCGCCGCGAGGGCGGCGGCCTTGGACTCGAGCGCCTCGCGCAGCTCGAACAGCTCGTCGATGTGGGCGAGGGAGATGTCGCTCACGACGACTCCGCGGCCCCGCTGGGCCGACGCGAGCCCGTCCGCGGTGAGGCGGGCGAGGGCCTCGCGCAGAGGCGTCCGGGAGATCCCGAGGCGCTCGGACTGCTCGACCTCGCCCAGGAGGGTGCCCGGGGGAAGGCGCCACTCGACGATGTCGTCGCGGAGAGCCGTGTAGGCGCGGTCGCTGGCCTTCATGGGACTCCTCTCGGTCATTCGTCGGCGGGGCCTCGATGGGTTCTCTGTATACATTGACACTTCACAGACGCGAGTGCAAGGAGAAATGGCTCAATAGTTTGACTCAAATGTATACATCGGCCCTTGTGGCTGATCCGTTGCTGTCCTACGCTGGGAACACCTAGACGTGAGGAGTGCCACAGTGACGCAGGGGACCGACGTGACGCAGGAGATGGGACGGTACGCCGAGGCCTACCGCGAGAGCCTGTCCGACCGGGAGGCCTTCTGGCTCGACGCGGCGAAGGCCGTGGACTGGGTCGAGGCGCCGACCGCGGCGCTCGACGCCTCGGAGCCGCCGCTGTACCGGTGGTTCCCCGGCGGCACCCTGAACACTGCCTACAACGCGCTCGACCGCCACGTCGAGGCCGGCCGCGGTGACGCTGCCGCTCTCGTGTACGACTCCGCGGTCCTCGGCATTCAGCGCACCTACACGTACGCCGAGCTCACCGACCTCGTGGCGCGTTTCGCCGGTGCGCTCGCCGCACGCGGCGTCAGGAAGGGCGACCGCGTCGTCGTGTACATGCCGATGATCCCCGAGGCCGCCATCGCGATGCTCGCGTGCGCGCGCCTCGGCGCGGTGCACTCGGTGGTATTCGGCGGCTTCGCCCCGCGCGAGCTCGCCGCCCGGATCAGGGACGCCCGGCCCACGCTCATCGTGACCGCGAGCGGCGGCATCGAGCCGAACCGCCGCGTCGAGTACCTGCCTGCCGTCGCGGAGGCGCTCGAGATCGCCGAGATGCCAGAAGTCGGCGTGGTGGTCAAGGTCCGCGACGGGTTCGCCCACCAGCTCGCCGACCATCCCGGGTGGGACGATTTCGACGCGGCGCTCGGAGCCGCTGCGCCGGCCGCCCCGGTGCCCGTCGCGGCGTCGGACCCCCTGTACATCCTCTACACGTCCGGCACCACGGGGACGCCCAAGGGGGTCCAGCGCGACAACGGCGGGCACGCCGTCGCGCTCTCGTGGACGCTCAAGAACCTCTACGGCGTGGGCCCGGGCGAGGTGATGTGGACCGCGTCCGACGTCGGCTGGGTCGTGGGCCACTCCTACATCGTGTACGGCCCGCTCCTGGCCGGCGCCACGACCGTGCTGTACGAGGGCAAGCCCGTGGGCACGCCCGACGCCGGGGCGTTCTGGCGCGTCGTGGCCGACCACGGAGTCAAGGTCCTGTTCACCGCGCCCACGGCCCTGCGCGCGATCCGCCGCGCGGACCCGGAGGCGGCGCTCCTGGCCGACCATGACACCTCGACCCTCGTGCGCCTCTACGCCGCGGGCGAGCGGCTCGACCCCGAGACGTACCGGTGGGCGGGGGAGAAGCTCGGGGTGCCCGTGGTGGACCACTGGTGGCAGACCGAGACCGGATGGGCGATCTGCGGCAACCCCCGCGGCCTCGAGGACCTCCCGCTCAAGGCGGGGTCCCCGTCGGTCCCGATGCCGGGCTACGCCCTCGACATCCTCGACGGCGCGGGCGAGCCCGTCGAGCCGGGCGAGGAGGGCAACATCGTCCTGCGGCTGCCGCTCCCGCCGGGCACGCTCAGCACGCTGTGGCACAACGACGAGCGCTACATCGCCTCCTACCTCTCCGCATTCCCCGGATACTACGCGACCGGGGACTCCGGGTACCGCGACGCGGACGGCTACGTGTTCGTGATGGGCCGGACCGACGACATCATCAACGTCGCCGGGCACCGCCTCTCGACCGGCGCCATCGAGGCCGTACTCGCGGGCCACCCCGCGGTGGCCGAGTGCGCCGTGATCGGCCTCAAGGACTCGCTCAAGGGGCAGCGCGCCGTCGGCTACGTGGTCCTCAAGGCAGGCGTCGAGACGGCCGAGGAGCAGCTCGTGCCGGAGCTCGTGGCGCTCGTGCGGAAGCAGATCGGCCCGGTGGCGGACTTCAAGCAGGCCATCGTCGTCGACGCGCTGCCCAAGACCCGGTCGGGCAAGATCCTGCGCAAGACCATGCGGCAGATCGCGGACGGCGATGAGTACACCGTCCCCTCGACCATCGAGGACCCAGGGGTGATCGATCGCCTCATCCCGGTGCTCACAGGCGAGTGACGTCCGCGCACCGGGGGAGCGGGCCTCTGGTTACTCATAGGTAACATTGAGGCATGCATCTGCTCCTGCGCACCCTCGTGCTCCTGATCACCTCGCGACGCCGCCCGCCCCTGAGCATCTGGGGGACGTCGTCCCTGGCGCTGCGCGTCCTCCCCACGGACATCGACATCGCCCTGCACGTCAACAACGGCATGTACTTCTCGCTCATGGACCTGGGCCGGTTCGACCTCATGGTGCGGGCCCGGGTGTGGGACCGCATCCGGGCGCGGGGCTGGAGCCCGGTGGTGAACCTCGAGACGATCACCTTCCGCAAGTCCCTGCAGCTGTGGCAGGCGTACACGATCGAGTCGAAGATCATCGGCTTCGACGAGAAGGCCATCTTCTTCGAGCAGCGCATGGTGGCCGACGGCGAGGTGTACGCCCGCGCGTACATCGCCACGCGCCTGGTGTCGAAGGGCGGACCCGTGGCCAACGAGGAGATCTTCGAAGAGATGGGCCAGCCGCCCGTCGACCTCGTGCTCCCCGAGTTCCTGCACGCGTGGCGCGAGGAGAACGCGCTCCCGAGCACCCGCCGGCCCGCCCCTCACGTCTGGTAGGGCCCGGGCGGGCTAGCGTGGGGTGATGGAGTTCACCACGCGGCCCGAGCTCGCCGGCACGCTCGGCATGGTCTCCGCGACGCACTGGATCGGAGCCCAGGCCGGCATGGCCATGCTCGAGCGGGGAGGGAACGCGTTCGACGCCGCCGCTGCCGCCGGCTTCGCGCTGCAGGCCGCGGAACCGCAGCAGAACGGCCCCGGCGGCGACATGACGCTCATCTTCGCGCGCCCGGGGTCCCAACCGCAGGTGCTCTGCGCCCAGGGTCCGGCCCCGGCCGCCGCGACCATCGCAGCCTTCCACGCGCTGGGCCTGGCCCACGTGCCCGGCACCGGGCTGCTGCCCGCGGCCATCCCGGGCTCGACGCTCGGCTGGCTCACCCTCCTCGCCGACCACGGGACCCTTCCCCTCGCCGACGTGCTCGGCCCGGCCCTCCGAGTGGCCGAGGTCGGCCTCCCGGTGGGCGAGGGCCTCGCCGCGGTCCTCGCCAGGATGGCCCCGCACTTCCGCGACCACTGGCCCACCTCTGCGGCCCTGTACGCGCCGGGGGGCGCGCCGGTCCCTGCAGGAGGCCTCCTGCGCAATCCCGCGCTCGCTGGCACCTGGCGACGTCTCGCCGCCGCCGAATCCCAGGCCGCGGCGCAGGGCGGGGGACGCGCGGAGGCGATCGGCGCCGTCGTGCGCGAATGGACCGAGGGCTTCGTGGCGGAGGCGATCGACGCGTTCTGCCGGGTTCCCCGGCATGACTCGAGCGGCACGGCGCACGCTGGCCTCCTCACGGCACAGGACCTCGCGGCGTGGCGGCCGCATTACGAGCCCACGGTCTCGGTCGACTTCCGCGGCTGGACGGTCCACAAGTGCGGGTTCTGGACCCAAGGGCCCGTGTTCCTGCAGCAGCTGGCCATCCTCGACGCGGTTCCCGGATTCGGCGAAGGCGCCCTGGCCCCCGGCACGGAAGGCTATCTCCACACGCTGCTGGAGGCGACCAAGCTCGCTCTTGCGGACCGCGAGGCCTGGTACGGGGACAGTCCCGACGTCCCGGCGGAGGTCCTCCTCTCGCGCGACTACGCGGCCGAGCGGGCCCGGCTCATCGGCGAGTCCGCGTCCCACGAGCTGCGGCCCGGTTCGCCCGCGGGCCGGGTCCCACGGCTTCCTGACCTCGTGGTCCGTTGCGGCTTCGACGCAGCCGGGGTCAACGGGCTCGGCGAGCCCAACGCCGTCCGCGCGCTCCTCGAGGCCGCCGCGCTGCCGGACCGCGAGGGAAGGGCGCGTACGGACACCGTCCACATCGACGTCGTGGACCAGTGGGGGAACATGGTCTCGGCCATGCCCAGCGGCGGCTGGCTCTCGAGCTCGCCGGTGATCCCCGAACTCGGATTCCCCCTCGGCACGAGGCTCCAGATGGCCTGGCTCGAGGACGGGCTGCCCAACGCGCTCGCGCCGGGAAAGCGCCCCCGGACCACGCTCTCGCCGTCGCTCGCGACGCGCAACGGCGAGGCGGTGCTGGCGTTCGGTTCGCCGGGCGGAGATCAGCAGGACCAGTGGCAGCCGCACTTCTTCCTCGACCTCGCACTCCGTGGCGCGGGCCTCCAGGAGGCGATCGACGCGCCTGCCTTCCACTCCGTGCACGCGCCGTCGAGCTTCTATCCGCACGAGCACCAGCCCGGCGTCGCCCTTTTCGAGGGGCGCTTCGGGGCGGAGACCATCGACGCGCTGCGGCAGCGGGGACACGTCATCGGCATGACGGGCGACTGGCAGATCGGCCGGTTGTGCGCCGTGGCACGCGATCCCCTGACCGGGGTGCTGCGCGCCGCCGCGAATCCGCGGGGGATGTCCGGCTACGCGGCCGGCCGCTGATCACCGGCCGGCGCCCGCGGAGGCAGCGCTACGCGCCCATCTCGCGGAACGCGGCGGCGAGCTGCGGGTAGCGGAACTCGAACCCGGCAGCCTTGAGGACCCCGGGCAGTGCCCGGACGCTGTCCAGCGCCAGATCGGGATTGGTGCGGAGCACGCCCGCGACGGCGCGCAGCAGGCCCGCGGGGGCGGGGATCCCCACCGGCATCCCGACGAACTCCCGGATGTGCGCCATGAGCTCCCGATTCTGGACCGGCTGCGGGGACGTCGCGTTCACGACGCCGTCCGGCAGCTCGAGCGTCCCTTCGCCCGCGGAAAGCGGCAGGCCGAGGGCCGCCCGGGCGATCCGGAGCCAGTCGGCGGCGTGGATCCAGCTGAACCACTGCGCGCCCGTGCCAAGGTGCCCGCCCGCGCCCATGCGTGCGGGGGTCGTGAGCCGGGCGAGGATCTCGGCGTCGCGCTCGAGGACGACGCCGGTGCGCAGCACGGTCGAGTGGACGGCCGCGGCGCCGTCGAACGCCGCCTCCCAGTCCCGGACCACCCGGGCCAGCCCCCGCGCGTCGGCGGGCGGCGGGGTGGACTCGTCCATGGGCTCGGGCGAGTCGCCGTAGATCCCGACGGCGCTCTGCTGCACCCACCGCTCGACGGGCCGCGGCCATCCGCGGCTGGCCGTCACGAGGGCCCGCGTTGGCTCAACGCGGGTCTCGCGCAGCAGCGCGAGGTTCTCCTCGGTGCCGGGACGGTCGAGGCTCACCCCAGAGAGGTTGACGATGTTGAGCCGCTCGTGGGCGCCGAGCTCCGCCGTCCACTCGCCTTGGCTCCGTCCGTCCCAGATGATCTGGCGGAACGGGGAGGGCTTGAACGAGCGGGTGAGGACCGCCACCTCGTGGCCCGAGCACGTGAGGTCCGCGGCGAGCAGGGTCCCGAGGCTGCCGCTGCCGCCGGCGAGGACCGTGAGCGCGCGGGGAGGCTCGGCGTCGTGCGCATCCGTGGGGGAGTCCGTCGCGGCGAGCCGGTACAGCCGGGCGCACTGCGCCGCGAACCCGCGCACGAGGGGCTCGCCGGCGGTGAGCCCGAACTGCTGGGCGAGCGGGCCGTCGAGGACCACGCTCTGGGTGAACAGGGTGCCGCCGTCGCGCTCCTCGAGGGTCCATGACACGTCCTGCCAGCCGCGGCCCGGCTGGGGCTGCCGGAAGGCGAGGCGCTTCCCTGGCTCGGCCCCGGTGACCGTGAAGGCCGGCGCGGTGCGCCGGTGCAGGCCGCCCATGAGCCTGCTGGCGGGGACGTAGTGGCCCGTGGCGCCCTCGGCCAGCGGGCCGTCGAGCGACGCCTCGGCGACGGCGGGATTCCAATCGGGCCAGCGGCGGAGATCCGCGAGGACGTCCCACAGGGAGCCTGCGGGGAGCCGGAACCACTGGGATGCGGTGCGATGCCAGGTCACCTGAGCCAGTCTAGGCGCTGCCCGGGTTGTCCTGGCCATGGTGCGCGTCCAAGCCTCCAGACCCTACCGCGCGGGCACTCCGCCCGCGGCCCGGTCTCCTGGGTCCTGCTCTTCTTCGCACGCGGCCGCCCCGCACCCCTCGGCCTCGATCGCCGCGGAGATCTTCTCGCATGCGGACAGCAACGCGGCCTGCTCGGCGGGGGTGAGCGGATCGAAGACCGTGCGGCGGACGAGCTCGACGTGCCCCGGCGCGGCCTCGACGATCGCGGCGCGGCCTACGTCGGTGAGGTGGACGTCCTGCCCCCGCGCGTCGTCGGCCGAGCATGTGCGCGAGATGAGGCCCTTGGCCTCCATGCGCCGCAGGATGTGGGAGAGGCGGCTGCGCTCCCAGCCGAGCTCCTGGGCCGCGGTGCCCGAGCGCAGTACCCCGTCGGGACACTCGGAGAGGGTCGCGAGGACCGAGTACTCCGGCCCGGACAGGCGCGAATCACGGGTGAGCTGGCGGTCGATCGCGGGGGTCAGGCCCCACATGAGCCGGCGCAGGGCCAGCCACACGTCCTTCTCGCGCGCATCGAGCCAGCGCGGCTCGGCCTTGGTCTCTCCGGGCGTGGTCACGGTCTCTCCTCAAGTCCCCCAGGGTGTATTTGACATATCAATTATGCACGTGGTTCAGTTGACTCATCAAGTTTTGATTGATGCGTCAACAAGGAGTGCACATGAGCAAGATCGCAGTCATGACCGGCAGCACCCGCCCCGGCCGCAACAACCGCCAGGTCGCCGAGTGGGTCGTGGCCCGCGCCCAGGAGCGCCAGCCCGAGGTCGAGTTCGAGCTCGTCGACATCGCCGACTTCCAGCTCCCGCTCCTGAACGAGGCCGTCCCGGCCGGCTACCAGCAGTACAGCAACGAGCACACCAAGGCGTTCTCGGCCCGCATCGACGAGTTCGACGGCTTCATCTTCGTCACCCCCGAGTACAACCACTCGGTGGCGCCGGCGCTCTCCAACGCCCTGTCCTACCTCAACGCCGAGTGGAACAACAAGGCCGCCGGCATCGTCTCCTACGGCTCGGCGTTCGGCGTCCGCGCCGTCGAGCACCTGCGCGGCATCCTCTCCGAGCTCCAGGTGGCGCACGTCCAGAAGACGGGCATGTTCTCCCTGTTCACCGACTTCAAGGACTTCTCGACGTTCGCGCCGACTGAGATGCAGGCCGCCTCGGTGGACCCGATGATCGACCAGCTCGTGGTCTGGACCAAGGCGCTCGAGTCGGTCCGCGCGACCGCTGCCGTGGCCTGATCCACCGCACTCGCGGGCAGCACTGCTGCACCAGCACCGTGCGACGGCGGCACTCCAGGTGGGCTTTCGAACCCACCAGGGGTGCCGCCGTCGTCCGTTTCCGGCAAAGATGGACCCATGGAGATTGCTCTCACAGGCGGAAGCGGCAAGTTGGGGCGGGTTGTCCTCGCCCACCTGCGCGAGGCGGGCCACACGGTGTGGAACCTCGACGTGGTGGGGGAGCGGGACCCAGGGTTCATCCGGACCGACCTCACGGACTACGGGCAGGTGGCCGACGCGCTCGCGGGCGTCGATGACAGGCACCGGGGGCTCGACGCCGTCGTGCACCTCGGCGCGATCCCGGCGCCCGGCCTCCAGCCTGACTCGGCGACGTTCCGGAACAACATGCTTTCGACCTACAGCGTCTTCCAGGGGGCGCGGCGCGCCGGCATCAAGCGGATCGTCTATGCCTCGAGCGAGACCGTGCTGGGCCTGCCCTTCGACGTCCCGCCGCCGTACATCCCCGTCGACGAGGAGTACCCGGCCCGGCCCGAGAGCACGTACTCGCTGGTCAAGCACCTCGAGGAGCAGATGGCCGCCGAGCTGTGCCGGTGGGATCCGCAGCTGAGCATCAGCGGCCTGCGGTTCTCGAACGTGATGGTCCCCGAGGACTATGCCGCGTTCCCGTCGTTCGACGCCGACCCGTCGCTGCGCAAATGGAACCTGTGGGGCTACATCGACGCCCGCGACGGCGCGCAGGCGGTCGAGAAGGCGCTCGACGCCGCACGCCCGGGCTTCGAGGCGTACATCATCGCCGCGGCGGACACGGTCATGTCACGAAGCTCGGCCTCGCTCGCTGCCGAGGTGTTCCCGGACGTCGACGTGACCCACGCGCTCGCGGAGCACGAGACGCTCCTCGGCATCGAGAAGGCGCGCAGGCTGCTCGGCTACGAGCCGCGCCACTCCTGGCGGGACCACGCCTGAGGGGCGGAAGCGCGGCTGAATGAGTGGGCGCGCGGCACCTGAACAGGTGGCGCGCGCCTTCTCTCTCGAAAGGCCGGTCGACCTTGACGACGGGATCCCAAATTGGGATCCCAAACTATTGACTGTGTGCGGGGCCACACCGTAGAGTCACTCTTGGGATCCCAAAACGGGATCCCAAATAGATCGTCAAAGTTGCGCACCGCCCGCTCGGGCAGGCTCCCGGCTCAGGGGAGCCACCTTCCCACCGTCGTGAAGGAGGACGCGTGTCCCTTCAAGAAGAAACTACCGGCGAGCCCCGCCTGGCCGCCGAGGCAAAGGCAAAGGGCAGCACGAGGCGCACCAACGTGCGATGGAAGCTCTTCATCCTGCTGCTCGTCCTCGTCACCGTCAACTACGTCGACCGGGGGTCGATCTCGGTCGCGCTGCCGATCATCCAGAAGGAGTTCAACCTCGGGCCGGAGCTCGTCGGGCTCCTGCTGTCAGCCTTCTTCTGGACCTACGCCCTGATGCAGGTGCCCGTCGGCTGGCTCATCGATCGCTTCGGCCCGCGGCGGGTCGTCACGGCGTCCTGCGTGGGCTGGGGCGCGGCCACCGCGGCGTCCGGCATGGCCGGCGGATTCCTGAGCATGTTCATCGCCCGCATGGCGATCGGTGTCACCGAGGCGGGCGTCATGCCCGCCGGCGGCAAGCTCAACGCCATCTGGATGCACTCGAAGGAGCGCGGCCGGGGTGCGACGATCCTCGACGCGGGCGCTCCCCTCGGGGCCGGCGTCGGCGCCATCCTCATCACCTGGCTGATCGCCGCCTTCGGGGGATGGCGCATGGCGTTCGTCCTGGCCGGCATGGCGACCGTGGTGCTCGGGCTCGTCATCTGGTGGTACGTCCGGGACAACCCACGCACGCACCGGGCCGTCAACGACGCCGAGGCCTCCTACATCGAGGCCTCGCACGCCCAGGAGGATGAGGCGGCCAAGGCAGGCGGGGGCACGACGCGCCGTGGACTCATGCCCTACCTGAAGTTCCGCTCGTTCTGGGCGATGTGCCTCGGCTGGCTCGGCTTCAACGGAGTCTTCTACGGGCTCCTCACGTGGGGCCCGCTCTACCTTGCGCAGGCCAAGGGCTTCAACCTCAACTCGATCGGCTGGTCGACCCTGGTGATCTTCGGTGCCGGCTTCGTCGGCGAGATCCTCGGAGGCACCCTCGCGGACCGGCTCCGCGCCCGGGGCCTCGGCGCCAACCTCGTGATGCGCGCGCTGCTCGGCATCTCGAGCGTCATCGTGGCCGGCGGGCTGGTCGGAGTGACGATCGTCGGAGACCCGATCACCGCCGTCACGCTCCTGTCCGTCGTCCTCTTCTTCCTCCGCTGGGTCGGCCTCTTCTGGGCTGTCCCCGCGACGCTGGGCGGCCGTACGAACGCGGGCGTCCTGGGCGGGGCCATGAACCTCAGCGGCAACATCGCCGGCTTCGTCACCCCGATCGTCGTCGGCCTCATTGTCGGTGCCACCGGTGGCTACACCTGGGCGCTGCTGTACTTCGTCGGGTCTGCGATCGTGATGGGCGTGTCGGTGCTCGCGCTGGACTACAGCAAGCGACTGCCCGTCTGATCGGCGGGCCCTCTGGGCCCCCGCGGGGCGGGCGCAGCCAGCCGCCCGCCCCGCAGCATCCGTGGTCGAATGGACCGCACACCAGAGCCGAGCCGGCCCAGACGCCGGCGACACACGAGGAGGAGCATCCCATGGCACAGCCGGTCGATGAGTCCGTGCGCGAGCGTCCGCTGCGCGAGGTCATCCGCGACACCCTGCGGACCCGGATCTTCGAGGGCTACTACGCGCCCGGGATGCGCCTCATCGAGAGGGACCTCGCCGCCGAGTTCAAGGTCTCGAGGCTCCCCGTGCGTGAGGCACTTCGGATGCTCCTCCAGGAGGGGCTGCTCGCCGAACGCGCCACCCGGGGGTCGGTCGTTGCAGGCCTGAGCGAGAAGGACGTCGCGGACCTCTTCGACGTCCGCAGTTCGCTCGAGGTGCTCGCGTGCCGCCTCGCTGCCCAGCGGGCAACGCCCGAGGACGTCGCGAGGCTCGAGGGACTCCTCGACTCGGCAACCGATGCCCTCGCCCGGGGGAGCATCAACGAGGCCCATCGCTACAACAGCGAGTTCCACGACGAGGTCACGGCCATCGCGGACAACTCATTCCTCCGCACGGCGCTCGAGCCGCTGCAGGGCCGCATGCACTGGCTCTTCCGCCACGTCACCGACCTGCCCGAGCTCATCGAGGAGCACCGGGAACTGCTCACCGCGATTGCGAGCGGAGATGCCGAGCGTGCCGCGGCCCAGTCTGTCAAGCACATCGGCAAGTACAGGGAACAGTATCCGGACACTGTCTGAGCCTTCAGGCATCATCGTCCGCCACACCAAGGAACCACCCATGAGACTTCTGGTCATCAACCCCAACATCAGCGAGGACGTCACGGCGCTGATCCGCTCGGAGGCCGAGCGATCGGCGGCCCCTGGCACGGAGCTGGTCGTCCGCACCGCGGGCCACGGCGTCGAGTACATCGAGACCCGCTTCGAGTCCCTCGTGGCCGCCGGCGCCGTCGCCGAGGTCATCGCCGAGGAGACGGTCCAGGGCGGCGTCGACGGCGTCGTCGTCGCCGCGTTCGGCGACCCGGGCATGCCCGCGCTCAAGGAGCTCGCCGACGTGCCCGTCATCGGGATCACGGAGGCCGCGCTCTGCGCCGCCGCGCTCCAGGGGCAGCGATTCTCGATCATCGCGATCTCGGATCGCATCACGGCCTGGTACCGGGACTGCGTCGAGCGTTTCGGCTTCGGGGGCAGGCTAGCCTCCATCCGGTCGATCACGGAGGCGCTGCGAGGAATCGGCACTGTCCAGGAGGACTTCCGCCCGACCCTCGTCGAGCTCGCTCGGCGTGCCGTCACGGAGGATGGGGCCGACGTCGTGATCCTCGCCGGCGCGCCCCTCGCCGGGCTCGCCAGGGACGTCGCAGACGAGATCCCGGTGCCAGTGGTCGATGGGATCGGCGCCGGCGTCCGGCTCGCCGAGGCCGTCGTCGGCCTCGCCTCGGGCACTCACCGTGCGGGCTCCTTCGCCGCTCCTCCCCTCAAGCGCCGCGCCGGCCTCTCGCCCGCGCTCGACGCCGCCCTCGATGCGGCCCAGTCCGCACACGTCGCCGTCGCCGGGAGCCCCTCATGAACGAGGGACGTGTAACAGGGAGGGCCGACCTCGTCATCGCCAATGGCCTCGTGGTCAATGCGACGGGCAGCAGGCACGCCCACGTTGTCATCGACGGCGGCCGGATCGCCGCGGTCCTCGACGCTGAGGAGCCCGTCCCCGCCGCGGGGCGCGTGGTCGACGCTGCCGGACGCGCCGTGATCCCGGGCGGGATCGACGGCCACTGCCACGTCGCCCAGATCACCGGACGCTTCCGCACCCTCGACGACTACGCGGTCACGTCCACCGCAGCGCTGTGGGGAGGCACGACGACGATCCTCGACTTCGGCATCCCGCGCGACTCGCAGGAGACCCCGCTCGAGGCCGCTAGGAACAAGCTCGCGCTCTCCGCCGAGTCGCGGTGCGACGTCGCCCTCCACGGCTCCGTGATCGACTGGGACGATACCGTCCCGGCCCAGCTCGAGGAACTCGCTGCCCTCGGGATCCGCAGCGTCAAGATGTACATGACCAACCGGGGCTCGACCATGGCGGACAATGACACGGTCCTGAAGGTCATGCGCGAGATGGCCCGACTCGACGGCCTCACCTACATCCACGCTGAGCACGATGCCATGATCGTGGACTGCACCCAGGAGCACGCCGACGCCGGGCGCATCGGGGTCGAGCACCTGCACGAGACCCGCCCCGAGCTCGCCGAGGAGGCCTCGGTGCGGGAGGTCCTCGCGATGGCCGAGTACACGGGCGCCCCCGTCTACTTCGTGCACCAGTCCACGCCCGGGGCCGTCGACCTCGTCGCCGAGGCCCGCGCCCGAGGCGTCGAGGCGCACTCGGAGACGTGCCCGCATTATCTCGTCCTCGACGACGGCGTGTACGCGTCGAGGTTCCCCGAGTGGTATGCCTGCTGCCCGCCGATGCGATCGGCGGAGACCGTCGCGGGGCTCCTGGAGCGGTTCGCGGAGGGCTCGATCCACACGGTCTCGAGCGACCACTCGTGCTACGACCTGACGCAGAAGCGTGAGCGCACCGATGACATCCGCCAGATGCCCCATGGCCTCCCCGGAGTCGAGACGCGCATGCCGGTGGCGTTCACGGCGCTCGCCGAAGCGTTCACGCGCGACGGCCTGCGCAACCCGCCGCACGACGACGAGCGCCTCCTCGAGCGGTTCGCCGACCTCTTCGCGGCCTCTCCCGCCCGGATCAATGCCCTGCCCGGCAAGGGGATCATCGCCCCTGGCTACGACGCGGACCTGGTTGTCTTCGATCCCGGCGAGTCGCGCACCGTGGACGGCGGGGCGCTCCACATGGGCACCGACTTCTCCCCGTTCCACGGTCGCGAACTGCGCGGCTGGCCTCAGACGGTGGTTGCCGCGGGCCGGGTGGTCCTCGACGCGGATGGCTTCCACGATCCGGGGCCGGTGGGCCGCTTCATCCCCCGAGCGGGGTATCGGGAGTCCACGACCGAGCCCCCGATGGCACTCGCCGCATCCCGCACGAAAGGCTCCTGAGCAATGGTCCAGTCAGCAAGGCCCCGCCGCGTCGGCATGATCGTCCCCTCGTCCAACACGTGCCTCGAGCCCATGAGCTATCGGATCCTGGGCGGGCGCGACGACGTCACGGTCCACTCGGCACGGATCCCGGTGACGCGCATCGCCCTCGACTCGGGCTCGGACCGGCAGTTCGACGTCGAGGGGATGCGCGCTGCGGCAGAACTCCTTGCCACAGCGGACGTCGACGTCATCGCGTGGAACGGGACGTCCGGGTCGTGGCTCGGGCTCGACCACGACCGCGAGATCGCCGCCGAGATCACCGCTGCCACGGGAGTCCCGGCGACGACGTCTACCCTCGCCTACTTCGACGCCTTCGCCGAGTTCGGCACGGCATCGATCGGACTCGTTACCCCCTACACGCCGGACGTCAACCTCCAGGTGATCGCGCGCTATGCGGATGCGGGCATCAGGGTCAGCGGACACCGCGCGCTCGGGCTCACGGACAATGAGTCGTTCGCGCGGGTGGCGCCGGAGGACCTCGTGCCGGGCTCGCTCGAACTCGCGGCGCAGAGCCCAGACGCCCTCGTGTACCTGTGCACCAACCTCTACGGTGCGCCCGTCGCCGCAGAGGTCGAGGAGCGGACAGGCGTGCCCGTGCTGGACTCCGTGGCGGTCACGCTCTGGCGCTGTCTTCAGGTGGCGGGCGCCCCGCTGCTGGAGCCACGCTGGGGGAAGCTGCTCGCCTGAGCACTGCACGCGTGAGCGGTGCTTGACTGAATCCCTGAACGGCGGGCCGCTGGGTCAGAGCCCCAGCGCGCGCGTCATCTCGTCCCGGAGCTGCTCTTGGCCGGCAATGGTGGGGTGGTCCTCGTCCGGGCCCTCGTACTGGGCGCCAGCGAGCCAGTTCCCGGCCAGGGGATCGACGAACTTGACGCCGGTCTGGGCGGCGGCCGACTCGAGGGCGTCCCGGACTGCCAGTCGCGCGGGCTCGGGGTCGTCGGTGAAGGCCGTCGGCCCGACCACGACGATCCGGGCATCCGGGGCGGCCTCGTGCGCGGTGGTCAGATCGGCGACGGCGGCGGCGGTCAGCTCCGCGAGGTCCTCGCCCATGTCATTCTCCGAGCCGAAGAAGACGACCATGGAGGTGTCCGGGGTGATGACGGCCTGCGCGTGGGAGCCGAAGGTGCCGTCGGCGACGCCCACCGCGAGATACCCGTCGCCGTTCTCCGAGGCGTTGACCACGTCGAGCCGGCCCTGCTCCTGCTGGGAGAGGAGGCGCGGCCACGCCCAGGCCGCGGATGTCCCGTAGCCCGTGCTGAGCGAATCGCCGACCACGACGACCCGCAGAGCCCCCGCGGCGTGGGCCTCGTCCTGATCGGACACGAGGCCGGCGCCGGCCAGAGCCGCGGACAGCGCGAGCGCCGTGCCGCTGACCAACGCGCCCCTCTCCCGCCGCTCCCGTCGTCTCATGGCGTCCATCTTCCCAGAAGGCGTTCAGGTCTCTGCCATGCCGTTCCTATGCGCCCGCTGTGAAGACAAGGGCGCAATCATCTTCCGGCCGGACAAGCCGGGGGGTAAATTGTGCCCAGCCGGCGAGTTCACTCAGCGGCTGCGACCACGGGCACGGGCTGCGCGGCGGCGCGACGGGGGGAGCCGTCAAGTCGTCCGTCTGCGGCGAGCTCACTTCGAGATTGGGGTAGACAGTGAAACGTTCGACGCCGCATCCAGGGACCCACAGGTCCCGCCTCAGAGCGCAGATCGGCGGGATCGCCCGCAGGGGAGCAGCCAGCGCGCTCGCCATGGTGCTCGGAACCGCCGCGCTCATCAGTGTCCAGGTGCCCGCCGCGCAGGCGGCGGCCGCGTGCACCGACGGCGCGATGAATATCGTGGCCCACACCGATGACGACCTGCTGTTCCTGAGCCCCGACTTCATGCGTGACCTCCAGACCAACCGCTGCACGCTCTCGGTGTTCCTCACCGCCGGCGAGGCGGGGGAGGGCTCCAGCTACTGGAACAGCCTTGAGAACGGCATCGAGGCCTCCTACGCCCAGATGGCCGGCAAGGCGAACTCGTGGGCGGAGATCGACGACGGGATCGCGAACCGCGACATCAAGCGCCAGCAGCTTGCCGGCTCGAACATCCAGGTGATGTTCATCCGGATCCCTGACGGCTTCCCGGACGGATCCGGCTCCGATACGTACAACAACCAGAGCATCCTCAAGCTCTGGAACGGCACCCTCAGCTCGGTGACTCCGGTGGACGGGCGCGCCGCGTACACCAAGGCACAGCTCAAGAGCGTGCTCGTCACCCTGATGAACGAGATGCGCCCGACGACGGTGCGCACCCAGGACTGGACCGGCACCTACAAGAACCCTTACGACCACAGCGACCACTGGGCCTCCGCGCAGTTCGCCCATGTCGCCAGCCAGGCCTACACGAGCCCGCACACGCTCACGGCGTATGACGCCTACGTGATCGACGAGTATCCCCAGAACGTGTGGGGTGACGAGCTGACGCAGAAGGTCAAGGCCTTCACCACGTTCGCCCCCTACGACCACAACGTCTGCAACACGCCCGGCGAGGGCTGCCCCGACTCGCCCTACGACGAGTGGCTCAAGCGCCAGTACATCACCGCGGTCGAGTGGACGGGCGACGCCGCCAAGGACTCCGGGACCACAGTGACGGCCTCCTCTCAGAAGGCGGCCGCGCAGAGCCCGGAGAAGGCCCGCGACGGCTACGCATGGGGCGACCCCATGGACGCTTCCAAGGAATGGGTGTCCAACGGCGAGAAGGCCGGCGCGTGGATCCAGTACACGTTCGCCCAGCCCACGGCGGTGAGTGAGGTCAACCTCTTCGACCGTCCCCTCGCGACCGAACAGATCACCTCTGGCGTCCTCGAGTTCTCCGACGGCTCTACCGTGCAGGTCGGGGCCCTGCCCAATAACGGCTCGGCTCTGACGGTTCCGTTCCCGGGCCGTACCGTGACCTCGGTGAAGTTCCGAGTGACCGGCGTGAGCGGCACCACCACTGCCGCCGGCCTCGCCGAGTTCGAGGTCTTCAAGGGCACCGACACGACGCCGCCTGTGGTGACGGCGGATCCGGCGGCGGGTGCGTACCCGGCGGGGACGCAGATCAAGCTCACGGCCAACGAGGCCGCGACGATCAAGTACACGACCGACGGCAGCGATCCGACGGTCTCGGGCCAGACCTACAGCGGGCCGATCACGCTCAACGCGGCGATGACGCTCAAGTACTATGGCACCGACACCGCGGGGAACTCCTCGGCCGTGGCCTCGCAGGCCTACACGCTCGCGGACGACAAGACGCCGCCCGTGGTGACGGCGGATCCGGCGGCGGGTGCGTACCCGGCGGGGACGCAGATCAAGCTCACGGCCAACGAGGCCGCGACGATCAAGTACACGACTGACGGCAGCGATCCGACGGTCTCGGGCCAGACATACAGCGGGCCGATCACGCTCAACGCGGCGATGACGCTCAAGTACTACGGCACCGACACCGCGGGGAACTCCTCGGCCGTCGCCTCGCAGGCCTACACCATTGCCGCGGACACGACGCCGCCCGTGGTGACGGCGGATCCGGCGGCGGGTGCGTACCCGGCGGGGACGCAGATCAAGCTCACGGCCAACGAGGCCGCGACGATCAAGTACACGACCGACGGCAGCGATCCGACGGTCTCGGGCCAGACCTACAGCGGGCCGATCACGCTCAACGCGGCGATGACGCTCAAGTACTACGGCACCGACACCGCGGGGAACTCCTCGGCCGTGGCCTCGCAGGCCTACACGATCAAGCCGCCGGCTGTCACCCAGTCCTGGCACGACTTCACCGGCGACGGCCTCGCGGACGTCCTCGCTGCGGACGGCGCATCCTTCAAGCTCTTCGCGGGCAACGGTGACGGCACCATCGGCGCCGGCACCCAGATCGCGACCGGCTGGACCGGCATCAACGCCACGATCACACCGGGCGACTTCAACGGTGACGGCAAGTCCGACGTCCTGGCCCGCGCCTCGAGCGGCGGGGCCCTGTGGCTGTACCCGGGCAACGGCAGCGGCGGGCTGAACGCCCGCGTCCAGGTCGGCTGGGGCTGGGACGTCATGACCGCCATCCTCTCGCCGGGCGACTTCAACGGCGACGGCAAGAGTGATGTGCTCGCCCGCGACAGCGGCGGGAACCTCTGGCTCTACCCGGGCGATGGCGCGGGCGGCTGGAAGAGCCGCAGCCAGGTGGGCTGGGGCTGGAACGTCATGAACGTCATCGTCAGCGGCCGCGACTTCACCGGTGACGGCAAGAACGACGTGCTCGCCCGCGACACGAGCGGCAACCTCTGGGTCTACCCGGGCAACGGCTCCGGCGGCTGGGGCAACCGCATCCAGATGGCCACCGGATGGCAGTCGATGACGGCCATCGCGGCCCCGGGCGACCTCACCGGGGACGGCAAGGCCGACGTCATTGCCCGGGACTCGAGCGGCACGATGTGGCTCTATCCGGGCGACGGCACCGGCCACATCGGCACGCGCACGCAGCTCGCGACCGGCTGGGGCACCTACAAGAACATCTCCTAGGGCCAGCGCGCTGCACACGGCTCGGGGCCCGGGACGGCGACGTTCCCGGGCCCCGAGCCATGCAGCGATCGAAGCGGCCCGTACGGCTCGGCGGCGGCATGACTCAACCGAGCGGGCCAGCTGAGCGATTCAGCTGAGCGGCTCATCCTGGTCGCGATCGCCGCCGAGGCCACTGCAGTCCACCTCGACGGCGCCGTGCGCGGCGAGGTAGGGCCCTGCTCCGCGGTCGCCGGCCAGCTCGCTGCCCAGCGTGGCCCAGTGGTCGCGGCCGATCAGCACGGGGTGCCCGGGGACGCCCGAGTACACCGCCCGCCGCAGTGTCGCGGGCCCCACCGGGCTGGCGAGCACCCTCCGGAGCGCCTCGGGGTCGAGGTGGGGGAGATCCACGAGAGTGACGGCCAGAGCGAGGGGCCCCTCGCCGACCGGGCCTTTGGAGCCCAGCTCTGCCGCGGCCGCGAGCGCGGCCCTGAGCGAGCCGGCGAGGCCTTCGGACCACTCGGGGGCGACCAGCGGCGTCACGCGGGGATCGTCCGGGAGGAGGCGCGCGGCGTCGTGCGCGGACGCGCCGAGCACCGTGAGGACCGGGGCGCAGCCTCCCTCGAGCAGCAGCCGGACCGCGCGGGGCAGCCACGCGCCCCGCTCGTCGCCCACGAGAGCCTTGGGCCGGCCCATGCGCGTCCCGGTGCCCGCCGCGAGCACGACGCCGGCCACTCGCCCCGTCGCCGCCGCTCGCCCCTGGCTGACGGGTGGCCCAAGACGCGCCGGAGGGCCGGCAGCATGGTGCTGCCGGCCCTCCGGGCGATCAGTGCCTTCCACGAGGGGAGGCCCGCAGATCAGAGCGGGCGGACGTTCGCGGCCTGGAGGCCCTTCGGTCCCTGCTGCGTCTCGAACTCGACCTTCTGGCCCTCGAGGAGCTCGCGGTAGCCCTTGGACTCGATCGCGGAGAAGTGGACGAAGACGTCCGCAGAATTGTCATCGGGGGCGATGAAGCCGAAGCCCTTCTCGCTGTTGAACCACTTGACGGTGCCAGTTGCCAAAATGTCCTCCTTGGACGGTGCGGTCCCCCGACTTTCGGAGGCCCACGTGCAGCGGTGTTCGTCAGACCGCTGCAGGCACGCACCACACCTCCGGCGGAGGCTGGCGCCGTACAGGCACAACGTGAGAAACAACGACTACGGGATTAACCCTACAGGAGAAGGCACACAGGAGCGAGCGCCGCGCGGCATGTCGTCACGCAGGAGCACAGGTTCAGTCGATGCCGAGCTCGACGTCAGGGTTCTCCTCTTCGACGTTCAGCTCGATGAGCCGCCGTGGATCGTGGAGGGGGTCCTGCTCGTCCATCGTCTCCGGGTTGTCGCTCGAGCCTTCCGGGGCCTGGCTGTCCCGGCCGTCGAGCGGCTCGGTGAGGTCATCGTCCTCGGTGTTCCCGAAGTCCGGGCTGTGGGTCATCTCGGTCCTCTCTCGTGTCCGCCGGGTCGCTAGTTCTTCCCCGGTTCTTGTGGGTTCTCCTGCTGGGTGCCTCGCGGCGCTCCGGCGCAGTGGTGCTTCGACCAGGTCAGCCTGCGTCGAAGCGTTCGGCGTCGATCTCGTCCGGATCCCGGTCGTTGCCGGACCCGTCAGGGATGGTCTCGATGTCAATGACGACGCGCACGTCGACTTCCTCGACGACGGTCAGGTCTTCCTCGCTCATGGCGGGCTCCCTTCCCTCCCAAAGCCCCTGCACCCCACCGCAGCACGCACTGCGGGCAGTGGCTTCCTGCTTCAAATCTAGGCCCGTTTCCGGCTCGGGGACAGGAGGCATGCGGATTGCCCGGAATCTCGTCGCGGGCCGCCTCAGCCCCTCCAGCGGTACTCGTTCTCGGGCCTTCCCGGCGTGCCGTAGCGGGCGGAGCGCGAGACCTCGTCCGCGTCCGCGAGGTGCTCGAGGTAGCGTCGCGCCGTCACCCGGGACACGCCGACGGCGGCCGTCACCTCGGAGGCCGAGACCGCACCGGGCTCGGACCGCAGGAACTCGCGGATCGACTCGAGGGTCACGGGGGAGAGGCCCTTGGGGAGGGGCTTCGCGACCGGCGCGCGGAGCGCCGCGAGCGCCTCGTCCACGGCCGTCTGGGACGCTGGCCCCCGCCGTCCGCGAGGGCATCCCGGTACGCGCGGTAGTGCTCGAGTCGCTCGGCGAATGCCGCGAACGTGAAGGGCTTGATGAGGTACTGGACCACCCCCACCGAGATGGCGCGACGCACCACCGGCAGCTCGCGCACCGCCGTGATCGCGATGATGTCCACAGGGTGCCCGGCCGCGCGCATGCGCCGGCCCACGTCGAGCCCGTGGAGATCGGGCAGGTTCATGTCCAGCAGCACGAGGTCCACGGGGGTCCCCGAGGCGGCGAGCTGGCCCGCGAGGCGGAGGGCGGAGGCGCCGTCGTGCGCGGTTCCCGCGTGGACGAACCCGGGCACGCGGCCCACATACGCGGCGTGGGCGTCCGCGGCGATGGGCTCGTCCTCGACCACGAGGACACGGATCGGTGCGGCGGCCAGACCTTGTCCCGACGGCTGGCTCATGCGGACTGCTCCCTTCTGGGCACCACCACGGTGAAGACGGCCCCGTCGCGGCGGGACACGGTGAGCGTCCCGCACAGCCGCTCGACCGAGCGCTTCACGAGGGCCAGCCCGAGGCCGCGGCCATGGCCCGTGTGGGGCTTGGTCGAGTAGCCGTACGTGAGGACCTGCTCGGTCTCGGCCTCGGGGACGCCGGGGCCGGAGTCCGCGACCTCGATCACCACCGTGTCCCCGTGGTCCACGATCTCGAGCGAGACCCACCGCCGCGCGTCCCCCGCCGGCGCCTCGGCGGCCGCGGCGGCGTCGATCGCGTTGTCGATGAGGTTCCCGACGATCGTCACGAGGTCCGTCGCGTCGAGGCCCGAGCCGGCGATCGACGCCGTGGCCTCGGCATCGAGCCGCACGCCGCGCTCGTTCGCCTGGGCCGCCTTGCCCATGATGAGGGCCGCGAGCACGGGCTCATCCACGGAGACCACGAGCTCGTCCGCGAGGGATTGGCTCAGCCGGAGGTCGTCCGTTGCGAACGCCAGGGCCCGGTCCGTCTGCCCGAGCTCGAGGAGCGAGACGATCGTGTGCAGCCGGTTCGCGTGTTCGTGGGTCTGGCTGCGCAGCGCGTCCGAGAGGGTCCGCATCGTCTCGAGCTCCGTGCCGAGGGCCTCGATCTCGGTCCGGTCGCGCAGGGTGGCGACGGCGCCGAGCACCCGCTCCCGCCGGCCCTCATGGGAGACAGCGGGCTCCTGGTTGACCACGAGCACCCGGTCCCCGGTGAGGTGGATCTCGTCGTGGGCCGTGCGCCCGCTCGTGAGCAGCTCGCGAAGGCTGCCCGGGATGCCGAGCTCGCGCAGGGTCGGCAGCGGGTTCCTCGCGAGGGGCGCCGGGCGGAGCACGTAGCCGCGCGCTTCCTCAAGGTCGTCCTCCGGCAGGCCCAGGAGGCGGGAGGCCTGGTCGTTGCGGATCACCACCTGCCCCTTGCCGTCCACGAGGATCACGCCCTCGCGCACCGAGTGGAGCACGGATTCGTAGTAGGCGAACAGCTGCCCGAGCTGTTCGGGGCCGTAGCCCCGTGTCACCCTCGAGAGGTACCGGCCCACCGCGAGGGCTCCCAGCGAACCCAGCGCGAGCACGACGGCGGCGATCGCCACGAGCGCTGGCAGCCGCCCCGCGATGGCCACCTCGATCGCGCTCACCGTCACGCCCGCCGCGACCATCCCGATGACCTTGCCGCCGTCGACGATCGGCACGATGGTGCGCACGGACGGCCCGAGGGTGCCCGCGGTCTCCTCCGTGAACGGGTGGCCGGCGAGCGCCTCGTCCACGCTGCCGATGTACTTCCCGCCGATCTGCTCGGGGTTGACGTGGGTCCACCTCGTGCGGTCCGGGGCCATGATCGTGATGAAGTCCAGGCTCGCGTCCTTGGTCACCTGCAGGGCGTACGGCTGGAGCGCGGCGGTGGGGTCGACAGCGGCAGCCCGCCGCGCGGCGTCGACCGCGAACGGGTTGTCCGCGATCGCGGAGGCGACAGCGAGCGTCCGCTTGGCCGCCTGGTCGTGGGACTGATCTCGGGCGTCGACGTACATGGCCGTGCCGATGAACGCGGTGAGCATGAGGACGGCGAGCACCAGGATCCATAGCATGCGCGTGGCCAGGCTCAGCGGGCGCATCAGGTTCCTTCCGCTCGTGCTTCACCGACGTGGCTGTGACCAATATGACCGCAACGGTGAGGTCTGTCACAGCCTCGACCAGAGTGGAACGTGAAGCGGCCCCAGGGGGCCACTCGTCAAGGTATCAAGTCAGCTCACCCCCACCCCACCCAAACCCCATCGAAGGAGCACTCCGTGGCAATGTCGCCAACGGCACCCGGGTCGCCAACGGCACCCGAGACGGCGCCGGCCAAGAAGAAGCCGGCGGACCGCACACATTGGCTCTACATCGCCGTCATCGTCGCCGTGGTACTCGGCGTCGTCGTCGGCCTCGTCTTCCCCGGCAAGGACGGCTTCGCCGCGAACCTCAAGCCGCTCGGCGACGGCTTCGTGGCCCTCATCAAGATGATGATCGCCCCCGTCATCTTCTGCACGATCGTCCTGGGCATCGGCTCGATCGCCAAGGCCGCCACGGTCGGCAAGGTGGGTGGCCTCGCCCTCGTCTACTTCATGGTGATGAGCACGTTCGCGCTCGCCATCGGCCTCGTGGTCGGAAACCTCGTCCACCCGGGAGAGGGACTCAACCTCAAGGACGCGACCTACAAGGCGAGCACCTCGGCGGACACCACCGACTTCCTGCTCGGCATCATCCCCAAGACGCTCATGTCCTCGCTCACCTCGGGCGAGATCCTCCAGACCCTCTTCGTGGCGCTCCTCGTCGGCTTCGCCCTCCAGCGCATGGGCAAGACCGGCAGGCTCCTGCTCGACTTCATCGCCCAGGCACAGGCGCTCGTCTTCCGGATCCTCATCATGGTCATGTGGCTTGCCCCGATCGGCGCGTTCGGCGCGATCGCCGCCGTGGTCGGCGCGACCGGCTGGAAGGCCGTCCTGAGCCTGCTGACGCTCATGGTCGCCTTCTACATCACGTGCATCCTGTTCATCGTGTTCATCCTCGGAACGGTCCTCAAGGTCGTCTCGGGCGTGAACATCTTCAAGCTCATGAAGTACCTGGCCCGCGAGTACCTCATCATCGTCTCGACGTCCTCCTCCGAGGCAGCGCTGCCGCGCCTCATCGCGAAGATGGAGCACCTCGGCGTCTCCAAGCCCGTGGTCGGCGTGACGGTCCCGACGGGGTACTCGTTCAATCTCGACGGCACCGCGATCTACCTCACGATGGCCTCGATCTTCATCGCCACCGCGATGGGCCAGCCGCTGGGCCTCGGCGAGCAGATCGGCCTCCTCGTGTTCATGATCATCGCGTCCAAGGGCGCGGCGGGTGTCTCCGGCGCCGGCCTCGCGACCCTCGCCGGCGGGCTCCAGGCCCACGCGCCGCAGCTCGTGGGCGGCGTGTCCTTCATCGTCGGCATCGACCGCTTCATGTCCGAGGCCCGCGCCCTGACCAACTTCACCGGCAACGCGGTGGCCACCGTCCTCATGGGCACCTGGACCAAGGAGATCGACAAGGCGCGCGTCGGCGAGGTGCTCTCCGGCCGCCGCCCGTTCGACGAGACCACGATGATCGCAGGCCACGGCCACGGCCACGGCACAGAGGCCGCCGACGGAGCAGCGGCCGGCGGTCCGGCCGCTGCCAGCGACGAGGAGCTCGCCCGAGCCTGACGGTGCCTTCTGCGCCGACGGTGCCTTCCGCATCCACGGTTCCTTCCGGGCCGCTTCAACGCACGACGGCGGGCGGGTCGCCCCTGCCAGGGCGGCGCGCCCGCCGTCGTTCGCCCCCTCAACCTTGAAGTTCAGCCTGAGGGTGAGGCGCGCCGAAAGGCCTCTTGTCAAGGTTCGCGGGATGCGTGTTTCCCGTGTGTAGGCTGGGGTGTCAAGGAGACCGCAGGCAACGCGAAAGCCGCTAACGAATCGAAAGTGTGGATGGATACGTGAGCACTGAGCACAGCGCAGCGACTCTGGACGGCATCTCCCTCGAGGAGGCGAACGGCGTCGAGCTCGGCCCCACCGGCCGCCCGCTCCGTGAGTTCCCGGTCCCGGCGCCCCTGAGCTCGCACGGGCCAGCCCGCATCATCGCGATGGTCAACCAGAAGGGCGGCGTCGGCAAGACGACGTCGACGATCAACCTCGCGGCCGCACTGGCCGAGTACGGCCGCAAGGTCCTGCTCGTCGACTTCGACCCCCAGGGTGCGCTCTCGGCGGGCCTCGGGATCAACCCGCACGAGCTCGACATGACCGTCTACAACGTCATGATGGACCGGCACGTGGACGTGCGCCAGGTGATCAGGACCACGGACGAGCCCAACGTGGACCTCCTGCCCGCTAACATCGATCTCTCCGCCGCGGAGGTCCAGCTGGTCACCGAGGTGGCCCGTGAGCAGGTCCTCGCGGGCGCGCTGCGCAAGATCGAGGACGACTATGACGTCATCCTCATCGACTGCCAGCCCTCCCTCGGCCTGCTCACGGTCAACGCGCTCACCGCGGCTCACGGCGTGATCATTCCGCTGATCTGCGAGTTCTTCGCGCTCCGTGCCGTCGCGCTGCTCGTCGAGACGATCGAGAAGGTCCAGGACCGGCTCAACCCGCGTCTGGTCGTGGACGGCGTGCTGGCCACGATGTACGACGCCCGCACACTGCACAGCCGCGAGGTCCTCGCCCGGCTCATCGAGGCCTTCGGCGACAAGGTGTTCGAGACGGTGATCAAGCGCACCATCAAGTTCGCGGACGCGACCGTGGCCGCCGAGCCGATCACCCGCTACGCGTCGAACCACCCGGGGGCCGAGGCCTATCGCAGTCTGGCCCGAGAGCTCGTGTCCCGCGGTGGAGCTCCCTGACACGCAGCCGGTCCCGGCCGCTGATGCCGGCCCCGGAACGCCCGGAGAGCGCGGAGCGCAAGGACAGGGCGGCTTCGAGGTCCGGCTCGAGAACTTCACCGGGCCCTTCGACCTGCTCCTCGGCCTCATCGCGAAGCATCGCCTCGACATCACTGAGGTGGCCCTCGCCACCGTCACCGACGACTTTATCGCGTACACGCGTGCCCTCCAGGCCAAGGGGGAGGATTGGGCGCTCGATGAGGCCAGCGAGTTCCTCGTGATCGCCGCAACGCTCCTGGACCTCAAGGCAGCCCGGCTCCTTCCCGCCGGCGAGGTGGAGGACGAGGAGGACGTGGCACGGCTCGAGGCCCGAGACCTCTTGTTCGCCCGCCTCCTGCAATACAAGGCGTTCAAGGAGATCGCCGGGATCTTTGCCGAGACGCTCGCGGCCGAGGGGCGCCGCTACCCGCGCTCCGTCACGCTCGAGCCCTCGTTCGCGGCACTCCTGCCCGAATTGGTGTGGCGCCATACCCCCGCGGACTTCGCGGAACTGGCCGCGAAGGCGTTCGCTCCGAAGGAGGCCCCGCCGAGCGAGGTGGGGCTCGGGCACCTCCACGCGCCGCCGGTCAGCGTGCGCGAGCAGGCTGAGCTCCTCGGGCTGCGGCTCCAAGGTTCGGGCTCCCTGAGCTTCCGTGCCCTCACGGCGGACGCCGAGTCCCGGCTCGTGGTCGTGGCACGCTTCCTAGCGCTGCTCGAGCTGTTCCGCGACAGGGCCGTCGCGTTCGAGCAGGCGGCGCCGCTCGCCGAACTCAGCGTCCGGTGGACCGCGGGGGAGGACTGGACCTCGGAGCGGGTGAGCGCGGAGTACGACGACGCCGGGGCGCCGCCCCCGAACGAGATCACCGGGGCGCAGCCCACCGAAGGGGCTCCCCAGGCCGCAGGGGCCGGGCTGTCCCGCAGACAACGGGATGGGGAGGATCAGCATGCAGGCTGACAACGAGATCGCCGCGGCGCTGGAGGCCGTGCTCATGGTCATTGACGAGCCGGTCTCCGCCGCAGAGCTCGCCGCGACGCTCGAGGTGCCCGGGCCGGACGTCGAGAACGCCCTCGCAGCGCTCGCAGCCGAGTACGCGGCGCAGGGGAGGGGCTTCGAGCTGCGCGCGGTTGCGGGCGGCTGGAGGTTCTACTCACGTCCCGAGTTCTCCGACGTCGTCTCCAAGTACGTCCTCGAGGGGCAGACGGCCCGGCTCACGCAGGCCGCGCTCGAGACGCTCGCGGTCATCGCGTACCGCCAGCCTGTAGGGCGCTCGCGGGTCGCGGCGATCCGCGGTGTCAACGTCGACTCCGTCGTCAAGACGCTCTTGACCCGAGGGCTCATCGAGGAGGCCGGCACCGACCCCGAGTCCGGCGCGATCCTGTACCAGACGACGTCGTACTTCCTCGAACGGCTGGGCATCGGTTCCGTCGCCGACCTCCCGAAGCTTTCCCCGCACCTGCCGGGTCTGGACGAGCTCGGCTCCATCGACGCCGCGTACTAGACCAGGCGTCAATCTGGCCACACCTGCTTAGAAGGGTGGTGGGTGTTCGATGTGTGGGTAGGTGGTGTGCTTGCGGCCTGAGGGGGAGGTCCATTCGAGTGTTCCGGGCGGAGCGCCGGTCTCGGGCTCGGTGGTGGCGGGGGAGTCGTCTCGGGTGGGATTGGTGGGGGTGCCGGTCTGGCGTACGGTCCAGTGGGCGAGGCTTTTGAGGCGGTGGTGCTCACGGCATAGCAGGGCGAGGTTGTCCACCCCGGTGGTGCCGCCGTGGGCCCATTCGATGGTGTGGTCGGTGTCGGTGGCTGCTGAGGGTTTGTCGCATCCGGGGAATCGGCAGGTTGCGTCGCGTAGGGCCAGGAAGCGGCGCATCGCGGCGGTGGGGGCGTAGCGGATCCTGCCGATGGACAGCGGTGCCCCGTCCTTCCCGCCGACGGCGAGCCTGGACCAGGACGGGGTCTGGGCCGCGAGGTTCCGGGCGGTGTCCGCGTCGATGGGGCCGTAGCCGAGGATCTCGCCCGGGGCCTGGCTGGCCCCGGTGAGGGTGGCCTCGGTGGCGGTGACGACGAGCTGCATCCGGACCCCGCCCAGCGGTGCTCTCGGGGACCCCAGCGGTGCTCTCGGTCGCGGGCCGGTCGGCGACTCGGACTCTGGGGGCGTGGAGCCCAGGAGGAGGTCGCGGAAGGCGTCCGCGCGGAGCTGGTTGGTCGTACGGGCCTCATCGGGGCTGTGGAGGGAGCGGGCGATCGCGCCGAGCCGGGTGTCGATGAGGGCGCCCTGCTCGAGCGGGAGGAGGGCGATGAGGTGGCACATCCCGTCCCCGGCCGGGGTGATGTCCACGTGCCGGTCGGCGGCGGCCTTGGCCTTGCGGGCAGCGAGCGGCTCGTCGGCGTAGTCCTCTGCGAGGCGCCGCAGCCGCCGGCCCAGCGCGGCCGGGGTGTGCACACGGTCGGGGTCGGGGGGCGGCGATCTCGGCCGCGGCCTCGGCGAAGTCCGCGAGCCGGCCCGTGGGCACCGGGACCGCGGCGTCGAGGGCGATCGCTGCGCGTTGCCTGTTCAGGCTGCCGTCCCGCATGCGCTCGAGCAGCGGTGCCATCCCGGGCTCGCTCAGGGCCCTGGCTTCTTCGACCTTCGCTCTTGCAGTGCGTTGGGGGATCCTGAGGGCTGCGGCGATCTCCGAGGCCGCCAGGCCCGGGGCCTCGAGACGGGCGATGGGGTCGGGAGCCGCCCCGCCCAGTGACTTGACGAGTTCGGCCGTCATCCAGACTCGGCCCGCGTCGAGGCGGGCCTGGGTCGCCTCGTGCCCGCTCGAGTGCGCGCACGAGCAGCGCGGCGTACTCCAGGGCGTCCGGACCGGGAGTGTGCCGGACCCGGACACCGCCAGGGTTCTCGTTCCAGAGGGCAGCGAGCTCGCGCAGGTCGGCCTCATCGTCATCATCGTCCCGTTGCGCAACGAGCGCTTCCCCGTTGCGGTCCCACCAACTTGCCTCAAAGGCATCGCGGTCAGCGGTGTCGTCATCGAGGATTCCCGGCTCCGGCGGCTCGGGGCACTCGGCGAAGAGGTCCCCGGCGGGGTCATCAGGCACCGGTTCGGATAGCACCGGGTCATCAGGCGCCGGCGCGTCGGGCAGTGGCTCGGACTCCTCCGCCCATGGTCCCCACCGCGATACCTCCGCCATGCCTCAATCTTAGAAGATACCTATTGGGTATCTGCTTGGCTGAAGTACGCTGAGCTATGGCCGATTTGTCGCCGCAGATGCCTCGTGCCGGGGTGGACTACCCCAAGACGTTCGGCCAGTTCCAGGACTGGTTCGGCACCGATGAGGCGTGCTTCGAGTACCTTGCGAGGCTGCGCTGGCCGGGCGGATTCGTGTGCCCCAAGTGCGGCGGCCGCGAGTTCTGGCGCACCGGTGCCGGACTGTGGATGTGCAAGGCGTGCTCGCGCCGGACGTCCGTGACGGCCGGGACGATCTTCGACCGCACCCGCACACCGCTGAGGACATGGTTCGCGGCGGTGTGGTTCGTGACCTCGCAGAAAAACGGCGTATCCGCCCTCGGCCTCCAACGCGTCCTGGGGCTAAAGTCCTATGAGACGGCGTGGGTGTGGATGCACAAGCTCCGCCGCGCCATGGTCCGGCCCGAGCGGGAGATGCTCTCCGGGCTGGTCGAGGTCGACGAAAGCTTCATCGGCGGGGTCCACCGAGACATGCCCGGACTCGGGTCCGACAAGATCTCGGTCCTGATCGCCGCCGAGCACCTGGACCACAACCGGATCGGACGCATCCGCCTCGAGCCCGGTCCGCCCGACCGCAGGCTCGCTTTGGTGAAGTTCGGCCAGCGCGTCGTCGCACCCGGCTCGACGATCCGCACCGACGGGGCAAGGCAGCTGCGGCGCTTCGCCGACCTGGGCTACCAGCACGAGTACTTCACCCAGCTCGGCTCGGACATCCCGGCGCACGTGAACATGCCAGCGGTCCACATGGCCGCCTCCCAGCTCAAGCGCTGGATAGACGGAACCCTGCACCAGGGCATCTCGCGGGAACAGCTGGCCTACTACCTCGACGAGTTCACGTTCCGCTTCAACCGCCGCACCTCCAGCAGCCGCGGGCTGCTCTTCTACCGGCTGCTCCAGCAGGCCACGAATACTGACCCCGCACCCCTGAAGGACCTCGTCATCTCCCATGCCGAATGACCCACACGCGCAGACTGAAGTCGGACGTCAGGCAGTGCTCGGTGGTCGCCAAACTTGCCATTGACACTTGACGCGATTGGTACGGGAAGTAGGCTGCGCGCATGGCATCGTTACCGCCGCTTAGCGCAACGACAGGGATCCCTGAGCCAAACGTGCTCGGCATGGTCGGCTACGCGCGAGATCGGCTTGGGCTCGAGTTGAGATCGGGCGGGTCCCCCAACTCCAGCGCAACACCCGCGTTCCCCCCGGCGGTTCCCTGACAATGCAGACCCTGCTCGAAGAATTCCTGATCCACGAGGCAGACGACGACGTCCGATCTGAGTTGCTCAGCGCGATTGGGCAGATGAAGTCCGGCCAACGGTATTTCACCTACAACACGGTCAACGTGTTGCTCGACGCTGACCGAGCAACGGTCACGGTCGAGGACGAATTGGACGTAGACCGTGCGGACACCGTCTCATTGGAGGAGTTCGAGTCCCTGCTGCGACGACGGAATACGCCGTAACCCAAACAGGCCGGGCATAGTTCGACCGCCCGAAAGCCGGCGGGGCAGCCCTCTCTGCGAACACCGTCCAGTCTTGCCCGAGGGATCGGGCCAGCCGGAGGTGAAATGTCCGCCCCCAGTTCGGCAGCGGTCCCGAGCCGAACCGTCGTCCTGGGTTGCCATAGCCACTTCACCTAAGCAGATACCCAATAGATACCTTCGATGAAATCCACAGCTATCGAATTCTAGTTAGTACATAATTATTGGGTATCTGCTTGGCTGAAGTACGCTGAGCTATGGCCGATTTGTCGCCGCAGATGCCTCGTGCCGGGGTGGACTACCCCAAGACGTTCGGCCAGTTCCAGGACTGGTTCGGCACCGATGAGGCGTGCTTCGAGTACCTTGCGAGGCTGCGCTGGCCGGGCGGATTCGTGTGCCCCAAGTGCGGCGGCCGCGAGTTCTGGCGCACCGGTGCCGGACTGTGGATGTGCAAGGCGTGCTCGCGCCGGACGTCCGTGACGGCCGGGACGATCTTCGACCGCACCCGCACACCGCTGAGGACATGGTTCGCGGCGGTGTGGTTCGTGACCTCGCAGAAAAACGGCGTATCCGCCCTCGGCCTCCAACGCGTCCTGGGGCTAAAGTCCTATGAGACGGCGTGGGTGTGGATGCACAAGCTCCGCCGCGCCATGGTCCGGCCCGAGCGGGAGATGCTCTCCGGGCTGGTCGAGGTCGACGAAAGCTTCATCGGCGGGGTCCACCGAGACATGCCCGGACTCGGGTCCGACAAGATCTCGGTCCTGATCGCCGCCGAGCACCTGGACCACAACCGGATCGGACGCATCCGCCTCGAGCCCGGTCCGCCCGACCGCAGGCTCGCTTTGGTGAAGTTCGGCCAGCGCGTCGTCGCACCCGGCTCGACGATCCGCACCGACGGGGCAAGGCAGCTGCGGCGCTTCGCCGACCTGGGCTACCAGCACGAGTACTTCACCCAGCTCGGCTCGGACATCCCGGCGCACGTGAACATGCCAGCGGTCCACATGGCCGCCTCCCAGCTCAAGCGCTGGATAGACGGAACCCTGCACCAGGGCATCTCGCGGGAACAGCTGGCCTACTACCTCGACGAGTTCACGTTCCGCTTCAACCGCCGCACCTCCAGCAGCCGCGGGCTGCTCTTCTACCGGCTGCTCCAGCAGGCCACGAATACTGACCCCGCACCCCTGAAGGACCTCGTCATCTCCCATGCCGAATGACCCACACGCGCAGACTGAAGTCGGACGTCAGGCAGTGCTCGGTGGTCGCCAAACTTGCCATTGACACTTGACGCGATTGGTACGGGAAGTAGGCTGCGCGCATGGCATCGTTACCGCCGCTTAGCGCAACGACAGGGATCCCTGAGCCAAACGTGCTCGGCATGGTCGGCTACGCGCGAGATCGGCTTGGGCTCGAGTTGAGATCGGGCGGGTCCCCCAACTCCAGCGCAACACCCGCGTTCCCCCCGGCGGTTCCCTGACAATGCAGACCCTGCTCGAAGAATTCCTGATCCACGAGGCAGACGACGACGTCCGATCTGAGTTGCTCAGCGCGATTGGGCAGATGAAGTCCGGCCAACGGTATTTCACCTACAACACGGTCAACGTGTTGCTCGACGCTGACCGAGCAACGGTCACGGTCGAGGACGAATTGGACGTAGACCGTGCGGACACCGTCTCATTGGAGGAGTTCGAGTCCCTGCTGCGACGACGGAATACGCCGTAACCCAAACAGGCCGGGCATAGTTCGACCGCCCGAAAGCCGGCGGGGCAGCCCTCTCTGCGAACACCGTCCAGTCTTGCCCGAGGGATCGGGCCAGCCGGAGGTGAAATGTCCGCCCCCAGTTCGGCAGCGGTCCCGAGCCGAACCGTCGTCCTGGGTTGCCATAGCCACTTCACCTAAGCAGATACCCAATACATAATTATTGGGTATCTGCTTGGCTGAAGTACGCTGAGCTATGGCCGATTTGTCGCCGCAGATGCCTCGTGCCGGGGTGGACTACCCCAAGACGTTCGGCCAGTTCCAGGACTGGTTCGGCACCGATGAGGCGTGCTTCGAGTACCTTGCGAGGCTGCGCTGGCCGGGCGGATTCGTGTGCCCCAAGTGCGGCGGCCGCGAGTTCTGGCGCACCGGTGCCGGACTGTGGATGTGCAAGGCGTGCTCGCGCCGGACGTCCGTGACGGCCGGGACGATCTTCGACCGCACCCGCACACCGCTGAGGACATGGTTCGCGGCGGTGTGGTTCGTGACCTCGCAGAAAAACGGCGTATCCGCCCTCGGCCTCCAACGCGTCCTGGGGCTAAAGTCCTATGAGACGGCGTGGGTGTGGATGCACAAGCTCCGCCGCGCCATGGTCCGGCCCGAGCGGGAGATGCTCTCCGGGCTGGTCGAGGTCGACGAAAGCTTCATCGGCGGGGTCCACCGAGACATGCCCGGACTCGGGTCCGACAAGATCTCGGTCCTGATCGCCGCCGAGCACCTGGACCACAACCGGATCGGACGCATCCGCCTCGAGCCCGGTCCGCCCGACCGCAGGCTCGCTTTGGTGAAGTTCGGCCAGCGCGTCGTCGCACCCGGCTCGACGATCCGCACCGACGGGGCAAGGCAGCTGCGGCGCTTCGCCGACCTGGGCTACCAGCACGAGTACTTCACCCAGCTCGGCTCGGACATCCCGGCGCACGTGAACATGCCAGCGGTCCACATGGCCGCCTCCCAGCTCAAGCGCTGGATAGACGGAACCCTGCACCAGGGCATCTCGCGGGAACAGCTGGCCTACTACCTCGACGAGTTCACGTTCCGCTTCAACCGCCGCACCTCCAGCAGCCGCGGGCTGCTCTTCTACCGGCTGCTCCAGCAGGCCACGAATACTGACCCCGCACCCCTGAAGGACCTCGTCATCTCCCATGCCGAATGACCCACACGCGCAGACTGAAGTCGGACGTCAGGCAGTGCTCGGTGGTCGCCAAACTTGCCATTGACACTTGACGCGATTGGTACGGGAAGTAGGCTGCGCGCATGGCATCGTTACCGCCGCTTAGCGCAACGACAGGGATCCCTGAGCCAAACGTGCTCGGCATGGTCGGCTACGCGCGAGATCGGCTTGGGCTCGAGTTGAGATCGGGCGGGTCCCCCAACTCCAGCGCAACACCCGCGTTCCCCCCGGCGGTTCCCTGACAATGCAGACCCTGCTCGAAGAATTCCTGATCCACGAGGCAGACGACGACGTCCGATCTGAGTTGCTCAGCGCGATTGGGCAGATGAAGTCCGGCCAACGGTATTTCACCTACAACACGGTCAACGTGTTGCTCGACGCTGACCGAGCAACGGTCACGGTCGAGGACGAATTGGACGTAGACCGTGCGGACACCGTCTCATTGGAGGAGTTCGAGTCCCTGCTGCGACGACGGAATACGCCGTAACCCAAACAGGCCGGGCATAGTTCGACCGCCCGAAAGCCGGCGGGGCAGCCCTCTCTGCGAACACCGTCCAGTCTTGCCCGAGGGATCGGGCCAGCCGGAGGTGAAATGTCCGCCCCCAGTTCGGCAGCGGTCCCGAGCCGAACCGTCGTCCTGGGTTGCCATAGCCACTTCACCTAAGCAGATACCCAATACATAATTAGCAGACTGCTGAGCCGAAGCAGGCGAGCGATGTCGCGGTCCGGCGGCGGTGGGGGAGGGCGGTGACCGTACTTCGAGCAGCGCGGCGCGGGCGGCGCATTGGTGCTCATCCCCGGGCTCGCGATCGACATCAGCGAGCTCGGACCCCTCGTCGAGGCGCTTGCGCAGCGTTTCAGTGTGACGGCCGTGGACAACCTCGGTGCGGGACGGTCTGACAGGCCCGACGAGCAGTACAGCTTGGAGCGGATGGGCGGCGGCGCATCGGGACTCCTGCGCTCGCGCCTCGGACCGGCAGCCGTGATGGGAATCTCGCTCGGCAGCCGGATTGCCCTCGCCCTCGCGCTCCGGAGGCCCGAACTTGTGTCACGGCTCGTACTGGTCGGCGGCGGAGCGCGGGTCCGAAGGTCCTTCGCGAACGACGTGCTGATGAGTACCGTGCCGCGGGTTCCCGTCGGCAAGGGCAGGTATCCGCAGCCGTATTGCGCATTCCGCAGGCAGCGTCTCGCCTCACAGGGGATCGACCTGCGAGGCGACCTGGCGCTGATTTTCGCACCCACCCTGATCGCTCACGGCACGCGCGACCGCATTGCGCCCCGAGCGTTCGCTACCGAACTGCGCGACGGCATCCCACATTCTCGGCTCGAGTGGTTCGACGGCGGGCACACGTTCCCGCTGGGACCGGCCGGTGCCCACTGGTTGGCGGAAACGACCGCGGCATTCGTCGACGAAACCCGGCCCGGTCGCGGCGGTCGCTGATCTGTTCCTCAACCCCGTGGCCTCCTTGAGCGATGGACGCGACGGCATGGTTCCGGCGGCGTGACCTCCGGCACTGGCCGGAGCGGGAATGCCCTCGGCGCGGTCTGCCGTAGGCCTATCCGGTATCCTTGATGGGGGCATTCGCCCTTCTCACTTCTCAACCGCAGCCCGTATGGGGCTGCTTCATACTGCAGAGGCAATGGTTATGGCACAGGCGGGACGCCAGGGTTCACCACGCAATGGGGGAGACCCCCGCAGGGACAAGAACAGTAGGAACAGCAGCAGCGCCTCGCGCGGCACTGCCGCGCGAGGCGGCGCGAAGGGTGCGCCGAAGTCACCTCAGCGCAAGCGCGGCGAGCGGCCCCAGCCGAAGGGCACCGGCGCGGCGCCGTTCGCGAATGAGCGCTTCGGACGGAACCTCGGCCCGGCGCGGCCGGACCGTCCGGCCGGCGAGCGCAGGGCGCCCGCGCCCCTCCCGCGGCACGAGCCGCGCACCCGGGCCGAGATGTCCGAGGACGGCGTGCGGCTCCAGAAGGTCATGGCCAACGCTGGCGTCGCGTCGCGGCGCGTGTGCGAGGAGCTCATCGCCGAGGGCCGGGTCGAGGTCAACGGGCAGGTCGTCACCGAGCTCGGCACGCGCGTGAACCCCGAGACGGACGTGATCCACGTGGACGGCGTGCGGGTCCAGACCAACGAGCACCTCGTCTACATGGCGTTCAACAAGCCCCGTGGTGTCGTCTCCACGATGGATGACCCCGAGGGGCGCCCGTGCATCTCGGACTACCTGCGCCCCGGAACGCCCGAGCGGCTGTTCCACGTCGGCCGGCTCGACACGAACACCGAGGGCCTCCTCCTCCTGACGAACGACGGCGAGCTGGCCAACCGCCTCACGCACCCCTCCTACGAGGTGCCCAAGACGTACGTCGTCCAGGTCCGTGGCCCCATGCCGCAGGGCGTGGGCGCCGAGCTGCGCCGCGGCGTCGAGCTCGAGGACGGACTCGCGAAGGTGGACTCGTTTCGGCTCGTCGACTCGACACCTGGATTCGTCCTCGTCGAGGTCGTGCTCCACTCCGGCAAGAACCGGATCGTGCGCCGCATGTTCGACGCGGTCGGGTTCCCCGTCCAGCGCCTCGTGCGTGCCAAGATCGGGCCGATCGGGCTCGGCGACCAGAAGCAGGGCACCGTCCGCAGGCTCGGCAAGCAGGAGATCGGCCACCTCATGGCCGCGGTCGGCCTCTAGGCCGGGGGACACGCATGTCTGCAACGCACCTGCACGGCCCCGTGGTCGTGATCGGCACGGGCCTCCTCGGTACGAGCATCGGTCTCGGGCTCGAGCACCGCGGCGTCCCCGTCTTCCTCGAGGACACGTCACCCACCAACCAGGCGGTCGCCGTCGACATCGGCGCCGGACGGCCGGTGGCCGAACTGGAAGCGGACCGCGGAGCCCAGCCTGAGCTCGTCGTCGTCGCCGCGCCACCGGACGTGACGGCGGACGTCGTGGCGCACGCCCTCAAGCGGTGGCCGCGCGCCGTCGTCGTCGACATCGCGAGCGTGAAGGGCTCAATCCTCGCCGAGCTGCGCGCGCGGGGTGCCGACCTGAGCCGGTACGTCGGCACCCACCCCATGGCCGGCCGCGAGAAGTCCGGCCCGGTCGCCGCGCGCGGCGAGCTGTTCACGTCGATGCCGTGGGTGGTCTGTGCCGCGCGGGAGTCGGCGCCCGACGCCGTTCGCCTCGCCAAGGCGCTCGGCGCGGACTTGGGCGGCAACGTCGTCGAGTTCGACGCCGGCGAGCACGACGAGGCGGTGGCGCTCGTGAGCCACCTCCCGCAGGTCATGTCCTCGCTGCTGGCCTCGCGGCTGCAGGGGACCGACTTGCGCCTCCTCGCGCTTGCGGGCAACGGCCTGCGGGACACGACGCGCATCGCGGCGAGCGATCCGGGCCTGTGGGTCCAGATCCTCGGCGCGAACGCGGACAAGATCGTCGAGCACCTGTACGGTGTGCAGGAGGACGTCGCGCGGCTCATCCGCACGCTCGAGGCCCCGAAGGCGCCCGGCGCGCGGCTGGACATGGCCCAGCTCATGAGCGAGGGCAACGCCGGTGTGGCCCGGATCCCGGGCAAGCACGGCGGCCCGCCGCAGGCGTTCGCGTGGCTGACCGTCCTGGTGGACGACCGGCCTGGCCAGATCGCCAAGCTCCTCACGGAGATCGGCGAGATCGGGGTCAACCTCGAGGACCTGCGCCTCGACCACTCGTCGGGGCGGAACGTGGGCATGGTGGAGATCTCCGTGCTTCCGAGCAAGCACGATGCACTGGTAGCGGAACTGGAGGAGCGCGGATGGCGGGTACTGCAATGAGCGAGCTGAATTCCCAGAGCACGGCCCAGGGGACGTCGGTCAGGTACACGCCGGTGGCGGGCGCCGAGCCCCTGCGGCTGGGCCGGCCGCTCGTCGTCGCGATCGACGGGCCCTCCGGCTCGGGGAAGTCGAGTGTCTCCAAGGAGGTCGCCCGGCGGCTCCGGCTCGCATACCTGGACACGGGTGCGATGTACCGCGCAGTCGCGTGGGACTGCCTCGAGCGGGGCGTAGACCTCGCCGACGGCGGGGCCGTGGAGGCCGCGGCGCGCGGTCTGGACCTCGGACTGAGCACGAGCCCCGACGCCGAGCGCATCCTCGTGCGCGGTGCCGACGTCACCGATGCCATCCGTGAACCGCGGATCTCGACGGCGGTGAGCGCCGTCGCGACCAACCTCGGCGTGCGGGACGAGCTGATCCGCCGCCAGCGCGCGATCATCGCCGCGCACGGCCGCCGCATGGTGGTCGAGGGCCGGGACATCACCACGGTCGTGGCGCGCGATGCCGAGGTGCGGCTCCTGCTCACGGCCTCCGAGGCGGCCCGCCTGCGCCGACGCGGTGCCCAGCTCGGCGGGACGCAGAGCGCTGAGCAGCTGCACGAACAGGTCGTGGCGCGGGACGCCAAGGACTCGACAGTCGCGAGCTTCACCCAAGCCGCGGACGGCGTGTTCACCGTGGACTCGTCCGACCTCGACTTCGACCAGACCATCGACGCCGTGCTCGGCGTCGTGCACGCGGCCGTGAGCCGCCCGGCCGGCGCGTGAGCGCCCCGGCCGAAAGACTTTCAAGGAGACATCAATGACCGAATCCCTGGACACCGCGTCCTCGGGGGCCGCCGAGGAGAACGGGAACGACGAGTACGTCCCCGAGGGCTCCGACGAGGTCGCCGAGCACCTCGCGTCGATGGACGACGCCGAGGCGGACCTGCGCGCCGCGACCCTGCGGGCGGGCCTCGCGGACTATGACCTCGACGAGGACGACGCCGCGCTGCTCGCCGGCGAGGCGGAGGAGTGGGACGCCGATACGCCCGCCCGCATGGACCCGGTCCTGGCCATCATCGGTCGGCCGAACGTGGGCAAGTCCACGCTCGTGAACCGCATCCTCGGCCGCCGCGAGGCCGTGGTCGAGGACGTCCCGGGCGTCACCCGGGACCGGGTCTCCTACCCGGGCGAGTGGAACGGGCGCAAGTTCACCCTCGTGGACACCGGCGGCTGGGAGCACGACGCCAAGGGCATCCACGCGATGGTCGCCGAGCAGGCGGAGATCGCCGTGAGCATGGCGGACGCGGTGCTCTTCGTCGTCGACGCGACCGTGGGTGCCACGGCGACCGACGAGCTCGTGATGCGCATGCTGCGCAAGTCCAAGAAGCCCGTGCTGCTCGTGGCCAACAAGGTGGACGACTTCGCCCAGGAGGCGGACGCCTCCGCCCTGTGGGGCCTGGGATTCGGCCAGCCCTACCCGGTCTCGGCCCTCCACGGGCGCGGGGTCGCGGACCTGCTCGACGCCGCGCTTGAGGTGCTGCCGGAGTTCTCGGCGATCGCCGGGGTCGAGCGCACCGGCGGGCCGCGTCGCGTCGCGCTCATCGGGCGGCCCAACGTGGGCAAGTCCTCGCTCCTGAACAAGCTCGCCGGCTCCGAGCGCGCCGTCGTGAACGAGCTCGCCGGCACCACGCGTGATCCCATCGACGAGTACATCGAGCTCGGCGGGAAGACATGGCGCTTCGTCGACACGGCCGGCATCCGCCGCCGCCAGCACATGGCCCAGGGGGCCGAGTACTACGCGTCCCTCCGGACGCAGGCCGCGCTCGAGAAGGCGGAGGTCGCCGTCGTGCTCCTCGGGGCAGACGAGGTGCTCTCCGAGCAGGACGTGCGCATCCTCGCGCTCGCGATCGAGTCGGGCCGCGCGCTCGTCATCGCGTTCAACAAGTGGGACCTCATGGATGACGAGCGGCGCCGCTGGCTCGAGCGCGAGATCGAGAAGGACCTCGCGCACGTCGAGTGGGCCCCGCGCGTGAACATCTCCGCCAAGACCGGCTGGCACAAGGACCGCCTCGTGCCCGCCCTCGAGAAGGCGCTCGCCGGCTGGGACACCCGCATCCCCACCGGCCGGCTCAACGCGTTCCTCGGCGAGCTCGTCGCCGCGCACCCGCACCCCGTCCGCGGCGGCAAGCAAGCAGCCGCGCATCCTGTTCGGCACCCAGGCGCAGAGCCGCCCGCCGAAGTTCGTGCTGTTCACCACCGGCTTCCTCGACCCGGGGTACCGCCGCTTCATCACGCGTCGCCTGCGCGAGACGTTCGGCTTCGAGGGCACGCCGATCGAGATCAGCATGCGCGTGAGGGAGCGCCGCGCGAAGAAGAAGTAGCCCTGCGACGGGGCTGGGCGGAGCCCAGCGAAGGCAACGCACGACGGCGGTGACGCACCCACGCGGGGGGCGTCACCGCCGTCGTGCGTGGGGGAGGACTATACTGGATAGGTTGGTAGGACGTCCTTGGTCATAGTGGACTGTCTGTGTATCCGTTTGTCGACAAGCGAGGGTGCTTCCGCGCGCTGGCTCCGGTCTCTGGCGTCCTGCCACAGATCAGGAGGATGAATGAGGGAAGCAGCGGACATTCAGGGCATCGACAACGAGCCGCCGAAGGCGGCGATCGAACGCAGCAGCCTCGGCGGAACGATCCGCCGGCGTGCAGGCGGCGACGAGGGCAGGCCCCCGGTCTCCAGCCGCGAGCTGAGCAGGGGCCCCGCCGAGTTCGCGGAGAGTCGAGGACCCCGGGTCCGCTGGAGGGTGTTCATCATCTCCTCCGCCATCATCCTGGCCTTCTCCATCTGGGCCATGGTCATCCCGGCAGGTGCCGCTGACACCCTGCACACCATGGTGGAGTGGATCGCCACGAACCTCGGCTGGTTCTACGTGCTGACCGTGACGATCGTGATCGTGTTCGTGCTCTGGGTCGCCTTGTCCAAGGAGGGCAAGGTCCGGCTCGGGCCGGACCACTCGCGCCCGCAGTACGGCCTGTTCACGTGGGTCGCGATGCTGTTCGCCGCGGGGGTCGGGATCGACATGCTGTTCTACTCGGTCACCGGACCGATCACGCAGTACATGTCGCCGCCGTCGGGCGCCGGACAGACCCCGGAGGCGGCCCAGGACGCCGTCGTGTGGACGATGTTCCACTACGGGATCGCCGGGTGGGCGATGTATGCGCTGCTGGGGATGGCCATGGGCTACTTCGCGTACCGGTGGGGCATGCCGCTCTCGATCCGCGCCGCGCTCTACCCCCTGCTGGGCAAGCGGGTCCGCGGGGCGATCGGAGACGCAATCGACATCTTCGCGCTCGTCGGCACCGTGTTCGGCGTCGCGACGTCGATGGGGATCGGCGTGGTGCTCCTCAACGTTGGCTTCTCGCTCATCTTCGGCCTTGAGCAGGGGCTGGGCCTGCAGATCGCGCTCGTTGTTGTTGCCGTGGCCATGACCATCGCGGCCTGCACCTCCGGTGTGGACAAGGGCATCCGGCTCATCTCGGAGCTGAACCTGTGGAGCGCCGGCGCGCTCCTGCTCTACATCCTGGTGACAGGGCAGACCTCGTTCGTGCTCAACGCGACGGTCGAGAACATCGGCCGGTTCGTGGCCACGCTCCCGGAGCGCACGCTGCAGACCTTCGCCTACCAGGACGGCGGCTCCTCGTGGATGGCCGTCTGGACCCTGTTCTTCTGGGCGTTCTGGCTCGCGTGGGGCCCGTTCGTGGGCCTGTTCCTGGCACGCATCTCCCGCGGCCGGACGCTGCGCGAGTTCGTCATCGCGGCCGTCACCGCGCCGGTGCTGTGCGACTTGCTCATCGTGGCGATCTTCGGCAACAGCGCCTTGTCCGAGGTGATGCACGGCAACATGGACTTCGCGAAGCTCGCCATCGACAGCCCAGAACAGGGCTGGTATGCGCTGCTGCAGATGTTCCCGGGAGCACCCTTCCTCATCGGTCTGGCCACGATCTCGGGCCTGTTGTTCTATCTCACGAGCGCGAACTCCGGTGCCATGGTCATGTCCAACTTCTCCTCCTCCATCCCGAACCCGGGCCAGGACGGGGCGAAGTGGCTGCGCATCTTCTGGGCGGTGCTGACAGCGGTCCTCACGGTGGCCATGCTCGTGGCGGGCGGGGTGACCACGATGGAGTACGCCACGCTCATCTTCGCCCTGCCGGTGACGATCATCGCCTACCTCGTGATGGCTTCGTTCTCGAAGGCGCTCCGGATGGAGCGGGCCGAACGCGAGGGGCATGTCCTCAGGCGCAAGACGACGGCGGCCAGCGGCGGATCCGTCCCCGAGCGCAGCTGGCGCCAGAGGCTCGCCGGACTCCGGGCCTACCCCTCGAAGAGGTCGGTGGCCCAGTTCATGGAGCGCACGGTTCAGCCTGCGCTCGAGGACGTCGCGGCCGAGTTCACGAGGCAGGGGTACGCGGCCAGCCTCATCTCGGCGCCCGACGAGGTCACCGGCATCCCCACGCACACCCTCGTGGTCGGCATGGACGAGTACCGCAGCTTCCACTACCAGGTCGCGGCCGTCGAGGCCCTCGTCCCCATATACGGCGGCCGCGTGAATCCCGAGGAGGACGTCTACTTCCGCCTCGAGGTGTTCACACAGACCGGCTCAGAGGGGTACGACCTCATGGGCGTGAGCCGGCAGCAGGTCATCGACGATGTGATCGACCGGTACGAGGCACACCTGGGGTTCCTGGCCTATTCGGCAGAGCACTCGGCCGCGTCGATGCTGACCCCGCCCGTCGACGTGAGCACCGGGCAGGTGCCCAGCGTGACCGAGCGTTCCGACGGCCTCGCGCAGACCAACGCCTGAGCTCGGGGAAGGCAAGGCGGCTCGCACCGCTCATGGGCATCATCCAAGGATTCGCCATCCGGACGTCAACCCGCGGAAACGCCGTCACCGAGCCCTACGTATAGTCCACACGTGCGCTGCCGGCAGGCCTATATCCCCTCGCGGGAACGATTCAAAGCAGGCTCGCCGGGGCTCCCTCGATTCGCGGGATCGCCCGTCGTCGGATATGCTGGAGCGGTTGCTTGGCCGGGCGCGAGAGCGAGAACGGCCGGCGATGTTCGGGCTGTAGCGCAGCTTGGTAGCGCACTTGACTGGGGGTCAAGGGGTCGCAGGTTCAAATCCTGTCAGCCCGACGAACGGGGCCTGACCTGCATCATGCAGGTCAGGCCCTTTGTCGTGGCGGCGTGGCCCCGGCGACCACGGGCGGACTCCCTGTCAGAATCGTGCTGTCGGTTGTCCGCGGCCCCACGCCGCTGGACCCGGTTCGAGGTGGAGGTGACGTGGCCAGACCTCTTGCGACGGCGCGCACCGTGGTGGACGTGCTCCGGGCCAGCAGGGACGGGCCTTCCGGTCTGGCACGACGCCGAGACGCGCGCCTCTCAGAGCTCGTGGCGTGGGCGCGGACAGGGTCTCCGTACTATCGGCGCTTGTACAGGGATCTGCCGCACTGCGGAGATCTGCCCCACAGGCCCGTCGCGCTGGGCGGCTTCCCCGCGGTCACGAAGTCGGACCTCATGGCGGCCTTCGACGACTGGGTGACCGACCCGAGGGTGACGCTGGCCGGCGTCGAAGCCTTCAAGTCCGACCCCGGCCTCGCCGGGGCGGCCTTTCTGGACCGGTACTTCGTCTGCTCGACCTCGGGCACGACCGGCCACCCCGGACTCTTCGTCCATGATCCCGGCGCGCTCGCCGTCTATCAGGCTCTCAGCCTCCGGCTCGATCTTGCGTGGCTTTTCGGGGAGTCAGTGGCTCCAGATGCTGCGCCGCCGCGGCCGATGGGCAGCAGTGGTCGGAACCGGCGGACACTTCGCGGGCGAGGGATGGATGGAAATGCAGCGCCGACGGGATCCGTGGCGGCGACGGTCGTTCCGCGTGTTCTCCATCCAGCAGCCGCTGGGCGCTCTCGTCGCCGAGCTCAACGCGTTCGACCCGGCCGCTATTACCGGCTATCCGAGCATTCTGGAACTGCTGTCCGAGGAGAAGGCGGCCGGACGCCTTCGGGTGTCGCCAGTGCTCGTGGAGCTGGCAGGCGAGTCGATCGACCAGGCGAGCCATGCTCGGATCGAGGCCGGCCTGGGAGGATCACTGCACGAAGCGTACGCAGCCTCCGAGTTCCTCATCATGGCGGTCGACTGCGATCGGGGGTGGCTGCACGTGAACAGCGACTGGGTTGTCCTCGAGCCCGTGCAGGCAGACATGTCCCCGACACCCTCGGGGGAGCCGTCGCACTCGGTACTCCTGACGAACCTGGCCAACCGGGTCCAGCCACTCATCCGATACGACCTTGGCGACTCGGTCGTGGCGCGGCGGGACCCCTGCGAGTGCGGTAGCCCCTTCCCTGCGATCCGCGTCCACGGCAGGTGCGACGACGTCCTCCACCTGCGGACCGACGATGGCAGGACGGTGAGTGTCCTTCCGCTCGCCGTCGCCTCCATCCTCGATGAGACGCCCGGTGTCCGGAACAGCCAGCTCGTCCAGACCGGCCCAGTGTCCCTCGAGCTGAGGCTGGAACTGAAGCAAGGAGCTGGCGAAGGAACCGCGGTGAGCGCACTCGAGAACCTGCGCGTGTTTTTGGCAGACCAGGGACTCCCAAACGTCGGCGTCGCGCTCTCCCCGGCAGCGCCGGAACGGACTCCTCGCAGCGGCAAGTACCGGCAGGTTGTCGCACTGCCGCGGACGGCGGCGCAGTGAGGGACCGACTCAGCGCACTCGACTCGATGTTCCTGGCCGTGGAGAGCGACACCCAGTCGTTGCACGTGGGTTCGGTGCTGATCCTCGGAGGGCCCGAGCCGGGCCCTGCCGAGTTCAGCGACCTCGTTGCCGCACGAGTGGCCGCGGTGCCCATCTTGCGGCGGAAGGTGCTCAGGATGCCACTCGAGCTCGGACGGCCGATCTGGGTGGATGACGCCCGCTTCCGGGGGGCCGACCACGTGCACCACGTGGTCCTCGGGACACCGGGGGACGCCCGTCGCCTTCGGGAGGCAGTGTCCGGCATCATGGGCCCCCGACTGGATCCGGATCGGCCCCTCTGGGAGGTCTGGCAGGTCGGTGGACTCGACAATGGCCGGTGGGCGGTGCTCGCCAAGTCGCACCACACCATGATCGACGGACAGTCGGGAATCGACCTCGTGCAGGCACTCCTGGCGGACGGTCGGGACGCGCCGCCCCTGCCCCCGGTCGTCTCCGACGCCCTGCCGGCACCGTTGCGCCTCCAGCTCTTCGGGGACCTCCTCGGGTGGCTCGCGCGCCTACCGCTCCGTGCCGTCCGGTTGCTCGGGCGCTTCGCGGCGTCGCCGTCCGAGGCGCTCCGTCGGGTGAAGCAGATCCGGTTCGGGCTGGCCCAGGTCGTGCGGCCCGACCTGCCGCCTTCGGTCCTCTCGGGTCCTTTGGGTCCCCGGCGGTCGTGGGGCTGGGCCGACGCGGACCTCGGCGCCGTGGCCCGGACGGCCAAGGAAGCAGGCTGCACCGTCAACGACGTCTACCTCGCGGCGCTCGCGGGAGCCTACCGCAGGTTCCTGCTCGACCGTGGCGAGCCTCTCGCGGGGACCGTGCTCCGTGCCATCGTCCCGGTCGGCCACCGTACGACCGCCTCAGGCGGACGACGCCGGAATCTCGCCTCGGCGATGTTCGTGGAACTGCCCGTGGACCTTCCCGACGCGCGGGCCAGGCTTGCCGCCGTCACCGCGCGCACCGCCGTGCAGAAGTCGCGAGCCGTCGCGGACGCGACGGCGGCCTTCGTGGCTGCGGCAGACCACGTGCCGGCCCCGCTGCTCGCCTGGGCCTCGAGGCTGTACGGCCGGTCGCGTCAGGGCCGGGTGAACGTCGCCGCGACCAACATCCCGGGTCCGCCGCAGACACAGTTCCTTGGCGGAAGGCGCGTGCTTGACTTCATCCCGTACGTTCCCGTGGCGCTTGACGTCCGCGCCACCTCGGCGATGGTCAGCTATGCGGGCAGGCTCACCGTCGGCATCACCGCTGACGCCGACTCACTGCCAGACGCGGACCGGCTCGTCCATGCCGTCGGCGAGGAGTTCCGGCTGCTGATGGGTGCGACGGGCTGACTGTTGACTCCGAATCGCTCGCCTCACCCACCGCGCTCAGCCCGCGGCGCCACCGTGGTTCGTGGTGACCTCGAACCGGGCCACTGCTTCGGCTGATCGGCGTCAGAGCCCGATCCGGATCGTGCGACGGTGCAGCCACCACGCGACCCCCGTCAAGATCGCGAGGATGATCGCGAGCTCGAGGAGTGCGAGCCAGGCGGGCGCGTCGGCGTACCACCCCGGGATCCCGGGCAGGACGACGAGCGCGAGGAGCAGCAGGTGCAGGAGGTAGAGGGCCAGTGCGTTCTCGCCCCACCAGCAGAAGACCCCGGGGTTCCGGGGAACGGTGCGTGAACCGATGTCGACCAGGAGCAAGGCCACGGCGCTCACTGCCAGGGAGATCAGCACATAGCTCAGGGACACGCGGTTCTTGCTCACGGGGGCAACGAGCGTCGACGCGACCGCGAGCGCGGCAAGCGCCGCACACAGCACCCCGTACGGTACGAGCCCCTTGCGCCAGACGTCTGCGACAGCCGTCGAGAGCACGAGCAGCGCACCCCAGGAGAGGGATCCGAGGAAGCCGCCCTGGATCGAGGAGAGGACGGTCTGCAGCGCGAACGCGTCCACCATGTACTGGTACGCCGCGAGCAGCAGCAGCCCGACGGCGAAGCGTGCCGCCGTGCCGAGCCTGATGAAGATCAGGCAGATCAGTCCGGCCATCCCGAGTGCCTGCAGCACGCCCCAGTCGGTGGGCTCGGCCGCGACGACGGTGCCGCCCGCCGTGATGATCGCCCCGATCCCCAGCAGGCTCAAGTACCTCAGCAGGAGGTGCCGGTAGGCCGCCGTCGTGCTTTTGCGCCTCCGCCGGGCGAACGACGGGCCGAAGTTGATCCCGATCGCGAAGACGAAGCAGGGGGCAACCAGATCGGCGACGGTCAGCCCGACGTCCGGCGTGTGCTTGAGGAACGCGGGCACGAACTGCACCCCGATGCCGAAGTTGCCGGCCACCATGAGGACCACGAGGACGCCCCGCAGCCGGTCGACCCTGACGTCGCGCTGCGGTGTCGCGCCCATCGGGGACTCAGCCCTGCCCCCGGAGGTGGTTCCGTGCGACACCGACCGCATGAAGCGTAGGTTACCCGGCGTCGACACGCCCGGGGAGTAGCGAAGGCCCGGAATAACATGCAGATGCATGCAGTTGACGCGGGTGTGAAAGCCTTTGGATTCCTCTCGTTCGGACACTATGCGCCGATGCGCGGTTCGCAGACCGGCACCGCCGCGGACATGATCCGTCAGGCGGTGGACCTCGGCGTCGGAGCAGACGAGCTCGGCGTCAACGGCGCGTACTTCCGAGTCCACCATTTCGCGCCCCAGCAGGCCTCGCCCGTGCCGCTGCTCGCGGCGATCGCGGCCAGGACGCGGCGCATCGAGGTCGGCACAGGCGTCATCGACATGCGGTACGAGAATCCCCTCTACCTCGCCGAGGAGCTAGCTGCCCTCGACATCATCAGCGCCGGCCGCATCGCCATCGGCGTGAGCCGCGGCTCGCCCGAGCCCGCCCTCCGCGGCTACGAGGCGTTCGGGTACACCGGCTCGCAGGACCCCCGCGGCGCGGACCTCGCCCGCGAGAAGTTCGAGCTGTTCCTCAAGGCGATCGACGGCGATGGCATCGCGCCCGCCGATCCGCGCCAGGCGCCGGCCGGGACGCTGCTCCCCATCGAGCCGCACTCGCCCGGCCTGCGGGACCGCATCTGGTGGGGCAGCGGCACACGCGCCACGGCAGAGTGGACCGCGGAGCGGGGCCTGAACCTCATGAGCTCGACCCTTCTCACGGAGGCCACCGGCGTCCCGTTCCACGAGCTCCAGCACGAGCAGATTGAGGCCTACCGTGCCGCGTACAAGGCGGCCGGCCACACCCGCCCGCCGCGGATCTCCGTGAGCCGGAGCATCTTCCCGATCGTGAACTCCAAGGACGCGATGTACTTCGGGATGCGCACGGACGGAGACCAGATCGGTACCATCGACGGCTTCCAGTCGACCTTCGGCAAGACCTATGCCGGCGAGCCGGACGACCTCGTCGAGCAGCTCAAGGGGGACTCGGCCGTCATGGCCGCGGATACCGTGATGCTCACGGTCCCGAACCAGCTCGGAGTCGAGTACAACCTGCACATCCTCGAGTCGTTCGCGAAGCACGTCGCGCCCGAGCTGGGCTGGAAGCCGAACACCGAGGGCCCGGTAGAGGGAGATCCGATCGCCTGACGACCCCGCCCCGCACCTCCCGCGAGTGTCGCACCTGAAGGTCCCCTGATTGGGACGTCCCGACCTCTGGCCGGGACACCTGCCGGGTCGCTAGCGTGGCGGGATGGCAGACATCCTCCTGTTCCACCACGCCCTCGGGCTCACCTCTGGCATCGCGGAGTTCGCCGAGACGCTCCAGGCCAACGGCCACACCGTCACGACCCCGGACCTCTTCGAAGGCCGCACCTTCGCCACTATCGAGGACGGCGTGGCGCACGCGCGGGAGGTCGGCTTCGGCGAGGTGCTCGCCCGAGGCGAGCGCGCGGCGTCGGGCCTCCCGCAGAACCTCGTGTACCTGGGCTTCTCCCTCGGAGTGCTGCCCGCGCAGAAGCTCGCCCAGACACGTGCCGGGGCGCGCGGCGCCGTCTTCTTCTACTCGTGCGTCCCGCCCGAGGAGTTCGGCGGCGCATGGCCCCCCGCGCTGCCGCTCCAGGTGCACGGCGCCGAGCAGGACCCGATCTTCATGGAGGAGGGCGACGTCGACGCCGCCCGCGCCATCGTAGACGGCGCGCAGGACGCAGAGCTGTTCCTCTACCCGGCCAGCGCCCACTACTTCGCGGATCCGACCCAGCCGGGATTCGACTCCGCCGCGGCCTCGCTCGCCATGGACCGGGTACTGGCCTTCCTCGAGCGGATCTGACGCCGCCGCGTCCGCCCTTCGCGTCAGGCCGTCGTGGGGTTCCCGCGCGCCCAGCTCGGCCTCGGCCTCGTGCCGACGCTCCTCCTCGCTCGCGGCAATCGCCCGGAAGGGCAATAGAGTGATCTTCGGCGTGGGCGACGCGGCCCGCGCGCGAGCGAGGTACAGGAGAGGCCGACGTGCACGAGCGAATCCGCCACGAGGGAATGCTGAGAAAGCTGATGGGCGCCGACGAGGCGGCGGCCCTGATCCGGCCGGGCATGACCGTGGCCATGAGCGGCTTCACCGGCGCGGGGTACCCCAAGGCGGTCCCGGGTGCCCTTGCGATGCACATGGAGGCAGCCCACGCGGCGGGGGAGGACTTCAAGATCAAGGTCCTCACAGGCGCCTCGACGGCCCCGGAGCTTGACGGCGTCCTGGCCAAGGCGGACGGCATGGAGCTCCGCCTGCCATACATGTCCGATCCGGCGCTGCGCCAGCGGATCAACGCGGGCGACCTGGACTACATGGACATCCACCTGAGCCACGTCGCCCAGCACACGTGGTTCGGGTTCTACGGCGACGTCGACCTTGCCGTCGTCGAGGTCGTGGGGGTCCTCGAGGACGGCCGCCTCATCCCTTCCTCCTCCGTGGGCAACAACAAGACGTGGCTCGACATGGCCAGCAAGGTCATCCTCGAGGTCAACTCGCGCCAGCCCGCAGGCATGGAGGGCATGCACGACGTCTACTACGGCACGGCCCTGCCCCCGAACCGCAAGCCGGTGCCGATCCTTGCCCCGGGCGACCGGATCGGCGAGCCGTACCTTCTCGTCGACCCGGAGAAGGTCATCGCGGTCGTCGAGACGGACGCCCCTGACCGGCTGTCCGGGTTCAGCGCCCCGGACGAGGCCTCGAAGGCCATCGCCGGCCACCTGCTCGAGTTCCTCGACCACGAGATCCGCCGCGGCCGCCTCACCGACCGCCTCCTGCCGCTCCAGTCCGGGGTCGGGAATATCGCCAACGCTGTGCTCGCGGGGCTCGCCGAGGGCGGCTACAAGGGCCTCACCGCCTACACCGAGGTCATCCAGGACGGGATGCTCAACCTGATCAAGGACGGCACCATCGGGTTCGCGTCCGCCACATCGTTCTCGCTCAGCGAGGACGGGGTCGCCGAGTTCACCGAGAACGTCGACTTCTACCGCGAGCGGATCCTCCTGCGCACCCAGGAGATCTCGAACCATCCCGAGGTGATCCGCCGCCTCGGCTGCATCGCCCTCAACGGGATGATCGAGGCGGACATCTACGGCAACGTCAACTCGACCCACGTGGCCGGCACGAGCGTCATGAACGGGATCGGCGGGTCCGGTGACTTCGCGCGCAACGGGTTCCTCAGCGTCTTCATGTCCCCGTCCACGGCAAAGGGCGGGAAGATCTCGGCCATCGTGCCGATGGCCAGCCACGTGGACCACACCGAGCACGACACGATGATCCTCATCACCGAGCAGGGCCTTGCGGACATGCGCGGGCTCGCGCCGAAGCAGCGCGCCAGGACCGTCATCGCGAACTGCGCCCACCCGGACTACCGCCCGGCGCTGACGGACTACTTCGAGCGGGCCCTGCGCGACAGCTACGGCAAGCACACTCCCCACCTTCTCGGCGAGGCGCTCTCGTGGCACGAGCGGTTCGTGCAGACGGGCGACATGCGCGCGGCCCCGTGAACCCCGGCCTCGGCCGCGGCGCGCCGTGCGAGGACTGCGCTACTTGAGGAACTTCGAGGTGCGCCTGTCCGCGAGCGGCCTGCCGCCGGTCTGGCACGTGGGGCAGTACTGGAGGGCACTGTCCGCGAAGGAGACCTCCAGGATCGTGTCCCCGCACACGGGACACGGCTCGCCGGCGCGCCGGTGAACGCGCATGGAGCGCCGCTTCTCGTCCTTGAGCTCCTCGGGCGGGCGCCCCAGTGCCTCCTCGAGCGCCGCGCCAAGCACACTGCGCATCGCATCGTAGAGGCGCGCGGTCGTCTCGTCGTCGAGCGTGGCGGCGATCGCGAACGGCGAGATCTTCGCCGCGTGCAGGATCTCGTCGCTGTACGCGTTGCCGATCCCGGCGATGAGCTTCTGGTCCCGCAGCAGGCCCTTGATCTGCTTCTTGTGCCGCAGGATCGTCCGGAAGGCCTCGAGCGTGAACGCGTCGTCGAGGGGCTCGGGTCCGAGGTCGGCGATGCCGGGCACGTCCTCGAGCCGCCGGACGATGTACAGCGCGAGCTTCTTGAACGTGCCCGCCTCGGTGAGCTCGAGCCCGCTCCCCACGCCGTCCCGCACGAACCCGAATCGCGCCGCGACGTACCCCTTGCCGCGCGGGATTCCCGCTTCCGGCAGGGTGTCGAGGAGCCTCACCCACCCGCCCAGGGCGAGATGCACGACGACGGCGACTCGCCCGCCGTCGTCCGCTCCGCCGGTCTCGCCGTCCGGCGGGGTGGTCACCACCACGAGGAACTTGCCGCGCCGCCCCACTGAGTCGACACGGCGGCCGACGAGGGCGGTGTAGGGCGGATCGGCGGTCTTGAGGGCGTGCACCGCGCCGATCTGGACGCGTTCGATGCTCGCGCCGGCGAGGCGATCATCGAGATACGCCGCCAGCGCATTCACCTCAGGGAGTTCCGGCATGGGACGCCTCCTGACACGGTTCGTCTCCTTGCGTGTCCATCCTGTCAGAAACTCGCGCGAGCTGTCGGAAAGGGCCCAAAACGTTGTGCCTATACTTTCACCGACACCGCACCCCGGGGACACGGTTACTGCCGTGGCCCCGCAGTCGACGAAAGGCGAGCCCCATGAGCAATGTCCCCGCGGAGCTGTCCTACACCGCTGAGCACGAGTGGATCTCGATGGAGCCTGGCGACGGGGTGGTGCGTGTCGGCATCACGGATTTCGCCCAGGACGCCCTCGGCGACGTCGTCTACGTCCAGATGCCCGAGGTCGGCACCGAGGTGACCGCGAACGGCGTCGTGGGCGAGGTTGAGTCCACCAAGAGCGTCAGCGACATCTACGCCCCCGTGACGGGCAAGGTCGTGGGGCGCAACGAGGCGCTCGACGCTGACCCCGCACTGGTGAACTCGGACCCCTACGGCGAGGGCTGGCTCTTCGAGATCGCCCTGGCCGACGAGGCCGAGACGGACGCGCTGCTCAGTGCCGCACAGTACGAGCAGCAGGTAGGGTAGAAGTCTGAATCCGGGACACTTTCAGCAGGACTCTTCCAGGAGGAACCGATGGTGAGCGACGAGCGCCGAAACGTCGGCGCCGACGAGGTCACGCAGCGTCAGGAATCTGCGTCGGAGACGACGTCGATCCAGATGCCGCCGATCCACGGCGAGACGACGATGACGCCGCAGCTGAGCCCAGAAGAGGCCTCAGCGGTCGCTGCGCTCCCGTACGGCTCGGCGCTGCTCATCGCCCACGCCGGCCCGAACGCGGGGGCCCGGTTCCTGCTGGATTCCGAGGTCACCACGGCTGGCCGCCACCCGGACGCCGACATCTTCCTCGACGATGTGACGGTCTCGCGCCGCCACGCCGAGTTCCGCCGCGCGGGCAACGGGTTCGAGGTGGTGGATGCGGGCAGCCTCAACGGCACCTACGTCAACCATGACCGCGTAGACCAGGTGACGCTTCGGAACGGCTCGGAAGTGCAGATCGGCAAGTTCCGCCTCACGTTCTACGCGAGCCCTGCGCAGAGCCCGGTGCAGCCCACCGGCTGACGGAGGCGGACGCATGGCAGCAGCCCAGCCCGAGCGGAGGGGATCCTCTGCCCTCAACATCGGGGAGGTCCTGGCCACGTTGGCTGAGGACTTCCCGTCCATGACGGCGTCCAAGATCCGCTTCCTCGAGGAAAAGGGCCTCATCTCGCCGCATCGGACCCCCTCCGGGTACCGGCAGTACAGCGATGGGGATGTTGAACGGCTGCGCTTCATCCTGTCCCTCCAGCGTGACCAGTACCTTCCCCTGAAGGTCATCAAGGACTACCTCGACGCGGTCGACCGCGGCGAGCGGCCCGAGAGCCTGCCGGGTGGCATGAGCATCGCGCCCCGCCCCGTCACGGACGAGCTCGGCGCGCAGCTCTCCGCGACGCGGCCGCGGTCGCTGAGTGAGGCGCAGCTCCGGGCGGAGTCCGGTGCGAGCGCGCGGCTCGTCGAGTCGATGCTGAGCTTCGGGCTGATCACGGTCGAGGACGGCCGGTTCGACGCCCACGCCCTGACCGTGGCCCGCACGTGTGTGGCGCTCGAGGGCCGCGGCCTCGAGCCCCGGCACCTGCGGCCCTTCCAGACCGCGGCGGAGCGTGAGGTCGGCCTGATCGAGCAGGCGGTCGCGCCGAGCGCATCGCGCCGGGACACCGCGTCCCGCGCCCGCGCGGCAGAGGAGGCGCGGGAGCTCAGCGAGTTGTTCATGACCCTTCACCGTGCGCTCGTCCACGGGATGATCTCGAGGATGGATGGCTGATGATCGAGGTAGAAGTTGTGGGCGTGCGGATCGAGCTGCCTTCCAACCAGCCCCTCGTGCTCCTCAAGGAGTCCCAGGGCGAACGGCACCTTCCGATCTGGATCGGAACGGCCGAGGCCAGCGCGATCGCCCTCGCCCAGCAGCATGTGGTGCCGCCGCGGCCACTCACGCACGACCTGCTCGTCTCCGTGGTGCACGCGCTCGGGCGCCAGGTGGTGAGTGCCACGATCGTCGCCGTCGAGGACAGCGTCTTCTACGCCCAGCTGGGTTTCGACGACGGCACCACGGTCGAGTCCAGGGCCTCGGATGCCCTCGCCGTCGCGCTCCGCGTGAACTGCCGCATCTGGTGCGCGGACGCGGTGCTCGAGGAGGCGGGCGTCCAGCTCGCAGACGGCAACGAGGGCGGCGAGGAGGGCGGCGAGACTGCCGAGGAGGAGAGTGAGATGCGGCGCTTCCGCGAGTTCCTCGCCGATGTCGAGCCGGAGGACTTCGACGAGTAGCCGGGGCCGCCGCGACGTCCAGCAGGCGGTCCTCCCGACACGGTGCGAGGTCTTTGATTTCACTCCCCGACGGTTCTAACGTCAGTAGTGAACAAGCTCCCATTGCTTCCCCGACCCCCAGAGGCCACACTGGAGAGTGCATCCGACTGTAATTACAGACGTGCGCTTCGAGGGCCCCTTCGGCGGATGCGATTCCCCCAGGGGAGCGTGAAGGAGGGTTTAGTGAGTCCCAAGCGAGAGCATGGAGATCTTCGGCATCGGTCTGGTGAGAACGAAGACGTGCCGGTGGGCACCCAGGGCCTTCTGTTCGACGACGACCTGCCTGACTTGGACGAGGAGGCCGGATACCGCGGCCCGACGGCGTGCAAGGCCGCCGGCATCACCTACCGCCAGCTCGACTACTGGGCCCGTACGGGACTGGTCGAGCCGACCGTCCGCGGGGCCGCCGGCAGCGGTTCGCAGCGACTCTACGGCTTCCGTGACATCCTCGTGCTCAAGGTGGTCAAGCGCCTCCTCGACACCGGAGTGTCCCTTCAGCAGATCCGCAGTGCCGTGGGACACCTGCGCGAGCGTGGGGTCGAGGACCTCGCCCAGATCACGCTCATGAGCGACGGCGCGTCCGTGTACGAGTGCACGTCCGCCGACGAGGTCATCGATCTCGTCCAAGGTGGCCAGGGTGTCTTCGGGATCGCGGTCGGGCGCGTGTGGCGAGAAGTGGAGGGCAGCCTCGCCGAGCTGCCGAGCGAGCACGCTGCGGACCAGACGTTTCCCGGTGATGAGCTGAGCAAGCGCCGCGCCGCACGCAAGACCGGCTGAGCGCCCGCCACCGCTCCGCGTTCCGCAAGGCGCGCACGACGCCGAGGGGCCGCCTCCAGCGGGAGGCGGCCCCTCGGCGTCGTGCGCGGACCGGGACGTAGGCCGCATGCGGGACGCGTGCGCGGAGGCACCCAGTGGTACCGGTGCGGTTGAGAGCGCGCCTAGCGCGCCACGCGAGGACGGAAGTCGCGGCTCTGCCTCAGGACAGCGCCGAGCAATTCGTCGTAGAGCGCGGACGTACCCCGGGCCGCCTCGCCAGGCCAGTGGTGCACGGCATGCGCCGCGCCCTGGATCTGCTGCCAGTTGGCCACCTCGGGGATGTGCGGCTCTAGCAGGAGGGGGCCGAACATCTGCCCCATCTCGTCGAGCCGGTAGCCGTGCTCCGTGGATGAGGGGCGCACCCGGTTCGCGACGATGCCGGCCGGCGCGAGCTTGGGGGCGTACTCCTGCTTGAAGAGTTGGATGGCCCGCAGGGTGCGCTCCGTGCCGGCCACCGAGAATAGGCCGGGCTCGGCGACGAGGAGCACGCGGTGGCTCGCGGCCCAGGCCATGCGGGTGAGCCCATTGAGGGACGGCGGGCAGTCGATGAGCACGAGCCCGTACCCCTCGAGCCCGTCGAGGACGATGCTGAGGCGGCGGAGGTCGCGGCGCCCGAGGTCGGGGCGGTCATACACGCCGCTGAGGGACCCGCCGTAGGCCACATCGAGGATGCGGTTCTGCTGGCCGTTCAACGCGGCGGCCCGGCGCACCCACGCGCTCGGGACCACGTTGTCCTCGAGGAAGACGCGCTTCGGGGCCTTGAGCATGCGGCCTACCTCGAGCTTGCCGTCGGGGACGACGCCGAGGGCGGTCGAGGCATCAGCGTGCGGATCGAGGTCTACAACGAGAGTGGGGATACCGGCGGCGAGGGCTGCCGAGGCGAGGCCCGTGGTGACCGACGTCTTCCCGACTCCGCCCTTCAGGCTGCTGATGCTGACTACTTGCACGTGAGAATCCACTATCTATCCGCTGGCCGACGCGTTCCATCTTAGTGGCCAGCGGCGCGCCTTTCCGGTCACGCCACGGCCGCCAGCACCCCATCCACGAGGCGAGACGTTACGTCCGTGATTCAAGACACTTCGCATTGCCCTGCTAGTTTGCTGGAATAGACACTAGGCACCACCTAGTAAGTCCTGCGTTGCGACAACAGGAGTCCCATGTTCTCCAAGATTCTGGTAGCGAACCGCGGTGAAATCGCCATCCGCGCGTTCCGAGCGGGCTACGAGCTCGGTGCCAAGACGGTCGCGGTGTTCCCGCACGAAGACCGCAATTCCATCCACCGCCAGAAGGCGGACGAGGCCTACCTCATTGGCGAGGAAGGCCACCCCGTCCGCGCCTATCTGGATGTGGACGAGATTGTCCGTGTGGCCAAGGAGGCCGGCGCGGATGCGATCTACCCTGGCTACGGCTTCCTTTCCGAGAACCCCGAGCTGGCACGTGCCGCCGCCGGCGCGGGCATCACGTTCGTGGGCCCGCCCGCGGACGTTCTCGAGCTCGCCGGCCACAAGGTCCACGCGCTCGAGGCCGCGCGCAAGGCCGGCATCCCGGTCCTGAAGTCCTCGGCGCCCAGCTCCGACGCCGACGAGCTCTTGGTGGCCGCTGACGAGATCGGCTTCCCGATCTTCGTCAAGGCCGTGGCCGGTGGCGGCGGGCGCGGTATGCGCCGCGTCGACACGCGCGAGGGCCTCCCCGAGGCGCTCAACGCGGCCATGCGCGAGGCCGATGCCGCGTTCGGCGACCCGACCGTGTTCCTTGAGCAGGCCGTGCTCCGTCCGCGCCACATCGAGGTCCAGGTCCTTGCCGACGCCGAGGGCAACGTGGTGCACCTGTTCGAGCGGGACTGCTCGCTCCAGCGGCGCCACCAGAAGGTCATCGAGATCGCTCCGGCCCCTCAGCTCGACGAGTCCATCCGCCAGGCCCTGTACTCGGACGCCATCAAGTTCGCCAAGGCGCTCGGCTACGTCAACGCGGGCACCGTCGAGTTCCTCGTGGACACCGTGGGCGAGCGCGCCGGCCAGCACGTGTTCATCGAGATGAACCCGCGCATCCAGGTCGAGCACACGGTCACCGAGGAGGTCACCGACGTCGACCTCGTCCAGGCCCAGCTGCGCATCGCCTCGGGCGAGACGCTCGAGGACCTCGGCCTCACGCAGGACCGGATCCACCTCAAGGGCGCCGCCCTGCAGTGCCGCATCACCACCGAGGACCCTGCCAACGGGTTCCGTCCCGACGTCGGCAAGATCACCGGCTACCGCTCGGCCGGCGGCGCCGGCGTGCGGCTCGATGGCGGCACGATCTACCAGGGTGCCGAGATCAGCCCGCACTTCGACTCGATGCTGGTCAAGCTCACGTGCCGCGGCCGCGACTACGCGACCGCGGTCAAGCGCGCGCGGCGTGCCCTCGCGGAGTTCCGCATCCGCGGCGTCTCCACGAACATCCCGTTCCTCCAGGCCGTGCTGGACGACGAGGACTTCGTGGCCGGCAATGTCGCCACCTCGTTCATCGACGAGCGGCCCGAGCTCCTCAAGGCACGGTCCTCCGCGGACCGCGGGACCAAGCTGCTCACGTGGCTCGCCGAGGTCACGGTCAACAAGCCCAACGGCGAGCTCAAGGTCCACGCCGACCCGCGTTCCAAGCTGCCCAAGGTCAGCCTCCAGGACGCGCCCGCAGGCTCCCGGCAGCGGCTGCTCGAGCTCGGTCCGGAGGGCTTCGCGAAGGCTCTGCGCGAGCAGAATGCCGTGGCCGTCACGGACACGACGTTCCGCGACGCGCACCAGTCGCTGCTCGCGACCCGCGTCCGCACCCGCGACCTTGTGGCCGCCGGCCCGGCGGTCTCGGTCCTGACCCCCGAGCTGCTCTCGGTCGAGGCCTGGGGAGGCGCGACCTACGACGTCGCGCTCCGCTTCCTCGGCGAGGACCCGTGGCAGCGTCTCGCCGCCCTCCGTGCCGCGATCCCGAACATCTGCATCCAGATGCTCCTGCGCGGCCGCAACACGGTCGGCTACACGCCGTACCCGGAGGAAGTCACGGTTGCCTTCGTGAAGGAGGCCGCCGCGACCGGCATCGACATCTTCCGCATCTTCGATGCGCTCAACGATGTCAACCAGATGGCCCCCGCCATCAAGGCCGTCCGCGAGACCGGCACCGCCGTGGCCGAGGTTGCCCTGTGCTACACGGGCGACCTGCTCGACCCGGCCGAGGACCTCTACACGCTCGACTACTACCTGGACCTCGCGCAGAAGATCGTCGACGCCGGTGCCCACGTCCTCGCGATCAAGGACATGGCCGGCCTCCTGCGTCCCGCCGCGGCCGCCAAGCTGGTCACCGCGCTCCGCGAGCGCTTCGACCTTCCCGTCCACCTGCACACGCACGACACGGTGGGTGGTCAGCTCGCCACCCTGCTCGCCGCGGTCGAGGCCGGGGTCGACGCCGTCGACGTCGCCTCGGCGGCCCTCGCGGGCACGACGAGCCAGGTCTCTGCGTCCGCGCTCGTCGCGGCGCTGGCCCACACCCCGCGCGACACGGGCATCTCGCTGAAGAACGTCAGCGCGCTCGAGCCGTACTGGGAAGCCGTTCGCCGCGTGTACGCACCGTTCGAGTCCGGCCTCCCGGGGCCCACGGGCCGCGTCTACCAGCACGAGATCCCCGGCGGCCAGCTCTCCAACCTGCGCCAGCAGGCGATGGCCCTCGGCCTGGGGGAGCGGTTCGAGGCGATCGAGGACATGTACGCCGCCGCGGACCGGATCCTCGGCCGCCTTGTCAAGGTCACGCCGTCCTCCAAGGTGGTGGGCGACCTTGCCCTCCACCTCGTGGGCCTCGGCGCCGACCCCGACGAGTTCCGTGAGAACCCGCAGAAGTTCGACATCCCGGAGTCGGTCATCGGCTTCCTCGGCGGCGAGCTCGGCGACCCGCCCGGCGGCTGGCCGGAGCCCTTCCGGACGAAGGCGCTCCAGGGCCGCACCGTGAAGGTGCGCGAGGAAACCCTCTCGGCCGCTGATTCCGCGGCGCTGGAGGGGGACTCGGCCACCCGCCGTGCCACCCTCAACCGGCTCCTGTTCCCCGGCCCGACCAAGGACTACCAGGGCAGCCGGGATGCCTACGGCAACCTCGCGGTCCTCGACACCCGCGACTACCTCTACGGGCTCCAGCTCGGCCAGGAACACGTCATCGAGCTCGAGAAGGGCGTCCGGCTCATCGCACAGCTCGAGGCCATCTCCGAGCCGGACGAGAAGGGCATGCGGACGGTCATCGCCACGCTCAACGGCCAGTCCCGCCCGGTGGCCGTGCGTGACCGGTCGGTGCAGAGCAACGTCAAGCAGGCGGAGAAGGCCGACGCCACCAACCCGGGCCACATCGCCGCGCCGTTCGCGGGCGCTGTCACGGTCATCGCGAAGGAGGGCGACCTCATCCAGGCCGGCGACTCCGTTGCGACGATCGAGGCCATGAAGATGGAGGCCGCGATCACCTCGCCTGTGGCAGGGAAGGTGGCACGCGTCGTCGTGAACGGCGTGTCCCAGGTCCAGGGCGGCGACCTGCTCCTGGTCGTCGGGGCAGAGTAGCGCCAGCCCGTCCGACTGGAGGCGAAGGCGGCCCGGCCGCGGACCTTGACCAGGTCCGCGGCCGGGCCGCGGCTACAATGGGCGCGTTCGGTGGCGGCGGTGCGCCGTCAGCGACTCCGACCGACAAGGTGGACGGGAGCCCATGACCGAGGACACGACGCCCAAGCCCGGGCCGCGCCGCAGCACGGCCAAGTCGACACAGGGGGCTTCCCACGAGCCCACGGAGGCCGCCGTGCCCCCGGGGGCCGCGGAGTCGGCACCCTCCGTGGGCTCCGAGGGGGAGCCGGGGGGCGCCGAGGCCGGTGACGTGGTGTCCACGGCGCCCGAGTCCTCGCCCATCGACGTCGTCACCGTGAGCGATGCGCAGGACCGCACGAGCGCCGAGTCCCTCTCCGCCTTCACGACATTGTCCGTGCCCCTCGATCCAGGGGCAGTGCCGCCTGCGCCGTCCCAGCCGCCAGCGGGGTGGCTTGCGGGCCCGGCGCCGACGACCGGGGGACCGCAGGAGGAGGTCGGCCCGGGCTTCCAGCCTCGCGGTTCAGCGACCGTCACCGAGGAGGACGGGACCGAGGCTGCCGCGGCGGGCGTGAGCGAGCGCAGGTCACGCGCCGAGGGCCCCGAGCCCGCCGCGTCGCTGACCTCGGACCGCCTCGTGGCCAAGACCGCCGCGCCGCCCGCGGCCGGCTGGCGGCGGTGGCTCTACTTCACGACCTTCGGCTACGTGAACCTCGGTGACTCCGATGCCGTGCGGATGCAGCGTGCGCTCGAGCACCGCATCGCGGTACGGCTGGGCGAGCGAACCAGATACGTGCCCGTCCTCTCGCGCAAGGGCGGCGTGGGGAAGACCACCGTGACCACTTTGCTCGGCATGGCCCTCGCCGACCTGCGCGAGGACCGCGTGATCGCGATGGATGCCAACCCGGACCGCGGCACCCTCTCGGACCGCAACCCTGGCAGGGCGTCCCACACGGCACGCCAGCTGGTCAAGGACCGGTTCGAGGTCGACTCCTTCGCCCAGCTGTCCAACTACACCGCCCGGGAAGGGTCGCGGCTCGATGTGCTGGCCTCGGACGCCGATCCGATGGTCGCGCACGCGTTCAACGACTCCGACTACCGCGCCGTCACGGACATCCTCGGGCGCTACTACTCAATTGTCCTGACCGATTCCGGGACCGGGATGGTCCACTCGGTCATGCAGGGCACCCTCGAGAAGGCCGACGCCGTGGTGCTGGTGTCCGGGGGAAGCGTCGACGAGGCGCGGCTCGCCTCCGAGACGCTCTCGTGGCTCGAGGCGCACGGCCGCGACGACCTCGTGCGGAAGGCGATCGTGGTCATCAACATGGCCGCCGGCGATGGTACGCGCGTGTCCGTCGACGAGATCGAGGAGCACTTCCGTACACGGGTCTCCCATGTGGTGCGCATTCCCCACGACCGGCACCTCGCGGAAGGCTCGCAGGTCGACTTCTCCAAGCTGCGGCCGGCGACCCGCGCGGCCGCCGTCGAGCTCGCGGCACTCGTCGTCGATGAGCTGACGGAGGACTGAACTGACCGAGGTCTGAGCTGAGCGGGGGGACTGAGGATCGGCGCCAGCCGGTCAGACCGCTGCCGGCTTGGGCGTCGAGTAGATGTCCTCGACGTAGTCGCCGAAGTCCTTCATGACTTGGGCGCGCTTGACCTTCATCGATGGGGTCAGGTGCCCGGAGTCCTCGGTGAAGTCCGTCGGCACGATCCGGAAGGACTTGATCCCCTCAGCCTTCGACACGCCAGAGTTGGCGTGGTCGATCACCGTCTGGACGTGGGCGATGACCTCGGGCAGCTTCGCGGCTTCCTCGACCGTGGCGCCGGCAGGCAGTCCGTGGCGCTCGAGCCAGCCCGGGAGTGCCTCCTCGTCAAGTGTGACGAGGGCGCCGATGAACGGCCGGTTCTCCCCAACCACGACGACCTGGGAGACGAGCGCGTCGGCGCGGATATGGTCCTCGAGGGGGGCCGGGGCCACGTTCTTGCCGCCGGCCGTGACGATGATGTCCTTCTTCCGGCCCGTGATGCGCAGATAGCCGTCGGCGTCGAGCTCGCCGATGTCCCCCGTGTGGAACCAGCCGTCGGTGAATGTCTGGGCCTGCAGTTCCGGCAGGTTGTAGTAGCCGCGCATGACGCAGACGCCCTTGGCGAGGATCTCGCCGTCGTCCGCGATGCGCACGCCGTTGCCCGGCAGCGGCGCGCCGACCGTGCCGATCTTGCTCAGGGCCGGGGTGTTGACCGAGATCGGTGCCGTGGTCTCGGTCAGGCCATAGCCCTCGAGCACAAGGAGTCCGATGCCGTGGAAGAAGTGGCCGAGGCGCTCCCCGAGCGGACCGCCTCCGGACACGGCGTACTTGACGTGGCCGCCCATCGCGGTCCGGAGCTTCCTGTACACGAGCGCGTCGTACAGGGCGTGCTGGAGGCGGAGTCCGAGGGACGGCTTCCCGCCGTCCTCGTGTGCCTTGGACCACTGGATCGCGATGTCTGCCGCGCGGTTGAAGATCTTGCCCCTGCCGCCGTCCTCGGCCTTGGTCAGCGCCGAGTTGTAGACCTTCTCGAAGACGCGGGGGACGACGAGCAGGAAGGTCGGCTCGAAGCTCTGCAGGTCGGGCAGCAGGTTCTTGATGTCCGGGGTGTGGGCCACCTGGGTGCCGGCGGCGACTGCCAGCACGGAGATGAAGCGGGCGAACACGTGCGCGAGCGGGAGGAACATGAGCGTCTTGGCGCCCGGCTCGACCACCTCGGCGAGCGCCGTCGCCGCGTTCTCGGACAGGGCGACGAAGTTGCCGTGCGTGAGCTCGCAGCCCTTGGGCCGGCCGAGCGTGCCCGAGGTGTAGATGATGGTCGCGAGGGAGTCGAGGGTGGCCGCCGAGCGGCGGGACTCGAGCTCCTCGTCCGAGACCTGTGTCCCGGCCGCGCGGAGCGCGTCGAGGCCGGCCGGGGACATCTGCCACACGTGCTTCATGGCCGTCAGACCCTCGGAGTCGACGGCCTGGCGGATCGCGTCCTCATGGTGCGGGGTCTCACCGAAGGCCGCGACAGCGCCCGAGTTGCTGAGGTTCCACGCGATCTGGCTCGGCGAGGACGTCTCGTAGACCGGCACGGACACGGCGCCGGCGAACCAGATCGCGAAGTCGACGAGGGCCCACTCGTAGCACGTACGGGCCATGATGCCCACGCGGTCCCCCAGCCCGACGCCCTCGGCGATGAGCCCCTTCGCGATGCGCTGGACATCGGCACGGAAGTCGTGTGCGCTCACGTCCTGCCACGCGCCCGATGCGTCCCGTCTGGCAAACAGCGCCGGGTTCGAGGGCTTCTCGGCCTGCTCGACGACGAAGTCGGTGATGTTCTTCGCGACGGGGTTGGGGACGAGGGGCGGGACGATCTTTTCGCGCACTGTATCTCCTTAGGTGTCTCCCGGGGGCGCGGGAGATGGCTTAACCATATCCAAGGCCTCTGACGGGAGTGTGCCGTGGATCACGGCACTAAGCTACTGGCGAGTAACAATAGTCGTTCATGGGGCCCGGCGCCACACGGACACGGTCCAGCGGCCGTGCTGGTGCCACCTAGAATGTGCAGCGTGCGCAGACCTCGCTTCGCCCCGACGTTCCGGCCCCACGACCCGCGGCTGGGCCGCCGGGGGCTGGCCATCGGCATCGACATCGGCGGGACCAAGGTCGCCGCGGGCGTGGTCGACGCCCAGGGGCGTGTGCTGCGGCGGGCACGCCGGGCCACTCCCGGGACGCAGCCGCGTGAGGTCGAACGGGTGATCGCCGAGCTCGTCGAGGAGCTCAGCGCAGACCACCGCATCTCCTCCGTCGGGATCGGCGCGGCCGGATGGATGGACCTCGAGGGCGGGACGGTCCTGTTCAGCCCCCACCTCGCGTGGCGCAATGAGCCCTTGCGGGACAATCTCGAAAGGCTCCTGCGCCGCCGGGTGTACCTCGCCAACGATGCGGACGCGGCCGCCTGGGCGGAGTGGCGCTTCGGGGCGGGGCGCCGGGAGAGCCGCCTCGTGTGCATCACCCTCGGTACCGGAATCGGCGGGGCGATGGTCGTCTCGGGCCACCTCGAGCGGGGCCGGTACGGCGTGGCCGGAGAGTTCGGCCACCAGATCATCATGCCGGGTGGGCACCGCTGCGAGTGCGGCAACCGCGGCTGCTGGGAGCAGTACGCCTCCGGCAACGCATTGGGGCGCGAGGCCCGTGAGCTCGCCCGCGCGAACTCGCCGGTGGCGCAAGAGCTGCTGCGCGCCGTCGGCGGCGATCCGGAGCTGATCACGGGGGCGATCGTCACCGAGCTGGCCCGCGAGGGCGATGCCGCCTCGCGGGAGCTCCTCGAGGACGTCGGGGAGTGGCTCGGCCTGGGCCTGGCCAATCTCGCGGCCGCGCTCGATCCAGGGACCTTCGTGATCGGAGGCGGGCTGTGCGACGCCGGCGAGCTCCTCCTCGCGCCCGCCCGTCGCGCATTCGCTCGGAACCTCACGGGCCGCGGCTTCCGTCCCCCCGCGCGGATCGTGCGGGCGGCGCTCGGACCGGAGGCGGGCCTCATCGGCGCCGCCGACCTCTCGCGCGTGCATCTGCGCTCGCACGGGTCCGTACGGGGCTGAATCCGTCAGCCGGGCTCTGCCAGCCGGCCGGCGGGCCGGGCTAGACGCGGGCGCCGTCGTCGCCGTCGTCGTCCTTGCTGCGCGGAAGGCGCATGATGAGCGTCCCGACGCCCGCGACGAACGCGGCGACGAGCATCGCGATGACGTAGCCCGGCACGGTGCGCCACACGAGCGCGCACGTCAGGAGCGCCACGGGGCCTCCGAGCGCCCCGCACCACGCGAGCACCGAGACGGGATCCGCGCCGGCCAGGATGGGCTCCGGCTCGTCGGGGACGAAGTCGCCCGGCAGGGCGTGGTCGTCTCCAACCGGCCCGCGCGGCTGGGCCTCCGGCCGCCGTCCCGAAAGGCCGAGGGGATCGAACCGCGAGAAGCCGCCGCCGTCGTCGTGGCCAGCACCTGTGTGCCCCTCGGGCGGGTGCGCATCACCGGAGGCGGCCGCGGGGCGGGCAAGGCCGCCGTGCTGGCCTCCACCGCGCGGAGCGGACGCCGCCCGCTCGGCGGCGGAGAGCTCGCGCGGCGCAGGGCCAGCGCCGTCCTCGCCGAGGCGCGCGACGAGGTCGCGCCACGCGTCGTCGTCGGAGCCGGGCTCGTGCCGCCGGGGACCCTGATCGGGCGTCACTGGACCTCCCGCGTGTCGTGGGCCGCGTTTCTGGGCCGCGCGGGCCGTGGGCTGCCCACCACCTCGCGGATGAACGCCGCGGACCGGTCGAAGATCGTCGGCGCGTCGTTGTCCAGCGTCGCGACGTGGTAGCTGTCCGTGAGCCGGATGAGCCGGATCTCCGTCCCGCCGTACCGGGACACGATGGCGCCGAGGCTGCGCCCGCTCGTGACCACCCGGTCCACCGTCGAGCGGAAGACCTGCAGCGGGGCGGTGGCTCGCGGGAGGGAGGCCACGGTGTCCCGGAACAGGAGCTTGAGCTCGTGCGCGGCGGCGACGGGGACGAGGTCGTAGCCGCCCTCGTCCTGCCCCGGCCGCTTGATGTCGTTGTGGATGCCCGGGGTGGTCTTCTTGACGTAGCGCAGCACGGCTGAGAGGTGGGAGCGCGGGTCATCGACCACGAGCGCGGGGTTCACCACTGTCACCGCGCCGACCGGATGGTGCGCAGCGAGCCGTAGGGCCAGCGCCCCACCCATCGACAGCCCCGCCGCGACGACCGTCTCGCACTCGCCCGCGAGCTCGAGATATGCCGCCTCGTAGGCGTCGTACCAGTCGCGCCAGTGGGTCCTTGCGAGGTCGTCGACCGAGGTCCCGTGCCCCGGAAGGAGCGGGGCGGAGACGCGGAACCCGGCCTCCCGCAGCGCGTCTGCCCATGGCGTGACGCTCACGAGTTCGCCTGTGAACCCGTGGCTGAGGGCGACGCCGATCGTGGAAGGGGAGTCCATGTGAGAAATTATGCACCGACGAGCGTCAGGTGCCCTGTGCCGAGTCACGTGCCGGGGTCGCCGCCCAGCGCAGGAACGCCTCAGTGGTCCGCTCCACGACGAGGTCGGCCTCCGGGCCGCGCGTGGCCACGTGCGGGCTGCGGTGGAGGGGGACGACCTCGACCTCCGCGCTCGACGTCCGGGCAACGATGCGGGCCAGCGACGACGGCGGGACCACCGGGTCGCCGTCGGACCTGAACGCGATCAGCGGCGCGGTGACGTGGGGCAGCAGTCGGTCGGTGGCCCCGAACAGGCGCTTGAGCTCGTGCACGGCGGCGATCGGGGTGCGCGAGTAGTCGCCTTCGTCCCCGACCGGCTCGGGCGCATCCTCCTCCTCGATCGGGCCGGTGGTCCGCAGGAAGAGCCGGTAGGCCCCGATAAAGCGCACGCGGCGGTCGTAGAACCCCAGGCCGGGATTCACGACGGCGACCCCCGCTGCCGGGGGCAGCGCACCGGCGTCGTGGGTCGCCAGGCGGGCGGCCGTGTGCAGGGCGATGGCACCGCCCATCGAGAGCCCGGCGAGGAACAGCACATCGGTGCGCGCGGCCACGTCGGCACACGCCTGCTCGAACCGCTCGGTCCATTCGCGCCAGCGCCGCTTCTCGAGGTCCCGCCAGTCGGTGCCATGGCCGGGGAGCACGGGCACCTCCACGTCGAAGCCGCGGGCGGCGAGGCCGTCGGCCCAGGGCTGCACGGAGGAGGGCGAACCGGAGAACCCGTGGCACATGGCCACTCCGAGCCGGGGTGACCGGTTCCTGCCCGTCGGATGCGCCATGGGTCAATGGTGGCACTACAGTGAGTGCGGACAGCACGCTCGCACGGCGGAAGGGCCGGTCAGTGGTCTACTGGATCCTCAAGCAGATCTTCATCGGCCCACCGGTCAGGCTGCTGTTCAGGCCGTGGACCAAGGGCATGGCGAACGTGCCCCGCAGAGGCGCAGCGATCCTCGCGTCGAACCACCTCTCCTTCTCGGACTCGATCTTCCTGCCGCTCATGGTCCGCCGGCCCGTGGTGTTCCTCGCCAAACAGGAGTACTTCACCGGGCGCGGCCTCAAGGGCCGGCTCACGGCCGCCTTCTTCAAGTACACGAACCAGCTCCCGATGGACCGCTCGGGCGGCGAGGCGTCGTCGGCCTCCCTCGAGGCGGGGGCCCAGATCCTTCGCGGCGGCGGGCTCCTCGGCATCTACCCCGAAGGGACCCGTAGCCCGGACGGGCGCCTGTACCGGGGGAAGGTGGGCGTGGCGCGGCTCGCCCTCGTCAACCGCGTCCCTGTCCTGCCGGTGGCCATGATCGGCACCGAGAAGGTCCAGCCGATCGGCCAGCGCCTGCCGTCGATCCGGCGCGTGGGGGTCATCGTCGGCCGCCCCATGGACTTCTCGGAGTTCTACGACCGTGCCGAGGACCGGGACGTCCAGCGCGAGGTGGTCAACCGCATCATGCGGCAGATCCAGCAGCTGTCCGCGCAGGAGTACGTGGACGCATATGCGGCGGACGTCAAGGCCCGGCTCGCCGCAGAGGCAGCCGACCGGGCCAAGCGTCCGCCAGCCGACGCATAGAAGACGCACGAGCGAGCAGCGGCGCGGGTGGCATAGCCTTGGAGGGTGACTGATCTCTCCGTAGCGTCTTCCCGCATCACGAGCACCGCCCAGAGCGGCGCCGCTGACTATCCGGGTCTGGACAACTGGCGCTCCCTCCCCATCTCGCAGCAGCCTTCATGGGCGGATCAGGACGTCTTCCGTGCCTCCGTCGCGGAGCTCTCGAGCCTTCCGCCGCTCGTCTTTGCCGGCGAGGTGGACGTCCTCCGGGATCGCCTCGCCGCCGCCGCCCAGGGGAAGGCGTTCCTCCTGCAGGGGGGCGACTGCGCGGAGACCTTCGAGGCCGCGACCGCGGACCGCATCAGCTCGCGCGTGAAGACGATCCTCCAGATGGCCGTCGTGCTGACGTATGGCGCCCAGCTCCCGGTCATCAAGATGGGCCGCATGGCGGGCCAGTTCGCCAAGCCGCGCTCGTCGGACACGGAGACCCGCGACGGCGTGACGCTGCCCGCCTACCGCGGCGACATCGTCAATGGCTACGCGTTCACGCCTGAGTCCCGCGCGCACGACGCCGCACGCATGCTCCGCGCCTACCACACCTCCGCGTCGACGCTGAACCTCATCCGGGCCTTCACTCAGGGCGGCTTCGCCGACCTGAGGCTCGTGCACACGTGGAACAAGGGCTTCACGGAGAACCCGGCCCATGCCCGCTACGAGTCGCTCGCGCGCGAGATCGACCGGGCGATCAAGTTCATGGACTCGTGCGGCGCGGACTTCGAGGCGCTCAAGCGGGTCGAGTTCTTCGCGAGCCATGAGGCGCTCCTGCTCGACTACGAGCGCGCCCTCACCCGCATCGACTCGCGCACCGGCCTGCCGTACGACACTTCAGCGCACTTCCTCTGGATCGGGGAGCGGACCCGCGAGCTCGACCACGCCCACGTGGACTACCTCTCTCGGGTGCGCAACCCGATCGGGGTCAAGCTCGGCCCGTCCACGACGGGCGACGACGCGCTCCGCCTCATCGACCGGCTCGACCCGGACCGCGAGCCCGGCCGCCTCACGTTCATCACGCGCATGGGCGCGGGGAACATCCGCGAGAAGCTCCCGCCGGTGGTCGAGAAGGTCACGGCCTCGGGCGCCCAAGTCCTGTGGGTCACGGACCCCATGCACGGCAACACGGTCACGAGCCGCAACGGCTACAAGACCCGCCGGTTCGACGACGTGGTCAACGAGGTGCAGGGCTTCTTCGAGGTCCACCAGGCACTCGGCACCGTGCCGGGCGGCCTCCACATGGAGATGACGGGCGACGACGTGGCCGAGTGCCTCGGCGGGTCCGACCCGATCGACGAGGCCGCGTTCGAGGACCGCTACGAGTCGGTGTGCGATCCGCGCCTGAACCACATGCAGTCGCTCGAGATGGCGTTCCTCGTCGCCGGGGCGCTGTCGAAGCGCGGCTGACCGAGACCACCCCCGGCGAGCGGCCGGCGTCGTGCTCCCGCGGGCACGCCGCCGGCCGTCCGCGTCACGCGACCGTGATCGTGATGGTCGTTCCTTCCGGCTGGTCGCCCGACTTGTCCTGTCCGGCCACGAGGCCGAAGATCGGCCTGCCGTACGTGTAGCTGCTCTTCACTGAGAACCCGGCCGCCTGGAGGAGCTGGACGGCCTCCTTCTCGGACTTGCCGAACACGTCCGGCACCCTGACCATCTTGGGGCCCTTGGAGATCGTCAGGTTGACCTTCCCGCCCTTGGTCAGGGTTGCGCCGTCGGCCGGGTCCTGCGCGGCGACCGAGCCCTTGGGGACCGTCTTGTCGTTGACCTCGTCCGCGGAGACCACCGGGTCGAGGCCGGCGGCTCGCAGGGCTGCGAGCGCGTCCGACTGGGCCATCCCCACGACCTTGGGGACCGTGATCGGCTGGGGTCCCTTCGAGACAGTGAGGCTGATCGCCGACCCATGCCGTAGGAGTGTCCCCGCGCCGGGGTCCTGCGAGATGACGACCCCCGCCGGCACGGTGTCGTCGTAGGCCTCGCTGACGGGCCCGAGGGTGTTCTGCGCGGCGGCGATCGCCGACTTGGCGGCCTCGGCGGACATCCCCCGCAGGTTGTCGAGCGGGAAGAGCTGTGGCCCCTTCGAGACGAGCACGCTCACGCCCTGGAACTTCCGGATCTGGCTGCCGGCCGCCGGGGTGCTGCCGACGATGAGGCCGGAGGCGATCCCGTCGTCGAACACGTTCTGGGTGGAGAAGCTCAGGCCGGCCTGGTCGAAGAGGGGCCGGGCCTGGTCGACGGTGAGGTCCTTGACCGTGGGCACGGTCGCCGCCGCTCCGGGGCCCACGCCGAAGAACCACCCGGCGAGGGCCGCGATGAGTGCGAGCACCACCACGACGACGGCCCAGATCGCCCCGCGTCGCCGGCGCCCGCCGGGCGTGAGGGTGCGCGTGGGCGTGGCAGCGGAGATCGCGGACCGCTTGGCCGCCTCGCGCTCCTGGCGCTTCAGCTCGCGTGCTGTGGGGCGCGCCGGCCGCGGGTGCTCGGGCATGACGGTCGTGGGGTGGGAGGGTCCAGCGACCGCGATGGCCTCGGTGTGGCCCGGCGGCAGGGCCTCAGTCGTCGCACCGGCGGGAGGCGCGGAGCCGCCGACGGGTCGGGGGATGAATGCGGTGGGCGCGGCATGCAGGTCGAGCTGGGCGCCGCTGAGATGGTCGCGGACGTGCCGGATCTCCGTCCGGAGCGCGTCCGCGTCGACCGGCCGACGCTCCGGATCGCGCGCGCCCGCCCACTGCACGAGCTCGTCGAGTTCGGGGGAGAGCCCGGGCACGAGCGCCGAGGGCGGAGGGACGTCTTCGGTCACGTGCGCCATGGCCACCTGGACGGGTGCGTCGCCGCGGAATGGCTGGTGTCCCGTGAGGAGCTCGTACAGCATGATCCCCACGGAGTACAGGTCGCTGCGTGCGTCCCCGCCGCTGCGCTGTACGATCTCGGGCGCGATGTACGCGACCGTGCCGAGGGTGAGCCCCGTGCTGGTCGAGTTCGTGACGGCGCGGGCCAGACCGAAGTCGGCGACCTTGATCCGGCCCGTGTCGCTGATGAGGACGTTCTCCGGCTTGATGTCCCGGTGGACAAGGCCGGCCCCGTGCGCCGCGCTCAGCCCGTCGACCACGGCGTCGACGATCTCGAGGGCCCGGCGGGGCGTGAGGGCGCCCTGCTCGTTGAGCACCTCGCGCAGGTTGTGTCCTCGGACATACTCCATGACGAGGTAGAAGATGTCGCCGTCATGCCCGCGGTCCAGCACGGAGACCACGTGCGGGTGGGAGAGGCGCGCCGCGGCCTTGGCCTCCTGCTCGAGGCGCGCCGAGAAGGTCGGGTCCTGACTCAGGTGCGGGTGCAGCACCTTGATGGCCACGTCCCGGTCCAGGTTCGTGTCCGTCGCGAGGTACACGGTGGCCATCCCGCCCATGGCCAGCCGCGACATCACGTGGTACCGACCGCCGATGAGCGAGCCGACGAGCGCATCACTCAGCTTTCCGTTCACCCCACGATCCTACTTGGCCGCGGGCGCGGACCCGGTCAGCGGAACGTCTCCTTGTGGGCCTTCACAGCGGCGACATAGGCCTTCGTATCGTCGTAGAGCCCGTGCTTCGCCACGGAGTACTGCCCCTGGTAGTAGCCGGCGATCGCGGTGTCCTCGTCGTTGCTCGTGCGCACCAGGGCGCCGATGATCGCGATTCCGGCGGCCGCGTTGTCGCGGGGGTCCAGGAGGTTGAGCCTGCGGCCCAAGAGGTCGGACGCCCACTGGCCGGAGGACGGGACCAGCTGCATCGCGCCGATGGCGTTGGCCGGGGAGACGGCGCGCTGGCTGAAGCCCGATTCCTGGTACGCGAACGCGAGGGCCAGTGCGGGGTCGACACCCATTTGCCGCGCGGTGTCGGCGATGATCCGCTTCATTTCGTCACGGCTTGGGACCGGTGCGGCGTTGAGCAGTCGCTTGTTCTCGTTCGCCGACGCGACGGTCGCCTGGGGGTAGGTGTACCCGAGGAACGTGTCGCCGACCAACAGCTCCGCCGTTGCGGGTGCTGCCGGAGCCGGGGAGGCCTGCGTGACGCTTGCCGCGGGCGTCACTGCCGGCGCGGCCGGGACCACGAGCGTCCGGCCCGAGTAGATGACGCTCGTGAGGCTGAGTCTGTTCGCGGCGAGCAGGTCACCCAACGGCACCTTCAGGCGCGCGCTGATTCCGTAGAGGGTGTCCCCGGGCCGAATGGTGTAGGAACCCGAGGTTTGGGCCGGTGCCGGGGCGGGCGCTGCGGCGGGCGACGGCGTGCTGCCGGGCTGTGCGGTCGGCTCGCCGGTGAGGCGCAGCCGCTGGCCGGGGCGGATGATGGTCGAGGGGGTCAGTGCGTTGAGCGCGAGGACGTCGGACACCTTGAGCCCATACTTGGCCGCGATGGCAGTGACCGTCTCACCGGAGCGGACGGTGTGCGTTGCCGGGGTCGGGCCCGGGGTCCGGACGGCCGGGGCGACGTCGGTCGGTACGAGGGCCGCGATGTGTGCCGGAGCCGTGACGGCCGACGCCGTGGCTGCGGGCGCTGCCATTGCCGGACTCGCGAGTGCCAGCGAGGACAGGGCGACTGCCGGCAGGACCGCGCCCGTCGCGGCGACGAGCGGCCGGCTTGGCCTGGCAGTCGGGGTCGAGTTCGCGCCTGGCGTGCTCATCGGTCAACCTCCTGGAACCGGTTGGTGTCACTGATGTTACTCAAGTGACGAATGTGAATCTCTCACGAGGTGCGGTCCGGGCACAAGGCCGCGGCGCGTGGGCCTGTGGACTAGGTACAGCGGCGGGAGCCGTGGCACGCTGGAGGCGTGAGTGATATTGAGAACCTTGTGTCGGACTGGCTTACCCTGCCGGAAGTCGCGGAGCGACTCGGCTGCACGGTCACCAAGGTGCACGGCCTTCTGGATGAGCGCGCCCTCGTGGCAGCGCGCGTGGGGGAGAGGGGCATCCGTTCTGTCCCCGGCCTGTTCCTGGACGGGGACCACGTGGTGGACAGCCTCAAGGGCACCATCGCGGTCCTCGCTGACGCTGGATTCAGCGACGACGAGCTGATCGCCTGGCTCTACACCCCGGACGAGTCCCTGCGCGGCCGCCCGATCGATGCCCTCCGGGAGGGCCGCAAGACCGAGATCCGCCGTCGGGCCCAGATTCTCGCGTGGTAGGAGCCTTCGCCTAGTCCGGGCGTCAGCCGCGTAGGCGATCCGGGCCCGGCAGGCGCGTTGGCCTGCCGGGCCCGGCCCGGATCAGGCGGCCCGCCGGACGGCCGCGAGGCCGAGGGCCTCGAGGGCCGCGCGCACCTCGGGCTCGACCTCAAGGCGGTCGAGCGCCGCGAAGGCACGCGAGGAGAGGTCGTCGATCAGCCGTTCCGTGGAGTCCAGGGCGCCTGTGGTGCTGATGATCCCGCGGAGCCGGTCGACGTCGTCGGGCGTGAGGTCCGGGTGCCCGAGCCCGCGTTCGAGCTCTGCCGCCGCGGCGCCGTCGGCCGCCTCGAGGGCGAGCGCGATGAGCACGGTGCGCTTGCCTTCCCGGAGGTCGTCGCCGGCCGGCTTGCCCGTGGTCCGCGGGTCGCCGAAGACCCCGAGCACGTCGTCCCGCAGCTGGAAGGCCTCCCCGAGCGGGAGGGAGAACGCCGAGTACGCGGCGAGCAGCCCGTCGTCGGCCCCCGCGAGCGCGCCGCCGATCCCGAGCGGATGCTCGGTGGAGTACTTCGCGCTCTTGTAGCGGATCACGTTCTTGGCGCGGGAGACCGCCGTCGTGCGCGGCCGGGACGGCCCGGCCACCTCTTCGAGGATGTCGAGGTACTGGCCCGCCATGACCTCGGCCCGCATCGTATTGAAGATGCATCGGGCCCGCGTCCCCGCGGCCGCGGCGCTGCCCACCGCTGTGAACGCCTCCTCGCTGAAGGAGAGGCACATGTCGCCCGTGAGGATCGCGGCGGCATGGCCGAAACGTGCGGCATCGAGATCCCATCCGGCCTCGGCATGCAGGGCGGAGAAGCGCTCGTGAACGCTCGGCGCCCCGCGGCGCGTGTCCGACCGGTCGATGATGTCATCGTGGATCAGTGCCGCCGACTGGAAGAGCTCGAGGGCAACACCGGCGCGCACGGGCACGTCGTCGAGCACAGCACCGCCGGCGCCGCGCCAACCCCAGTAGCTCAGGAGCGCGCGCAGGCGCTTCCCGCCGGAGGCGAGGCCTGAGATGGCACCCATGAGCGGGGCGATGTCCGCCGAGACCTCGGCCATCACGGTGCCCTGGCGCTCGAGGAAGGCGCGGAGCTCCTCGGCAAGCGCCGCGCGGTACCTGTCCTGCTCGGCCTCGAATCCCACGGCCCGAGGCTGCTGTCCGTTCACACCGGTCCTTACTTCAGGGAGGACGGCGCCACCGAGACGCCGACCGTGGCCACCGCCTGGCCGTTCGCGGTGACGACCGTGATGGTGGCGGTCTCCGTCCCGTTCGAGCGGACGAAGTCGCGCACGAGCGTGCCGGCGGCCGCGATGGCCGCGGATGCGCTCGAGCTCTGGTCCTGCTTCTTCGCGCTCGCGCTCGCCGCCGGCACGGCGGCGAATCCTTGATCCGTGAGGACCTTGGTGTAGTAGTCGAGCATTGCGGCCGCAGTGGATGTGCTGCTGGACGCGACGATGGACGCCACCGCGGGGGTGGTCGACGCGTCGAAGCTCGTGGCGAGGGCGGAGGAGCCGGGCATGAGGGGGAGCGTCTGCGAGGGGAATCCAGCAGCGATGGCGCTCACGGTCGAGCTCGCCGATGCCGAGGCCGAGGCCCTGCCGGAGGCGGTCGAGGAGACCGAGGGGGAGCTCGTGGACGACGATGACGGGGCGCTGGTGGCCGTGCTCGTGGCCGGTCCGGCCGACGGGTTGCTGCAGGCCGCCATCGCGAGGGCGGCCCCCGCCAGCATCGTTGCTGCCATGAGCCGTCGGGCCGGTCGAGTCATGCGTGCCATAGGGATGGGCGTGCCTTCCGTCGTGTGGTGGTGAGGACCCCAACAGTCTAGTGGGATGGGGGGCACGGGCCCGGCCTACCATGGGTGGGTGGAGACGCAGGACGACGTGCCCCGGGCCGAGCCGCTCGAGGCTCAGCGCCGCCGGGGGATCCTGCACGTGGACATGGATGCGTTCTTCGTGGCGGTCGAGCAGCGTGAGCGTCCCGAGCTGCGCGGGCGCCGCGTGATCGTCGGCTTTCCCGCCGAGCGCTCTGTGGTCCTGTCGGCCAGCTACGAGGCGCGCGCGTTCGGGATCGGCAGCGCGATGCCGATGCTCATCGCGCTGCGCCGCTGCCCCGACGCGATCGTCGTCGAGCCGCGGCACCGCCTCTACTATGCGGTGTCCTCACAGCTCATGGAGATCTTCGGGGACTTCACCGATCTCGTGGAGCCGCTCAGCGTCGATGAGGCCTTCCTCGATGTCTCGGGGGCCGTGCGGCGACTGGGGGCCGCGCCCGAGGAGATCGCTGCGCAGATCAAGGCACGCATCCGTGCTGATCTCGGCATCACCGCCTCCGTGGGCGTCGCATCCTCGAAGTTCGTCGCCAAGATCGCTTCCGCGAGGTCCAAGCCGGATGGCCTGCTCGTGGTCCGGCCGGAAGACACTGTGGAGTTCCTCCACGCGCTCCCGGTCGGCGCGCTCTGGGGAATCGGCGGAAAGACCCAGGAAGTGCTGGCCCGGCTGGGCATCCACACGGTCGCCGACCTCGCCCACACGCCCGACTCGACGCTCAAGCGATCGCTCGGCGCCTCGGGGCTGCACGCCAAGCGGCTCAGCTGGGGCATCGACGGCCGCGCGGTCACTCCCGTGCGCGAGGAGAAGAGCATCGGCGCGGAGGAGACCTTCGCGACGGACGTGGCGGACGACGCCGCGCTGCACGCCGAGCTCCTGAGGCTCGCCCACCGAGTCGCCGGCCGGATGCGGGCCCAGGGGCTGGCAGCGGGAACCGTGGCGCTCAAGCTGCGCTACTCGGACTTCTCGACGCTCGCCCGATCGCGCACGCTTGCCGTGCCGACCGACAGCGCCCAGCACCTGTACTCCGCGGCCCGCCAGCTCTTGGCCGCGCTGGGGGAACGGCCGATGCCCGTGCGGCTGATCGGGCTGCGGGGGGAGCGCCTCGAACGAGGGGCGGGCGCGCCCCGCCAGCTGAGCCTCGACCGCACCGAGGACAACTGGCGGACGGCCGAGGAAGCCCTCGATCGTGTTTCCGAGCGGTTCGGCGCGGGAATGATCCGACCGGCCCGGCTGCTCCAGGAAAGGGGAGGCGGGCCCGGGCCGCGCCCACCGCGGGACTGACGGCGTCCCTTTTGCAACCTACCGGGACGTCATATCCTTAAATCACCTCGATATTGGGTGCAGTGAGTCGGCTGGGAGGTCCATCTGGGGTCGGGTCGGCAGCGGCTCGCACACTGGGGGAACCCACAGCAGGTTCAGTGCGTTGGTGCAGGTGATGGGGCCGTCCATCGACTGCATGCGTGAAGGAGTCGCCATGCCTCTCTCGGAGCACGAACAGAAGATGCTGGAGCAGCTTGAGAAGCAGCTTCATGAAGAGGACCCGAAGTTCGCCGATTCCATGGGCGCTGACGCCCTGAGGACGTTCTCAACCAAGCACATCGTGCTCGGTGTCCTCGGTGTGATCGTCGGCATCCTTGTCCTGCTGACCGGAGTGAGCATCCAGAACATCTTCGTGGGCGTTCTGGGCTTCCTGCTGATGGGGGCGAGTGTCTACTACGGAACGCTCCGGCGCCCCGGGAGGCGCATGCGCTCCGGAGGCAAGAAGTCCTCGGGCAGCTTCCTGCGCCGGCTCGAGGCACAGTGGGACGAACGCCGCCGCGAGCAAGGCTGACCTCACGCACCATCGAGCGCCTGCCGCGCCCCGTCACGCCCGGGGCCCTCTGCACGGCACGATGATGGCATGGACACCCAGTACTTCGAGGGCATGACCCCCAGACCCTGACGGCTCGGCTGCGCCCCGGAACCCGCGGTTCCGGGGCGCAGCTGTGTCCGTGGCTCTCGCAGGGTTCCTCCACTTTCGTCCCCGTTCCTTCTGCGCCTTTTCCCTCCACCCTCTCCACACTGCCCTCCCCGGCCGGCCCCAAGCCTGAGGCGGCACGAAGGAAAGCGGGGTGCGGCGCCGTCGTGCGCCGTGGGCGCTCCAGGGCACTCCACTCTCCGCCACCGGCGCCCCCACGTGCGCGAGGCCCAGAAATCCGCGGATCTTGGCCCGAATTCTTTGCACAAGTGGTGCGACATGCGTGTCGCTGGACGTTGACCGGGGAGGAGAGTGGAGTAAAGTGGGGCGTGTTGGAGGGAAGTGGCGGATAGGGACGTTCGGCCTCGTGACGACGGGTGGTGGTGCCGATGTTGCTCGGTACGTATTCGCCACGTCTGGACGAGAAGGGACGCCTCATCCTCCCGGCGAAGTACCGCGATGAGCTGGCCGATGGGCTGGTTCTGACACGGGGCCAGGAACGCTGCATCTACGTCTTCAGCCAGAAGGAGTTCGAGCGAGTCCACGAACAGATGCGGGAAGCCCCTATCTCCTCGCGTCAGTCCCGGGACTACCTCAGGGTCTTTCTGTCTGGAGCCTCCGATGAGGTGCCTGACAAGCAGGGGCGCGTGACGATCCCACAGATCCTGCGCAAGTACGCAGGGCTCGAGCGGGACCTCGCCGTGATCGGCGTGGGAACGCGGGCGGAGATCTGGGATGCCCAGGCATGGGAGGACTACCTGGCCGAGAAGGAGACCGCCTTCTCGGAGACCGACGACGACGCACTACCCGGGATCGACTGATCCCATCGGCTGGCCGAGATCTCCAGCCGCCCCGCACGGCCATCCTGGCTCACCTTCCCCGGAGCCAGGCGGCCGATCGGCGCGGAGGGGGATCTGGGCCCAGCCGGACTGGACTGGACACGTGGCATGAGGGGGGAAGGAGTGGGCATGGCAGATGAGCACGAGAGCGAGCCGAAGCCGACCTCCGAACGCCATGTGCCCGTCCTTCTCGAGCGCTGCATCTCCCTCCTGGCCCCCGGAGTCCAAGCGGCACTCGACGCCGGTCGTGGCCCGGTAGTGGTCGACGCGACCCTCGGCATGGGAGGCCACAGCGAGGCCATCCTCAGCCGCTTTCCCGAGGCGACGCTCGTGGGGATTGACCGGGACGAGCAGGCGCTCGCCCTCGCGGGGGACCGGCTTGCGCCATTCGGCGAGCGCGCCAAGCTCGTCCACGCCGTCTATGACGAGATCCCCGAGGTGCTCGAGCGCCTAGGACTGGACGGTGCAGACGGCGTCCTCATGGACCTCGGAGTCTCCTCGATGCAGCTTGATGAGCGCGAACGGGGGTTCGCGTACTCTTACGATGCTCCGCTCGATATGCGCATGGACGTGAGCCGGGGCGCGACGGCCGCCGATGTGGTCAACTCGTACAGCGTCGAGGACCTCACCCGCATCCTCCGCGCGTGGGGCGAGGAGAAGTTCGCCGGCAGGATCGCGCGGAATATCGTCGCGGAGCGCGCGAAGAAGCCGTTCGAGACGACGGGCCAACTCGTGGAGGCGATCCGCGCCGTCGTGCCCGCTGCCGCCGCGAGGACCGGTGGCCACCCCGCCAAGAGGACGTTCCAGGCCTTGCGCATCGAGGTCAACGAGGAGCTCGACGTACTTGAGCGCGCCGTGCCGGCGGCGATCGACGTGCTCAGGCTAGGCGGGCGCATCGTCGTCATGAGCTACCACTCCCTCGAGGACCGGATTGTCAAGACGGCGCTCCAGGCCATGAGCCGCTCGAGTGCGCCTCCCGGATTCCCCGTGGAACTGCCGGAGCACCGGCCCGAACTGAAGATCATCACCAAGGGAACGGAAGTCCCCACGGAGGCCGAGATCGCGGAGAACCCCCGCGCCGCCTCGGCTCGCCTCCGGGCGGCGACACGCATCAGGACGAGGAGCGGAAGATGAGCGCAGCAGCACAGCGGAAGGCGGCCGTAGCGGGCACGTCAGCACTCTCGACCGCAGCACCGGAACGTCGGGCACCCGCGGCGCCACGCCGCGCACCCCTGTCGGTGGTCGGCTCCCTGCCCGTCCGCCGCCGCGCCCCCTTCGCGATCTTCTGCCTCGGTGTCCTCGCCACGGCGCTCATCGCTGTGCTCGTGCTCAACATCTCCGTCTCCACTGGGCAGTACCAGCTCGTCCAGCTGCGCAACGAGCAGCTGACGCTCTCGAAGCAGAACCAGGATCTGACACAGCGCGTCCAGAACTACGAGGCTCCCCAGAATCTGGCCGCCCGCGCGGCACAATATGGAATGGTCGCCTCGACGTCCAACGGGCAGATCGACCTGAAGACGCTCGCGGTGACCGGCCAGGCCAAGGCCGCCGTGAAGGGTGCCCCCCAGGGCGCCACGATCGCGGCCCCCGCCGTCCCGGGCCAGATCTCGGTGGTTCCCACGCCGACGACCAAGGACCCACTCGAGGCGAAGGCAGCGGCCGCGGCAGCAGCCGCTGGGGCGTCCGCCGCACCGAAGCCTGCTGAGAAGCCCGCGGGCGCACCGGCGGCGGACCTGCATGGCGGGTCCATCCCGGCCCCCGCCCAGAAGGCCCCGGGCCAGTAATCTGGGGCCCCGGGCCAGTAATCTGGGCCAGCGCTCGGCGGGCGGAGACGGGCTGCGCACGCCGGACCCCCCGGGCTCGACAGGCGCGGGGAGGGGCCGGGGGCTGGCCGCAGGCACGAGGAGCGAAAGCGGAAGCGTAGGGACGAGCGTGGCAGGAACGAGCACGGACACGAAACGCCCAAGCCCCCGAGGCGTCGGTGCCCCGACCGGCCCAAGCGCCGCCCGCCGTGCGGGCCGGGGCGCACGCCGCCTCAAGCTGGGCCTGGCCGTGATGCTCGCGTTCCTCGTGCTCATTGGCGGCCGGCTCGTCTTCGTCCAGGGACTGGATGTGGGAGGTCTGGCCGAGGCCGCCGTCAACAAGCGCCTTCAGAAGACTGTGCTGCCCGCCGAGCGCGGCCAGATTGTGGACTCCAAGGGCACCGTGCTGGCCTCGAGCGTGGTCCGCTACAACATCACCGTGGATCAGCGCATCGCCTCGGCGAAGGACTTCACCGAGCTGGACCGGAGCGTCGACGCGGGCGACGGCACCAAGAAGATCGTGCAGATTCCCCGCGACCAGGCGCTCAAGGAGCTCGCGGACGCGCTCGGCAAGACCGTGGCCGACGTCACCGCGGCCATCACCGGAGACAAGCCGTTCAACTACGTGGCCCGCAACGTCACTCCGGACACCGAGGACCGCGTCATGGCCATCGGGTTCCCCGGTATCCTCTCCGAAGGCGTGACCCAGCGCGTCTACCCGAACGGAGCGGTGGGGGGCAGCTTCGTCGGATTCGTCGGCTCAGACGGCACCGCGCTCTCTGGGATCGAGCAGACTCAGGACGACCAGCTCAAGGGCCAGGACGGCTCCCGCGAGTACGAGATCGGGGCCGACGGCCTGCGCATTCCCGTCGCGACGGACAAGCTCACGCCGGCCCAGAACGGCAAGACCGTCAAGCTCACGATCAATTCCGACCTCCAATACTTCACCCAGCAGGCCGTCCAGACCCAGGCACAGAAGTACAGCGCGGAGTGGGGCATCGCCGTCGTCATGGATGTCAAGACCGGCAACATCCTCGCGCTGGCCGACACCAACTCGGTCGACCCGAACGATCCGGGCAAGACCGCGGCGAAGGACCGCGGCGTGCGGGCCGTCACTGCCGCCTACGAGCCCGGGTCGGTCGAGAAGACGGTCACCATGGCCGCGCTGATCCAGGAGGGCAAGGCGACCCCGCTCTCCGAGTACACGATCCCACCCACCTACACCGTGGACGGCCAGACGTTTGCCGACGCGTTCACCCACGGAACCGAGCAGCGCACGCTCGCGGGCATCCTCGGCTACTCGATGAACACGGGAACCGTCATGGCGGGCAAGGCCCTGAGCCCCCAGCAGCGCTACGACTGGTTCACCAAGTTCGGTATCGGCCAGCCCATCGACATCGGCCTGCCCGGCGAGGCCAAGGGCACGCTCCACACGCCCCAGGAATGGGACGACCGCCAGCAGTACACGATCCTGTTCGGCCAGGGCGTCACACAGTCCACGCTCCAGACGGTCCGCGCCTACCAGACGATCGCGAACGACGGCGTCATGGTCCAGCCGCGGCTCATCGACGGGTACATCGACCAGGGCGGCCACGAGACGCCGTGGCAGACGGCCGGTCCCACCCAGGTTGTGAGCAGGGAGACGGCTCAGCAGGTCAAGGACATGCTCGAGAGCAACGTCACGAAGGGCGAGGTGGGACCGGCCGCGATCGACGGCTACCGGGTCGGGGCGAAGACCGGAACGTCCGAGGCGCCCCGCGAGGACGGCGTGCCCGGCTACCAGGGGGTCACGTCAACGCTCATCGGCATGGCGCCGATGGACAACCCGAGGTTCATCGTGTCCGTCGTGCTCCAGCGGCCGAACAACATCTACGGGATCGGAAACGCGGACACCTTCAAGGCCGTCATGTCCCAGACGCTCCACATGTACGGGGTCCCGCCGTCCACCGGGACCCCGGCGACGCTGCCGCAGTACGCCCAGTGACGGGCCCGCAGCGCGTTATAGAGTTGGAAACCCCGATCGATGAAGGTGAACGTGAGCGAGCAGCCCCTGCCCCCGGGCAGCAGCGCGTCGACGCGCAGAGCGCGCCAGGACGGTGCGCGGCACGACAGAGCACAGCAGGACAGGACACAGCAGGACAGCCGGCCGGCCTTCCGGCCGTCGCAGGTGGACCCCGTTCCCCTCGCCGAGATTGCCGGGGCCGTCGGGCTCCCGTCGGCGGGCCTCGAGGATGCCGCGCCCATTACCGGCGCAAGTCTCGACTCGCGTTCTGTGGCCCACGGTGACATCTACTTCGCGCTCCCGGGCGCGTCGCGCCATGGGGCTGACTTCGCCCAGCAGGCCGTGGACGCAGGCGCGGTCGCCATCCTCACCGATCACGACGGCGCGCGCCGGATCGCGCTGTCCGAGTCGCTCGGACGTGTCCCGACCCTCGTGCTGGATCGGCCCCGCACCGCGGTGGGCGCTGTCTCGGCGCTCGTGTATGGCACGGACCGGGCCGCGGCCGGCGCCGGCATGCTCCTGCTCGGTGTGACCGGGACGAATGGCAAGACCACCACCACGTACTTCGCGAACTCGCTCCTGCGGGCCCTGGGGCACCATACGGGCCTCATCGGGACCATCGAGATCTCCGCAGGCGGTGAGGCCATCCCGAGCAAGCTCACGACCCCCGAGTCCACGGACGTCCATGCGCTCCTGGCCCTCATGCGCGAACGCGGCGTCACGGCGGCGTCCATGGAGGTCTCCTCCCACGCCATCGAGTTCGGACGCGTCGACGGGGTGCGCTACGACGCCGCGGGATTCACAAACCTCACCCAGGACCACCTCGACCTGCACGGGACCATGGAGGAGTACTACGCGGCCAAGGCCCGGCTGTTCACTCCCGAGCGCGCGGCCCACGGCGTCGTGACGGTCGACGACGCGTGGGGGCGGCGCCTCGCGGCCGAGGCCCCCATCCCGGTCACGACCCTCGCGACCGCGCGGGAGGACGGCGCAGCGCCCGGCGAGGGCGAAGCGCCCGGAGGGGGCCACGCCGACTGGACCGTCGCCGCGCAGGAGCCCTCCGGCGTCGGCACGGCCTTCGAGCTGCGCCACCGGGGCGGAGGCACGCTGCGCGTCCGCACTGGCCTGCCAGGGGCCTTCAACGTGGCCAACGCCGCGCTGGCCACCCTCCTCGTCGTGGCCTCCGGAGTTCCCCTCGAGACGGTCCAGCGGGCGCTCGACGCGGACCCGTTCACCGTCGAGGTCCCCGGGCGCATGCAGCTCGTCGGTACCGCGCCTGCGGCCATCGTCGACTTCGCCCACAACCCCGATGCGCTCGAGCGTGCGCTTGACGCCGTGCGCCCCCGCACCGGCGCCGGGCGCGTCATCGTCGTCTTCGGCGCGACGGGCCAGCGGGACGCGGTCAAGCGTCCCATCATGGGCGCGGTCGCCGCGCGGGGCGCCGACGTCGTCGTCGTGACCGACGACGACCCGCACGACGAGGACGCGGCTACGATCCGCGCCGCCGTGATCGCTGGCGCGCGCACCGAGGACGCCGGGGAAGGCCTCGGACGGCGCATCGACGAGGTGGGCGACCGGGCCGAGGCGATCCGCCACGCCGTGGGCCTCGCCCATCCCGACGATGTGATCCTCGTCGCGGGCCGCGGCCACGAGGTCTACCAGGAGGTCAGGGGCGTGAACCTCGTCCTCGACGACCGCGTCGAGCTCTGCAGCGCCCTCGCCGAGCACGGGTTCCCGGTGGTCCCCGGCGCGCGCGGATTCGGGTCCGAGGGCGCGGACGCACTAGAGTCCGATGAGCAATGATTGACTTCACAGCGGCGCAGATCGCCGAGATCACGGGCGGCCGGCTGGTCGCAGACCCCGACATCATCCCCACGAGCGTCGTGACCGACTCGCGCGAGGCCGTGCGCGGCTCCCTGTACGTGGCCAAGCCCGGCGAGCACGCCGACGGGCACGCGTACGTGGGCGCCGCCGTCGCCGCCGGGACCGTCCTGACGCTGTGCGAGCGCGAGGTGAAGGACGACGGCGGCACGACGTACCCGTGCGTCGTCGTGCCCGACGCCGTGCTCGCCATGGGCGCACTCGCGAAGGCCGCCGTGGCCAGGATCCGCGCCGACCGCGCCGGGCGCGGCGAGCGGTTCACGGTTGTGGGCATCACCGGCTCGGCCGGGAAGACCACGACGAAGGACCTCGTCGCCGGGATCTTCCGCACGACGCCGGAGGGCTCCGCCACGCCGGCCTCGACGGTCGCACCGCAGGGCTCGTACAACGGCGAGGTCGGCGTGCCCCTGACGGTCTTCCGCGCCGACGAGTCCACGCGCTACCTCGTGATCGAGATGGGCGCCACGGGGATCGGCCACATCCAGTACCTTGCGGACATGGTCAAGCCGGACATCGGCGTCGTCCTGTTCGTCGGCACCGCGCACGCCGGCGAGTTCGGCGGCGTCGAGAACATCGCCAAGGCCAAGGGCGAGCTCGTCGAGGCGCTTGCGACCGAGGGGACCGCCGTCCTCAACGCCGACGATCCCCGGGTGCGCGCGATGGAGCCGCGCACGCGGGCACGCCTCGCGTTCTTCACGTCCCACCCGGAGGCCAACGCAGCCCTCGCGGAGCGCGGCACGCTCGTCGCGGCGCACGGCGCGACGGTCGACGACGGCGGCTCGCCGGTCTTCGACCTCGCCATCGGGTCCGAGGCGCCGGTGCACGTGTCCAGCCGCCTCATCGGCGCGCACCACACGTCCAACCTCCTCGCCGCGGCCGCGGCCGCCCACGCCGCGGGCGTCTCCGCAGCGCAGATCGGGGAGTCCCTCTCCGCCCAGGGCCCAGGCAGCCGGTGGCGCATGCAGCGCACCGAGCGCGCGGATGGCGTGACGGTCATCAACGACGCGTACAACGCCAACCCCGAGTCGATGCGCGCTGCGCTGCAGACGCTCGCCGACCTCGGTCGGGGTCGGCGCACCTGGGCCGTGCTGGGGGCGATGCTCGAGCTCGGCGACGAGTCAATCCGGGCCCATACGGCGGTCGGGACACTCGTGGTCCGCCTCAACATCGACCGCCTGATCGTGGTCGGCCGCGAGGCGCGCGCGCTCTACGTCTCCGCCGTGAATGAGGGCTCCTGGGGCAACGAGACAACGTTCGCCGAGACAGCCGACGAGGCGTTCGAGCTGCTCGAGCATGAGCTCGCCCCCGGCGACCTCGTGCTCGTGAAGTCCTCGAACGGCGTCGGGCTGGGGCTCCTCGGCGATCGGATAGCATTGGCCGCACCTGACGGGTCCACGCCACACGAGGAACGGAGCTGACGTGATCGCACTGCTGATCGGCGGCGGTCTGGCCCTCGTCTTCGGGCTCGTCGGGACCCCGCTCTTCATCCGCCTGCTCGTGGCCAGGGGCTACGGGCAGTTCATCCGCGACGACGGTCCCACGACCCACCACACCAAGCGCGGGACGCCCACGATGGGCGGGGCCGTGTTCGTGCTCGCATCGGTGGTCGCGTACTACATCACGCACCTCATCACGTGGCTGGTCAATCCCGCCTCGAGCGGCCCCAGCATCTCGGCCGCGCTCCTGCTGTTCCTCATGGTCGGCATGGGCATCGTGGGGTTCCTCGACGACTTCACGAAGATCACCAAGCAGCGGAGCCTCGGCCTGAGTCCGCGGGGCAAGCTGATCGGCCAGGGCCTCGTGGGGATCATCTTCGCGGTCCTCGCGCTCCAGTTCCCCGATGGGCGCGACCTCACGCCGGCATCGACCCATATCTCCTTCCTGCGGGACATCCCGTGGCTCGACCTCGCCTTCGGCGGCACCGTCCTCGGGGCGATCCTGTTCGTGATCTGGTCGAACGTGATCGTGACGGCAACGAGCAACGGGGTGAACCTCACCGACGGCCTCGACGGGCTCGCCGCCGGCGCCTCGATCATGGTGTTCGGCGCCTACACCCTCATGGGCATCTGGCAGAGCAACCAGGCCTGCGGCTCCGCGCGAGTGATCGGGTCCGTCTGCTACGAGACCCGGGACCCGCTCGACCTCGCCCTGCTCGCGGCCATCATGAGCTCCGCCCTCGTCGGTTTCCTCTGGTGGAACACGTCACCGGCGAAGATCTTCATGGGGGACACCGGCTCGCTCGCCATCGGCGCGGCGATCGCGGGATTCGCCATCCTGTCCCGCACCGAGCTCCTGCTCGTCATCATCGGCGGCCTGTTCATGCTCATCACGCTCTCTGTGATCCTGCAGGTCGGCTACTTCAAGGCCACCAAGGGCAAGCGGCTGTTCAAGATGGCGCCGCTCCAGCACCACTTCGAGCTCAAGGGCTGGGCCGAGGTCACCGTGGTGGTCCGCTTCTGGATCCTCGCCGGGCTCTGCGTCGCTGCTGGCCTGGCCATCTTCTACGCAGAGTGGGTGGCAGGACTGTGAACGCACAACCTTCTTCGGCTTCTTCGGCCGGCAGCACGCGCCTCGAGTCGCTGACGTCCTGGGACTCGGACTGGTCGGGCCTGCGGGTCGTCGTCGCCGGGATCGGCGTCTCGGGTTTCGCGGCTGCGGACACGCTCGTCGAGCTCGGAGCGAGCGTCGTAGTGGTCGACGCCTCCGTCACCGAGCGGGCACGGGCGCAGGCGGACACGCTGCGGATCGTGGGTGCCGAGGACGTCCTGCTCGGCGAGGACGCGGTGCACCGCCTTCCGAAGGTCGACGGCGCGCTCCCGGACCTCGTCGTGACCTCGCCCGGGTGGCGTCCCGACCAGTCGATGCTCGCGGAGGCCACCCGCCGGGGCATTCCGGTGTGGGGCGACGTCGAGCTCGCGTGGCGCCTGAGGACCCGGCGTGGCAAGAAGACCGCGGACTGGCTCACGATCACCGGCACGAACGGCAAGACGACCACGGTCGGGATGGCCGAGTCCATGCTGCGCGCCGCCGGCCTGAAGGCCGTGGCGGTCGGCAATGTGGGCAAGCCGATCCTCGACGCCATCCGGGAACCTGTCGAGTACGACGTGTTCGCGGTCGAACTCTCGAGCTTCCAGCTCCACTGGTCGCACTCGCTCTCTCCTGTCGCGTCGGTGGTGCTGAACGTGGCCGAGGACCACGTCGACTGGCACGGCTCCTATGAGGCCTACCTCGCGGACAAGGCCAAGGTGTACACCAACACCCAGAAGGCCTGCGTCTACAACGCCGAGCAGATCGAGACCGAACGCATGGTCGAGGAGGCGGACGTCGTCGAGGGCTGCCGCGCGATCGGCTTCACGACCGGCGCACCCGCCGTGAGCATGTTCGGGGTCGTCGACGGGCTCCTCGTGGACAGGGCGTTCATCGACAACCGCCGCGACCACGCCGCGGAGCTGGGATCCCTGGACGACCTCGGCCCGGTGGCACCCCGGCACATGGTGGCGAACGCGCTCGCCGCGGCCGCCCTCGTCCGCGCCTACGGGGTCGAGCCCGCCGCGGTCAAGGCCGGGCTCCAGGCCTTCCTCCCGGGCGACCACCGCATCCAGACCGTCGCAGCCTCGGGCGGAGTGCGCTGGGTCAACGACTCCAAGGCCACCAACCCGCACGCGGCGTCGGCGTCCCTGTCCGCCTTCGAGCACGTGGTGTGGATCGCCGGCGGACTCTCGAAGGGCGTCGCCTACGACCAGCTGGTAGCCGAGCACGCGGGCCGGCTGCGCGCCGTCGTGCTCCTTGGGCGGGACAGCTCCGAGCTCGCGGGCGCGCTCGCGCGACACGCGCCGAATGTCCCTGTCTTCCCCGTGGATCCGGGCCAGACTGGTGGGGACCGGCCGGACTCGGGAAGCGCGATTATGGCGCGGGCAGTTGAGCTCGCAGGGGCCCACGCGGAGCCCGGCGACACGGTGCTCATGGCACCGGCGGCGGCGTCGATGGACCAGTTCGACTCCTATGCCCACCGGGGGACCGCGTTCATCAACGCCGTACGGGCGCTAGAAGCACGGGAGACGACCGAGGAGTAGAGACTATGGCCACCACGGCGCAGCGGAGACCCGGGGGGCCTCTCCGACCGCTGGCGGCCTTCTGGCGCAGGATCACGCGCACCGATTCGGCCAGCAGCGGCACGAGCTACTACCTGATCCTCGGCACGACCCTCGCGCTGACCGCAATCGGCATCATGATGGTCCTCTCGGCGTCGAGCGTCGAGAGCATCGCGGCGGGGGAGAGCCCCTACACCGCGGCCCTCAAGCAGGCGCTGTTCGGCCTCGTCGGGCTCGTGGGCATGCTCGCGCTCTCGCGGATCAACGTCCGCTGGCTCAAGCGCCTCGCGTGGCCCGGCATCACCGTGACACTCGTCCTCCTGGTGCTCGTCCAGATCGTGGGACGCCGGGTGCTCGGCAACCGCAACTGGATCGATGTGGCAGGCTTCAGCTTCCAGCCCTCGGAGGTCGCGAAGCTGCTGCTCGCGCTGTGGCTGGCTACGATCCTGAACATGAAGGGCAGGCTCCTCGACAACTGGGTGCATGCCCTGATCCCCGCGGTGCCGATGGGCCTGGCCGTCGCGGGATTGGTGATCTGGGGCCACGACCTCGGCACCACCCTCGTGATCCTCCTCGTGATGATCGCTGCACTCTTCTACGCCGGCGTGCCGACCAAGCTGTTCGTCACGTCCGGCGTGCTCCTGGCCATCGCGGCCATCGGGTTCGCCGTCGCGAGCCCCAATCGCATGTGCCGTATCTATGCCTGGGTCGGCATGGAGCCGGACGTCTGCAAGGCGGACGGCGCCGACTTCTCGTACCAGGTCCAGAACGGTCTCTTCGGTCTCGCCTCGGGCGGCTGGTTCGGGGTCGGCCTCGGCCAGAGCCGGCAGAAGTACAGTTGGCTCCCCGAGGCGCAGAACGACTTCATCTTCGCGGTGCTGGGCGAGGAGCTGGGCCTGTTCGGCACGCTCCTGGTCCTCGCGCTGTTCGCGGTGCTCGCCGTGGCCGTGTTCCGGGTCGTCTCCCGGCAGGAGGAACTCTTCCCACGGGTACTCGGCGGCACGATTATGGCCTGGATCCTCGGCCAGGCCGCCATCAACATGGCCATGGTCACGGGCATCGCCCCCGTGATCGGCGTTCCGCTGCCGTTCATCTCCTCCGGCGGGTCGGCGCTCGTCAGCTGCCTGTGCGCGATCGGCGTACTCTTGTCTCTGGCCCGCGAGGACATGCGCCCCACAAGGAGGGTGCGGTCCAAGGGTGGCAAGGGCGGCGCCAAGCCTCCGCTCCGGGGGCGAAAGGCCCCGGCGCCACGTCCTCGGGCGCGGGCAGCGAAGCCTGTGCCGGACCCCACGCGGCCCGCCCGGGACGCACCAGCCACGACCAACGCCAAGCGGAAGGCCACCACCTAGACATGCCCCACGAGGATCCGGACCGCAACCCGTCCCCGGCGCCCCGACCGTCCGTGGTACTCGCGGGCGGTGGAACCGCCGGGCACATCAGCCCGCTGCTCGCCATCGCGCGTGCCGTCGTCAGGGCCGCCCCGGGGGCGCGGATCCTCGCGGTCGGCACCGCCAGCGGGATGGAGACCCGGATTGTCCCCGCAGCCGGATTCGAGCTGGCAGTGATCGACCGCGTGCCGCTCCCGCGGAAGCCCACTGTGGACCTCCTGAGGTTCCCTCGCCGCTTCGCGGCCGCAGTGCGCCAGTCCGAGGCGGTCCTCGACCAGGCTGAGGCGGACGTCCTGGTCGGCGTCGGCGGGTACGTGTGCACCCCCATGTACCTCGCGGCGAGGCGTCGCGGCGTGCCGATCGTGATCCACGAGGCCAACACGCGGCCGGGGCTCGCCAACCGCGTCGGAGCGATGTTCACCGAGCGGGTGGGCAGGGCGTTCGCCGCCACGAAGCTGAGACATTCACGGCTCGTGGGCATGCCGATGCGGCCCGAGGTCTCGGGCCTTGACCGTGCCTCCGCCCGATCCGGGGCCCGCACGCGCCTGGGCCTCGATCCTGACCAGACCACCATGGTGGTCACGGGCGGGTCGCTCGGAGCGGCCAGCCTCAACCGCACGATCGCTTCCTCGCTGGGCACCCTCGCCCGCGCAGGCATCCAGACCCTGCACATCACGGGACGCGGCAAGACCGTGAGCGGTCCCGACGGTGCGCCGCTCACCGCGCCCGGCTACCGCCAGGTCGAGTTCGTCGACGGCATGGAGACGGCGTACGCGGCCGCTGACCTCATCGTGTGCCGCTCGGGCGCTGGCACGGTGTCCGAGGTGGCCGCCGTCGGCCTCCCCGCCGTGTTCGTGCCGCTGCCGATCGGCAACGGGGAGCAGGCACTCAACGCGCGCGGGCTCGTCGACGCCGGCGCAGCCCTCATGGTCAGGGACGCGGACTTCACCCCGGAGTGGCTCGAGGCCAACGTGCTGCCGCTCCTCGGGGACAGCCAACGGCTCGCGTCGATGTCCCAGGCCGCCGCCGGCCAGGGCATCCGCGACGCGGACGCGCAGATGGCGGCGATGGTCATCGCGGCCGCAGAGGACAGGACTCAGGAGGGAACACGCGCATGAGCGCCAACCAGACGCTTCCGGAGGGGCTCGCCGAGCTCGGCCGGGTCCACTTCGTGGGAGTCGGCGGAGTCGGCATGTCCGCCGTCGCACGCGTCATGGTGGCCCGGGGCGTGCCGGTGTCGGGCTCCGACGCGAAGGACCTGCCGGTCATGGCCGACCTCGCGGCCCTCGGCGCCCGGATCGCCGTGGGCTATGCCGCCGAGAACGTCGGCGACGCTGACACGGTGGTCCGCGGCTCGGCGATCCGGCCCGACAACCCCGAGCTCGTTCAGGCCGCGGCCCGCGGCCTGAAGGTGCTGCACCGGTCCGAGGCGCTCGCCGCGGCGATGGCCGGCAACCGCGTCATCGCGGTCGCGGGCACGCACGGGAAGACCACCACGACGTCCATGACCACGTGGATGCTGCGGGGCGCGGGGCTCGACCCGAGCTTCGCGATCGGTGCGAACGTGCCCGCCCTCGGGGTCAACGCCGCGGCGGGTGAGACCGACATCTTCGTCGCCGAGGCGGATGAGTCCGACGAGTCGTTCCTCAACTACCGCCCCCTGACCGAGGTCATCACCAACGTCGAGGCGGACCATCTGGACCATTACGGCACGGCCGAGGCCGTCCACGCCGCGTTCGACGCGTTCGCGGCCCTCGTGCCCGAGCAGGGCCTTGTGCTCGCGTGCGCGGACGATCCCGGTGCCCGTGCGCTCGCCGATCGGATCCGCGACCGGGACGGCGCACCGCGCGTCCTCACGTACGGCACGGCGGAGGACGCCGACGTCCACGTGCGCTTCGATCCCGCCGGCTCCGAGGTGGTCTGGGACGGGCGGACGTACGCACTGCCCCTGCATGTGCCGGGCCTCCACAACGCGCTCAACGCGGCCGGGGCGTTCGCCGCGGCCGTCGACGCCGGGGCGGACCCCGAGCGTGCCGCGGCCTCGCTCGCCGACTTCGCGGGGGCGGCGAGGCGCTTTGAACTCAAGGGAGAGGCGGGCGGCGTCCGCGTGTTCGACGACTACGCGCATCACCCCACCGAGGTGAGGGCGGCGCTGGCAGCAGCACGGGCGGTGGCCGGCGGCCACGGGGTCCACGTGCTGTTCCAGCCGCACCTGTTCTCCCGCACCCGCGAGTTCGCGGCAGAGTTCGCCCAGGCGCTGACTGCCGCCGACACCGTCCGCGTCATGGACATCTACCCGGCCCGCGAGGACCCGATCCCCGGGGTCACGAGCGAGCTCGTGACGGCGCACCTCGCGCGCGGTGCGTACGCACCGAGCGTCGAGCGCGCCGTCACGGAGATCGCAGGGGCGGCGAGGCCGGGGGACATCGTGCTCACCGTGGGCGCCGGGGACGTGACATTCCAGGGCGCCCAGATCCTCGCTGAGCTGGGCGCCCGGTCAGGCGCCACGGCCGGTGGCACCGACCCCGGGGCGCCGCATGGCGCCTAGTCCCCGCGTGCCCAGGGTGCCGAGGGTCCCCCGCTCGGCGGGGTCCGCCCCAGCTGGACCGACGCACGACGGCGCCGCCCCGCCGCCGGCGGGAAAGGCCAGCAGCGGGGAGGCCTCCGTCGGGAAGGTCACGGCGCGCGGGGCGAAGGTCACGCTCTTGGCCCCGTCAGGCGGGGAGCAGCATGAGTCTCCTGCGTGGGGGGCGACCGGACCCGCGGCGGCGACCGGCGCGCCGTCGTCCGACGCCGAGATCACGCGGGCCGCGGGCCCCGAGACCAGAGAGCGGGTCGAAGGACGAGGACGGTTCGGGTTCCCGCGTCGCTCCGCACCGCGGGCCAAGCGCACGGTCGAGGCGCGCTCAGCCGAGCCGGGCGAGGCCGACGTGCTCGCCTTTCCGGAGTCTCCGGGCAGGCGCCGGCGACGGCGCGTGCTGATCGGCCTCGGCGTGGCGGTCGCGCTCGTGGCGGCGCTGTTCGCGGTGCTGCTGTTCACGCCGCTGGTCTCGGCGCGCACCATCACCGTGCAGGGCACGCACCTGCTGCAGCCGCGGCAGGTGGAGTCCGCGCTCGAGCCCGTCCGGGGCAAGCCCTTGGCCCTGGTCGGCACGGATCAGGTGGAGCGGCTCCTGAGCCAGTTCGTACAGGTCAAGAGCGCGAGGGCGCGTGCTGTTCCGCCGAGCACGCTCGTGGTCGAGATCGTCGAGCGCGTTCCCGTGGCGCTCGTCAAGCAGGGCGGCAAGCTCCTGGTCGTGGACGGGGACGGTGTGGTGCTGGGCGACGCCGCAGACACCTCGCAGTACGCGGTGCCCGTGATCGACGGCTCGGCCATGCCCATGGGTCAGGCCGTGTTCCGGTCTGTCACCGCGGTCCTGGCAGCGCTTCCGGCAGACATCTTGGCCCAGCTGGCAACGGCGTCGGCGCAGTCTCCCGACTCGGTGGAGCTCAAGCTCTCCGACGGCCGCACGGTGGTCTGGGGCAATGCCGACGACCGTGAGCTCAAGGCCAAGGTCCTCGAGGCCCTCATGAAGGCGACCCCTGAGAAGGGCCAGGCGCGGCCGAGCGTCTTCGACGTGAGCACCCCTCGCCATCCTGTGACCCGATGACCGGGTTCGGTGCCGTGAGGGGTGCCGAGTCCGGGGCGCGGGTGGGACGTGTGGCAAAGTGGATTGGTGGCGAGGACGGGCGCGGCAATGGCGCGACACGCCTAGGCGGTCGTTGCACGCCCCGTGGGCGGACCATACCGTCTTCCTAAGAGCAACTTGACATAACTATAACCTTCAAGCTGAGGGTTAAGGTTGTGGACTCCGGGGTTCTTGCAGATCCAGCAGGCTTTCGAACAAGGGACACTCAACGTGGCAGCACCGCAGAACTACTTGGCCGTCATCAAGGTCGTCGGCATTGGCGGCGGTGGCGTGAACGCAGTCAACCGCATGATCGAGGTCGGTCTGCGAGGCGTGGAGTTCATTGCCATCAACACCGACGCCCAGGCGCTGCTGATGAGCGATGCGGACGTCAAGCTCGATGTAGGCCGTGAGCTCACGCGGGGCCTCGGTGCGGGCGCCAACCCCGAGGTGGGCCGCCAGGCCGCCGAGGACCACGCGGATGAGATCGAAGAGGTTCTGCGCGGGGCAGACATGGTCTTCGTCACCGCCGGAGAGGGCGGCGGCACCGGCACGGGCGGGGCGCCGGTCGTGGCCCGCATCGCCCGCAGCCTCGGCGCGCTGACCATCGGAGTCGTGACCCGCCCCTTCACGTTCGAAGGCCGCCGGCGCGCCACGAGCGCCGAGAACGGCATCGAGGCGCTCCGCGACGAGGTCGACACGCTCATCGTCATCCCGAACGATCGCCTGCTCTCGATCAGCGACCGCAACGTCTCAGTCCTCGACGCGTTCCGCTCCGCCGACCAGGTCCTGCTCTCCGGTGTCCAGGGCATCACGGACCTCATCACGACCCCGGGCCTGATCAACCTCGACTTCGCGGACGTCAAGTCCGTCATGCAGGGTGCGGGCTCCGCGCTCATGGGCATCGGCTCGGCCCGCGGCGAGGACCGCGCGGTCAAGGCCGCAGAGCTCGCGATCGCGTCGCCGCTCCTCGAGGCATCGATCGACGGCGCGCACGGCGTGCTCCTGTCCATCCAGGGCGGCAGCGATCTGGGCCTCTTCGAGATCAACGAGGCCGCACGCCTTGTCCAGGAGGTCGCGCACCCGGAGGCGAACATCATCTTCGGTGCCGTCATCGACGATGCCCTCGGCGACGAGGCGCGCGTCACGGTCATCGCGGCAGGCTTCGACGATGTCCAGGCCACCTCGCCGTCGCTTGAGGACGTCAAGGCGGCCGCGGCCCCCGCGGCGTCGGCCGTCGCGTCCGCGGCCCCCGCCCCCTCCGCGGGCAACGGCATGCCGCCGGCGCCGTCCGCCGCGCCGCGCGTGTCCCAGCCGACGCACGCCCACGCTGGGCTGAGCCAGTGGAGCCAGGGCCGGACGAGCCTGCCGGCAGACGGTGGCTTCGACGTCGAGCTCCCCGCCGTGGTCGAGCCCGACCTGTCGGGCAACCGCAACGACGACCTCGACGTGCCCGACTTCCTCAAGTGAGCCTGGGCTTGACTGAGGCGCAGCGCGGCGACGGCATCTTCTGGTGGCGCCGGGACGTCCGTCCCGGCGTCACCGTCGCGTTCACTCAGACCGCCGCGGGGAATCTGGCGTTCCACGTCGGCGATGACGACGACGCCGTGCGGCGCCACCGCGCGCGCCTCGCCTCGGCTGCGGGCGTCCCTGCGTTCCAGTACATGAGCCAGGTCCACGGGCGCGACGCGGTGTGGGCGGGGGAGGACCCGGTGCCGACTGCCGACGCCCTCCTGTCCCGCGGCGCGCCGGTGGCCGTCATGGTCGCGGACTGTGTCCCGCTCGTGCTGGTGGGGGAGTTCGGCGATGGCGCCCCCGCCTTGGCCGCGGTCCATGCGGGCCGGCCTGGGCTCGCCTCCGGCGTCGTGGCCGAGGCCGTGTCCCGGCTGCGCGCTGCCGGCGCTGACGGGCTCGAGGCCTGGCTCGGCCCGAGCATCTGCGGGCAGTGCTACGAGGTGCCCTCGGCCATGCGGGACGAGGTGGACGCGCTGGTCCCCGGTACTGCCGCGACGACACGCTGGGGGACACCCGCACTCGACCTCCCCGCGGGCGTCCGTTCCCAGCTCGAGGCGGCCGGGGTCACGGTGCACCGCGACGCCGAGGCCTGCACGTTCGAGCACGGCGAGTTCTTCTCGCACCGCCGGGAGCCCGGCGTCGGCCGGATCGCGGGCCTGGTGTGGGCGCATGGCTGAGGCACCGGCCGAGCGGTCGCGCCGTGCCGAGCTCGCGGACAATCTCGCGAGGGTCAACGAGCGCATCACGGCGGCGTGCCGGGCCGCGGGCCGTACCGACCTGCCCCGGCTGATCGTCGTGACGAAGTTCCACCCTGCCTCGGACGTGCGGCTCCTCGCCGACCTCGGCGTGACGGACGTGGGCGAGAACCGGGACCAGGAGGCCTCAGGGAAGGCCGCCGAGCTCGAGGGGATCCCGCTGACCTGGCACTTCATCGGGCAGCTCCAGACCAACAAGGCCAAGAGCGTGGTCCGCTATGCCGACACGGTGCATTCGGTCGACCGCCCCGCCCTCGTGGCCGCCCTCGGGAAGGCCATGGAGAGCTCGGGACGCGACGATGACCTGAGGTGCCTCGTGCAGGTCAACCTCGATCCGAGGGCGACGACGTCGGGTCGCGGGGGCGCGCTCCCCGACGAGGTGCCTGCCCTCGCCGAACTCATCGAGGGAACCTCTCGCCTGGCTCTCGCGGGGGTCATGGCCGTGGCGCCTCTGGGCGGCGATCCGGCCGCGGCGTTTGCCCGGCTCGCCGCGGTGTCCGAGCGCGTGAGGGAGCGCTTTCCCGCGGCGACGATGGTTTCGGCGGGCATGAGCCAGGACCTCGAGGCCGCGGTGGCGGCGGGCGCGACACACCTGCGCATTGGCACTGATGTCCTCGGCCCGCGCCCGACCGTGCGGTAGCTTCAAACTGCCGGGACCTTCTGGGCCGAGCGACCCGGCGCTGCGTTTGCACCCGGATGGGCCCGAGGACAGGAGTCGAGCATGGCTGGTGCTCTGCGCAAGACGATGATCTACCTCGGTCTGGCGGACGGCGAGGAGCAGTTCGAGACCGAGGCCCCCCACGCACGGACGGAAGAGGAGCAGCCAGTGCACACTGAGCGCGAGGACCGCCGCACGGCTCTGGCCACCCGGGAGACGGCCCCTGCCGAGGTCGAGGAGTACCGTGCTCCGGTGACCCCCATCAAGCGAGCGGCCGCCGTGCGCAATGACGGCGGGCTGCGCCAGATCACCACCGTCCACCCGCGCTCGTACAACGACGCAAAGATCATCGGCGAGAGCTTCCGTGAGGGGATCCCGGTGATCATGAACGTGACCGACATGGGCGAGGCGGACGCGAAGCGGCTCGTGGACTTCTCCGCTGGGCTCGTCTTCGGCCTCCACGGAAGCATCGAGCGGGTCACGAACAAGGTATTCCTGCTCTCGCCGTCGAACATCGAGGTCCTCGGCGAGGACAAGAAGGCGGCCGACGGTCAGGCCACATTCTTCAACCAAAGCTGATTCACTGTCTTCATGGGCATTCTGTTCGCCATCCTGTACCTCGTCCTCGAGCTGTTCTTCATCTCACTCGTCGCCCGGCTCGTCTTCGACTGGGTGCAGTCCTTCGCACGCTCCTGGCGCCCCCGGGGCGCCGCACTCGTCGCCGCCAGTGCGGTGTACTCGGTGACGGACCCGCCCATGAAGCTGTCCCGGCGCTGGTTCAAGCCGCTCCGGCTCGGGGCAGTGAGCCTCGACATCGCCTTCATCGTCCTCGTCATCGTGGTCGTCATCGCAATGGCGATCGTTTCGGGGCTTGCCGGAAATGTCCGGTAGGTTCGTCCCAGCACGCTCGCTCCCAGCCCGCACGGGCGCACCGCCCGGAGTGCTGAGTGGAGCGGAGCGTAACAATTCAGATACGGTAGTCATGGTGGCGCAGGCTGCCTGACCGATTAGACCAATGAGGTGAGCAGATGGCTCTGACGCCAGAAGACGTTGTCAACAAGCGGTTCCAGCCGACAAAGTTCCGCGAAGGCTACGACCAGGATGAGGTCGACGACTTCCTTGACGAGATCGTCATCGAGCTCCGCCGCCTGAACCAGGAGAACGACGAGCTCCGCAAGAAGGTCGCCGAGCTCTCCGGCAAGCAGGGCGCCCCGCAGGCTGCCGAGAAGCCGGCTGCACAGGAGGTCCGCGAGGAGGCCAAGCCGCAGCCCGCGAAGGCCGCCGAGGTCCCCGCCCCGACGCAGGCCGCCCCGGTGGCGCCCGCTGCTGCCCAAGCACCGCAGGGTGCCGCCGGCCGGTCCTCGGCAGCGGAGTCTGCCGCCGGGCTGCTCGCCATGGCGCAGCAGATGCACGACAAGCACGTCCAGGACGGCATAGACCAGCGCGACAAGATCATCGCCGAGGCCCAGATCGAGGCCAGCAGCCTCGTCAACGAGGCACAGGAGAAGTCCCGCAAGACCCTCGGCGCCCTCGAGCAGCAGCGCTCGGTGCTCGAGCGCAAGGTCGAGCAGCTCCGCGGGTTCGAGCGCGATTACCGCTCGCGCCTCAAGAACTACATCGAGGGCCAGCTGCGCGACCTCGAGGCCCGCGGCTCCGTCGCCACGGCCGAGATCTCTGACAACGCCGAGGTCTGATCAGCCTCAGCCCGCAAGGCCGGCGCCCGCCACAGGCGGCCGCCGGCCTTGCGTTGCCATCGGAAAGAAGCATGGAAACAACCCCCCCACGCCCCGGCGACGGGACAGCGGCGGCGGCGCGTCGCCGTCGTGCTCCTTGCCCTCGTCGCGGCTATCGCGTACACCGCCGATCAGCTGACCAAGCTGTGGGTCACCAGCACCATGGTGGAGGGGGAGCGGATCCCGGTCCTGCCGCCGCTGCTGCAGTGGTACTACATCCGCAACTCGGGAGCGGCCTTCTCGATCGGTGAGGGGGTCACGTGGGTCTTCACGATCGTCATGACCGTGGTCTCGGTCGGGATCCTGGTCTATGCGCGGAAGGTGCGAGCGCTGTGGTGGGGGACAGCCCTGGGGCTCGTCCTGGGCGGCGCGCTCGGCAACCTCACCGACCGGCTCTTCCGTGAGCCGTCCTTCGGCATGGGCCACGTGGTCGACTTCATCTCGCTGCCCAACTTCGCGATCTTCAACGTCGCCGACTCGGCAGTCGTGTGCGGGGTCATCCTCGTGTGCCTCCTGACTCTCGTGGGACTCTCACCCGATGGGACGCGCCAGCGGCGGCAGGCCGGAGCGGCCGAGGAGACCCCGGGAGGGGAGGGGCCCGCTGGCGGAGGAGGCCCGGACGAAGATGGCCCGGAGGCCCGGTCATGACTGAACGACTCTCCGTCCCCGACGAACTCGCGGGGGCCCGCGCGGATGCCGTCCTCGCCGAGCTCCTGGCCGTCTCGCGCTCGGCCGCGGCAGCGCTCCTCGCCGGCGGCCATGTGCAGCTCAAGGGCAAGGCAGTGGCCAAATCGGCAAAGCTCGCGGCCGGGGACGAGCTCGTCCTCGAACGGCCCGAGACGCGTGACCCTCTGGAAGTGGTGGTTGAGAAGGTGGACGGACTCGAGATCCTCATCGACGACGAGGACTTCGTGGTCGTCGACAAGCCGGTGGGTGTGGCGGCGCACCCGTCGCCCGGATGGGTCGGTCCCACCGTGGTGGGCGGTCTCGCGGCCGCCGGCTTCCGGATCTCCACCTCGGGCGCCCCGGAGCGGGCCGGCATCGTGCACCGCCTCGATGTCGGGACCTCCGGCGCCATGGTCGTGGCCAAGACCGAGCATGCGTACACGGTGCTCAAGCAGGCGTTCAAGGACCGCACGGTCGAGAAGGTGTACCACGCGCTCGTGCAGGGCATCCCTGACCCCCTTGAAGGCACGATCGATGCGCCGATCGGACGCCACCCCGGCTACGACTGGCGGTTCGCGGTCGTCGAGGACGGACGTCCGTCCGTGACCCACTACGAGGTCATCGAGGCGTTCGGCCGCGCGAGCCTCGTCGAGGTCCACCTCGAGACCGGCCGCACCCACCAGATCCGGGTCCACTTCGCGGCGCTGCGCCACCCGTGCGCGGCTGACCTCACCTACGGCGCGGATCCGCGCCTCGCCGCCGATCTGGGACTCACCCGCCAGTGGCTCCACGCGCACCGGCTCGCGTTCGCCCACCCGCGCACTGGGGACCGTGTCGAGGCCGTGAGCCCGTACCCCGCGGATCTGGAGTACGCCCTCGAGGCGCTGCGCGAGGGCCGCGTCTGAAGCACCCCGGCGCGAGCCGGCCCTGCGCGCACGACGGCGAGTGGCCGCCGTCGTGCCTCACCGAACCTGGGGCGGCGCGCGCCTAGACTGGTGCGGTGACTTCCAGCGGTTCCTTCGTCCACCTCCACACCCACACCGAGTACTCGATGCTCGATGGCGCGGCGAAGCTCGGAGACCTGTTCGCGGAGGCGAACCGGCTGGAGATGCCGGCCCTGGCGATCACCGACCACGGGTACCTCTTCGGCGCCCACGACTTCTGGCGCAAGGCCACCGACGCGGGGATCAAGCCGATCATCGGCGTTGAGGCGTATGTCACCCCGGGCACGCACCGCACGGACAAGTCGCGCGTGCGCTGGGGCGACGAGTCCCAGCGCAGCGACGACATCTCGGGCGGCGGCGCCTACACGCACATGACGCTGCTGAGCTACAACAACACGGGCATGCGCAACCTGTTCCGCGCGTCGTCGCTCGCCTCGCTCGACTCGGTCTTCGGCAAGTGGCCGCGCATGGACCGCGAGCTGCTCAGCACCTATTCGGAGGGGCTCATCGCCACCACGGGCTGCCCCTCCGGTGAGGTCCAGACCCGTCTCAGGCTCGGCCAGTACCGTGAGGCCCTCGAGGCGGCCGCGGAGTTCCGCGACATCTTCGGCGCCGAGAACTACTACTGCGAGCTCATGGACCATGGCCTGTCCATCGAGCGGCGCATCCGCGAGGACCTGCTGCGGCTCGCCCGTGAGCTCAACATCCCGCTCGTGGCCACGAATGACCTCCACTACACCCATGAGCACGATGCCAAGGCGCACGAGGCGCTGCTGGCGATCCAGTCCGGGTCGACGCTCCTGGACCCGAGCTACGACAACGGGGGTTCCCGCTTCGCATTCTCGGGCACCGGGTACTACCTCAAGTCACCGCAGGAGATGCGAGAGCTGTTCCGGGAGCTCCCCGAGGCGTGCGACAACACGCTCGTGATCGCCGAGCGGTGCGGGGTGTCCTTCACGAAGGACAACTTCATGCCCCGCTTCCCATGCCCGCCGGGGGAGGACGAGGACTCCTGGCTGGTCAAGGAGGTCGAGCGGGGCCTGGCCTACCGGTACCCCTCCGGCATCCCCGACGACGTGCGCAAGCAGGCCGAGTACGAGCTCGGGATCATCAGCACGATGGGCTTCTCCGGCTACTTCCTCGTGGTCGCGGACTTCATCAACTGGGCCAAGGACAACGGGATCCGCGTCGGGCCCGGCCGCGGCTCCGGCGCGGGCTCCATGGTCGCGTACGCGATGCGCATCACCGATCTGGACCCGCTCCGCCACGGGCTCATCTTCGAGCGCTTCCTCAATCCGGACCGCGTGTCGATGCCCGACTTCGACGTCGACTTCGACGACCGTCGCCGCCCCGAGGTCATCGACTACGTCACCCGCAAATACGGCGACGACCGCGTGTCCATGATCGTCACGTACGGCACGATCAAGACCAAGCAGGCGCTCAAGGACTCAGCGCGCGTGCTCGGCTACCCGTTCTCGATGGGCGAGACCCTGACCAAGGCCCTTCCGCCGGCCGTCATGGCCAAGGACATCCCGCTCGCGGACATCCATGACAAGGAGGCCAAGCGGTACGGGGAGGCCGGCGACTTCCGCCAGCTGCTCGAGACCGACCCCGAGTCCCGCAAGGTGTTCGACACCGCGATCGGCCTCGAGGGCCTCAAGCGCCAGTGGGGCGTCCACGCGGCGGGCGTCATCATGTCCTCCGACCCGATCATCGACGTCGTACCGATCATGCGCCGCATCCAGGACGGACAGGTCATCACGCAGTTCGACTACCCGACCTGCGAGGGCCTCGGCCTGATCAAGATGGACTTCCTCGGGCTGCGAAACCTCACGATCATCTCGGACGCCCTCGAGAATGTGAAGCGCAACCGAGGTGTCGACCTCGACCTCGAGCGGCTCGAGCTCGACGACGCGGCCTCCTACGACCTGCTCGCCCGCGGCGACACGCTGGGCGTGTTCCAGCTCGACGGCGGCCCCATGCGCTCGCTCCTGAAGCTCATGAAGCCGGACAACTTCGAGGACATCTCGGCCGTCCTCGCCCTCTACCGTCCCGGCCCGATGGGCGCGAATGCGCACACGGACTATGCGCTGCGCAAGAACGGGCAGCAGCCGGTGATCCCGATCCACCCCGAGCTCGAGGAGCCCCTCAAGGACATCCTCGGCGGCACCTACGGCCTCATCGTGTACCAGGAGCAGGTCATGGCCGTCGCGCAGAAGCTCGCCGGCTACTCGCTCGGACAGGCCGACATCCTCCGCCGCGCGATGGGCAAGAAGAAGAAGTCGGAGCTCGACAAGCAGTTCGCCGGCTTCTCGCAGGGAATGCTCGACAACGGCTACTCGAAGGAGGCCATCCAGACCCTCTGGGACATCCTCCTCCCGTTCTCCGACTACGCCTTCAACAAGGCCCACTCGGCCGCCTACGGCGTCGTCTCGTACTGGACCGCGTACCTCAAGGCGCATTACCCGGCCGAGTACATGGCCGCCCTGCTGACGTCCGTGGGCGACGACAAGGACAAGTCGGCCATGTACCTCAACGAGTGCCGGCACATGGGCATCACGGTCCTCCCGCCGGATGTGAACGAGTCCGAGCTGACCTTCACCCCGGTCGGCGACGACATCCGCTTCGGCATGGGAGCCATCCGCAACGTCGGAACCAACGTGGTCAACGCCATGGTCGAGACGCGCGCCGAGAAGGGCAAGTACACCTCGTTCGCGGACTTCCTGCAGAAGGTGCCCGCCGTCGTGTGCAACAAGCGGACGATCGAGTCGCTCGTCAAGGCCGGGGCGTTCGATTCGCTCGGGGATACCAGGCGGTCCCTCGCGATGATCCATGAAGAGGCCATCGACGCCGTCATCACGCTCAAGCGCAATGAGGCGAACAACCAGTTCGACCTGTTCAGCGCGTTCGGCGACGACACGCCGCACGCGGGCCTGAGCGTGGAGGTTCCTGACCTGCCCGAGTGGGAGAAGAAGGACAAGCTCAGCTTCGAACGCGAGATGCTCGGCCTTTACGTCTCCGATCACCCCCTGCAGGGCCTTGAGGGCGTCCTCGGGGCGGCCGCCGAGGTGGACATCGCGTCCATCCTCGCGGATGACGGCCCCCACGACGGTGCGATCGTGACGATCGCCGGCATGATCACGTCACTGAGCCGCCGCATCTCGAAGTCCAGTGGCAATCCGTACGCGCGCGCTGAGATCGAGGACCTCGGGGCGTCGATCGAGGTGATGTTCTTCGGGCAGGTCTACGGCCCGATCGCCGCAGTCCTCGCCGAGGACCTCATCGTCGTGATCAAGGGACGGGTGCAGCGACGCGACGATGGGGCGGTCTCCCTGAGCGCCATGGAGATGAGCATCCCAGACCTCACGAGCGCCGAGGGCGGTCCGGTCGACATCAAGATCCTCGAGCATCGCGCGAGCGAGGAGCGAATCGGCCAGCTGGGGGAGATCCTGCGCAGCCACCGCGGCAATTCGGAGGTCAGGGTCCACGTCCGCGAGCGGGACAGGGTGGCCGTCATGACCCTTCCGCCGCACCTGCGGGTGAACCCCAACCCTGCCCTCTTCGGGGACCTCAAGGTCCTCCTCGGCCCGGCGTGCCTCGATGCGTGAGGCTGCCCCGATGAGCGCGACGCCTCCGACCCCCGTGCCGCAGGAGCCAGCGCGGGCCGAACGGATGTCGATCGTCCGATGGATCGTCTTCCCCGTCCTCGCAGGCCTCGTCCTGGGCACGGTGTGGGCCGTCGCGGCGCCTGGGGGACTCCTGTACGGATCGGGCAGCGACTACCAGAGCTGGGACGAGCGGGACCTGGTCTTCGCAGGCCTCGGCCTCCTCGCGGGCCTGACGATCACCGTCCTGCTCGCCGCGACACGGAGGCGTGCCGGCCTGCCGAACAAGGGGCTGGCGGCCTTGGCCGGGAGCGTCCTCGGCACGTTCGCCGCCTGGGGCACCGGGGTCGGGCTCACCAGGGTACTTGGGACCCGAGGGGTCAGCCCCTCGGTGCCCGAATCGGCATTCGGCCTGGGGGCACTGAGCTCCCTCGCGGTCTGGCCGGCCGTCGTGGCGCTGGCCGTCCTCGCGCTGACCACTCTGTGGTGGGCGCCGCCCCGCGACGACCAGGACTGATCGCCGGGCTCGAGCCACGGTGGGGGGCGACGGGGGCGCCCCTGAGCCGCCGGTAGACTGGATCGGTGACTTCCGGCGCCTCCATCCTATCTTCGCCCGCCTTCCGCACGATCGACCTCCGAGGCCAGAGCCTCGGGCTCGCCCAGCTGCGCGCCGTCGTGCCGCGGCTGACGGCCGGCGACGGCGCGAGCGTCGAGGACGCCGTCCGCGGCATCATCGAGGATGTCCGTGCGCGGGGCTTCGCCGCGCTGAGCTATCTGGCCGCGAAGTTCGACGGCGTCCAGCAGCGACACCCCCGCGTGCCCGCCGAGGCCATCGCCTCTGCCCTCGATGGCCTCGACCCCGCGGTGAGGGCGGCGCTGACGGAGTCGATCGATCGGGCGCGCGCGTTCGCCGCCGCGCAGGTCCCGGCGGACGTGACTGTGCACCCCGGCGCGGGCGCGTCCGTCACGCAGCGCTGGGTTCCGGTGGGCCGCGTGGGCCTGTACGTCCCCGGCGGGCTCGCGGTGTACCCGTCGAGCGTCGTCATGAACGTGGTCCCCGCCCAGGCCGCGGGCGTCGCGTCGATCGCGCTGGCCTCTCCGCCGCAGAAGGACAACGGGGGCCTTCCGCACCCGACGATCCTCGCCGCGGCTGCGCTCCTGGGCATCGACGAGGTCTACGCGATCGGCGGCGCACAGGCGATCGTCACCTTCGCGTACGGGATCCCTGGCGCGCACGACGTCGCGGGGGAGCTTCCCGCTCTCGCGCCGGTGGACGTCGTGACCGGCCCCGGCAACATCTTCGTCGCCACGGCCAAGCGACTCGTCAAGGGTGTGGTCGGCATCGACGCCGAGGCGGGTCCCACCGAGATCGCCATCCTGGCCGATGCCACGGCCCGGCCCGAGCTTGTCGCCGCCGATCTGATCAGCCAGGCCGAGCATGATCCGCGTGCGGGCAGCGTGCTCGTCACGGATTCGCCAGAGCTTGCCGGGAAGGTGCATGAGCAGCTCGCCGTGCTCGCCACCCGCACCAAGCATCGCGACCGCGTCATCGAGGCGCTCTCGGGGGAACAGTCGGGGGCAGTCCTCGTCGACAGCCTCGAGGCCGGCATCGCCGTGTGCGACGCGTACGCGGCGGAGCATCTCGAGATCATGACGGCGGACGCCCCCGCCGTCGCCGCCCGCATCCGCAACGCTGGCGCGATCTTCGTGGGCGACTACAGCCCGGTGAGTCTCGGAGACTACTGCGCGGGATCGAACCACGTGCTGCCGACCTCGGGAACGGCCGCGTTCTCGTCGGGCCTCAACGTCACGACGTTCCTGCGGGCCATCCAGATCATCGACTACTCCGAGTCCGGGCTGTCCGAGGTCGCGCCCTACATCCGTAGCCTCTCGGACGCGGAAGACCTCCCCGCGCATGGTGACGCGGTAGACGCGCGGTTCGCCCGCGACTGAGCCGGCACGCGGGCGGAACGCGCCGAACCGACACCTCGCTACCCCTACACGTAGTGTCACGGACACTACATCTTGTGGTCGGAGCTTGTGGTGCCCGCCACCCGCTCAGTAACATTGACGCTGTGTACTGCCCGTTCTGCCGCAACCGCGATTCCCGCGTCGTCGACAGCCGCCTCCAAGATGATGGCTCGGCGATCCGGCGCCGCCGGCAGTGCCCCGAGTGCGGCCGCCGGTTCACGACCATGGAGACGACGAGCCTGACGGTGCTCAAGCGCTCCGGGGCGGCCGAGCCCTTCAGCAGGTCCAAGGTCATCACCGGCGTCCGCAAGGCGTGCAAGGGCCGGCCCGTGACGGACGACGACCTGGCGCTGCTGGCCCAAGAGGTCGAGGAAGCCATCCGCTCCGCAGGCTCGGCCGAGATCCAGGCCCACGAGATCGGCCTCGCGATCCTTGGCCCGCTCAAGAAGCTCGACCAAGTGGCCTACCTCCGGTTCGCGAGCGTGTACCAGGACTTCGAATCGCTCGCCGACTTCGAGAAGGCGATCGGTGTGCTCCGCGCCGAGCAGGCTGATGCCGAGCAGGTGGGCCTGCAGCCCGCGCCCACTCGCGCGTAGTCGGCGGCACCCCGCCGAGAGACCGCGACGACCCCAGCGCGAGGGGGCCCGGACAGCTGTCCGGGCCCCCTCGACGTCGTGCGCTGTCTACTTCGCGAGCTTGTGGTGGATGGCCACCTGGAGGGCGGCGCCCACGATGCCGGCCTCGTTCTTCAGCTCCGCGGGGATGATCGGCGTGCGCAGCTTGAGCAGGGGCAGGTACTCGTCCGACCTCTTGGAGATGCCGCCGCCCACGATGAACAGCTCGGGGGAGAAGAGGAACTCGACATGCTCGAAGTAGCGCTGCAGCCGCACCGAGTAGTCCTCCCAGCTCAGACCATCGCGCTCGCGCGCCACGGCCGATGCCTTGGTCTCCGCGTCATGGCCGTCGATCTCGAGGTGGCCGAGCTCGGCGTTGGGCACGAGCTTGCCGTCGAAAACGAAGGCCGAGCCGATGCCGGTGCCGAGCGTGATGACGAGGACCGTTCCCTTGACGCCCTCGCCCGCGCCGTACCGCACCTCCGCGAGGCCGGCCGCGTCGGCGTCGTTGATGACCTCGACGGGGCGGCCGAGGCGCTTCGTGAACGCCTTGTCCACCTCGTAGTCGATCCAGGACTTGTCGACGTTCGCGGCAGAGCGGGCCACGCCGTGCTGGATGATCGCGGGGAAGGTCACGCCCACCGGGGTGTCGGCGTCCGGCGCACCATCCCGGCCGCTGAGCTCGTCGACGATGTGGGCGACGACGTCCGCCACGGCCTCGGGGGTCGACGGCTGGGGCGTGTCGATGCGATACCGGTCGCCGACCAGCTTGCCCTTCTTGAGGTCGACAATCCCGCCCTTGATGCCGGTGCCGCCGATGTCGATGCCGATGACGGTCGGGTGGGACTTGCTCTTCTTCTCGCTCTTGGCCATGCGTTGCCCTTCTTGGTGGGTGGGTCAGGGGGGCGGGTGGATCAGGGGGGCGCTCGGGACGAGGGGGCGCGCCCGGCTAAGGAACCGTGAGGATCTCGGCGCCGGTGTCGGTGACGAGGAGGGTGTGCTCGAACTGGGCGGTGCGCTTCCGGTCGCGGGTGACGACCGTCCAGTCGTCCTCCCACATGTCCCACTCGATGCCGCCCAGCGTGAGCATCGGCTCGATGGTGAAGACCATGCCGGGCTCCATGACGGTGCTGTAGGCCGGCGCGGCGTCGTAGTGCGGGATGATGAGGCCGGAGTGGAAGGCCTCGCCGACGCCATGGCCCGTGAAGTCGCGCACGACGCCATAGCCGAAGCGCTTGGCATAGGCCGCAATGGCGCGGCCGATCACGTTGATCTCGCGTCCGGGCGCGACCGCCTTGATGCCGCGCCGCAGCGACTCCTGCGTCCGCTCGACGAGGAGCCGCGATTCCTCGTCGACGTCGCCGACCAGGAACGTGAAGTTGGTGTCGCCGTGGACGCCGTCCTTGAACGCGGTGATGTCGATGTTGACGATGTCTCCGTCGTTGAGCACCGTGCTGTCGGGGATCCCGTGGCAGATGACCTCGTTGACCGACGTGCACAGCGACTTCGGGAAGCCGCGGTAGCCGAGCGTGGACGGATAGGCGCCATGGGCGATGAGGAACTCGTGGCCGACGCGATCGAGGTGGTCGGTCGTGACCCCCGGGCGGATGTGCTTGCCGACTTCCACGATCGCCTGTGCCGCGATCTTGCTGGCTGCACGGATCTTCTCGATCTTCTCCGGCGCGACGACGTTGGATCCGGTGTACTTCGCGGGCGCCTTCTTCCACGCGTACTCGGGGCGCGGGATCGAATCGGGGACGGGGAGGACGGGGCTCACCATGCCGCGCACAAGCGTGCCGATGGGTGCCGTGGAAGGGGCTGAAGGCATAGGGTGAGTCTACTGGTCGAGTGCTTTGAATGACCCGATGTCACGCGGGTCCCAAAGGAAGGCGCGAACATGGTCGAGTACTGGTACAACGTCCGCACGCATGAGGTCGAGGAAGACGCGCAGAGCGACTACACGCAGCTGATCGGGCCGTACAAGACGCGCGAAGAGGCCGAGAAGGCGCTCGAGAAGGTCAAGGAGCGCAATCGGGCCTGGGACCCCTCGGACGCGGACGGCGACGGTTGGAGCGACCGGGACTGAACGCAGAGACCCCGTGCCCGCGGCCCCGGGGGACTCAGAACGAGTGCTCGGGGCCCGGGAACTGCCCGGAGCGCACGTCCTCGCCGTACTGACGCGCGGCGTCGAGCAGGCTCGAGCGAAGGTCGGCGTACCGCTTGACGAACTTCGCGACCTTGACGCCGGGGCCGCCGCGCAGGCCTGCCATGTCCTGCCACACGAGCACCTGGCCGGTCGTTGCGTTCCCGGCGCCGATGCCGATGGTGGGGACCGTCACCGCGGCGTCGACGGCTGCTGCCGTGGCCGCGGGGACCATTTCCATGAGCACGCAGAAGGCCCCGGCCGACTCAAGGGCCTTCGCGTCCTCGATGAGGCGCTCCGCGTCGTCGCCACGGCCCTGCACGCGGTACCCGCCGAGGGCGTGCTCGCTCTGCGGGGTGAAGCCGATGTGGGCCATGACCGGGATGCCTGCTTGGACCATGGCCCGGACCGTGTCGGCGTAGTAGGCGCCGCCCTCGAGCTTCACGGAGTGCGCCAGGCCTTCCTTCATGAACCGGACGCCCGTGGCGATGGCCTGTCCGGGGGACGCCTCATAGCTGCCGAACGGGAAGTCTGCCACGACGAGGGCGTGGGGCGCCGAGGTGGCCACGGCGCGCACGAGGGGGATCAACTCGTCGACCGTGACCGGCAGCGACGTCTCGTGCCCGTAGACGTTGTTGGCGGCGGAGTCGCCGATCAGGAGCACCTCGATGCCCGCCTCGTCGAAGATCGCCGCGGTGTACTGGTCGTAGGCCGTGAGCATGGCGAAGTGCTCGCCTCGCTCCTTCGCCTGGGCCAGGTGGTGGATCCTCGTGCGGCCGGTCCGCGGTGAGAGCGCGGGTCCGCTGCCGTAGGGCGCCGGAGATTCGTCGGAACTCGTGGTGGGGGCCATAGGGACGAGATTAGTCGATGCTTCAGTAGAGTGGGGGTGAGCGTGCAGGGCCCAACCATAAGGATGCGAAGACCCCATGAATCGTCAGCAGGAGTTCGTGCTCCGGACCATCGAGGAACGTGACGTCCGCTTTGTCCGGCTCTGGTTCACCGACGTGGTCGGTTCGCTCAAGTCGGTGGCCCTTGCTCCGGCCGAGGTCGAGGGGGCCTTCGAGGAGGGGCTCGGATTCGACGGCTCCTCGATCGAGGGACTCGCACGCGTGTCGGAATCCGACATGCTCCTGCAGCCGGACCCCTCGACGTTCCAGATCCTCCCGTGGCGCGGCGAGACGGAGCCGACGTCCCGCATGTTCTGCGACATCCTCACTCCGGACGGCGAGCCCTCGCCGGCCGACCCCCGCAGCGTCCTCAAGCGGACGCTCGCGAAGGCCGCCGAGATGGGCTTCACGTGCTACACGCACCCCGAGATCGAGTTTTACCTGCTTGAGTCGGACCAGCTCGGACCCGACGGGGCACCCGTGCCGGCGGACTACGGGGGGTACTTCGACCACGTCCCCGGCGGCGTCGCCCAGGATTTCCGCCGGACGGTCGTCAACATGCTCGAGGCCGTCGGGATCTCGGTCGAGTTCTCCCACCACGAGGGCGGCCCCGGGCAGAACGAGATCGACCTCCGCTACGCCGACGCGCTCCAGACCGCGGACAACGTCATGACGTTCCGTACGGTGGTCAAGGAGGTCGCGATCCAGCAGGGCGGCTACGCGACGTTCATGCCCAAGCCCTTCACGGTCCACCCCGGTTCCGGGATGCACACGCACTTCTCGCTGTTCGAGGGGGACAGCAACGCGTTCCACGAGCCCGGGGCGGAGTACCAGCTCTCCAAGACGGCCCGCCACTTCATCGCCGGCCTGCTCCGTCACGCGAATGAGTTCACGGCCGTGACGAACCAGTTCGTCAACTCCTACAAGCGCCTGTGGGGCGGTGGCGAGGCTCCGAGCTACCTCAGCTGGGGCCACAACAACCGCTCGGCACTGGTCCGGGTGCCGCTCTACAAGCCCGGGAAGAACCAGAGTGCGCGGATCGAGTACCGCGGCATCGACTCCGCGACGAATCCCTACCTCTCCTACGCCGTGCTCCTCGGGGCGGGCCTGAAGGGCATCGAGGAGGAGTACGAGCTCCCGGCCGCGACGGATGACGACATCTCGGCCCTGACCAGCGCCGAGCGCCGCGTGCTCGGCCATGATCCCCTGCCCGCGAGCCTGCACGACGCCGTCAACGTCATGGAGGAGTCGGAGTTCATGGCCGAGATCCTCGGCGAGCAGGTCTTCGGCGCCTTCCTGCGGAACAAGCGGCAGGAGTGGAACGAGTATCGGCTCGAGGTCACCCCCTACGAGCTCCACCGCAACCTCGGCATCCTCTAGGGGCGCCACGTGGCCGCTCCGAGCCTGACGCGCCGACTCATCGCGCTGGGGTCAGCAGACCCGGTGCGGGCGGAGCGGTTCCTCGCGGCGAGAGAACTCGAGGGCCTCGAGATGGAGGCGCTCCTCGAGGGCCTGGCCTCCGCCCCCGACCCGGACGGGGCCCTCCTGGCTCTCGTCCGGCTCATTGAGCGCACGCCCGTGGCCCGTGCCCTCGTGGAGGCAGGCCCCGGACGGAGCGAACCGATGTTCAGGCTCCTCGGCGCCTCGGAGGCACTCGGCGAGTTCCTGATCCGCCACCCCGAGCACTCCGACGTCTTCAATCAGCCGGTCTCACCTGAGCCGGTGGGCGCCGACCCCGGAGCGCTCCGGGAGTCTCTTCTGCGGTCCGTCGGTGCCGACCCGGGCTCCGCCCGGCCCGTCGCGGCAGCGACCGGCCCCGAGGCCTATGCGGCCCTGCGCATCGCATACCGCCGGCACCTGTGCGAGCTCGCGCTGCGGGACCTCGGCTCGGCATCCCCGACGGACTTCCTCCCCACCGCTGCCGCGGAACTCTCGGATCTGGCCGGGGCAGCCCTCGAGGCGGGCCTGGCCGTGTCCCGCGCCGAGGCGGAGGCGAGCTTCGGGCGCGAGGACGTCGCCGCCGTCGCCCTCGCCGTGATCGGGATGGGCAAGTGCGGCGCCCGCGAGCTCAATTACATCTCGGACGTGGACGTCGTCTACGTCATCGAGGCCGACGGCGCGACAGGTGCGGCACAGCACAGCACGCCGGGGCATGGCGAGCCGGCGCGCAGCACGGGCCCGATCGACCCGGCCCGGGCGGTCCAGATCGGCACGATGCTCGCCACGGGCATGGCACGCGCGGTGTGGTCGACCGGCCGGGAGCCCGCGCTGTGGCAGGTCGACGCGAATCTGCGGCCCGAGGGGCGCGAGGGGCCGCTCGTGCGCACCCTCGAGTCACACCTCGCGTACTACGAGCGCTGGGCCCAAAGCTGGGAGTTCCAGGCGCTGCTCAAGGCCCGCTGCATCGCAGGAGACCGCGGCCTCGGCGAACGTTACGAGGCTGCCGTCGGCCCGCTCGTCTGGGCCTCGGCCGGCCGTGAAGGCTTCGTGGAATCGGTCCAGGCGATGCGCCGGAGGGTGACCGACAACATCCCCGCCGCCGAGGCGGATCGCCAGATCAAGCTCGGCGCCGGCGGCCTGCGCGACGTCGAGTTCACGGTCCAGCTCCTCCAGCTGGTCCACGGGCGCAGTGACGAGTCACTGCGCGTGCGGGACACGACCTCGGCCATCGCCGCGCTCGCGGCGGGCGGATACATCGGCCGGACGGCGGCGGGGGAGTTCGACTCGTCCTACCGCTACCTGCGCCTGCTCGAGCACCGGCTGCAGCTGTCCAAGCTCCGGCGCACGCACCTCATGCCCACGTCCGAGGACGCCCTCAGGGCGCTCGCCCGGGCCGCCCAGGGAGTGCTCGAGACGGGCCGTGCATCCCCGGAACAGCTCCTGGACACGTGGCAGCGCACCAAGCGGCGCGTGCGCGAACTGCATGAGCAGATCTTCTACCGGCCGCTGCTGAATACGGTGGCCCACCTGAGTCCGGCGGAGGCCAGGCTGACCCCGGAGGCCGCCCAGGCGCGGCTCGCGGCCCTCGGATATCGCGACCCCCAGGGCGCGATGCGGCACATCGAGGCCCTCACGGCGGGCGTGAGCCGGCGGGCGGCGCTCCAGCGGCAGCTGCTGCCCGTGCTGCTCGGCTGGATCGCCGAGGGGGCCGATCCTGACGGCGGCCTGCTCGCCTTCCGCCGCGTGAGCGAGGCGCTCGGCACAACGCACTGGTACCTCGGACTCCTGCGGGACTCCTCGGCCGCGGCCGAGCGGCTCTCCCATGTCCTGGCCGACTCCCGCCTCATCGCGGACCTCCTCGAGGTCTCGCCCGAGTCGGTGAAGTGGCTCGGGAGCGACGACGACCTTGTCCCCCTGTCCCTGGAAGCGCAGTGGCAGGAGATCCAGTCCAAGCTCTCGCGGCACGAGGAACCGTCCGCGGCCATGCGGCTCGTGCGGCTGATCCGGCGGCGCGAGATCCTCCGCATCGCCCTCGCGGACAGCTCGGGCGTCCTCGACACGGAGTCGGTGGGCCGCGCGCTCTCTGACGCGGACCAAGCCGCGGTCCTGGGCGCGCTGCGCGTCGCCGAAGGGGAGGCCGAGGCGGCCGACGGCGCGCTGCTCACCCACGTCCTCGTGGTCGCGATGGGGCGCCAAGGCGGGCGTGAGATCGGCTATGGCTCGGACGCCGACGTCATCTACGTACACCGCGCGCTTCCGGGGGCCGACCCGGGGGCCGCGCAGCGCCAGGCCCTCTCCATCGTCGGGAGCCTGTCCGCACTGCTCACCCAGCCGCTCAAGCCGCCAGTCCTCGCGGAACGGGTGCTGTCCCTCGACGCGGACCTGCGCCCCGAGGGCAAGAACGGGCCGCTCGTGCGCTCGATCGACTCCTTCGCCGAGTACTACCGCCGGTGGGCGCTCGTCTGGGAGGCCCAGGCCCTCCTGCGGGCACGCCCCATGGCGGGCGACGACGCGCTGGCGGCCGACTTCATCGCACTTGTCGACACGGTGCGGTACCCGGAGGAGCTGAGCGCGGAGGCCGTGCGGGAGATCCGGCGCATCAAGGCCCGGGTCGAGGCCGAGCGGCTGCCACGCGGAGCGGACCCGTCCCGCCACGTCAAGCTGGGCAGAGGCGGGCTCAGCGACGTGGAATGGCTGGTCCAACTGCTGCAGCTCCAGCACGCTGCCCGGCACCCCGAGCTGCGCACGACCGGCACGCTGGAGGCGCTCTCGGCCGCGACGGACCTTGGCCTGATCCCGCCGCACGAGTCGGAGCTCCTCGCGGAGGCATGGCGCCTCGCGAGCCGCATCCGCAGCGCCAACGTCGCATGGAGCGGCCGCGCCTCGGACCTCGTGCCGACGTCGCGGCGGGACCTCGAGGCGGTCGCCCGGTGGTGCGGCTACGCCCCAGACCGGGCGACGGCGTTCGAGCAGCACTACCTCAACGTGACCCGCCGCGCGCGGCATGTTTTCGAGCGGCGCTTCTACGGCGTCGGGGAGTGATCGGCGAGAAAGGACGACTCCATGCACGATCTGGTGAATGTCGCGGCCGCGGCCGCGGAGGAGCTCGAGAGGGCGCGCAAGAGCCCCCATGGGCGCAGCGCCCGGGCCCTGCTGCGGGACGGGCTGCTCCGCCACACGCTCCTGGCGATCCTGGACGGACAGGTGCTCGGGGACCATGCAAAGCCGGCCGCCGCGACCCTGCACGTCCTGGCCGGGACGTTCGTGGTGCGCTCGGAGACGGCAGAGGTCAGGCTCACCGCGGGACAAGTGGGTGTCCTGCCCGGCCCACGGCATGACGTGACGGCAGAGGGCGACTCGACGGGGATCCTCACGACCGTCGCGGGGTAGGCGACGGCGCCCCACCACCAGGACATACGACGGCGCCCCCCGCCTTCCGCTGGCCAGCAGCGGGAGCCGAGGGGCGCCGTCGTGCGCGGATCAGCAGCCGAAGTAGAGCTCGAACTCGTACGGGTTCGGGCGCAGCGAGAGCGGCATGATCTCCTTCTCGCGCTTGTACGCGACCCAGGTGTCGATGAGGTCCTGCGTGAAGACGCCGCCGGCCTGGAGGAACTCGTTGTCCGCCTCGAGGGCCTCAAGCGCCTCCTCGAGCGAGCCCGGGGCCTTGGGGATGTCGCGGGCCTCCTCGACGGGGAGCTCGTAGAGGTCCTTGTCGATCGGGGCCGGCGGCTCGATGCGGTTGCGGATGCCGTCGATCCCGGCCATGAGCTGGGCGGCGAACGCGAGGTACGGGTTGGACGAGGGATCCGGCGCGCGGAACTCGATGCGCTTCGCCTTCGGGTTGGAACCCGTGATCGGGATGCGGATGCCGGCGGAGCGGTTGCCCTGCGAGTACACCATGTTGACAGGGGCCTCGAAGCCCTTGACGAGGCGCTTGTAGGAGTTCACGGTCGGGTTCGTGAAGGCGAGCACCGCGGAGGCGTGCTTGAGCAGGCCGCCAATGTACCAGCGGGCGAGGTCGGAGAGGTTGGCGTAGCCCTTCTCGTCGTAGAAGAGCGGCTCGCCGCCGTTCCAGAGCGACTGGTGGCAGTGCATGCCCGAGCCGTTGTCGCCGAAGATCGGCTTCGGCATGAACGTCACTGCCTTGCCCCACTCGAGGGCCGTGTTCTTGATGATGTACTTGAACTTCTGCAGGTCGTCCGCGGCGCGCACGAGGGTCGAGAACCTGTAGTTGATCTCGGCCTGGCCGGCGGCGCCGACCTCATGGTGCGAGCGCTCGACCTCGAGGCCCGCGGCGTCGAGCGCGAGGCACATGGCGTCGCGCAGGTCGGCCTGGTGGTCCACCGGCGCCACCGGGAAGTAGCCGCCCTTGAACGGGTCTTGTTCCGAGGTTGCCGCCTCTTCCTCGCGCCGGAGTTCCACGGTGCCTCGATCGAGTCGACCTTGTAGAAGGAACCCGAGGCCCTCGCGGGGAGGCCGACGGTCGAGAGGAACCCTGCGGGGAGGACTCGAACTGGACGTTGTCGAAGACGAAGAACTCGGCCTCGGGGGCAAAGAACGCGGTGTCCGCGATGCCGGTTGAGGCGAGGTAGGCCTCGGCGCGCTCGGCCACGCCGCGCGGGTCGCGGTGGTAGGGCTCGCCCGTGCGCGGGTTGACGATCGAGAAGTTCAGCGCGAGCGTCTTCTCGACACGGAACGGGTCCACGAAGGCGGTCGTGACGTCCGGGATGAGCTGCATGTCCGACTCGGCGATGCCCTGGAAGCCGCGGATCGAGGAGCCGTCGAAGAGCTGGCCATTGTCGAAGAAGTCCTCGTCGACGGTCTTGGCCGGGATGTTGAAGTGCTGCTGGACGCCCGGCAGGTCGGTGAAGCGGATATCGACGAACTTGACGTCTTCATCCTTGATGTACTTGAGGACTTCGTCCGCAGACTTGAACATCTGTACTCCTAACGCGGGTGGACAGAGGCGGGCCGTAGGCACACGCAGGCTCTGCATTGGTCAGCGGCGAAACGCCTCGCTGCAACTGCGTCCACACTACGAGGAAGGGATTTCCCGTCCGTGTCGGCATTGTTTCAGCGAAGTTACGCGGGCCCTTGCCGTGTAAACGCTAGCGGCAGCCGGGGCAGGAGGCCAGCACCTGATCGGAGGCCCCGCATCTGGTGGAATGCCCGTGCCCTTTGGAATGCCCATGACTCCTAGAATGGACGGGTGATCGAGCGCAAAGACATCGGATCCTGGATCAGCGGCCCCCAGCTCGAAGAGGGCGACTATCCGGGCAGGCGCCTCGGCATGCCGCGCTCCGGGCCGGGCTCGGTGGGGCGGCCGGGCCGTCGCGTGCTGGCCCTGTGCATCGACTGGGCCGCCTCCTACGCCGTCGCCGCAGCGTTCTTCGGCGGGAGCCAGATGTCCATCCTGCTCGTGTTCGCGGTCGAGCAGATCCTCCTCGTGGGGCTGGTGGGATTCGGGCTCGGGCACCGCATCGCGGGGCTCAAGGTGCGTCGCCTCGATGGCGGGCCGGTGGGGATCCCCCGTGCAGCCCTCCGCACCCTCCTGCTGTGCCTCGTCATCCCCGCCGTGGTCTTCGACCTCGACCAGCGCGGCCTGCATGACAAGGCGGCCGGTACCGTCGTCACCCGCCTCTGAGTACGGCGAGTCTGGCTGGCGCCGGAACGCGCCCGCCGACGCGGAAGGGCCCCGGCGGCAGCGCTGCCGGGGCCCTTCCCGTGGTCGCGTGCCTGTTCGGCCTGCGGGATCGGTGTGTGGTTCGCGCCGGCGGGGGGTCAGCGCCCGCGCATCGCCCGGCGGTCGGGCCGCATCCGCGAGGGGTCGATGCCCTTGGGGATCGGGAGCCGCGTTCCGAGCGATCCGATGCGCTTGTTCACGGCGGCGACCTCGACCTTGGTGAGCTCGGGCTTGAGCTTGTTCATGGCCTTCGCGACATTGCGGAGGGGCGTCTGGCCCTCATCGCGGCCGGTCTCGATCACATGGATCGGGACGTTCGGGAGGATGCGGGCGAGTCGCTTGCGCTCGCCGTCGACGAGCGGGCGGACCCGGGCGCTCGGCCCTTCGGAGACGAGCACGACACCGGGGCGGCCGATGGCGCGGAACACGACATCCTGCGTGCGGGGGTTGACGGCGACGGGCTGCTCCTCGACGATCCAGCCGCGGCGGAGCGAGTTGAGGGCGGCGCCGGCGGCACCGGGCTGGCCTTCGATCTGGGCGTAGGCAGCGCGTTCGGCACGGCGGCTCAGGATGAAGACGGCACCGAGGATGCCGAGCAGGATGCCGATGATCAGACCGGTGATCCAGTTGTCCAGGAGGAAGCCGATCAGCAGGCTCACGGCCGTGACCCCGAGGAACACCAGCAGCATGAGCCACACGGCGTTGGGATCGGCCTTCCGGGTCATCTGGAAGACCTGGAGGAACTGCTGGAAGCCGTTGGGCTTCTTAGCCTTCTTCGGAGCGCTGTCCGAGGGGGTGTTGGTGCTCTTCGCCATAGTGACTCAATTCTAGGCCACCACAGCGCCAGGCAGGACGCCCGGTGACGGGCGCCCTGCCTCAGCGGTGTTCTCGCGGACGACGGCGCGCGGCCGGCTCACGCGTGCCGGGCGGCTACCAGTGTGGCGGCTTCCTGGCGGGTGGTGCCGGAGGACTCGATGTGTGCGAGCTGGGGCGGGATCTCCCAGCCCTTCTTGCGCATCGCGGTGGCCCAGAGGCGCCCGGCGCGGTAGGAGGAGCGCACGAGCGGGCCGCTCATGACGCCGAGGAAGCCGATCTCCTCTGCCTCCTGGGACAGCTCGACGAACTCCTCGGGCTTGACCCAGCGTTCGACGGGGTGGTGCCGCTCGGACGGGCGCAGGTACTGGGTGATGGTGATGAGGTCGCAGCCGGCCTCGTGCAGGTCGCGCAGGGCCTGGGAGACCTCCTCGCGGGTCTCGCCCATGCCCAGGATCAGGTTCGACTTGGTGACCATGCCCTGGTCGCGTCCCTGGGTGATGACGTCGAGGGAGCGCTCGTAGCGGAACGCGGGGCGGATGCTCTTGAAGATGCGCGGGACGGTCTCGACGTTGTGCGCGAAGACCTCGGGCTTGGCCTCGCAGATCGCGGTGATGTGCTCGGGCTTGCCGGAGAAGTCGGGGATGAGGATCTCGACGCCGGTGCCGGGGTTGAGCTCGTGGATCTTGCGGACGGTCTCGGCATAGAGCCAGACGCCCTCGTCTTCGAGGTCGTCGCGGGCCACGCCGGTCACGGTCGCGTAGCGCAGGGCCATGGACTGCACGGAGCGGGCGACCTTGGTGGGCTCGAAGCGGTCCAGCGGGGAGGGCTTGCCGGTGTCGATCTGGCAGAAGTCGCAGCGCCGGGTGCATTCGGAGCCGCCGATGAGGAACGTGGCCTCCTTGTCCTCCCAGCACTCGAAGATGTTGGGGCAGCCGGCCTCCTCGCAGACGGTGTGGAGCCCCTCCTTCTTCACCTGGTTCTTGAGCTGGATGAACTCGGGGCCCATCTGGACCTTGGCCTTGATCCACTCGGGCTTGCGCTCCACCGGGGTCTGGGAGTTGCGCTGCTCGATGCGCAGGAGGCGGCGGCCTTCGGGCGCGAGGGTCATGCGTGGGCTCCTTCGGTCTGGGCGACGAACTCGCCCGCGCGGCGGGACAGCTCCTCGGTGATGCGATCGACGATGTCGGCGGGGGTGACCAGGCGGCCGCACTCAGCCGAGATCGTGGTGGTGCCGGCGTCGGTGATGCCGCACGCGATGATCTGGCTGTACGGCTCGAGGCTGTTGCTGGCGTTGATCGCGAACCCGTGGCCGGTGACGCCCTCGTGGACGCTGATGCCGATGGCCGCGATCTTGCGGTCCCCGCCTCGCTCGTCGGCGCGGACCCACACGCCGGAGCGCCCGTCGACGTGCTCGGCCTTGATCCCGTACTCGGAGATGACGGTGATCATGACGTCCTCGAGGAGCTCGACGTACGCGCGGATGGCGCGGGGCTCGGCGAGCCGGACGATCGGATAGCCCACGAGCTGGCCCGGGCCGTGCCAGGTGAGCTTGCCGCCGCGGTCGACGGGGACCACCGGGGTGCCGTCGAGCGGACGCTCGTGGTCCTCGGTGCGCTTGCCGGCCGTGTAGACCGGGGAGTGCTCGAGGAGGAGGACGGTGCTGGGGGCGGTTCCCGCCGCCACGTCGTCGTGGAGCTCGCGCTGGGCGGCCAGACCGTCGGAGTACTCGACGTAGTCAGGCGCGAGTCCCAGCCGGGTGAACGCAAGAGTCATGCCGACAAGCTTAGTCCTCGGCCCCAAGGCAGCCCGAAGAGTGTGATGAGGGTCGCATCGGCCCGGGCCTGTGGATAACTTCTGCGGCCGCGCGGCGATCTGCGGTAGACATGAGCCATGGACGCTCTCAGCCATCCTCAGCCGGACGCCCAGCGCGGTCCACGGCCCGCGCTCCCCGGCTACGAGGCGGTGCGTCCCATTGGTGCCGGCGGCACCGGCACCGTCTGGCTGCTGCGGGACTCCGGGACCGGCAGGCAGTGTGCCGCGAAGCTCATCCTCGCCCCATCCGGCGCCTCCCCGGACCACGCGTCTGAGGCGCTCGAGCGGGCGCGGAAGGAGGTGCGGATCGCGCAGGCCCGGCCCCACGACCACATCCTGCCGGTGCATGGCGCGCTGCCTGCCGAGGTTTCGGGGACGCCTGCCGTCGCGATCCTGGCCGACTACGCGCCCGGAGGGTCGCTCGGACGTCTGCTTCAGGCCCGGGGCCGCCTCCCGATCGGGGAGTGCGTTACCGTCGTGGCGCCGATCGCTCAGGCCCTCGCGGTCCTCCACGCCGACGGCACAGCCCATGGCGACGTCTCGCCCGGCAACATCCTCTTCACGGTGGAGGGCAAGCCCTTGCTCGCCGACTTCGGCCTGGGCCGCATGGTCGGCGACGCCGCGGGGGACGGAGGCGGGACGCCCGGCTTCCATGCACCCCATGCGGCGGTGGCTCCCGCGACTGCTTCCGTGCGCCACGCCGCAGAGCCGGGCGGTGCGGGTGCACTGCGGCCGGCGGCGCTCGCCGCTGCGGGCGACGTCTTCTCGCTCGGCGCCGTGGCCTGGTTCGCCCTCACCGGTGCGCCGCCTGCCCGGACGGAGGCGAGGCCGCCGCTCCCGCTCATCATCGAGGACGTGCCGGCCGAACTGGCGGCGGCCATCGAGGCGGCCCTCCGTGAGGATCCGCGGCAGCGACCCTCCGCGGAGGAACTCGCGCGGTCGGTCCTCCGCAGCGCCCGCCCCGCGCAGGTGGACCTCTCCTCGTCGGTTGACGCGAGCGTCCTCCCCGAGCTCCTCACGCGGCGTCAGGAGCCCGCCGCCGGCCGCGGCCGACTGCTGGGATCGGGGCGCCGCCGCTCGAACGTGCCGCGGGGAGCACAGGCCCTTGGGCGCGGACCCCGCGGGCAGCGGGGAAGACCGCGAGAGGGGCGCCCGCGGACATGGCTCGCGTGGTCCGGCGCGGGCGTGCTCGCCGTTGTGACAGTGCTGGCCGCCGCGTGGTGGATCGGCTCCCTCGGCGGAACCACGGGCCACGTGGCCGGATCGGGCCACGGGGCGGCGCGGCCACAGGGCAGCAGCACCTCGGACAGCGCCGCCACGGCCGACGGCCCCTTGGGCTGGGCGGCTCTGCCCGAGGGGCTGCGTCGGTCTGCCGAGTCGGCCGACCCGGTGCAGGCGGTCCAAGCGCTCTCGGAGATTCGTGCCCGCGCCATCGCGGCCCAGGACCGCGGCTTGCTCTCCGCCGTCAACGCCCCGGGATCCGCGGCGGGCTCGACCGATGAGGCGCTGCTGGACCAGCTCGCCGCGGATGGACAGCGGCTCGAGGGGTTCAGCGCGCGCGTCCTGAGCGCGGTCCTCGAGGAGCAGTCCGCCGCCGGCGGACAGGGAGCGGCCGGCGCGGAGACCGCCGTCGTGCGCGCGAGGATCGTCACGAGCGGGTACGCCGTGAAGGACAGCACGGGCGCGACGGTGGGGGAGCGCCCGGCGGGACTCGATCAGGAGCTGCGGGTCCTGCTGCAGCGCGGTGCCCACGGCTGGAAGGTCGCCAGCATCGCCGCCGCGTGAGCGTCGCGCGATCACCGTGGGAAATCCGTGGGTCGCCGGGGCGGAAGGGGGAGATGCGGCGTGCGTCACACTGCGTGCGGCGGGCGCGGCCCCGCCCCGGAGGCGGCCCGCGCCCTGCCTATGATCGGAGAATGACTGGCTCCAGCTACTTCCGCTATCCCCATGTGCACGGGGACCTCGTGGCCTTCGTCGCCGAGGATGACGTCTGGCTCGCACCCGTGGCGGGCGGCCGCGCGTGGCGGCTGTCCTCGCTTGGCCTGCCCGCGCGCAACCCCCGGTTCGCGCCCGACGGCAGCAAGGTGGTCTGGACGGTCGTCCAGGGCAGCGCGCCCGAGGTCGTCTCGGCGGATGTGGACGGCGGAGGCTTCCGCCAGCTGACGTGGTTCGGGCACTCCACCACCCGCGTGAAGGGCTTTGCGCCGGATGGTCGCGTGGTCGTCACGAGCGCCCACAACCAGCCGGACAGCCGCCATACCCACGCCTATACCATCCCGGTCGACGGCGGGTGGCTCGAGGAGCTGCCGTACGGGCCGGTCGACTCGGTCGCCTACGGCCCCAGCATCGGCGACGACCGCCCCGTCGTGGTCGGCAGCGTCCTGACCAAAGACCCCGCCCATTGGAAGCGCTACCGTGGCGGTGCGGCGGGCAAGCTGTGGATCGACCCGGACGGCGGGGGCGAGTTCCGCCGCCTCGTCAGCGGGATCGACGGGAACCTGTCGGACCCGATGTGGGTCGAGGGGCGCATCGTGTTCCTCTCCGACCACGAAGGTGTCGGCAACCTCTACTCGGTGGACCGCTCGGGCTCGGACCTGCGCCGGCACACGGACTCCGACCGCTTCTACGTCCGGCACGCGAGCACCGACGGGAACCGTGTGGTCTTCGACAGCGCGGGGGAGCTATGGCTCCTGGACGGGCTCGACGCCGAGCCGCGCCGCCTCGAGGTGGTCCTCGCCTCCGCCTCCACGTCGCGCCGGACGGTGCCGCTCGCCGTCGCACGCCACCTCGGCGAGGTCGTGCCCACCCCCGACGGCCGCGCGAGCGTCGTCGAGTCCCACGGCACCGTCCACTGGCTCACCCACCGCGACGGGCCCTCCCGGGTGGTCGAGGCGACCCCGGGGGTGCGCGCCCGGCTCGCGCGCCCCCTCGGTGCGGATGCCGTGGCGTTCATCGCCGACCACGACGGCGAGGAAGGACTCTTCATCCGCCGCCTCGGCGGCCAGGCGCCCGCGGCGGCCGCAGAGCCGGGATCCGGGCAGCGCACGCCCGACCGCGCGCCACGCTCCGGCGGCCCGTCCCCCGACGGCCTCCCGCAGCCGGTGGCCGCGCTCGGCAGGGGAGGCCTCGATGCCCAGGCCCCCAACGGCTCGCAGCCGAACTCTGGGGGTCATGGGGATCCTGAGGGCCCCGAGGAGAACCATCGGCCTGGGGACCGGGCCGTCGGGGCACCGGGCGTTGGGGCCCGGGCAGCGTTCCGCTCCTACGTGGTCCCGGCGCGCGGGTCAGCGCCCGTCGCGCCCGACGAGGCCGATTCCCTGCCGAGCCTGCGCCGCATCGCGCTGCCCTCGACCCACCGGGCCGCCGAGCTCGTGCCGAGCCCCGATGCGAGGTTCATCGCCGTGGGGACCGCGTTCGGCGACGTCCACCTCGTCGACGTGGAGTGCGGCACCGCGACCACGCTCAGCACGGTCTCTGAGGGCACGATCGAGCAGCTCGCGTGGAGCCCAGACTCGCGCTGGCTCGCGTGGAGCGAGCCCGTGACCGCCTTCGGGTCGCGGTCCAAGGTGCGCCTCGCGGACCGGGAGACCGGGCGGGTCGCCGACGTCACCGACGGCCGGTTCTGGGACGCGTCCCCCGCGTTCACCCCCGACGGGAAGTACCTCGCGTTCCTCTCGGGCCGCAGCTTCGACCCGGTCTACGACGGCCACTCCTTCGACCTCTCCTTCCCGAGCCCCATCAAGCCCTACATCGTGCCGCTCGCCGCGACCACCGCGAGCCCGTTCGGGCCGCGCGTCGCGGATTTCGGCGCGGCCCGGGTGGAGTCGGCGGCGCCGTCCGCGCACGACGACGAGCACGCGCCGTCGTCCGATGCGGCACCTGGGGCGGGGGTGCCCGCCACCGGAACCGCCGCCGCGGAGGTGACGGTCGACCTCGAGGGCATCCAGCACCGGATCACCTCGCTGCCGGTCCGTCAGGGCAACTACTCGCGGCTCACCGCGGCCCCCGACGCGCTGCTGTGGATGTCCCAGGACCTCACGGGTGCCACGGGAGAGGGCAAGGCCAAGCCGGGGGACAAGGACGCGGCCCCGACGCTCCACCGGCTCGACCTGGTCACCGGGGTCGAGACGACCATCGTCGGGGCGCTGGACCGGTACCGGCTCAGCGCCGACGGCACCCGCGTGGTCTACGTGCGGGAGCGCGGCGTTCACAGCGTGCCGAGCGACAAGCAGGCCGAGGACGGGCACGCGGAGCACGTGGGCGTGGACCTGGACCGCATCCGGGTCCGGCTCGATCCCGCCGCAGTGTGGGAGCAGGCGTTCGACGAGGCCTGGCGGCTCCAGCGCGACTTCTACTGGACCGCGGACATGGCGGGGATCGACTGGGACGAGGTCCGCAGCCGCTACCGTCCGCTCGTGGCGCGGCTCGGCTCGCATGATGACCTCGTGGACCTCCTGTGGGAGATGCACGGCGAGCTGGGCACCTCGCACGCGTACGTCACCCCGGCCCTCGTGACCGAGCCGGGAGCCGGCGGCCAGGGCAGGCTCGGCGGCGAGTTCGACTTCGACGGCGGCTGGGTGGTGCGGCGCGTCCTCGCGAGCGAGTCCTCGGACCCGCTGGCTTCGTCGCCGCTCGCTTCTCCCGGCGCCGGGGTGCGCCCGGGGGACAGGCTCCTCGAGGTGGATGGCGTGCCTCTCACCCCTGACTTCGGCCCCGCGATCGCGTTGGCGGGCGCGGCCGGCAAGGTCGTCGAGCTCACGATGCTCAACGGCGCGGAGCACGGCGACGCCGCAGGACGGAGCCGGCGCATCGCCGTCGTGCCGATCCGCGACGAGGAGCGGCTCCGCTACCAGGACTGGGTGCAGGCGAACCGCAGGCTTGTCCGCGAGGCGTCCGAGGGGCGCTTCGGCTACCTCCACGTGCCCGACATGGCGGCCCGCGGCTGGGCCCAGCTGCACCGGGACCTGGACACGGAGACCGCGCTCGACGCGCTCATCGTCGACGTGCGCCGCAACCGCGGCGGGCACACGTCCCAGCTCGTCGCGGAGCTCATCGGCCGACGCGTGATCGGCTGGAGCATGCCCCGCGGGGAGCAGCCGCGGACCTACCCCCGGCAGGCGCCGCGCGGCCCTGTGGTGATCCTCGCCGACGAGTTCGCCGGATCGGACGGGGACATCATCACCCAGGTCGGCAAGCTGAGGGGGATCGGCCCCGTTGTCGGGACGAGGACGTGGGGCGGGGTCATCGGGATCGACAACCGCTTCAAGCTCGCCGACGGGACCGCCGTGAGCCAGCCGCGCTACGCGACCTGGTTCGAGGGCGGCATCGGGTGGGGGGTGGAGAACTTCGGGGTCGAGCCGGACATCGAGGTGGCGTACCCCCCACAGGCCTACGCCGCCGGGATCGACCCGCAGCTCGAGCACGGCATCGGTGTGCTCAAGGAGATGCTCGTGGAGATCCCCACCCAGCGGCCGCCGGCGCGCGAGGGCTACCGCTCGGTGCGGCCCGCGCCCCTGCCTCCGCGCCCCCAGGACCTGGCCGATGCGGAGGCCGTTCCGGCGTACGAGGGCTGAGCGCCTCCCCGGCCCGTCCCGCGAGGACCGAGGTCGAGCAGGCCCAGGCGCCACGAGGGCCCCACTCCGATGCGGAGAGGGGCCCTCGTGGCGTTCCGGCCCGGGGCACTCCGGGCCGGCGCGGTGGGGAGGTCAGGCCTCGAGCGTGGCCTCGAGCGTGATGGTGATGCCCGCGAGGGCCTGGCTGACCGGGCAGCCGGCCTTGGCGCCGTCGGCGATCTTCTGGAACTCGTCATCGGAGATGCCGGGGACCTTCGCGGTGACGGTGAGCTTGCTGGTCTGGATGCCCTTGCCGGGCACGAAGTCGACCGCGGCCTTCGTGGTGATCTCCGTGGCCGTGTAGCCGGCCTCCGCGAGGCCGTTGCTGAACGCCATCGAGAAGCATGCCGAATGCGCGGCGGCGATGAGCTCCTCCGGGCTGGTCTTGCCGTTGGCGTCCTCGCTGCGGGCCTTCCAGGTGACGTCGTAGGTGCCGAGGCCGGATGAGTCGAGGGTGGTCTGGCCGGACCCCTCCATGAGGGTGCCGTTCCAGACGGTGTGCGCGTTGCGGATCGTAGCCATGAGTGCTCCTTGCTCCGTGGTCGGTGTGCCGCGGCACAGCCAAGCGGCTGGCCGTCCTCGCCCATCCTAGGCACAAAGAGGGCCCCGCCGCCGGTGCTGTCACCGATGCGACGGGGCCGCGGACGAGCCGCCGGACGGGCTACTGCCAGATCGTGGCGATGGCGATGTTGAGCAGGGCGAGGCCGCCCACGCCGTGCGCGAGGCCCGGGGCAACCTTCTCGCCGGACTTGCGCCTGCGGTTGCCCACGAACGCGAGGGCGCCGACGACGACCGCGATGACGAACTTGACCGTGAGCTTGATGTACAGGTTGGTGTCGAGCGGCTGGACGCCGCTGTCCGCCTGCTTGGAGAGGACGGTGATGAGGCCCACGAGGATGATGCCCGTGACGAGCTGGGTCATGGCGCCGTCGAACTGCCGGGCACCGACGGTGGGGTTCTTCATGTTCGCGATCCAGGGGCCAACGATCATGGCCGCACCGACGACGTGCAGGAAGACGACAATGCTCAGGACGACAGTCATGCCCCCGAGTCTAGTGCGGGGCGCACGGCCCTCCCGACCGTTCGGTGGCCCACGTGGGTCCCAACTGGATAACGAAAACGCACGACGGCGCCTGCCCCCACAAGGGGAGCAGGCGCCGTCGTGCGCGGGCCGGCTCAGAGCGAGGCTCCGGAGCCGTTCAGGAGCGGATCAGAGGCCCAGATCGGCCTCGAACGCGCCCTCCTCGAGGCGGGCGCGGAGCGTCTGCAGGAAGCGTCCCGCGTCCGCACCGTCGACGAGGCGGTGATCGTACGTGAGCGAGAGGTACATCATCGAGCGGATCGAGAGGACGTCGTCGCCCTCGGCGTTCTGGGAGACCCAGGGCCGCTTCACGATCGCGCCTGTGCCGAGGATGGCCACCTGCGGCTGGTTGATGATCGGGGTGTCGAACAGAGCGCCGACCGAGCCGATGTTCGTGATGCTGAACGTGCCCCCGGAGAGCTCGTCCGGGCCGATCTTGTTGCTGCGCGTGCGCGCCGCGACGTCCGCGATGCGCCCTGCCAGACCGGCGAGGTTGAGGTCGCCGGCGTTGTTGATGACCGGAACCAGGAGGCCCTTGTCCGTGTCCACAGCGATCGCGAGGTGCTCCGCGTTGTGGTACGTGATCGTCTGGCTTTCCTCGTCGTACTCGGCGTTGAGCTTCGGGTGCTGCTTGAGCGCCTCGGCCACAGCCTTCGCGATGAACGGCAGGAAGGTCAGCTTCGTGCCGTTCTGCGCCAGGAACTGGTCCTTCGCCTGCGCACGGAGCTTGGCGATCTTGGTCATGTCGACCTCGTGCACCTGCGTGAGCTGGGTCGAGGTGTCCAGCGACTCGCGCATGCGGCGTGCGATCACCTGGCGGATGCGCGGTGCCTTCTCCGTGGTGCCGCGCAGCGAGGAGGCCGCGGGGGCGCTGGCCGCAGGGGCCGCTGCCGGGGTGCCGGACGCGGGCGCTGCAGCTGCCGGGGCCTTCTTGGCCTCGACGGCGGCGAGCACGTCCTGCTTGCGGATGCGGCCGCCGACGCCGGTGCCCGTGAGGGTCGTGACGTCGATGCCGTGCTGGTTGGCCAGCTTGCGCACGAGCGGGGTCACGTAGCCGGACTCGCCGCCCTGAGCGGCGGGCGCCTGAGCCGGAGCTGTCGGGGCAGCAGGCGCCGGAGCCGGAGCAGGTGCAGCCGGGGCCTGTGCAGCCGGTGCGGCCTGAGCCGGAGCGGCCGGGGCGGCAGCGGCAGGAGCCGGTGCGGCGGGAGCCGGTGCGGCCGGGCGGCTGCAGGGGCCGGTGCAGCGGGAGCTGCGGGAGCCTGCTGCTGCGCAGGAGCGCCCGAGCCGACGACCGCGAGCACCGCGCCGACCTCGGCGGTCTCGTCCTCGGCGACGCGGATCTCGAGAAGGGTGCCCGCGACGGGGGAGGGGACCTCGGTGTCGACCTTGTCGGTCGAGACCTCGAGCAGCGGCTCGTCGACCTCGACCGTCTCACCGACCTGCTTGAGCCAGCGGGTGACCGTGCCCTCGGTGACGCTCTCGCCCAGGGCGGGGAGCTTCACCTCGTGGCCTTCGGCGGGGGCGCCGGCCGAGGGGGCGGCCGCAGGCTGCTCGGCGGGAGCCGGGGCGGGTTCGGCGGCAGGGGCCTCCTCCGGCTCGGGCGCCGGAGCCTCCTGGGGCGCCGGAGCCTCCTGGGCGGCGGGAGCGCCGCCCGCGGCCGGTGCCGAAGCGCCGTCGCCGATGACGGCGAGAGGGGCGCCGACCTCGGCAGTCTCGTCCTCGGCGACGAGGATCTGCTCGAGGATGCCGGCCACCGGAGAGGGGATCTCGGTGTCGACCTTGTCCGTGGACACCTCGACGAGGGGCTCGTCGATCTCGACGCGGTCTCCGACCTGCTTCAGCCAGCGCGTGACGGTGCCTTCGGTGACGCTCTCACCGAGGGCGGGGAGGTTGACGGATTCAGACATGGGGGTCCGTGCTCCTTAGTTCTTCTCTCGTGCGAATGGTGGCGGCGTCGTCTCAGGCGTGGAGCGGTTTGCCGGCCAGAGCGAGGAACGCCTCGCCGAGGCTCTCGTTCTGGGTCGGGTGCCCGTGGATGAACTGGGCGACGTCCTCGGGGTAGGCCTCCCAGTTGACGATGAGCTGGGCCTCGCCGATCTGCTCGCCCATGCGGCCGCCGATCATGTGGACGCCGACGACCGGGCCGTCCTTCTGGCGCACGATCTTCACGAGGCCCGAGGTCCCGAGGATGGCGCTCTTGCCGTTGCCGGCAAGGTTGTACTCCTGCGTCTCGACCTGGTCCTCGCCGAACTTGTCCTTGGCCGCCTTCTCCGTGTAGCCGACCGTGGCGATCTCCGGCTCGCAGTACGTGACCTTCGGGACGTTGACGTCCTCGACGACCACGGGGTTCAGGCCCGCGATCTCCTCGGCGACGAAGATGCCCTGCTGGAACCCGCGGTGCGCGAGCTGCACGCCGGGGACAATGTCGCCCACGGCATAGATGTTGCCGACGCCCGTGTGGAGGCGGTCGTTCGTGATGACGAAGCCGCGGTCGATGGTGACGCCCTGCTCCTCGTAGCCGAGGTTTGCGGTGACGGGGCCGCGGCCGACCGCGACGAGGAGGAGGTCGGCCTCGAACGTCTTGCCGTCCACGAGGGTGACCTTGACGCCGTTGTCGTCCTGCTCGACGCCCTGGAAGAACGTGCCGGTGCTGAACTTGATGCCGCGCTTCTTGAACGCGCGCTCGAGCTGCTTGACGATCGCGGCGTCCTCGTTCGGGACGAGCGAGGGGAGGCCCTCGACGATCGTCACGTCGACGCCGAACGAGTTCCAGACCGAGGCGAACTCGACGCCGATGACGCCGCCGCCCAGGACGATCGCGCTCTTCGGGACGTAGTCGAGCGCCAGCGCCTGGTCCGAGGTGATCACGCGGCCGCCGATCTCGAGGCCCGGCAGGCTCTTCGAGTACGAGCCGGTCGCGAGGATGATGTTCTTGCCCTTGTAGGCGGTGCCGTTGACCGTGACGGTGTCCGCGCCGGTGAGGCGGCCCTCGCCCTCGATGACGGTGATCCCCTTGGACTTGATGAGGCCCGTCAGGCCCTTCCACTTCTTGGAGACGATCCCGTCCTTGTAGCTGTTCACGGTGGCCATGTCGATGCCGCCGAACGTGACGTTGATGCCGTACTTCGCGGCGTCGCGGGCGTTGTCGGCGAGCTCGGCAGAGTGCAGGAGCGCCTTGGTCGGGATGCAGCCGTTGTGGAGGCAGGTGCCGCCGAGCTTGCCCTTCTCGACCAGACCGACGTTGAAGCCGAGCTCGGAGGCACGGATTGCTGCGGCGTAGCCGCCGCTGCCAGCTCCCAGGATCAAGATGTCGAATTCCTGCGCAGTTGCCGCTTCGGCCACGTGACGCTCCCTCGCCTTGAGGACGGCGCTGATTCGCCGTCAAGTGTGACTGTGTGCCTGCGGTTGTCCGCGCAGGCCCGGGTATCAGGGAAACCCTATCTCCCCGACCGACTATGCTCCACCTTCGCGGGGCGAAAGTCCCGGCCTTGTGTCAAGAGTCACGGGAACCTTATCACTTTCACCACATGGATTTTCAATTTCGCATAATGAAAAACTGACGCCCGGCGGCTGGGATGGCATCCAGCCGCCGGGCGCGTCTCGAGCGTCCGCCCTGTCAGGCCGTCAGGCCCTGGCGACGTCCTCGAGGTAGCCAACGAGGGTCCGCACGGTCGAGCCGGTGCCCTGCTTGGGGGTGTGACCGTAGGCCGAGCCTGTGTTGAAGGCAGGGCCCGCGATGTCGATGTGCGCCCAGGGGACTGTGCTGCCGTCCGCACGGGTCCCCACGAACTCCTTGAGGAAAATCGCGGCGGTGAGCATGCCGCCCGGACGCTCTCCGGCGTTGGCGATGTCCGCCGTCGCCGAGTCGAGGCCCGCCCGCAGTTCCTCCGGCAGCGGCATGGGCCATGCCGCCTCCCCGGCGGAAGCGGCGGCGTCCAGCAGCGGGCGGGTCACGGCGTCGTCGCCCATCACCCCGGCCGTACGCGTGCCGAGCGCGATCAGCGCGGCGCCCGTGAGGGTGGCGACGTCGATGAGCGCGTCTGGGCCCTCCTCGCTCGCCGCCGCGAGCCCGTCCGCCATCACGAGGCGGCCCTCGGCGTCGGTGTTGAGGACCTCGACGGTCCGGCCGCCGCGGATCGTGATAACGTCCGCCGGGCGCTGCGCGCTGCCCGACGGCATGTTCTCGGCGATGCACAGCCACGCCGTGACCTTGACCGCCAGGCCGAGCCGGGCCGCGGCCAGGGTGGCGTTGAGCACCGTCGCGGCACCGGCCATGTCGCTCTTCATCTGGTCCATGTTGGCGGCCGGCTTGATGGAGATGCCGCCCGAGTCGAACGTGATGCCCTTGCCCACGAGGTGCACGCTCTTGGCCGCGGGCGCCTTCGCGGGGACGTACTCGACCTTGACCATGCGGGGCGGCCGCACCGAGCCCTGGCCCACGGCGAGGATGCCGCCGAATCCGTCCTTCGCGAGGCGCTTCTCGTCGAACACCGTGACCTTGACCGGGAGGCCCTTGGCGAGCTCGCGCGCAGCGTCGGCGGTCTCCGGATACAGCTGGCTCGGCGGCATGTTCACGAGCGTGCGGGTCGCGTTCACCGCAGTCCCCAGCACGGAGGCGCGCGCGAGCGCGGCGTCGGCCTCCGGGGTCCCGGCGGCGGGCGTGTGGATGATGACGTTGGCCACGTTCGGCTTCGTGTCCGCCGCGTCCGACTTGTGCTCGGTGTAGGAGTAGGAGCCTAGCGCGGCCCCCTCCGCGACGGCGGCGACGTCCTCGGGCGTCGCCGCGGGCAGCGCGAGGACCACGGTGGCGTGTCCGGCCAGCTGGCGGATGGCGGAACCCGCCGCGCGCCGCAGCTGCTCCGCCGTGGGCGAGGCGCCGGCGTCGACCTTTCCGACCCCGGCCAAGGCCAGGACGTGGGCGCCTGCCTCGGGAAGGCCGGGGAGCCTGTGCAGCTGGTCGGCGGCGCCCGTGACGCCAAGCGCGGCCAGGGTCGAACCCACCGCCTCGGCATTGCGGGCCGTCAGCGGATTGTCGAGCAGCACGGGGCCGTCCGCGCCCTGGGCGACGCCGACCACGAGCACGTCGCTCGGAGTCTTGCGCGGGTCCTTGGACACGGCCTGGAGGGCGGCTTGGCTGTTGGAGAACACTGTGAGGGCCTCTTTACGTTGTGGTGCGCTTGCTTCACGTCCCCCTGATGGTATCCGTCCCACTGCCCGCGGGCGGGTGGAATCGGCAGGTGGAATGATGGAACGTCCGCCGATGTTGTTCCCGTGCAGAGTCAAGAGAGGACCGCTACCGTGATCGACCCCGTGTCCGGGCCACTGCAGGACCCCGCCGGCCTGTACACCGCAGCGCTGGAACTCAGCCGCGATGAGGGCATCCGCGGCCTGCCGCTCATCATGGGCTTCACCGGCTTCGCCGACGCCGGGCACGCTGTGCGCCAGATCATCGATGAGCTCATCAGCGTCCAAGGCGACGGAGCGCTCGCCGCCTTCGACGTCGACCAGCTGCTGGACTACCGCTCCCGCAGGCCCCGCATCCGCTTCGTCGAGGACCACCTCGAGGACTATGACGCGCCGACGCTGGCCCTCTACCGGCTCGAGGACGGGCTCGGGCGACCTTATCTTCTGCTCGCCGGCCCCGAGCCCGACCTGCAGTGGGAGCGGTTCGCACGCGCCGTCGTCGGCCTCGTCGACCAGCTCGAGGTGACCCAGACCCTGTGGGTCCATGCGATCCCGATGCCGGTTCCGCACACCAGGCCGCTCGGCGTGACGGTCCACGGCAACCGGCCGGAGCTCGTCGAGGGCATCTCGCGGTGGAAGCCGGTCGTGGAGTTCCCGGGCGCGATCGGGCACCTCATCGAGCTGCGGCTCATCGACGCCGGGCATGACGTGACGGGCTTCGTGGTCCACGTCCCGCACTACCTCGCGGAGGCGGAGTACCCCGCCGCCGCCGTGACCGGCCTTGAGCACCTCGGGGCGGCCGCCTCGCTCATGCTCCCGAGCGATCGGCTGCGGGAGGCCGCGCGCGAGGTCGAGCGGCAGGTGGCCGAGCAGGTCGCCGCGTCCGAGGACATCCGCGAGGTTGTCGCTGGCCTTGAGGAGCGCTTCGATGACCACACGGCAGACGTCCCGCGCAGGTCGCTCCTCGCCGGGCCCGCAGACGAGCTGCCGACCGCGGAGGACCTCGGCGCCGCCGTTGAGGCCTACCTCGCCTCGCACGGCGAGCCCGGCCCCGATCGGCCCGACGGGCCGGAGACGCACGACGGCGGCGACCCGCCACGAGACGGGGACGAGGGCCAGTCGCAGTAGCACGCCGCACTAGGATCGTGGGGTGAACAGCTGGCGCGCCTATACGGTCTGGGGAATCGGCGTCTTCGCGTATCTGGTGGCCGTGCTCCAGCGGACGTCCTTCGGCGTGGTCGGCCTCGAGGCCGCGGACAGGTTCCATGCGGGCGGCGCGGTGCTCTCCGCGTTCACGGTCCTCCAGCTGGTGGTGTACGCGTCCCTGCAGATCCCCGTCGGCATCCTCGTGGACCGCTTCGGCAGCCGTGTCATGGTTGCGGCCGGCGCGGTCTTCATGGCCCTCGGGCAGCTGCAGATCGCCGTCGCCGAGTCGGTGGTCACCGGCATCATCGGGCGCATGCTCGTGGGGATGGGGGACGCGATGACATTCGTGTCCGTGCTCCGGCTGGTCCCACTCTGGTTCGACTCCCGCAAGTCGCCGCTCATGAGCCAGCTCACCGGTGTGGTCGGCCAGCTCGGCCAGCTCGTGAGCGTCATCCCCTTCCTTGCGCTCCTGCACGCCACGGGCTGGACTCAGGCCTTCATGAGCCTGGCCGCCCTCTCGGTGCTCGTGATCGTGCTGGCCCTCGCGCTGATCAAGAACTCGCCGACGGGGACGAGGGTGGAGCACGACGGCGAGCCCGAGGGCACCCGGGCGGTCCTCGTCGCCGCATGGCGGCAACCCGGCACGAGGCTCGGGATGTGGAGCCACTTCACCGTCCAGTTCAGCGGCAATGTCTTCGCGCTCATGTGGGGCTTCCCGTTCATGGTCGCCGGCGAGGGGTACCCGCCGTCGGTCGCGGCGGGCCTCATGTCCTTCTTCGTCGCAGTGGCCATCATCGCCGGGCCGCCCATGGGGCGGTTCGTCGCCCGCCATCCCCTCCGGCGCTCGACGCTCGTCCTCGCGATCTCGGCACTCACGGCGGCGGTGTGGATCGCCGTCCTCCTGACCCCGGGCCAGGCGCCGCTGTGGCTCATGGCGATCCTGATCGCCGTCCTCGCCCTCGGCGGCCCGAGCTCGATGATCGGATTCGACTTCGCGCGGACCTTCAACCCCTCTCACCGGCTCGGCACCGCGACGGGAATCGTCAACATCGGCGGCTTCGTGGCGGCGCTGCTGACGATGTTCCTCGTCGGCTACCTCCTCGACGTCCAGCATGCGCTCGGCCTTTCCCCCGACGGCGTCTACAGCCTCGATGCGTTCCGCGTCGCCCTCGCCGTCCAACTGCTCGTGCTCGGCGCGGGCGCGTTCGCCCTCATCCGCGTGCGGCGCAAGGTTCGGCGCGGCCTCGAGGCACAGGGCGTCACCGTGCCGCCGCTGCGCGAGGCGTGGGCGGAGTACCGGGCGCGGCGCCGAGGAGACTGACCGGCACTAGGAACCGGTCCACTTGTCCTCCCCAGACGAATAACCGGCGTGTTGTCCACATAGAACTGAGTTCCACACCGGGTCCGGCCGCCGCGGGCGAAGAGTGGGGACATGGACGATACCCAGCATCCCGCAGCCGACCACGTTCCCGGTGCGACCGGCATCCCGGACGCCCAAGGCCCGTCGTGCGGCCCCGACGAATGCGCGCTCCCTGAATCGCGGGACGAGCCGCTCGCCGTCCGTACTGCCGAGGACATCCTCGCGTACATCCCGCATGCTCTCGGGGAGTGGCCGCAGGAGAGCCTCGTCGCGGTGTGCCTCGCCGACGGGCATCTCGGGCCCACCTTGAGGATCGACCTGCCTCGGCGCCGCGGCCCGTCAGCCCTCGGCCGGTTCTCCGACACGGTGGCAGGCTATGTGGCCCACGACCGGCCCGCTGGGGCGGTCCTCGCCGTCTACACCCGGACACCGTGGACGGACCCGCGCCGTGCGCCGCACCAGGAAGTGGTCGACGCACTCATCGCGCGCCTCGCAGAGGAAGGCGTCCCTGTCCTCGAGGTCTGGGCGGTCGGCCCCGAGCATTGGCGGACCACCACATGTACTGACGTGCTCTGCTGCCCGTGGCCCGGCGCGAGCGTCGAGTCGCTCCGCGACAGCCGGATCGAGGCGGAGATGGTGTACCGGGGAAGCTCGTACGCTCCGGTCCCCGATCTCCCCGAGGGAACCGTGCCCCGGGCATCGGTGTCCGCGGCCCTCGAGGCCTGCTTCCAGGACCCCGAGCGGTGGTGGGACCCCTACGAGTTCACGGCGGCGCTCGCGGTCTGGGACGAGGTTCTCTCCGAGGCGGATCCCCCGGACCCGGATCGCCTGCGGCTGCTGGCCGCGACGCTCCTGAGGCCTGCCCTCCGCGACGCCGTCATGGTCGCCGCGGCCGCCGACGCAGCGACGGCGTGGCGGGGCAGCTCGGCGACCGCGATCCTGAGGACCGAGCCCGTGGACGGGCACCCGACGACGCGGTTCCAGGGGATCCCCCCTGCGCTGCCCGGGGGAGTGCCGGCCGCCGAGGCCGCCGCGGCGCTGGACTGCTGGTCGGAGGCCACGCCGCCCGCGCAGGCGGACGCCGCGGGGACCGGTCCTCGGGATGCCGTCTCTGGCTTCGAATTCGGCCTCGTCCTCATGGGGTGCACCGGCACTGCGCCATCCTGGGCCCGCATCGCCCGGCTCGAGCGTGTGGCGATGAGCCTCACACGGATGGAGGAGCCCGAGGTTCGGGCACCGGCGCTGTCGATCCTCGCGTGGGTCCAATGGGCCAGAGGGCGCGGCGGACGGTGCGTCGCGTTCCTGGAACGCGCGCTGTCGGCCGACCCCGACTACCGACTTGCCCAGCTCCTCCTGGGGCTCGTGCAGCAGGGGGAACTGCCAGGGTGGTCCCGGTCCGGCGCCACTGCGTGGCATCGCGGGGACGAGGCCGCCTAGGCGTTCCGTTGCAGCCCAAGCGGTGGTCGACCACGCCCAGCGCATCGGATGGTGAAGGCGAGGCGCTCTTCGTGAGAGAATGGACGCCAGGCCCGGTTGGGTCCGAACTTCGGCGAGTTGTTTTCGATGCCCGTTTGCGGGAACGAAATCAGCATCCGAAGGGTTGTAGGAATACAGACCCTTCGGACCGGAACGGCAGCGTCAGCAGCCACTCGGACTTGACAGGGTCACTGTGGTGTTGCCCCCAAGGCAAACACCGGCACAGCGGCAGGAAGGTAAACGTGACGCCCCCCACGGAAAATGAGACCGCCCAGGCGGCCATGGCGGACAATCCGCAGGCCACGAGCGCTCCTGCGCGCTCTGCGGCCAAGCGGTCCCCGGCCAAGCCGGCTGCATCCAAGGCCAAGGCACCCGCGCGCAAGGCCGCGGCCAAGGCCGCCCCGAAGGGCGCAGCGAGCGTCAAGGCGGAGGCCGCAGACGCGAAGGCCGGGCTGGACGAGGAGGCCGTCGAGGAGGACCTCGAGGCCGTCACGCCCAACGACGGCGAGATCGTCGCTGCCGAGAGCGAGGAGAAGGCGACAGGATCCGCAATCGTCATCTCCGACGCCGACGAGGACGACGCTCCGGTCCAGCAGGTCACAAGCGCCGGTGCGACCGCCGACCCGGTGAAGGACTACCTCAAGCAGATCGGCAAGGTCGCGCTCCTGAACGCAGAGCAGGAGGTGGATCTCGCGCTGCGCATCGAGGCCGGCCTGTTCGCCAAGCACAAGCTTGACGAGGAGGGCGAGTCCTACGACACCCAGTACCGCCATGACCTCGAGCGCATCGTGCATGACGGCGAGCGTGCCAAGAACCACCTGCTCGAGGCGAACCTCCGTCTCGTCGTCTCCCTTGCCAAGCGGTACACCGGGCGCGGCATGCTCTTCCTGGACCTCATCCAGGAAGGCAACCTCGGCCTCATCCGCGCCGTCGAGAAGTTCGACTACACCAAGGGGTTCAAGTTCTCGACCTACGCCACGTGGTGGATCCGCCAGGCCATCACGCGCGCCATGGCGGACCAGGCACGCACGATCCGCATCCCCGTCCACATGGTCGAGGTCATCAACAAGCTTGCCCGCGTCCAGCGGCAGATGCTCCAGGACCTGGGTCGTGAGCCCACGCCCGAGGAACTCGCCAAGGAGCTCGACATGACGCCCGAGAAGGTCGTCGAGGTCCAGAAGTACGGCCGCGAGCCCATCTCCCTCCACACGCCGCTCGGCGAGGACGGCGACTCGGAGTTCGGCGACCTCATCGAGGACTCCGAGGCCGTGGTGCCCGCGGACGCGGTCAGCTTCACGCTCCTCCAGGAGCAGCTCCACTCGGTCCTCGACACGCTCTCAGAGCGGGAGGCCGGTGTCGTGGCGATGCGGTTCGGCCTCACCGACGGACAGCCCAAGACCCTCGACGAGATCGGCAAGGTCTACGGTGTCACGCGCGAGCGCATCCGCCAGATCGAGTCGAAGACCATGTCCAAGCTGCGCCACCCCTCCCGGTCCCAGGTGCTCCGCGACTACCTCGACTGAGAATAGGGGCCGCTGTGCGGTGTTTCCGCTGGTGAGAGGCCGTTTTACGGGGCCTGACGTCAGCGATTCTACACCGCACAGCGCTCTCAGTCGAGATATCAACTAGACTGGGTTCATGCCAGCCAAGGCCCCGGACCCCGATCTTGGCTCGCTCCTGCCCTCGTGGGAACTCGCCCTCAGGGCCGTGCGCAAGAGCCCCGCGACGCTGAAGAGCTACGGCGACGGCGTCCGGTCCTTCCTTTCATGGTGCGCCGACGACGGCCGCCCTGCCGTACTCGACCGGACCGCGGTCAACGGCTTCACGGCCGCGCTTCTCGACTCCGGGCGCGAACCGGCCACGGTGCGGTCCCGCCAGCTCGCCGTGCGCCGGTTCAGTGCCTGGCTCGCCGAGGAAGGCGAGATCCCCGCCGACCCCCTGCTCGGCCTGAAGGCACCCAAGCTCGACGTCAAGGTCGTCGAGCCGCTCACCGACGGCCAGCTCAGGGCGCTCATCAAGGCGTGCGCCGGTACGGACATGCGCGACCGCCGCGACGAGGCGATCGTCCGCTTCATGACCGAGACCGGGGCGCGCGCGGGGGAGTGCGCGGCGCTCGCACTCGACGACGTGGACCTGGCCCACGGGACCGCGACTGTCCGCCGCGGCAAGGGAGGCAAGGGCCGCGTCGTGCCATTCGGCGCCCAGACCGCCCGCGCGCTCGACCGCTACCGGCGCGCACGCGCCTCGCACAGGCTCGCCGGGACCCCTGCGTTCTGGCTGGGCGACCGCGGCAAGGCGTTCAGCTACGACGGCCTCCACAAGACCCTCGGCGAGCGTGCCGCCGCCGCTGGGATCGAAGGATTCCACCCCCACAAGCTGAGGCACACCGCGGCCCACAGGTGGCTCGCCGCGGGCGGATCCGAAGGCGGCCTCATGGCCGTGGCCGGCTGGGAGCGCCCAGACATGCTGGCGCGCTACACCAAGGCCCGCGCGGCCGAGCGCGCCGCCGAGGAAGCCCGGAGGCTGAACCTGGGGGACCTCTGAGTGCCTGGCGGTTGCCGGACATCGAATCGCACACATCGCGCAGAAGGGCCGCCCCCGGCACTGGGGGTGGCCCTTTTTCCCGCGCCGCCACGGGAGTTTCGGAAGACCGAAACCGTTCGTTAGACCTTCCTAACCAAGCTCGGACGTGGTTCAGGGCCCGAACTCCTGCGATTCCGCCATGTCGGTCCGTCGACACTCGTTTCCACGAGGGATGGCCCCTCGTTGGAACGACTAGGACTATATGGCCATCAAGCAGATCGAGCCACTTGAGCTCTATTCGGCGGAAGACGTCATGCGGCTGTACGGCGTGTCCCGCCGCTTCGTCCAGGCCCGCATCGATGACGGGCAGCTCACGCCGCTCTGGCTCGGGCGATACCTCCGCTTCGCCCCCGAAGAAGTCCACGCCCTCCTCCGCACCTCCAGGACACCTGAGGAAGAAGCCATCGCCCGGGCGAACCCCAGGGGCAGGGCGGCCGGCAAGTGACCGCCACGCCCACAGAACGCCGCCTCAGCGCCCAGATCGCCGCCCATGAGTCATGGGCGCGCACCGAGGACCGATCGGCCCGCACGGCCCCAGCCAGGGCCGCGCTCCTGGCGAAGTTCGAGCGCCTCGCCGACCCCGAAGGCCGACTCCTCCCCGCGGAACGCGCCCGCCGCGCCGAGCACCTCCGCAAGGCTCACTTCCAGCGCCTCGCGCTCGCCTCGGCAAAGGCCCGGCGCTGCAACAAGGCCGGGGAGTGATTCTGCGGACCGACACGAAGAAGCGCCCCCGGACCCGAACCGAGGGCGCCCCAAGAACAGCTCCAAAGGCTCGAGTGTACCGACGGCCCCCGACACTCCGGTCGGGTACTTCGAGTGGATCAGGGCGATCCGCCGTATCCACCTCGACCCCAGCACCGCGGCCGTGGCGTTCTACCTAGCGACCTACGCCAACACCAAGACGGGCCGAGGCGCACATCCGGGGGTTACCCAGCTCGCTGAGGACTCGGGGATGTCCACCCGAACCGTGATGAGGCACCTGCAGAGCCTCGAAGACCTGGGGCTCGTGGTCTGCGTCCGCAGGGGCAGCGACATGGGCCGGAAGGCCATGACGAGCGTCTACGACCTCGCCATACCCGAGGACCCGGAACATGTATCTAAGCATCAGGATCATGTGACACCCGTGTCACATGTTGACCCCTCTGATCAGGTGACACCCATGTCACATGATCAGGTGCCACCGGTGTCACATGATCGGCCGGAACAGGTGACACCGGTGACCGGAACAGGTGACACGGGTGTCACCCCTACTCTCCAAGAACTACCCTCCTCTAACTCACCTACCGCTGTTAAGGACGTTGGAACGTCGCCGTCTCCGGACGTCTCACCAGCGCGCACACGCGAGGCCGCACACGAAGCCCTTGAGCGCCGCCGACCAGGAACCCGCCGACCCGAACCCGAGAACCTCGACGACGACGCACCGCCGCCCCCCGAAGACACCGACCAGGAGATCGAACGCGTGTACACCGAGCCCGCCTGGGACGACGCACCACCCGACGACAACGAACCCATGGATCACGACGACGAGGAACGCCTCCGGAGGCTTCCCTACAGCCGAGGCAGGATCACCAAGCCCACCCCCATTGACCTCGAGAAGCTCGCCGACTACCCCCCGCCGTACTGAGGAGACGACCCCCTATGGACCAAAGCGCACCCCTCATTGACCCACGGCGCTGCTGGAAGATGAGCGCCCGCTACCGCATCGCCGAGTGCGTCACGCCGTGCGGCGAGACCGAGTACTGGATTCTCGACAGCGTCCATCCCGACCAGGTCACGGTGGAGACCCCCGATCACGAGCAGCTCGGCCGACTCCCCGCGCGCTACGCCGCCGCCCTCGGCCTGACCTGCGGGGCAACAACCCGCCACGGGCGCCCCTGCCGGAACCCCGTGCACGCCCACGGCGACCGGTGCCCACACCACACCCACGCCGCCTTCCAAGAGGCACTCCCGCTCCCCACCGAGACCCGAACCACCGCGGAGGCCGGCGCATGAGCTACCTGTCCTTCCCCGCCCGTGAAGTCGCCGAGAACCGAGCCCTCCGCCGAGACCTCGAGGAGGCCCGGCGCGAGAACCTCGCCCTCCGCCAGCTCCTCGCCGCCGCACGCGCATCACTTCAGCGCCAGTACGAGACCACCCACCCGACCGAAAGGAACTAGACGACCATGGGACACCAGAAACACGACCAAGGACGAAAGAAGCGCCAAGCCCGTCAGGCCAAGCAGGCATTCCACGGCGCTCTCAGCCGCAAGCAGGCCCGCCAGCTCAACCGCGAACAGCGCCGCCAGCTCCCCGATTAGAGGGCCGACCCTTACTAGTACGGGGCCCGATCTGCTAGCTTGGTTCGAACACAATAGGGGGGAGATCACGATGAGCAGATTCCGCGAGAGAACGACCACGGCAGTCAAGGCCACCGAGATGCTCGGCAAGCTGGGCACTCGGCGCGGACTTCACCGGATGACGCGTGTCTCCCACCCAGACGGCGCCCGCCAGTACCTCGACGGCCTCTGGCGCAAGACGTTTAGCCCCGAAGTCCACGAGAAGCTGCGCAACCTCGAACCTATCGGAACAGTCCGGCCGTACGCGCGCTGAGAACGTGCCCAACTGGATTCCGGCGCGAGCAGAGCACTGGGCATTGCTCCAGGCGTTTCGCTGCATGCCGCCGCTGACACCTCGCTACGGAGACCGCACAAAGCGACAAGTTAGAGAACACTGGGCCAACCAGCTTGAACGCAACATCCACAAGATCCACAAGCTCCCCGTGCGCCCACCCGAACACTTGCTGATAGCGCTCAACGTGACGCCCCTGCGCATCAATGCCTTGGCGTGGTTCGAGATGAAAATCAAGGCCGGGGAGCCCGACGCCGTCTATGTCCAGATCGGTGCCCTGGCCGTCCACGCCCAGATGCAGCGGAACCACCTAGGCGCCGAGGGTCTGGAGCTGATCAAGCAAACCGCAGCCGAATGGGCTAGGGCGAAGTCATCCAGGATCAACCTGATGAGGCTTGAAGCGGACGTCCATGCCAAGAACAACCCTTGCATCTCGCTCATCTCGGGCGCTGGCTGGACAGCGCTGGGCAAGGCACGATCCGACGGTTACCAGCCGTGGGGCGCGGTCTATCGAGTCGGCGCCTAAGAGCCCGCAGCGCCGACCGGCGGGCGTGGGAATGGCACCACCGTGCCGGCGTGTCCCCCAACCAGCCGGACCCTAATCGCAGATAGGCTGGCATTTCCATAATGTGCAGCACCGAGGGGAATCACGGAATTGTCGGACTATGCAACGCCCAGGATCTTCGTCCGGTACATCACGAAGGAGGGCGACGAATGGGACTACGACTACTCGGAGCACGCACCGCAGGCAGGCCAGTTCGTCTACCGCAACGGCAACGGATACGTGGTCGAAGAAGTGTGGGACATCCAGGACAAGCACGGCCCCATCCCGCACGGACTCACCGTCTTCCTGAAGAAGGCCCAGATTATGGCCCACCGCCTCGGCAAGTACGCCCCGGACTACTACCGCGGAGAACAGCCGGAAAGGCCCGCCAAGACGGGGATCGTGGCGAGGGACTGAGCCATGAAGGTCTTCCTCAGCTGGGCCGGTGATTTCAGCCGCAAGGTCGCCGAACACTTCGCAGACTGGCTGCCGTCCGTAATCCAGGAATGCCACGACCCGTACATCTCCACTGAAACACCGAAAGGCTCCCCGTGGTTCGAGACCATCACAAGGAACCTCGACCTGTGTGATGTTGGCATCGTCTTTGTGACGTCCGATAACATGGCCAGGCCGTGGCTGAATTTTGAGGCCGGGGCGATGCTAAAGAAGTTCGACCGCCCAGGAGTCTGCCCCATCCTCGTGAACATCGGGAAAGCCGACTACGTGGGACCGATGGACAACCTCCAGTTGACCGAGATCGGCGACCGGAAGGACATGCTGAAACTGCTCGGGACGATCAACGACCGGTGCCAGTCCCCGCTGGACCAGAAGATCCTGGACCGGTCGTTCGACTTCAACTGGGACGACCTTGTGCAGGCCGTGAGCCGAGCGTCCAAAGCGCAGGGGGAACCCAAGGCCGAAGAACGAGGCCTCGGAGAGAAGGTCGATGAGATCCTCACGCTCGTCCGCGGGATACCGGAGAATATCGTGTCGCGCGAGCGCCATCCATCACGCATCCTCGACCAGCTGCGGGACCAGGACGCCCGCGAGCGGGAACTTCGAAACGACCACAGGGTCAGGATGGAAGTATTCGCGGCCATCCACGGGTCGCAATACGGATTCGACACCGAGGACGAGCAAGTCATGGTCCTCGACTACGTCGGTGACCTCCGTTCGCCCTCCGCACTCATCGTGAAGCGCTCCGGCGGCAATGGCGAGGCTCGCGAAGTCCCATTCGGCGAGATCACCATTACACCGTTCTGAGGCAAACCCGGCCGCCCCGGCGCTGGGTGCCCGCCTACCACGCCGAACCCCGCGCCGCGAGCGCGCGCGAAGTGCCGCTCTCACCTTTGTGAGGGCGGCACTTTCGCTTGTGATGGTGATTCGGGTCTGTGGCGTCGTGTTGGGGTACTCCCATATGCAACGTGCAAAGGCAGGTGCCATATGCGGTGCATAAGGGTCCATTTCTGGATTCTGCTACACATGTGGCGTAGACTCTAGATATGAATGCAACAGGTCAGCGCATCGCCTACCTGAGGGTCTCTAGCGAGGACCAGAATCTGGCGCGGCAGTTCGAGGCTGTGGGCGACGTCGATAAGACGTTCCAGGAGAAGACGTCCGGCGGCACACGCGCCGGGCGGCGTGCAGCACTCGCCGAACTCATCAGCTACGCGCGCGCCGGCGACATCGTCATAGCGGCCTCTATAGACCGAATGGCACGCTCTATCGTCGATATGAGGCAGATCGTTGACGAGTTGCTGCACAAGGGCGTCGCAGTGCAATTCGTGAAGGAGAACCTTACGTTCGAGCCCGACAGGCAAGACTCGTTCGCAACGTTCCAGCTGAACATCATGGCGTCGTTCGCCGAGTTCGAGCGCGCGCTCATCCGCGAGCGACAGGCCGAAGGCATCAAGGCAGCGAAGGCTCGAGGGGTCTACAAGGGCCGCGCCAAGTCGATCAAGCCCGAACAGCTCGCCGAAGCCAGCCAGTGGCTCGAAGACGGCCTCACGAAGGCCGAAGCGGCCCGGAAGCTGGGCGTGGACCGCTCGACCCTGTACAGGGCGCTCAGCGCCGCCGAGGCGGCCAAGTGACCCGAACCAGCACGCCGGGGGTGGGGGGTCGATTCCATCCGGCCCGACGGCCGGCACCCCGACTAGCCCCTCGACGTGTACGCCACGCGTGCGCGTGGCCCGAGGCTTCAATCCGATCCATCGACAACCAGGAGGCATGTGCCAGGACGTAGGAGTACTCCGGAGGAGCGCGAGCGGCGCCGCCGCGAGTGGCGCGAGGAACATTCGCAGGGGCCGGGCAACGGTTCCCCGAAGGCGCCGCCTGTGGAGGCGGGCAACACCCTCGCGGTGACGCACGGGGCGAGGAGTGAGACGCTCCTGGAGCCCCTCGCGGCGGCGATCGAGCGTGAGGCGAGGGCGAGCGCCGACTGGCCTCCGCATCTTGCCGGCCCTTCCCGATACGACTCCGAGGTGGCGGCGTGGGCGTGGGTCGAGGCTGTGGTCATGCGGCTCCGCCAGTTCCTCGCTGAGAGTGATCCTCTCAGTTGGCTGACGGAGACGGACAGCACGGACGAGACCGTCACGGTGCGGGAGGGCGGTTCGCGTCGGCGGTCGCGCACGAGGCGCGAGCAGTCCGCGCTCGAGCAGCTCCGGAGGTGGGAAGACGTGGCCGGTCGGCGTCGTGCGGCGCTGGGGCTGAACCCGGTGTCCGCGGCACGGCTCTCGCGCGATCTCATGGCCGCCAAGCAGTCTGCCTCGGTGGACATGGCCAGGCTGATCGCTGATCTCGACGACGAGGGCGAACTGGGCACATAAGAAATGCGCGCGCGGGCCGCGCTCGGAGATAGGCCCGTCTGGCCCATTTCCGCGCCTCCCTGAGCGCCTCTCGGGGGCAGGGTGGCCCAATCACCCACGGAACCCTATTGGGGCGCCCTGAGGGCCATTTAAGGGCTTCTGAGACGTTTTCCCGATACGGGAATTGAAATAGCCGAAATGGGAATATCCCCCGATAGGCTGGCGGAACCTGAGAAAACTTGAGAGAATTGGAGGACCAACCCGAACCACCAGGGAGAATGTGGCACTACTCCTCACCGAACATACTTCCCGAGCCGGAGACCCGAACCGAGGTCCCCGGCTTTTCTGCGCCCAAGGGAGTCCAGCAATGCCCCAGGTCGATCTCGACCCAGAAACCTACTCGGCCATCAAGAAGCTGGCCCAGGCGCAGGACAGGACGCTCAAGTCCGTGGTCAAGCTCGCCGTCGCCGCCCAGGCAACCCGGACCGAGGCGGTGCGGGATGAGGACTGAGGGCGTCCCGAGCACCGCCACGGCGGACCCCGCCGGCGTCACCATCCCGGAGCCGCTCGCGCAGGCGCCCGCGCCCGAGCCCCCGCGCGTACGCGAGCGCGCGCACGCGCACGAGGAGGCCGAACGGCCTTACTACCGGCTGACCGTCGCCGACGATGAGGTTCTCGTGCGCGCCGAACTCGACTCCGCCGTCGGGGACGCATCGCGGGCGTGGGCCGAGGCCGTCGATGCAGTTGCCGCCCTCGACACCCGGCTGGGCCAGCTCGATGCCGAGAGGACCCAGCGCGCGGCCGAGAAGGCCGAGCGCGAGACGCAGGTCGCACAGGCCGCCGACGCGGGCAGCGTGGACGAGGTGAGTGCGTACCTGGCGCGGATCGACGCGCTGGGGCGCGTGGACGCAGCCCAGGACGCCATCGCCCGGAGCGTGGCAGCCCAGCGCGACGCCGCGGCCCCGGGGGTGGCCGCGCGGCTGGAGGCAGTCCAGGCCGCTCAGGAGCGCCTCGAGGCCTGGGATGCCGCGCACCGCGGCAAGGTCCCGCGGACGCACGTGGACCTCGTAGTCCGCGAGACGATCCTCGCGTGGTCCGACGACGACGACCGCGGCGAGCTCAACGCCGTCCTGCTCGCCGCCGCGATCGCCGAACTGCCTGACAAGGTCGCCGAGCGCGCTGCCGCAGCCCCGGACTGGCTCCGCGGCGAGGTCCGGACCGTCGAGCAGGCGCGCGCCGCACGCAACGCCCCACCGCCCCCGCACGTGCCGCGCGATGTCGCGGAGGCCACCAGGCTCTACGAGGAAGCGACCGCGAACCTGGCGAAGGCCCTCGAGGACGCCGAGCGCACGAGGCAGGCGCTCCTGTACCGCGACGTCAACCGCCCCACCACGGTCCCGATCCTCGAGACCGTGGTCGAGCCCGACCCGGCCGCATTCCTCAGCCTCCAAGGGTGGTAACCAAGATGGACACTCTCACCTTCGGCATCCCGATCACGAAGTCCGCCTCCACGGCCGACGGCGTCTTCGTGGAGGGCATCGCCACGAGCGACGACCTCGACCTGGACGGACAGATCATCGACAAGGGCTTCGCCGTCCGCGGGCTCCGCGCCTGGTTCGACGACTGGGGGAACGTCCGCCAGATGCACTCCCCGAGCCTCGCGCCGGCCGGCAAGGCCGTCAGCATGGAGGTCCGCGACGAGGGAATCTGGGTCCGCACCCATGTGGTGGAGCCCACCGCCGTCCAGCTCGTCAAGGCCGGCGTCTACTCCGCCTACTCCGTCGGCATCTCCCAACCGCGGATCATCTCGGACGGAATCGCCAAGAACGGCCGCGTCGTGGACGGCGTGTTCTCCGAGCTGTCCCTGGTGGACTTCCCCGCGAACCCGAACTCGCGGTTCACCCTCGCCAAGCGGGCCGGCAACGGCCGGATCGAGACGATCGGCAAGTCCTTCGACGCAGCCGGGGCCACCGCCGATCTCGTCCGTGACCTCTCCACCGACATCCGCGACCTCGTGCGCCGCGCCAAGATGTCCGACCACGCCATCAGCGAGCACGCCTTCACCTCGCTGATCCGACTCGTAGGCCCCAGCGCCGCCGCCCGGCTGCTCTCCTGACCCGACCCCGAAAGGACACGCCATGTCTGGCACCCCAGCCCCCAGCCCCCAGGCCCCACCGCAGGTCGAGGTACTCGTCCCGGGCATCATGGTCCGCGTCGGGGGAGGCGTGAACGTCACTCTCGGCGTCCCCGCGTCCCGCGACGGGCGCACCGCGCTCGCCTCCAACCTCGACGGCGCAGAGCTCGCCGGGAAGGTGTGGGAGTCCCGGAACAACCGCCCCACCCCGATCGGCGACCCCCTGGTCGAGATCCGCGCCAAGACGGACGGGGTCGGACGGTGAGCGCCATGCCGCACCGGGACAAGGCCACCGGGCGGGCCGTCGCAGGCCCCGCGCACGGCTCGCCGCACACGGTCGAGCACGTGGACACATCCGACGGGCACACCATGAGCCGTGCGTTCGCCCGCGGCGCGTCCCCCGGCGCGCAGCGCGCCACCCCCATGCCGGCACCCGCGCCGCGCCCGCAGCAGACCACCTAAGACCTTCCCCCGCGGCCGGGGCACCTCCTCGCCGGCGCGGGGGAAACCAAGCCCCCTCGGAGGCTCCGCCCGTTTTCATGGGTCCCGGGCGCCGGGCACCGAGGGGGTTTCAGGGGGAAGTCCCGCCGCCGCCGTCGTGCCACACGGCGGCGGCGGGCAACCCGAACCCGAACCAGACAGGAGCGCCGACGTGGAGCCGAGCCTGACCCCGGAGGACTACCTCGAGATGTCCTCGGCCATGGACGGCGCCGCCCGCGAGGCCCGCCAGCAGGCCGAGCACGCGCCGCCGGCCCGCCGCCGGCTCCTCACCGAGCAGGCCCTCGACTTCGAGCGATGCGCCGACTTCCTGACCCGCGCCGCCCGATCCGTGCCGGCCCAGGCCGTGCGGCTGCTCGAGCGCGTGGACGCCATCGGACCCCGCACCGCCTCGCGTGCCGCGCGCATAGCCGCCCTCGCCGCCGGCGAGGCACTCCGGGAGGCATGTGGCCCTTGACCGCGAAGACGTCGTATTCACCATAGAGGCACAGGACCGCGCCACTGCCGTCTTCGAGCGGATGAAGGCGCAGCTGGCCGAGCTCGGCATCGAGGCGCGCATCGCCTCCGCCGAGTCCTCCCGCAGCATGGACGACATGGGCTCCCATGCCCACCGTGCGGCCGACGACGTCGGTGTCTCGGCGCGGGACATCAGCGGCAGCTTCAACACGATCAACAACGTGGTCGGCGGCGTCACGCCGTCGATCACGGCCCAGTTCATGAAGATCATCGGCGGCATGTCGCTCCTCGGGGCGGCGGCGGCCGCCACGTCCGCCGTGGCCGGCGCGGGCCTCGCGGCCCTCCCGCTGGTCTTCGCGGGCGTGGGTGCCCTCATGGTCAAGTCGGCAGTCAAGACGAACGCCCAGCTCAAGGCTGAGTTCGCCGACGCCGGCCACCAGATCAGCACCGTCATGGCGCAGGCTGCGGCGCCCATGGTTGGCATGTTCCTCAGTATCGCCCAGGACGCGGCCGACGCCTTCAAGCAGATGGGCCCGGACCTCCATGAGGCGTTTGCGACAGCCGCACCCCAGGTGGCGACGCTTGCTTCGGGGCTCCTGGCGCTGGTGCAGAACGTCCTTCCGGGGATGAATGCGGCGATGAAGGCCAGCATGCCCGCCGTGAACGCCCTCGCGGGCGGATTCGCGGCCATCGGAACCGGCCTAGGCGGTTTCTTCCAGAACCTCTCGGCTGGCGTCCAGGGGGGCGCTGCGGGCCTCGGGTCGCTCCTCAGCCTGGTGGCCCAGGTGCTCCCCATGATCGGGGCCGGCCTCGCGGCCATCTCGGGCCCGGCATCCCAGGCGCTCGCCGTCCTCGTGAAGTTCGTGCTCCAGCTCATGAGCTCGCTCGGGGCCGGTCTGAAGCCCGTACTGGACGCGCTCCTGCCGGTCTTCGCGGGCCTCCTGAACGCCCTCATGCCGCTCCTGCCGGCCATCGGCCAGCTCATCGCCGCGTTCGCGCCGGCCATCGCGCAGATCGGCGGGGCACTGGTCCCGATCATCTCCCAGCTCGTTGGGGTCTTCGTCCAGCTCCTCCCGTCGGTCACGCCGCTCATCGCGCCGCTGCTGAGCCTCCTGTCCCCGATCGTGACCATGATCGGCCCGCTCCTGACCCTCGCGGCGGCGTTCGGGCAGGCGCTCATGCCGGTCATCGCGGCACTCCTCCCGATCATCCAGAAGCTTCAGGACGTGATCTCGGGCCAGCTCGGCGCGGCGCTCCTCTCGATCGGGAAGGCGATCATCCCGATCCTGCCGTACCTCGGCACGCTGGTGCAGATCGTGGGCACGGCGCTGGTGCAGGCGCTCCAGATCCTCATGCCTCCGCTGGCCCAGCTCATCAGTTCGGGTCTCGGGGCGCTCCTGTCCGCCATCGCGCCGCTCCTGCCCATGATCGGCGAGATCCTCGCGCCGCTGCTGGTCTCGCTGGCCAAGCTGCTCGCGGCGGTCCTTCAGGCGGTCATGCCGCTCCTGGCTCCCCTCATCCAGCTGGCCGGCGTCATCCTCCAAGGGCTCGCAACGGTTATCGTCTGGCTGGTCCAGAATGCAATTGCTCCGCTCATATCGTGGATCGCAGACCACCTCCAGCCCGCCATTATTGCGGTCGGAAATTGGTTTGTCTGGCTGTGGCAGCAGGTAATTGTTCCGGCGTGGCAGGCGATTGTTCAGGCCTTCGGAAATGCCTGGAATTGGATCTATCAATACGTCATCCAGCCGATAATCGACTATTTCCATCGCGTCGGCGATGCCTTCACTTGGCTGTGGCAGAGCGTCGTAGTTCCGGTCTGGGACGGGATCCAGAAGGCGATAGGCGCGGCGTGGAATTGGCTGTCGCAGTACGTGTTCGGGCCGATCGGTGATGCGATAGGGGCGCTGGGCGGGGCCTTCAAGACGACGGCCGGAATTATCGGCGATGCGTGGAAGGCAATCCAGACTGCCGCGGAGGCCCCGATCCGATTCGTCGTAGACACGATCTACAACAACGGAATCAGAACCGTCTGGAACGCAATAGCCGACGTCTTCCACGGCAAAGACTTGAACCCGGTGAGCATCAACTTCGCAACAGGCGGCACCGTCCCGGGATACGCCCCGGGGCAGGACACGGTCCATGCGATGCTGTCCCCGGGCGAGGGCGTCCTGATCCCGCAGGCCGTCCGCGGACTCGGCGGTCCCGGCGCGATCGACTCGATCAACCGCAGCTTCGGTGGCCGCGGTGCCTCGGGCGTGGGCTCGCACTTCGCCGACGGCGGCGTCATCGGCGACATCTTCGGGGCCATCGGCACCGCCGCGGGCGCCGTCGGCAATGCGGTGGGCGGGGCCCTGAACGGGCTCAAGAACGCGGTCCTCGGCGGACTGAGCGCAGCCGCCACGCCCGTGATCCGAGGCATCGAGAACGCGGCGCGAGGATTCCTCGGCACCACGGGCTTCGGGGGGCTGATCGATTCCGGGGTGGACTGGCTCGGCAGCGGCATCCTCTCGTTCCTCGCGGGCCAGGACAAGACCGCGCAGGCCGCCGCCGCGAATGCCAATGCCACGCCGGGAGCCTTTCCCGGCACGCTTGCCGGCTGGGTCTCCGCAGCCATGGCCGCCGTTGGAGTCTCCGGGGCCGACTGGCTCAACGGGCTCGAGACCATCGCGATGTACGAGTCATCCGGGAACCCGAACGCCCAGAACAACACCGACGTCAACGCCCAGAACGGCGACCCGTCCCGTGGCCTCATGCAGACGATCATGTCCACGTTCGAGGCGTACCGGCTCGGCTCCCTGCCCGACAACATCTTCGACCCGGTGGCCAACGTCGCCGCCGCCATCCGATACATCATCTCCCGGTACGGCGGTATCGGCGGCGTGCCCGGATTGGTCAGCCTCGCCCACGGCGGTGCCTACGTCGGCTACGACTCGGGCGGCTGGCTCGAACCCGGACTCACCCTCGCCTACAACGGCACGGGCCGGCGCGAGGCCATCACCAGCCCCTCAGGCGCCGGGCCGGCGGGGGCCGGCGGAGGCGTCCACCTCCACGTCGAGATCGAGAACCAGTACGGCACCTTCGACCAGAGGTACGTCGAGCAGCTTTGGGACCAGCTCGGCAGGCACGCCGCCACGTGGGCACTCCCCGCCGCAGGCGTCCATATCAGGCGGTAAGGGGCGCGCCGGGGCCCTACCCTTGAGGAGTAAAGAAGGAGAACCGATGGCGCTCACCGAGGTCGAGACCTACGACGTCCAGGCAGAAGGCTATGCCGCGTCGAACCGCGGCGACGGCCCCCGGCACAACCCGTACTCGTGGTCCAAGGACAACGAGCGCTGCAGGGCATGGATCGCCGGGCACGCCATGGCCACGACGGAACTCGCCGCGGCGGGCGTCACGGTCGCGCGCTGGACGGGCCCCACGCCTAAGGAGCGCGCCGCGCAGCAGTCCTGACGGACATGAGAAGGGCGCCCCGGTCCAGATTGGGGGGATAGGACCGGGGCGCCCGGGCAATGAGGCTACACGCCGTTTCTGGGCAGGCGCTGGACGACACGCGACAGCACGTCGAGCAAGCGCCGCCACTCGCGCGCTACGGGCGTCTGCGGGCCGACGTAGCCCTTGCACGTGGGGTCGCCCGCACGGGCCGCTGCTACGCGCCACCGGCGGGCCCTCGCCTGCAAGCGCCGTCGAGACGCTGTTGGGGGCGGCGCGGTAGAAGGCTGGAAGCGCAGGCTCACGGCTCGCCGGTCTCCGCGGATGGATAGCCGATCCTCTCGAGGTGAGCTTGCGCCTGGGCGAGCGCCCAGTCGAGATCCTTGAAGTCTCCACCGATCCAGTGATCCTCGACGCCGTCGCCGTCCATCTCGATGTAGCAAAGGTTCCACCCCGGCTGGGGGTGGTGGCGCTCGGTGAAATCTAGGATCGGCGTTTGGTCCTTATCGAATTGTTCGTCGCCAGGATTGACCTCAGTCGCCACGCGGATTCGGAAACGCTCGCCCATGGCCTTAATCGTCTCCCACCGTCACGGCCTCGGGGAAGGCCTGCGTCCCAACTATGGCGCCATCGAGGCCGCGGTACTTGGCGGCGGCGTGCGGTAGAGCTCGTGCTCGCATACGGTCCGCGCTTTGCCGCGCCGTCGAGACGCTGTTCGGCCCCGTCAGCTTCGTGACCTTCCCGACCTCATCCGTGAGGAGATCCGAGAAGCCCACGCCTTGGGTGTGCGCGACGCGGCCAAGCTCTGCAACCGTGGCTTCCGCGATCGGGACGAGCTCCTCAGGGGCGAACGTGCGCGTGATCCCCGAGTCGAGGGCGACGGACACGAGGCCGCTGGCCTCCTGGCCCGACTCGCCCGGCACGACGGTCCCACGATGGCCCATGAGGTAGGCGCGCGTCTCGGTGGTCCAGTAGTCGCTACGGACCACGAGGACCCGCGTACCTGGGGCTGGAGTTGTGGACATTGGGGGTCTCCTCAGTCAAGGATATTTCGCCCCATAGCGCTCTCTTGGGATAGCTAGAGCTACCCGAACTGGCGGGAATCCGTACAGCGTTCACTCGGTTAGAGTCCGCGACTATCTGGACTGACCACCGCACGCCACCACAGACGAGAAGGGCCCGGACACCTGTTGCAGGTGTCCGGGCCCTTCTCGTAGTCCGGCTTTGCCCGCCTGACGGGGCTCAGCGTGGTGGAACTCAGTCCTCGGCGAGGGCGACGGGATCAGTCAGCCGGCTCGACTCGTCATGCCACACGGAGGCCAGCGGACGCAGCGTGGGCTCGACGGCACGCGCGTGGTGGGCGCAGAACTGGAGCTCACCGCCCGATGCCTCCAGGACGACGCGCACATAGGCCTGGGCGCCACAGCGGTCGCAGCGGTCGATGGCGGTCAGGGTCGGATCCGCAAGTGCTGCAGTCATCTCAGCCTCCTCAGCGTTCACAGGGTGCTTCACGCGGTTCACTACATCTAACACCGCCGATGCGGGTATTTCTGCCAAGAATGGGCAACTTTCGCTCGCGGCGTATTGCAGTTCGGCAACGGCCCACGCGCGCCCTGACGCCGGGGGGTGAACAGTCGGGCGCACGGCTGGCGGCGTTGCCACCTCGCGGGGCGCCCGGCGACTAGTCTAGATCTGTACCCTGCCATCCGACCGAACGAGTCGTCCCCCTCGAAGGAGTGCCGCGCGCGTGACACCGAGTTCTGAATACACCGCCCGGCACCTGTCGGTCCTCGAGGGACTCGAGGCCGTCCGCAAACGGCCGGGCATGTACATCGGTTCGACCGACTCACGCGGCCTCATGCACTGCCTCTGGGAGATCATCGACAACTCCGTCGACGAGGCGCTGGCCGGGTTCGGGCACGAGATCGCGGTGATCCTCCACGCCGACGGCTCGGTCGAGGTGCACGACGACGGCCGCGGCATCCCGGTGGACGTCGAGCCGAAGACGGGCCTCACCGGCGTCGAGGTCGTCTTCACGAAGCTCCACGCGGGCGGCAAGTTCGGCGGCGGCTCCTACACCGCCTCTGGAGGCCTCCATGGCGTGGGCGCCTCGGTGGTCAACGCCCTCTCCGCGAGGCTCGACGTCCAGGTGGACCGCGCGGGCAAGACCTACCAGATGTCCTTCCGCCGGGGGGAGCCGGGGCGCTTCAAGGACACCGGGCGCCCCAGTCCCACCTCGCCGTTCGAGCCCTTCGTCGACGACTCCGTGCTCGATATCGTGGGCAAGGCGAAGCGAGGCGTGACCGGGACGCGCATCCGCTACTGGGCCGACTCCCAGATCTTCACGCCGGACGCCAAGTTCTCCTACGACGATCTCGCGACGAGGGCCCGCCAGACTTCCTTCCTCGTCCCCGGCCTGCGCATCACCGTGCGGGACGAGCGCCGCCTCGCGGGGACCCCTGGCGCGGACGGGCCGCACGAGGAGGTGTTCCACCATGACGGCGGCATCTCCGAGTTCGTCGACTACCTCGCGATCGATGCGCCCGTCACCGACGTGTGGCGCCTCCATGGCGCCGGGACGTTCTCCGAGACCGTCCCGGTGCTCGATGAGAAGGGCCACTCGCGGATCGCGGAGGTCGAGCGCTCCTGCGAGGTCGACGTCGCGCTGCGCTGGGGCGTGGGCTATGACACGACGCTGCGGACGTTCGTCAACATCATCGCCACACCGAAGGGCGGCACCCACCAGTCCGGCTTCGAGGCCGCGATCCTGAAGGTGTTCCGCAAGTCGGTCGAGGCCAACGCGCGCAAGCTCAAGGTGGGCAACGACAAGCTCGAGAAGGACGACGTGCTCGCCGGGATGACCGCGGTGCTCACGGTGCGTCTCGCCGAGCCGCAGTTCGAGGGCCAGACCAAGGAAATCCTCGGTACCCCGGCGGTGCGCCAGATCGTCTCGAGGGTCGTCGAGAAGGAGCTCGGCGCGAAGCTGAGCTCCACGGCGCGCGGCGACAAGAACCAGAGCTCCGTGCTCCTGGAGAAGGTCGTCAACGAGATGAAGTCGCGCATCACCGCTCGCGTCCACAAGGAGACGCAGCGGCGCAAGACCGCCCTCGAGTCCTCGACCCTGCCGGCGAAGCTCATCGACTGCCGTACGGATGACACGAGCCGTTCCGAGCTGTTCATCGTCGAGGGCGACTCGGCCTTGGGCACCGCGCGGCACGCCCGCTCGAGCGAGTTCCAGGCGCTCCTGCCGATCCGGGGCAAGATCCTCAACGTGCAGAAGGCGTCGGTGGGGGACATGCTCTCCAACGCCGAGTGCGCCGCGCTCATCCAGGTGGTGGGCGCGGGCTCGGGCCGCAGCTTCGACATCGAGGCGGCCCGGTACGGCCGCGTGGTGCTCATGACCGATGCCGACGTGGACGGCGCACACATCCGCACGCTCCTGCTGACACTGTTCTTCCGCTACATGCGGCCGATGGTCGAGGCCGGGCGGGTCTTCGCCGCCGTGCCCCCGCTGCACCGCGTCGAGGTCGTCAATCCGGGGGCCAAGGCCAACGAGATGGTGTACACGTACTCGGACGCCGAGCTGCACCGGGTGCTGGCCCCGCCTCGAGGCCGAGGGCCGCAAGCACAAGGAGCCGGTCCAGCGGTACAAGGGCCTCGGCGAAATGGATGCCGACCAGCTCGCGGAGACCACGATGGACCCTCGGCACCGGAGCCTCCGCCGGGTGACCATCGAGAGCGCGCAGCGGGCCGAGGAGGTCTTCGAGCTGCTCATGGGCTCCGACGTGGCGCCGCGCAAGGACTTCATCGTGGCGGGCAGCGCCCAGCTCGACCGGGAGAAGATCGACGCCTAGCTGGGCGAACGCCTCGCTAGAGGAGACCCGGCACGAAGAGCAGGACGGTCGGCGCCGCGATGAGCAGCAGGCTCGCAGTCAGCACGGCCCCCGTCGCGCTTGGAGGCAGCGGGGGCCTCGGTGTCAGGAGCCTGCTGAGCCGGCCGGCGATGTCGACGCCGTCGGTGTCGAACGCGCCAGAGGAGAGACCCGGGTCCGGCGCCGCGTGGCGGGAAGCGGCAGGCGGGATGATGCCCACGGGTGCGCCCTCGCCGTCGTGCGTGCCCGGCACCGCGGCGCCGTCCGCGCCGCCGCCGACGGCGACGAGGGCGATCGCGCGCACCAGCACCTCGTCGGGGACGGTGCGCCGAGCGGCGTCATCGGCGAGCATCTCGACGAGCGCGTTGACCGCCTGCCGCGCGAGCCGGGTCGTCGGGAGCCACGGCAGTGCGGACCGCCAGGCCTCGAAGGCCCACAGCAGGAGGTGGTGGCGCTGGGTGAGGTGCGCCTTCTCATGGCTCACGACGGCGTGGAGCTCCTCAGGCGCGAGGGTCTCCATGAGCCCGTCGGAGAGCACGGTGACGGATCGGGAGCCGCCGGGCAGGCAATATGCGACGGGTGCTGGATGGTTGATGACCCAGGTGCGTTCCAGGGCTCCGGACGGGGAGCTGAGCAGGGAGAGGAGCTCGCGGTGGCGGCGGCGCTGGCCCACGATGCGCGCGTAGGTGAGCAGCAGCGTGAAGACGAGGTGCACGCTCAGCAGCGCCGCGGCGCTGAGCGCGAACAGGTGCCAGAAGTGGAGCTCATCGGCTGACTTGTTGGCGAGGACGATGGTCACAGCCCGCCGGATCGCTCCGATGAGGCTGTCCCCGAGCGGTGAGAGGCCGTAGACGAGCATGGCCCCGATCATGGACAGCCCGCCCGCCAGGGCGATCGACTGCCACAGGACCATGGCCGCGAAGGGGGAGCGGGCGGGCCACTGGGCGCGTGACAGCGCCACCGGCACGGGCCATGCCAGCAGCACCGCCAGCAGCGCGAGGAGGTACGACGTCGCGAGCACGCGCGCTCCGCCCGGGTGGGTCAGCCGCGGGCGAGGAGCCTGCGGAGGGTGGCGGCCTCTGCCTCGGTTACCGAGCCGATGAAGCGCGCCAAGACCGCCTCCCTGTCGGGCGCGGTGCCGAGCGCCTCGTGCATGAGGCGGGCCGTGTGGTCCTCGCGCGTCGAGATGGCCCGGTAGCGGTGCGGCCGCATGCCGCGCTCGCGCTCGACGAGGCCCTTCTTCTCGAGCCGCGACAGGACGGTCAGGACCGTGGTCACAGCGAGATCCTTGCCCTCGTGGCCCTGGCTCTCGCTCTGGGCCAGTCGGTCGCGCAGATCATTCGCGGTAGAGGCCTCGGGGGCAGTCCACAAGAGGTCCATCACCGAACGCTCGAGTTCACCCAGGCTTGCCATGTGCGTCTCAGTCCTTACATGCCGATCCGGCACGCCAACCGCTGGCGCGCCTACTCCATTCTACGCACGGTAGAACACTTTCGGTGCTCCGCGAGCGGGCGCGTTCGCTCACAGCGGCACGGAGGGGAGGATGGGTTCACGCCCACACGGCGGCTTCGCCCCGCCCGGTGTTCTACACTTTGTAGAAGTCAGGGTTTTCTACGAATCGTAGAAGCAAACGTCGGCCAGAACCGGGAGCATGCGTGGACGCTTTGGAGATAGCACGCTGGCAGTTCGGAATCACCACGGTCTACCACTTCATGATGGTGCCGCTGACCATCGGCCTGGGGCTCGTCGTCGCCGTGCTCCAGACGGTCTGGTTCCGCACGGGCAAGGGCGAGTTCCTCAGGATGACCAAGTTCTGGGGCAAGCTCTTCCTCATCAACTTCATCATGGGCGTGGCCACCGGCATCGTCCAGGAGTTCCAGTTCGGCATGGCCTGGAGCGAGTACAGCCGGTTCGTCGGCGACGTGTTCGGCGCCCCGCTCGCCATGGAGGCCCTGCTCGCGTTCTTCGTCGAGTCCACGTTCCTCGGCCTCTGGATCTTCGGCTGGAAGCTCCTTCGGCCCGGCCTGCACCTCGCCGCGCTCTGGATCGCGGTCATCGGCTCGGCCGTCTCGGCGTACTTCATCATCGTGGCCAACAGCTGGATGCAGCATCCCGTCGGGGTCAAGGTCGTCGACGGCCGCCCCGTCATGACCGACGCGTGGGCCGTGTTCACCAACAACACGGCACTCGTCGCCGTCCCGCACACCCTCCTGGGCGCACTCGGAGTGGCCGGTGCGTTCCTCCTCGGGATCGCCTGGTACCACCTGTGGCGCCGGAGGCACGACGGCATCGACAGCGTCGAGGTCGTCGACGGCCGGCAACGCGTCGTCGTCGGTGAGGCGCCCGGTGTCCCGGGACGCGACAGGACCGACCACGCCGTGTGGCTCAAGTCCCTGCGCATCGGTGCAGTTGTCGCCATGATCTCGTTCGCCGGCACCGCCTTCACTGGCGACCTCCAGGGCAAGCTCATGTTCGAGCAGCAGCCGATGAAGATGGCCGCGGCCGAGGCGGCGTGCCACGACGGCACGAGCTTCTCCGTGCTCTCGGTCGGCAACCTCGGCTCGAAGGACTGTTCCGACGTCGCCGCGGTCATCGAGATCCCCGGGCTGCTCTCGTTCCTCGCCCACAACGACTTCACCACGAACATCCAAGGCGTCAACAGCCTCCAGGACCAGTACAAGAAGGCCTACGGGTCCAACCTTCCGGACAACCCGATCTACGGCGACCGCGCGGGCCAGCCCATCAACTACGTCCCCGTCATGGAGGTCACGTACTGGGGCTTCCGCGCGATGATCGGATTCGGTGGCCTCGCCGCCCTCGCGGCGCTCGTGGCCCTCATCCTCACCCGCAAGGGCACCGTGCCCGAGTCGCGGTGGCTCATGCGGCTCGCCGTCCTGGGCATCCTTGCCCCGTTCGGGGCGAACGCCGCCGGCTGGATCTTCACCGAGATGGGCCGGCAGCCGTTCGTCGTCGCGCCCAATCCCGCGATGGCCGGAAGCGTCGACCAGGTCTTCATGTTCACGGCAGCCGCGGTCTCGCCCGGGGTGAGCGCGGGCGAGATCCTCACCTCGCTCATCGTCCTGACGCTCATCTACGCGGTGCTCATGGTCGTAGAGGTCCGCCTCCTCATCACCTACGTCCGCGGCGGCGTCGCATCGGCGATGCCCGAGCTCGCCCACGCCGCCCACGAGCACGACGGGGGCCCGGACGGCGACGGGCCCGGCAGCGGCCCGGCGGGCAAGTCCGCCGACGACGTCCTGGCCTTCGCCTACTAGGAGCGCACGATGGAAACCCCCACCATTCTTCAGGCTGTCTGGTTCTGCGCCATCGCCGTCCTCTGGATCGGCTACCTCTTCCTCGAGGGATTCGACCTCGGCGTCGGGATGCACATGAAGCTGTTCGCCCGGGGCGAGCGCGAGCGCCGGGTGCTCCTGAATACGATCGGCCCAGTCTGGGACGGCAACGAGGTCTGGCTGCTGACCGCGGGCGGAGCGACGTTCGCGGCCTTCCCGCGCTGGTACGCCTCCCTGTTCTCGGCGCTGTACCTGCCGCTCACGCTCGCGCTCGTGGCCCTGATCTTCCGTGCGGTGGCCATCGAGTACCGCGGGAAGGTCCACTCCGACCGCTGGCGCGCGGTATGGGACTGGGCACTCGCCCTCGGCTCGGGCGTCGCCGCCTTCTGCGTCGGCGCGATGCTCGCCCTGACGACGGCGGGACTGCCGCTGAACGCCAACGGCGACCGGGTCGGCGGGCCGTTCGTGTGGCTCAACGGGTACGCCGTGCTCGGCGGCCTCGCCGTCGTCGGGTTCGCGCTCGTGCACGCCCTCGCGTTCCTGGCCCTCAAGACGGACGGCGAGGTCCGCTCCCGGGCCCACCGCGCGTTTGTCCGCTGGCTCCCGTTCGCCGTGCTGCCCCTCGTGGCCTGGGTCCTCGCAGTGCAGCTGCATACGGGGAAGTGGTGGAGCTGGGCGCTCACCGCCGTGGCGGCGGGCGCCGCAGTCACCGCGTGGGCGCTGGGCCGCCGAGGCTCGGAAGGCAGGGCGTTCATCGGCCTCGCCGTGTTCCTCGCGACCGGCGCGGCGGCGATCTTCTCCGCCGCCTTCCCCGTGGTGCTGCCCTCGACGATCGACCCGGCCCTGAGCCTCACGGCGGCCAACGCGTCGTCGTCCGACTACACGCTGGGCCTCATGACTGTTGTCGCCCTTATCGGCCTCCCGCTCGTGCTCGCCTACCAGGCGTGGACATATTGGGTGTTCCGCCGGCGGCTGAGTGTGGACAGCATCCCGACCGCACACGCGGTGGTGCCCGCGACCATCGTCCGGCTCGTGACCGGCCGGCAGGCCTAGGCAACGTCAGGCAGGACCAGCATGCGACCGGACATTCCCCTCGGCCCGTCGACGCGGCGCGCCCTCGTCTTCCTCGGCATCCTCGCCGTGGCGAAGGCGGCGGGCCTCGCCCTCATGGCACAAGGGGTCGCGTCCGGCCTCGCGGGCCTCGCGTCCGGCGCAGGCGCGGCCGCCCTGGATAGTGCGTCACTGTCCTCGGCGACCCTGATGGCCGCGGCCGGCATCCTCGTCCGCGCGGCCTCGCAGTGGGGAACGTCGGCAGTGGGCCGGTGGGCCGCCGTCGGAGTCAAGGAGGAGCTGCGCTCGCAGCTGATCGAGGCGGGGCTCTCCCGTCCGGCTTCGAGGCCGGCCCCCGGAAGTGGTGCGGAGGGCGTTCCCGCGGACGACGGCGGCGCCCGGGTCGCGTCGTCGCCCGCGGCCACCGCGGTGCTCGCCGGCAGGGGGCTGGACGAGCTCGACGCCCTGTACACCCAGTACCTGCCGGCGCTCGTCCAGACGGCTGCCGTCCCCGTGCTGCTCGGCGCGAGGATCCTCGGCGCGGACTGGGTCAGCGCCCTCATCCTCGTGCTCACGCTGCCGCTCGTGCCGGTGTTCATGGTGCTCATCGGGCGCCACACCGTCGACGCCGTCTCCGAGGCCCAGCAGTCGCTCCTGCGGCTCGGCGCGCACCTCGTGGAGCTCGCGCAGGGGCTGCCTGTCCTCGTCGGTCTCGGGCGGGCCGCCGAGCAGCGCAGGGCCCTCGCGGAGCTCTCGCGCTCCTACCAGGGCCGCACGATGGCCACGCTCAGGGTCGCGTTCCTCTCGGCGCTCGCCCTCGAGCTCATCTCCACGATCTCCGTGGCGGTCGTGGCCGTGTTCATCGGAGTCCGCCTCGTGTACGGCGACATGCCGCTCGAGGCCGGCCTCCTCGCCCTCATCCTCGCCCCGGAGTGCTTCCAGCCCCTCCGCGACTTGGGCACGGCGCATCACGCGAGCGAGGACGGCGCCGAGGCGCTGCGCCGCACTCGCGAACGCGTCGCGGTACCCCACGGCATGCCGGTCCTCGCCGGCGGGACCCCCACGCCTGCGGCGCCGGGGGTGCCGGAGATCCACGTGGATGCCCTCGCCGTACGCTACGGTGGCGCTGCGCCCGGCGCCGAGCGCACGGCCGCCGGGCCCGTGACCTTCATCGCGGAGGCCGGAAGCGTCACGGTGCTCGCAGGGCCAAGCGGTTCCGGGAAGACGACCGTCCTCGCGGCGATCGCCGGCCTCGTCCGCGATGGCGCCGGCGCCGCCGTCAGCGGCACCGTCCGGGGCGCCGACCCAGCGCGCCTGGCCTGGGTTCCGCAGCACCCGCAGTTCACGGAGGACAGCGTGGAGGCCGAACTCGCCCTCTATGCGGGGGCGGCGGGGGAGCGCGACGGAGCCCTCGTCGAGGAGCTGCTGGCCGGACTGGGCCTCTCGGGGCTCGGCGGCGCCCGCCCGTCCGAGCTGAGCCCCGGCCAGCAGCGGCGCGTCGCGGTCGCCCGCGGGCTCGCCCGGGTGGCCGACGGCGCCAACGTGGTCCTCCTCGATGAGCCCACCGCACACCTCGACGAGGCCTCGGCGGCGCTCGTGGAGGCGGCGATCGCGTCGCTCGCCGGGCGGGCCACCGTCCTGCTCGTCTCCCACGAGCCCAGGACCGCGGCCCTCGCCGACCGCGTGGTCGAGCTCGCGCCGTCGGCAGGGGTGGTCTCCGAAAGGTTCGGCGTCCGGACCCCCGACGCGGACGACCTGACCCGCCCGGTGCGGGAGGCTCCGGCAAGCGCCGCGGCGCCCCGGCGAGCGTGGCTCAGGACGCTGGCCTCGATCGTCCGGCCGGATGCCGGGACGTACGTCCGCGCCGCCATCGCCGGGCTCGGGGCGGCAGCCGCCGGCATCGCCCTGGCCACCCTGTCCGGCTGGCTCATCGTCCGGGCCAGCGAGCAGCCTCCGATCCTGTACCTGCTCACAGCCATCACCGGGGTGCGGTTCTTCGGCGTCGCGAGGGCTGTGCTGCGGTACCGGGAACGGCTCGTGCTGCACTCCGCGGTCCTCTCCACGCTCACTGTCCTGCGGGACAGGCTCTGGGGCGCCCTGTCCGCGCGTGGCCTCTCGGCCCGCCGGCTGCTCGTCCCCGGGGCGGCGCTCGAGGCGCTCGTCGGGGACGTCGAGGCGGTCCGCGACCAGCTGCCGCGCGTGCTCCACCCGATCGCGACGGCGCTCCTCGTCGGCGTCGGCGCGGTCGTCGCCGTCGGCATCATGCTCCCCGCGCAGGTTCCCGCGCTCGCGGCGGCGCTCGCCGCGAGCCTCGTCGTCGCGCCCGCCGTGGCCCTCGGGGCGGATCGCCGTGCCGCTGCGCGCCTCCAGGCTGGCCGCTCCGCGTTCCTGTCCCGCATCGGCCAGGCGCTCGCCGCCGCAGGAGACCTGGCCGCCAACTCCCGCACCGCCGCGGTGCTCGCCCGGCTCCGGGCCCGGGACGCGCGCCTCACCCGGCTCGAACGCCGCGGCGCCGCGGCCGAGGGCCTCGCCCAGGCCATCGTCATCGCCGCCACGGGGATCGCCGCCGCGTTCACCCTCGGAGCCGCGGCGGCCGCCGGCGCGCCGGCCACCACGACGGCCGCCGTCCTCCTGCTCCAGCTGGCCCTCGCGGAGCCGCTCGCCGCCGCAAGCACGGCGGTTCAGCACCTCCCCGCCCTGCGCTCGGCGCTCACCCGCGTGGCGGCCGAGGAATGGGGGGCGGATGGACGCGCTCCCGAGCGGCCGGCGGGGGCCGGCGCCCCCGGGGTGCACCTCCGGGGCGTGGTCGTGGGCTGGCCGGGCGGGCACGACGTCGTCTCCGGACTCGACCTCGAGGCGTCGCCGGGTGACTGGGTCGTCCTGGCGGGGCCGTCCGGCAGCGGCAAGTCGACCATGCTCGCGCTCCTCACGGGCTTCCTGGCGCCGCGCGAGGGCTCGGCCGGCGTGAGCGGCCGCGTTGCGTGGTGCCCCCAGGAGTCGCACCTGTTCGACTCGACCGTTCGCGGCAACCTCGCGGTCGCCCGAGACCGCGACCACGCGCCGTCGGACGCAGAGCTGGAAGCAGCGCTCGACCGGGTCGGGCTGCTCGAGCACGTGCGCGCGCTGCCCGGAGCGCTCGACGCGCGGATCGGCAGCCGGGGGTCGTTCCTCTCGGGCGGCCAGCGGCAGCGGCTCGCCGTGGCCCGCACGCTGCTCGCCGGGGCCGACGTCGTGCTGCTGGACGAGCCCACCGCGCACCTCGATCCCGAGTCCGGGCTCGAGCTCGTCGCGGAGCTCCACGAGGCGCTCGCGGACAGGGCCGTCATCATGGTCACCCACCACGCCTCGGAGCTCATGCCGGGGGACGCGCTCGTGGAGCTCGGCGGCCGGAGTGCCGGCACAGCCTCTGCAGACGTGGCGCACGACGGCGCGCGGCGAGCTCAGCCTGTCGGCTGAGCCGAAGCCCCGCGGTCCCCGCGCGGGCGCGCGGCGAGCACCTGCTCGCGCAGGATGTCTGCGTGGCCGCAGTGCTGGGCGAGTTCCCGCAGGACATGAAGGCAGATCCAGCGCAGCGGCAACGGACCTCGGCGGTTCCCCGGCACAGTGTCGTCGAGCCCCAGTCCGGCGACCGCGCGCCTCGAGTCCGCGCACGCCGCGAGGTAGTCCGCGCGGACGGACGCAATCGTATCCGTGTCCTCGAGGATGAAGGACTCGTCCGGCGTGGCGGGGATGCCGATCTCGGCGCGGGATCGTCCCGACACGGCCTCATCGAACCAGACCCGCTCCACGAACGCGGCGTGCTTCACGAGGCCAAGGAGGGTTGTGCGGGACGGCACGAGGGAGGCACGCGCCTCGGCTTCGGTCAGCCCGTCGAGGCACTCTGCCAAGAGCGACCGGTGCTCGTCGATGAAGGCGTCGAACTGTGCCCGCAGCTCGGCGCGGAAGGCCGCAGGATCGTTGGGCTGCATGCCTTCAGCCCCGCACGTCGTGCAGGTGGTGCTCGACGTCGTGGAGGAAGTAGCGGGCGAGAGTCACGACCGTGAACTTGCTGCCGTTGCTGCGCAGGCCGCGCCGGCCGAAGGCCGCCTCGGGCACGGCCGCGAAGGCGTCGCGGGCAAGCGTCCCCTGCTCGGCAAGCTCGGCGCGGACCGTCTCCGGGTCGGCGTTCGCGTAGTCCTTCGCTACGGCCGTGGCGTCCTGGTCCCAGTCCGCGAACCGCGCCCCGTCCTCGCCGAGCATGAGGCCGAGCCGGTGGCGGAAGAGCTCGAAGACGTCCCGCACGTGGTACCCGTACTCGAGCGCCGACCACGTCGACTCGTCCGGGCGCACCCGCACGTCTTCGCGGCCCAGGGCCGAGTCCCATCGGGGCAGGGTCTCATCGACGCGCCGGGCGACGTCCTGCGGCGTCAGCGAGTCGGGGTCGAAGCCGCACTCGGGGCAGGGGCGGTCGAGGACCCAGGTCCAGTCCTTCGTGTCAGGGGTGATGGCCATGGCCGCAGTCTAAGCGGGAGGGCACACGTGAGCGTTCCCGAGACATGCGAATGACGCGTGTATATGTACCCGAAACGAGGAACGGGCGCACTTGTGTGTTCCCGAGACGGTCAGGCGAAGGTGGGACCGATCTCGTCGACGGCCTGCGCGAGGGGGATGCCCGAGCCGTCGCGGCGGCCGAACTCGCTGGGCAGCGACCGCGCGACCCCCGAGGACGACGACGCCCTCGCAGGGCCCCTGCCGACCCACGCGAGCGTGAGGCGGTCCTCGCCCTTGAGGAAGCGGTGGGAGCGGACCCCGCCGGTCGCGCGGCCCTTCGCGGGGTACTCGTCCAACGGCGTCACCTTCGCGGTTCCGGCGGTCGTCCCCGGCAGGGCGCCGTCGGCCCCCGCGATCGTTACGACGACGCCGCGCGGCACCTCGACGCCTTCCCCGGGCTCCGCCCCGGCGCCGGCATCCTCCGCGCCGACCACGCCGAAGAAGATCGCCTCATCCCCGTCCGCGAGCTTGATGCCGGCCATGCCGCCGGCAGTGCGCCCCTGCGGCCGCACGGCCGAGGCCTCGTAGCGCAGGAGCTGCGCCTGGCCGGTGACGAACACGAGGGTGTCCGCGTCCGCCGCGGCGGCGGCGCCGATCACGGCGTCGCCCGGCTTGAGGGCGATGGCCTCCCAGTCCTCGCGGTTGAGCGGGTAGTCCGGGGAGACGCGCTTCACGATCCCGTGCGCGGTCCCCAGCGCGACGACGGCGTCCAAGGGGACGAGGGCGACGAGGGACTCGCCCTTGGCGAGGGCCATGAAGTCCTTCGCTGGCACGCCGCCAGCCATGTTGGGCAGCCCGGCCGAGGCGGCCAGCAGCGGCAGGTCGACGACCTGGAGCCGCAGCATGCGCCCGGCCGAGGTCACGGCCCCGACCTCACCGCGCGCCGTCGTGCGCACGACCGAGCGGAAGACGTCGTGCCGGACCCGCGGACCGGCCTCGGCGAGCGGCTCGGCGTGCGCCGTGCGCGCGATCAGGCCCGACGCCGAGAGGATCGCCCAGCACGGCTCGTCGGCGATCTCCAGCTGCAGTGGGGCCGGCTTGCCCTTCGCCGCACCCGACGCGGCGCCCGGAGCGCCCGGCGCCGACGCCGAGGCCTTGCTGCCGAGGGCGGGGGCGTCGTCGTGCTCGAGGAGCAGCGTGCGGCGCGGGGTCCCGTACGTCGCGGCAACCTCGCCGAGCTCGCGCGAGACCAGGTCACGCAGGAGCGTGTCGGAGCCGAGGATCGCCTCGAGTTCCGCGATGTCGCGGCGCAGCTCGTCCTGCTCCTTCTCGAGCTCGATCCGGGAGTATTTGGTCAGCTGGCGCAGGCGCAGCTCGAGGATGTAGTTTGCCTGGACCTCGGACAGGTCGTAGATCGACATGAGGCGCTCGCGCGCCGCCGAGGCCTCGTCCGAGGTGCGGATGATCTGGATGACCTCGTCGATGTCCATGATCGCCACGAGGAGGCCCTCGACGAGGTGGAGCCGGTCCTTCCGCTTGCCGAGGCGGAATGCCGTGCGGCGCCGCACCACATCCAGCCGGTGTCCCACGTAGACGTGCAGGAGCGGCAGGAGGCCGAGCGTCTGGGGCTGGCCGTCCACGAGCGTGACGTTGTTGATGCCGAACGAGTCCTCGAGCGGCGTGTAGCGGTAGAGCTGCTGGAGGACGGCCTGCGGGTTGAAGCCGTTCTTGACCTCGATCACGAGCCGCAGCCCGTGCTGCCGGTCCGTGAGGTCTGTGACGTCGCTGATGCCCGCGAGCTTCTTGGCGTTGACGGCGTCCTTGATCTTCTCGATGACCTTCTCGGGGCCGACCGTGTACGGCAGCTCGGTCACGACCAGGCCCGTGCGGCGCGCCGAGATCTGCTCGACTGCGACCTTCGCGCGGGTCTTGAACGAGCCACGCCCGGTCCGGTACGCGTCCCGGATGCCGTCCAGGCCCACGATCTGGCCCCCCGTGGGCAGGTCCGGGCCGGGGACGAGGTCCATGACCTCCTCGAGCGTCGCGTCCGGGTTCGCGATCACGAGCTGGGCGGCCGCGATGACCTCGCCCAGATTGTGCGGGGCCATGTTCGTGGCCATGCCCACCGCGATGCCCGTGGCGCCGTTGACGAGGAGGTTCGGGAATGCGGCGGGGAGGACCTCGGGCTGGGTCAGCTGCCCGTCGTAGTTCGGGACGAAGTCGACGACGTCCTCGTCGAGGTCTCCGGTCAGTGCGAGCGAGGCCGCTGCCATGCGGGCCTCGGTGTAGCGCGGCGCGGCCGGGCCGTCGTCGAGCGAGCCGAAGTTGCCGTGGCCGTCGATGAGCGGCAGGCGCAGGGAGAAGCCCTGCGCCATGCGCACCATCGCGTCGTAGATCGCGGCGTCCCCGTGCGGGTGCAGCTTGCCCATGACCTCGCCGACCACGCGCGCGCTCTTCACATGGGCGCGGTCCGGCCGCAGGCCCATGTCGCTCATCATGTACAGGATGCGGCGCTGGACCGGCTTGAGGCCGTCGCGGGCGTCCGGCAGGGCGCGGGAGTAGATGACCGAGTAGGCGTACTCGAGGAAGGAGGTCTCCATCTCCTCGGCCACGTCGATGTCGGTGATGTTCTCCGCGAAGTCATCGGATCCGGGGAGAGTGTCCGCTCCAGTGCGGCCTGCGCTGGAGCGAGGGTTCTGTCGACGTGCCAAGACTGCGTGGGTCCTTCGTGTGGTGGTGCCGTGTGGTGGTTCGGGCGCTGAACTAGGCTAAGCCTATGGCGGACTCGGCACCGACAGACGCATTTGGCCAGCACCGCGCGCTCGGCGAGCATGGGGGCCCCGGCGAGGAAGGCGCATCTGACGGCAAGTACCCGCACCACTGGGAGGCGGACGTCGTGCTGCGCGACGGCGGCACCGCGCACCTTCGGCCCATCCGCCCCGAGGACGCCGAGGCGCTTCAGGAGTTCCACACGCACCAGTCCGAGGGCTCCATCTATCTGCGGTTCTTCAGCTACAAGGCCCGGCTGACCAACGCCGAGCTCAAGCGCTTCAGCGAGGTCGACCACCACGACCGGGTGGCCCTCGTCATCACGATCGGCGATGAGATCATCGGCGTGGGCCGCTACGACCGCCTGACGGACCCCACCGAGGCCGAGGTCGCCTTCAACATCGCGGACCACCATCAGGGGCGCGGGCTCGGATCGATCCTCCTCGAGCACCTCGCCGCGGCCGCCCGCGAGAACCACATCCGCCGCTTCACCGCCGAGGTGCTGCCCGAGAACCGTAAGATGCTCACCGTGTTCGCCGAGGCGGGCTACGCGGTCAAGCGCCAGTTCGACGACGGCGTCATCAGCGTCGCGTTCGAGATCGACCCGACCGAGAAGTCCCGGGCGGTCATGGAGTCCCGCGAGCACCGTGCCGAGTCCCGCAGCGTCCTCGGCCTTCTCGCGCCTGCCTCGATCGCCGTCATCGGAGCGAGTCGAACGTGGGGCACGCTGGGCTTCCAGCTGCTCGAGCACATCGTCGAGGGCGGGTTTGCGGGACCCGTGTACGCCGTGAATCCGGAGGCGCTCGAGCTCGGCGGGATGATGGCGTACGGCAGGCTCAGCGAGGTCCCCGGGCCCGTCGACCTCGCGATCGTGGCCGTGCCGTACGAGCAGGTTCCGGGCGTCGTCGCCGAGTGCGGCGCCGCAGGCGTGAAGGGCGCGGTCATCGCGTCGGGCGGTTTCGCCGAGCGCGGCGAGGAGGGCCTCTCCCGCCAGCGCGAGATCGTGCGGAATGCCCGCTCCCACGGCATGCGGGTGGTCGGCCCCGAGTCCCTCGGGATCGTCAACACCGATCCTGACGTCCGGCTCAACGCCTCGCTCGCCCCGAGGCTGCCGAGGCAGGGGGCCCTCGGGCTGTTCAGCCAGTCGGCCTCCCTGGGGGTGGCGCTCTACGCGGCCGCCGAGCGGCGGAACCTCGGCTTCTCCTCGGTCTTCTCGGCCGGCAACCGCGCCGACGTCTCGGGCAACGACCTCATGCAGTACTGGGAGGACGACGTCGCGACGGGCGCTGTCGGGCTGTACTTCGAGTCCTTCGGCAACCCACGCAAGTTCTCGCGCATCTCCCGGCGGCTGGCCCGGAGCAAGCCCGTCATTGTCGCCAAGAGCGAGGTCACAGGGCTGCGCCTGCCCCCGGGCCACTCCGTGCGCACCACTCAGGCGCCCCATGGGGCGCTGGACGCGGTGCTGCGGCAGTCCGGCGTGATCCGCGTCAGCACGGTCGAGGAGCTCATCGACGTCGCGCAGATCGCCGTGGGGACGCTCCCCGCCGGCCCGAACGTCGCGGTGCTGAGCAACTCGCTGGCCCTCGCACGCGTGGTGTCGGACAGCGCAGAGGGCGAGCAGCTCCACGTCGTCGCGGTGGCCGGGGACCTCGACCTGTCCCAGGGCCAGTCCCTCGCGCTGCCTGAACTGCGGCGGCGCCTCGCCGAGCTGGGGACACGCACCGACGTCCACGCGGTCGTCGTCGCGCTCCTGCCGACTGTCGGGGTGCGTGTGCCCGCGCTCGCCCAGGCGCTCGCCGAGGGGGCCGAGGCCCTCGGCAAGACCGTCGTCGCCGCGTTCCCGGGGGTGCTCGACCGCCGGGTCGAGACGGAGGGACTCCTGCCCGCACCCGAGGACGCCACTGCGCTCGCCGTCCCTTCGGTGCCCAGCTACGTGAGTGCGGGAACGGCGGTGGCTGCGCTCGCCGCCGTCGTGCGCTACAGCGAATGGCTCGCCCGCGACCAGGGCCCTCTCTTCGAGGCGGAGGTCGACGACGACGGCGCCGAGGCCCTCGTCGCGCGGTCCCTCGCCGGGGTCGAGGGCACGGAGCTGATCGAGCTGGAGGCGCACGACGCCGCGCGCCTCCTCGCGTGCTACGGCATCCCGGTCCTGCCCTCCCGGCCGGTGGCGACGGCCGGGGAGGCGGTCGAGGCCGCCGAGTCGCTCGGGTGGCCGGTCGCGATCAAGTCCGCCGCCGAGAATCTCCGCGCGCGCCTCGACCTCGGGGCCGTCCGGCTGGACGTGCGCGACGCGGCGGACCTGCGCGCCGAGTTCGACCAGATGCGACGCTCCCTGGCCCCCTACGGCGGGGGGCACTTCGAGGTGCAGAGCATGGCTCCGCTCGGGCAGGCGTGCGTCATCCGGGCCATCGAGGATCCCCTCCTGGGCCCCGTCCTCTCGTTCGGGCTCGCCGGGGATGCCGTCTCCCTCCTGGACGACTGGGCGCACCGCATCACCCCGCTGACCACGGGGGACGTGGCGGAGATGGTCCGCTCGCCGAGGACGTCGGTGAAGCTCTTCGGCCACGAGGGGCTGCCCGCTCTGGATGTTGCCGCGCTCGAGGATCTCGTGGGTCGGGTCTCGCTGCTGAAGGACAGGCACCCGGAGGTCTCGCTGCTCGAGCTCAAACCCGTGGTGGTGAGCGGACAGGGGCTGACCGTGCTCGCGGCCCAGGTGTGGGTCGGGAACGCGGCGCAGCGCATGGACAGCGCACGCCGGGCCCTGATCGCGCAGTGACCGGCTTCCGACCCGTTTTTGGGGTGCCCACCGACGTTCTGGGACAATGGCGCCTATGAGCCACAACCCGTCCGGGGCACCCGCAGGCCAGCAGCGCGGCACAGGAGCGGGGGAGACCCTCACCGCGGCGCTCGAGAGGACGGGCTTCTACCCGCTGCTCGTCGGCGACGTCGTCCAGGACGCACTCGACGGCCGCACGCCCGTGGCGCACCTGACGCACCTCGAAACGCATTTCGAGCGTTCCGAGGTCCGCCGCCACGTGACGGTCCTCGCCCTGACCGAGGACATGCTCGTGGTCACGCACGTGGATGAGTCCCCGCTCGACGAGACGGGCAGCCGGATGGCGGCCCAGGTCTCGACGGAGTCGGTGCCGGTGGCCCAGATCGCCACGGTGGTGCTCTCGTACGTCTACGCCGAGCCCGTCGAGTACTCGCCCGGCGACCCGGTGCGCGAGGTGACGCTCGCGATCGCGTGGAGCGGCGGCCAGCGCATCGACATCGTGCCCGCGGGCTGCGGCGACCCCCAGTGCGAGGCAGACCACGGCTACACCGGTACGGTGGCACAGGAGGACCTCGTGCTGCGGATCAGTGCCGACGCCGATGGACCGCGCGCTGTGGACGCCGCAAAGCACTTCGCACGGCTCCTGCGCTCCGTGAGCACCGGGTCGGGCACGCGTCCCCCGGCCCCGACGAGGCCGCGGCTGGGTGGCCTGGCCTCCAGGACGCTGCGCGGCCACGGCGGCCGCTAGATGACGGGCGCAACCGGAACCGGGAAGGTCGCACCGCCCCTGCCACCTCCGCCCGCGTTCGGGACTCGCACGGTGGCCGAGCTCTTGCCGTCGTGCGCGGCGGCTCTCGGCGCGGAGGGATTCCCCAATCCGCTGAGGATCCCCGAGTCATCGCGAATCTGCCTCGTGATGGTGGACGGACTCGGCCGGAACCTCCTGTCGAAGCGGATGGCACACACCCCGTTCCTCCGGGACAAGCTCGCCGCGGGACAGGGCCCTGTCCCGGACACCCTCGACGCGGCGTTCCCCAGCACGACGGCGGCCTCGCTCGCGAGCCTCGGCACGGGCGTCCCGCCCGGCCAGCACGGCATGGTCGGCTACGACGTCTACGCACCCCACCTCGACCGGGTGGTCAACCAGCTCAACGGCTGGGATCCTGACGTGGACCCCCAGCGGTGGCAGCCCTGCCCCACGGTCTTCGAGCTGATCCACCCGGGGATCCACGTCGCCACCGTGAGCCTGCCCCAGTTCGAGGGCTCGGCCATGACCCGCGCAGCGTTGCGCGGCGGGGAGTTCATCGGCGCAGGAACCCTGCACGCGCGCACGACGGCGGTCTCCGCGGCGATGGCTGCCCACCCCCGGATGCTGGCCTACTTCTACCTCAACGAGCTCGACAAGGCCGGCCACCAGTTCGGCTGGACCTCGCCCGAGTGGGAGGAGGCGCTCGAGGAGGTGGACTCGGCGCTGCGCCGCCTCGACGCGCAGCTGCCCGCCGGGACCCTCGTGCTCGTGGTCGGCGACCACGGCATGGTGGACATCCCGCCGTCCCGACGCCTCGACATCGGCGCCGACCCCGCGCTCACCGAGGGCCTCCGTCACACGGCCGGGGAGCCGCGCATGCTCCACCTCCGTCGAGCGGCCGGCGTCCGGCGCCGCGGTGGCGGCCGTCGCCGCGCGGTGGCGGGACCGCTTCGGCGACCAGGCATGGATCCTCACGCGCGGTGAGGCGATCGACCGCGGGATGTTCGGGCCGGTCGTGTCCGAGCAGGTGCACGACCGGATCGGTGACCTCATCGTGGCCGTCCATGGGGGCCTCGCGCTGTACGACGGCCGCCGGGTGCGGCCCCAGGCGTTCGAGATGGTGGGCCAGCACGGCTCATGGACCAAAGCCGAGCGGCAGGTGCCGCTCGTCGCGTTCCGCGCGCGCGGCCGGATCCAGGGCAAGCGGGGCAAGCGTGGCTGAGCTCGTGTTCTTCACCGGCACGATGGACAGCGGCAAGTCGACCCTGGCGCTCCAGATGGACTACAACCACCGTGCGGGCGGCCGGAAGGGCCTCCTGTTCACGAGCCACGACCGCTCCGGCGAGGCCGTGATCACGAGCCGGCTGGGCCTGAGCACGCCGGCGATCGAGGTCGGCCCGGAGTCGAGTTTCTGGGACGAGGTCGTGCGGCGCCGCACCCACGCCAAGGAGGTCGATTACCTCATCTGCGACGAGGCCCAGTTCTACCGCTCGGGGCAGGTCGACGAACTTGCCCGCGTGGTCGACGAGCTGTGCGTGGACGTGTACGCCTTCGGGATCGGGACGGACTTCCGGGCACGGCTCTTCGAGGGCTCCGCACGGCTCGTCGAGCTCGCGGACCGGATCGAGACGCTCCAGGTACCGACGCTGTGCTGGTGCGGCCGCCGGGCGACCCACAACGCGAGGACCGTGGACGGGACGATGGTCCTGACGGGGGAGCAGGTCGTCGTGGCCGACATCACGGGCCGAGGGCTGGCTTCGGGCAGCGTCGGCTACGAGACGCTCTGCCGCCGGCACTACATGGCCGGGCGTACCGCGGCGTTGGCGGCGGTCATGGGAGAGGGCGAGCAGCTCCTGCCGTTCGGGGACTAGCCCCTGCGGGCCGTGCCGTGGCTCGCCGTGCCCTCGTCATGCCTTCGGCTTAGTCGCCCTTCGTGCCGAAGACGATCTCGTCCCAGCTCGGCACCGAGGAGCGTTTCGCGCGCGAGGAGCGTCGGGGCTCCGGCGCTGGCGGGGCCTGCTGGGCGGGTGGGGCCTGCGATGGGACCTCGCCGCGGCCCACAGTCCGCTCGGCTCGGGGGCTGCCCTCGGCCTGTCCGTGCGGCGCCCGGGCTCCCGCATCTGGCCCATCGGCGCCGCGTTCGTCGCGGGGCGCCTCCGTTCCGCCGTCTGCCGCTCCGTGCCCCTCGTCGCGCTCCTGCGGGCGCCTCGACGGGACGACCGTGATCTGATGGGTCTCCCCGCTCAGGCCGGGCCGGAGCGCGAGGTGCGGGTCGTCGGCGTCGTGCGTCCGGGGAGCGAGGCGGGAGAGAAGCGAGGTGATGCCGCCCCGGGGCACGGTGGCGGTGGACGGCTCGGCGTCCTGCTCCCCGTCGGCCTCATCCTCGTAGGCAGGCTCGGGCTCCTCGGCCGGAGCCTCCGCGACGTCCGAGGGCCTCGGGTGCGCGGCCGGGATGCCATGGGTGAGCAGGAGCGCGAGGGCATCGTCGGCGTCCTCGTCCACGCCGAGGCGCTGGCCGCGGCGCGCCCGCAGCATGTCCAGAAGCTCCGCCTCGCGGTCCACGGGCCCCGGGGCGGGCATCTCTGCCCGACGCACGGACTCGGGCGCCTCGACGTCGAAGGGATGGTCCGCGACCGCGGACAGGCGGCGTCGGGGCGAGGGCCCGTCGAGCGGCTCCAGTTCGCTCAGCTGCTGCGCCCAGCGGTTGGCGTTCGCAACGGTCCGGTGGACCGGATGGAACGTCCAGATCGCGGGCGGCTCCTCGCCGATGGACGACGGCGCGCCCTCCGGCAGGGCGAAGCGCGCCACCACCGTCCACTGGCCGTCGGGGCGCCGCCACGAGTCCCATTCGACGCTGTCCGCGGAGACGCCGTGGAGCGAGAGCCGGTACGCGGCCATCTCGCCGAGCGTGGCGGGCCTCTCCTGGTGCGGGCCCCGGAGAGCGTCCTGGTTCGGGAGCCTGCCGGGAACCTCGACCGCCTGGGCGCGGCGCGCCATGTGCTCGCGCTCGGCCAGGACCGGGCCCTCGAAACGCTGCACCCGTGCAAGGGGAACGCCGGAGGATTCCGCGACCTCCTCCGCGGTCGCCCCGGCCCGGATCTCGGCCTGGATCTGCCTGGGGGTCATGCCGGCGCCGCCGTCGCCATGGCCGGGAGAGGGGCGCTGGGGCGCGGGCCGGGACACGGCCCGGCGCAGCGCCTCGTCGAGCGGGAGGCGGAAGATGTCGCCGTTCGGGGCGCTGACGAGGAGGTGGGCGCCGTCCTCATGGACACCCACCAGGCGCAGCGCTCGCGCCTGATCCTGCTGATCCTGCATTGACGCCCTCCAGCTTGCTCTAGGTCTCCAGTAGAACTGTGCCATTCGCGTGGCGGAATCGCGGGCTAAACCCCCGGTGTGCCGCGATATCGGCGAGGATTCCGCCGGGGCTTTCGGCCCGTCGAGCGTGCCCGCGACCGAGGCGCTGGGACGCTCGTGACGGGAATGTTCCGGGCCGGAGTGGCGTTTTAGCTCCGCTTGGGGAACAATCTCCCCGTCACTGGGCACAAAATGGGGGCCGAGTGCGTTGGAGTGGACTACGTGGGATGCCACGTGACATGGCTAGCTTGACGGAGCGTGAACGAAGAACTATGGCGACCGACTACGATGCGCCGCGCAAGAACGAGGAAGAGCTCAACGAGGATTCCATCGAGGAGCTGAAGTCCCGCCGCACCGATAAGCAGTCTGCCTCGGTGGATGAAGACGAGGCGGAGGCCGCAGACAGCTATGAGCTGCCCGGCGCCGACCTCTCGGGCGAGGAACTCCTGGTGCGCGTGCTGCCGGCCCAGGCCGACGAATTCACGTGCGCCTCGTGCTTCCTCGTCCGCCACCGCTCGCAGATTGCACGAGAGAAGAACGGCTTGCTCTACTGCAAGGAGTGCGAGGGCTGAGCGCCCTCTGCGCGTCCCCACCACGGCGGCCCCGGCGCATCACGCGCTGGGGCCGCCGTCTTGGGTGTCGGGCCGCGGGCCGGAGGCTCAGGCCGCGCGGGAATGCTCTGTCAGCGCTGCGACGAGCTTGGACGGATGCCGGCTCGAGACGAGCCAATACGGTGTGCGGTCCTCGGGGTCGGTGAGCTCGACCCGCACCACCGGGGAGATCCAGCCGCGCAGGCAGAGGTAGGCGAGCCCATTGAGCCGCGGGCCGCGCTCGGCCGTGGCCTCCTCGCCGCTGAACGCCTCGACCTCGCCGGCGAACCCGAGCGGGAGCGTCGCCCGGCCTGCGCGGAACGTCGTCGTCGTGACCTGGACCAGCGGGGTCGATCCGATCAGTGCGACCGCGAGGATGATGAAGATCACGACGGCGGCGGTGAACCCTGCCGCGATGCTGATGGGGGCGAACACGAGGATTCCGGCGGCGGAGACGCCCACGGCGACCACCCAGACCCACCACGCGGGCCACAGCTTCTCGGAGTAGACGACGGGATCTGCGGTTCCCGCGCCGGGGGCGGGAGTCGTGGGCTCAGGCATGTCCCAAGCTTCCACCCGCGCCCCGCCGGGGACAAAACCGGCAGCGGGGGCGACGCCGGTGGGCGCCTGCACGGCACAGGGTCCCGCTAGAGTTGACGGGTGAATGCCGAGCAGCAGACAGTTTCCGCCCCGGCGCCGGCCTGGGAGCCGACCCTCGACGTCGAGCTGAAGATGCTCGACGACGGACTCGAACCGCCGTCGTACGCCCACCAGGGGGACGCGGGCGCGGACCTGAGGGCCCGCGTCGACGTGACGCTGGCCCCCGGTGAGCGCGCGCTCGTCCCGACCGGCGTGAGCATCGCGCTCCCGTTCGGCTATGTGGCCCTCATCCATCCGCGCTCGGGACTGGCCACCAAGCATGGCCTCACCGTGGTGAACGCCCCCGGCACGGTCGATGCGGGGTACCGCGGCGAGATCGCCGTGACGCTGCTCAACACCGACTCCAGCGCGACGCTCGAGCTCCGCCGCGGCGATAGAATCGCACAGATGGTGATCCAGCGCGTGGAGCACGCCAGGTTCGTCACCGTCCCGGAGCTGTCCGGATCCGTGCGGGGCGCGGGCGGGTTCGGCTCGACCGGCGGGTTCACTGCCCAGTAGCCAGGGCTGCCGGCCCCACGCCGGCGAGACTAAGGAGTTTGTGTGGCACTGTTCGGACGCGGCAAGAACGCCAAGCTGACGGCCGAGGACCCCTCGGTGCTCGGCCTGCCCGCGCAGAAGCGCAGCGAGCCGGACAAGAGCGGCTACGGGCGTGCCCAGAAGGGGCCCTTCGACGCGAGCGAGGCCAGCACCGAGATCGGATATGTGGACTTGGGGGCGATCCTCGTCCGTCCGGTGGACGGCGTCCAGCTCCGACTCGAACTCGAGGAAGCCACCCAGCGCGTGGTCGCGGTCACCATCGACCTGAACGGCTCGAACCTCCAGCTGCAGGCCTTCGCGGCGCCCCGCTCCGAGGGCCTCTGGGGCGAGATCCGCGCCCAGATCGCCCAGTCGGTGGCAAGCCAGGGCGGAATGGTCGAGGAGACAGAAGGCACCTTCGGCCCTGAGCTCATCGCGAGGCTCCCCGCGGACGCGTCGGGGGAGCGCCGCAGCTACCGCGCCGCGCGGTTCATGGGGGTCGATGGCCCGCGGTGGTTCCTCCGCGGTGTGCTCGGCGGGCCCGCAGCCGAGAATCGTGAGGCCTCCGCGGAGCTGGAGGACCTCTTCCGGCACGTCGTGGTGGACCGTGGGGAGTCGCCGCTCCCCCCGCGGGAGCTCCTGCCCCTGCGGATCCCGGTCGAGGCCGCACCGCACGAGAACGGCCCTGGACACGAGGAGGCGCCGCAGGCGCCCGAGCGGGGACCGGAGATCACCCATCTTGGCTGAGGCGGCCGGCATGGTCCGGCTCGAGGGCTTCGGAGGCCTGCCCGAGCGGGGGCAGGTGGCAGGCGAAGGCGTGGTCCGTTCGCTCACGTACGTCCCCGCCGACGAGGCGCCGCGCCTGACCGCGGTGGTCGAGGATGAGAGCGCGCTCCCCGGACGCGGGCCCGCACTCTGCCTCGTCTGGCTGGGCCGCCGCCGGGTCAGCGGCGTGAACGCCGGAACGCGCCTGCGTTTCTCCGGCATGCTCGCCCACTTCCACGGAGTCCCGACCATCTACAACCCTCATTACGAGATCCTTGCCCAGGAGGACTGACGTGAGCGCACACGACGGCGCCCAGGACCGGGGACCCAACCCGGAGGAGGCCCCGAGCACCGCCGACCTCGCCAGGGCCTACGCCGCCAAGGCCGGCCTGCACCGGCACGACGACGGGCGCATCGACGTGCTCCGCAGCGCCGGGGGAATGCGCGGCCTCCTCGAGAGCATCCTGCCCGGGCTCGTGTTCCTCGTGTGCTTCACGCTCGTGCAGAACCTCGTCCTTGCCGCGGTGCTGTCCCTTGCCGTGGCGGCCGTCTTCGTCGTCGTGCGCCTCGTGGGCCGCACTCCGCCGACCCAGGCGTTCGCGGGTGTCATCGGCGTCGGCGTCTCGGCCGCGCTTGCGCTCTTCACGGGCCGCGCGGAGAACTTCTACGTCTCCGGGTTCCTGACGAACGCCGCGTACATCGCCGCCATGGTCATCTCGATCCTGCTCAAGTGGCCGCTCATGGGCGTGCTGTTCGGCTTCCTCCGGAACGAGGGCCTGCACTGGCGCCAGGACCCCGTCCGGGCGCGGCAGTACGGCCTCGGCACCTGGATCATGGTGGCCGTGCTCGCCCTGCGTCTGCTCGTGCAGGTTCCGCTGTACTTCATGGGCGACGCCGGTCTGGTCGCCTTGGGCGCCACACGCCTGATCATGGGGGTGCCGCTGTACGCGCTCGGCCTCTGGATCGCGTGGCTCATCACCCGGCCGATCACGGCCCCGACGACGGCGCCCTCCGCGGACTGAGCCCTGCCGACCGCCTCAGCCGTCGAACGCGTCGTCCTCGTCCTCGGCGGGTGCCGGCAGCTCCCGTTCCGGTGCCTCGGACTGCGGCGCGAGGAGGGCCCTGAGCTCGTCCTCTCCGGCGATCGTGGAGATGAAGAACAGCTCGTCCCGGTGGTCGACCACGTCGTCCCGGCTCGGTGGGATCGGCTTCTGGTCGCGCAGGATCGCCACGAGTGTGCAGTCGGCGGGCCAATCGATCTGGCCCACCGTCTTGCCGACAACGTGCGAGTCGGCGGGCACGGTGAACTCCACGAGGGACGCGACGCCGGTCTGCAGCGTCATGAGGCGCACGACGTCGCCGATCTCGACCGCCTCCTCGACGAGGGCCGTCATGAGCCGTGGCGTGTTGACCGCGACGTCGACGCCCCACGCGCCGTCGAACATCCAGTCGTTCTTCGGGTTGTTCACGCGGCCGACCGTGCGGCCGACCCCGAACTCCGTCTTGGCCAGGAGCGAGACGACGAGGTTCACCTTGTCGTCCCCCGAAGCGGACACGACGACGTCCGCCTCGTCGACGCGGGCCTCCTTGAGGGTCGAGAGCTCGCACGCGTCGCCGATGAGCCACTTGGCACCGCGCAGCCCGCTGCGCCCGATCACCTCGGGCTTGGGGTCGATGAGCAGGACCTCGTGACGGTGGGCGAGGAGCTCGCGCGCGATCGAGCTGCCGACGCTGCCGGCCCCGGCGATGATGACCTTCACTTACGCCTCCTTGACGGGCGGTGCGGAGAGGATGCGGGAGACCTCGGCGGCGTCGGAGAGATCCATCATGACGTGCACGGTGTCGCCCTCCTGGTACGCCGTCCCGGCGGTAGGCAGCATGCCCTCCCCGAAGCGGGTGACGTACGCGACCCGCACGCGGGCGGCGCGCTCGACGGCGGCGAGCGGGTGCCCGAGCCACGTCGGGTCCAGCCCGACCTCCGTGAGCACCAGCCGGCCGGAGGGCTCCCGGTAGTCACCGGCCACACCGGACTCGGGGAGGATCCGGCGCAGGACCTGGTCGGCGCTCCAGCGGACGGCGGCGACCGTGGGGATCCCGAGGCGCTGGTAGATCTCCGCGCGCCCCGGATCGTAGATGCGGGCGACGACGTGCTGGACATGGAACGTCTCACGGGCCACGCGGGTGGCGAGGATGTTCGAGTTGTCGCCGCTCGAGACGGCCGCGAACGCGTAGGCCTCCTCGATCCCGGCCTGCTTCATCGTGTCTCGGTCGAACCCGATGCCAGTGACCTTGCGGCCCGAGAACGTGCGGCGCAGGCGGCGGAAGGCGCGGTCGTCCTGATCGATGATGGCAACCGAGTGGCCGGAGTCCTCGAGGGTGTGGGCGAGGGTGACGCCGACGCGTCCGCAGCCCATGATCACGTAGTGCGCCATGGCCCCCAATGTACCCCGCGATGACACCGCCCGCGGTTGTCGCATAACGTGTCAGGGTGCTGACGATTCTGAACTCGGTCAAGCGCGTGATCGTGGGGCGCGCTCTGCGCAACGACCGGCTCACGCACACGCTGCTGCCGAAGCGCATCGCGCTGCCGATCTTCGCCTCGGACGCGCTCTCCTCCGTGGCGTACGCGCCGGACGAGATCTTCCTCACGCTCGCGCTCGCAGGCGTGTCTGCGGTGACCCTTTCCCCGTGGGTGGGGCTCGCTGTCATGCTCGTCCTCATCACGGTGGTCGCCTCATACCGCCAGAACGTCCACGCCTATCCGTCGGGGGGCGGCGACTACGAGATCGCGACCGAGAACCTCGGCCGCTTCGCCGGCCTCACGGTGGCGAGCGCGCTGCTCGTCGACTACGTCCTCACGGTCGCGGTGTCGATCTCTTCCGCCGCGACTTACCTGACCACGGCCGTGCCGGCGCTGCACGGCACCCAGGCGATCATTGCCGTCACCGGCGTCGTGGTGCTGGCCCTCGTGAACCTCCGCGGCATCCGCGAGGCGGGCACCGTGTTCGCGGTTCCCACCTACGTCTTCATGCTCTCGATCCTCGGGATGACCGCGATCGGGGTCGTCCAGTGGCTCACGGGCACCCTCAGGCCGTCCCAGAGCGCGGACTTCACGATCGTCCCCGCCCCGGAATTCGATCAGGGGCTCATGGGGCTCGCCGGCGCGTTCCTGCTGCTGAGGGCATTCTCCTCCGGCGCAGCCGCGCTGACTGGCGTCGAGGCGATCAGCAATGGGGTGCCCAACTTCAAGCCGCCCAAGAGCAAGAACGCTGCCACGACCCTGCTCATGCTCGGCGCCGTTGCCGCCTCGATGCTCGCCGGGATCATCTTCCTCGCGAACGCCACGCGGGTCCACCTCGTCCAGGACCCCGGGACCGAGCTGCTTGTGGACGGCCGCACGGTGGGGAGCGACTACATCCAGACGCCGGTCATCGGGCAGATCGCCGACTCCGTCTTCGGCGCGGGCAGCATCCCCTTCTACATCGTCGTCGCGGCGACCGGCGTGATCCTCGTCTTCGCGTCCAACACGGCGTTCAACGGCTTCCCGGTGCTCGGGTCGATCCTGGCCCAGGACGGCTACCTTCCGCGCCAGCTCCGCACGCGCGGAGACCGGCTCGCGTTCAGCAACGGCGTGCTCGCCCTCGCCGTAGGTGCGATCGTGCTCATCATCGCGTTCGACGCCGAGGTGACCCGCCTCATCCAGCTCTACATCGTCGGTGTGTTCGTCTCGTTCACCATGAGCCAGCTCGGCATGATCCGCCACTGGACGCGCGAGCTCAAGCGGGTCAAGGACCGTTCGGTGCGGGTGCGCATGCAGCGGTCCCGGGTGATCAACACCATTGGCCTCGTCATGACGGCCACGGTCCTCGTGATCGTGCTCATCACCAAGTTCCTCCTCGGGGCGTGGATCGCGATCCTCGCGATGTTCGCCATCTTCCTCATCATGTGGAGCATCCACGCGCACTACGCCAACGTGGCGCGGGAGCTCGCGGTGGGCGACGACGCCTCCGCCCGGGCCCTCCCGAGCCGCGTCCACGCCGTCCTGCTCGTCTCGCACGTGCGCAAGCCGGTGCTCCGTGCCCTCGCCTATGCGCGCGCCTCCCGCCCGTCCCAGCTCGACGCCGTCACGGTGGACATCAGCCCCGAGGAGACGGCCCAGACGGTCGCGGACTGGGACAAGCTCGAGATCCCGGTGCCCCTCACGGTCCTCGCGAGTCCCTACCGCGAGACGGTCACCCCGCTCATGGACTACATCCGGGGGATGCGGCGAGAGTCTCCGCGGGACCTGATCGTCGTGTACATCCCTGAGTACGTGGTGGGCAAATGGTGGGAGCAGCTCGTGCACAACCAGACCGCGCTGCGGATCAAGACCCGGCTCCATTTCGAGCCGGGCGTCATGGTGGCGTCCGTGCCATGGCAGCTGAAGTCGAGCGAGGAAGCCAGGAGGCTGCAGGAGCTGTGAGCACGACTGAGGAAGCCGGTGCCGCCGGCAGCACGCTCGAGCTGCGCCTGGGACCGGTGGCCCACGGCGGGCACATGGTCGCCCGGCACGAGGGCAGGGTCGTCTTCGTCCGGCACGGGCTCCCGGGAGAACTCGTGCTGGCCGCGCTCACTGATGCCGCCCCGGACGCGAAGTTCTGGCGCGCCGACGTCGTGGACGTCCTGGAGCCCTCCCCGCACCGGCGCGCACACGTCTGGGACGCCGCCGACTCGCTTGCCGCCTACGCGCGGGGCGGCCTGCCCGTGGGCGGTGCAGAGTTCGGGCACATCGAACTCGGCGAGCAGCGCAGGCTTAAGGCCGAGGTGGTACGCGAACAGCTCTCACGGCTCGCGGGCATCGAGCAAGGCCCTGGGCACGAGGTCGTCGTCGAGCCGGTACCGCTGTTCCCGGACACGGACGACGACGCCGGCGGACTCGCGTGGCGCACCCGCTGCAGCTTCGCGGTGACCCCCGAGGGACTCCTCGCGATGCACGCGCACCGGTCCGACGCCCTTGTCCCGGTCGAGCAGATGCCGCTCGCGACCCCCGAGATCAACGCCCTGCGGCTGTGGGACCTTGACCTGCGGGGCATCGAGCGCCTCGAGGTCGCCGCCCCTGCCTCGGGCTCCGCGCCGCTGGCCGTGTTCACGCTCGCCGAGGGCGTTGCCCCCGCGCGGCTGACCGAGATCCTGGCCGGGCTCGACCCCTCCGTCTCGGCGAGCGCGGTCGGCCCCGGCGCCGGGAAGGCGCCGCTCACCGTGCGGGGGCGCGGGTCGGTCACCGAGCACGTCCTCGGGCACCACTACACGGTGACGGGGGAGGGGTTCTGGCAGATCCACCGGCGAGCGCCCGAGACCCTCATGACCGCCGCGATGGAGGTGCTTGACGGCACCCTCGTGCCGGGCGCCCAGGTCGCCGACCTCTACGCCGGCGCCGGCCTCTTCACCGCGCCGCTCGCCGAGGCGGTGGGGCCGTCCGGATACGTGCTCTCGGTCGAGGGGGCGCCGGGGACGAGCCGCGACGCGCGGCGGACGTTCAAGCGGCAGCCGGAGGTCGCCGTCGTCCAGGGCAGGGTCGAGCGGGTGCTGCACCGTCACGGCGGCCCGGGGGCGTTCGACGCTGTCGTGCTTGATCCGCCGAGGGCCGGAGCGGGGCGCGACGTCGTGCGGCAGCTGATCGACATGGCGCCACGGGCAGTGGCGTACGTTGCCTGCGACCCTGCCTCGTTCGCCCGGGACGTCGGCTGGTTCAGGGCCGCTGGCTGGACGCTCGAGAGCCTGCGGGCCTTCGACCTGTACCCCATGACCCATCACGTCGAGACGGTCGGGCTGCTCACTCCGCCCGCGTGACCAACCCCCCTGAGCGGCATCGGGTCTAGGATGGGCCGCGATGGGAACGGCCTTCATGGTAGCCCCTAGTTAGGCATGCCTAACTAGCGACCCCCTCGGGCCGGGACAAAGATGGCAGTGTTGCGAGAGGAGTCCTGCATTGAGCACTGTGGACAGCTTCGGAGCCAAAGGCGTCCTGAACGTCGGCGGAACCGATTATGAAATTTTCCGGCTGAACTCCGTGGAAGGCGCCCAAAGCCTCCCCTTCAGCCTCAAGGTCCTCCTGGAGAACCTTCTCCGCACCGAAGACGGTGCGAACATTACGGCGGACCACATCCGCGCCCTCGCCGGCTGGGACGCGAACGCGCAGCCGAGCACCGAGATCCAGTTCACCCCGGCCCGCGTGATCATGCAGGACTTCACCGGTGTTCCCTGTGTGGTCGACCTCGCGACGATGCGCGAGGCCGTCAAGGAGCTCGGCGGGGACCCGACCCGCGTCAACCCGCTCGCCCCCGCGGAGCTCGTGATCGACCACTCCGTCCAGATCGACGTGTTCGGCAACGCCGGCGCGATCGAGCGGAACATGGAGATCGAGTACCAGCGCAACAGCGAGCGCTACCAGTTCCTGCGCTGGGGCCAGACCGCGTTCGAGGACTTCAAGGTCGTCCCCCCGGGCATGGGCATTGTGCACCAGGTCAACATCGAGTACCTGGCGCGCACGGTCATGACCCGTGAAGTGAACACCGGATCCGGAACGGTGCTGCGCGCCTACCCGGACACGCTCGTCGGCACCGACTCGCACACCACGATGGTCAACGGCCTCGGCGTGCTCGGCTGGGGCGTCGGCGGCATCGAGGCCGAGGCGGCCATGCTGGGCCAGCCCGTCTCGATGCTCATCCCGCGTGTTGTGGGCTTCAAGCTCTCCGGTGAGATCCCCGCGGGCGCCACGGCGACCGACGTCGTGCTCACCATCACCGAGATGCTCCGCAAGCACGGCGTGGTCGGCAAGTTCGTCGAGTTCTACGGCGAGGGTGTCGCGGCGGTGCCGCTCGCGAACCGCGCCACGATCGGCAACATGAGCCCCGAGTTCGGCTCGACGGCGGCAATCTTCCCGATCGACGACGTCACGCTCGACTACCTGCGCCTCACCGGCCGTTCCGAGGAGAACGTGGCCCTCGTCGAGGCATACACCAAGGAGCAGGGCCTCTGGCACGACCCGGCCCACGAGCCGCGGTTCTCCGAATACCTCGAGCTCGACCTCTCCACCGTGGTCCCGTCGATCTCCGGCCCGAAGCGTCCCCAGGACCGCATCGAGCTCTCCGACGCGAAGGAGCAGTTCCGCAAGGACCTGCACAACTACGTCGAGGTCGGCAACGGCCACATCGAGGACGGCAGCGTCGACGAGACCGTCGACGAGTCCTTCCCGGCCTCGGACTCGCCGACCACGACCGAGGCCGACAGCCACGTCCACGAGACGGCGCGCCTCAGCAACCCGCTCGAGTCCGCGGCGTCCGGCGCGTCCGGCCGCCCCTCGACCCCGAGCCACGTGAAGATGGCAGACGGCCGCGAGTTCGAGCTCGACCACGGCGCCGTCTCGATCGCCTCGATCACTTCGTGCACCAACACGTCCAACCCGTCGGTCATGCTCGCCGCCGCAGTGCTCGCACGCAACGCCGTGAACAAGGGCCTCGCCTCGAAGCCGTGGGTCAAGACCTCCGTGGCCCCGGGCTCGAAGGTCGTCACCGACTACTACGAGAAGTCGGGCCTCATCCCGTACCTCGAGAAGCTCGGCTTCTTCACGGTCGGCTACGGCTGCACCACCTGCATCGGCAACTCGGGCCCGCTCGAGGCCGAGATCTCCCAGGCGGTCCAGGACAACGACCTCTCCGTGACCGCGGTGCTCTCCGGCAACCGCAACTTCGAGGGCCGCATCAACCCGGACGTGAAGATGAACTACCTCGCGTCGCCGCCGCTCGTCATCGCGTACGCCCTCGCCGGCACGATGGACTTCGACTTCGACACCGAGGCCCTCGGCCAGGACGCGGACGGCAATGACGTGTTCCTCAAGGACATCTGGCCGAACCCGGCCGAGGTCCAGGAGGTCATGGACGCCTCGATCGACAAGGACATGTTCGTCAGCTCCTACGCGACGATCTTCGACGGCGACGATCGCTGGAAGTCCCTCCCCACGCCGACCGGCAACACGTTCGATTGGGACGAGAAGTCCACCTACGTCCGCAAGCCCCCGTACTTCGAGGGCATGAAGGCGCAGCCGGAACCCGTGAGCGACATCTCCGGCGCCCGCGTTCTCCTCAAGCTGGGCGACTCGGTCACGACCGACCACATCTCGCCGGCCGGCTCGTTCAAGTCGGACACCCCTGCGGGCCAGTACCTTCTGGCCAACGGCGTGGAGCGCAAGGACTTCAACTCCTACGGCTCGCGCCGCGGCAACCACGAGGTCATGATCCGCGGCACCTTCGCGAACATCCGCATCAAGAACCAGCTCCTCGACGGCGTCGAGGGCGGCTTCACGCGGGACTTCACCCAGGACGGCGGCCCGCAGTCGTACGTGTACGACGCCTCGGTGAACTACCAGAAGGCCGGCACCCCGCTCGTGGTCATCGCGGGCAAGGAGTACGGTTCGGGCTCCTCGCGCGACTGGGCCGCGAAGGGCACGGCGCTCCTGGGCGTCAAGGCCGTCATCGCCGAGAGCTACGAGCGCATCCACCGCTCCAACCTCATCGGCATGGGCGTCCTGCCGCTGCAGTTCCCGGCCGACCAGTCGGCCTCCACGCTCGGCCTGACGGGCACCGAGGTCTACTCGGTCGAGGGCGTCACGGCGCTCAACGACGGTACGACCCCGGCCACCGTGAAGGTGACCGCGACGGCAGAGGACGGCTCCACGAAGTCCTTCGACGCCGTCGTGCGCATCGACACGCCCGGTGAGGCGGACTACTACCGCAACGGCGGGATCCTGCAGTACGTCCTGCGCCAGATCTCGGCGCACTGACGGACTGCGCGTCTAGCGCGGAGGTTGATGCGCTGACCAGAGCCGCACACAGGGAGGGCCCTACCGCGAGGTAGGGCCCTCCCTGCGTCTGCGGCCGGAGGCGTTACAGTGGTTCGTGCACGTTTCGAGCAAGGAGTCGCCCTTGGGCATCTTGGAGTCCGTCGATTCTCCGAAGGACCTCGCCCGCCTCAGCGCGGCGCAGCTGGCGGACCTGGCCGAGGAGATCCGCCAGTTCCTCATCCGCAATGTCGCCCAGACCGGTGGCCATCTGGGGCCGAATCTGGGCGTCGTCGAGCTGACCCTCGCGGTGCACCGCGTGTTCGAGTCGCCGCGGGACAGCATCGTGTTCGACACGGGACACCAGTCCTACGTGCACAAGCTCCTCACGGGGCGGAAGGACTTCTCGACCCTGCGCCAAGAGGGCGGGCTCTCCGGCTACCCGTCCCGCGCGGAGAGCGAGCACGACATCGTCGAGTCCTCGCACGCGTCCGCATCCCTCTCATGGGCCGACGGGATCTCGCGGGCCCGCGTGCTCACGGGCGAGGGCGACCGCTACACCGTGGTCGTCGTGGGCGACGGCGCGCTGACCGGCGGCATGGCGTGGGAGGCGCTGAACAACATCGCCGCCGGCAAGGACCGCCGCGTGGTGGTCGTGGTCAACGACAACGGGCGCTCCTACGCCCCCACGGTTGGCGGATTCGCGGACTACCTCGCGTCCTTGCGGACCGCGATCGACAAGGTCCGCACCACCGCCGCGTACGAGGGCATCCTCGACTCCGCGAAGCGGCGGCTGCAGAACGGCGGGCCGTTCGGGCAGTTCGTCTACAAGGGCCTGCATGCCACCAAGAAGGGCATCAAGGACTGGTGGGCGCCCCAGGGCATGTTCGAGGACCTGGGGCTCAAGTACGTCGGTCCGGTGGACGGGCACGACCAGCGTGCCCTCGAGGAGGCGCTCGCGACCGCGAAGAACTTCGCCGGGCCCGTGATCGTCCACGCGATCACCGAGAAGGGGCACGGCTACGCGCCGGCACGCAACCATGAGGCCGACCAGTTCCACGCCGTGGGCATCATCGATCCCGAGACCGGCAAGCCGGCCGAGCCCGGATCCGGGCCCACGTGGACGTCGGTCTTCGCCGACGAGATCGCGGACATCGCCGACGAGCGCGAGGACGTCGTCGGCATCACGGGCGCGATGCTCATCCCCGTGGGCCTGCATCGGTTCGCCGAGCGGCACCCGGAGCGGGTCATCGACGTCGGCATTGCCGAGCAGCACGCCCTCGCGAGCGCGGCCGGCCTCGCGTTCGGGGGGCTCCACCCCGTCGTCGCGCTGTACGCGACGTTCCTGAACCGCGCCTATGACCAGCTCCTCATGGACGTGGCACTGCACAAGGCCGGCGTCACGCTCGTGCTCGACCGTGCAGGGGTCACCGGGCCGGACGGCGCGAGCCACCACGGGCAGTGGGACATGGCCCTCGTCCAGAGCGTGCCCGGCCTCCACCTGGCCGCGCCCCGCGACGCCGCCCGGCTCCGCGAGGAACTGCGCGAGGCGATCGCGGTCGACGACGCCCCCACAGTCGTGCGGTTCTCGAAGGGGACCGTCGGCACGGACATCGATGCGCTCGAGCGGCTCGACGACGGCGTGGACGTGCTGGCACGCACCGGCCACGGCACGGCGGCCACAGCCGCGGAGCGCGTCGCGGACCGCGCCGAGGAAGGCACTCAGGCCGAGGAAGGCACCGAGCCGGCCGGGCCCGACGTGCTGCTGGTCGCGGTCGGGTCCATGAGCAGGCTCGCGCTCGACGTGGCCCGGCGCCTGGACCACCAGGGCATCAGCTCGACCGTGGTGGACCCGCGCTGGGTCCTCCCGGTGCCTCGCAGCATCATCCGCCTCGCGGCACAGCACCGCATCGTCGTGTGCCTCGAAGACGGTGTCCGCGCGGGCGGCGTCGGCTCGCGGATCCGCCAGGAGATGCGGGCGGCAGGCGTGGACACGGCGCTGAACGAGGTGGGCCTCCCGGTCGAGTTCCTCGACCACGGGACCCGCTCCCAGGTCCTCGCGCGCGTGGGCCTCACGGCCCAGCAGGTGGCCCATGACATCGTGGCCCAGGTTCTCGGCACCAAGGTCCCGTTCGCGCGGCCCCTGCCCGGCCAGCCGGCGCCGACCACCGGCACCCTCCCTCAGCTGTGACGACTGCCGGCGAGGGGCCGCGCCCGGGTGAGCTCGTCGTCGCCCGCAACCGCAAGTGGGACGGCACAGGGCACTGGGTGGTGCCGGGGTACCAGCTCGGCGAGGACCAGCACGGCTGGTGGATCTACCAGGGCCGTGGCGAGTTCATCTCCCGGCCGGGGGCCGCGCTGCACACGCGCTCGGACGCCGTGCTGCTGGTGCCGCGGGCGGGCAGCTACGCCGTGACGTTCTACGACGACGCCAACCCGGGCGACTTCCGCGTCTACGTGGACCTTGCCTGGGACCTGTCGTGGCACCGGATCGGCGAGCCCGCGGGCGAGGGCCACCCCGGCGTCGTCGAGTTCCACATGGTCGACATGGACCTGGACGTGATCCGGTCCGCACACCGCGGCGTCTTCGTCGACGACGAGGACGAGTTCGCCGAGCACACCCGGTCCATGGCGTACCCGGCCGAGCTGGTCGCGGCGGTCCGCGACGAGTGCGCACGCCTCCACGCGGCGGTCCGCGACGCGACCGGCCCGTTCAACGGCATCTCCGACGCCTGGCTGGCGCTCGGACGGAAGGAGCATGCATGAGCTACACCCGGCTGTACCGCCGCCCCGACGGCGGGGACCTCGAGTTCCGGGAGGCGTGGCACGACGAGGAGGCCGCGCAGTTCGTGGTGAACCACGGAACGGTGGGCCACGTCTCAGCGACGAGCACGACGGACGACGTCGACGCTGCCGCCGCCGAGGGCCTCCTGGACGCCTTCACCGCCCAGTGCGCCGAAGACGGCTACGCCGCCCTGCCCGAGAACGAGCTGTGGCGCGTCGTCGCGCAGTTCTCGCTCAAGACCGCGGACGGCACGGACCGAGACCGGCACCTCGAGCGGCAGGCCGTCCAGGCGCTGTCCTCGCACCTCGCGTGGCGAGGGCTCGGCAGCGTCGTCGGCAGCTCGATCGGCTCCGGGAAGCTGAACATCTTCACCACATGTGTGGACCCGGGCAAGGCGGTCGCGGCGGTCAAGACGTGCCTCCGGGAGGCCACGGCGGACTTCACGAAGCTCTCGATCGCCGTCGCCCCGGCCAGCGACCCGGACGCGTTCAAGCTCAAGCACGCGCCGGCGGGCGTGAGGGGCTTCTCGCTCTGATCGGCCGGCACAGGCGGCGCGGGTAGGCTGGCACCATGACTGACTACCGCCGTCTCGGGCACTCGGGCCTGACCGTCTCGACCGTGGGCCTCGGGTGCAACAACCTGGGCCGCGCCAACACGCCGACCGAGACGCAGGAGGGGACCGACGCCGTCGTGCACGCCGCGATCGACGCGGGCATCACCCTGTTCGACGTTGCGGACGTCTACGGAAGGACGCCGGGCCTGAGCGAGGAGATGCTCGGCAAGGCGCTCAAGGGCCGGCGGGACGACGTGGTGGTCGCGACGAAGTTCGGCATGGACATGCACGGCGCGAACGGCAACGACTTCGGCGCCCGGGGCTCGCGCAGGTACATCCGCAAGGCCGTCGAGGCCTCCCTGCGGCGGCTCGGCACCGACTGGATCGACCTGTACCAGTACCACACTCCGGACGCTCAGACCCCGATCGAGGAGACGCTCTCGGCCCTCGACGACCTCGTGCGCGAGGGCAAGGTGCGCTACATCGGCCACTCGAACCGCACGGGCTGGCAGATCGCCGAGGCGGAGTTCGTGGCCCGCATGGGCGGCCACACGCCGTTCATCTCGAGCCAGAACCACTACAACCTCCTCGACCGCCGGGCTGAGCTCGAGGTGACCGAGGCCGCCGAGGCGTATGGGCTCGGGGTCCTGCCGTACTTCCCGCTCGCGAACGGCCTCCTCACGGGCAAGTACTCGCGCGGCACCGCCCCCGAGGGCTCCCGCCTGTCGCACACCCGCACCAACCTCGTCCACGACGCGGACTGGGACCAGCTCGAGAGGTTCTCGGCGTTCGCCGAGGAGCGCGGCCTCACCGAGTTGCAGGTCGCGTTCTCGTGGCTCGCCGCGCAGCCATCGGTCGCGAGCGTGATCGCCGGGGCGACCAAGCCGGAGCAGATCCGCGAGAACGCCGAGGCGGCGTCGTGGGATCCGAGCGCCGAGGACCTCGCGGAGCTCGACGAGATCTTCCCGAAGACCCCGCGCATCGCGCTGTTCTGACGCCGTCGATCACCGCGGATTCCGCTCATGCACGACGCCGCGCGGCCGGTGCCGCACGAACCTCGCCGGGAGCCCGTGGCGGTCCTCATGGACTGCGACACGGGGATCGATGACGCCCTCGCGCTGCTGTACCTGTGCAGCCAGCCGCACGTGGAGCTCGTGGCGGTCACGAGCACCCCGGGCAACGTCGACGCCGACCAGGTGGCCGCCAACAACCTCGCCCTGCTCCAGATGTGCGGGCGGGAGGATGTTCCCGTGGCCATCGGTGCCCGGGCCCCGCTTCGGGTGCCGCTCGTCACGACTCCCGAGACCCATGGCCCGCAGGGCATCGGGTACGCCCACCTCCCGTCGGCGCGCCGGGCGCCCGAGGCGAGGGACGCCGTCGAGCTCTGGGTCGAGTCGGCGCGCGCCCGGCCCGGCGAGCTCACCGCGCTCATCACGGCGCCGCTGACCAATTTCGCGTTCGCCCTGCGCGCCGAGCCCCGGCTGCCCGAACTGCTTGCCGGCGTCGTGATCATGGGTGGCGCGTACTACTACCAGGGCAACACGACCCCGACTGCGGAGTGGAATACCCACGTGGATCCGCACGCCGCCGCGGAGGTGTTCGCGGCGTTCGCGGGGCAGCCCCAGGACCGCCTCCCGATCGTGTGCGCACTCGAGACCACCGAGCGGATCGAGATGCATCCGGAGCACCTCGCAGCCCTCGCCGTCGCGGCCGGATGCGCCGAGCCGGAGCTCGTCCTGCCGGACCAGCGCGAGGGGACGCGCAGCGCGGCGTCCAACACGCTCGTGCGGCACGTGAGCGACATGCTGAGGTTCTACTTCGAGTTCCACCGGCACTACGACCAGGGCTATGTGGCGCACGTCCACGATTACTTCGCGGCAAGCGTTGCGGCCGGCACGGCGCGGTACGCGACGCGGGCGGCCACCGTGCACGTCGAGACCGAGGGCCCGCGGCTGGCCGGCACCACGGTGGCGGACTACCGCGGCCTCTGGGGCGAGCCGCTCACCGCGCGGATCGTGAGCGCGAACCATCCCGCCGAGGCGTTCGAGGAGCTGATCGGCTCCCTCGCCGCGCTGGCCCGCCGCGTGGGCTAGACTCTTCGGTGCGCCCGGCCGGCCCGGGCCGCCCGCCGAGGTGACATAGGCGGGATCCGCACGCGCAGACCCACGAAGGACGCCATTGGCCATGTCACACCCCCCGACCTCGCATTCCCTGACCGAGGACGCGGTGCGCCGCTCGCCGCTGCGGACCACGCTCATCGCGCTGGGGGCCGCGGCGATCGTCGCGACCTTCGCCTACCTCGTGGCGACCTCCCCGGCCGAGCCGGTGGACGTGCCGTCCGCGGCGGCCGCCCTGGTCGCGCTCTCGGGCTACGGCCTCGCGGCGGTCCTCCTCTTCGCGGGCATCCTCCCGACACTGCCCACCGTGACGCTGGCACTCATCCCCGTGGCGCTCGTGCTCAACATCGTCCTCGGCCAGTTCGTCGGCAGCACCCTCTTGCCCATCTACCTCGATTCCATCGGCACGGTGCTCGTCGGCTTCCTCGCCGGCTCCGCGGCCGGTGCCGCGACGGGGCTGCTCAGCACGATCGTCTGGTCGTTCTTCAACCCGACGCTCATCCCGTTCGCGGCGGGCGCCGCCGTGATCGGCGCGCTTGCGGGCCTCGCGGCGCGTCTCGGCGCGGTCCGCCGGATGTGGTGGCTTCCTATCGCGGGGCTCGTGACCGGGGCGGTCGCCGCGGTCATCGGCTCGACCGTGGCCGTCGCCGTGTTCGGCGGGACCTCCACCGGCGCCACCGGCGCGGTCATCGCCGTCTTCCGTGCCACGGGGGACAGCCTCGTCGATTCCGTTGTGAAGGGCGCGATCCTGTCCGACCTCGCGGACAAGCTCGTCACGTTCGTCAGCGCGGCAGCGATCGCCTATGCACTGCCGCGCCGCGCAACACAGCGCTTCGAGTTCGCGCGGACGCACCGCGTCCTCGCCTCGCGCAGGGCAGACGCCGAGAGGGGCACTGCTGAGGCGGCGCCCCCTGCCTGAGCATCCGGGAACGCCGGGGCGCCTCAATCCCCTCACCGGCCTCGCCCTCGCGGCGGCCGGTTCTGTCGCATGCCTCGCGTGGGCGTCGTGGCCCGTATGGATCGCGGCGATCGCCCTCGCGCTGGCCGCCTCGGTGCGCGCCGGCACGCTGCGTCGCGTGGGCGCGGCGACGGGCGTGGTCGTCGCGCCGTTCGCGCTGTGGGCGCTGCTCATCCACGGGCTCTTCTTCCCCGAGGGGCGCACTGTGCTCGCGGCCCTCGGACCCGCGCGTGTCACCGCGGAAGGCCTCGCCTACGCGGTGGGATTCGTGCTCCGCACGGCCGCGCTGGTGACTGTCATGCTCGCCTTCTCGATGTGGGTGGACGTGGCGGTGCTGCGGGCGGCGCTCGTGCGCCGGGGGATCCCGGCGCCGCTCGGCTACGTGCTCGCCTCGGCGCTCGGGCTCGCAGCGACCGTGTCGGCGCGCATGCGCCGCATCCGGGAGGCTCAGGAGGCGCGCGGGCTCGTGGTCCGGCCCGGCCTGGGCGGGCGCCTCGCCGCGGCGCGGTTCCAGGCCTTCCCGCTGGTCCTCGCCCTCGTGGACGAGGCGGGCGAGCGGGCCACCGCCCTCGAGGCGCGCGGCCACAGGCTTCCCGGGCCGCGGACCTCGTACGTCGACGAGCCCGACTCCGGCCCCCAGCGCGCCCTGAGGTGGGGGCTCGCGGCGGCCTGCGTGGGCATCGTCGCGTCCGTGGTGGTCCCCGCCGTCGCGGGAGCGGTCTCCGGGACGGCCGGATGAGCGGGCAGGATCCGCTGCTCGCGGCCCACCTCGGTTGTTTCGCGTACGACGCCGGACGGCCGGTCGTGCGGGACGTCAGCCTCGCGCTGGGGCCCGGAACGCTCACTGCGGTGCTCGGGGGCTCAGGCAGCGGGACCTCGACGGTCGCCAAGATCATCACGGGATGGGCGCTGGCCGGCGGGCATGAGGCCTTAGAGGGGCACCTCGGGCTCCGGGACGCTGAGGGCGTCACGCGGGTCGAGTTCCGTGGGCGCCCCGACGATCCCCGTCTCAGCCTCGGCGCGTGGGGCCGCCACGTGGCGCTCGTCCCGCAGCGAGCCGCGGACCTGCTCACGGGCGCGGCCGCGACCGTCGGCGAGGAGATCGCCTTCACGCTCGAGCAGCACGGCACCGCACGCGAGCTGATGCGCGCCCGCGTCGCGGAGGCCGCAGCCGCCGTCGGGCTCGGAGCGCACCTCGAGCGTCATCCCGCGAGCCTCTCCGGCGGCGAGGAGCGGCGGCTCGCGCTGGCCTGCGCGATCGTGGGGGCGCCTTCGGTGCTCGTCCTCGACGACCCGACGGCCTCGCTCGACGCGGCCGGTCGCGGGGCCCTCGCGGACGTCCTCGACGCGCAGCGCTCGGCCGGCACGGCGGTCGTGGTCGTGGGATCCTGCGCCGACGCCCTCGCACGCACGGCTCAGCACTGCATCCTTCTCGACGGCGGGACCGTGGCGGCGGAGGGCAGGTCCGCGGCCGTGCTCTCCTCGGACGCGTTCGCTCGTTCGGGCGTCCTGGTGCGGGATCCGGGCGACACAGACCGGGAGGGCCAGCGCCCGGGGGAGCCGGCACCCGGGCGCCCGGGCCCGCCGAGTGGTCCGCCCCTCGCGGCCCTGGGCTCCGTCACGTTCACGTACCCCGGCCAGGACCGGCACGTCCTCGACCGTGCCGACCTGAGCGTCCGCGCCGGCGAGGTCCTCGCGATCACCGGCCCCAACGGGGCGGGGAAGTCCACGGCACTCAGGCACCTCGCAGGCATCATGCGGCCGCAGTCGGGACGTGTGGACGTCCTCGGGCGGGACGCCGCCGCGATCCCGGCAGGCCGCGTCGCGGAGCACGTCGGGACCCTGTTCCAGGAGCCGCGCGAGACGCTGTTCGAGCGCACGGCGCTGCGCGAGGTCTCCTTCGGGCTCCGGACCCGGGACCGCTCCCGTGCTGCGCGACGCGCCGCCGAGGACGGGGCACGCGAGGCGCTGCGCGCCGTCGGCCTCGAGGGCGCCGAGGACACCCACCCGTACGATCTGTCGGCCTCGGCCCAGCGCCTCCTCGCGCTCGCCGCCGTCCTCGCGCGGCGGCCGCGCGTCCTCCTCCTCGACGAGCCGACCGTGGGGCTCGACCGGCACGGGCTGGACCGGCTCGAGGCTCTCGTGGCCGGGGCCGCACGGGGAGGCACCGGCGTCGTGCTCTCGACCCACTCGCTCGCCTGGGCCCGCGAGCACGCCCACCGCGTTGTCGCCCTCGTGGACGGGCGGTTCGTCCCCGTCTGACGCTCGACGCGGCGGCGCCCCCGTCCGGTAGTGTCTTTCGCTGGGGACCCTCGGTGCCCGACGATGTGAAGACCTGACAAGGCGAGGAGGGCGTGTGCGCGCTGCGTGGGAGCGGTGGGAGGGCTTCTGGGTTGCCGGCGTGCGGCGCGGGGCCGTCCGCAGGGCGTTCGACGGCGCCGTGCTCATCACGCGCGTTGCGTTCGAGGACGGCGCGGGGACCCTCTTCGCGTCCGAGTCCCTCATCTGGCTCAGCCCGGACGGCCAGACGTGGGAGGCGTTCCGTTACCGGCAGGAGCCCGGCGGCGTCAGCGGCGGCTCATGGCGAGAGGACGCGGAGCTAGCCGTGGACACCCTCCCGGCCAGCGGGGAGTACCTGCTGGTCTCGCAGCTTGCCGGCTCCGCACGCGAGGCGGCAACGTACAGGCGGGTCGAGGAGGCTGCTCCGGACGAGGCCCCCGCGCCCGCCGAGATCCGCCGCCGGCCTGCCGAGCCGATAGAGCTCCCCGACGGGCGCACGGTCCGCGCCGAGCGCTTCGACGTGACGGCCGGAGGCATGCGCGTGGCCAGCTACTGGACCCACGACGGCGTCGTGGTCCGCAGCGGATGGGCCGGCGCCCTCTGCTTCGCGAGCCCCTCCGGCCGTGAGGCGCTCGCAGGCGTGGACGAGCGGCTCGGGGCGTTCCTGGACGCCGGCTTCCCGCACGACTGACCGCAGGCCCCGCAACACCGGCCTGGCGTTGCGGGCCCCGTGGCGCTGCGTTGCGGGGCCTGTGGCGGTCAGGACTCCGCGTGGAAGGGCCGGCCGTTGACGCGCCGGGACGCGCCCACCCGGTCCAGGTACGGCGTGATGCCGCCCAGGTGCATGGGCCAGCCAGCGCCGAGGATCATGCACAGGTCCACGTCTTCGGGCCCGGCGACGACGCCCTCGTCGAGGAGGAGGCCGATCTCCTCCGCGAGCGCGTCCTGGCACCGGGTGAGGACCTGCTCGCCCGTAGACGGAGTGCCGCCGAAACGCAGCAGCGCCCGCGTTGCGGACGGTATCTCGTGCCCGCCGTCGGCCGTCGGGGCCCACAGGCCCTTGATTCCGGCGTCGATGAGCGCCTGCTGGTTGGCGGAGACGTGGAACCTGTCGCCGAACGCCGCGTGGAGTGATTCGGCCACGTGCTGCGCGACGGGCAGGCCCACCATGGAGGCGAGCGTGAACGGCGTCATCGGCAGCCCCATCGGCGCGAGCGCCGTGTCCGCGACCTCGGCCGGCGTGCCCTCGTCGAAAGCCGCGGTCACCTCTCCCATGAGGCGCAGGAGCACACGGTTGACCACGAAGGCAGCGGCGTCCTTGACGAGGACCCCGGTCTTCTTGAGGCCCTTCGCGAGTACGAACGCGGTGGCCAGAACCGCCTCCTCCGTCTGTGGCGCGCGCACGATCTCGACGAGGGGCATGACGGCCACGGGATTGAAGAAGTGGAAGCCGACCACGCGCTCCGGGTGGGCGAGGTCCGCCGCCATCGCGGTGACTGACAGCGATGACGTGTTGGTGGCGATGATGCACTCGGGCTTCACTACGGCCTCGACCTCGGCGAGGACCTGCTTCTTGACGGAGAGCTCCTCGAACACCGCCTCGATGACGAAGTCGGCGTCCGCGAACTCGTCCTTGGAGACGGAGCCGCTCACGAGCGCCCGGGTGCGGTTGGCGGCGTCCTGCGAGAGCCGGCCCTTGGCCGCGAGCTTGTCGACCTCGGCGTGCACGTGGCCGACGCCCTTGTCCACACGCTCCTGGTCGATGTCCGTCATGACGACCGGCACCTTGAGCTGGCGAGCGAACAGGAGCGCGAGTTGGCTGGCCATCAGTCCGGCGCCGACGACCCCGACCTTGGTGATCGGCCGGGCGAGCTTCGGGTCCGGGGCGCCGGCCGGCCGCTTGGCCCGCTTCTGGGTGAGATCGAGGAAGGCGTAGACGGTGTCGCGGAACTGCGGGGTCTGCATGAGCCAGGTCAGGGCTGCAACCTCGAGCTCGGCGGACTCCTTCTGGGTGGACGTCGCGCCGGCCTCGAATACGTCGAGGACCTTTCCGGGCGCCGGCGCGGCGTTCGAGGTCTTGGCGGCGACGATGGCGCGTGCTGCCTTGGCTGCGGCGGCCCACCGCTCGGCGGCGGCCGGATCGGTCAGGGGCTCGACGGCATTCGGGCGCACGACGGCGGTGTCCCCGGCCAGGACCGACGCCGCCCACTGAAGGGACTGCTCGAGGAAGTCGGCGGACTCGAACAGCGCGTCCGCGATGCCGAGCTCGAAGGCCTGCTGCCCGCCGATCGTGCGGTTGCCGTTCAGCGGGTTCTCGATCATGACCGTGAGGCCCGCCTCGGGGCCTGTGAGGCGGGGGAGGCGCCAGACTCCGCCCCAGCCGGGCACGAGGCCGATGAACGCCTCGGGCAGCCCGATCCCGGCCGCCCCCGCGGAGACCGTGCGGTAGTCGCAGGCGAGGGCGATCTCGAGCCCGCCGCCGAGCGCGACGCCGTTGATGAATGCGAACGTGGGCACGCCGATCCCGCCGGCGAGCAGATCGTAGGCCGCGTGGCCGAGCCGTGCCATCTGCTCGCCCGCGGCGGGGTCGCGGAGCGTCTTGACGGTCGAGAGGTCTGCGCCTGCCACGAGGAAGTATGGTTTCCCGGTGACGGCGACAGCGTCGATCTCGCCCGCCGCCGCCCGTCGGCGCAGGCCCTCAAGGGTCGTGCCGAGCTCGATCAGGGTGTTCGGGCCGAGGGTCGTGGGCTTGGTGTGGTCGAGGCCGTTGTCGAGGGTGAGGAGCGCGATTCTCGTGGCGGCGCTGCCGTGCGTGCCGCCCGGGAGGACCACGTCCTTGACGAGGGAGTGCGTGACGGTCTCGTGCGGGACCAGGGCGGCGAGGGGCGCGAAGGCCTCGAAGGGGGAATCGGACGTCATGGCGGCGTTCACTCGCCCTTTCGGTAGTCGGGGTGGTTCGGATTCTCCCAGACGACCGTGCCGCCCATGCCGAGGCCGATGCACATGGTGGTCATGCCGTACCGGACGGTCGGGTCCTCGGAGAACTGGCGGGCGAGCTGGGTCATGAGCCGCACGCCGGAGGAGGCGAGTGGATGGCCGAGCGCGATAGCGCCGCCGTAGCGGTTGACGCGCGGGTCGTCGTCGGCGATCCCGAAGTGGTCAAGGAAGCTCAGGACCTGGACGGCGAAGGCCTCGTTGATTTCGAAGAGGCCGATGTCCTCGATCGACAGGCCGGCCTTGGCGAGCGCCTTCTCGGTGGCGGGGACGGGGCCGACGCCCATCACCTCGGGCTCCACGCCGGCGAACGCGAACGAGACGAGGCGCATCTTCGGGTCGAGCCCGAGCTCCTCGGCTGTCTCGGCGGAGGTGAGGAGGCAGGCCGTCGCGCCGTCGTTCAGGCCCGCGGCGTTGCCCGCGGTGACGCGCCCGTGCGGGCGGAACGGCGTGCGAAGGCCGGCGAGGTCCTCGATGGTCGTCCCGGGCCGCGGCGGCTCGTCGACGGTGGCCAGGCCGAAGCCCTCGCCCGGCCGATGGGTGGCGACGGGCACGAGGTCGGGCTGGATCTTCCCGGCGTCGTACGCGGCGGCGAGCTTGGCCTGGGACGCGACGGAGTAGGCGTCTGCCCGCTCCTTCGTGATGGCGGGGAAGCGGTCGTGCAGATTCTCGGCCGTGTTGCCCATCGTGAGGGCCTCGGGGTCGACGAGGCGCTCGGCCATGAACCGCGGGTTCGGGTCCGCGCCCTGACCCATCGGGTGGTTGCCCATGTGCTCGACGCCGCCCGCGATCACGACGTCGTACGCGCCGACGCCGATGCCGCTCGCCGTCGTCGTCACTGCGGTCATGGCGCCGGCGCACATGCGGTCGATCGCGAAGCCCGGGACCGTGAGCGGGAGGCCCGCGAGGAGCGCGGCGGTGCGCCCGATCGTCAGGCCCTGGTCGCCTGTCTGAGTGGTCGCCGCGATGGAGACCTCATCGACGCGTTCGGCGGGGAGCGACGGGTTGCGGCGCAGCAGCTCGCGGATGGTCTTGACGACGAGGTCGTCGGCACGGGTGCCGTGGTAGATCCCCTTCTCGCCGGCCTTGCCGAATGGGGTGCGGACGCCGTCGACGAAGACGACGTCCCGGACATGCCTGCTGGACATGGGCAGCTCCTTGCGTGGACTACGGGCGGGAGACCGCCCACTGCCGTCGATGTTACTCGTCGGTAACTTAAGGCGCAACGGCGAGTATGGTCCCCGCGGGGGAGGGTCTGCAGGCATGGTGCCCGCCACAGGGCGCAGGTGGTGGCCGCGACCTACGAGTCGGGGTCCAACTGGTCCGCCGTGGCCTTCTTCCTGACCTTGAGCGGTTCCGGATGCTCGAAGGCTTCGAGGAGCGTCGGCACCACCTGGTCGACCTGCCATGCGCGGGCGCCCAGGTCCCGCAGCGCCGCCGCGAGGGACTCTGCCGTGAGCGGCGCCGGCGGTCGCCACGCGATCCGGCGCAGGTGATCGGGGGTCAGGAGGTTTTCCGTGGGCATGCCGAGAGAGTCGGCGACCGCGGAGATCCGTGGGCGGGCGGTCTTGAACCGCGCGGCTGCCTCGGGGTCCCGGTCGTCCCACACGCGGGGTGGGGGCGGACCGGAGCTGGGAAGATGCAGGGGGGGCAGCTGGTCGTCGGGGAGGTTCCGCGCGGTGGAGACGGCCCGCAGCCACCGTGGCGCCTCGCGCTGGGCGGCACGTCCGTGGAAGCCCCTCGTGGTGAGCAGCTGCGGGACGGTGCCCGGCATCGCGCGGGCGAGCGCTACGAGCGCGGAATCGGGGATGAGCTTGCCCGGGGCGATGTCCCTCTTCTGTGCGAGCGCGTCCCGCTCGAGCCAGAGCTCGCGCACGGCGGCCAGCTGGCGGCGGTCGCGGATCTGGTGGACGCCTGACGTGCGGCGCCAGGGGTCGGCTCGGGGCGCGGGCACGCCCGCTGCCAGAGTCGCGGCGAATTCCTCCTCGGCGAACCCCAGCTTCCCTTGGGACTCGAGGAGGTCCGCGAGCTCGTCCCGCAGCTCGACGAGCACCTCGACATCGAGGGCGGCGTAGCGCAGCCAAGGCTCAGGGAGGGGCCGCGTCGACCAGTCCGCGGCGGAGTGCTCCTTCGCGAGGCTGAAACCGAGCATCTGTTCGACGACCGCGGCGAGGCCCACTCGGGGCAGGCCGGCCAGGCGTGCGGCGAGCTCGGTGTCGAAGAGCCGGTCTGGCCACATGTCGAGTTCGGCGAGGCACGGGAGGTCCTGGGTCGCAGCGTGGATGATCCATTCCACCCCGGACAGGGCGGTGTTGATGATGGCCAGATCATCGAAGGGCTCGGGGTCGATGAGCCAGGTCCCGGCTCCCTCCCGACGGATCTGGACAAGGAACGCTCGTTGTCCATACCGGAACCCCGAGGCGCGCTCGGCGTCGACGCCTGCGGGTCCCGTGCCGCGGGCGAGGGCGGCGGCGGCGCGCTCAAGGCCCTCCTGGGTCGAGATGACGAGGGGTACTCCGTCGCGGGGCTCATCGAGCTCAACGACCGCCGGGATCGGTACCTCGAAGCCCTCGACGACGATGCTCTGCGGTGCGCTCGTGGCGGGCGGTGCGGCCTCTGGTCCCCCGTGGGGCGCGCTGCCCGCCTCGTTCCCGGTGTCGTCCTGAGGCTGTGCGGTCATGATTCCGCCAGTCTAGCGCCGCCGCTGATCGGGCGCCCCGCCGCGGTCAGCGGGACTCCGTCCCTCGGCGGCGGGGCAGTGCGGAGACTCCGTCCGGGAGCGGGGGGACGCCCGCGAACGTGGCAACCATGTCGCACCACGCGTCGAGGTGGGTGCTGAGCTCCGGACCTGACGGGGTCCACGAGGCCCGGAGTTCGATGTCGATCGTGTCGCTGCGGCCCGCGAGCGTGCCGAAGCTCTCGGACAGGACCCTCGTGGCAGTGCCGCCCGCGGCCCCGTACTCCGCGTGATGCTTCTCGAGCGCCTCGACCAGCCACGTCCACGCGACTGAGCCGAGCAGCGCGTCGTTGCCCATCTCCGGTTCGAGCTGGGCGCGGATGTACGTGACGACGCGGAACGTTCCCTCCCACACTGCGGGCGGCTCCGGGTCGTGCAGGACGATGAAGCGTCCGGTGGCGAGCTCCTCGTCCCCCTCGCGGACCTCGGCCTCGAGGGCGACGGCGTAGGGCGCGAGCCGTGCGGGCGCGGGGATCTCCTCGAGGCGGAGCCCCGAGGTTCGGGTCGCGCTGGCGGCACTTCGCATCGAGCGGAGGGCTGTCAAGAAGTCCGCAGGCAGCTGTGCTAATGCGGTCACCATCACAGGGTACGCTCACGCCTCGGGCCCCCCGGGAGCGGCACGCCGTGCCCGTATCAGCGCTGCCGCTCAGGCGGCCCGCGGGGGCACGTGCCACGCGAGGGCTACCGCCCGAGTTCCTCCCTCAGGGCCGCGGCGAATGCGTCGACGTCATGCTCGGTGGTGTCGAACGAGCACATCCAGCGGACCTCGCGGCGGGCCGGGTCCCAGTCGTAGAAGCGGAACCGCTCGCGGAGCCGGCCCGCGACGCCGTCGGGGAGGATCGCGAACACTCCGTTGGCCTCGGTGGGCTGGGTGAGCTCGACGCCGTCGAGCCCCTCCACGGCGGCGCGGAGACGCTGGGCCATCGCGTTCGCGTGTGCGGCCGAGCGCATCCACAGCCCGCTCTCGAGGAGGGCGAGGAACTGGGCAGAGATGAAGCGCATCTTGGAGGCGAGCTGCATGTCCATCTTGCGGAGGTACTTCAGGGCGTGGCCGGCCTCGGGGGCCAGCGCGACGACGCACTCGCCGAACAGGAGGCCGTTCTTCGTCCCGCCGAACGTGAGCACGTCGATCCCCGCGTCCGAGGTGAACGTCCGGACATCGGTGCCGAGGCCCGCGGCAGCATTGGCGAGCCGCGCGCCGTCCATGTGGACCTTCATCCCGAGCGTGTGGGCGTGCTCCGCAATCGCCCGGACCTCCTCGACCGTGTACCGGGTGCCGAGCTCGGTGGTCTGTGTGATCGAGACGGCGAGCGGCTGCGCGCGGTGCTCGTCGCCCCAGCCCCACGCCTCCCTGTCGATGAGCTCCGGCGTGAGCTTGCCGTCCTCGGTCGGGACGGCGAGGAGCTTGAGGCCGCCCACGCGCTCGGGGGCGCCGTTCTCGTCGACGTTGATGTGCGCGGTCGTCGCGCACACCACGGCCCCCCAGCGCGGCACGAGGGACTGGAGCGAGACGACGTTCGCGCCCGTGCCGTTGAAGACCGGGAACGACTCGGCGGCGTCGCCGAAGAGGCCCTTCATCACCGTCTCGAGCCGGGCGGTGTACTCGTCCTCCCCGTAGGAGACCTGGTGCCCGCCGTTCGCCGCGGCGAGTGCCGCGAGGACCTCGGGGTGGACGCCGGAGTAGTTGTCCGAGGCGAATCCGCGCACGGACGGGTCATGGAGGGGCCATCCCGCGGGGGCGGGGACGGCGGGGATGACAGAGTCGGGCGTGGAGAAGTAGGGAGTGGTCACTGTCAAAGTATTGCCTAACGGTTGTGTTCTCAGGATGTGAGGTCGATCCGTGCGCCGTTGATCTCGGCGGCGTCGCGGGAGAACAGGGTCACGGCGCGCTCGGCGAGGACGTCCACAGGTGTGTAGCCGGGAAATGTCCGCTCGGGGCTCGCCTCGCGCATCGCGTCATCGAGGAGCGCCTTCACGGCGAGCACGACGGCGGCACTCGCCTGGGGCAGCGGCCCGCCGTCCTTCTCCGGCCGCTTCGACTGGAGCAGCGCGAGGCCCTGGGCCATCGACCGGGTCCACGCCTCGGCCGCTGCCTTCGCGGCCTGGTAGTTCGCGTTCGCCGCGCTGGGCCTCGCCAGCGTCGTCGTGGACACCATCGCGAAGCGGCCGGTGGGGGACGCCGCGATGTCGTCGAAGAACGCGCGCGAGGTGTTCCGGAGCGTGGTGACGCAGCCTCGCACGAGGAAGTCCCAGTCCGCGTCGCCCTGCTGGGCGAACGTCCCGCCACCGCGCCATCCGCCCACGAGGTGGATGACGCCGTCGACCCTGCCGAAGCGTGCCCGGACGTCTGCCGCGAGGGACTGGGTCGCCGCGAGGTCGGCGAGGTCGCACGCGAACTGTGGCACGCCGCCGTCGTGCGCGTCCGCGGACGCCCCGAACGCCTCGGTGAGGTGATCCGCGTTCGAGCCGACGGCGACGGCCGTCGCTCCGGCGGCGCGCAGGGCGGCGACGGTTGCCCGTCCCGACGCCGAGGTGGCCCCGGCGACGACGACGACCGAGTCCTGTGCCCCCACGTGGGTCACCCGGCCGCCTTCGGCAGGGCGGTCTCGCCCGTGATCCCGGCGGTCGACTCGATGACAGGACGCATCTTCTTCTCCAGGGCCTCGTAGAACATGGACAGCGGGAACTCGTCGTCCAGCACCTGGTCCGTGATCTCCCGCGGCGTCGCGGTGAGGGGCAGCGCGTCGGGGCCCTTGGCCCAGACCGAGGCGGGGTTGGGGGTCACGGTGGCAGAGACGAGCTCGTACGCTGCGAGCCAGTGTGCCACCTTCGGCCGGTCGATGGAACGCCAGTAGAGATCGTCGATGGCGTGGCCGAGCGCGCTGACCACCTCGGGCACCTCGTCCCAGTCGATCGTGAGCTTCGTGTCGGTCCAGTGGAGGACGTGGTGCTGGTGCATCCAGGCGAAGAGCAGCTGGCCGCCGAGCCCGTCGTAGTTCCGCACTCGGCCGCCGGTGATCGCGAAGCGGAAGATCCGGTCGAAGATGACCGCGTACTGGACAAGCTTCGCGTGCCGGCGCGCTGCCCCGGGAGCCTTGGGGTCCCGCTCGATCCTGACGGACTCGCGGAAGGCGGTGAGGTCGCAGCGCAGCTCTTCGAGCGAGTACAGGAAGAAGGGCATGCGCTGCTTGATCATGAAGGGGTCGAACGGGAGGTCGCCTCGCATGTGGGTGCGGTCATGGATGAGGTCCCACATGACGAACGTCTCCTGGGCGAGCTTCTGGTCCGTGACGAGCTCGGCGGCGTCCGCGGGCAGCTCGAGGTTCGTGACCTTGGCCGCGGCGTCGAGGACGCGGCGGAAGCGCGCGGCCTCGCGGTCGGCGAAGATCGCCCCCCACGTGAACGTCGGAACCTCGCGCATCGCGACCGTCTCGGGGAAGAGGACGGCCGAGTTGGTCGCGTAGCCGGGTGTGAAGTCGAGGAAGCGGATCGGCACGAACAGCTTGTTGCTGTAGGCCCCCGCCTCGAGCTCGGCGACGAACTCGGGCCACACGACCTCGACGAGGACGGCCTCGACGAACCGGTTGCGGCTGCCGTTCTGCGTGTACATCGGGAACACGACCAGGTGCTGCAGGCCGTTGATGCGGTGCTGCTGGGGCTGGAACGCCACGAGCGAGTCGAGGAAGTCCGGCACACCGAACCCGGAGCCCTCCCACGCGCGGAAATCGGCCTGGAGCAGGTGGAGGTACTCGGCGTCGTGCGGGAAACGGGGGGCGAGCGCGGAGACGGCGGCGACCACAGTTCCCACGAGGGCGGCGGCGCGTGCATGGTCGGCGGCCTCCGGCACCGAGCCGTCTTGCGCCTGCAGGGACTGGAGCTCGATCGCGGCGTCCTTGAGGGCCAGCCAGGCGGGATCCTGCTGGGCGGGAAGCTGGGGGTTCGATGCGACGGGGGTCGCGACGGCGTGTGCAGTCATTGTGCGTCTCGCTTTCGTGTGCGCGTGCGGCGGGCGCAGTAGCCCGGGCCTCGCGGTGCGTTGCTGCTCTGAGCGTAGCGAGATACGTGATCATCTGGTTCTGAATAGGGCCAAGGATCAGAAAGACTATTGCTCAAGCCCCTCCACGACGGCGAGAGGCGGGCCGCCCGCTGATCCTCGCCAGCGCGCGGCCCGCCTCGGGGCCCAAAGCCGGGCCTCAGTCCTGGTCGGGGACCAGGGTCAGGGAGATCGAGTTGATGCAGTACCGCTGGTCGGTCGGCGTGTCGTATCCCTCGCCCTCGAACACGTGCCCCAAGTGCGAGTCGCACGTCGCGCAGCGCACCTCGACGCGGTCCATGCCGAGTGTGCGGTCGTGGAGGTACACGACCTTGTCCTCCGCGAGGGGTGCCCAGAACGAGGGCCAGCCGCAGTGCGAGTCGAACTTCTCCGCGCTCGTGAACAGCTCTGCGCCGCAAGCCCGGCAACGGTACGAGCCCTTGACATGGGAGTCCCAGTACTCCCCGGTGTAGGCCCGCTCGGTGCCGGCCTGCCGCAGCACGCGGTACTCATCGGGGGTGAGGGCATCACGCCACTCGGCATCGGTCTTGCGGACCTTCGTCGGGGCGGACTCGGGAGTGGAAGGGGTGGTGTCCATGTCTACTCCAACGCTCAGGAGTCGCCGATGAATCCCGTCCCCGCATACAGGTGCAGGACCGGGATGCCGAGCTTCCGCTGGGCCTGGTTCGCCCAGTCCGTGTGGAACGTGTCCTCGATCGCGTGGGGAAGCGTCACGACCACCGCCTGCTCGGCGCCCGCAGACGCGACCTTGTCAGCGAGGGCCTGGACGGGGTCGCCCTCGACCACGCTGCCGGTCACCCCGGCACCGAGTCCCTCCAAGGCGGCGATCGAGGTGTCGAGGGCGGTCTGCGCGAGCGAGCGGGCGGCCTCGGGTGTCGGGCCCCTGTCGGACAGGCCCTCGACGGCCTTGCCGAATTCGAGCAACGAGAGGTGGTCGAGGAAGTCGACCACGAGTCTGCGCTTCCGTCCCGCCGGGACGAGCACTTCGAGCGCAGTTCCCTCGCTGAGCAGGCCCTCAACGGCCTTGCGCTCGCTTGGGCCCAGTGCGACTTCGGTCAGGATGAGGATCGGGGCGCTCATGAACACAGACTAGGGCAGCGCGCGTCCCGCGGGGAGAGGCATGGCGCCCCGCGGCGGGCGCGTCGTTTGCCACAATGGGTCCATGCCCGCCCGAACCATCGCCGCGCCAGCGCAGATGCCACCGCGCAGACCACCGTCGTCCGTGCCCCAGCCCCTGCCGCGCGCCGTCTGGGTGCTCGCCGGGGCGGGAGGCGCGCTGGCCCTCGCCTCGGCCGTGGCGGCGTCGAGCTCCGCCCTCGCGGCCTACTTCGCGCGGCGCGTGGTGACGCCCGAGCGCGTCAAGGCCGAGGACCAGGAGATCCTGGCCGTCCAAGGTGAGGGCCGCGACCGGCGTGTGATTCTGCGGGCTACCGAGGAGACCCGTGTGGACGGCGAGTACAGCCTCTTCTTCGATCGGGGGGCTGGGCACGTGCGGCTGGGCAGGCTCCAGGACTACACACCCGAGGAGTCCACCGTCACGCGCCCCGTCGTCGCCGAGTACTCCGGAGACCTCGCCAGCGCCGTGCGCGCCAGGTGGAGCGGCGTCGTCTACAGCACGCCAGGTGATCTGGGACTGCCGTATGAGGACCTCATGCTCCCCCTCGACGTCGGAGAGGCCCCGGCATGGTACGTGCCCGCCGAGACTCCGAAGAGCACCTGGGCGATCATGGTCCACGGCCGTGGCGCCATGCGTCTGGAGGGGCTGCGGGCGGTTCCGACCGCCCACGCACTCGGCATGCCCAGCCTGCTCCTCTCGTACCGCAACGACGGGGAGGCGCCCGCGACCCCGGACGGGCGCTACGGCCTCGGCATGACCGAATGGCGCGACGTCGAGGTCGCGATCCGGTACGCGCTCGACGCCGGCGCGCGCGACGTCGTCCTCTTCGGATGGTCCATGGGCGGCGCGATCAGCCTCCGCACCGCGGACTCCTCGATGCTTCGCGAGTATGTGCGCGCGCTCGTCCTTGACGCGCCCGTCGTGGACTGGGTGGACGTTCTGGCCCATCAGGCCCACCTGAACCGCATCCCATCCGGCGTGGGCCGCTTCGGCCAGCTGCTCCTCGGACAGGCATGGGGGCGCCGGCTCACCGGTCTGGCCGCGCCGCTCGACTTCAAGGCCATGGACTGGGTTGCGCGCGCCGTCGAGCTCCGCACCCCCACCCTCGTACTGCACAGCGTCGACGACGAGTTCGTGCCCGTGGGGCCTTCGCTCGAGCTCGCGAAGCGAAACCCCGAGATGGTCACCCTCGAGACGTTCCGGCACGCCAAGCACACGAAGGAATGGAACGTTGACCCCGAACGCTGGGAGATCGCCGTGCGTTCGTGGCTCACGGAGGTGCTCGCGCCGCGGCCCATGCCGGGCGGCTCGCGCTAGCCGGCGCTGCCCAGCCGGGCGATCACGGCGCCAGTGAGCCTCACGAGGTCCGCCGGCGCCAACTCGATGTCGAAGCCCCGCCGCCCGCCCGAGACGAGCACGGTCGCGTGCGCGAGGGCCGACTCGTCCACCGCTGTGGGGGAGGGATGGCGCTGCCCGAGAGGGGAGATGCCGCCCCTCACGTAGCCGGTGCGCCGCTCCGCCGCCGTCGGATCGGCCATCGCCGCCTTCTTCGCCCCGAAGGCAGCGGCCGCGGCCTTCAGGTCGAGGCTCCCGGTGACCGGAACCACCGCGACGCACAGCTGGCTTCCCCCGCTGCCGAGGACGTCCACCATGAGCGTCTTGAACACGCGCTCCGGCTCGACCCCCAGCGCGTCCGCTGCCTCGAGCCCGTAGCTCGGGGCCGACGGGTCATGGGCGTAGGTCCGGGCGGTGTAGGACACTCCGGCGGCGTCGAGCGCCGTCGTGGCCGGCGTGCCCGGGCCGCGTCCGGGCCCGGTCGGCCCCTTGTGCTTCTTCGACACGTCAGGCGCCCAGATGGCACTCCCCGCGGACCTTGCGCTTGATCCTCGCGAGCATCGCCGCCATGCCGCGCATGCGAAGCGGGCTCACGAGCCGCGTCAGGCCCAGCTCTTCAGGCATGTCGTCCGGGACCGCGAGGATCTCGGCAGCCGTGAGACCATCAAGCCCCTCGTGGAGCACAGAGGCGAAGCCACGCGTCGTGGGGGCCTCCGCCGGCGCCGAGAAGTACAGGCGCACCGCGGGTCCAGACGAGGCCGGCGCGCCCTCGGGCGCAGGCTCCGTCTCGATCGTGATGAACAGGGGCGACTGGCACTCCACCACCTGCTCGAGCATCTCGGGGTGGTCCCGATAGCGCTCGGGCAGCTCAGGGAGCGCCCGCGAGAACTCGAGGAGGAGCTGCAGCCGGTCGCGCTCCTCAACGGCCTGGAAGTCATCGACGATCTCCGCCAGTGCGGCGGGCAAGGTATTCGTGCTCATCCCTTCCAGCGTACGCGCAAGGCCCCGCCGGACGGCGCGTGTTCGCCGTCGGCGGGGCCCTGTATGACTCCCGGTTGCGCTAGCTCAGCTGGGTGCCGCGCCTCAGCTGAGCGGCCACGTCGCCCTGTCCGCCTGCCTGATCGGGCGGGCTTGGGTGCCGCGCCTCAGCTGAGCGGCCACGTCCCCCGTTCTTCCCCCTTCACAATCGGCACCCGCACCGCATTCCCCCACTCGGTCCACGACCCGTCGTAGTTGCGGACCGTGTCGAAGCCGAGGAGGTACTTGAGCGCGAACCAGGTGTGGCTCGAGCGCTCGCCGATCCTGCAGTAGGCCACCACGTCGTCGCCCGGGGTGAGGCCGGCCTCGCCGAGGTAGAGCTTCTCGAGGTCCTCGCGTGACTTGTAGGTGCCGTCCTCGGCCGCCGCGCGGCTCCACGGGATCGAAGCGGCCGTCGGAATGTGTCCGCCTCGCAGGGCACCCTCCTCCGGGTAGGCCGGCATGTGGGTCCGCTTGCCCGTGTACTCGTCGGCGGAGCGGACGTCGATGAGCGGCTTGCCGAGGTGGGCGAGCACGTCGTCCTTGAAGGCGCGGATCGGGGCGTCATTGCGCTCGACGACGGGGTACTCGCCTCGCGCGGGAGACGGCGCCCCGGTGGTGAGCTCGCGGCCCTCGGCGATCCACTTGTCCCGGCCGCCGTCGAGGAGGCGGACGTCCTCGTGGCCGAACAGCGTGAAGACCCAGAGGGCATAGGCGGCCCACCAGTTGGACTTGTCGCCGTAGATCACGACGGTGGTGTCGCGGGAGATGCCCTTGGATGCGACGAGTTCGGCGAACGCGGGGCCCTCGACGTAGTCGCGGGTGACCTCGTCGTTCAGGTCAGTGTGCCAGTCGATCTTGACCGCCCCGGGGATGTGGCCGGTCTCGTAGAGCAGCACATCCTCGTCCGACTCGACGACGGCGAGCTTCCCGTCCGCGACCGCCCCCGCGGCGAGCTGCTCGGCGAGCCACTCGGTGGAGACGAGGCGCTCGGGGTGGGCGTACGCGGCGAACTTCTCGCTGCTGTCAAGGGGATAGCTCATGGTGTGCCTTTCGCTCGGCTGAGCCAGGGCGCGCGGGTGCCGGAACAGAGGGCAGAAGCCGCGCTCCTGAGTGGTCCCTTCAAGCGTAGCCACCGGCCGGGCGGCGTGGTGCGGTCCGACTTGTGAGCTGTCACGCAGCGCAACATGTCGCGCCGTCGTGCGCAGGAGAGGGGATGCGGCTCGGGCCTGTGGGATTGGGCACACGACGGCCTCCGGCAAGGGCGGCCGCGATATGCTGGCCGGTGGCCCTGAACCCTTGACCCCGGACGGAATCGTTGGCGACTGTCGAACACCTCACTACCCGCACGCCCCGAGTGTCCGTCGAGGAACTGCTGACCGGTCTGCACCCGTCGCCCCGTTTCGGGGAGGTCTCCTTCTCCAGCTACCGCCCCGATCCCTCGCAACCGAGCCAAGCCGCGGCCGTGAAGGCGCTCGAGGGCTTCAGCGACGGCATCGGGGCGTCGAACGGCGGACTCTTCTCCAAGCTCTTCGGCTCCAAGCCCAAGACCCGCGCCGGCGTGTACCTGGACGGCGGCTTCGGTGTCGGCAAGACCCACCTCCTCGCCTCCCTGTGGCACGCGGCCCCCGGACCGAAGGCGTTCGGCACGTTCGTGGAGTACACCAACCTCGTGGGGGCGCTCTCGTTCCGCAAGACGGTCGACGCGCTCAGCGCCTACAAGCTCGTGTGCATCGACGAGTTCGAGCTCGACGACCCTGGTGACACCGTCCTGATGTCCCGGCTCATGCGCGAGCTCGCGGACGCCGGCGTCAAGCTGGCCGCGACGTCGAACACACTGCCCGGCTCGCTGGGCGAGGGCCGGTTCGCCGCGGTCGACTTCCAGCGGGAGATCCAGGTCCTTGCCGACCAGTTCGACGTCGTCCGGATCGACGGTGAGGACTACCGGCACCGCGGCCTTCCCGCGGCACCGTCGCCGTTGTCGAATGCAGAGCTCGACGCGCGGATGAACGCAGAATTCGACGGCGGACTGGTCGCCGTCGACGATTTCGGTGCCCTCCTGAAGCACCTCGCGGGCGTACACCCGAGCCGGTACCGCCAGCTCATCGACGGGATCGACGGCATCGTGTGGAAGGACGTCCACCCGATCGAACACCAGGCCACCGCGCTGCGCTTCGTGGTGCTCGCCGACCGGCTCTACGACAAGGACGTGCCGATCCTGGCCTCGGGCGTTCCGTTCGACTCGCTCTTCACCCCCGAGATGATGGCGGGCGGCTACATGAAGAAGTACTTCCGTGCGGTCTCGCGCCTCACCGCCCTGGCCCGGGAGGGCCAGAGCCACGAGCCGTCCTGACGCTCCGCACCGCCGCTGCAGCCGCGACCGCCCGGATCACTCAGGCGGCAGACCCCCGGGAACGCCAAGTGCCGGTCCCGCCTCTCGACGGTACCGGCACTCAGTGACGATTCTTCGGGTGGCTCAGGCGCCTTCGGCGGCGGCCGCGCCGGCAGGGACTGCGTCCGTGGCGGGTTCGGCCGGGGCATTGCCCTGACCCAGACCGCTCACGTAGTCGGAGGCAGCCTGCTGGACTCCATTGACCTGATCGGCGAACTTCCCACCGGTCTTCTCGTCGACGAAGTCACCGGCCTTCTCGATGCCGTCCTTGACAGCGTCGGTGTTGCCGCCAATGAGTTCCTCAGCCTTGCCCTTGATGTCGTCCAGAAAAGACACGGCCACCTCCCTTCATCTCCACGGGGCTAGAGCGCCCCTCCTGTTCCTGATGGTAGCGACGCGCCGGGGCCATTCCAACCGTCAGGCCGCGAGGGGGATTGCGCTGTCAGCGGACGGTCCTTCAGGGGCCCGTTTACACGGCCGCCTGGGCAAATTCATCAGGAAACGCAGAACTTCATCGGGAACGCAGAACGGCGCCCGACGTGGGAACACGAGAAGGGGCGCCGCGGGGGTGGGCGATACTGGGATCGAACCAGTGACCTCTTCCGTGTCAGGGAAGCGCGCTACCGCTGCGCCAATCGCCCGTGTTCTGTTGTGCCCCGGCTTAACGGGAACGGAGCGGACGACGAGACTCGAACTCGCGACATCCACCTTGGCAAGGTGGTGCTCTACCAACTGAGCTACGTCCGCAGGGGGAGCCTCGGGCTCCTCCGTGGGCGATACTGGGATCGAACCAGTGACCTCTTCCGTGTCAGGGAAGCGCGCTACCGCTGCGCCAATCGCCCGTGTCTGTTGTGCCCGGCTTACGGGACGGAGCGGACGACGGACTCGAACTCGCGACTCCCCTTGGCAGGTGGTGCTCCCTGGCTACGTCCGCGGGGAGCTCGGGCCCCGTGGGCGATACTGGGATCGAACCAGTGACCTCTTCCGTGTCAGGGAAGCGCGCTACCGCTGCGCCAATCGCCCTCACTCCCGTCAGGGAGCAGGTGTCCACCGAGGTGGGGACGGGATTCGAACCCGCGTATACGGCTTTGCAGGCCGCTGCCTCGCCTCTCGGCCACCCCACCGTGTAGGCATCACAAAGGATGCTTCGACAGTGTCCTGCGAGCGGACGACGAGACTCGAACTCGCGACATCCACCTTGGCAAGGTGGTGCTCTACCAACTGAGCTACGTCCGCAGGTTGCTGTCGCGTCCCGGCGATCTTCGGCTCCGGGGCGCGCTTCAACGAGTAACGACTTTATAGGACCAGTGGTCATTGCACAAATCCGGCCGGGGCTGCGGCGAGCCTGCCGAGGCCGTCGACCGGACCCTGTCGGGAGCGGGACCGGATTTGGCGCCGGGCTGGGATCTGGGCTAGAGTCGTAGGGCGCCGCAGGCCGGATATCCGGACTGAGGATTGCGGGCGATTGGCGCAGTGGTAGCGCGCTTCGTTCACACCGAAGAGGTCACTGGTTCGAACCCAGTATCGCCCACCTGAGGACCCCCGGACATGTCCGGGGGTCCTTCTCGTGTTCCTCCCAGCTCCTTCCGCACTCCCGCGTCGGAGAATGTCGGACCGTCGTGAAAGGGTGTGCCCATGACAGCACCGGAGCTCGCAGTACCCTCGCCCGACGGCTTTGGTCGCATGTATCGGCGCTCGTTGGCCGTGCCCCCGACCGTCCCGTCGATCACCACCGTGATCGCGCAGCAGCCCGTCGAGCTCGACGGGTGGCGCAGCTACATGGCGGCCAAGCACGTGGCCGACCATCCTGAGCTGCGGGAGGTGATGGCGAGCCCCGCCCAGATGCGCAGGCTGGTCCGCACGGCCGTCGACGCCTCGGAAGCGTACGCGCGCTCCGCGGCCGAGCGGGGCGACCGGGTCCACTCCTATGGTGAGCAGCTTGCTCTGCGCGCGCTGGGCCGCCCCCACTGCCTGGCGGAGGCGCGCGAGTCACTCCGTGAGCATGGCGAGGAAGCGTTCGCCGTCAGCATCGACCGGTGGTGGGAGACGTTCGCGGTCGAGCCGATCGCGGCGGAGCTCACCGTGTGGAACCACACGCTCGGGTACGCGGGGACCCTGGACCTCGTGGCACGCATCAACGGCCGTGTCTGCCTGGTCGACTACAAGACCAAGGGAACGTCGCGGGACGGCCGGGTCAAGGCCCTGGACGACAAGGTCGCCATGCAGCTCGTCGCGGGGATGAAGGCCGAGGAGAGTGTCGTCGACGCGGAGACCGGCACCTGGGAGCCCTGGGCCCACGGCGAGGACCCGCTCCTGATCGCCGTGGCGGTCGGCGAGACCGAGCACGCGGCTGTAAGGGTGAACCCCGACGTGCGCCGGCACCATTGGCTCACCTTCTGCCAGCTGCGGCGTGTGTGGGGCGCCAGGGTCGAGGCGGCCGCGGCTGGCCGCACGCTTCTGCCCCTTCCGCCGCCGGGGGCCTAGGCCCTCAGGCACCTACACTTGAGGGGCACCGCCGGGCCCGCCGGCGCCGCCCCTTCGCCCGCCGGAGCCCACCGAGCGCCGGCTCCCACGAGAAAGGCACCGGACCATGGCCGTCTTGCCCATCAGGATCATCGGCGACCCCGTGCTCCGCACGGTCGCGGAGGAGGTCACGGATTTCGGTCCGGCGCTCGCGCGCCTCGTGGAGGACATGCTCGAGACCATGGAGGACGTCGACGGTGCCGGGCTCGCCGCGCCGCAGGTCGGCGTGAGCCAGCGCGTCTTCACGTACCAAATCGGCCAGGAGCGCGGCCATGTGGTCAACCCCGTGCTGACGCTGTCGGAGGAGTACCAGGACGACGCGATCGAGGGATGCCTCAGCATCCCCGGAGTCGCCTTCCCGGTCCGTCGGCGCGCGCGGGCGACAGTGTCCGGCATCGACGTGAGCGGCAACCCCGTCGAGCTCGCGGCCGAGGGGCTGCTCGCCCGCATCGCGCAGCACGAGACGGACCACCTCGACGGGATCCTCTTCCCCGACCGGCTTGAGGGCGACGACCGGCGCGCGGCGCTGCGGGCGATCCGATCGATCGACTACCGCACCCAGGTCGACGCGACGCTCTCCAAGCGTTCCGCCCACGTCGGCTCGGCGTTCGGGGCCGGTGCCGCGTTCGGGGCGGGCGCCCCTTCATGAGGATCGTCTTCGCCGGCACGCCGGAGGTGGCCGTGCCCTCACTCGACCGGCTCGTGGCTGCCGGGTTCACGGTCGTTGGCGTCCTCACCCGTCCGGACGCGCCCGTGGGCCGCAAGCGCGTGCTCACGCCCTCGCCGGTCGCCGCCCGCGCCGAGGCCCTCGGCCTCCCCGTCGTGAAGGCGGCACGCATCACGCCCGACGTCGTGTCCACGCTCGCGGGGTGGGCCCCCGATGCGGCCGCAATCGTCGCGTACGGCGGCATCGTCCCGCCGGCGGCGCTCGCCGTCCCGGCGCACGGCTGGGTCAACCTGCACTTCTCGCTGCTCCCGGCGTGGCGCGGCGCGGCCCCACTGCAGTACTCCGTGATCCACGGAGACGACGTCGTGGGCGCCTCGACGTTCCGGCTCGAGGAAGGGCTCGACACCGGGCCCGTCTACGGGACCCTCGCTCTCACCCCGGGGCCCGAGGCCACGAGCGGCGGGCTCCTCTCAGAGCTCGCCACGTCCGGCGCTGAGCTGCTCGTCCAGACGCTTTCGGGCATCGATGAAGGGCGTCTCGAACCTCGGCCGCAGGCCGGCGAGCCGACCTTCGCCCCGAAACTCACCCTCGAGGACGGGCGGCTCGACTGGGTGCTCCCCGCCGTGGCCCTCCATCGGCGGGCGCGCGGCGTCACACCGGAGCCCGGCGCGTGGACCATGCTGGACGGACAGCGCTTCAAGCTCGAGCCGCCACGGCTGCGGCCGGACGTCGAGGGCATTCCGCCCGGCCGTCTGGCCTGGGCCGGGAAGGCCGTTCTGGTCGGAACCGGGACGCACGCGCTCGAGCTCACTCGGGTGCAGCCCGCCGGGAAGAAGATGATGCTGGCCGCTGACTGGGCCCGGGGCGCCGGGGAGATCGAAGGGACGGTGCTCGGATGAACGAGCGCGCTTCAGGGCCCCGCGGGGGCAATGGCCGCACCGGCGGCGAGGATGGCCGGCGCCGTGAGACACGCCGCGACGTCCAGGGCCGCGAGCGGAACCGCGGCGGCCGCGGGCCCCGGCGCTTCAGCGAACAGGCGCCGAGCCAGCGATCGCGGGCGGCCGACCCCGGCCGCCTCGTGGCGTTCGAGGTGCTCCGCGCTGTCTCCCGCGACGACGCCTACGCGAACCTTGTGCTGCCCCAGCGGATCCGCCACCACCGACTCGACCGCCGGGACGCGGGCTTCGCGACGGAGCTTGCCTATGGGGCGCTCCGCTGGCAGGGGACGTATGACGCGGTCCTCGCCCTCAACGTCGACCGGCCGCTGTCCCAGCTCGACCCCGCGGTGCTCGACGTCCTCCGCCTCGGCGCCCACCAGCTCCTCGGGATGCGGGTCCCGCCCCACGCCGCCCTCAACCAGACCGTCGCGCTCACCCGGGCCGTGGTCGGCGCGGGCCCGGCGTCCCTCGTCAACGCCGTGCTGCGCCGGGTGAGCGAGAAGGACCTCCCCGCCTGGATCGCCGAGCTCACGGCCGGCCAGCTCGACGCTGCCGAGCACGACGCGATCGCGTACGCGCATCCGGCGTGGATCGTGCGCGCCCTGCGCCAGTCGCTCGTGGCCCACGGCCGCGGCACGGAGGAGATCCACGATCTGCTCGAGGCCGACAACGCCGCGCCCGTGGTGAACCTCGTCGCACTGCCCGGCCTCGGAAGCCTCGAGGACGCCCTGTCCGCGGGCGCGGAGCCCGGAGACCTCGTCGAGGGCTCGGCGCTCTCCGGCGGCGGTGACCTCGGGCGGTGGGCCGCCGTCCGGGAGGGCACAGTCCGCGTCCAGGACGTGGGCTCTCAGCTCGTGGCCCGCGCCGTCGCGGCAGTCCCCCTCGAGGGTGCCGCTCACGACGCCGCCCGGTCACCCGAGCAGTGGCTCGACCTGTGCGCGGGACCCGGGGGCAAGGCTGCGCTCCTCGCGGCACTCGCCGCCGAGCAGGGCGCCACACTCCTGGCGAACGAGGCCGCCCCGCACCGGGCCGATCTGGTGCGCAAAGCGCTCCGTCCCGTGCCAGGGGACGCCTGGGACGTCCGCACGGGGGACGGGCGCGATCTCGGACGCGAGCACCCCGGACAGTTCGCGAGGGTCATCGCGGACGTCCCCTGCACCGGGCTCGGGGCCCTGCGGCGGCGGCCGGAGTCGCGATGGCGCCGTACGCCGGGCGACCTCACCGAGCTCGGCCCGCTCCAGCGCGCCCTTCTCGATGCGGCCATCGACGCGGCGGCCCCCGGCGGCGTCGTCGGCTACGTGACGTGCTCGCCGCACCCCGCCGAGACGACGCTCGTGGTGTCCGACGCGCTCAAGCGGCGCGACGACGTCGAACTCCTCGACGCGGGGGCCGCCCTCGACGCGGTGGCCCTCCGCCCGCTCGGTGCCGGCCATGACCGCATGGCCCAGCTCTGGCCGCACATCCACGCGACGGACGCGATGTTCCTCGCGCTCTTCCGCAAGCTGCCCGCCGCCACGAGCAAGGAGTCCTGAGTGACCTGCTGCATCCACCCGAGCATCCTGTCCGCCGATTTCGTCAACCTCGAGGCGGAGCTAGCCAGGATCTCGACCGCCGACGCCGTGCACGTGGACGTCATGGACAACCACTTCGTGCCGAACCTCACGCTCGGCCTGCCGGTGGTCGAGCGGATCCAGGCCGTCAGCCGCCTCCCGCTCGACGCCCATCTCATGATCGCCGACGCCGACCGGTGGGCGCCGCTGTACGCGGACTTGGGCCTCGCCTCGGTCACGTTCCACGCCGAGGCGGCCACCGCCCCCGTCAAGCTCGCACGCGAGCTGCGGGCCCGGGGTTCGAAGGCGGGCATGGCGCTTCGGCCCGCGACCGCCGTCGAGCCTTACCTCGACATGCTCGCCGAGCTTGACATGCTCCTCGTCATGACGGTCGAGCCCGGGTTCGGGGGGCAGTCGTTCCTCGACCTGACCCTGCCGAAGATCCGCCGTGCCAGGGCCGCCGTAGACGGTTCGGGCGCCAAGGTTGCGATCCAAGTCGACGGGGGCATCTCGGCCTCGACGATCGAGCGCGCGGCGGAGGCTGGAGCGGACGTCTTCGTGGCGGGGTCGGCCGTCTATGGCGCCGAGGATCCCGCCGAGGCAGTCGAGCAGCTCCGCGCTCTGGCCCAGGCGGCCGCAGGGTCCTGACGCCCTCAGGAGCGGCCCGGCCCGGCGGTGACTGTGACACCCCACACGAGCAGCGCCCGAATCATGTGGCACAATGGATCCTGGCCGTTTGGTTGAACCGTCACACAACGTGGTGGCGACGCCGCTCGGCCCAACCAATGAAGTTACGTGCTCCGGGGTCGGTGAAAGTCCGAACCGGCGGTGATAGTCCGCGACCCGGCAGACTGCTCCTTGCTGAGCGGGATGCCGGCTGAGCCGGTGGAATTCCGGCACCGACAGTCAAAGTCTGGATGGGAGAAGCACGTGCAGTCTGCGGTGCGCCGCGTGTGATGTCCACACGGCGTGCCGTGTCTGTCGCAACCCCGGAGCCGCTGCGGTGAAGGGAAGGAAGGTTGCGATGGACTTCATGCAGTGGCTCTTGACCGCGCAGATCCCCGTTGCGGGATCCGCGCTCCTTGTCCGCGAGGTGGTCGGCAATGCGTTCGGCCTCGCGAGCGCCCTCGGCGGGATGACCCGCCATGCCCAGCGCGCCTCGGCGGCACTGCGGACGGCCGCGCCAGCAGGCGCGGAGCGGGCGGATACTCCGGTGGTGGCGGCATGAACGCGCCCGGAGGCATCCGCGGGGTTCGGCCCGGCGCCGCGCTATCCACGGCAGCGCCGTTCAGCGGAGCGCCGTTCAGCACAGCGCCAAGGATCAGCGATGCGGATCTGGCGTTCATGGATCAGGCCTTGGCCCTCGCCGGGCACGGCGTGAGGGGCGCCAATCCGCTCGTGGGCGCGGTCGCCGTCGGCCGCGACGACACCGTCTTGGCCACGGGCTGGCACCGAGGCGCTGGCACCGCGCACGCCGAGGCCGACGCGATCGCCAACGCGATACGGGACGGGGTCGACCTCGCCGGCGCGACGATGTACGTCACGCTCGAGCCCTGCAATCACACCGGCCGCACGGGCCCGTGCGCGCAGGCGCTCATCGCGGCCGGAGTGTCCCGGGTCGTGTACGCGATCGACGACCCGCATGACGCTGCGAGCGGCGGGGCCGGCACGCTCCGCGCCGCGGGCGTGGAGGTCCTCGGCGGCGCGCGTTCGGCCGAGGCCACTGAGATCAACCGGCGGTGGCTCGGTGCGGTCTCGGCGCGCCGCCCGTTCGTGACGCTCCACCTCGCCCAGACGCTCGACTCGCGGATCGCTGCCGAGGACGGCACGAGCCAGTGGATCACGTGCCCCGAGTCCCTCGCGGACAACCACGCCATCCGCGGCAGGATCGACGCGATCCTCGTCGGAAGCCAGACCGTGGCCGTGGACAACCCGAGGCTCACCGCCCGGACCGCCGATGGCGGGCTCGCGGCCAGCCAGCCGCTGCGTGCGGTCATGGGGCTGCGCGAGGTCCCGGCCGACGCCGCCGTGCGCGGCGACGACGGCCGGTTCGTCCACCTGCGCACCCAGGAGCCGGCCGCGGCGCTCGAGCACCTGTTCGGACTCGGAGTCCGCCACGTCATGGTGGAGGGCGGTGCCCGCATCATCGCCGCGTTCCTTGGCGCGGGCCTCGTCGACGAGCTGATCGTCTACCAGGCCCCGACGATCCTCGGATCCGGCAAGAACGCCGTGACCGACCTCGGCGTCCGCACGCTCGCCGACGCGCAGCATTGGCATTGGGACGAGTCCGACGGCGGTGCCGTCCGCCGCCTCGGGTCCGACCTGAGGCTCCACCTCGTTCCCGCGCCGCGGCCCGACGCCGCGCCCCACGACACCCCTCTCAAGGAGACCCACTGATGTTCACCGGAATCATCGCCGAGCGCGGCACCGTCGAGGACGTGCGCCTGGCCGACGGCAGCGCCGTCCTCACCCTCACCGCGCCGACCCTCGCCCGCGACCTGCCCCTCGGAGGCTCGATCGCCGTGGACGGCTGCTGCCTGACGGCCGTGACGAACGACGGCGCCCGCTTCACCGTGGATGTCATGGGGGAGTCCCTCGCCCGCACCACCATCGGCGCCCTCGCGCCGGGGGACCGGGTGAACCTGGAGCGCTGCGTCCCGGCCGGCGGCCGCTTGGACGGGCACGTCGTCCAGGGCCACGTGGACGGCGTCGGTGCACTGCTCGAACGCGAGCCCCTCGCCCACTGGAATCGCCTGCGCTTCTCGGTGCCCTCCGACCTCGCGCGGTACGTCGCCGAGAAGGGCTCGATCGCTGTGGACGGCGTGTCCCTCACGGTCACCGCGGTGAGCGGCCCGGCCGAGCAGGAAGCGTGGTTCGAGGTGGGGCTCATCCCGGCAACTCTGGCGGAGACGGGCCTCGGCACGAAGCCGATCGGGGGAGCGGTGAACCTCGAGGTCGACGTCCTCGCGAAGTACACGGCGAGGCTGCTCGCCTTCGGCGCCCAGGATCCACAGGCTCTGGACGCGCACGCTCAGGGAGGCCAGCTGTGACGCACCTCGTGAACGACATCCGCCTCGAACCCGTCCAGGCCGCCGTCGACGCCATGCGCGAGGGCCGCCCGGTGCTCGTCGTCGACGACGAGCACCGCGAGAACGAGGGCGACATCATCTTCGCGGCCCAGCACGCGACCCCGGCGCTCATGGGCTGGACCATCAGGTACTCGTCCGGGGTCATCTGCGTGCCGATGCCGGGCGAGACCGCGGACCGGCTCGAACTGCCGCCCATGGTCGAGGACAACCAGGACGCCAAGGGCACCGCGTACACCGTCTCGTGCGACCTGCGCGGCGGGATCTCGACGGGCATCAGCGCGACCGACCGTGCCAAGACCGTCGCCGCGCTCGCGGACGGGGCCTCGGTCCCCGGGGACTTCACCCGGCCCGGGCATATATTCCCCCTCCGGGCAGTTGACGGGGGTGTACTGGTCCGTCAGGGCCACACCGAGGCGGCGGTGGAGCTGTGCCGGCTCGCCGGGCTCGCCCCCGTCGGGGTGATCGCGGAAGTGGTCCATGACGACGGCGAGATGATGCGGCTTCCCGCGCTGCGGGAGTTCGCCGACGCCCACGGGTGCCCTCTCATCTCGATCGAGGACCTCGTCGACCACGTGGCCGCGACCCGGGCCGCGCAAGGAGGAGACCGATGAGCAAGAGTCCTTCGCCCGGCGACCCAGCCCACGGTGCGGCCCACGCGTCAGCACACGCGCCGGGCCGGCATGCCGTCACGGGCGGTCCCGTCGTGAAGCTGCCGACCGCGTTCGGCGAATTCGTCGCCCAAGCGTGGATCGACGAGGAGACCGGCGCCGAGCATCTTGCGGTGAGCTCGCCCGCCCCGCCCCGGGGCGGCCTCGCTCCTCTCGTGCGGCTCCACTCGGAATGCCTCACCGGGGACGTCTTCGGTTCCTACCGCTGCGACTGCGGAGAGCAGCTCGCGTACGCCCTCGGACTGATCCGGGAACAGGGCGGCACGCTGCTCTACCTGCGCGGTCAGGAGGGCAGGGGGATCGGCCTCGCGAACAAGATCAAGGCGTACGCCCTCCAGGAAGCCGGCTTCGACACGGTCGAGGCCAACGAGCAGCTGGGCCTGCCCGTGGACGCGCGCTCATACAAGGCCGCGGCGGGGATCCTGGCGGAGATGGGCCTGACGAGCATCCGGCTCCTGAGCAACAATCCGGACAAGAAGAGGCGTTTGGCCAAGTCGGGCGTCCGCGTGGTCGAGATGGTCCCCACCGAGGTTCCCTCCCGCGCGGAGAACCTGCGCTACCTGCAGACCAAGAAGGAGCGCATGGAGCACCTCCTGAGCCTGGACCTCCACGGTGGCCTCCGCGTTGCCGGCGACACGGACTGACCCCTTCCGCACTTTCCACCACCACTACGTAAGGAACCTCGAGCATGAGCGGCCACGGCGCCCCCACCCTGTCCCTTGACAACCCCGACCTCGCGCAGCTGCGCCTTGCGATCGTCGCGGCCAGCTGGCACACCGAGATCATGGACGGCCTCCTTGCCGGGGCCCTCCGCGCCGCCTCGGAGGCCGGCATCGCAGCCCCGACCGTGGTCCGGGTGCCCGGGACCTTCGAGCTCCCGGTCGCCGCCACGAAGCTCGCGGACAGCCACGACGCCGTGGTTGCGCTCGGCGTCGTGATCCGCGGCGGCACCCCCCACTTCGAGTATGTGTGCGAGGCCGCCACGGTGGGCCTGACCGACGTGAGTGTCCGGACGGGCGTCCCGGTGGGCTTCGGCGTCCTGACGTGCGACACGGAGGAGCAGGGGATCGATCGAGCCGGGCTGCCCGGCTCGAAGGAGGACAAGGGCCACGAGGCGACCACGGCCGCACTCCTGACGGCCGTAACGCTCCGATCGCTCTAGTAGGGTAGAACGTGTGAAGGATTTCGAGACACTGTTCGCCGAACTCAGCGAGAAGGCCGAGAAGCGCCCGGCCGGATCGCGCACCGTCGCCGAACTGGAGTCCGGAGTGCACGGCATCGGCAAGAAGATCGTCGAAGAGGCCGCCGAGGTGTGGATGGCCGCCGAGTACGAGACGGACGAAGAAGCCGCCGAGGAGATCTCGCAGCTCCTGTACCACCTCCAGGTGCTCATGCTTGCCAAGGGAATCACGCTGCAGGACGTGTACCGGCATCTGTAGCCGCGGCGCCCGCCGGCGGCCTTGGCTGCACAGCGGGCCCGCGGCGCCAGCCGCCCCTCACGTTCTCTCTCCGCCCAGAAAGCACCCCATGCTCCGTGTTGCCGTCCCGAACAAGGGATCCCTCTCCGAAGCCGCCACGTCCATGCTGTCCGAGGCCGGCTACCGCCAGCGCCGCGACGGCGGGCGCGAGCTCGTCATGGTCGACCCCGACAACGACATCGAGTTCTTCTACCTGCGCCCGCGCGACATCGCGGTATACGTGGGCCGCGGAACGCTCGACCGTCGGCATCACGGGCCGCGACCTCCTGCTCGACTCCGAGGTCGAGGCCGAAGAGCTCCTCAGCCTCGGCTTCGCGGCCTCGACGTTCCGCTTCGCGGCCCCCGTCGGCGCGTTCTCCGCACTCGAGGAGCTCGAGGGCAAGCGCATCGCCACGAGCTATGACGGGCTGGTCCGCCACTATCTCGGCGAGCGGGGCATCACCGCCTCCCGCGTGGTGCGCCTCGACGGCGCCGTGGAGTCCTCGGTGCGGCTCGGCGTCGCGGACGCGATCGCGGACGTCGTCGAGACGGGCAGCACGCTCAAGGCCGCCGGCATGGAGGTCTTCGGCGAGCCCCTCCTGCAGTCCGAGGCGGTCCTCATCGGCCGTACCGGGCACAGCCTCCCGGCGATCGACGTGCTCATCCGCCGCCTCCAGGGCGTCCTCGTGGCCCGCCAGTACGTCCTGATGGACTACGACATCCGCAAGGACCTCGTCGAGCGCGCGGCCGCGCTCACCCCGGGCCTCGAGTCGCCGACCGTCTCGCCGCTGCGCGATTCCGAGTGGGTCGCGGTGCGTTCGATGGTCCCCAAACGGGAGACCAACCGGATCATGGACGAGCTGTACGACCTCGGCGCGCGCGCGATCCTGGTCAGCAGCATCCACGCCTGCCGCATCTAGGGAGGGCCACCCATGTCCGTCGCAATCCGCGTCATCCCCTGTCTCGACGTCGACGCCGGCCGCGTCGTCAAGGGAGTGAACTTCCTCAACCTGCGCGACGCGGGCGACCCCGTGGAGCTCGCGCACCGCTATGACACCGCCGGGGCGGACGAGCTGACGTTCCTCGACGTCACGGCCTCGTCCTCCGACCGCCAGACGACCTTCGACGTGGTGCGCCGCACCGCCGAGGAGGTCTTCATCCCGCTCACCGTGGGCGGCGGCGTGAGGGGAGTGGACGACGTCGACCGCCTCCTGCGCGAGGGAGCGGACAAGGCGTCGATCAACACCGCCGCGATCGCGCGCCCCGACGTGATCGACGAGATCACGCGTCACTTCGGCTCCCAGGTGCTCGTCCTGTCCGTCGACGCGCGCCGGGTCCAGGGAGACACGGCCACCGCCTCGGGCTTCGAGGTCACGACCCACGGCGGCCGCAAGGGGACCGGCATCGACGCGGTCGCGTGGGCCAAGGAGGCCGCGGACCGCGGCGTGGGGGAGATCCTGCTCAACTCGATCGACGCGGACGGCACGAAAGAAGGCTTCGACCTCGAGCTCATCCGCCTCATCCGCGCGGCCGTCACGGTCCCGATCATCGCCTCGGGGGGCGCCGGAGCGCCCGAGCACTTCCCGCCGGCCATCGAAGCCGGTGCGGACGCGGTGCTGGCGGCCTCGATGTTCCACTTCGGGCCGGTCGACATGATCGGCCAGGTCAAGGCCGCCATCCGCGCCGCGGGCTTCCCCGTCCGCTAGCCCGCGCTCAGCTTCGCCGCCTCCGTCCAGCCCTGGGCGAGGAAGGACGGCACCTTCGCCGGGTCGCCCGGGACAATGGTCACGAGCCACTCCGCGCCCTCGAGGAAGGCCTCCTCGGCCAGTGCGGAGACCACTGCGGCACCGAGGCGACCGTCGGCGTCGTCGGCCGTGAACTCGAAGCCGCCGATCGCCGCGATGCCGTCACCGAAGGCGATGTGCCCCTTCGCCGCGGGGCGGCCGAACAGCGTGAGCTCGACGGCGTCGTACGCGCCGAGGGGCGCCTCCGAGATCCCGCCGCCCTCCGGCAGCTTGGGCGGCTGCGGGATGTCCCCCGTCGCTATGGCGAGGACGGTCGCATCCGCAGCGCCCTCCCCGCCGCGCGGGGTGAGGGCACGGTCCTCTCCGGGCAGAGCCGCGAACAGCGGAGCGACGGTGTCCCAGTTGAGTTCAAAGTCAGTCATGCCACCATCCTGCCACCGCCCGCACAGTGTGCGGCCAGCGTGTCAGTGGCCGATCTCCGCGCTGTCCAGGAGAGCGATCGCGTCCGGCTGCCCCTCGAAGGTCACGAGCGCCTGGGCACGCCGCCCGAAGGCATGCAGGAGGAGCTCGCCGGGGTCGCCCACGATGGCCACGGAGACGGGCGCCCTCTTCGCAACGTGCCGCGGGCCCGCCGTATTCACCAGGACGATGCCGAGGTCGACCCCCCGGTACAGGAAGGCGGCCCGCTTGACCACTTCGGCCCAGAGGGCGTCCGCGTACGCGGTGTCCAGGGCGCGGGGCGCCCACCGGTCGCCGGCCCGCCGGACGTCCTCTGTGTGGACAAAGAACTCCGCGAGGTTCGCCGCCTCGTCGAGCGGGCCCAGCCTGAGCGGGGACACCGCGGGGGGCCGGCGCGGAACGACTCGACGATCTCTGCGTAGCCTGCCGCGGAGGCGTGGGACGCGGCAAGGCGGGCTGTCGCCTCATCGGACGTCCTCGCCCGTGACGTCATGAGCAGGCCCAGGCCCACCCGCAGGCTGTGCTCACGCAGGTAGAGGTGCGCGGCCAGATGACGCGTCCGCCACCCCTCGCAGAGGGTGGGTGCGTCGGGGCCGGCCGCGAGCAGCGTCTCGGCCAGGACTTCACGCGAGGGGTCTACGAAGTGCATCACTGGCGAACCTAGCACGCGCGCGCCCGTGACGCGCCCGAGGACCGCTGACAGGCGGACTAGACTTGGAGGGATGTCTGAGCCGAACAGCCCCCTGCCCGCCGACCTCGCCGCACGCCTCAAGAGGGACGACGCCGGCCTGGTCGCCGCGGTCGTGCAGCAGCACGACACGAACGAGGTCCTCATGGTCGGCTGGATGGACGACGAAGCCCTCCACCGCACCCTGACGAGTGGGCGGGTGACCTTCTGGTCCCGGTCGCGGCGCGAGTACTGGCGCAAGGGCGACACGTCCGGACATGTCCAGTGGGTCAAGTCGGTGGACCTCGACTGCGACGGCGATGCCCTGCTCGTGCGCGTCGACCAGGTCGGGGCGGCCTGCCACACGGGCACGCGGACGTGCTTCGACGATCGGCGCCTCGACGCCGTGGTCGGCCCCGCCGCCTGAGCGACCCAGAACCACCCACGCCAGCGCACCCACGGGTGCACAGCCCGAAAGCGATACCGCACCCCATGAACGACCTTGGAGTCATCAGCCCCTCGCTCGAGGAGTTCCGCACCGTCGCCGCCCACCACCGAGTGGTCCCCGTCCATGTGCGGGTCCTCGCGGACGCCGAGACGCCCATCAGCCTCTACCGCAAGCTTGCCGACGGGAAGCCGGGGACGTTCCTCTTCGAGTCCGCGGCGGTGGGCGGATCATGGTCGCGCTTCTCGTTCATCGGCGCCGCGTCCCGGGCCACCCTCACGAGCCGTGACGGTCAGGCGTACTGGATCGGGGAGCCCCCGGTCGGCGTCCCGACGGCGGGCAACCCGCTCGAGGCCCTCCGCGACACCGTCGCCGCGCTGCGGACCGAGCGCTTCGAGGGGCTGCCGCCCCTCACCTCCGGCATGGTCGGGTTCGTCGGCTGGGAGGCTGTGCGGCGCTGGGAGAAGCTCCTGACCCCACCTGAGGACGATCTCGAGCTCCCCGAGCTGGCCATGAACCTCGTCACCGACCTCGCCGTGCACGACAACGTCGACGGCACCGTGATGCTCGTGGCCAACGCCATCAACTTCGACAACAGCGACGAGCGGGTCGACGAGGCATGGCACGACGCCGTGTCCAGGCTCCGGCGCATGCTCGCGGCGCTCCTGGCACCCGCCGAGGCCGCGGTGAGCGTCCTGGGTCCCGTCGGCGACTACCAGGACAAGGTCGTCCACCAGTGGACCGAGAAGGGCTACCTCGACGCGATCGCCCGTGGCAAGAAGGCCATCTACGACGGCGACGTCTTCCAGGTGGTCATCTCGCGGCGCTTCGAGCTCGAATACGACGCAGGGCCGCTCGACGTATACCGCGTGCTCAGGAAGATGAACCCGAGCCCGTACATGTATCTCCTCACGCTCGAGGACCCGTCCGGGCGCGAGTACTCGATCGTCGGCTCGTCCCCCGAGGCCCTCGTCACCGTCACGGGGGAGCAGGTCGTGACCCACCCGATCGCCGGCTCCCGGCCCCGCGGCGCCACCGTCGAGGCGGACAAGGCCCTCGCCGACGAGCTGCTCGGGGACGAGAAGGAGCGGGCGGAGCACCTCATGCTCGTGGACCTGGCCCGCAATGACCTCTCCAAGGTCTGCCGCCCGGGCACCGTCGAGGTGAGCGAGTTCATGGAAGTCGAGCGGTTCAGCCACATCATGCACCTCGTCTCCACGGTCGACGGCAAGCTGCGCCCGGACGCGAGCGCGTACGACGTGCTGGCCGCGACCTTCCCGGCGGGAACGCTCTCCGGCGCCCCGAAGCCCCGTGCCCTGCGCCTCCTCGACGAAGTCGAGCCCGTGCGCCGCGGCGTGTACGGGGGCGTTGTCGGCTACCTCGACTTCGCCGGGGACATGGACATGGCCATCGCGATCCGCACGGCCCTCCTGCGCGGCGGCCGTGCCTACGTCCAATCCGGAGGCGGGATCGTCGCGGACTCGGACCCGGTGGCCGAGGCCCAGGAATCCGTGAACAAGGCTGCGGCACCGCTGCGCGCCGTCCACACGGCGTCCGCCCTCAGGCCCGCCGGGACGATCGCCGGGGCGGAGGTCGGGTCCGCCCATGTCTGACACTGGCGCCGCCCGCTCCCGCATCGGCCAGCCCAAGGCTGTGCCCCGCTGGGCCAAGAAGTCCATCGTCGTGCTCATCGCGCTCGTGTTCGCGCTGCTCGCCTTCGGCGCCACGACCCAGACCTGGGTCGACGCCGAGGTCCAGGGCTCCGCGGTGCGCACGGCGCACCTGAGCGTCCAGGGCAGCAAGGCCGCGACCTCGGTGTCCGCCCTCGCGCTCGTGGGCCTCGCAGGGACGCTCGCAGCCGCCGTCGCAGGCCGGATCGGACGCGCGGTGGCCGCCGCAGTCGTCGTGCTCGCCGGGGCCGGCGTCGCTGTCGCCTGCGCGGCCGTCCTGGCCGACCCGCGGGCCGCGGCGGAAGGCTCGATCGCCCAGGCCACGGGCCTCGCAGGAACCGACGCGGTGGCCACCCTCACGCCGTACCCGGCGCTCGCGGCAGCGGCCGGATCGCTCCTTGCCCTCTCGGGGGTCCTGCTGCTCGTCGCCTCGCGCCACTGGGCGCTGCGCACACGGTACGACGCCGCGCGGCCGGCCCCATCTTCCGGCCCCGCCCCAGGGGCGGCTGAGGGGACCCGGGGCAAGGTCCAGGACGAGGGCGCATCCGTCGACGGGATCGACGGCTGGGACAGGCTGTCCCGCGGCGAGGACCCGACCGGCTGAGACGACCCCAGATGGGCTTCACATTCCGCCGGAGATGGCAGAATGGCACTAGAACCGCAACGTCAGGAGAAGAGAGATGAGCAACACGCGCAGTTCCCAGGCCGGTACCCCCGAGGTGCTGCACGGTGAGGACCTCGGGCATGGGAACAGCCCCGCCGCCTGGACGTGCGTCTTCATCATGATGATCGGCTCGATCGTCTCGTGCATCGCGTTCGCGATCGCGAACACGCCCGTCTTCTGGGCGGGCATCGTGGTCATCGCGATCGGCCTCGTCGTGGGCTGGGCCATGCGCAGGGCGGGCTACGGCGTGGGCGGCAGCAAGCTCAAGAACCAGCACTGATGGCGACGGTCCTCGACGACATCATCGTCGGCGTCCGCGAGGACCTCGCCGAGCGGGTCCGCCTCACACCGGCCAAGGAGGTCGAGGCGGCCGCAGCTGCTCGGCCGGCGGCGCTGGACGCCTGGACAGCGCTGGGCTGGGGAGCCCCTGCCCGCGACCTGCGGATCATCGCCGAGGTCAAGCGCAAGAGCCCCTCGAAGGGCGCCTTGGCCGAGATCGCGGACCCGGCGGAGCTCGCGGCCCAGTATGAGCGGGGCGGTGCGTCGGTGATCAGCGTGCTGACCGAGGAGCGGAGGTTCAACGGCAGCCTCGCCGACCTCGACGCGGTGCGTGCCGCCGTCGGCATCCCCGTACTCCGCAAGGACTTCACGGTCGAGGAGTACCAGGTGCATGAGGCGCGCGCCCACGGGGCGGACCTCGTGCTGCTCATCGTCGCCGCGCTCGACGACGCACGGCTGCGCGGGCTCCTCGAGCTCACCCACGGACTCGGGATGAACGCGCTCGTGGAGACGCACACAGACGAAGAGATCGACCGTGCCGCGGCCGTCGGTGCGCGCATCGTGGGGGTCAACGTGCGCAACCTCAAGACGCTCGATGTGGACCGGACCGTGTTCGGTCGACTCGCTGACCGCCTTCCGGCCGACGCGGTCGCGGTGGCCGAGTCGGGCGTCCGCGGGCCCGAGGACATCGCGTACTACGCGGGCCTCGGCGCCGGCGCGGTCCTCGTCGGGGAGGCACTCGTGACGCACGGCGACCCTCTGACGCGGATCCAGGATTTCAAGCGCGCGGGAGCGGCGGCCATCGCCGAACGCCTCGCGGCGCACTAGGAGACACGGCGCCGCCCCAGCGGCGCGCGCCGCAAGGAAGGTGGGACTGGTGGGCGAGACCATGCCAGCAGGCAGCCCGGACACCGGGGACAAGACGATGCAGGCGGGGGACCACGCGGGGACGGCCGACGCCTTCCTCGCGGGGAGCCTGCGCCACGCGACGGGCCCGTACTTCGGCGCCTACGGTGGGCGATGGATGCCCGAGTCGCTCATCGCGGCCCTCGACGAACTCGAGGACACGTTCGAGAAGGCCAAGATCGATCCCGAGTTCCTCGCGCAGATCGCCGACCTCAACCGCAACTACTCGGGGAGGCCCTCGCTCCTGACCGAGGCCAAGCGGTTCTCGGAGCACGCCGGCGGGGTGCGCATCTTCCTCAAGCGCGAGGACCTCAACCACACAGGCTCGCACAAGATCAACAACGTGCTCGGCCAGGCCCTGCTCGCCCGTCGCATGGGCAAGACGCGGCTCATCGCCGAGACGGGCGCCGGCCAGCACGGCGTCGCGAGCGCGACCGCCGCGGCGCTCCTGGGCATGGAATGCGTCGTCTACATGGGCGCGGAGGACTGTCGGCGCCAGGCGCTCAACGTGGCGCGCATGCAGCTCCTCGGGGCCTCCGTCGTCCCAGTGACCAACGGCTCGCAGACGCTCAAGGACGCCATCAACGACGCGCTGCGCGACTGGGTCGCCAACGTCAAGACCACCCACTACCTCCTCGGCACGGCCGCAGGGTCCCACCCGTTCCCGGCGATGGTGCGCTTCTTCCACGAGGTGATCGGGGAAGAGGCCCGTGAGCAGATCCTCGCCCAGACCGGACGGCTCCCGGACGCGGTGTGCGCGTGCATCGGCGGCGGCTCGAACGCCATCGGCATCTTCCACGGCTTCCTGGATGACGCGTCGGTGAAGATCTATGGCTTCGAGGCCGGAGGCGAGGGCGTCGAGACCGGCCGCCACGCGGCCACGATCACTCTCGGACGGCCCGGCGTGCTGCACGGTGCGCGCTCGTACCTCATGCAGGACGAGGACGGCCAGACGGTTGAGTCGCATTCGATCTCGGCCGGCCTCGACTACCCGGGCGTTGGCCCGGAGCACTCGTACCTGCACGACATCGGGCGCGTCACCTACGAGCCCATCACGGACTCCGAGGCCATGGACGCGTTCAGCCTCCTCTGCCGCACCGAGGGCATCATCCCCGCGATCGAGTCCGCGCACGCCCTCGCCGGAGCCATCAAGGTCGGCCAGCGACTGGCGGCCGAGGGCGGCGACCCCCACGAGCGCATCGTGATAGTCAACCTCTCGGGCCGGGGCGACAAGGACGTCCAGACGGCCGCCGAGTGGTTCGGCATGCTGGACGAGAACGGCCAGGTCAAGGGCACCACCCTGTCCACGCGCCGGCCGAAGGGCTTCACGGCACACAGCGCAGGCGCAGACGCGGAACGCGCGGCCCAGGACGAGACGCAGGAGGGCATCGCGTGAGCAAGGTTGCTGACGTCATCGACAAGGCCAAGGCCGAGGGCCGCGCGGCCCTGATCGGGTACCTCCCAGCGGGATACCCGAGCGTCCAGGAGAGCATCGATGCCGCCATCGCGCTCGCGCGCAACGGCGCGGACATCATCGAGATCGGCATCCCCTACTCGGACCCGGTCATGGACGGCAATGTCATCCAGGCCGCCACGACCGAGGCCCTCGCCCACGGCTTCCGTGTGGCGAGCGTGTTCGACGTGGTCAAGGCCGTCACGGACGCCACGAAGGACCTCGGGACGGCCGTGCTCGTCATGACCTACTGGAACCTCGTGATGCGGATGGGGGTGGACGAGTTCTCCCGCCGCCTCGCCGAGGCCGGCGGCTCCGGCCTCATCACCCCCGATCTGATCCCGGACGAGGCCGCGGAGTGGTTCGAGGCCTCGGACAAGTACGGGCTCGACCGCGTCTTCCTCGTCGCGCCGTCGACCACGCCGGAGCGCATGGCCATGACGGTCGAGGCGACGCGGGGCTTCACGTACGCCGTATCGCTCATGGGCGTCACCGGGGCGCGTGCCGCCGTCGACTCGGCCGCGCGCGACGTCGTCGAGGGTGCCCGCGCGGCGGGCGCTCCGCGCGTCTGCGTGGGGCTGGGCGTCTCGAACTCCGAGCAGGTCCGCGAGATCGGGGCCTATGCGGACGGCGTGATCGTCGGCACGGCTCTCGTCGCCGCATTGCGCGACGGTGGGGCCGAGGCGGTCGGGAGGCTCGCGGCGGAGCTGCGCACCGGCCTCAAGCGCACGACGGCGGCCGGGGCCTGAGCCGCTAGACCCGCCGTTGCGCCGGTGGACACATTCCGTCCGCATGGCGGACGGAAACGTCTCGCCATGCGGTGGCGTGGTAATCTTGCGGCAGTCGAGACGGCGCTCACACTCGGCGGCCCGCATCAAGGCCGCAACCGAGTCGTGGGGCCGCCGACCGGCCGGCTGGCAGGGGGAGCCGCGGCCGTTCCGTCACGGGCCACCGCCCAAGCGGCTCGATCCCCACAACGATGTGGACGTGAAAGTCCCTCCCGCACAGCGCAGGGAGGGCGTCATCGTATGGCCATTCCGCCGGCGGACCATTCAGTCCGCCCCGAGGCGGCCATACAATTTCCAGTGAAGAAGCGCCGTGCTGTGCCCTCCCGTGGCCAGCATCGCGGGGCCAACGTTGTCCCCTGTCGCGAATCGACCAGGAGGAAGGACGTTACGTCATGACTCACCCGACCCACGGCTCCGCCGAGCAGGAGTCCGAAAGGGTGCTCTCACCCTTCAGGCGCTTCTCTGCCCTCCCTCCCTCCCAGGGCCTTTACAGCGCTGATGCCGAGAAGGACGCGTGTGGCCTCGCCATCGTCGCTACCCTCCGCGGCGAGGCCGGCCATGACATCGTCGATGCGGCCCTCCACGCGCTGCGCGCCCTCGAGCACCGGGGCGCCGTCGGCGCCGACGAGGGCACGGGCGACGGCGCTGGCCTCCTGACCCAGGTCCCCGACGCGTTCTTCCGCGCTGTCGTCGACTTTGAGCTTCCGGCGGCCGGCCAGTACGCCGTCGGCATCGCCTTCCTGCCTACTGAGGCCCGCGAGGCGGGCGCCGCACGTGCGGGCATCGAGTCACTCGCCGAGGCCGAGGGCCTTACGGTCCTGGGCTGGCGCAGCGTGCCGGTCGTGGCGGAGCTCGTCGGCGCGATGGCCCGCGCATGCATGCCGCGCTTCGAGCAGCCGTTCTTTGCCTCGGCCTCGGGCGAGGAACTCGAGCGGAATGACCTTGACGGCCGCGTATGGCGCATCCGCAAGCGCGCGCAGAACAAGCACGGCGTGTACTTCCCCTCGCTGTCCTCCCGCACGATCGTGTACAAGGGCATGCTCACGACCGCTCAGCTCGAGCCGTTCTACCCGGACCTGTCCGATGACCGGTTCGCGACCAAGCTGGCGATCGTCCACTCGAGGTTCTCGACCAACACGTTCCCCTCGTGGCCGCTCGCCCAGCCGTTCCGCACGATCGCCCACAACGGCGAGATCAACACGGTCAAGGGCAACCGCAACTGGATGCGCGCGCGCCAGTCGCAGCTGAACAGCCCGCTCCTGGGCGACGCCCCCGAGGAGCTGTTCCCGATCTGCACGCCCGGAGCCTCCGACTCGGCGTCCTTCGACGAGGTCGCGGAGCTCCTGTGGCTCTCCGGCCGCCCGATCACCCACTCGATCATGATGATGATCCCGGAGGCGTGGGAGAACCACGTCTCGATGGATCCGGCGCGCCGTGCCTTCTACGAGTACCACTCGCTCCTCATGGAGCCGTGGGACGGCCCCGCGGCCGTGTCCTTCACCGACGGCACGGTGGTTGGGGCGACCTTGGACCGCAACGGCCTGCGCCCGTGCCGCTACTGGGTCACCGAGGACGGCCTCGTGGTCTTCGCGTCCGAGGTGGGCGTCATCGACATCGAGCCCGCCAACGTGGTCAAGAAGGGCCGTGTCTCGCCGGGGAAGATGTTCGTCGTCGACACCGAGGCCGGCCGGATCATCGACGACGAAGAGGTGAAGGCCGAGATCGCGGGCACCAACCCGTGGGCCGAGTGGGTCGCTGAGAACGTGATCCGTCTCGCCGACCTCCCCGAGCGCGAGCACGTGATCCACACTCCCCAGTCCGTGAACGTGCGCCAGCGGACGTTCGGCTACACCCAGGAGGAGCTGCGCATCCTTGTCGGGCCGATGGCCCGCACGGGCGCCGAGCCGATCGGCGCGATGGGCACCGACACCCCGGTCGCCGTCCTGTCCAAGCGGCCCCGGCTCCTCTTCGACTACTTCGTGCAGTCCTTCGCCCAGGTCACGAACCCGCCGCTCGACGCCATCCGCGAGGAACTCGTCACGAGCCTCAACGGCGCAATCGGGCCCAACGGCAACCTCCTGAGCACACGGCGCGTGTCGGAGAAGCAGGTCATCCTGCCGTTCCCCGTGATCAACAACGACCAGCTCGCGAAGATCTCAAACATGGAGGCCGAGTCCGGGGACCACGCGGGCGAGAGGATCGCCGTCAAGATCCGGGGCCTGTACCGTCCCGAGGGCGGCGAGGCAGCGCTCCGCTCTCGGCTCACCGAGATCTGCGAGCAGGTGTCCGGAGCGATCAACCGCGGCGTCCAGTACGTGGTGCTCTCGGACCGCGACTCGAACGCCCAGTGGGCCCCCATCCCGTCGCTCCTGCTCCTCTCGGCGGTCCACCACCACCTTCTCCGCAGCGCGAACCGCACCAAGACGGCCCTCGTCGTCGAGGCGGGCGACGTTCGCGAGGTACACCACGTGGCCGTGCTGCTCGGCTACGGCGCCTCGGCCGTCAACCCCTACCTTGCGATGGAGAGCGTCGAGGAGCTCATCCGCTCCGGCGAGCTCCCCGGGGTCACGCCCGAGGACGGGGTGTACAACCTCATCAAGGGGCTCGGCAAGGGCGTGCTGAAGATCATGTCCAAGATGGGCATCTCCACGGTCGCCTCCTACTGCGGTGCCCAGACCTTCGAGGCCCTCGGACTGTCCCAGGACCTCGTGGACGAGTTCTTCGCGGGCACACACAGCCAGCTCGGCGGCGTCGGGCTCGACGTCATCGCCGCCGAGGTGGCGGCGCGGCACGAGATGGCCTACCCGTCCTCCGGCATCGAGCAGCCGCACCGTCCGCTGCTGGGCGGCGGCGAGTACCAGTGGCGCCGCGACGGCGAGCCGCACCTGTTCAACCCTGAGACGGTGTTCCGGCTCCAGCACTCCACGCGCGAGCGCCGCTACGACGTGTTCAAGGCGTACACGAAGGGCATCGACGACCAGTCCGAGAACCTCATGACCCTGCGGGGCCTGCTGAAGTTCAAGGAGGGCGTGCGCCCTGCCGTGCCGATCGAGGAGGTCGAGCCGGTCTCCGAGATCGTCAAGCGGTTCTCGACGGGCGCGATGAGCTACGGCTCCATCTCGAAGGAGGCGCACGAGACTCTCGCGATCGCGATGAACCGCCTCGGCGCCAAGTCGAACACCGGCGAGGGCGGCGAAGACGTCGACCGGCTTCTGGATCCTGAGCGCCGCTCGGCGATCAAGCAGGTCGCCTCGGGACGCTTCGGGGTGACGAGCCTCTACCTCACGAACGCCACGGACATCCAGATCAAGATGGCCCAGGGTGCCAAGCCCGGCGAGGGTGGCCAGCTCATGGCCCAGAAGGTCTACCCGTGGGTCGCACGGACACGCCACTCGACCCCGGGCGTCGCCCTCATCTCGCCCCCGCCGCACCACGACATCTACTCGATCGAGGACCTCGCGCAGCTGATCTACGACTGCAAGCGTGCCAACCCCAAGGCCCGTGTGCACGTCAAGCTCGTCTCCGAGGTAGGCATCGGCACGGTCGCCGCGGGCGTGACCAAGGCGAAGGCCGACGTCGTGCTCGTCTCGGGGCACGACGGCGGTACCGGTGCCTCGCCGCTGAACTCGCTCAAGCACGCGGGCGTCCCGTGGGAGCTCGGCCTCGCCGAGACCCAGCAGACGCTCATGCTCAACGGGCTGCGGGACCGCGTCGTCGTCCAGGTCGACGGCCAGCTCAAGACGGGGCGCGACGTCGTGATCGCGGCGCTCCTGGGCGCCGAGGAGTACGGCTTCGCGACCACCGCGCTCGTCGTGTCGGGCTGCATCATGATGCGCGTCTGCCACCTCGACACATGCCCGGTCGGCGTGGCCACCCAGAACCCGGAGCTGCGCTCCCGCTTCACGGGCAAGCCCGAGTTCGTGGTCAACTTCTTCGAGTTTGTCGCCGAGGAGATCCGGGAGCACCTCGCCGCGCTCGGCTTCCGCTCGATCGAGGAGGCCATCGGCCACTCGGAGGTGCTCGAGACCCGCGACGCGATCGAGCACTGGAAGGCCGAGGGCCTCGACCTCTCGCCGATCCTGTCGGGCCTCGATTTCGACGAGGACGCCCCGCTGCGCAACATGACCGGCCAGAACCACGAGCTCGAGAAGCACTTCGACGTGCAGCTCATCGAGCTCGCAGCCGAGGCGCTCCGCGACCGGACCCCGGTCAAGATCAGCCTCCCGGTGGTCAACACGGACCGCTCGGTCGGGACGATGCTCGGCTACAACGTCACGAAGACCTTCGGGATCGAGACGCTCGGCACCGACACGATCGATGTGACCCTGACGGGGACCGCGGGCCAGTCCCTCGGCGCGTTCCTGCCGGCAGGCGTCACGCTGCGCCTCTTCGGCGATTCGAACGACTATGTCGGCAAGGGCCTCTCGGGCGGGCGCATCATCGTCCGGCCGGCCCGCACGAACGTGTTCCCCGCCGAGCACAACGTGATCGCGGGCAACGTGATCGGCTACGGCGCCACGGGCGGCGAGATGTTCCTGCGCGGTCAGGTGGGTGAGCGGTTCCTCGTGCGCAACTCGGGCGCGACGGCGGTCGTCGAGGGCATCGGCGACCACGGCTGCGAGTACATGACCGGCGGGCAGGCACTGATCCTGGGCCGGACGGGCCGGAACTTCGGCGCTGGCATGTCCGGCGGCACGGCGTTCGTGCTGGACCTCAAGCCGGAGCGCGTCAACAAGCAGGCGCTCGACTCCGGCGAGCTCGCGCTCATCGAGCTCGACGACGAGGACCGCGACATTGTGCGCAACCTGCTCGTGAAGCACATCGAGGAGACCGACTCCGCTCTCGCGCAGCGGCTCCTCGACAACTTCGACGACACCGCGGCCAGGATCACCAAGGTCCTCCCGCGCGACTATGCAGCTGTGCTGCAGACCCGTCTGGGCGCCCTCGAGGAGGGCCTCGACCCTGACGGTGAAGAAGTTTGGTCTCGCATCCTGGAGGTGACCGGTGGCTGACCCACGCGGATTCCTGAAGACCCGGCAGCGTGAGACGCAGCCACGGCGACCCGTTCCCGTCCGCATCATGGACTGGAAGGAAGTGTACGAGGCGCGCCAGGAGGGCACGGTCCTCAGGCGTCAGGCGTCCCGCTGCATGGACTGCGGCGTGCCGTTCTGCCACCACGGCTGCCCGCTCGGGAACCTCATTCCCGAGTGGAATGACCTGACGCGGCGCGGCATGGGCCAGGACGCCTCGGAGCGCCTGCACGCCACGAACAACTTCCCGGAGTTCACGGGCCGACTGTGCCCCGCTCCGTGCGAGACCGCGTGCGTGCTCGGCATCAACCAGCCGGCCGTCACGATCAAGCAGATCGAGGTCTCGATCGCCGAGGAGGCGTTCGACGAGGGCTGGATCGAGCCGCTCCCGCCGGCGCGCCTGACGGGCAAGACGGTCGCCGTCGTGGGCTCCGGCCCCGCGGGCCTGGCCGCCGCACAGCAGCTGACCCGGATCGGGCACACCGTGGCCGTCTACGAGCGTGACGACCGGATCGGTGGGCTCATGCGGTACGGCATCCCGGACTTCAAGATGGAGAAGGACGTCATCGACCGGCGTCTGGCGCAGATGCAGGCCGAGGGAACGCGCTTCCGCACCGGCGTGAACGTGGGCAAGGACGTCAGCTGGGACCAGCTGCGCCGCCGCTACGACGCCGTGGTGATCGCGACCGGTGCCATGGTTCCACGCGACCTCCCGATCCCCGGCCGCCACCTGGCCGGCGTCCACTTCGCGATGGACTACCTCGTCCAGTCGAACCACGCAACGGCGGGCGACACGGTCATCGACCAGATCGACGCACGGGGCAAGCACGTCGTCATCCTCGGCGGCGGCGACACGGGCGCGGACTGCATCGGAACCGCGCACCGCCAGCAGGCGGCCTCCGTGACGACGCTGGCCATCGGCAAGCAGCCCCCCACCGAGCGCCCGGCGCACCAGCCGTGGCCGATGTTCCCGAACCTGTTCGAGGTCGCCACGGCCCATGAGGAGGGCGGTGAGCGGACGTACCTCGCCTCGACCGTCGAGTTCGTGGGGGAGAACGGCAGGCTCGCGGGCATCAAGGTCGCCGAGACGGAGTATGTCGACGGCAAGCGCCTGCCCAAGGCCGGCACCGAGCGCATCATCCCGGCCGACCTCGTGTTCCTCGCGCTCGGCTTCACCGGCGCCGAGCCGGCGGGCATCACCGAGCAGGTCAGCGCCCCCTTCGACGACCGCGGGAACGTGGCCCGCGACGCGGACTACATGACCGAGGTCCCGGGCGTCTTCGTCGCGGGGGACGCCGGCCGGGGCCAGTCGCTCATCGTGTGGGCGATCGCCGAGGGCCGCGCGGCCGCCGCGGCCGTGGACCGGCACCTCATGGGCTCCACGATCCTGCCCGCGCCGGTTGCGCCGACGGACCGCGCCATTACGGTCCTCTGATCCACATCGAGGGGGCGGGCCCGTGGGCCCGCCCCCGGCCGTATCGCGGCCCACGCTGTTCACCCCTGAAGAAACCGCAGTCCACCACTTCACACCTAGGGTAGGTACATGAGACGCGCGAAGATTGTGGCCACATTCGGCCCTGCCATCTCCAGCTACGAGAACACCGTGGCGGTCATCCAGGCGGGCGTCGACGTAGCCCGCATGAACATGAGCCACGGCGACCATTCCGTGCACGACGCCACCTACGAGAACGTCCGCAAGGCGGCCACCGAGCTCGGCAAGGCCGTGGGCATCATGGCGGATCTCCAGGGCCCCAAGATCCGTCTGGGCCGCTTCGTGGACGGGCCGCACGAGCTCGCCGTGGGGGACGTCTTCACCATCACGACCGAGGACGTGCCCGGCACGAAGGACATCTGCTCGACGACCCTGAAGTCCCTCACCGAGGACGTCAAGGTGGGGGACGCCCTCCTCATCGACGACGGCAAGGTTGCGCTGCGCGCCACCGCGGTCGACGACGTCAAGGTCACCACCGAGGTGACCGTCGGAGGCAAGGTGTCGAATAACAAGGGCATCAACCTTCCCGGTGTTGCGGTCAACGTCCCCGCGCTGAGCGAGAAGGACGAAGTCGACCTCCGTTGGGCGCTGAAGCGGGGCGTCGACTTCGTGGCCCTCTCGTTCGTGCGCGACGCGCGCGACGTCGAACGGGTCCACGCGATCATGGACGAGGAGGGCCGGAGGGTCCCCGTGATCGCCAAGATCGAGAAGCCCCAGGCCGTTGACCAGCTCCACGAGATCATCGACGCGTTCGACGCCATCATGGTGGCGCGCGGCGATCTCGGCGTCGAGCTTCCTCTCGAGCAGGTTCCTCTCGTGCAGAAGCGTGCGGTCGAGCTCGCGCGCCGCTGGGCGAAGCCGGTGATCGTCGCGACCCAGGTGCTCGAATCGATGATCGAGAACCCGCGCCCGACCCGCGCTGAGGCCTCGGACTGCGCGAACGCGGTGCTCGACGGCGCCGACGCGGTCATGCTCTCGGGCGAGACGAGCGTGGGCGCGTACCCGATCGAGACCGTCAAGACGATGGCGAAGATCATCGAGTCCACTGAGGAGCACGGGCTCGAGCGCGTGCCGCCGCTCGGCTCCCAGCCCAAGACCCGTGGCGGTGCGATCACCCGCGCGGCCGTGGTGATCGCGGACCAGCTGGACGCGAAGTACATCTGCACGTTCACCCAGTCCGGTGACTCGGCGCGCCGCTTGAGCCGTCTGCGCCCGCAGAAGCCGGTCTTCGCGTTTACACCGCTCACCTCGACGCTGAACATCCTCAGCCTGTGCTGGGGGATCCAGCCGCGCATGGTGGACTTCGCGGCGCACACGGACCAGATGATCGCGCAGGTCGACGAGTACCTGCTCCGCGCCGGCCTCGCGACGCCGAACGACCTCGTGGTCGTGGCCGCGGGCTCCCCGCCCGGAGTGGCCGGCTCGACCAACGCCCTCCGCGTCCACAAGGTCGGCGACCTCGCAGATGCCGGCCAGCTGCTCGACGGCGCCCCCGCGCCGGCGCGCGAGCAGGTCGGCCCGTGGCCGCTGCCGACGGAGCCGAGGCGCCACAAGCTCTAGGCGCTGCTCACGCGCGAAGGGCGGCACCCCACCGGGGTGCCGCCCTTCGCGCGCTGTGACGAGTGCGGTCAGCTGACCTGGTTGATGATGGTCTCCGCGACCTCGCGCATGCTCAGCCGGCGGTCCATGGACGTCTTCTGGATCCACCGGAACGCCTCCGGCTCCGTCAGGCCCATCTTCGTGATGAGCAGGCTCTTGGCCCGCTCGACGAGCTTGCGGGTGGCGAACTGCTCCTTGAGGTCCGTCACCTCGGACTCGAGCGCCTTGATCTCCTCGTGGCGGGAGAGCGCGATCTCGAGGGCCGGGACGAGGTCGTTCGGCGTGAACGGCTTGACCACGTAGGCCATGGCGCCGGCGTCGCGGGCGCGCTCGACGAGCTCCTTCTGGCTGAACGCGGTGAGGAGCACGACCGGGGCGATGCGGGCCCTGACGATCTTCTCCGCGGCCGTGATCCCGTCCATCACGGGCATCTTGACGTCCATCAGCACGAGGTCGGGCTTGAGTTCCTCGGCGAGCTCGACGGCGCGCTGGCCGTTGTCCGCCTCGCCGACCACCTCGTAGCCCTCGCCCCGGAGGATCTCGATGATGTCGAGGCGGATGAGGGTCTCGTCCTCGGCGACGACGACGCGGCGCGCTGGCGCGGTCGCTGTGTTCTCACCGGCTTCCGTGGCGTGGGGGGTCTTGTCTGACACGCGGGCTCCTTGATGGTCAGGCTGTGAGACTCAGGTGTGAGAATCGGGCGAATGTTCCTGCCTCGATCCTAGCGGGTACAGTAGTCGCGAGCCCACGTGAGTGGGTCGTTGCCCGAGTGGCGGAATTGGCAGACGCGCCGCACTCAAAATGCGGTATCGAAAGGTGTGTGGGTTCGAGTCCCACCTCGGGCACGGTCAGGATCCCCGGAATTCCGGGGGTCCTTTCCCGTTTCTGGGAACGGATTCCGGCTCGTGATACTGCCGTGATACTTCATCACTCGTCCTCCGGATCGAGCGGTGGGAAGTCCGAGATGAGGCGCCTGAGGTTTAGCACGACATCGAGCCAGTTGTTCCCCACCTTGGACGGATAGCGGGCCGCGTGCCACGGGAGGTCGCCACGGTCGTGCGCCATGAGTTCGTCGACCAGAGCCTGGGAATCGTCGGGCCTCACGGTCCCGTCGGCCAGATGATCGAGGATGATGGCAAGTCCTTCGAGGTATGCGCGCGCGTTATCGACCGTATCGTCGTCGAGTGGCCACGTCGGCTTCTCTGTCACTAGATCCCTCCGTACATGAGTGCGCCGAACTGTTCGGCGGCTTCCTTCTGCATTCCCGGCATGACATGTGCGTACACGCCGAGCGTGATGGTCGGGCTTGCGTGCCCGAGCCGTTCCGAGACGACCTTTACCGGCACCCCGGCGGCCAGGAGGATCGTCGCGTGTGTGTGGCGGAGGTCGTGGAGGCGGATGGCCTTCAGCTTGTCCTCGCCGAGCGTGCGCCGGGTCTGGGCCACGGCGTCCGTGAACCGCCGTGAGAACCGGTAGGGGTGCCGCACGTTCCCATCCACGTCGGAGACCACGTAGGCCTCATCCCGGACGAGGGAGAGGAACAAGGCGCCGCGCTCCTTGCGGTAGACCCGCAGGTCCGAGAGGGTCTGCGCATCGAGGTCCACGACCCGCGCCTTGCCCGTCTTCGTGGGCCCGACGTCGATCCGGTCGCCATTGCCTTCGGTCTTGATGAGGGACGCGGACCGGCGGACTGACACGCGGCCCGTCGTGAAGTCCACGTCGCCCCAGCGGAGCCCGAGGAGCTCGCCGCGGCGCATGCCCGTCGCCGCCAGCAGCTTCCACGCCATGAGCAGGTCGTCGCCGCGTTCCTCACGGTCCGCAAGGAACGCCCGTAGCTCCACAGCCGACCAGTAGTGCATCTCCGGGGGAGCGGCTTCCTTCGCCGATGGCGGAGTGGCGGCGTCGGCCGGGTTGACGGCGAGGAGCCGGTCCCGCACGGCGGCGTCCAGTGCCGCGTGGACGATGGTGTGGATGTACCGCACCGTCCGCGCCGACAGGCCCTTGTCCTCGCCGGTGCCGCCCACGCGGCCCGATGCCTCCAGCTGGCGGTACAGCGCCGTGAGCCGGGTCCCTGTTAGCTGTTCAAGGCGCAGCTCCCCGATGTAGGGGAGGACGTGGAGGCGCACGTTCCGGCGGTACGACTCGACCGTGGATGGCTGCTTGCGGAGGCCGTCCAGCCACGCGCCCATGTGCGCGGCCACTGTCGTCTTATGGGGCGCCACGTAGGACCCGTCTCGGAGGGAGGCGCGCACATCGGTCAGGTGCACGGCGGCAGCCTTGCGCGTCGCGAAGCCACGCTTGAGCCTCGCCTTCACCGTCCCGTCAACCTGGGGCTCCTGCCACTTGGCCAAGTACAGAGTCCCGGCCTTCGTCTCATACGGGCTGATTGTTCCCTCGCCGGCCTGACGGCGCCGTGGCTTGGTCATTTCGACTCGCCTTCCTTGAACTTGCCGAGCGACGGCCCAAGGCCGCCCTTCACCTTGCGCGCCATGCCCACCCATCGCGCGGCCGTCGAGTATGACGTCTGGAAGTGTTCCATCACGGCGCGGGTGGGGCCCTTGCCTTGATCCATCGCCTCGCGGTAGACGCTTGCCACCTCTAGGAGCTTGGCATCCGTGACTCGGTCACGACGGCGGGTGACGGGCTTGCTCGCGACCGCGTCGAGGTTCTCGATGCCGTCGCGGATCCGGTCCTTTGTGGTTGGATCTAGGGTCTGATCGAGGAGCCAGTCTTCTAGCTGTGGCGTCGGGGGCAGCTCCTCGCCGGGGCTGAAACCAATGGACATCGTGAGGTGGTCGCCGGGGAACGCATCCCGTGTGGTGGCGCCGTGGAGCACGGCCCAGGTCGCCATGGCCTTCCATGCCAGGTCGCCATGGCCTTCCATTCGTTCAGGCGGCGGTGGCGTCTCAGGCGTTGGAGCGCCTGGTCCACTTCGATCCCCGGCGTGCATGAGACACGCCGGAGCTCCAGTTGGTCGCCGCTTACCGCGAATTGCAGGTAGGTGCGCCATCCACCCTCGCGGGATCTGACGCTGAGGGTGAACTCGGCAGGGACCTCTCCCGCACCGAGGGACGCCCTCGGGAAGCCACCCCAGTCTTCGTAAGGGGGGCGCGATAGGTCCCATCCGGGCCAGCCCTCTAGCATCAGCGTCTCCGAGTTCGTCTCCACACCGTCAACAGTAACTAATCGGTAAGGCATTGGCAATACCTTACCAGTGAGAATCTCCGAAATCGACAAGATAGATCGGGTAGGTAACGGTAAGTACTTGGATAGGCTTGGGGTATGAAGTCTTCCGAGCTGCTCGACCTTTCAAGAGTGCGGCGCATGGCACTCGACGGCACCGCTGCGCGCCTGAGGCAGGCCGCGGGCCTGTCCCTCAAGGAGGTAGCCGGGCCCGTGGGCGTGACCGTGACCTCCGTATACCGGTGGGAGAAGGGATTGCGCGCCCCCCGGGGCGAGGCGGCGATCCGCTACCTCCGCGTCCTCGACGCGCTGGCGAAGGTGGTTGACGCCAGATGAGCCTCAACGACCTCCGGGCCAGCACCGCCAACGTAATCTCCGTGGCCCAGGCGGCCGCCGCGCTCGCTGACCTCGAAGGCCACCGCCCAGATGAGCGCACCGTCCGGCGCGCATGCGAGGACGGCCAGCTGCCCGCCATCCGACTCGGCAAGCGCATCCTCATCCCTCGTCTCGCCTTCCTTGCCATCCTCGACGGCACGCCCGAGCGGAAAGGGAACACGCCGAAGCCATGACGCCCAGCGACCGCGCCACCCGGTTCGCGCCATTGGATGATGGCGACGAGTGGTGGCTCATGACGGATCGCGAACGGCGGATCTGGAATGAGGCCCGCGCCCTTGAAGACACCACCGCATACTGGCGGGGCTGGCTCGACCGCGACGCCCAATGCTGTGCCGACCACGCCACGGTCGAGAACCGGATCGACGCCGCGGCCCGCCTGTTCCTCTTGATGGACGCCGAAGAGGCCCACCGCCGATCGGGGGTGCGACGATGAGCGCGGACCTGTACGCGGAGGAAGAGGCCGACCGGCGGGCCGCGCACGACCGGCTGGCCGAGCAGGCCCAGGAGTCCCCTTTCACGGACGGCGGCGCGTTCATCTTCGACCTCCCCGCCGAGACCCCGGCAGTGTGGGGCCGCGGCCAGAACGTCCTCTGGGCCGAGGGCGAGTCCACCATGATCGTCGGCCCGCCCGGCGTCGGCAAGACCACCATCACGGGCCAAGTCGTCCGGGCCCTCATCTTCGGCGGGACGGTCCTCGGATACCGGGTCAGGCCGCAGGGCAGGATCCTCTACCTCGCCATGGACAGGCCCGCACAGATCGCCCGCTCGCTCAAGCGCCAGTTCTCCCCAGACGACCGTGAGGCCGTCTCGGAGAACCTCGTGGTCCACAAGGGCCCCCCACCGGCGGACATGGCAAAGAACACCGACATCCTCGTCCAGATGTGCCGTGCCGCCCGCGCCGCCGTCGTCGTCGTCGACTCCCTCAAGGACGCCGCCGTCGGGCTGTCCGAGGACGCCGTCGGCGCCGGGTGGAACATCGCCCGCCAGAAGGCCCTCGCCGCCGGTGTGCAGGTGCTCGAACTCCACCACCAGGTCAAGCGCGGCGCCAACGGCGAGGCGCCCACCACCCTCGCCGACGTGTACGGTTCCGCGTGGATCACCGGAGGCGCCGGATCCGTGATCCTCCTCGCCGGCACCGCAGGCGACCCCATCGTCGAGCTCCGCCACCTCAAGACCCCAGCCGAACCTGTGGGCCCCTTCAAGGTCATCCACGACCACGACCGCGGGCAGAGCACCGTGTGGCACGCCGCCGACCCCATCGACATGGCCCGCGCATCCAAGGGCGCAGGAGTCGAGGCCACAGACCTCGCCAAGGCCATGTTCTCCAAAGACCGGCCCACCGCGAACGAGATCGAGAAGGCCCGCCGCAAGCTCAACAGCCTCGTCAGGTCCGGCCACCTCGTGATCGTCGAACGCCACTCAGTGCTCGGCGGCGCCGCCCGCAAGGCCTACGTCCTGGCCACCCACGACGACGACGAGAGCACCCACGCGAGCACCCACGCACCCCTCTTCGGCAAACCACCCACGGAAGACCCAGAGCACCCACGCGAAGGTCAGGAAACCGCATGAACAAGCCCCACGCGAGCACCCACGGCACCCACGCGCCCACCACCCACGTTTTCACCCCCTCCTGTAAGGGGGGTGAAAGCGGTGCCGGCCGACCGTGACTCCCAAGCCGTCCCGGCCGACTGGCCCGAACCCCCATGGCTCAAAGTCTTCAACCGTCGCGAACTCGCATGGCTCGCCCACCGCCTCGACGCCACCAACCGCGAGCTCCGCATCACGATCCAACGACTTCGCGCCGAACTCGACAAGGAGCCCCAAGCATGACCATTGACGGGTACGCCGCCGACCACCGCGCCGAACGACCAGAAGTCATCGCACGACGCGAACGAGACGCCCTCAAAGCACAACTCGAACAAGCCATCCACGCCGCCCGCCACTGGCACGCCTGCTACATCCGAACCCGAGCCTCACTCGAACGGATCTACCGGCAGACCCACCCCGAGCCGAGCATCCAAGGGCTAGAACAGTGACCGGCGTGAAGAACCCGGTGGTGCCCGCAGCGCAGGCCCGGCTTGGCCGTGCCGTCGAGTTGCGGGTGAAGGGCTGGACGCTCCAGCAGATCGCCGATGAGCTCGGCTACTCCAGCCTGGGCAGCCTGTCGGGGCAGATCCGCAAGGTGTTGCGTGGCCGGTTGGAGGAGCGGGGCGAGGCACTGCTGCAGCTTGAGCTTGAGCGGCTGGACAAAGCGGCGGCGACGGCGGACGCGCTCATGGACTCGCGGCAGACCCCGCTCACGAGGGCGCGGGGCATCGAGGCCATGGTCAAGGTCTCGGAGCGCCGGTCCAGGATGCTCGGCCTCGATCACGCGGAGCGCAGGGCGGACGCGGTGGCGGCCGCCGCTGTGGACCGGGCCACCTTGTTGAGCATCGCGGCGGCGGTGAACAGGGCATTTGCCCGCGTGGACCTCACGGCCGAGCAGGTTGAGGCGCTGCGGCTCGCGGTCGCGGCGGAGCTGGAGGCCCTCGACACGGCGGCACCCGTCGACGTCGTGCCCGGCGAGGTAGCAGACGATTAGGACCCGTGGTCACACCTCCCGCCGGGCGTGATCCCAGCAACGGCGCGGCAGATCCGGCACACGACGGCCGCACGGCCGCCACTGATACCAACCCCGATACTCCGAGGGCGGATCGCCGGATCGCGGCGCGCCGCCGACCTCGCCGACTGACCGCACACCCCACACAGCCCCACCAAGCCCGCCAGCGCCACGCTGGCGGGCTCTCGCATGCCCCGATGCCCAAACACCCACACCACACCCACGGAGGCTCTACCATGCCGCTTTTCTCCGACCTCGCCGACGCGTTCCGGCAGCCCGCCACGCCCGTCTGGCGTGACATCGCCAGACCCGAACAGCTCCCACCACCGGGCGACTGGCTCGTCTGGGCCATCATCGCAGGGCGTGGGTTCGGCAAGACCCGCACCGGCGCCGAGGCCACGATCGAGCGTGCCCTCGCCGAGCCGGGCGTGCGCATCGCCCTGGTGGGCCGCACACCGGCGGACGTCCGCGACGTCATGATCGAGGGCGAGTCCGGCATCATCGCGTGCTCACCCGAGGGCATGCGCCCACTGTATGAGCCCAGCAAGCGCCGCCTGACCTGGCCGAACGGGTCCACGGCGTTCGCCTACTCCGCCGAGGTCCCGTCGCAGCTCCGCGGCCCGCAGCACGGCTTCGCGTGGTGCGACGAGCTCTCGTCGTGGTCGGATGCGCGGAAGGGCGACGCGGTGGACACGGCCTGGTCGAACTTGACCCTGGGGTTGCGCCTCGGGTCGGACACGCGGTGCGTGGTGACGACGACTCCGAAGCCCAACGCCCTGACCAAGGCGATCCTAGGACGGGCGTCCACGGTGGTCACGCGCGGCAGCACGTACGACAACCTCGCCAACATGGCTCCGGCGTTCCGTGAGCAGGTCCTCGCGGCGTACGAGGGAACCCGGATCGGGCGGCAGGAACTGAACGGGGAACTCCTGGAGGACGTCGAGGGCGCCCTGTGGACGCTGGCGATGCTGGAGGAGGCCCGGCTCATGGGCGCGATGCCGGATCTTGAGCGTGTGGTTGTGGCGGTGGACCCGTCCGGCGGCGGCGACGAGCAGGGCATCGTCGCGGCCGGGAAGGGCGTGGACGGCCTGTTCTATGTGTTGGCGGACCGGTCGTGCCGGCTGTCGCCCAATGGGTGGGCGCGGCGGGCGGTGCAGGCGTTCCACGAGTTCGCGGCGGACCGCGTGGTGGCTGAGAAGAATTATGGCGGCTCGATGGTGGAGTCCACGATCCGCACGGTCGCGGCCGACGTGCCGGTGACGATGGTGACGGCGACGCGGGGCAAGGTCCAGCGTGCGGAGCCGATCGCGGCCTTGTACGAGCAGGCCCGTGTGCGGCATGTGGGCCTGTTCCCGGAGTTGGAGGAGCAGTTGACGTCGTGGACACCGGCGTCGGGCGGGTCCCCGGACCGGCTCGACGCCCTGGTCTGGGCGTTGACGGATCTGTCCCGTGGCGGCGGGCAGGGGGCGGCGTTCATCGAGTATCTGAGGAGGGACGCGGAGGCGCGCGGCGTGGTCGTGGCGGACACGATGCGGTCGTGGCGGGACCGGGTGCCGCGCCGGCCGGAGGGCGGGGACGTGGTGCCGTTGCGCCGGGCAAAGTGACGGGAGACGTCCGCGCGGGTATCTCGGGCGGGCCTTGACATTTGGGGTAACGCTTGAAAGGATGGGAATAGTCATAGTGGGAGTCCTGTAGGGGGCTCCTTTTTTCATGCCTTCCCCCCACCCCTTTCTGAGCCCTCGGAGCGAATTCGCGCCGGGGGCTTTTTCTGTGCCCAGAGGAGCAGCCGTGCCCACGACCCCAGTGACTTGTCGCCTTGTGACGACCGACGACCTCGCCGTGGTTCTCGCGGTGTCCACCAGGACGATCCGGCGGCTCCGCGCCGCTGGCGTCATCCGGCCTGTCCCGGGGTTCTCCCGGGCCCTGCGGTGGGACGTGGACGCGGTGGTCGCGGCCCTGAATGCGGCGAATGGGCGCACCGCCGGCGGTGCGGAGTGAAGAACTGGGGGCGTGTCGTGGACGAGGTAGTCGGCCGCGTCGGGGCCGGGCACGAGGGCGCGGGCCCGACCCCGGACCGCGAGATGCTCCTCGGCGCGGTCGCGGAGCTGGAGGCCATCGTGCAGGCCATCGACGCCACCCCACGGGTGAGGCAGAACCGTGCCGAGCGTGCCGCACGGGCCCGGTGCGAGGACATTTTGCTCGGGTTCGCGGCCGGGTGGCTGGTCGGCGTGACGGAAGACGGCGCCGATGTGCCGTGGGCGGGGGTGCGCTGACGTGGCTGGTTTCCTTCCCCCGGTGGTTGTTGAGTTGCGTGCGAACGCTTCGCAGGCGATCGCGGAGATGGGCCGTGTGCAGGCGGCGATGACGGCGACCGCGGCCAGTGCTGAGGCGCAGTCGGCCCGTGAGGCCGCCGCCGCTAGGGCGGCGGCCGCGCAGGCCGCCACGCTCGCGCAGGAGAAGAAGGCCGCGTACGAGTCGGCCGCGGCCGCGCAGGTCGCCGCCGCGAAGGAGGGCGAGGACGCTCAGATCGCCGCGACCGAGCGGACCAAGCTCGCGCAGGCCGAGTACGCGGCCGCCGCGCAGGCGTCCGCGCAGGCCGACGCCCGGGCTGTGGAGGCCATGGCCGCCGCCCACGAAACCTCCTCGGCCCGGGTGTCGCGGGCGTGGTCCACGGTGAAGAACACCGCGAACATGGTCGCCACGTTCACCCTCGCGGGGGCGGCGATCATCGGTGCCGCGTCGATCAAGATGGCCGCAGACTTCCAACGCGAGACCGAGCTCCTCGTCACCGCCGGCGGGGAGTCCCAGTCCGCACTGGAGTCGGTGCGGTCGGGGATCCTGAACATCGCCACCAGCACGGGCACGGCGACGTCCCAGCTCGCGGCGGGCATGTACGTGATGGAGAAGGCCGGGTACCGGGGCGCCGACGGGCTCAAGGTGCTACAGGCGGCGGCGGAGGGCGCGAAGGCCGAGAACGTGGACCTCGCGACCATGACGCAGGCCGTGACGGACGTGATGCTGGATTACGGCAAGGGCGCCGACCAGGCCGTGTCCGTGACGAACGGGCTCGTGGCCGCGTCGGGTGCGGCGAAGACCACGATGCAGGACTTCGCGGCGTCCATGTCGCAGATCATCCCGACTGCCGCGAACGCGGGCCTGTCGTTCGCGCAGGTCGGCGGCGCGTTGGCGACGATGACGCAGCACGGCGAGTCCGCGCAGCAGTCCGCGCAGAACCTCTCCAACCTGTTGTTCCAGTTGGAGAAGCCCTCCAACGTGGCCTCCCACGCGCTCCAGCAGATGGGCATCGACGTGACTGCCCTGTCCGCGAACCTCGGGGACGAGAACGGCGGCATCGGCCTCCTCGCATCGCTGCAGAGGATCGACGCGCAGATCAAGGCGCACATGGGTCCCGACGGGCAGGTCGTGCAGGACGCCATGAAGAACTCCGCGTCCGCCACGGCGGACCTCCAGACCATCATCGCGAAGATGCCCCCGAAGCTCGCCGAACTGTCCCGCGGGTTCCTCGACGGGTCCGTGTCGCAGACGGAGTACCAGAAGGGCTTCAAGTCCATGGGCGGCTCCGCGGACGCCCTCGGGAACCAGTTCCTCTCCCTGTCCAAGTCCACGTTGGGCGTGAACGACATCATCAAGTCGGGGAACCCGGCCATGCAGACCTACGTGGCCGCGTGGAACAAGGCGGCCGGCGGGATGACGGGTGCCCGGACGGCCCTGATGCTCCTGATGAACAACTCGAAGCAGTTCGAGGACAACATCAAGACGATCACGGCGGCGGAGGACCAGAACGGTCAGCACATCTCCACGTGGGCGCAGACCCAGTCCCTGTTCACCACCCAGTTGGACATGACGGTCCAGTCGGCGGAGAAGCTCGGGATCGAGCTCGGGGCGAAGCTCCTCCCGGCGGCGCAGGGTGCCCTGTCTGGGATCGCGGACCTGTTCCACGGGTTCGAGGAGGGCAACCCGGTCCTGTGGGGCACGGTGTACGCGCTGGGCGCTGTGACGGCCGCCGTAGTGGGTGCGAAGATCGTCGGCGGGCTCGTGTCGATCTCGAAGTCCATGATCGCGCTCGGCGCGTCCGCAGCCACGGGCATGTCGCAGTTCATCAACGGGTTCCGCAACGCGGACGCGGCCGCGTCGTCCTTCACGGGCAAGATGGGCACCCTCGGCGGCGCGGTCCGCGGTGTCCTCCCCGCACTGTCGAAGCTCGCGATCGCCGCGGCGGCCGCGGGCCTGGCCATCCAGGGTCTGGAGGCAATCGACCGGACGTTCGGCTCCCACGGTCTGGCCCCGTCGTTGGAGCAGACCACGAACGCCATGCTCCAGTTCGGTTCCGCGACTGACGGGGTCGATAGCCTGTTCCAGAAGTGGGATACGGGGCTCCTCACGACCGCCCCGGCGAAGGTCCACGACCTCGGGACGGCGTTCGCGTACCTCTCGGACGGCGGCAATCAGGTCGTGCACAGCATCGTGGGCGTGACGAACGGGTTCGCGGGGCTCTTCGGCGGCCACATCACCGACGGGGTCGAGCAGATCCAGAACCGGATCAGCGGTCTCGGCCAGTCGTTGGGGCAGATGGTGCAGGGCGGGTCCATGCAGGCCGCCGCGCAGGGCTTCGACCAGATCGCCCTCGCCGGGGCGAAGTCGGGCAAGAGCACGCAGGACGTGCTGAACATGATGCCCGCGTACCGGGACGCGCTCCTGTCGCAGGCGCAGGCCGCGAACGTGGCACTGTCCCCGGAGGAGCTCCTTGAGTTCGCGATGGGCCGCATCCCGCAGAAGATGCAGGAGGCGGCGAAGTCCACGGGCGATTTCGTGGACGAGGCGGGCCGGATCCGCCCCATCACCCCCGACCTGAAGAAGTCCCTCGACGACGCGGGGGTGTCCGCGGACGGGCTCGTCACCGACCTCGGCAAGGTCGTGGACGGCATGTCCGCCGCCGGGATGGCGACCGTGTCCACCCGTGACGCCACCTCCCGGTTCTACCAGGCCGTGAACGATGCGAAGACCGCCACTGCGGACCTCGCGAAGCAGGGTGTGGACCTGTCCGGGGCGCTGAACCAGCAGAAAACGGACTTCGACCTGACGACCGCCGCCGGGCAGGCCCTCAACGCCAAGTTCGAGGACGTGAAGAACAGCGGCCTGACCATGGCGAAGTCGTTCGCGGGGGACGGTGTCAACGCACAGCAGGAAGTGCAGGGCGCACTCCAGCAGACGTACAACAACCTCGTCACCACCGCGAACGGGATGGGCATCACGGGTGGCGCGGCCGACGACCTCGCACGCCGCATCCTCGGCATCCCCACGGGTGTTACGACGCAGGCGTGGCTGGACGACTACGCGTCCTCGAAGGCCGCGGAGATCACGAATGCGATCAACGCTATCCCGACCTCGCACCTGACCACGGTCACGATCGCGTACACGGAGACCGGGAACCCGGGCACCGCAGGGGCGGGTGTGGTCCACGCGAACGCGGCGGGCGGGTACCAGGCCTTCGCCGGGGGCGGCGCGGTGGGGGTGTACCCGTACGGGGGCATGCTCACCGGCCCCGGCACGGGCATCTCCGACTCGATGCTGATCCGCGCCTCGAACGGGGAGTTCGTGACCCGTGAGGCCATGGTCCAGAAGTACGGGATCGAGACGTTCACGGCCCTGAACAACGGGTCCGCACCTGTGGCCGCGGTCCACGCCGCCATCAGCGGCCGCCCGGTGGGTGGGGGCGGGCAGACCGTGAACGTGTACGCGACCACCAACGCATCCCCCGACGATATCGCCCGAGCGGTCGGCTGGACGCTCCGGACCCTCAACTAGGCAGTAGCAGTGAACACGAAGGAGACCCCCATGACCACCAGCGATGATCTGCACGCCTTAGCCTTGATCCACCGATCGGGTGTTGGGTCCGGCGGTCCTGTGCGGGCGGTGGATGATGGATGTTTCGGGCAGGGGTGGGGGCGCGGCCTCGCTGCCGGCGGTGTTCCACTTCTGGTGCTGTTCGGGGCCTCGCGGGGCCAGGCTGCGTCTTCCTAGGGCATGGACGGCGGGGCGTGGGCGGCGGTGAAGAGCTGTTCCCATGCGTTCTGCCAGGGCCAGTTCGCCGGCAGCCGCAGCCGGATCTTCCGGGCGCTGGCGGCGATCCGGGCCGGGAGGTTCACGAGCTTGCGGCGGATGGTCCCGGTCCTGGCTTTCGCGAAGGGGCCGGCGGCCAGGGTCCCGGCCGCGCGGGCGAGGTTGAAGGCCATCACCGCCGCGACGAGCCAGGCCGAGTTCGCCGCGAACTTCCCCGAGGGCAGGTGCGCCAGGGCGCTGTCCTTCAGGTCGGCGTGGACCTGCTCGATGACCGCATGGGCACGGTGCGTGGCATCGGCCGCGACAGTGCCCAGGTCCTGGGCGGGGACGGTGGTGAAGAAGGCGTGGTGCCGGTGCGTGTCGAACAGGGTCCCCTGCCCGTCGGGGGCCTTGGGGTTCAGGTCCGGGATGCGGCGCACGACGAGCCGCCCGGTGACCTGTTCGGCCTTCTTCCGCGAAGCGAAGGCGGTGAAGGGGACCTCGGCGACCTCCGCCCGGGAGATCCAGGTCCCGGCGGCCTGGTCGAAGACCGCATCGGTGTACTCGATCGCCGTCCAGGCCTCCGATGGGATGGCGGCGATGGCACGCTTAACTGCCGGGTCCAGGCGCACCGTGACCGAGACCTCGGCCCCTGCCGCGAGGGCGGCGGCGACGGTGGGGTGCCCGTAGAACGCCGAGTCGGCCCGGACCAGCGCCCTCCCCGGCGTCCCGGCGCGGCGCAGGGCGGAGAGGGCGTCGGCGACCAGCCGGGACGCCCCGCGCGGGGACGCCGCAGCGCCCTTGCGCAGCCGCTGGGCCAGGATCACCGGCGCGCTCTGGGCCGTGGTGGCGGTGGCCAGCAGGGCGTTGAGCCCGCGGACCCCGGAGTACCCGAAGCCAGCGCCCTGCTTGGCGTGGCCGTGGACCTCGATGATCGTGTCGTCGACGTCCACGAACACGAACTCCCCGACGGCCGGGGCGTCCAGCAGCGGAGCCCGCGCGGCGAGGTTCGCCAGGAAGCGGGCGGCGACCGCGTCGAGCTGGCGGACGTGGCCGAAGGCGAACGCGCGCAGGAAGGAGCCCAGGGTCGAGGGCGCGTAGCAGGCCTTGAAGAGCCTGCCCATCCCGCCGTGGCGCAGCAGGGCCATGTCATCGATCGAGTCCGCCCCGGCGACCATCCCGGCCACCAGCGAGGCGATCTTCAGGCCCGCGTTCGCGCCCTTGTCCGTCGGCACGCTCAGATGCGCGTCGGTCAGGGCCCGGAGCCCTGCGGCCTCGGCCAGGCGCATCACCGGCAGCAGGCCTGCCGCGGAGACGAGGTTCGGCTCGTCGAAGGACACCGCCACCGCGGCCTGACTGTGGGAAACTTGCACCTACGAGATGCCCTCTCATCCTCAGGGAACTGGTTCTGTCGCAAGTCCAATTCTCCCCGGGATGGCGGGCATCTTGCCCTTAATTACGCCACGCCGCCACGAACCCCATCGGTGGATCAAGGCTTAGTGAAGGCCCGCCTCACCCCGACCGAGGCCGACGGCTCCTCCCAGATCGACGGCGGGGGGTACGGCGACGACTACCGCGTCATCCCCGGCACTGACACCATCCAGGCCCCGGCCGAGCCGAAGCACGCGTGGGATGCCGCGAACGACGAGACGAACGCCGAGCTCGCCGCCGCACGCGCCCAGTACGCGGCCGTCTCGAAGGATCTCGCCGCCCGGCTCCACCCCGGCACGCGCCACGTCCTCGCCAAGAGGGTGACGACCCGATGACGGACACGGGGAAGACAGCTGTCGCGCACCTGCGCGAGACCGGAAATCCGTTCCACGTCAAGCCGGCATGGCTCCCCACGACCCTGCGGGACAGCGAGGCGGCCGCCGCGGTCCCCGCGACGCTGAACGCGGAGGGCGAGCCGGGCGTCGCGATCTTCGGCGACTCGCCGGGCCCGCGGATCACGCTTAACCGCGAGGCCGCCGAACGGCTCGCCGACGAACTCGACGAAATCCTCGCACGATTCGAAGAAGGAGACTGACCAATGGCAACTGTGAAGGTCATCATCGACGCATCCCCCGGCTGGACCGAAGCCCGGTGGACCAAGAATCTCGCCGCCCTCCTCGGGCCCTGGGGCACCCTCGCCGCCGGGCGGATCAACGGTGCGTTGGAGATCCGGCTTCCCGCGGCCGCGCCCGTCGCGGCCTCCGCGCTGGCCCCCCTCGCGGACCTCGACGCGCAGGGCTTCAAGGTCGAGTACGTCCTGCCGGACGGCGTGCACGGGCCCGAATGGGTCACCGCCCTCCGGGCCGCAGGGGTGTCCCTGTGAGGGGCCTCCGCCGCCGCGCCGCCGCACCCGAACCCGTGGTCCCGGCCGCCGACGAGACAACAGCCGCACCCGCGGAGCCCACCGCCCGGGACCTCCTCGACGCCGCCACCGCAGCGGCACGCGCCGCCGAGCAACGACTCGCCGAGGCGTCCGCCGAGCACGCGGCAGCCGTGGCCGCACACGCGGCCGCCCGGGCCGCCTACGTCGACGGGGACCCCGCAGTGGGACCAGCGGACATCGACGCCGCCGACGCCCGGGCACGGCACGCCGGGCTCGCCGTGGAGGCCGCCCAACGCGCTCACGAGCGGGCCCAGGAGGACGTTCGCCGTGCCTCGTGGCCCGTGGTACTTGAGGACCACCGCCTCGCGATGGGAGAGGCCGACATCGGTGCGGCCCTCGCCGCCATCTTCCCGACCGTGAAGGCGCACCTCGCGGCCGTTGAGACCCTCGTGACCGAGGCCATCGCGCCAACCCTGGTCCAGAACTCGGCGGTGGCCGGGCTCGCCAGCTACCTCCAGTTCGGCGGGTACAGCGACCCGGAGGACAAGGCCGCGGGCGCGTACCATCCCGACGCCCCGCACAGAAACTGGGTCACGGCTGGCGGCCGGGGCGGCGCGCACGTCGACGCCGAGGCGGCCGCCGCCGCGTGGCTCAAGAACGAGGTGGGGCTGGACGAGTGGTTCGCGCGGATCTGCCGCGCGGACCCGGCGTCGCGGTCGCGGGTCGAGGCGTTCCTCGGCGCGCTGGGCGCCTGACCGCCCTCTCACAGCACGAGGCCCCCCACCATCCGGTGGGGGGCCTCCCTGCTGCTGTGTACCGGGGCCCGCCGGCGATGCGGGGGGACAGTCCGGCGGGCCCTCGGCTGAGGATATACCCTACTCGGTGTCCTCGGGGCAGGTCGCGAGGAGGGCGCGGGCCCACGCCCGCACCGTGGCGGCGGGGTAGTTCCCGGTTCCGGGGTGCCCGTCGAACCAGACGGTCACGCCGTCGGTGGCGGTCCACACGGCCTGAGCCGATGGTCCGTCCTCGTCCTCGGCGTCGAGCGGGATCGGCAGGATGTACCGTGGCGTCCCTGCGAGGTCGGAGCCCTCGGGGTCGTAGATGAAACCGGCGGGGGCCGACTCGGGGTCACTGTGCTGGGTTGTGGTCATGATCATGTGCCTTCGGTTCTTGGGGTCAGTGGTTGATCGTCGGGAGCGCCCAGCGGGCGCGGGGAAGGCGGCGGGGGGACCGGCGCAGCTCGGCCGCCTCGGCGCGCATGGTCACGCGCGGATCGTCGGGCATGGCGTCGGCATGGCACCGGATCGCGGCCGCCTCCAGCATCACGCACTCTGAGAACTCGGCGGCGGGCCCGAGCGGGCACGGCCGGTCCCCGTCGGCCTCAACGGAGACCATCGTCCCCCCGCTAGGGGTCCAGAAGATCCGTGCCGTCAAGGTGCCGTCCTCCGAGGTGATCGTGGGGCCAGCGTAAAGCAGGTCCCCGTCCGGGTCGCTGTCGGACACGAACCCGGACGGCGGGACCATATCGGCGAGGTCAGCGTCCAGCAGTGCCGCGAACTCCAGGTCTAGGGATGTGGTCATCGTGGATCTTCCTTCCGTGCAGTGTTGTAGGGTGTGTGACTCTCGATGCGGTCGAGCAGGCGGCGCGGGGAGGGGAGGTCTCCGAGGTTCAGCACGAGGAGGTCATCCGAGCCGCGGTAGCCGATCGTCACGACCGGCAGCTCGTCGGTGAGGGAGGCGTGCAGCGCGTCGCCGCGTTCGGCGAGTTCGGAGATGTGGGTCCAGGTCATGACGGCACACACCCTCCGTGATACTCCGCGTGATACTGCCGCGCGTGCTTTTGGATGCCCCACGATGCACCCCGCCCCTGTGTCGGTGTCAGCGCTCCCGCAGGATCATGCGGGTAGATGCGGGTCCTGTCGCTGGATGTATCACTGGGGCCCGGAGTTCGAGTCCCACCTCGGGCACCCTTCGAGAAGGAGCTCCGGCACGTCCGGGGCTCCTTCTCTTATAGGATGTTGGCGGAGCAATTGCCTCCATCTGTCAAGGGCTTGCCCTTGAACGTCAGATGAACACGAGGTGCCGGGGAGTTGCCCATCAGCCTCACCACGACCTGAGGGGACCTCGGGTGGACATCACCACCATGATCGTGCTGGTCATCGCACTGGCGCTCTTCTTCGACTTCACCAATGGCTTCCATGACACGGCCAACGCCATGGCCACGCCGATCGCCACGGGCGCGATCACCCCGCGCAGGGCCGTGGCCCTCGCGGCGGTGCTGAACCTCGTCGGCGCGTTCCTCTCCACGGAGGTCGCGAAGACTGTTTCCGGCGGGCTCATCCGGGAGGGCGCAGACGGCATCCACATCACCCCGGAGATCATCTTCGCGGGCCTGATCGGTGCCGTGCTGTGGAACATGTTCACGTGGCTTCGGGGGCTCCCGTCGAGTTCGTCGCACGCGTTGTTCGGCGGGCTGATCGGTGCCGCGGTGGTCGGGATCGGGCTGTACTCGGTCAACTTCGCCACGGTCGTCTCCAAGGTCATCCTGCCCGCGGTGGCGGCTCCGCTCATCGCGGGCGCCGCCGCCTGGCTGTGTACGCGGATCGCGTATGCCGTCACGGCGCGGCGGGACACGGACACCGGCGAGAAGCTCAAGCAGGGCCGGGGAGGCTTCCGGATCGGCCAGGTGTTCACGTCGAGCCTCGTGGCCCTCGCCCATGGCACGAACGACGCCCAGAAGACCATGGGCATCGTGACGCTCGTCCTCATCGCCGGCGGTCTCCAGGCCCCGGGCACCGGTCCCCAGGCATGGGTGATCGTGACGTGCGCGCTCGCGATCGCGCTCGGCACCTACGCCGGAGGCTGGCGGATCATCCGCACGGTCGGGACCGGCCTGACCGAGGTGCGCCCGGCGCAGGGCTTCTCCTCCGAGGCGAGTACCGCTGCCGCGATCCTCGCCTCCTCGCACCTCGGCTTCGCGCTCTCCACGACCCAGGTGACCAGCGGCGCCGTCATCGGCTCCGGGCTCGGCCGCCGCGGGACGACGGTGCGGTGGGGGACGGCCGGCCGGATCGCCCTCGGCTGGCTCCTCACGCTCCCCGCCGCCGCCGTGGTCGGCGCGGTGGCCGCCCTGATCATGGCCCTCGGGATGCCCGGCGTGGTCATCGTCGCGGTCGTCGGGCTGGGCGCGATCGCCTGGATGTTCGTGCTCAACAACCGCCAGAAGGTGGGCCACCACAATGTGGTCGAGGTCGACGGCGCGGCCGATGCCGTGAGCTTCCCGCAGAAGCGCCCGCGCCGCCTCAAGGGAGGTACCCGATGATCGACTGGGGGGCCTTCGTGATCGTGGCCGTCGCCACGATCCTCGCGGCGGGAACCACGGTGCTGCTCTTCTCGCTCGGAATCCGGCTCGGGAGCGAGTCCAGGGATCCGGCCCGTGCCCGCGCCCACGCCGCACTCAGGACCGCGTCGGTGGCGAGCTACGCCCTCGCGGGCATAGCGGTCCTCTACGGCGTCTATCTGGTCATCCCGTACTTCCACCGCTAGCCGCACTGCGGCCTGCTGTTCGGCCCGATGCGGCTGGCTCCGGCCCACCCCCGTGGCTAGGCTGAGACTCATGTCCGACTTCGTGTACTTCGTGGGGAGCAGTCTGGACGGCTACATCGCGCAGGACGACGGTGGGCTGGACTGGCTCGAGAAGTTCAACGGCGTCGACGGCCTGGGGGACTCCTACCGGTCTTTCGAGGAGGGCGTCGGCTGCGTGGCCATGGGAGGAGACACCTATGAATGGATCCTCGCCCATCAGCCTGGCGTCTGGCCCTACAAGGTGCCCTGCTGGGTCTTCACGCACCACGAACTGGGCACGGTGGACGGCGCCGACGTCGTCCTCGTCCGAGGCGACGTCGACACGTTCGCCGACGAACTGCGCCGGGACGCGGGGGACAAGGACGTCTACATCGTGGGCGGCGGGGCCCTCGCAGGGGAGTTCCTCGCGGCTGGGCTGATCGGCCGGATCGTCCTCACGATCGTCCCCGTGGCGCTCGGCGGGGGAGTGCCCGTGCTCGGCGGTAACCCCCTCCGCGTGCCCGTGGACTTCACGCTCGAGGGCCTCACCGAGCGTGCGGGCACGGTCGAGCTGAGGTACGCGAGGGCGGCCGGCGACCCAGCCTGACCTAGGGCCGCAGGGGCGCGGGGTTATCGCGCAGCAGGTTGGTGATCCGCGCCGTGGAGAGCCGCCGCCCTTCCTCATCCGTGATGACGATCTCGTGCGTTGTGAGCGTGGACCCGAGGTGGATCGCGGTGCACGTTCCCTTCACGACCCCGCGCGCGGCGGCACGGTGGTGAGTTGCATTGATGTCCACCCCGACGGCGTGGCGGCCCGGTCCCGCATGGCACCACGCGGCGAACGAGCCGAGCGTCTCTGCCAGGACGGCGTGCGCGCCCCCGTGGAGGATCCCTGCGACCTGGGTGTTGCCGGCGACCGGCATGGTGGCGACGGCGCGCTGCGCCGTGAGCTCCTCGAACACGATGCCCATCTTGACCACGAGGGCGCCCACGCCGCGCGCGGCCAGGAGCGGCCGCAGCCCTTCGGGGATCCCCGCGGCCTCGAGTTCGGCCGCATGGTCGGCCTCCCCTGGGGCGGCAACAGGGGCGGGGGAGGGCTCGGTGAAATTGTCGTGCATGGCCACTAGGCTGGCACCCGTGACTGAAACCAGCAAAACCCTCACCGCGCCTGCCCCCTCGACCACCGCGACGGCGGCAGCGGGGGCACGCGCAGGACGCCAGGGGCGGCTGCTGGTCCTCGACGGCCACTCGATGGCCTTCCGCGCGTTCTTCGCGCTCCCTGCGGACAGCTTCGTCAACGCCGCCGGCCAGCACACCAACGCGATCCACGGGTTCACGTCGATGCTCATCAACCTCATCCGCGACCAGGAGCCCACCCACGTGGCCGTGGCGTTCGACGTGAGCGACGAGACGACGCACCGCAAGGCCGAGTACAGCGAGTACAAGGGCGGCCGCAACGCGACGCCGCCCGAGTTCGCCGGGCAGATCGACTACATCAAGCGCGTCATGGCGGCGCTCGGGGTCCGCACGCTCGAGCTCCCCGGCCACGAGGCCGACGACATCCTCGCCACGCTTGCCGCGCAGGGCCGGGCCGCGGGGTACGAGGTGCTGCTCGTCTCCGGCGACCGGGACACGTTCCAGCTCGTGAACGACGACGTGTCCGTCCTGTACCCGCGCAAGGGCGTGAGCGACCTGCCGCGCATGGACGCGGCGGCGATCGAGGAGAAGTACCTCGTGCCTCCGGCCCGGTACCCCGATCTCGCCGCCCTCGTGGGGGAGAGCGCGGACAACCTGCCGGGCGTGCCCGGGGTCGGTCCGAAGACTGCGGCCAAGTGGATCGCCCAGTACGACGGGCTCGAGGGCGTCCTCGCCCACGCGGGGGAGATCAAGGGCAAGGCGGGGGAGAACCTCAGGGAGAACCTCGAGGCGGTGGAGCGCAACCGGCGGCTCAACCGCCTCCTGACCGACCTCGAGCTGCCGCTCACGCTCGATGACCTCGCCGATCCGCGGCCCGAGAGATCCGCGGTCGAGGCGCTCTTCGACGAGCTCGAATTCAAGGCCCTCCGCACCCGCGTCTACGACATCTTCGGCACCGAGGGGCCCGAGGAGACTGCGGATGCCTTCCATGTCCCGCCGCACGAGACCGTGGCGGACGACGGCGCCCTGGTCGCCGCCCTCGCTGCCCTCGCCGAGGGCGCGGGCCCGGCACCGATCGCCGTCGCGGTGCGGACGGACGGCGCGAGCCCCCGCCCAACCGCGGAGGCCGTGGTCCTCGCGAGCGCGGAGCGGGCCGTCGTAGTCCCGCTCGACAGCGGCATCCCCGCGCCCCTGACGGCCTGGCTCGCGGACGCCTCGGTGTCCAAGGCGGTTGCCGAGCTCAAGGAACTGGCCAAGGCCCTGCGCGGGCTCGGCGCGGAGATCGCCGGGGTCGTGGACGACGTCTCCATCTCGGGCTACCTGGCTGAGCCGGACCGCCGCTCGTACGCGCTCGGGGACCTCGCCCAGCACCACCTCGGCATCGAGCTGGCGGCCGGTGCGCAGCAGACCGGCCAGCTCGCGCTCGACCTCGCCGGAGCGGAAGCCGCCGCCGCCGCGCTGGTCCGGGAGGCCGCCGTCGTGCGCGCACTCCACGAGGTGCTCGCGCCGCAGCTGGCCGAGCGCGGCGCGACGGCGCTCCTGAGCGACATGGAGCTGCCGCTCTCCCGCGTGCTCCTGGACATGGAGTGGGCAGGAATCAGCGTCGACGAGCCGCAGATCGACGCGCTCCTGGACGAGCTCGGCGCCGCGAGCGAGCAGGCGGCCGCTGCCGCGTACGAGGCGATCGGCCACAAGGTCAACCTCGGCTCCCCGAAACAGCTGCAGACCGTGCTGTTCGAGGAGCTCGAGCTGCCCAAGACGAAGAAGATCAAGACGGGCTACACGACCGACGCGGCATCCCTCAAGGAACTCCTGGACAAGACGGGGCACCCGTTCCTCGCCTCGCTCATGGCGCACCGGGAATCCAGCAAGCTGCGCCAGATGGTCGAGACGCTCAAGAAGGCCGTCACCAAGGATGGCCGCATCCACACGACGTACGCCCAGACGATCGCCGCGACCGGGCGGCTCTCCTCCAACAACCCGAACCTGCAGAACATCCCGATCCGGTCCGAGGAGGGCAGGCGCGTGCGGGACGTGTTCGTCGCGGGCGAGGGATACGAGTCGCTGCTCTCGGCGGACTACTCCCAGATCGAGATGCGCATCATGGCCCACCTCTCCGGGGACGAGGGGCTGATCGAGGCCTACCGTGCGGGCGAGGACCTGCACCGGTTCGTCGGGTCGAGGATCTTCCACGTCGAGCCCGCGGACGTCACGAGCGAGATGCGCTCCAAGGTCAAGGCGATGTCCTATGGCCTCGCGTACGGGCTCTCCTCGTTCGGCCTGTCGAAGCAGCTCGAGATCTCCGTGGACGAGGCCCGGACGCTCATGAAGGACTACTTCGACCGGTTCGGCGCCGTGCGGGACTACCTGCGCGGCGTCGTCGAGCAGGCCCGGCAGGACGGCTACACCCAGACCATCTTCGGGCGCCGGCGCTACCTCCCGGACCTCACGAGCCCCAACCGGGCCCACCGCGAGCTCGCGGAACGGATCGCGCTCAACTCCCCGATCCAGGGCTCGGCCGCGGACATCATCAAGCGCGCCATGATCGGAGTGGAGGGACAGCTCGACGAGCGCGGGCTCGGCTCGAGGCTGCTGCTCCAGATCCACGACGAGCTCGTGGTCGAGGTGGCCCCCGGGGAGGAGGCCGCGGTCCGCGAGATCGTCGAGTCGCAGATGGGTTCGGCCGCCGAGCTGAGCGTGCCGCTCGACGTTCAGATCGGAGTCGGGCGGACGTGGAACGAGGCGGGACACTGATGGATGAGCTGCACGGGGGGCGCTACGAGATCCGCAGGTTCCGCGCCGAGGCCGGGGACGGGCCGGGCTTCGCGCGGACGGCGGAGTGGATCCGTGCCGTCAACTATGGGTTCTACGAGAAGGCCGCGGGCCAGGACCTCGTGCGCCGGATCGTGGACGCGTACCTCGCCGACGACCGCGAGCTCACAGGCGCGTATGAGCTGGGCGGCCCGACGGTCCCCGGCTTCACGGCGGACCGGCCCGTCGCCACATTCGGCACATTCCGCAAGACGCTCAACGTCGGCTACGGGCGGCTCGTGCCCGCGCACCTCGTCACCGCCGTGACGGTGCGCACGGACCACCGCCGCCGCGGGCTGCTGCGGCAGCTCATGGGCGAGGACCTCGCTCGCGCGAAGGCCGACGGCGTCCCGGTCGCCGCGCTCACGGCGTCTGAGGCCTCGATCTACCGACGATTCGGGTACGGGGTGGCGACACTCGAGCGCCGTGTCACGGTCGAGACGGGCCCGCGGTTCAGGCTCGCCGTCAAGCCGGCCGGCAGGGTCGTGTCGGTCGATCCGCCGGCGATGCTCGACCTCGCGCCGCAGATCTTCGCCCGGGCACACTGGGCGGTCCCCGGGTCGATCGGCCGCCAGGAGCGCTACCGGCTCCGCGCGGCCGGGCAGTGGGCGGACGAGACGGGCGGGACGGACAGCGCCGCGCGCGTCGCGGTGCACCTCGACGAGGAGGGCCGCCCCGACGGCTACGCCGCGTACTCGTTCCGCGGGTGGGCGCACCAGACACCGACCATGGAGCTGCGGGACCTCGTCGCAGCGACCCCCGACGCGTACCTGGGACTGTGGGAGTTCCTCGGCTCGCTCGACCTCATCGAGCGGGTCTCCTGGAACGAGGCGCCCGCCCACGACCCCCTCCCGTGGGCCCTCGTCGACGCCAGGGCACTCAGGGCCGAGGAAACCCAGGACATGCTGTGGGTGCGGATCCTCGACGTGGAGGCGGCACTCTCCGCCCGCCGCTTCGCGCACGACGACGCGCTCGTCCTCCGAGTCGACGACCCCCTCGGCCTCACGACCGGCAGGTACCGGCTCACGGTGGCCGACGGCGAGGGAAGGGTCGAGCGGCTCGCAGACGAGGATCCGGCCCCGGACGACCTCACGATGGACATCGCGGAGCTCTCCTCCGTGTACGTCGGCGGGGTGAGCCCCGTGATGCTCGCCGAGGCTGGACGGATCCGGCTCGGACAGCAGGCCCCGGAGGCCGCCCTCATGCTCGAGCGGATGCTCGCCGTCGAGCGCGCCGCGCACTGCTTCACGCACTTCTGATTCACGCGCCGTTCACCCGCCGTCTTCCGGCGCCGGTAGGCTGGGGGATCGGAGCCGGAAACCGGCTCCGATCCCCCTCGCACCACCACCGGAGCCCCCTGTGCCCACGCGCCGAAGCGTCCTCATGCTTGTGCCCGCCCTCGCGCTGACCGCCTGTGCGGCGCCCCGTGCCATCGAGGCCGGTGCCGTCAAGGCCGGCTCGACCGAGCCCGGGGCGGTTTTGGCCGGCGCAGTCCCGACGGGACCTGCCCCCTCGGCCCCGGGACCGGGCGCGCACCCGCCGACGGGTCCCGCGGTTCCGCCGCGTCCGTCCCTCGAGCAGGTCACAAGGCAGTTCGGGGGGCGGAGCCCTCACGCCTGGGGGCTCGACGTCCCCGGCGTCGTGACCCGATCGGGTTCGGGATCGGTCGCCCTGACCTTCGATGCGTGCGGCGGTCCGTCGGGGGCCGGGTTCGACCAGCGCCTCATCGCGACGCTCCGGAAGAACAAGGTCCCCGCGACGCTGTTCCTCAACGCGCGCTGGATCGCCGCCAACCCCGGGCCCAGCGCCGAGCTCGCGGCGGATCCGCTGTTCGAGCTGGCCGACCACGGCAGTGCGCACCGTCCGCTGTCGGTGAGCGGGCGCGCCGCCTATGGGATCCAGGGCACTGGCACGCTCGCCGCCGCGTACGAGGAACTGGTCTCCAACCGCCCGCACCTGGAAGCGCTCGTCGCGCGGCCGTCGTCGTGGTACCGCCCGGGGACGGCCTTCTACGACGAGGTCTCGGCGGAGCTGGTGCGCGCGCTCGGTCTCGTCCCGGTGAACTTCTCGGTCAACGGCGACGGCGGCGCGACCTTCACGGCGGTGCAGGTGGCCACCGCGGTGGGAGGCGCCCGCGCCGGGGACATCGTGATCAGCCACATGAACCGGCCCGGCTCGGGTACGGCTCCGGGCTACGAAGCGGTGCTGCCGCGCATGCTCGAGCGCGGTGTGACGTTCGCCACCCTCTCGGGGGCCGGCATCTCACCCGCCTGAGGCGTTCGTAGTGAACCGGCACGGGTTTCCTGCCGCTTCTCAAATGAGCTGTTCCTCGGTGGTGAGGCCAGCGTAGTAGGCGTTCTCGAACTGGGCGGGGCTCTGCTGGCCGATGGCGGAGTGGAGCCTTCGGTTGTTGTACCACTCGACCCATCCGGCGGTGGCGTACTCGACGTTCACGAGGCCCTTGTAGGCCCCGTCGTGGAAGATGGTGGTGAAGATGCACTCCGTCTTGTAGAGCCCGTTCCCGGACTCCATGAGGGCGTTATCGTATGCGTCCCCGACCGACCCGATCGAGGCAGCGATCCTCTCGAGGTCGAGCCGTTCGGTCAGCCGGATAGATGTGTACTGACTGCCGGCGTCGGAGTTAAGCCGAATTCGGCTTAACTCCGATTAGGCCGAGGTTCTCGTTATGCCGAGGAAGTGTGGTCTGGCCTGTGCCGGGGCGGGTCCGTGACGGTTTCCTCGGCTTAACGACGTCGGGCTGGCCGACGTAGTGTCCGCCGTATCCATCCGGCTATGGAAGGGACAACGGTGATGGATACGACAGTTGCTCGTCTTGGCGGTCTCGTCGTCGCGACGTTGCGGGCGGCGGGGTATGCGGAGCTGACGATCGGGCAGTACCAGAAGACGATCCGCGCGCTCGGGGTGTTCATCGCTGGGCGTGGCGGGGCGTATACGAGCGAGCTTGGGGCGGTGTTCGCGTCGTTGACGACGAGCCCGCGGACGGGCCGGTTCAGTGCGCAGCGCCGCTTCGACTACAGGCGGCTGGTGGGACTGTTCGACGCGCTCATCGACACCGGGGAAGTGCCGCTTCAGCCGCGTAGGCGCGGTGGTGGAGGACGCTACCCGGTGTCGGCGGGATTCGTCGGTGTTGATGCCGCGTGGGCGGCCGACATGGCTGAGCGCGCTCTGGCCGATGCGACGCGAGAGGCGTATGGCCGGGTCGCCCGCGGCTACCTCGTCTACCTCGAGGACCATGGGGTCACCGACCTCGTCCGGGCGCGGGCGGGCACGGTCACGGGTTTTCTCGAGTCGCTGCTGGAGAGCGGGTGGGCGAAGACCTCGCTGTTCTGGGTGGTGTCGAACTTCCGCCCGTTCCTGGTGTTCACCGGCCGCCGGGACCTGGTCGATGCGGTGAGCCTTGCCGGGGTGCGCCGTCCGCACCCAGTGATGCCTGTCATGGCGGATGATGATGTGCGCCGCGTCGTGGACGCGTGCACGGCACCGGGCGTGGTGACGGCACGGGACGCGGCCGTGACCTTGCTGGCTTTGCTGACGGGGCTGCGGGCGTGCGACATCATCGGCCTCCGGCTGCGGGATGTCGATTGGCGGGCCGGGACGATCAGCATCATCCAGCACAAGACCGGCAACCCGGTCACGCTGCCGATGCCGCCGTTGCTCACAGCCCGGCTTGCCGACTACGTCCTGACCGAGCGGCCCGCCGGCGGCGTGGATCATGTGTTCCTACGGCAGGTGGCCCCGCACACAGGGCTGGCCGACCACGCGACGATTCATCGGATCACCACCGTCGTGTTCGCCGCGGCCGGTGCCGTCGATCCGCGGGCCGGGACACGCCTGCTGCGGCATACGGCCGCGTCCCGGCTGCTTCGGGCGGCGACGCCGCTGCCGACGATCTCCGCGGTGCTCGGGCACGCCAGCGAGGAATCGACCGGGGTCTACCTGACCCTCGACGATGAGCGGCTGCGCGGTTGCGTGCTGCCGGCCCCGGCGGGGCCACGATCATGAGCGGCCACGGATTCACCAGCGTGTTCGCGGCGGCTCTGGAGGACTACCTCGCGTTCAAGGAGGCGATGGGCCTCACCGGCAGCTCCCGCATCTGGTATCTGAAGCGCTTCGACGCGTACTGCACCCGCCACGGCGCGACCGCCCTGGACCGGGCCACCGTCGAAGGATGGGTGACAGAACAGCTGCAAAGCTGCGGCACCTACCGTTCGTGGATGTCGTATATCCGTGACTTCGGCCGGTGGCTGGCCGCCCACCGCGACCCGGACGCGTACGTGCTCAGCAGCGCCTGGAAAGCCCCGTTCGTCCGCGCCCACCCATTCCTGCTCACCAACTCGCAGATCGAGCGGTTCTTCACGGCCGCCGCCGACGTGACGGCGGAATCGCCGTGGCAGTGGCAGGCGGTGGCCTTCTTCACACTCATGCACTCCTGCGGGATACGCACCGGCGAGGCCCGAGCACTGCAGCGTGGAAGCGTCGAACTCGAAACCGGGCATGTCACGATCGTCGAGTCCAAGGGACGACGCAGCCGCCGGCTGCCGGTCACCGACGAGGTCACCACGGTGCTCCGCCTTTGCGACGAGGTCTCACGGGAGCGGTTCCGCGGACGAGACACGTTCTTCGTCTCCGCGGCCGGGACACCCGTGACCGCGGCGTCGGTCGGGGTGATCTTCCACCGCATCTGGGACCAGGCCGGCCTGCCGCGCCCGTCCGGCGGAACCCAGCCGCGCCCGTATGACTTCCGGCATCACTTCGCCTACGCGAACCTGGAACGCTGGATGACCGACGGCACCGACGTGGCCGCGATGCTGCCCTACCTATCCGTCTATATGGGCCACGCGAGCATCGACTCGACCTACTACTACGTGCACACCTCCCCGGACTTCCTCCACGCCTACGCCGGGATCACCCGCGAGAGCAGCAGGATCCTGCTGCCGGAGGTGGGATTCGAATGAAACGCCACCCCGTCACCGACGCCCCCGACTTCTGGGCATTCGCCCGAGACTTCCTCCACGCCTACCTGCCCACCGTCCGCGGAGCGTCAGTGAAGACGATCGAGGCATACCGGATCAGCCTGGAATGCTTCCTGAGCTTCCTCACCGGCACCGCGCGCATCGACCGTGACGATGTCACCTTCGACTGCTTCGACCGGGCGCACCTGAAAGCGTGGATCGCCTGGATGAACGAGCACCAGCGCTACGCGCCGCGCACGATCACGCTCCGCCTCACCGCGGTCCGCGCGTTCCTGGCCTATGCCGCCGCCGAGGACATCACCCTCGTCGCGGTGCGCAACGCCGCGGCCACGCTCCGGGCCCCCGCCGCGCCGAAGGCCCCTATCGAGTATCTCGACCAGGACCAGACCCGGGCGATCCTCGCCGCGCACACCGGCCGCACCGGGAAGTCACGCCGGAACCGGATGCTGCTCATCCTGCTCTACGACACCGCCGCACGCGTCAGCGAGATCACCGGCCTCACCCTCGGCAGCATCAGCCTGGCCACCCCCGGCCGGGTGACACTGACCGGGAAACGGAACAAGACCCGCGTCGTCCCGCTGACCGACACCACCGTCGCGCACCTGCGCGTCTACCTCGACGAGTTCCACCCGGACCACGCCAGTCTGCAGGCGAGCCGGCCACTGTTCTACAGTCTCCGCCACGGCCAGCCCGTCCCACTGTCGACAGACACCGTCGCGAACATACTCGCCGCGGCCGCCGACACCGCCCGCGCAGTCAGCTCTTCGATCCCGGCACGGGTCCATTGCCACATGCTGCGCAAGACCAAGGCGATGGACCTCTACCAGCAAGGCATCCCACTGCCGATCATCATGCGGCTCCTCGGCCACGAGAACACCTCGACCACGAACGCGTTCTACGCCTTCGCGACCCTGGACATGATGCGCGACGCGATCAACGCCGCCACCCCCACAGCCCCGGCGGCCCGGCTCACCGAAGAGGCCATCGGCGTCCTCAACAGCCTCCGATAGGCACAAACGTTAAGCCGAGGAAACCGTCACGGACCCGCCCCGGCACAGGCCAGACCACACTTCCTCGGCATAACGAGAACCTCGGCCTAATCCGAGTGGTGGATCAGCTCGCCGGCGACGACGGGGTGCCCGTCCCGCTCGCGCTGCCACAGCGCCATCCGCAGCGGGATCATCACCAGGTCGGTGTGCTTGCTCATCGAGGCGTGCCAGGCGACGATCCGGCGGGAGAACACGTCGAGGATGAACGCGACGTACACGAACCCTGCCCACGTGCGCACGTAGGTGAAGTCGGTGACCCAGACGCGGTTGGGCGCCTCGGCGGTGAAGTCCCGGTTCAGCAGGTCCCCGGCGCGCTTTCCGTCCTTGGCCGGGACAGTGGTCCGCACCCTCCTGCCGCGGCGGATCCCCCTGTGCCCCATGGTGTTCAGGGCGCGGGCGACGGCGCAGTGCGCCACCTCCGGGCGGCCGTTCGCGCGCAGCCAGGCGGTCACCTTCCGTCGCCCGTACAGCGACTCGGCGCTGGGCCGCCAGGCCCCTGTGCGCTCGTCCCGGACGTGGAACAGGTCCCATATGCCGTCCATCAGGTACGCGTCCGCCAGGTCCCGCGCCGACGGCTGGGCCCTCTTCCAGTCCCGGTAGGTGCGCGCGGCGACCTGGCAGCCCTGCTCGCGCAGGACCCGGCAGACCGACTCGACCGCATGCCCCTCGGCCCTCATCTGGTCGATGAAGCCCATGATCATCGCCCGCGGGGGTCGAGTGCCCCCGCGAAGAAAACCGCCGCGCGCCGGAGCACTTCGTTGTCTTCCTCGAGCCGGCGCACCTTGGCCTTGAGCGCGCGGATCTCCTCGCGCTCGGCCGTGGTGATCCCGTCCTGGCGCCCCTGGTCGACCTCGCCGCGGCGGTACCAGCCGCGCAGCGTGTCGGGCGAGATCCCCAGACGCGAGCCCGCCGCCGAGCACGCCTTGGTCACCGAGCCGTACTCCTGCAGCTCCTCACGGACCAGCCGCAGAGCCCGCTCCTTCTCATCGGAGGTGTAGTGCTTTCCCATATCCCGCATCCTTCCTGATCGGAATCGATGCGGCGGGAAACCCGTGCCGGTTCATAGTGCCTCATGTCAAGATGCTCGCGAGATTGGTTCGCGTGCCTCATCTTGTTTTGCTCGCGAAATGGTGGCGGTGAGCGCGTCGGTCTTGGCGGCTGCGAGTTCGATGAGCCGGGTCTGTATGGCGGTGATCTTCCGTGTGAGCTCGGCGGGGTTGGTGGCCTCGAAGAGGGCGGCGAGCTCGGCGGCCTTCGCTGGGGTGAGCACGCCGGTATCGAGGACGCGCTGGTAGGGGGTGCGTGGGGCGTCGTAGACGCGGGTGTTCTTTCCGTTCCGGTTGGACCTCCAGCCGATGGCCTTGGTGGTCGCGGTGAACATGTTCAGGCGGACCCTGACGAGGTCGTAGAGCTCGTTGAGCAGGCGCAGCTCGGCCGGGGTGTCGTACCGGTAGTGGAAGGCGTGGCGGCGCACGACGTCGCCGTTCTTCTGCTCGACGTGGGCGTTGTCGTTGGAGCGGTAGGGCCGGGATCTGGTGAAGTACAGGTCCCGGTCCTGGGCCCAGCCGATCAGGGCGTGGTTGATGAACTCACCGCCGTTGTCGCAGTCGATCCCGACCAGCGGGTAGGGCAGGCGCTGCTCGATGCGGGGCATCGCCTCCAGGACCCACCGGTGGGCGCCGTTCTTGAGCGCGATGTTCTCGGTCCAGCCGGTGAACACGTCCGTGACGGTCATCGTGCGGGCGAACTCGCCCCTCAGGGTCGGCCCGCAGTGCAGGACCAGGTCGGCCTCGCAGAACCCCGGGGCCTGCTCCTGCTCGTCCCCGGCCCTGCGGACCTGGATCGAGTTGCGCAGCAGCGCCCCCGGCCTGGTGCCCGAGATCCCGGACAGCGCCATCCCGTCCCGGGTCGGCTTGAGCAGCCGGTCGATCGTGGCCGCCGAGACGGCCAGCAGCTGGGCGCGGGTGTGCTCGGTGAGCCGGTGCGCGTCCTCGCCGAACTCGCCGTGCTCCTCGAGCTTGGGCAGCCACAGCGGCATCGTCGCTGCGAGGTACTTCCCGGACGGCTGGCCGGCCAGCCGCCACACCCGGATCAGGAGCCTGAGGGTGTCGTACCCGTACGTCCGGGGCCGCGGCGCGCGCTTGACCGCACGCTGGGGGCCCTTCCGCGCCGCCGCCGCACGGACCTGCCGGCGGGCGTTCGCCCTCGACCAGCCGGTCGTGGCGACCAACTCGTCGAGCATCCGCCCGCGCTCCTTCTTCGACGCGGCCGCATACCCGCGGGCGTACTTCTTCGTGATCTCACGCCTGGTCGCCATCGACAGCTCCGATCCCATACCGGCCAGCAGACTCCAGCGCCCGCACCGGGACCGGCATTTCGCGAGCAGATCCCAGATGAGGCACGCGCCGCGTTTCGCGAGCACCTTAGACGAGTCAAGTCGGCGTTTTGACCGCTGTTGTGCCCGCCCACTAAACTGGACGGGCGTGTACCGCGCGTGCACGCGAGATCCATCAACACTTCAGGCAGGTCACGGTGCCGGCTGCAGCCGGTGCCCGTGTCCCGTCCGACCGACCAACTATCCACATCGGAGCCCCTACTACATGACCATCACCTCCACGACCTCCTCCACGCCGCAGGTCGCCATCAACGACATCGGCACGCCCGAGGAGTTCCTCGCCGCCGTCGACGCCACCATCAAGTACTTCAACGACGGCGACCTTGTCGAGGGCACCGTTGTCAAGGTCGACCGCGACGAGGTCCTCCTTGACATCGGGTACAAGACGGAGGGCGTCATCCCCTCCCGCGAGCTCTCCATCAAGCACGACGTCGACCCGTCCGAGGTCGTCGCCGTCGGTGATCAGGTCGAGGCCCTCGTTCTCACCAAGGAGGACAAGGAAGGCCGCCTGATCCTGTCCAAGAAGCGCGCCCAGTACGAGCGCGCCTGGGGCGACATCGAGAAGATCAAGGAGGAGGACGGCGTCGTCACCGGCACCGTCATCGAGGTGGTCAAGGGTGGCCTCATCCTCGACATCGGCCTCCGCGGCTTCCTCCCGGCCTCTCTCGTCGAAATGCGCCGCGTCCGCGATCTCGCGCCGTACATCGGCCAGAAGATCGAGGCGAAGATCATCGAGCTCGACAAGAACCGCAACAACGTGGTCCTGTCCCGCCGTGCGTGGCTCGAGCAGACCCAGTCCGAGGTCCGCTCCTCCTTCCTCAACAAGCTCGAGAAGGGCCAGGTCCGCACGGGCGTCGTGTCCTCGATCGTCAACTTCGGTGCGTTCGTGGACCTCGGCGGCGTCGACGGCCTCGTGCACGTCTCCGAGCTGTCCTGGAAGCACATCGACCACCCGTCCGAGGTCGTCGAGGTCGGCCAGGAGGTCACGGTGGAGGTCCTCGAGGTCGATCTCGACCGCGAGCGCGTCTCCCTGTCGCTCAAGGCGACGCAGGAGGACCCGTGGCAGACCTTCGCGCGTACCCACGCGCTGGGCCAGGTCGTCCCGGGCAAGGTCACCAAGCTCGTTCCGTTCGGTGCGTTCGTCCGCGTGGAGGACGGCATCGAGGGCCTCGTGCACATCTCCGAGCTGGCGGTCCGCCACGTGGACCTCGCCGAGCAGGTCGTCTCCGTGGGCGACGAGCTCTTCGTCAAGGTCATCGACATCGACCTCGAGCGTCGCCGCATCTCCCTGTCGCTCAAGCAGGCCAACGAGGGCGTGGACCCGGACTCGACCGAGTTCGACCCGGCGCTCTACGGCATGGCCGCGGAGTACGACGAGGAGGGGAACTACAAGTACCCGGAGGGCTTCGACCCGGAGTCGAACGAGTGGCTCGAGGGCTACGAGGCGCAGCGCGCCGCGTGGGAGCAGCAGTACGCCGACGCCCAGTCCCGCTGGGAGGCGCACAAGAAGCAGGTCGCGCAGCACCTGTCCGACGACGCGGCCGCCGCGTCCGGCCACGAGTCGATGCCGACGACCTACTCCTCCGAGGCCCCGGCGTCCGAGCACGGCACGCTCGCCTCGGACGAGGCGCTCGCCGCTCTCCGCGAGAAGCTGACCGGCAACTGATCCCGCCTTCGGCCCCCTAGGGCCGCTGCGGATCGATACCGTCCCGAGGGCGGGCCCTGCGCGCAGGGCCCGCCCTCGGGCGTATCCGGACCCCGTTCTAGGGGCCTTGGCCCCTAGGACGTCCAGTGCCTGCTCCCTACGCTGGCTTGCGGGAGGCGGGTTACACCCCAGCACCCGCCCCCCGCACACCTCACCATCACGGGAAGGCTCCGCCATGGAAGCGGTCGTGGTCTACGCGTCTCAGTTCGGCAACACCCGCCATATCGCCGAGGCGATCGCGCGCGGCCTCGGCCAGGGCGCCCGCGCGGTCGAGGCCGGGAGCTTCTCGACCGCGGAGCTGGGCCCGGGGTCGCTGCTCGTGGTGGGCAGCCCCATCGTCGGGTGGAAGCCGCTCGAGGGCCTCGGCGCCTGGCTCGACGGGCTCGCACCCGGTGCGCTCGACGGCGTGCGCGCTGCGGCGTTCGACACCCGCGTCAAGCTGTTCATCCACGGTGACGCGGCGAAGAAGATCGAGCATGCGCTTGAGAAGGCCGGGGCCACGCGCGCCGCCGAGCCCTCGTGGTACTACGTCAAGGGTCAGGAGGGCCCGCTGCTCGATGGCGAGCTCGACCGCGCCGAGGCGTGGGGGAGAGAGCTCGCCGCGGCCTGACGCGCGGCGACGTCGACGGCGGTCTCGACGGACCCTGCTAGAACGGCACGTCGACCCAGGAGGTGCCGCGCACGACGGCGCTCCCCGCCCCGCCGGTGAGGCTCGCCAGCCGCTCCCGGAAGCCTGCCGCCTCGGTGTCCGAGTCGTCCAGGGCAACCTGGAGGACGGCGGACTGCGGGCCGTAGTCGGCCCCGAGGACCATGACGCCGGCCGCGCGCAGCTCGTTCTCCAGGCGGGGCGCGACGGCGTGCGGTGCCTCGATCCCGAAGAGCCTGAGCCTCTGGCGGCACAGGAGCGGCGCCGTGTCCAAGGCCGCGGAGACTGATTCCGCGTAGGCCCGGACCAGCCCGCCGGCCCCCAGGAGGATCCCCCCGAAGTACCTCACGACGACGGCGACGATGTCGCTGAGGTCGGCCGCGCCGTCGTGCGTCTCGCGTCTGAGCAGGGCCTCGAGCATCGGGACCCCTGCGGTCCCGGAGGGCTCGCCGTCGTCGCTGCTGCGCTGGGTCGTGCGGTCGGGCCCGAGGACGAACGCGCTGCAGTGGTGCCGGGCGTCGTGGAACTCGCGGCGGAGGTCGGCGACGAGGGCGCGGGCCTCGTCCTCGGTGGCGGCGCGCCGGAGGACCGTGATGAACCGGGACCGCTTGATCTCGAGCTCGTGGCGGTGCTCGCCCGCGATCGTCGTGTAGCGCGTGGCATGGCTCTTCTCGGTCACCGTCCCCAGTCTAGGATGGGCTCGCGTCGGGGGCGTGCTCGATTAGGCTGGGGGCGTGCTGAGGGTAGGGCTGACGGGCGGGATCGCCTCGGGCAAATCGGAAGTCTCGCGCCGGCTGGCCGAGCGCGGCGCCGTGATCGTGGACGCGGACGTGCTCGCGCGGGAGGCCGTCGCGCCCGGGTCGGAGGGGCTCGCCGAGGTGGTCGGCGCGTTCGGCCCCGAGGTCCTCACGCACGACGGCGAGCTGGACCGGGCGGCGCTCGGCGCCGTCGTCTTCGCGGACCCCGCGCGACGCGAGACGCTCAACGGCATCATCCACCCTCGGGTCCGGGCCCGGGCGGCGCAGATCGTGGCGGACGCCGCGGCTGCCGACCCGCACGCGGTGGTCGTCCAGGACATCCCCCTGCTCGTCGAGACGGGGCAGGCGGGCAGCTTCGACGTCGTCGTGGTCGTCGACGCGCCCGACGACGTCCGGGTCGCCCGGCTGCGCGCCCGGAACGGGATGTCCGAGGACGAGGCCCGCTCGCGGATGGCCGCGCAGGCGACGCGCGAGGAGCGCCTCGCTGCCGCCCACCACGTCATCGCGAACACGGGCTCGCTCGCGGGGTTGCGCGTGCAGGTGGACCGGCTGTGGGACGACGTGCTCGTGCCGGCCGCGGCCAGAGCAGGAGCGTGACGGGCGGGGACGCCAGGCTCGACGACTCGTACATCCGCCGCCGGAAGAAGTAGTCCGCTCTGCGCGATAGCGCCCGCGAAGCGGACAGCCGCTGTCCTCAGCCCCGCGTAGATTTGACCCATGAGCCTTGCCCAGGAGATCAACCGCGTCGTCGCGCCGTTTGAGGTGGTCAGCGAGTACCAGCCCGCAGGCGACCAGCCGACGGCCATCGCCGAGATCGCCGAGCGCATCCAGAACGGCGAGAAGGACGTGGTCCTCCTCGGCGCGACCGGCACCGGCAAGAGCGCCACCACCGCGTGGGTCATCGAGAAGCTCCAGCGGCCCACGCTCGTCATGGTCCAGAACAAGACCCTCGCCGCCCAGCTTGCCAACGAGTTCCGTGAGCTCCTGCCCAACAACGCGGTCGAGTACTTCGTCTCCTACTACGACTACTATCAGCCCGAGGCCTACGTCCCGCAGACGGACACCTTCATCGAGAAGGACTCCTCGATCAACGAGGAGGTCGAGCGCCTGCGGCACTCGGCGACGAACTCGCTCCTGACCCGGCGCGACGTCGTCGTGGTCGCGACGGTGTCCTGCATCTACGGCCTCGGTACGCCCGAGGAGTACGTGGCCGGCATGGTGACGCTCCGGCGCGGCATGGAGATGGACAGGGACGCGCTCCTGCGCCAGTTCGTCGCGATGCAGTACGTGCGCAACGACGTCGACTTCCACCGCGGAACGTTCCGGGTGCGCGGGGACACGGTCGAGATCATTCCCATGTACGAGGAGCAGGCGCTGCGCATCGAGTTCTTCGGGGACGAGATCGAGTCGATCCACACGCTCCACCCGCTCACCGGCGAGGTGATCCGCGAGGAGACGGAGATGTACGTCTTCCCCGCCTCGCACTACGTCGCGGGCCCCGAGCGCATGGCACGGGCCATCAAAGGGATCGAGGACGAGCTCGCGGAGCGCCTGAAGCTGCTGGAGTCGCAGAACAAGCTCGTCGAGGCCCAGCGCCTCCGCATGCGCACCACCTACGACCTCGAGATGATGCAGCAGATGGGCTTCTGCAACGGCATCGAGAACTACTCGCGGCACATCGACGGCCGCGAGTCCGGGACGGCGCCGCACTGCCTCCTGGACTACTTCCCCGAGGACTTCCTCCTCGTCATCGACGAGTCCCACGTCACCGTCCCGCAGATCGGGTCCATGTACGAGGGCGACATGTCCCGCAAGCGCACGCTCGTCGAGCACGGCTTCCGCCTGCCCTCCGCCATGGACAACCGGCCGCTGAAGTGGGACGAGTTCCTCGAGCGGATCGGCCAGACCATCTACCTCTCCGCGACCCCGGGGAAGTACGAGCTCGGCAAGTCCGACGGCGTCGTGCAGCAGATCATCCGCCCCACCGGGCTCATCGATCCCGAGGTCATCGTCAAGCCCACCAAGGGGCAGATCGACGACCTCCTGGGCGAGATCCGCGACCGCGTCGAGAGGGACGAGCGCGTCCTCGTCACGACGCTGACCAAGCGCATGGCCGAGGACCTCACGGAGTACCTCCTGGGCCACGGCGTGAAGGTCCAGTACCTCCACTCAGACGTCGACACCCTCCGGCGCGTCGAACTCCTGCGCGAGCTGCGCCTCGGCTCGTTCGACGTGCTCGTGGGGATCAACCTCCTCCGCGAGGGCCTCGACCTGCCGGAGGTCTCCCTCGTGAGCATCCTCGACGCCGACAAGGAGGGATTCCTGCGCTCGGCGACATCCCTCATCCAGACCATCGGCCGCGCCGCCCGCAACGTCTCGGGCCAGGTCCACATGTACGCGGACAAGATCACCGACTCGATGGCGCAGGCGATCGACGAGACGAACCGGCGCCGCGAGATCCAGGTCGCCTTCAACAAGGAACGGGGCATCGACCCTCAGCCGCTGCGGAAGCGCATCGCGGACATCACGGACCAGCTCGCGCGCGAGGACCAGGACACGCGCGCCCTCCTCGAGAGCAGCCGCGGGGGCAAGGGAGGGAAGCGGACCAAGGGCACCTCGGCCGCGACGGCGCGCGAGCGTGCCGAGGCGGAGCTGCGGCGCGACGGCCTCGCGGCCGCTCCGGCCGAGGACCTCATCGGGCTCATCGAGCAGCTCACCGAGCAGATGCACGGCGCCGCGGCCGAGCTCCAGTTCGAGCTCGCAGCACGCCTCCGTGACGAGGTGGCCGACCTCAAGAAGGAGCTCCGCCAGATGCAGGCGGCCGGGCATGCCTGAGCCCGACGAGCAGGCGGCACCGTCCGCCCTGGCCCTCCCCGCGCACGACGCCGGCGCCCACCGCCGCACCCAGAGGCGCACCGTCGGCGTTCTGGCCTCGGCGCAGCTGCTCAGCGGGCTCGGGAACGGCGCGACCCTTGCGATCGGTTCGCTGCTCGCGGTCCAGTACGGCGGATCCGACGCGTGGGCGGGCTCCGTCACGACCATCCTCACGCTCACCGCGGCCGTGGCCGCGCTTCCGCTGAGCGGACTCGCCGCGGCACGGGGCCGCCGCGTGGCCCTCGTGATCGGCCTCGGCATCGCGATGCTCGGTTCGGCGAGCATCGTCCTGTCCACGATCGCATCCTCTCTGGGGCTCCTGCTCCTGGGCGGGGCGCTGCTGGGCGTCGGAACGGCCGTGAACCTCCAGTCCCGCTTCGCCGCCGTCGACCTCGCCGAGCCGGCCCACCGGGGGCGGGACCTCTCGCTGGTCGTGTGGTCGATCACGGTCGGTGCCGTCGCCGGCCCCAACCTCATCAAGCCCGGCGCGGCCCTCGGACGGGCGCTGAACCTGCCCGAGACGGCCGGCCCGTTCGTCATCTCCGTGACGGGCATGGTGCTCGCCGCCGCGATCCTGTGGCTGGGGCTGCGCCCCGACCCGCTGCTCGAGGCGCGCAGGCTTGCCGGGACCGCCGAGGCGCGCTCGGGGCAGTCGGCACGATCGGGCAGGCAGCCGTGGGGGTCGGCCTTCAAGGGCGGGCTCCACGCCATCCGGACCTCGCCCAACGCGGCGCTCGCCGTCGCGGGTGTGGTCACCGCGCACGCGGTCATGGTCTCGGTCATGGCGATGACGCCGCTGCACCTCCAGGAGGTGACGGCCGGCCCGATGAGCGGCATGGGCCACGGGGGCCACGTGAGCACGGACTCCTTCGCGCTCATCGGGTTCACGATCTCCCTCCACATCGCGGGGATGTACGCGCTCTCGCCGCTCCTGGGCTCGCTCTCGGACCGCTTCGGCCGGCGCCGGATGCTCGCGGTCGGCCACGGCATCCTCATCGTCGCCGTGGTGCTCGCGGCCATCGGCGCGCCGAGCCCCGCGGCCGTGACGGTCGCCCTGGTCCTGCTGGGGCTCGGGTGGTCCGCCGCGACGATCTCCGGATCGGCACTGCTTGCCGAGAGCGTCGAGGAGGAGCACCGGGTCCAGGCGCAGGGCGTGGGCGACACGGGCATGGGCCTCGCCGGAGCCGCGGGAGGCGCGCTCGCCGGCGTGGCCATGGCACTCGTCGGGTTCGAGGGACTTGCGCTCATTGCGGGCGTGCTGAGCCTCGCCGTCCTCGCCGCTGCGGCGGTGGGACGGCGCCGCGCCGCCGCGGTGTGACCGCCGACGGCCACGGCACCCGCCCGGGTCAGTCGGGGTCCGCCATCCCCAGCAGCCTCGCGAAGATCGCCTCGCCATCGTCAGAGATGCCGTCGTGGTGGAAGTCTGCGGTCTCCCAGACGTGGAGGCCCCTGACCCGGGCCGCAGTCTCGAGGGAGAGGGCACGGTCCACGAAGATGTCGTCCCGGTACACCGCGGCCGCCGCCGGTACGGAGTTCGTGCCCAGCTGTCCCGGGTCGTAGAGCGGCCCCCAGTCCGACGCGTCGGCGAGGACCTGGGCGGTCTCGGCGAGCGGGACGAGAGCGGGGTCCTGCTCGAAGTACCACGGCATGACCATTTCGCCCAGCAGCAGCGGGTCCGCGGCGTCGGGCCGGAACTCCGGATGCTCGTCGAGCACGCGCCATGCGGCCCAGCCGCTCGCCTCGCCCTGGGCATAGATCGACTCGTGCATGAGCGCGTACAGGGGGTTCGCGGCGCGGGAGACGAGCGCGTGGACCTGGGCGAGGAAGCCGTCCGAGAGGCGGCGCCCGCTGGGGCCGTTCCCTGCGCCCCGCGCGAACGCGTCCTCGAGCAGGTAGTGCAGGGAGTCCACACGCGTGTTCCCGCCGAGGAGGCTCCCCACGAGCTGGAAGCGCTCCGGCGTGAGCCGCTCGCCGGAGGGGAGCCGCTCGTCGTGCTCGGCCAGGTGCATGACGACATCCCTCACCACCGCGCGGTCGTCCGGGTACCAGCCGAAGTACTCGGCGTTGCGTGCGGCGACGCGCTCGTACGTGGCGCGGTACACCCGTTCCGCAGGCCCGTCGAGGGGCGCGAGCCCGCCGGTGATGAGCGCGCGGCGCATGCCCTGGGGTGCGAGGGAGAGGTACGAGAGCGTGCAGAATCCGCCGTAGCTCTGCCCGTACACCGTCCACGGGCCGGAGCCGAGCTCGCGCCGGATCGCCTCGCAGTCCAGGACGATCGAGTCTGCCCTGAAGTGCCCGAGGTACCGTGCCTGCTCCGCGGGCGTGCCCCGGGCCGGGAGCGTCATCCGGTCGGCGCGGGTCGAGAGGCCCGTGCCGCGCTGGTCGAGCATGAGGATGCGGAAGTCCGCGGCGGCGGCCTTCATCCAGCCCGACAGGCTCGTGGCCCGGTTTCCCCGCCCGCCGGGCCCGCCCTGCAGGAACACGAGCCACGGAAGCTTCTCGGCAGCCCCGGGCGGATGCGCCGCTGAGACGTACTCGCGCGCAAAGACGTCGATGAGCTCGCCGTCGGGGGCCCCATGGTCGAGGGGAACCGCGAAGAGGTGCTCGACCGTGCGCAGTCCGCGGAACTCGTGCCGTCCCAGGACCCGGTGGCCACGCGTCGTCGTACTCACCGAGCCGCCTCGAAGGCCGCGCCGCCCGGAGCGGAGGTGCCGTCGGTTCTGCCGAAGGCGGCGAGGGCGTCACCGGTGAGCCGGAACGTGTCCCACTCCTCCATCGGCACCGCGCCGAGGCTGCGGTAGAAGCCGATCGAGGGCTCGTTCCACTTCAGGACGGCCCACTCGACACGGGCGTACCCGCGCTCGACCGCCGTCCGTGCAAGCTCCTCGAGCAGCGCCTTCCCATAGCCGCGGCCCCGCGCCTGGGGCCGCACGTAGAGGTCCTCGAGGTAGATGCCGTGGGTGCCCTCCCACGTCGAGTAGTTGAGGAACCACAGTGCGAAGCCCATCACCTCCGGCGATCCGGACACACCGTCCTCGCGCTCTTCCACAACATGAGCGAAGATCGCCGGGTTCTCCCCGAACAGCTGGCCCGTGAGGGTCTCGACCGTGGTCTTGACCGCGTCCGGCCCCTTCTCGTACACGGCGAGCTCGTGGATGAGCTGCAGGATGGCGGGCACATCGGCGGGGGTGGCGCGGCGCAGGGTGGCGACGGACGAGAGGCTCATACGTCCAACTTACCGGCGGCTCAGCCGCCCAGCCGACCCACCGAGGTCACGCGGATCACAGCGGTTCCAGTCTCGTCGCTTTCGGCGAGGTCGATGTCCGCGGAGAAGCCCCAGTCACGGTTGCCGGCAGGGTCGTCGAAGATCTGGCGCACGTGCCACACGCGCGGCCCTTCGTCGATGATGAGCAGCTGCGGGCCGCGGGCGTCGGGGCCGGTGCCGATGTCCTCGTGCTCGTCGAAGTACGCGTCCAGGGCCTCCTCCCACTCGTCGACCCCGAGCGCGGCGTTGCCGCCGGACGCAGCGTCAAGGGCGGCGAGGGCCGCGGAGTCCTCGTCCGCGAACAGCTCGACGCGCCGGAACAGCTCGTTGCGCACCATGACCCGGAAGGCACGGATGTTGGCGGTGAGGGCGGGCGGCGGCGGAGGCGGGGCGTCGAAGGCGTGCAGGTCCTTGCCGCTCGTGAGCTCCTCCCACTCGTCCAGCAGGCTCGAGTCGACCTGCCGCACGAGCTCGCCGAGCCACGCGATGAGGTCCTCGAGGTCCTCGCGGAGCGCGTCCTGGGGGACGGTCTGCCGGAGGGCCTTGAACGCGTCGGTGAGGTACCGCAGCACGATGCCCTCGCTGCGCGCGAGGCCGTAGAACTGCACGAATTCGCCGAAGTCCATGGCGCGCTCGTACATGTCCCGCACCACGGACTTGGGCGCGAGCTCGAAGTCGCCCACCCACGGCGCGTGCCGGCGGTAGGTCTCGAACGCCGCCTCGAGGAGCTCCTTGAGGGGCTCGGGGTAGGTGACCGCGTCGAGGGCGTTCATCCGCTCGGTGTACTCCATGCCCTCGGCCTTCATCGCCGTGACCGCCTCGGTGCGTGCCCGCTTGAGCTGGGCCGAGAGGATCTGCCGGGGCTTCTCGAGCGTGGCCTCGATGACGGAGACCACGTCGAGGGCGTATGGGGGCGATTCGGGGTCCAGGAGGTCGAGGGCGGCCAGCGCGAACGGGGAGAGGGGCTGGTTGAGCGCGAAGTTCTCCTGGAGGTCCACGGTGAGGCGGAGCGTGTGGCCGCTCGCGCGCTGTTCTGGAGTCAGCTCGTCCGCGGGGATGCGCTCGACGACCCCCGCGGCCATGAGCTCCCGCAGGATCCCGAGGGCACGGCGCATGAGCCTGAGCTGCACGGGGCGGGGCTCATGGTTCTCGGTCAGGAGGCGGTGCGCGGCCGTGAACGGGTTCCCCGGGCGTGCCATGAGGTTCAGGAGCATTGCGTGGGTCACCGTGAAGCTCGAGGTCAGCGGCTCCGGCGAGGCCTCGACGAGCTTCTCGAACGTCGGGCGCCCCCACGAGACGAACCCCTCGGGCGGCTTCTTCTTCACGACCTGGCGCAGCTTCCGCTGGTCGTCGCCGAACTTCGCGCGCGCCTTCTCCATCGCCCGGTTGTTCTCGATGACGTGCTCGGGGGCGAGCACGACGACGGTTCCCGCCGTGTCGTACCCTGCTCGCCCGGCGCGCCCGGCGATCTGGTGGAACTCCCGCGCGTTGAGGTGCCGGGTCCGGGTGCCGTCGAACTTGCTCAGTGCCGTGATCAGGACGGTCCGGATGGGCACGTTGATCCCGACCCCGAGCGTGTCCGTGCCGCAGATGACCTTGAGCAGGCCAGCCTGCGCGAGCTGCTCGACGAGGCGCCGGTACTTGGGCAGCATGCCGGCGTGATGGACGCCGATGCCGTGCCGCACGAGCCGGTTGAGCGTCTTGCCGAACCCGGCCGCGAACCGGAACCCGCCGATCAGCTCGGCGATGCGGTCCTTCTCCTCACGCGTGCACATGTTGACGCTCATGAGCTGCTGGGCGCGCTCGATGGCTTCGAGCTGGCTGAAGTGCACCACGTAGACAGGGACCTGCTTGGTCCCAAGGAGCTCCTCGAGCGTCTCGTGGACGGGCTTCTCTTCGTAGTAGTAGTGCAGCGGAATGGGACGTTCGGCGTGGGCGACCGTCGCCGTCGTGCGTCCCGTGCGCTCAGTGAGCTCCCGCTCGAAGCGGCTCACGTCGCCGAGGGTGGCGCTCATGAGGAGGAACTGCGCTTGGGGGAGTTCGAGGAGCGGGACCTGCCACGCCCAGCCGCGCTGAGGGTCGGAGTAGAAGTGGAACTCATCCATGACCACGGGCCCGAGCTCCGCGGCGGTGCCTTCGCGGAGCGCGTGGTTCGCGAGGATCTCGGCGGTGCAGCAGATGATCGGCGCATCGGGGTTCACCGACGAGTCGCCCGTGACCATGCCGACATTCTCGGCGCCGAAGATGTCGCACAGCGCGAAGAACTTCTCCGAGACGAGTGCCTTGATGGGCGCGGTGTAGTAGCTGCGCTGGCCCGTCGCGAGCCCGTGGAAGTGCGCCGCGATCGCCACGAGGGACTTCCCGGAGCCGGTCGGGGTCGCAAGGATCACGTTGGAGCCGGAGACGATCTCGAGGACGGCCTCGTCCTGGGCCGGGTAGAGCGTCAGGCCGCGGCCGCCTGCCCACGCGACGAACGCGTCGTAGACCGCGTCGGGCAGATCGGGGCGGGAGGACGGCGCGGGGATGAGGGTATCGAGTCGCATGGCGCCCCCAGACTATCCGGATTAGCGTTGACCCATGAGCTCTCCCACGTGGGACCCGGCCCTGTACACCGCCTTCGGCGACCACCGCTCGCGGCCGTTCTACGACCTCACGGGACGCGTCGCCGCCGTGGCCCCGCGCCGCGTCGTCGACCTCGGGTGCGGTCCGGGGGAGCTGACCGCCTCTCTCGGCGAGCGCTGGCCGGGTGCTCAGATCGAGGGAGTCGACACCTCAGAGTCGATGCTCGACGCCGCGCGGTCCCGTTTCGCGGGGCGCGAGCGTCTGGCGTTCACGCACGGCGACATCCTGCACTGGGAGCCGGACGAGGACGTCGACGTCGTGGTCTCCAACGCCGCCCTCCAATGGGTCCCGGGGCACCAGGGACTCATCGGCCGGTGGCTCGAGCAGCTCTCACCCGGGGCGTGGCTCGCTGTCCAGGTACCGGGCAACTTCTCTGCGCCCTCGCACGCCCTCATGCGCGAGCTCGCCGAGTCGTCGCAGTGGGACCACCGGCTGCGCGGCGTCCTGCGCCACACCGACGCAGTGTCAGAGCCGGGTGACTACCTCGAGCTCATGCTCGAGGCCGGCTGGGACGGGGACGTGTGGGAGACCACCTACTCCCAGGTGCTGACGGGGGAGGACGCCGTCTTGAACTGGGTCCGGGGGACGGGCCTGCGGCCGGTCCTCGACGCACTCTCCGCCGAGGAGGCGGCACAGTTCGAGGAGCAGTACAACCAGCTCCTCTTCGACGCGTACCCGGCCACCGAGCGGAACGGCGTCGTGACGACCGTCTACCCGTTCCGGCGGATCTTCTGCGTGGGGCGGAAGCCCGCCTAGGAGACTGCCCCGGCCCGTCCGCCGTGGAGCCCGAGCAGCCGGGCGCCGTTGTCCCAGAGCACCTTGCGCATCCAATCGTCGCCGAGGCCGAGCCGCGCGAGCGCCTCGATCTGGTGTGCGTACGGGTACGGGATGTTCGGGAAGTCGGAGCCGAGGACCACGCGATCCGCGAGTTCGGCGAGCCGGGCCGGGAACCCCTCAGGCAACGGGGCGAACCGTTCCGTGAAGTCTGTCGCGACCATCGTCGTGTCCAGGTGGACTCGCGGGTACCTCGCGGCGAGGTCCGCGAACTCCCAGTACTCGGGCATGCCGAGGTGGGCGATCACGAGGGTGAGCTGCGGGTGCCGTCCGAGCACCTCTTCGACCCGCTGCGGTCCGGTGAACTCGCCGGGGAGCGGCTTCGAGCCGGCATGGATCACCACGGGGACGCCAGCACGCTCGAGCTCGGCCCAAGCAGGCTCGAGGAGAGGATCGTCGGGGCCGAACCGCCCGACTTGGACGTGCACCTTGAACAGGCGTGCCCCGGCGTCAAGCGCCTCGCCCACGTAGCGGCCCGCCTCCGGCTCGGGGTACATCGTGGCGCAGTGGACTGCGTCCGGCACACGCTGGGCGAAGTCGGCGCTCCAGCCGTTGAGCCACTCGGCCATGCCGGGCTTGTGGGGGTAGGAGAGCGCCGGGATGGCCGCGAGGCCGAAGCTGCGGGCCAGCCGCAGCCGCTCCTCTTCGCTCACGCGGTACTCGATGGGCCATGGCCACCCGTAGCTCTCCTCCGCCCCGTCGAAGTACCGCCACACCTTCTCGAGCATGCCCTGGGGGAGGAAGTGGACGTGGATGTCGGCGAGGCCCGGCAGCCCGAGCGCCTCGAGGTACGCGGGGATCTCCGTGTCTGCCTGGGGTCCCGGAGTCGTCACGGGACCTACCAGCCCCGCTCCTTCCACTCGTCCAAGTGTGGACGCTCGGCTCCGAGGGTGGTCGGCTTCCCGTGGCCCGGGTGGACCTCGGACTCGTCGGGGTAGGCGCCGAAGAGCCGCTCGACGACGTCGCCGTAGAGGAGCGCGAAGCGGTCGGGGTCCTCCTGCGTGTTTCCGACGCCGCCCGGGAACAGGGAGTCCCCCGAGAAGATCAGCGGGGGTGCGTCGTCCTCCTCGAGCACGTAGGCGATCGACCCGGGGGTGTGGCCCCGCAAGTGGACGGCGGTGAGGTCGAACCCGTCGAAGTTCCCGACATCCCCGTGGTCCAGCACCACCGCGACGGGCGTGGGGATCCCCGCGACGTCCTGCCGGCCCGCGGCGACGGGCGCGCCGGTGGCCTCCACGAGGCCCTCGAGGGCGCGCACGTGGTCCCAGTGCTGGTGCGTCGTCGCGATCAGCGCGAGCTTCGCCGGCTGCTGTGCATCGGCCGCGCCCTCCGCGAGCAGTGCCTGAATTGCGGGAAGGTCATCAGCGGCGTCGATGAGCACCTGGGCCCCCGACTCCTTCGCGGTGATGAGGTAGACGTTGTTGTCCATCTCGCTCACCGAGATGCGGCGCACGGTCAGACGGTTGAGGTCCTTGACGAGGGTGCTCATGCGCCTCACCCTAGGCGGCTTCGATACGCTGGTCCAATGTCAACTGCACAGGGCAGCTTCCCCGGCCGCTGGCGCCCCAACGCTGAGCTGGCGGTGCCGCTGTTCGAGCAGCTGCGGCGACGGATCCTGGAGATGGTCGACGGCGGGGTGCTCGCCGTGGGCGCGAAGCTCCCGTCGGTCCGCGCGCTCGCCGGGGACCTCGGCGTCGCCCCTCACACGGTCGCCCGCGCGTACCGCGAGCTCGAGGAGGCAGGAGTGCTCGCGACAGCCGGCCGGGCCGGGACCACGGTCGCGCCCCGAGACCGCCGCGACGAGGAGCTCACGACGGCGGCTGCGGCCTTCGCGGACGTGGTGGCCTCACGCGGATGCTCGCTCGCGGAGGCCGTGGTGCTCCTGAGCGCGGCCTACGAGAGCCGGGGGAGCGGCCGGCCCGACGCCCCGATGTGATCGAAGACATTTTCGAATTCCGCTGCCGTCCCTTAACATAGACGGGTGCAGAGTCTGTCCACCCTCAACGATTCCACTCCTATGAACGAGGGCGCCCTCATCCCCGGCGCCGCGTCGTCGACCGTCGATGCGCTCCTGCATGACGGCATCACGCGCCACGACCAGTCGCGCCTCGTGGTCAAGGGCGCGCGCGAGCACAACCTCCGCAACGTGGACCTGGACCTCCCGCGCGACAAGATGATCGTGTTCACCGGGCTCTCCGGCTCGGGCAAGTCCTCCCTCGCGTTCGACACGATCTTCGCGGAGGGCCAGCGCCGCTACGTCGAGTCCCTCTCCGCCTACGCTCGCCAGTTCCTCGGCCAGGTGGACAAGCCGGACGTGGACTTCATCGAGGGCCTCTCCCCGGCGGTCTCGATCGACCAGAAGTCCACGAGCAAGAATCCGCGGTCGACCGTGGGCACGATCACCGAGATCTACGACTACATGCGCCTGCTCTGGGCGCGCATCGGGCACCCGCACTGCCCGATCTGCCACGAGCCGGTCACGCGCCAGACGCCACAGCAGATCGTCGACCAGCTCCTCGAGCTGCCCGAGGGGACGCGCTTCCAGCTCCTCTCCCCGGTGGTCCGTGCCCGCAAGGGAGAGTTCGTCGACCTCTTCAAGGAGCTGGCCGCCAAGGGCTACTCGCGGGCCCGGGTCGACGGCGAGCTCGTGCAGCTCACCGAGCCGCCGAAGCTGGGCAAGCAGTTCAAGCACACGATCGAGGTGGTGGTCGACCGTCTCGTAGTCAAGGACGGCATCCGTCAACGCCTGGCGGACTCCGTCGAGACGGCGCTCGGGCTCGCCGAGGGACGCGTGCTGGCCGATTTCGTGGACCTCCAACCGGACGACGACGCCCGCGTCCGCGCGTTTTCGGAGAATTTGGCGTGCCCCAACGAGCATCCGCTCGCCATTGACGAGATCGAGCCCCGCTCATTCTCCTTCAACAATCCGTTCGGCGCGTGCCCCGCGTGCACGGGCATCGGCACGAAGCTCGAGGTCGACGTCGACCTCGTGGTCCCGGACGCCGCGCTGAGCCTGTCCGAGGGCGCGATTGCCCCGTGGTCGCTCGGCACGGCGACTCAGGAGTACTGGACTCGCCTGCTCGAGGGCCTCTCCGATGACCTCGGCTTCTCGATGACGACGCCGTGGCACAGCCTGCCCGAGTACGCGCGGGACGCGGTCCTGTACGGCAAGGACCACAAGGTCGTGGTCCAGTACCGCAACAGGTTCGGCCGTGAGCGGAAGTACAGCACCGGGTTCGAGGGTGCCGTGTCGTACATCCAGCGCAAGCACCTCGAGACCGAATCGGACTCCGCCCGTGACCGCTACGAGGAGTACATGCGGGAGATCCCGTGCCCCGAGTGCGGCGGCGCGCGGCTCAACCCCGCCTCCCTCTCGGTTCTGCTGGGCGGCCAGTCGATCGCCGACGTGTCCCGCCTGCCGCTGCGTGAGGCCCGCGCGTTCCTCGCCACGCTCACGTTGACCCCTCGCGAGGCGCAGATCGCCGCGCAGGTCCTCAAGGAGATCGACGCGCGGCTGCAGTTCCTCCTCGACGTGGGCCTCGAGTACCTCAACCTCGAGCGGGCCTCGGGGACGCTCTCCGGGGGCGAGGCCCAGCGCATTCGACTTGCCACGCAGATCGGCTCAGGGCTCGTCGGCGTCCTCTACGTGCTCGATGAGCCGAGCATCGGCCTCCACCAGCGGGACAACCGGCGTCTCATCGAGACGCTCACGCGGCTGCGTGACCTCGGCAACACGCTCATCGTGGTCGAGCACGACGAGGACACAATCCACGAGGCGGACTGGATCGTGGACATCGGTCCCGGCGCGGGCGAGCACGGCGGCCAGGTGGTCCATTCGGGCTCCCTCGAGGATCTCAAGGCGAACACCTCCTCCCTCACGGGGGACTACCTCTCCGGGCGGCGCTCGATCGAGATCCCGGCAAAGCGCCGCAAGGTGGACCGCAAGCGCCAGCTCAAGGTGGTCGGTGCGCGGGAGCACAACCTCCAGGGTGTCGACGTCGTGTTCCCCCTCGGCCTGCTCACGGCCGTGACGGGTGTGAGCGGCTCGGGCAAGTCCACCCTGGTCAACGACATCCTGTACAAGGTGCTCGCCAACCGGCTCAACGGCGCCAAGCAGGTGGCGGGCCGCCACACCCGGATCGAGGGCCTCGAGCACCTCGACAAGGTCATCCACGTGGACCAGAGCCCGATCGGCCGCACACCGCGCTCGAACCCGGCGACGTACACAGGGGTGTTCGACCACATCCGCAAGCTGTTCGCCGAGACCAACGAGGCCAAGGTGCGCGGCTACATGCCGGGCCGCTTCTCGTTCAACGTCAAGGGCGGCCGGTGCGAGGCGTGCAGCGGCGACGGCACGCTCAAGATCGAGATGAACTTCCTCCCGGACGTGTACGTTCCGTGCGAGGTGTGCCACGGGGCCCGCTACAACCGCGAGACCCTCGAGGTCCACTACAAGGGCAAGACGATCGCCGATGTGCTCAACATGCCCATCGACGAGGCGGCCGAGTTCTTCGCGGCGTTCACCCCGATCGCTCGGCACCTCAACACGCTCGTCGACGTGGGCCTCGGCTATGTGCGGCTCGGGCAGCCCGCCACGACGCTCTCGGGTGGAGAGGCACAGCGCGTCAAGCTTGCCGCCGAGCTCCAGAAGCGGTCGAACGGCCGCAGCGCCTACGTCCTGGACGAGCCGACGACCGGCCTCCACTTCGAGGACATCCGCAAGCTTCTGCTCGTCCTGCAGTCGCTCGTGGACAAGGGCAACAGCGTCATCACGATCGAGCATAACCTGGACGTCATCAAGAGTGCTGACTGGATCATCGACCTGGGCCCGAACGGCGGCTCGGGTGGGGGCCAGATCGTCGCCACGGGGACCCCTGAGCAGGTCTCCCGCGTTGAGGGCAGCTACACGGGCATGTTCCTGGCCGAGATCCTCGACCAGAAGTGATGGCCGCTCAGGCCGAATATGGCCGTCGCGGCATGGACGCGCTCGTCCATGCCGCGGCGTTCATGCCGGGCCGCGCGCGAGTTTCAGCCACTCCCGCCCGGTATGGGAGACTGTCCCGGTGACTGACAGCCCCGCGCTCGCGATCTTCGATCTTGACGGTACCCTCGTCGACCCGGCGGGAAGCATCACCGGAGGCATCGCGTACGCGCTCGAGGCGCACGGGCTGCGGGTCCCGGAGCCCGAGATGCTCTCGAGCATGGTCGGCCCCCCGCTGCTCGAGTCGCTCCACCGTCTGGCGGACGTGCCGGAAGGGGTCGTCGACGGCGTCATCCACACCTACCGGAAGCGGTACATCTCCCACGGCATGGCCCAGAGCCGCCCCTACCCGGGAATCCCCGGGCTCCTCGCGCGCCTGCGTGCGAGCGGCCTGCACCTGGCCGTCGCGACCCAGAAGCCAGAGGACCTGGCCAAGAAGCTCCTGGGCCTGCACGGACTCGACCGCTACTTCCACAGCATCCACGGATCGCCCGACGACGAGACGCTGCCCCCGGCCACCGACGGCAAGGTCGGGATCATCCGGGCCGCCCTCACCACAAACCACGCGGCCCCGGACCGCGCGGTCATGATCGGGGACCGCCGGCACGACGCGGCCGGCGCCGCAGCGAACGGGGTGCCGTGCATCGGCGTCGCATGGGGCTTCGCGCCGGACGGCGAGCTCGAGTCGCTCGATCTGGCCGAGGTCGCGGCGGACGCCGACGAGCTCGAGCGGGCGATCGGCGTCGTGCTCGGGCACACTGCGGAGGCGGCCGCATGCTGATCTACTCGATGACCCGCCAGAGCATCCGCGGGCTGATCGGCGGCCTCTGCCGCCCCACGGTCACGGGCCTCGACAACGTTCCCGAGAACGGGCCGTTCATCGTCGCCTCGAACCACCTCTCCTTCCTCGACTCCGTGATCATCCAGGCCCTCATGCCGCGGCGGGTGGCGTTCTTCGCCAAGGCCGAGTACTTCACGGGCAAGGGCGTCAAGGGCAAGCTCATGAAGGCGTTCTTCGAGGGCGTCGGATCCATCCCCGTCGAGCGGGGCGAGCAGGCGGCGAGCGTCGCCGCCCTCAAGACTCTCCTCGACGTCCTCGACCAAGGCGAGGCGATCGGCATCTACCCCGAGGGCACGCGCTCCCGCGATGGGCTCCTCTACCGCGGGCGCACGGGCGTGGGCTGGCTCGCACTCACCACCGGCGCGCCGGTGGTCCCCGTCGGGCTCATCGGGACCGAGGAGCTCCAGCCGGCCGATACGAATGGCATCAGGCCGCGGCACTTCGAGATGCGCGTGGGGGAGCCGCTCCACTTCGGGAAGACGGGCCCCGACCACTCCCTGCCCCTGCGTCGCGACGCGACAGACAAGATCATGGACGCCATCGCGGCCCTGAGCGGGCAGGAGCGGGCGAGCGGCTACAACAAGCCGCCGGCCCACCAGTGAGCCCCGCCTAGACTGGAGCAGTGGCAGATCCAGCAAGCTACCGGCCGAAGACCGGGGAGATCCCGACCGACCCCGGCGTGTACCGGTTCCGCGATCCGCACGGCAGGGTCATCTACGTCGGCAAGGCCAAGAGCCTGCGGCAGCGGCTGACCTCGTACTTCGCCAACCCGGCGAGCCTGCTGCCCAAGACGTACGCGATGGTCCACGCCGCCGCGAGCGTCGAGTGGACGGTGGTCGGCAGCGAGCTCGAGGCGCTCCAGCTCGAGTACACCTGGATCAAGGAGTTCAAGCCCCGGTACAACCTCGCGTTCCGCGACGACAAGACGTACCCGTACCTCGCCGTGACGATGTCAGAGAAGTACCCCAGGGTACAGGTCATGCGCGGCGACCGCCGCAAGGGGACCCGCTACTTCGGCCCGTACACGGCCGGTGCCATCCGCGAGACGATGGACACGCTCCTGCGGGTCTTCCCCGTCCGCTCGTGCAGCGCGGGCGTGTTCAGGCGCGCCGAGCAGAGCGGGCGCCCGTGCCTGCTCGGGTACATCGACAAGTGCTCCGCCCCCTGCGTCGGACGCATCTCGGAGGAGGACCACCGCGCCCTCGCCGAGGACTTCTGCGACTTCATGGGCGGTGCCGCGAAGCGCTTCATCACCCAGCTCGAGCGCAAGATGGCCGACGCCGTCGCCGACCTCGACTACGAGAACGCGGCGAGGCTGCGGGACGACATCATCGCGATGCGCAAGGTGTTCGAGCGCAACGCCGTGGTGCTGTCCGAGGAGACCGACGCCGACGTGTTCGCCGTCGAGGAGGACGAGCTCGAGGCCGCGGTCCAGGTCTTCTATGTCCGCGGGGGCCGGATCAGGGGCCAGCGCGGCTGGGTCGTGGAGAAGGTCGAGGACACCACGCCGGCCGAGCTCGTAGGCCACCTCCTGCAGCAGGTCTACGGCGACAATGAGGAGACCAACGGGCGCATTCCGCGCGAGGTCCTGGTCCCCGTCATGCCGGACGATGCCGACGAGCTCGCCACGTGGCTTTCGGGCCTGCGCGGGGCGAAGGCCGAGCTGCGGGTCCCGCAGCGCGGGGACAAGGCCGCCCTCGCGGCCACGCTGCACGAGAACGCCGTCCTGGCGCTGCGGCTCCACAAGAGCCGCCGTGCGGGAGACATCACGACGCGCTCACTCGCGCTCCAGGAGCTCCAGGAGGCCCTCGAACTGCCCGAACCGCCGCTGCGGATCGAGTCGTTCGACATCTCCCACGTCCAGGGCACGAACGTTGTGGCGTCCATGGTGGTGGTCGAGGATGGCCTGACGAAGAAGAGCGAGTACCGGAAGTTCTCGATCACCGGTGACGCGGCGCGGGACGACACGGCGGCGATGCACGACGTCCTGACCCGCCGGTTCCGCAACTACCTCGCCGAACGCGAGCTGCCCGTCGAGGACCGCGACCAGAACCGCAAGTTCGCCTACCCTCCGAATCTCGTCGTGGTCGACGGCGGCCAGCCCCAGGTGACCGCGGCCGTGCGTGCGCTGGCCGAGCTCGGCATCGGGGACGAGATCCGCGTCGTCGGGCTCGCCAAGCGGCTCGAGGAGGTCTGGCTGCCGGAAGGCGACTTCCCGGTGATCCTCCCGCGCGCTTCCCAGGGCCTCTACCTCCTCCAGCGGATCCGTGACGAGGCACACCGCTTCGCTATCACGTTCCACCGGCAGAAGCGCGGGAAGTCGATGACGGCGTCGATCCTGGACGAGGTGCCGGGCCTCGGGCCCGCGCGGCAGAAGGCCGTGCTCGCGCACTTCGGCTCGCTCAAGCGGCTCAAGGGCGCGAGCGTCACCGAGATCACGGATGTCAGCGGGGTCGGCCCGGCCCTCGCAGCCGCGATCCACGCTCGGCTCCACGGCGCCGCCGGCAGTCCGGACAGCGGTGCACAGGAGACGGTCCCTGCCATCAATTACGCCACCGGCGAAATCCTGGAGTCTTAGCTAGGCTGGGGCCATGAGTGACACGGCGCAGCACGAGAGCGAACTGACCCCCGTCAAGCCTGCTGCGTCGGAGCTTCTCATCGTCACCGGCATGTCCGGGGCTGGTCGGAGCACGGCCGCAAACGCGCTCGAGGACCACGGCTGGTATGTGGTGGAGAACCTGCCCCCGCAGCTCCTCAGCACGCTCTCGGAACTCGTGCGGCATGCCGCCGAGCGCATCCCGAAGCTCGCGGTGGTCATGGACGTGCGCAGCAAGGCGCTCTTCGCGGACATCCGCGAGGCGCTCGCACAGCTTTCCGCAGCGGCACCGAGTACCGGGTGCTGTTCCTCGATGCGAGCGACGACGTCCTCATCCGCCGCTTCGAGCAGGGACGCCGGCCGCACCCGCTCCAGGAGGGCGGCCGCATCTCCGACGGAATCGCCGCGGAGCGGTCCATCCTGGCCGAGCTGCGGGAGCACGCGACCCTCGTGCTCGACACGTCCGACTTCAACGTCCACGGCCTCGCGACCGCCATCACTGAGCTCTTCTCCGAGAAGGGTCCGGTGACGCTGCGCCTGAACGTGATGAGCTTCGGGTTCAAGTACGGCCTCCCCGCCGATGCGAACTACGTCGCGGACGTGCGCTTCCTCCCGAACCCCCACTGGGTGCCGCAGCTGCGCCCCCACACGGGACTGGACCCCGACGTCCGCGACTACGTTCTCGTGGCCAACGGGGCGCAGGAGTTCGTCGAGCGGTACGTGCACGCCCTCGAGCCGGTGCTCGCCGGGTACCGCAAGGAGAACAAGCACTACGCGACCATCGCTGTGGGGTGTACCGGCGGGAAGCACCGCTCGGTGGCCATCGCCGAGGAGCTCTCGAAGCGGCTCGCCCAGCTGCCACGGGTGACGGTGACGACATCGCACCGCGATCTGGGCCGCGAGTGAGCAGCATGTTCACCGGACAGCTGCCCCTCATCCGCCCGGGCGCCGGGGCCGACGGCGGCACGCCCAAGGGTCCCTCCGTCGTCGCGCTGGGCGGGGGCCACGGGCTCGCCGCTTCACTCTCGGCGCTCCGCCTGCTCACGAGCGACCTCACCGCCGTTGTCACGGTGGCGGACGACGGCGGGTCCTCCGGCCGCCTGCGCAAGGACTTCGGCGTCCTCCCGCCGGGAGATCTGCGGATGGCCCTTGCCGCGCTGTGCGACGACACTGACTGGGGGCGCACGTGGCGCGACGTCATGCAGCACCGCTTCACCTCGCCGACGGGGATGAGCGGCCTTGAGAACCACGCGATGGGCAACCTCCTCATCGTGACCCTCTGGGAGCTGCTCGGCGATGTCGTGGACGGCCTGCGTTGGGCGGGCGCGCTCCTCGGAGCCCGGGGCCAGGTGCTGCCGATGTCCCGCGTTCCCCTCACGATCGAGGGTGACGTCGTGGTCGCGGCCGCGGGAGCGCACGGCGGCCCGGCCCGCACCGAGACGATCCGCGGCCAGGCCGCGTGCGCCATCTCCGGGCGGCTCGAGGACGTGCGACTCATCCCCGACGACGCGCCCGCGTGCCCCGAGACGCTCAGCGCGATCGAGCTCGCCGACTGGATCGTCCTCGGCCCGGGCTCCTGGTACACCTCGGTCCTGCCGCACCTGCTCCTGCCCCAGATGCGCCAGGCCCTCACCGACACCCCAGCGCGCCGCTGCCTGACCATGAACCTCGCGCTCGACACGAAGGAGACGTCCGGGATGTCGGGAGCTGACCACCTGCGCGCGATCCGGCGCGTGGCACCGGAGTTCACGGTGGACGCGGTCATCGCTGACGACTCCTCGGTCGTGGACCGCGAGGAGTTCGCGAGCGTGGCCGCCGAGCTCGGGGCCGAGGTGCTCTTCGATAGAGTGAGGTCCTCAGGCCAGCGATCCGTGCACGACGCGCTCCGGCTGGCCGGGGCATACCACGAGGTCTTCACCGGGGGCGGAGCCCTCGGCGGCGGCCGATGACCGGCGGTCCGGAACGGGCGCAGCTGAAGCAGGAAGGACAGCGATGGCACTGACCCAGAGCGTCAAGGAGGAGCTGTCGCGGCTGACGGTGAAGAGGGCCTCCGAGCGCAAGGCCGAGGTCTCAGCGGTGCTCCGCTTCGCGGGGGGCCTGCACATCATCTCGGGCCGGATCGTCATCGAGGCCGAGGTTGACCTAGCGGCAACGGCGCGGCGGCTCCGAGCCTCGATCGCCGAGGTGTACGGGCACCAGAGCGAGATCATCGTGGTCTCCGGGGGCGGTCTCCGCCGGGGGAGCCGCTACGTGGTGCGCGTGGTGCGCGACGGCGAGGCGCTCGCCCGCCAGACGGGCCTCCTCGACAACCGCGGACGCCCGGTCCGAGGGCTCCCCTCGACCGTGGTCAATGGTTCCGCCGCAGACGCCGAGGCTGTATGGCGCGGGGCCTTCCTCGCCCACGGCTCGCTCACCGAGCCGGGGCGGTCCAGCTCGCTCGAGGTCACGTGCCCCGGGCCCGAGGCCGCCCTCGCCCTTGTCGGCGCGGCGCGCCGTCTGGGCATCGCTGCGAAGGCGCGCGAAGTGCGGGGGGTGGACCGCGTCGTCGTGCGCGACGGCGACGCGATCGCGGCGCTGCTGACCCGCATGGGCGCGCACGACGCGCTCATGGCGTGGGAGGAGCGCCGCATGCGCAAGGAGGTCCGGGCGACCGCCAACCGGCTCGCGAACTTCGACGACGCGAACCTGCGCCGCTCGGCCCAGGCTGCTGTGGCCGCGGGCGCCCGCGTGGAGCGCGCACTCGAGATCCTCGGCGAGGATGTCCCCGAGCACCTGCGGTACGCGGGCGAGCTCAGGGTCGCCCACAAGCAGGCCAGCCTGGACGAGCTCGGGCGTCTCGCGGACCCGCCCATGACGAAGGACGCCATCGCCGGACGGATCCGTCGGCTGCTCGCCATGGCGGACAAGAAGGCGGCGGACGCGGGCATCCCCGGCACGGAGGCCAGCGTCACGCCCGAGATGCTTGACGGCTGATCTGCTTAGGATGGAGACGTCACCAGCCCGTACGCCATGGAATGTGGCGCGGGAAGTCAACCGATGGAGGATGTTGTGACCTACGTACTGCCTGATCTCCCGTACGACTACGCGGCGCTCGAGCCGCACATCTCCGCGCGGATCATGGAGCTCCACCACGACAAGCACCACGCGGCGTACGTGACCGGCGCCAACACTGCCCTCGAGAAGATGGCCGAGGCCCGGGCGAACGGCGACGGCGCGGCCGCGGCGAAGCTGTCGAAGGACTTCCAGTTCAACCTCGGCGGCCACGTCAACCACTCGATCTTCTGGAACAACCTCTCCCCGGAGGGCGGCGACAAGCCCGAGGGCGAGCTCGCAGCGGCCATCGACGAGTTCTTCGGCTCCTTCGACGCGTTCCGCGGCCAGTTCACGGCCGTCGCGACGACGATCCAGGGATCCGGCTGGGCGATCCTCGCCTACGAGCCGCTCGGCGGCAGCCTCGTCATCGAGCAGATGTACGACCAGCAGAACGGCGTCCCGGTCGCCACGACCCCGATCCTGCAGCTCGACATGTGGGAGCACGCCTTCTACCTCGACTACCAGAACGTCAAGGCGGACTACGTCAAGGCGTTCTGGAACATCGTCAACTGGGCGGATGTCGCGAAGCGCTTCGAGGCCGCCCGTGCGGGCGCGAAGGGACTCATCCTCCCCGCCTGAGGTCGTCGGGTTCCCCGAGATCTTCGTCACATTCTGTGACATTCCGTGCGAAAGGGTCCGTCTGTTCCGAGACGGGCCCTTTCGCCGTAGGATGGGGGGCGGAAAGGCTCGTGCGGCCTTCCAGCCATGGACAATGGAGACTCGGGCTGACGGCCTTTCCCTGTGCAAATCTCTGCCCAACGACGTGCGGGACCGTCTAACAGTTCGAGCAGTCTTCGCAGATGCTCGACTGAGCATCAAGGAGATCGACCAGAGTGACCACTCGAATTGGCATCAACGGCTTCGGCCGGATCGGCCGCAACTTCTTCCGCGCAGCCCTCGCCCAGGGCGCCGACCTCGAGATTGTGGCGGTCAACGACCTCACGAGCTCCGAGACGCTGGCGCACCTCCTCAAGTACGACTCGATCACCGGCCGCCTGAGCGAGACCGTCGAGGTCAAGGACGGCTTCATCGTCGTCGGCGGCAAGGAGATCAAGGTCCTCGCCGAGCGCGACCCGGCAAACCTCCCGTGGGCCGATCTGGGCGTGGACATCGTCATCGAGTCCACCGGCTTCTTCACGAAGGCCGAGGGCGCCAAGAAGCACCTCGCCGCGGGCGCCAAGAAGGTCATCATCTCGGCCCCGGCCACGGACGAGGACATCACCATCGTCATGGGCGTCAACGACGGCCTCTACGACCCGGCGAACCACCATGTCATCTCCAACGCCTCGTGCACCACGAACTGCCTGGGCCCGCTCGCCAAGGCGATCAACGACGCGTTCGGCATCGAGCGAGGGCTCATGACGACGGTGCACGCCTACACGGCAGACCAGAACCTCCAGGACGGCCCGCACCGCGACCTCCGCCGCGCCCGCGCCGCCGCGATCAACATGGTGCCCACCTCGACGGGTGCCGCCAAGGCCATCGGCCTCGTCCTGCCGGAGCTCAAGGGCAAGCTCGATGGCTACGCGATCCGCGTGCCGATCCCCACGGGCTCGGCAACCGACCTGACGGTGACCGTCTCCCGCGAGGTCACGAGGGACGAGGTCAACGCCGCGGTCAAGGCCGCGTCGGAATCCGGCCCGCTCGTCGGCTACCTGACCTACACCGAGGACCCGATCGTGTCCTCGGACATCGTCACCGACCCCGCGTCGTCGATCTTCGACTCCGGGCTCACCAAGGTGATCGGCAATCAGGTCAAGGTCGTCTCCTGGTACGACAACGAGTGGGGCTACTCGAACCGGCTCGTGGACCTCACCGAGCTCGTCGCCTCGAAGCTCTGAGACCGGCCGTAACGTAGGCAGAAACCGGATAGCCTGACTTCATGACTGCACGCACTCTCGACGACCTGCTCGCCGATGGTGTCCGTGGGCGGCACGTTCTGGTCCGAAGCGACCTGAACGTGCCGCTCGACGGTTCCACCGTCACCGATGATGGCCGCGTCCGCGCCTCCCTCCCCGTGATCAAGAAGCTCGCCGAGGCCGGCGCGCGCGTCCTGGTCATGGCCCACCTCGGCCGCCCGAAGGGCGCCCCCGACCCCAAGTACTCGATCAAGCCCGCCGCGGACCGCCTCGCCGAGCTCGCGAAGGATGCCGGAATCACCGTCCAGCGTGCCGAGGACACGGTGGGGGAGAGCGCCAAGGCGCACTCCGCCGGCCTCGCCGACGGCGAGGTCCTCGTGCTCGAGAACGTCCGCTTCGATTCGCGCGAGACGAGCAAGGACGACGCCGAGCGGGCGGCCTTCGCCCGTGAGCTCGCCGCACTGACCGGCGAGAACGGCGCCTACGTGGACGACGCCTTCGGCGCGGTCCACCGCAAGCACGCGTCGGTGTACGACATTGCCCAGGTCCTGCCCGCCTACCTCGGCGAGCTCGTCCGGACCGAGGTCGAGGTCCTCAAGCGCCTCACCGAGGGCGCTGAGCGGCCGTACGTCGTCGTCCTCGGCGGCTCGAAGGTCTCGGACAAGCTCGCCGTCATCGACAACCTCATCGGCAAGGCGGACAAGCTCCTCGTGGGCGGCGGCATGCTGTTCACGTTCCTGGCCGCCCAGGGCCACGCCGTCGGTGCGAGCCTGCTCGAGCAGGACCAGATCGACACGGTCAAGGACTACCTCGGCCGCGGGGCAGCGGCCGGGACGCAGTTCGTGCTGCCGACCGACGTCGTCGTCGCCTCGAAGTTCGCCGCCGACGCCGACCACGAGGTCGCCGCCGCCGACGCGATCGAGGCAACCTCGTTCGGCCCGGCCGGTATCGGCCTCGACATCGGGCCCGACACCGCCGCGGCCTTCGCGAAGGAGATCGCGGGCGGCAGGACGGTGTTCTGGAACGGCCCCATGGGCGTCTTCGAGTTCCCGGCGTTCGCCGCGGGGACGAAGGCCGTCGCCCAGGGCCTCGCCGACGCGACCGCGGCAGGCGCCCTCACCGTCGTCGGCGGCGGAGACTCCGCGGCAGCAGTCCGCACGCTCGGCTTCGAGGACGGCCAGTTCGGCCACATCTCGACCGGCGGCGGCGCGAGCCTCGAATACCTCGAGGGCAAGGAACTCCCGGGCCTCACCGCCCTGGGTGCCTGAGCCCCCACTGCACAACCCCTCCAAGGAGCCACTGTGACCACTCCCACGAACGGCACGTTCGACCGCACGCCCCTCATCGCGGGCAACTGGAAGATGAACATGGACCATGTCCAGGCGATCACGCTCACCCAGAAGCTCGCCTGGACCCTCGACGACGCCAAGCACGACTTCGGCCGGGTCGAGGTCGCCGTGTTCCCGCCGTTCACGGACCTTCGGGGCGTGCAGACCCTCGTGGCCGGGGACGACCTCAAGGTCGGGTACGGCGCGCAGGATCTCTCGCAGTTCGACTCCGGCGCCTACACGGGCGACATCAGCGGCGCGTTCCTGGCCAAGCTGGGCTGCCGCTACGTGCTCGTGGGGCACTCCGAGCGCCGGACGGTCCACGGGGAGTCCGACGATGTCCTCAATGCGAAGGTCAAGGCCGCGTTCAGGCACGGCCTCACGCCGGTCCTCTGCGTGGGAGAGGGCCTCGAGGTCCGGCAGGCGGGAACACACGTCGAGCACACACTGACCCAGCTGCGGGCGGACGTTGAGGGCCTCACCGCCGAGCAGGCGGCCGAGCTCGTCGTCGCCTACGAGCCGGTGTGGGCGATCGGCACTGGTGAGGTCGCGGGCCCCGAGGACGCCCAGGAGATGTGCGCCGCCGTCCGTGCGGAGCTCGCCTCGATCTTCGGGGACCAGTCGGCGGCCGCGACCCGGCTGCTGTACGGGGGCTCGGTCAAGGCCGCGAACGCGGCGGCAATCCTCGCGGAGAAGGACGTGGACGGTGTCCTGGTGGGCGGCGCGAGCCTCGATGCGGCTGAATTTGCTAGCATTGTCAGGTTCGAGAGCCACGCCACGGCCTAGCGCCGCCGCGGGCACCGCAAGCACGCCGCACCATTGACGGAAGGCCACGAGGCAAAACCTGTGCAAGTACTCCAGATCATCCTGCAGATCGTGCTCGGCATCACGAGCCTCCTGCTGACCATGCTCATCCTCATGCACAAGGGGCGTGGCGGCGGGCTGTCGGACATGTTCGGCGGCGGCATGTCATCTGGCCTCGCGTCCTCCGGTGTGGCCGAGCGGAACCTCAACCGATTCACGATCGTGCTCGGCATCACGTGGGGTGTCGTCATCATTGCGCTCGGCCTGATCATGCGGTTCTCGAGCGTGGCAGACTCCTGATTCTCCTGTAGCACAAGAAGGCCGGGAACAGCATGTGCTGTTCCCGGCCTTCTTGTTGTCATCGAGCCTCTCGTGCGGCCCGCGCCCCGGCGGTCAGGCCGAGGCAGGCTCCTTGCGGACCAGCTCCTGCGGGACCCGCGCCGCCGCGGCCGCGTCGATGAGCCACAGGGTGCGGGAGCGGCCCCGTGCACCGGCTGCCGGAACATGCACAGGTCCCGCGCCCGCCAGCGCGAGCCCCACCGCTCCGGCTTTGTCCTCGCCGGCCACGAGCATCCAGACCTCATCAGCGGACTTGATGGCAGGTAGGGTCAGGGAGATGCGGGAGGGCGGCGGCTTGGGCGCATGCTCGACCCCGACCACGGTCCGCTCGGTCTCCCGGATGCCGGGCATCTCAGGGAAGAGCGATGCCACATGCGCGTCCGGTCCGACGCCCAGCAGCAGCACATCGAACCGCGGCAGTCTCCCGGGGGCGTCGGGGCGTGAGCCTGAGACGTCGGCCTCATGCTCCGACGCCGCGGCTTCGGCGAGCCTGCGCGCGTAGTCCGCCGCGGCGTCGTCCGGCGTCGCGAAATCGTCAGCGGCACCCGGGCGATGGACGCGAGCCGGATCCAGGGCGAGGCGATCGAGCAGTGCCTCGCCGGCCTGCTTGGTATTCCTCTCGGGCGAGTCGGCCTCGACGAAGCGCTCGTCACCCCACCAGATGTTCACCTTCGACCAGTTCACCGCGAGCCGCGCCGGCGACTCCGCCACGGCTTTGAGCGTGCCGATGCCCATCGAGCCGCCGGTGAGGACGACGGTCGCCTCGCCGTATCTGTCCTGGGTGTCCACGAGCTTGGTGATGAGCCGAGCCGCGATCGCGGCCATCAGGACTGAGGAATCGGGGTGGATGCTCACACGGGGATCAGCGCTCACTGGGCTGCACGCTCCTCAGATTCGTGCGCGGCAGCCCCGTGGAGAGGACTTCGCCGTAGACCTCATCCGGGTCGAGCCTGCGCAGCTCTTCGGTCAGGCAGTCCTGCAGGCTGCGCCGCGGGAGCGCGATCCGCTGGGACGGCTGATCGGGCTGCGTCAGCTCCGCGACGGTCAGCCCCGGCCGGTACAGCTGGACGTCGCCGCCGTTCCTCGTGAGTCGAACCCGCCGTATGCCGGTGCCCGCTGGATCCGCCACGATGGTCACCGGGGCATCGAGGTCCTGCCCCAGCCACGCGGCGAGCAGGACCGTGCTGGGGGAGTCGGAGGCGCCCTCGACGGTCACTGCCGTGACGGGACTCGGGTCCACTTGGTCGAGTGCGGCCGCGAGTTGGATGCGCCAGTTGGTCAGGCGGGTCCAGGCGAGGTCGGTGTCGCCGGGGCGGTAGGTCTCGCGCAGGTGGAACAGGGCCGCGACGGGGTCGGGTTCGTTGCCGGAGTCGGTGATGCGGCGGTGGGCGATGCAGCCGATGGAGGTCGCGGCGGCGTTCTCGGGTGCGCCGTGGGGCCACCAGGCCACGATCGGGGCATCGGGGAGCAGGAGGGCGGCCACGAGGGACTCGCTCTCCTGGGCCAGGCGGCCGTAGCCGCGCAGGACGATGACCTCCGAGGCCCCGGCGTCCCCGCCGACGCGGATCTGCCCGTCGATCCGGTCCGTCGAGTCCCGGCCGGAGTCCACCAGGACGATGATCCGGCAGGGGTGCTCGCGGCTGGCCTCGTTCGCGGCCTCGATGGCCTCTTCTTCGAACCCGTGCCGGGTGATGACCACCAGGGTCAGCACCCGGCCCAGGGCCACGACCCCGCCGCGCTGGCGCAGGGCCGTGATCTCCTTGGAGATCTTCGAGGTCGTGGTGTTGGGCAGGTCGATGATCATGGTCGCCTCCAGGAGCGTCCGTCGCGGGCAAGGAGCTCATCGGCCGAGGACGGCCCCCAGGACCCCGGGGCGTACGGCTCGGGCTGGGTCCCGGTGCTGGCCCAGTAGTCCTCGAACGGGTCCAGGATCTTCCAGGACAGCTCGACCTCCTCGTGCCGGGGGAACAGCGGCGGCTCGCCCAGGAGGACGTCCAGGATGAGCCGCTCGTACGCCTCCGGGGAGGACTCGGTGAAGGAGTGCCCGTAGCCGAAGTCCATCGACACGTCCCTGACCTCCATCTGGGTCCCCGGGACCTTGGAGCCGAACCGGATCGTGGCGCCCTCGTCCGGCTGGACCCGGATCACCACCGCGTTCTGGCCGAACTCGTCCTCGCCCTGGTCCTGGAACAGCAGGTTCGGGGCCCGCTTGAACACCACCGCGATCTCGGTCACCCGGCGCCCCAGCCGCTTCCCGGCCCGCAGGTAGAACGGCACCCCGGCCCAGCGGCGGGTGTTGATGTCCAGCCGGAGCGCCGCGTACGTCTCGGTGGTGGAGTCCGCCGGGATGCCCTCCTCCTGGAGGTAGCCCTGCACCAGCTCCCCGCCCTGCCACCCGCCGGTGAACTGCCCCCGGGCCGAATGCGTGGACAGGTCCGCCGGCAGCTTCACCGCGGCCAGGACCTTCTCCTTCTCCGCCCGCAGGTCATCGGCATTGAAGGAGATCGGCTCCTCCATCGCCGTCAGCGCCAGCAGCTGCAGCAGGTGGTTCTGGATCACGTCCCGCGCCGCCCCCACACCGTCGTAGTAGCCCGCCCGGCCCCCCGTGCCGATGTCCTCGGCCATCGTGATCTGCACATGGTCCACATAGTTCGCGTTCCACAGCGGCTCGAACAAAGTGTTCGCGAACCGCAGCGCCAGGATGTTCTGCACCGTCTCCTTGCCCAGATAGTGGTCGATCCGGAACACCGCATCCGCCGGGAACACCGACTCCACAATGTCGTTCAGCGCCCGCGCCGAGGCCAGATCATGCCCGAACGGCTTCTCGATCACCACCCGGCGCCACTTCCCCGGCTCCGGCTGGGCCAGCCCATGGGCCGAGAGCTGCCGGCACACCTGCTCGAACGCCTTGGGCGGGATCGAGAGGTAGAACGCATGGTTCCCCCGCGTCCCCCGCTTCTCATCCAACTCCTCCAGCGTGGCCTTGAGCGCCTCGAACGCCGCATCATCATCGAACGTGCCCTGCACGAACCGCACACCCTCATTCAGCTGCGCCCACACCGCCTCATCGAAAGGCGTCCGCGCATACTGCTTGACCGAGGCCTTGACCTCCTCGGCGAAGTCCTCCTTCTCCCACTCGCGGCGGGCGAAGCCCACCAGCGCGAAGCTCGGCGGCAGCAGGCCCCGGTTCGCAAGGTCATACACAGCCGGCATGAGCTTCTTCCGGGCCAAGTCCCCGGTCACCCCGAAGAGCACAAGCGAGGAGGGCCCCGCGATGCGATTGAGGCGCCGGTCGCGCGGGTCGCGCAGCGGATTGCGCCGCGCTCCGCGCGAGGACGTTCCGTTCGCGGTGATGTCGTTCTCTGGCATGGTGCCTTTCTGGTCCATCGGTGCGTGCAGACGCAGGCCCTCCGGCCCGGCGGAGTGCCGGGCCGGAGGCCGCGGCCTCAGCGGGCCGGTGCTTCCTCGGCCGGGAGTGCGGACACGAGGGCGGACAACTGCGCGACCCCCGCAGCGCGGTCGGTGAGGTTCAGGCGGAGTACAGGGCGCCCGTGCTCGGCGAGGACCTGCGCGTCCCCCGTGGCCTGGGCGGCAATGAGCTGGCCGAACGTGAACGGCCGCTCGGGGATCGTCACGTCCTGGTCCGTGCCAGCAGTGATCTGCAGGAACACGCCGACGGCGGGACCGCCCTTGTGGTACTGGCCGGTCGAGTGCAGGAACCGCGGGCCCCAGCCGAACGTCGTCGGCCGGCCCGTCGCGGCGGCCAGCTGGTCACGCACGTCGGCGAGCTGCGGGTACGCGAGGCGGTCCAGATAGGCCTGCACGCTCAGGTATCCGTCTGGGCCGAGCTGGCCCAGGAGCGCCTTGACGGCGTCCTCGACCGTAGAGGCCCCGGAGAGCCATTCGCCGGTGTCTCCCGTGCGGACCTCGATCGCACCGTCCGTGAACCGTGCGGGGGTCGGCTCCGGCTGGGCGTCCAGGAGGCCTCGGGCGGCAGCCTTGGCGGCCTCGACATCGGGCTGGTCGAACGGGTTGATGCCGAGGAGCCGGCCCGCGACGGCAGTCGCGAACTCCCACGTGAGCATCTGGGTCGCGAGGGTACCGCCGACGGCGGCCTCGTTGGCTCCCAGAGCCGGCTCGCCGTCGGTGGAGACGAGCCGCACGACCAGGACGTCCGCCGCGCCCCCGGAGACCTCGGGAGCGTCCTTGTCCGCGACGACGGGCAGCACGCCCTTGCCGATCTTGCCGGTCGACTCGGCGATGAGCTGCTCGGCCCAGTCCGCGAACCCAGCGATGCCCGAGCCGTCCTCGACGATCACGATCTTGTCCCTCAGCGGCGACGTGCCGCCGAGGGCGGCTCCGAGCTGCAGCCCGATGTTCTCCGCCGAGTCGTCTCGGAGGATCTCCGCAGCCTCCTCGGCCTCGTCGAGGAGGGCCTGGATGTCGACCCCGGCGAGGCCGGACGGGACGAGGCCGAAGGCCGTGAGCGCCGAGTAGCGGCCACCGACCGTGGGGTCCGCGTTGAATACCGCGCGGTAGCCGGCCTCGCGGCTCGCGCCGTCCAGCGGCGAGCCCGGGTCGGTCACGACGACGACGCGGCGCTTCGCGTCGATCCCCGCAGCCGTGAATGCCGCCTCGAAGGCGCGCCGCTGGGAGTCCGTCTCGACCGTGGAGCCGGACTTCGAGGACACGACGATCGCGGTGTTCTCAAGGCGCTCGGCAAGCGCAGCCTCGACCTGCTCTGGGTCGGTCGAGTCGAGGACCACCAGGGGGACCCCCGCCGTCGTGGTGATCACCTCGGGCGCGAGCGACGAACCGCCCATGCCGCAGAGGACGATGCGGTCCACGCCCTCGGCACGGAACTCGTCGCGGAGCGCCACGATGTCGGCCACGAGCGGCTGTGAGACGGAGGCCGCCTCGACCCAGCCGAGGCGCTTGGAGGACTCATCCTCCGCGTCCTTGCCCCACAGCGTGTGGTCCTTGGCGAAGATGCGGCTCGCCACGGCGTCGGCCACCAGCTGGTCCACGTGTGCCTCGACGGCTTCGCGGGCCGCGCCGGTGGCGGCGAACGTCAGGGCGCTCACGCGCGCGCTCCGTGGGCGGTTTCGGCGAGGGTTGCCTCGACGTCCTTGAGGAGGTCGTTCCAGGAGGCGACGAACTTGTCCAGGCCTTCGGATTCGAGGACGGCGACGACGTCGTTGTAGTCGATGCCGTGCTGGGCGAGGGCGTCGAGGTGGGAGTTGGAGGCGGTGTAGGTGCCGGTGACGGTGTCGCCGGTGACCTCGGCGTGGTCGAACGTGGCCTCGAGGGTCTTCTCGGGCATCGTGTTCACCACGCCCGGGGCGACGAGCCCGGTGACGTAGAGGGTGTCCGGCAGGGAGGGGTCCTTCACGCCGGTGGAGGCCCACAGCGGGCGCTGCGGGAGGGCGCCGGCGTCGGCGAGGAGCTTGAACCGTTCGGTGGTGAACTCCTCCTGGTAGATCTGGTAGGCGAGGCGGGCGTTGGCCAGGCCGGCCTTGCCCTTGAGGGCCCTGGCCTCCTCGGTGCCGATGGCCTCGAGGCGCTTGTCGACCTCGGTGTCCACGCGGGAGACGAAGAACGAGGCGACCGAGTGGATCTGGGACAGGTCGTGGCCTGCGGCCTTGGCCTTCTCCAGGCCGGTCATGAACGCGTTGATGACCGCGCGGTACCGCTCGAGGGAGAAGATCAGGGTCACGTTGACGCTGATCCCGGCCCCGAGCGTCTCCGCGATCGCCTCGAGGCCCTCGAGGGTGGCGGGGATCTTGATGTGCACGTTGGGCTCGGCGACCTTGGCGTGCAGGTGCCTGGCCTCGGCGATCGTGCCGGCGGTGTCCCAGGCCAGGCGCGGGTCGACCTCGATCGAGACGCGGCCGTCGACCCCGTGCGTGGCCGCCGCGACCGGGGCGAAGAGCCGGCACGCGTCGGCGACGTCGGAGGTGGTCAGCTCGAACACGGCCTGCTGCGCGTCCGCGCCGGAGGCGACCAGCTCACGGAGCTTGGCGTCGTAGCCGTGGCCCTTGGTGATCGCGGCCTGGAAGATCGTGGGGTTCGTGGTCACGCCGACCACGTTCTTCTCCTCGATGAGCGCAGCGAGCGAGCCGTCGGCGAGGCGGGCGCGGGAGAGGTCGTCGAGCCAGATGGACACGCCCGCGTCGGAGAGTGCCTGGGTGGGGGTAGTCATGATCGATGCTCCTGGTGAGAGTCAGGCCGCGGCGGCGGCGATGGAGTCCTTGGCGGCGGCGGTGACCGCCTCGGCCGTGATGCCGAACTCGGTGAAGAGGGTCTTGTAGTCCGCGGAGGCCCCGTAGTGCTCGAGGCTGACGGTGCGGCCGGCGTCGCCGACGAACCGGTGCCAGGTCAGCGCCAGACCGGCCTCGACCGAGACGCGGGCCCTCACGGCCGCGGGCAGGACGGACTCGCGGTAGCCGGCGTCCTGGGCGTCGAACCACTCCACGCAGGGCATGGAGACCACGCGCGCGGCGATGCCCTCGGCCGCGAGGGCCTCCCGGGCGGCCACGGCGAGCTGGACCTCCGAGCCGGTGCCGATGAGGATCACGTCCGGGGCCACGTCGTTCCCCTCGCGCTGGGCCTCGGCCAGGACATAGCCGCCCCGGGCGACCCCGGAGGCGTCGGCGAAGGCACCCTCGCCGCGCTCCCAGACAGGCAGGTTCTGGCGGGTCAGGACGATCCCGGCCGGGTTCTCCGTGTTCTCCAGGATCGCCTTCCACGCCTGGGCGGTCTCGTTCGCGTCACAGGGGCGCACCACGTCCAGGTGGGGGATCGCGCGCAGGGAGGCGAGCTGCTCGACCGGCTGGTGGGTCGGGCCGTCCTCGCCCAGGCCGATCGAGTCGTGCGTCCACACGTACGTGGACGGGATGCCCATCAGCGCCGAGAGGCGGATGGCGGGGCGCTGGTAGTCACTGAAGATCAGGAACGTGCCGGAGAACGCCCGGGTCTTCCCGCCCAGGGTGATGCCGTTCACGATCGCGGCCGCGGCGTGCTCGCGGATGCCGAAGTGCAGCACCCGTCCGTACGGATTTCCCTTCCACGCCGCGGTCGAGCGGGAGGCCGGGATGAACGAGGGCGAGCCCTCGATGGTGGTGTTGTTCGACTCGGCCAGGTCCGCGGACCCGCCCCACAGCTCCGGCAGGACCGGGCCGATCGCGTTCAGGACCTTGCCCGAGGCGGCCCGGGTCGAGACGTCCTTCCCGGCGGGGAACTCCGGCAGGGACTCCTCCCAGCCCGCCGGCAGGCGGCGGGCCTCGATGCGCTCGTGCAGGGCCGCGGCCTCCGGGTTGGCCGCCTTCCACGCGTCGAAGGACTCCTGCCAGGCGGCCTTGGCCTCCTCGCCGCGCCCGATGGCCCCGCGGGTGTGCGCCAGGACCTCCGGGTCCACGACGAAGGACTTCTCCGGGTCGAAGCCCAGGACCTCCTTCAGGGCCGCGACCTCCTCCGCGCCCAGGGCCGAGCCGTGGATCTTGCCCGTGTTCTGCTTGGTCGGGGACGGCCAGCCGATGACCGTGCGCAGCGAGATGATCGAGGGCCGGCTAGTCTCGGCCTTCGCCGCCACCAGTGCGTCCCAGAGCTCGGGCACGTCCTCGGCGTACTCACCGGTCTTGGTCCAGTCCACCCGCTGGGTGTGCCAGCCGTACGCCTCGTAGCGCTTGAGGACGTCCTCGGTGAAGGCCACGTCCGTGTCGTCCTCGATCGAGATGTGGTTCTCGTCGTAGATCACCACGAGGTTGCCCAGCTCCTGGTGCCCGGCCAGCGAGGACGCCTCCGAGGTCACGCCCTCCTGCAGGTCCCCGTCCGAGGCGATCACCCACACCGTGTGGTCGAACGGGGACGTGCCCGGCTCGGCCTGCGGGTCGTACAGGCCCCGCTCGCGCCGCTGGGAGTACGCGAATCCGACCGAGGAGGCCAGGCCCTGCCCCAGCGGGCCCGTGGTGATCTCCACGCCCTTGGTGTGCCTGTACTCCGGATGCCCCGGAGTCAGCGAGCCCCACGTCCGCAGCGCCTCAAGATCCGAAAGCTCCAGCCCGTACCCGGCCAGGAACAGCTGGATGTACAGCGTCAGGGACGAATGCCCCGGGGAGAGGATGAACCGGTCCCGCCCGATCCACGCCGGATCCGCCGGATCATGGCGCATCAGCTTCTGGAACAGCAGGTACGCCGCCGGCGCCAGGCTCATCGCCGTACCGGGGTGGCCATTGCCCACCTTCTGCACTGCATCGGCCGCGAGCACCCGGACCGTGTCCACAGCCTTGCGGTCCACATCAGTCCAGGTCAGTTCTTGCACATCCACAGCAGGCACGTACACCGGCCCCTCTCCATTGCTGACGGTCAGCAGCGTCCTACGGGGCACGGGAATGGTGGGCCCTGCATCGCATCCTGCCAGCCGTTCACCATCGAAACGATTTGTCTGGGTTTCTCTACCCGCTCTCGCGCACTGCAAGCACAACGACGCAGGCTGGCACCCAGCTCACATACTAGCCACGGCGCCGCGGCGGGGTGGAGGGCTTTGCCAAAAATTCCGCAGTGTGAATGCCCAGTCTTAATATCGAGTGCTTGTGCGGGCATCCGCATACCGTCAATGCGCCACGCGAAGAGCCGTGGTGCCACGGGACACTCCCCGTCCGGCATCCGGTACCCGATGCGCGGCGCGGGTATCATGGAGGCGGCTCCCGTGCACCCGGAGCCGGACACACCGAGTAGAAGAGTCGCGCATCCGTGAGCACAGCAGACGCACCCGCCGCAGTCCCGTCCAGGCCAGCCAAGCTCGGCCTGCGCCGCAAGATCAAGGCGTACGTCGCCCTCACGAAGCCGCGCATCATCGAGCTCCTCCTCGTGAGCACGCTGCCGACCATGATCTACGCAGAGCGCGGCTTCCCGTCCATCGGGCTCATGATCGCCACGCTTGTGGGCGGGGCGTTCGCGGCCGGGAGCGCCGGCGCTTTCAACTGCTACATCGATCGGGACATCGACAGGCTCATGCGGCGCACGGAGAACCGTCCGCTCGTGACCGGCGAGGTGACTCCGCGTGAGGCACTCGTGTTCTCGTGGGTCCTCGGCATCGCCTCGCTGGCGATCCTCTGGTTCGGCGCGAACCCGCTCTCGGCCGTCCTCGGTGCCGCGGCGATCTTCTTCTACGTCGTGATCTACACGCTGATCCTCAAGCGCCGCACGGCCCAGAACATCGTGTGGGGCGGCGCCGCCGGCTGCTTCCCAGTGCTCATCGCGTGGTCCGCCGTCACGAACACTATCGAATGGCCGGCGGTCATCCTGTTCCTCGTCATCTTCCTGTGGACGCCGCCGCACTACTGGCCGCTGTCCATGCGCTACGGCGAGGACTACCGCAACGCCCACGTGCCGATGCTCGGCGCCATGGCCGGCGCGAAGATCGTGGCCGTCCAGGTGGTCCTCTACGCCTGGGCGATGGTCATCGCCTCCCTCCTGATGGTTCCCCTCGGCCACGCGGGGTGGGTCTACACCGTCGCTGCTGTGGGAGTCGGCGGCTGGTTCCTCTACGAGTCCCACGCACTGTACGGCCGCGCGCAGCGCGAGGAGATCGAGGACAAGAAGGCGATGAAGGTCTTCCACGGTTCGATCAGCTACCTCACGGTCCTCTTCCTGGCCCTCGCTGTCGATCCGTTCGTGGGGTCGCCGCTCTTCGGCTGAGAACGCACGGCATCGGCCGAGAAGGCAGAACACAGAGGGAGGGCCCTGCGGCATCACGCCGCAGGGCCCTCCCTCTGTCTGTCCCGTTCTGTGTGTCCGTTGTTCTCTGCTGTGCCTCACCGGTTCCCGCCTGCGCGGGCCCGTCGCCTGCGCGGGGCCGGTCGCCTGCGGCGACTACGCCGTGGGGCTGTACCGCGCGACGTCGGCCGCGTTCACCGCAGCAGCCACGAGCAGCGCCGAGACGAGCATGTGAGCGGCGACCAGCAGCGCCGGGATGCCCGTGTAGTACTGCGTGATGCCGATCGCGGCCTGCAGAACGGTCAGGACCAGGAGGAGGACCACGCCGCTGCGGAAGGTCCCCGGGATGCGGCGGGTGAGGGTCACGACGACGGCGAAGAGTGCGCCGAAGGCGACCAGATATGCCGGGACGGCGTGGATGTGCGAGAAGAGGTCCCAGTCGAGGCCGTTGCGGGGCGCGTTGGCGTCGCCCGCATGTGGCCCCGCTCCGGTCACGACGACGCCGAGCACCACTGCGGCGATGGCCGCCGCTGTGGTGACGAGCATCGTGGGCGCCATCGAGCTCGGCAGCGCGGGGTAGGTCCGGTCCATGAATCGGCCGGCACGACCGTAAGCGCGGTTGACCAGGAGCATCGAGAGGACCACGAGGGCCATCGAGACGAGGAAGTGCAGTCCCACGACCCACGGATTCAGCTGGGTGAGCACCGTGATCCCGCCGATGACTGCCTGCGCCGGCACGCTCGCGAGGAGGCCGACCGCGAGCCAGAACAGGTCCTTGCGCTCCTTGCGGAGGTTCCAGAGCATGACGAGCATGATCAGGGCCACGGCGGTGAGCGCGAACGTGAGGAGCCGGTTGCCGAACTCGATGATCCCGTGGACGCCCATCTCGGGCGTGGTGGTGAGGGAGCCGGCCGTGCAGCGCGGCCATGTGGGGCAGCCGAGCCCCGAGGAGGTCAGGCGCACCGCGCCGCCCGTGAGGATGAGCACGATCTGGCCGATGAGCGAGGCGATCGCCATGGCACGGATGCGCCCGTCTACCACCTTGGGCAGCCGAGTGGTGAGGCGGGAGAAGCGCGTGAGCGAAGTGTCTGTCATGGGATCAGCTCCATCGGAACCAGCGAATAGCGGCGACGCCGGCGAGCACGGTCCACAGGACGAGCACGACGGCGGCAGGGACGTTGAGGGTGCCTTCGAGGAAGGCCGAGCGCACCGCATCGCCGAGCGCCCCCGAGGGGAGGAACCCGACCACGGGGGCCAGCGCGGGAATGCGCTGGGTGGGCATCACGATGCCACCGAGCACCCCGAGGAGGATCCAGGCGAGGTTCGTGACCGCGAGCGTCGCCTCGGGGCGTGCGGTGCCGGCGATGAGCAGCCCCAGGGCCGTGAACGCGGCGGCGCCGAGCGCGAGGAGCGGCACGCCGAGGAGGATTCCGGCGAGGCCGGGCCGCCAGCCGAGCGTCAGGGCGACGCCGCCGATCACGACGATCTGGACGGCGAGCACCACGAGGACCGCGACCACCTTCCCCGCGATGAGGCCGCCGCGTCCGAGCGGGGTGGTCGAGAGGAAGCGCAGCACGCCGTAGCGGCGGTCGAAGCCGGTGGCGATGCCCTGGCCGGTGAACCCGACGCTCATGGTGCACAGCGCGAGCACACCCGGGGCCGCGACGTCGATCCGGCTCGGTCCCAGGCCGTCCAGCACGGGGGTCAGCGTGAGCCCGACGAGGGCGAACAGGGGAAGGACGATCATCAGCGTGAGCTGCTCGCCGTTGCGGAGCATCGTGAGGGTCTCGTACTTGCCCTGCTGCCAGACCCGCCGGGGGAGTGTCGCCGCGCTCATGCCGCCCTCCCGGGCCGGGCGGTCCTGGCGTCCGTGGCCTCGGCAGATTCCGCGGCGATGGCCAGGAACACGTCCTGGAGGTTCGCGCGTCCGAGTTCGAGGGTGTCCGGCATGATGCCGCGCGTGGCGAGCCATGAGGTGACGGAGACAAGGTCTGCTGGCGTCAGCTCGCCGTCGACCGTGTAGAGTCCGGCGCTCGTCTCGGTGACGGCGAGCGCGCCGCCGGCGGCCCGGGCACCGAATGCCTCGGCCAGTTGGAGCCCCGGGGTGCACCGTAGCGTCAGCCGGGTCTGGACGTCCTGCCGCTCGGCGAGGATCTCCGCAACAGTGCCGCTCGTGACGACGCGGCCCTGATCGAGGATGTGGACGACGTCGGCGAGCCGCTCGGCGTCGTCGAGGAGGTGCGTTGTGAGGATGACGCCGAGCCCGTCCTTGCGGAGGCCGTCGATGAGGTCGACGACGAGCTGCCGAGACTGGGGGTCGAGGCCGGCGCTGGGCTCGTCGAGGAAGACGACCTCGGGCCGGCCCACCAGGGCCGCCGCGAGCGCCACGCGCTGCTTCTGGCCGCCCGAGAGCCTCCGGATCGTCGTCGAGGCGAAATCATGGATGCCGAGGCGGTCTGCGAGGTCGTCCACCGGCTGCGGGTCCGTGTACATTCCTGCCACGTGCCTCAAGAGCGCGAGCGGGCGGGCCGAGGGGGGCAGGCCGCCCTCCTGGAGCATGATGCCCACGCGGGAGCGCAGTTCGGCGTCGGCCGTCTCGGGGTCGCGTCCGAGGAGGCGCACGACGCCGTCCGTGCGCCTCTGCAGGCCCTGCGCGCACTCGAGAGTGGTGGTCTTGCCGGCGCCGTTGACGCCGAGGATGACCGTGATCTCGCCCAGATTGGCGGTGAGGTCGACACCGGCGAGGACCCGCTTCATGCGGCCGTCAAGCGAGGGGACTGGCCCCACATCCTTCACAAGGCCCTCGATCTCGAGGCAGGGGGCACCGGTCTGTAGCACCCGTCCATTCTACGCAGGGTAGTAGTGTGCGTTTCCGAGCGTGGGGGCGGCCGCGGGAGGGGCGGAGGGCCCTTCCCCGCTTCGCGGAGAGCGTGATAAGCATCTCCTTACTGGAGACGGGCCCATTATTAGGCCATGATTGTCTTGTGTATTCCGTGAAGGCGACCCCGGTGAGGTCGATACAGGCTGAACCGCGGCCCGACGCCGAGGACCGCACGCGCGACCGCGTCCTCAGCGCGGTCCTTGAGCACGGTCCCGTGAGCGCGGCCGAGCTCGGCGACATGCTCAACGTCACCCCGGCCGCCGTGCGGCGCCACCTCGACGCCCTGACCGAGGCCGGCGTCGTGGAGGTCAAGCGGGTCGCGACGTCGGGCACGGGCGCCGGGCGCCCCGCCCGCCGCTACGTTCTCACCTCGCGCGGCCAGTCGACCATCGGGGACGACTACCTCGACATCGCCCGCAAGGCGCTCGAGCGGCTCTCCGAGCTGGGCGGCGCCGGCGCGGTCGAGGACTTCGCCCATGAGCGCTTCGCGGCCATGGAGCGGCGCTATCGTCCGCTCGTGGACGCTGCGGGCAGCGACGTCGCTGCACGTTCCCGGGCCCTTGCAGAGGCCCTCACCGCGGACGGCTTTGTCGCCTCCGCTGCGACGGTGCAGGGCAAGGCGCCGCTCCCCGCGCACCTCGCGAGCGTCCAGCTGTGCCAGGGGCATTGCCCCGTGCAGCAGCTCGCTGCCGAGTTCCCGGTGTTCTGCGACAGCGAGACGGCGGCATTCTCGCGCCTCCTGGGCGTGGACGTCCGCAGGCTCTCGACGCTCGCGCAGGGCGGCCACGTGTGCACAACCCACATTCCTACCGGGCGGGCCCAGCTCACGGGCCACGCCTCCGAGACCACAACCGAGCAGCAAGAGAGGCCGTGATGACGGATCAGATAGCTGAGAACCGCACCTCGACGGGCGGTGACCAGGCGGGTGCCGGGTCCACGGTGATCGCCGAGATCCTGGAGAAGAACCCGGAGCTCCATGGGATCGGCACCTACGAGTACGGATGGGCCGACAAGGACGATGCCGGCGCGCACGCGCGCCGCGGCCTCAGCGAGGACGTGGTCCGGGACATCTCGTCCAAGAAGGGCGAGCCCGAGTGGATGCTCGATCTCCGCCTCAAGGGCCTGAAGTACTTCGACCGCAAGCCCATGCCGCTGTGGGGTGCCGACCTCTCCGGCATCGACTTCGACAACATCAAGTACTTCGTCCGCTCCACCGAGAAGCAGGCGCAGTCGTGGGAGGACCTCCCCGAGGACATCCGCACCACCTACGAGCGCCTCGGCATTCCCGAGGCCGAGCGGTCCCGGCTCGTGGCCGGCGTCGCGGCCCAGTACGAGTCCGAGGTCGTGTACCACCAGATCCGCGAGGACCTTGAGGCCCAGGGCGTGATCTTCCTCGACACGGACACCGCGCTCAAGGAGCACCCGGAGTTCTTCACCGAGTACTTCGGCACCGTGATCCCGGCCGGCGACAACAAGTTCGCCTCGCTCAACACGGCCGTGTGGTCCGGCGGCTCGTTCGTGTACGTGCCCAAGGGCGTCCACGTCGAGATCCCGCTTCAGGCCTACTTCCGCATCAACACGGAGAACATGGGCCAGTTCGAGCGGACGCTGATCATCGCGGACGAGGACTCCTACGTCCACTACATCGAGGGCTGCACCGCCCCGATCTACACGTCCGACTCGCTGCACTCGGCCGTCGTCGAGATCATCGTGAAGAAGGGCGCCCGCGTCCGGTACACGACGATCCAGAACTGGTCGACCAACGTGTACAACCTCGTGACCAAGCGCGCCATCTGCCACGAGGGCGCCACCATGGAGTGGATCGACGGCAACATCGGCTCGAAGGTCACCATGAAGTACCCGGCCGTGTACCTGGTCGGGGAGCACGCCAAGGGCGAGACCCTCTCGATCGCGTTCGCCGGCGAGGGCCAGCACCAGGACACCGGGTCGAAGATGGTCCACATCGCGCCGAACACGAAGTCCTCCATCGTCTCCAAGTCGGTGGCCCGCGGCGGCGGCCGCTCGGCGTACCGCGGCCTCGTGCAGGTCCGCGAGGGCGCAAAGCACTCCGCCAACACGGTGCGCTGCGACGCGCTGCTCGTGGACACCATCTCGCGCTCCGACACGTACCCGTACATCGACATCCGTGAGGACGACGTGGTGCTCGGCCACGAGGCGACCGTCTCCCGCGTGTCCGAGGAGCAGCTCTTCTACCTCATGTCCCGTGGCATGCCCGAGGACGAGGCCATGGCGATGATCGTGCGCGGCTTCATCGAGCCGATCGCGCGCGAGCTCCCCATGGAGTACGCCCTCGAACTGAACCGCCTGATCGAACTGCAGATGGAAGGGTCCGTCGGCTGATGACCGAGATGACTGAACAGAAGACCGCGCAGAACACCGGCATCGGCGCCCCGGCGATCCCCGGCCTCACGGAGGAGGGGGAGAGCCTGACCCCCCTCGAGCCGGCCGAGCAGACACTCAGCCCGCTCGGGGGCGCGGCCGCCAAGTCCCACTCCCACGGCGGCGGCTACGGCATCCCCGACAGCTCCCGCGCGGGGCGCCTGACCTCGTACCGGCTCGAGGACTTCCCGGCCGTCAAGGGCACTGAAGAAGAGTGGCGCTTCACGCCGCTCAAGCGGCTCGGCGGCCTGCACACCGCAGCGCTCGACGGCGCCGCGCCGGCCGTCGCTGTCGAGGCGCCGGAGCAGGTGCGCGTCGAGACCGTGGGCCGCGACGACGCCCGCATCGGCACCGCCGGCATCCCGGAGGACCGCGTGTCCGCCAACGCGTGGGCTCACTTCGCCGAGGCCACCGTCGTGACAGTCCCGGCCGGGGCAGAGCTCGACGAGCGCGTCCTCGTCACCCTCACGGGCGCCGGCCTCGCCGCAGCAGCCCAGCACCTCGTGGTCGTGGCCGAGAAGGGGGCGCGCGCCGTCGTCGTGCTCAACCACGTCGGCCAGGCGGTCGTGTCCGAGAACGTCGAGATCGTGCTCGAGGACGGCGCCGACCTGACGGTCGTGACCCTCCAGGAGTGGAGCGACGACTCGGTGCATGCGTCGAGCCAGCAGGTCAAGATCGGCCGCGATGCCCACCTCAAGCACCTCGTGGTCAGCCTCGGCGGATCGCTCGTGCGCATGACGCCGACCGCGCGCTTCGGCGCGCCCGGCGGCGAGGCCGAGCTGTACGGCCTGTACTTCGCCGACGCCGGCCAGCACCTCGAGCACCGCACGTTCGTGGACCACGGCCAGCCCAACTGTGTCTCGAACGTCCTGTACAAGGGCGCGCTGCAGGGCAAGGACGCGCGCACGGTGTGGATCGGGGACGTGCTGATCCAGAAGCAGGCCGAGGGCACCGACAGCTACGAGAAGAACCAGAACCTGGTCCTCACCGACGGCTGCCGCGCGGACTCCGTGCCGAACCTTGAGATCGAGACGGGCCTCATCGAGGGCGCCGGCCACGCGAGCGCGACCGGCCGCTTCGACGACGAGCACCTGTTCTACCTCATGGCCCGTGGCATCCCCGAAGCTGTGGCGCGGCGCCTCGTGGTGCGCGGCTTCCTGAACGAGATCATCCAGAAGATCGGCGTTCCGGCCATCGAGGAACACCTGACGGAGGCCGTCGAGCGCGAGCTCGACGCCAGCGACAACTGAGAACCCTTCCACCATTTTCTGACTTCGCCCGGGGGACCCGGGCACTAGGAGAGCACCACATGTCGACTCTGGAGATCAAGGACCTGCACGTTTCGATCGAGACCGAGCAGGGCGTCAAGGAGATCCTCAAGGGCGTGACCCTCACCGTGAAGACCGGCGAGACGCACGCGATCATGGGCCCCAACGGGTCCGGCAAGTCCACGCTGGCCTCGACGATCGCGGGCCACCCGCGCTACACGGTCACCTCGGGCACCATCACGCTCGACGGCGAGGACGTCCTCGCGATGAGCGTGGACGAGCGCGCCCGCGCCGGCCTGTTCCTGGCCATGCAGTACCCCGTGGAGATCCCGGGCGTGACCATGACCAACTTCCTGCGCACCGCCAAGACGGCGATCGACGGCAAGGCCCCGGCCATCCGCACCTGGACCAAGGACGTCAAGGCCGCCATGGAGCAGCTGCGCATCGACGCCGACTTCGCCCAGCGCAACGTCAACGAGGGCTTCTCGGGCGGCGAGAAGAAGCGCGTCGAGATCCTCCAGCTCGAGCTCTTCAAGCCGAAGTTCGCCGTCCTCGACGAGACCGACTCGGGCCTCGACGTCGACGCGCTCAAGGTGGTCTCCGAGGGCGTCAACCGCGCCCAGGAGGAGGGCAACATGGGCACGCTCCTCATCACCCACTACACGCGGATCCTGCGCTACATCAAGCCGCAGTTCGTCCACGTCTTCGTGGACGGCAAGATCGCCGAGCAGGGCGGCCCCGAGCTCGCCGACCGGCTCGAGGACGAGGGCTACGACCGCTACGTGGCCGCCGCGGCGCAGGCCTGATCCACGGCCACGGCCAACCATTTCGCTAAAGGGAAGGCACTGATGACAGAGATCCAGCCCGCACCGACCGCGCTCGAGGATGTCGAGGAGCGTCTCAAGGACGTGATCGACCCCGAACTCGGCGTCAACGTCGTGGACCTGGGGCTCGTCTATGGGCTCGAGTACGGCGAGGACGGAGCGCTGCTGATCAGCATGACGCTCACGACCGCCGCATGCCCGCTCACGGACATCCTCGAAGAGCAGGTCGGCCAGGTCCTCGACGGCGTCGTGGACGAGTGGCGCCTCAACTGGGTGTGGATGCCGCCGTGGGGTCCCGAGCGGATCACCGAGGACGGCCGCGACCAGATGCGCGCGCTCGGCTTCAACATCTAGCTCCGGCTCCCTCCCGGCAAGCACGACGGCGGCCGGTCGCCTTCCGCGCGGAAGGCGACCGGCCGCCGTCGTGCTCCGGACTCAGGTCTCACACGCTCCCGGTGAGGGTGTTGCACTGGTTCAGGTCCCCGCCCTGGAAGCCCCGCATGAACCATGTCTGGCGCTGTTGGCTCGTGCCATGGGTGTAGCTCTCGGGGTTGGTGCGGCCGGTCGCGGCCTTCTGGATGCGGTCGTCACCGACGGATGCCGCAGCGGAGAGTGCGTCCTGGACATCCTTCTGGGTGATGGGCTGAAGGAACGGCTTGCCCGTGGCGGGATCGTTCGTGGTGCTCGCGGCGTGCGCCCACATTCCGGCGAGGCAGTCCGCCTGGAGCTCGACGCGGACGCTGCCCGACTGCGCGCCCTGCGGGTCCTTCTGCGCGTAGCCGAGTGTGCCGACGAGGTCCTGCACGTGGTGACCGAACTCGTGGGCCACGACGTACTCCTGGGCGAGGGGCCCGCCGGAGGACCCGAAGCGGGTCACGAGCTCGTCGAAGAAGCCCGGGTCGAAGTACGCGGTCGTGTCGGTCGGGCAGTAGAACGGGCCCACGTCTGTGGTCGCGGGGCCGCACCCCGTCGAGGTCTGGCCAGAGAAGATCACTGCCTGCGGCTTGGTGTACTTGCTGCCGTTCTTGCTGAAGTAGTCGGTCCAGAACGCATTGACACTGTTGACCGTGCCGACGATCCGGCAGTCGAGGCGCGCCGCGGCGTCCGCGCCGGTCTTGCACTCGCTCGTGCCGCCGGCCGCGCCCACAGGCTGCTGCTGGCCCGCATCCTGTCCGCCGCCCGTGAGGTCGCTGAGGATGCTGGGGTTCACGCCGAGGAGGGTGAGGACGAGGACCAGGATCGCTCCGCCTACGCCGCCGCCGATCATCGTGCCGCGCCCGAAGCGCCCGCCACCGCCGCCGCGCCGGTCCTCGACCTGGGACGGGTCGAGCTGGGCGCCGTCATTGAAACTCATGACCACAGGGTAACTTGCGCCGTGTGACGCCGCCGCCCGTGGGGTTGGGCGCGGCGCCGATAGACTGGGGGGATGCCCTTTCTGGACCGGCTCTCGCGCTGGGCGGCCGAGAAACCGCACGAGCCCGCCGTCGTGTGCGGGCGCGAGCGCCTCTCGTGGCGACAGCTGCACGACAAGGCCGCGGACCTCGCGAGCTCCGGTGAGCCGACCGCCGTCCTGCGCCAGCGCAACGGCGTCGACTTCGCCGTGCGGTGGGCCGCCGGGGTGGCAGGGGAGCGCGAGTGCGCGGTGCTCGACCCGACGTGGCCCGACGAGCTCGTGGCGGAGGTGGAGGGCCGCCTCGAGGAACGGTGGGGCGCCGCGCCAGGTCGGCGGCTCGACCCGGCGTCTCTCGCCGACGGAAGCGCCGAATCCAGCTTCCTCGTGGGCCTCACCTCCGGCACAACCAGCGTGCCCAAGGCGTTCAGCCGGTCGAGGCGCTCGTGGCTGCGTTCCTTCGAGGTGTCCACGGCAGCCTTCCGCCTCTCGCAGGACGATCAGGTCCTCGCGCCCGGTCCGCTCTCGGCCAGCCTCAACCTGTACACCCTCTCCGAGTGCCTCTGGGCCGGGGCCACCTTCCACACGCTCCCGGCGTTCGACGTCGGCGACGCCCACGCCGAGATCACCGGCCGGGGCATCACGCGGCTCGTCCTCGTCCCCACCATGCTGCGCGTGCTCGCCGAGCGGGGGCTCACGGGGGACGTCGACGCGAGCGGCGTGACCGCCGTCGTGTGCTCCGGGCAGAAGCTGGACCGACGCACGCTTGAGGCCGTGCGGCGGTGGGCGCCCCGCGCGGTCGTGTGGGAGTACTACGGTGCGTCGGAGCTCTCGTTCGTCGCGGCGAGCAGCCACGAGCCCGGCGCGCAGCCCGCACAGGTGGGGACCGGCGTCGGGCGCGCGTTCGAGGGGGTGGAGCTCGCGATCCTCGATGACGACGGCGCACCGGTCGCCGGGGGCGAGACGGGCAACATCTGCGTGCGCAGTGACCTCGTCTCGGACGGCTACGTGTGGGGCGACGACGGGCAGGCGTTCACACGCCTCGGCGGCATGTGCACGGTGCGCGACCAAGGGTTCCTCGACGGCGAGGAGCTCCACGTTCTCGGCCGCACACAGGACATGATCAATACGGGCGGACACAACGTGTACCCGCACGAGGTCGAGGCGGCCCTCGCGATGCTGCCCGGCGTGGCGGAAGTGGTCGTGGCCGGGGTGCCGGACGACGTCCGCGGGCAGCGCGTCGTCGCAGGGATCGTGCCCTCGCACGCCGGGCTGTGCCAGGCGCAGGTCCGTGCTGCGCTCGAGGGGCATCTCACCCCCGCGAAGCGGCCCCTCCAGTACCTCCGCCTGGATACGCTCCCCGTGACCGAGCGTGGCAAGCTCTCGCGGACTGAGTTCCAGCGGTGGGTGCTGGAGGGGGACCGGCGTGCCGCTCCGCTCGCCTAGCCCGTCGGGTGACGGCGGCCGCGGCGGGCCGTTGATCGTCGCCGGGCTGCGCACGCCGCTCGCCCGATCGGGGACTGCACTGCGGGACGTCCCGGTGCAGGATCTGCTCGCCCCCGTTCTTGGGGCCCTCGTCGAGCGCTCGGGGGTCTCCGGGTCGCTCCTCGCGGACGTCGTGGCGGGCAACGCCGCCGGCGGGGGCGGGAACCTTGCCCGGCTCGCCGCGCTCACGGCGGCCCTGCCCGCGTCGCTGCCCGGGATCACGGTGGACCGGCAGTGCGGATCGGGGCTCGACGCGATCGTGCTCGCGTGCCGCCTCGTGCAGGCCGGAGCGGGGGAGGCGTTCCTCGCCGGGGGAGCCGAGTCGATCAGCACCGCGCCGGCACGCGCGCGACGGCTCGGCGACGGCTCCCTCGTGTTCTACCGCCGCGCGCAGCACGCGCCCGCTCTCGAAGGCGAGGCCGAGCCCGGGGACCCCGACATGGGGTTCGCCGCAGAGACCGTGGCCCGCGAGGCCGGGATCACGCGCGAGCGGCAGGACGCCCTCGCGCTGCGGAGCCATGCGCGCGCGCTCGCCGCGGCGTCGTCGGGCGCGTACGACGGCGAGCTGGTCGCCGTTCGCTCTCCTCACGCCGAGGCTGGGCTGCTCACGGCGGACAACGGGCCACGGGCGCGCCTCGACTCCCGGCTCCTGGCCCGGTTCCCCGCAGCCTTCGTTGAGGGCGGGACGGTGACGGCGGGAAACTCATGCTTCGACGCCGACGGCGCGGCGGCGGTGCTCGTGGTCTCCCGTGGGGCCGTCGGACAGCTCGCGGTGCCCGCCGGGTCCGCGGCGCTCGAGTTCGTGGGGGCCCAGACGGTTGGGGTGGACCCGCACAGGCTCGGGCTCGGCGCCGCGGCGGCCGCGGAACGGCTCCTCGGTGAGGCGGGGGCCGCCGTGGGCGATCTCGCAGCTGTCGAGTTCAACGAGGCCTTCGCCGGGCAGGTCCTTGCGTGCACGGACCGCTTGGGCATGTCCGGAGAGGCGCTCGACGCCGTGCTGAATACGGAGGGCGGAGCGCTGGCCCTTGGCCACGCCTACGGCGCGTCCGGTGCTGTGTCCATTGTGAGGCTTCTTGCCCGTGCCCAGACCCTGCCCGAAGGCTCCCTGTGCATGGCGATGATCAGCTCGGCGGGGGGCATCGGCACGGCCGCCCTCTTCAGGACGGTCAGTCTGTAGCGCCGCGCTCCCAGGGGTCCACCCCGCGTCCCCCGGCGCCGCCCTCCCGCACTCACCACCAGCCGAGGAGGCACGTGGCTTCGGCCGGGGGCGGCGCGCATCAGTCGTCGGCCAGGCCCCTCGCCGCGAGCGCGTCGCCGGTGCGGCGCGCGTAGGCCACGGCTGAGAGCACCACCGGAATGGTTCGTGCGCGGACGCTGCGCTCGAGCCCGCGGGCCCGGGCGGCGTCGCCCACCTCGGCGAAGGAGCCGGCGAGGACCGGGATGCTGCGCATCATGATCGCGATCGCGAGCGCGAACCGCTCGGGGTCCGCGCCGAAGCGGCGGAACGGCCGCGCGAGCCCCGCCACGCCGTCGAGCAGGTCGCGCAGTGGCACGGTCGCCGTGAGCAGGCCTGCGGCTACGAAGCACAGGAGCAGGTTAGCGACGATCCTCGTTGCCGTCGCGGGCCCCTGCTGCCACCACTGGAACGCGAAGAGCACGACGGCGAGCGGCACCACGAGCCTCCACGACGCCGCGAGCCGCCGCACGCCGAGGCCTGCCGACAGCCACGCGGCCACCACTGTGGCCAGCGCGATCACGGACGCCCGCCAGTCCAGCAGCACGAAGCTCGCAGAGCCGGCCGCGACCACTCCCACGAACTTCGCCCACAGCGGCGCGCGATGCAGCCACGATGCGCCGGGCACATAGCCGGCGAGCAGCCCGGGAGCCGAACGGGAGCGCATCAGCGGCCGTCCGCCGTCGTGCGCCCACCTGTGGACCCCGCCCGCGGGGGAGCCGCGCACAGCTCGCGGTAGAGGGCGACTCCCTCGTCGGGCGCGCCGTCGAACGCGATCCGGCCGCCCTCGATGACGAGCACCCGGTCGGCGTCGAGGGCGAGCTCGAGGTCGTGGGTCGAGAGGATGACCTGCTCCTCCAGCCCCGCGAGCGTGCGGCGCAGCAGTTCGCGGTTGCGCAGGTCGAGGAGAGTCGAGGGCTCGTCCAGCACGAGCACGGCGGGGTCGACGGCGAGCACGGCCGCGAGCGCCATGAGCTGCCGTTCCCCGCCGGAGAGCTCGTACACGCTCTGGTCCGCGAGCCGGTCGAGACCGAACCGGTCGAGCACAGCCTGCGCTGCTGCGGCTCGGTCGGAGCGCGAGCGGTGGTGGCGCCGCAGCGAGAGCTCGACGTCCTCGCGCCCGGTCGGCATGACCAGCTGGGAGAGCGGGTCGGTGAACACGAACCCGACCCGTTGCCTCACCGCGCGGCCGTCGCGGACCGTGTCGAGCCCGTCGACGCGCACGGCGCCCGACGTCGGCTCCACGAGCCCGTTGAGGAGGCGCAGCATGGTGGACTTCCCGGAGCCGTTCGCGCCCACGACGGCGATGCGCGCCTCGGTGAGCGTCGCACCGATGCCGTCGAGCAGCACCTTGCGGCCGGGCGCCTGACCGCGGCCCCGGTCCTCGGCGTCGTCGAGGGCGACGGACACCGAGACGGCGTCGATCTCGATCCTGGGCATGCTACTTGACGCGGCGCACGAGCACGTCGGGGAAGGCCCGGTGCACGGCCGCGGCGGCGATTGCGGCGACGATGTTCTTCAGGATGTCGCCGGGGTAGTAGACGAGGTCGGCAGCGAACGCGGCCTGCCAGGACAGCTTGAGGTTGAGCATCATGCCTAGCACGCCGAGCCCGTGGGTGATGACCACGAGCACCACCATCGAGGCCAGGAAGAACCACAGCACGCGGCGCTTGGCGGAGAACCGCTTGATGATGAACTGCGCTGCGAGACCCAGGACGAACGCCGCGACCAGGAACGCCACGATGTACCCCGCGGACCCGCCCGCGAGGACCTGCAGCCCGGCGCGGCCGCCCGAGAAGATCGGCAGGCCCGCGAACGCGAGCACGAGGTAGAGCCCGACGGCGGCCGCCCCCCGCCCCGCGCCGAGGACGAGGCCGGTGAGCATGATGGTGAGCGTCTGGAGCGTGATGGGTACGCCGAACGAGCCCACGGGAATCCCCGGGACGATCGCCGAGACAGCGATGAGCGCGGCGAACACTGCGACGAGGGCGAGGGACTGGGAGTCCCAGAGGCGTCGCCGACGGACGGCCGTCTGGTCGGTGGGTGCGGTCTTCTGGCTCATGGTTCCTCCTGAGGGCCGGGCGGTCGCCGGTGGTCTGGCTTCTGACGGTACGCGCGGCGGCCGCACGCCATTCTGTAGGTATCCGACGAGCAGGCCGGGGCGCCCATTGGAAACAGTCGACAAACGCGGCGAGCGCGGCGCACCGCCGGTGTGGTTGGACTCAGGTCTGGCGGGGCATGGTGAGGGCAGGGCTACTATGGCTCCCGTCGGCACGTGACCCTCATCACGCGTCAACGGCTTCCGACGAGGAGGATCGATGCCAAGTCCGCTGCAGTGGCCCGTTGTGCGCCAATTCCTCGACCACGACCCGACGGGCCGCCATCAGGCGGCCAAGTCCCCAGCCTCCGCGCGGCTCACGGCCCGCACCTCGACGGCGGACCGTGTGGTCGACTCGGTGTGTCCCTTCTGCGCGGTGGGGTGCGGGCAGAAGGTCTACGTCAAGGACGAGAAGGTCATCCAGATCGAGGGAAACCCCGATTCGCCCATCAGCCGCGGACGGCTGTGCCCGAAGGGATCCGCCTCGCTCCAGCTGACCACGGGGGACGCACGCGAGAAGCATGTCCTCTACCGCCGGCCGCATGCGACGGACTGGGAACGCCTCGACCTCGAGACGGCGATGGACATGGTGGCCCAGCGCGTCGTCGACACTCGGCGGGACACGTGGGAGTGGGAGTCCCACGATGTTCGCACGCGGCGCACGATGGGCATCGCGAGCCTAGGGGGCGCGACGCTGGACAACGAGGAGAACTACCTCATCAAGAAGCTGCTGACAGCGCTCGGCGTCGTCCAGGTCGAGAACCAGGCCCGCGTCTGCCACAGCTCGACCGTCGCGGCCCTCGGCACGAGCTTCGGACGCGGCGGGTCGACGACCTACCTCCAGGACCTGCAGCGCGCGGACTGCATCATCATCCAGGGGTCCAACTTCGCCGAGGCCCACCCGGTGGGGTTCCAATGGGTCATGGAGGCCAAGGAACGCGGCGCGAAGATCATCCACATCGACCCGCGGTTCTCCCGCACGAGCGCCCTCGCCGACACGTTCGTGCCGATTCGGGCGGGGACGGACATCGCCTTCCTCGGTGCCCTCATCAATTGGGTCCTGACCCACGATGCCTACTTCCACGAGTACGTCGTCAACTACACCAACGCGGCCACCATCCTCCGGGAGGACTTCCGGGACACCGAAGACCTGGACGGACTCTTCTCCGGCTTCGATCCCGATGGGCCCAACTACGACCAGCAGACCTGGCAGTACGAGGGTGCCGACGTCGCCGCTTCCTCCGGCGAGCGCGAGTCCCAGGCGCACGAGAGCGGCACGACGCTCGGCGAGGCGGGCCATGCGCACTCGCACGGCTCCGGAGGCCCCTCGCTCCGTGGCGAGTGGCGACGGGACGAGACGCTCCAGAACCCGCGTTGCGTCTTCCAGACGCTCAAGCGCCACTATGCGCGCTACACGCCGGAGATGGTCGAAGAGGTCTGTGGCGTGCCGCGCGAGCTCTTCGCCGAGGTGGCGCAGGCGATCAGCGCCAATTCCGGGCGTGAGCGGACCACGGCGTTCGCGTACGCGGTGGGCTGGACGCAGCACACCACCGGCGTCCAGTACATCCGGTCGGCTTCTGTCCTGCAGCTGCTGCTGGGGAACATCGGCCGCCCGGGCGGGGGCATTATGGCATTGCGCGGGCACGCGAGCATCCAGGGGTCGAGCGACATTCCGACCCTCTTCGACCTTCTCCCCGGCTACCTGCCCATGCCCCACGCGGAGCAGCATCTGGACCTCGACGGCTATGTCGAGGCGGACTCCGCCGAGCGCGGCTTCTGGGCCAACATGCGCTCGTACACTGTCAGCCTGCTCAAGGCGTACTGGGGGGACGCCGCAACAGCGGAGAACGACTACTGCTTCGATTACCTGCCCCGCATCACCGGAAGCCACGGGACCTACGAGACGGTCGCCGCGCAGCTGGAGGGCGTGTGCAAGGGCTACTTCCTCCTGGGGGAGAACCCAGCCGTCGGCTCGGCCAACACCCACCTGCAGCGTGCGGGGATGGCCAAGCTGGACTGGCTCGTGGTGCGGGACTTCTCCCTCATCGAGAGCGCTACGTGGTGGAAGGACGGCCCTGAGATCGCGACGGGCGAGATGAGGACCGAGGACATCGGGACGGAGGTGTTCTTCTTCCCCGCCGCCTCGCACACGGAGAAGAGCGGCAGCTTCACCAACACCAACCGGCTGCTCCAGTGGCACGATCAGGCGGTCGAGCCCGAGGGCGACCGGCGCAGCGACCTGTGGTTCATGTGGCATCTGGGCAACCGGATCCGCGGCCTTCTCGCCGACTCGACGGATCCGGCAGACCGTCCGGTGCTGGACCTCACGTGGGACTACCCGACGGTCGGCAGCCAGGCCGATCCGGATGCCGACGCCGTCTTCGCCGAGATCAATGGAAGGAAGGCAGACGGGACGCCGCTGTCCGCCTACACCGAGCTCAAGGACGACGGGTCGACGTCGTGCGGGTGCTGGATCTACTGCGGGTGCCGGGCCGACGGCGTCAACCAGGCCGCGCGGCGTAAGCCGCACACGGAGCAGACGGTCTCGAGCCTGGAGTGGGGCTGGGCGTGGCCGGCCAACCGCCGGGAGCTGTACAACCGTGCCTCGGCGGATCCAGAGGGTCGTCCTTGGAGCGAACGGAAGAAGCTCATCTGGTGGGACGAGGACGCCGGGAACTGGACGGGTGACGACGTGCCTGACTTCGAGCCGACGAAGCCCCCGTCGTATCGTCCGGCCGAGGGCGCGCTCGGCGTCGAGGCGATATCCGGTATCGATCCGTTCATCATGCAGGCCGATGGCAAGGGGTGGTTGTACACCCCGGCTGGATTGGTGGACGGGCCGATGCCGACCCACTACGAGCCGCAGGAGTCGCCGTTCCCCAACGCGCTGTACACACAGGGGCGGAACCCGGTGCGGAAGCTGATGCCGCGCGAAGGCAACCGCTACCATCCCAGTGGCGGCGAGCGCGGCGCGGATGTCTACCCATATGTGCTGACGACGTACCGGCTCACCGAACACTTCACCGCTGGTGCCATGACCCGGTGGCTGCCCTATCTCGCGGAACTGCAGCCGGAGGCCTTCTGCGAGGTCTCGGCCGAGCTCGCCGCCGAGCGGGGACTCACGAACAAGGGATGGGCCACGCTCATCTCCGCCCGGGGGGCCATCGAGGCCCGGGTGCTCGTGACCGAGCGGATGAAGCCGCTCAAGGTGCACGGCCGTACCCTCCATCAGATCGGCATGCCGTACCACTGGGGGCCGAACGGCCTCGCGCGCGGCGACGCGATGAACGAGCTCTCCTCCATCGCGATGGACCCCAATGCCCACATTCAGGAGGTCAAAGCGCTCACGGTGGACATCCGGCCCGGGCGCCGGCCGCGCGGGCCTTCCCTGCCCGCACTGGTCGAGGAGTACCGCCGGCGAGCCGGCATCGACGAGCACACAGGCACCGACACACACGCAGGCGGCGAGGGAGTCAAGGCATGAGCACCACGCAACTGGGGATGCCCACGATCGGGGTCCCGCGGAAGGGATTCTTCACCGACACGAGCCTCTGCATCGGGTGCAAGGCGTGCGAGGTGGCGTGCAAGGAGTGGAATCAGATCCCTGCCGACACGTCCCTGAAGCTGACAGGGGAGTCCTTCGACAACACCTCGGCGCTCGGTGCAGACACGTGGCGGCATGTGGCCTTCATCGAGAAGAAGGTGCCGGCTGCGGATCCGTCGGCGCACGACGGCGTCAAGTGGCTCATGTCCTCCGACGTGTGCAAGCACTGCACCCACGCGGCATGCCTCGACGTGTGCCCCACGGGTGCGCTGTTCCGCACCGAGCATGGGACGGTCGTGGTCCAGCAGGACGTGTGCAACGGCTGCGGCTACTGTGTCTCGGCATGTCCGTACGGCGTCATCGACCAGCGCAAGGATGACGGGCGCGTGTTCAAGTGCACCATGTGCTACGACCGGCTCGGTGCGGGCGAGGAACCGGCGTGCGCGAAGGCGTGCCCGACCAACTCGATTCAGTACGGCGAGCTCGACGAGCTGCGCGAGCGTGCTGATGCGCGGCTCGAGGAGCTGCACGAGCGCGGCGAGGAAGGGGCCCAGCTCTACGGCCGGGACCCGGAGGGCGGTGTGGGCGGCGACGGCGCGTTCTTCCTCCTCCTCGACGAGCCCGAGACGTACGGACTTCCCCCGGATCCCGTCGTCACGACCCGGGACGTGCCGGCCATGTGGAAGCGCGCCGCGGGCGCCGCCGCAGGCTTGCTCGCTGGGACCGCCCTCATCTTCTGGGGGGCGAGGAAGTGAGCCCACGCCGCCAGCCGACTGACCAGTTCACCTCGTACTACGGGCGCCCTATCCTCAAGGAGCCCACGTGGCACGCGCTCGACATCGCCGGCTACATCTTCGCCGGCGGCCTCGCCGGAGCGTCATCGGTCCTCGCGGCGGGGGCCCAGCACACGGCCCGGCCCCGGCTCGAGCGCGCGGCGAAGCTCACGGCCCTGGGCGCCATCTCCGCGTCCGTCGTAGCCCTCGTGCATGACCTCGGGCGCCCGGATCGCTTCGTCAACATGCTGCGCGTGGCCAAGCCGACCTCTCCCATGAGCGTCGGCTCATGGATTCTTTCCGTCTACGGGCCCCTGGCCGGCGCGAGCGCCGCGGCCAATCTGCTCGGGATCATGCCCCGCGCCGGGAGGGCAGCGGGCGTGGGAGCAGGCATCACGGGGTCCGCTGTCGCCACCTACACGGCTGTCCTGATCGCCGACACGGCGGTGCCCACGTGGCACGACGCGCACGCTGCGCTGCCGTTCGTCTTCGCGGGTTCCGCGGCGGCCTCGGCCGGAGGGATTGCTGCGGCCCTCGCGCCCGTGGGCGAGAGCGGCCCGGCGCGCCGCATGGCCGTGGCCGGCGCGGCCCTCGAGACTGCCATGAGCCTGGCCATGGAGCGCAGCGGCAAGCTCTCCGCGGAGACCCTCCACCAGGGAAAGGCAGGCAGGCTCCTGAGGTTGTCCAAGGCGTGCACGGCCGCGGGGGCCGTGGGCCTCGCCCTCGGAGGGCGGTCCTCGCGGGCCGTGAGCGCGGTGTCAGGACTCGCCGTCGCGGCGGGGTCGGCGCTCCTGCGCTTCGGCATCTTCGAGGCGGGGCGTGCGTCGACCCGGGACCCGAAGTACGTCGTCGTGCCCCAGCGCGAGCGCCTCGCAGCGCGTCAGGAGGCCGCCTCCCGGGCCGATACCATGGGATGAGGCCCAGCTCCGGGTCGCATCCCCCGAAAGGCCCTCCCCGAAGTGATCACTGTCTCCAACCTCGAACTCCGCGCCGGCGCCCGGCTGCTCATGGATGAGGTGAGCTTCCGGATCGACAAGGGCGACAAGATCGGGCTCGTGGGCCGCAACGGTGCCGGCAAGACGACGCTCACGCGCGTCCTGGCGGGGGAGGGGCTACCGGCCGCCGGCACGGTCACGCGCTCTGGCGAGATCGGGTACCTGCCCCAGGACCCGCGCACGCCGGACATGGAGCAGCTCGCGCGGGACCGCATCCTGTCCGCGCGCGGGCTCGACGTCGTCGTGCGCAAGCTCCGCACGACCCAGGCCGAGATGGCCAGTGACGACGCCGAGACCCAGCGCAAGGCGATGGCGCGCTACGATCGGCTCGAGGCCGAATTCCTCGCGGGCGGCGGGTACGCCGCCGAGGCCGAGGCGGCCGCGATCTCCGCGAACCTCGCGCTCCCGGACCGCATCCTCAACCAGCCGCTCCGTACGCTCTCGGGCGGTCAGCGGCGCCGCGTCGAGCTCGCGCGCATCCTCTACTCGGCCGCAGACACGCTCCTGCTCGACGAGCCCACGAACCACTTGGACGCCGACTCGATCGCGTGGCTGCGCGACTTCCTCAAGGCCCACCAGGGAGGCCTGATCGTCATCTCGCACGACGTGGACCTGCTCGAGGCCACGGTGAACAAGGTGTTCCACCTCGACGCGAACCGCGCGGTGATCGACATCTACAACATGGGCTGGAAGCGCTACCTCGCGCAGCGCGAAACGGACGAGCGCGCACGACGCCGCGAGCGTGCCAACGCGGAGAAGAAGGCCCAGGTGCTCCTGGACCAGGCGAACAAGATGCGCGCGAAGGCCACGAAGGCCGTCGCCGCGCAGAACATGGCCAAGCGCGCCGAGCGGCTCCTCGCCGGAGTCGCGGAAGAGCGGGTCGCGGACCGCGTGGCCGCCCTGCGGTTCCCCGAGCCGGCTCCGTGCGGCAAGACCCCGCTGACCGCCGAGGGCCTGTCCAAGTCCTACGGATCGCTCGAGATCTTCACAGACGTGGACCTCGCCGTGGACCGCGGCTCGCGCGTGGTGATCCTGGGCCTCAACGGCGCCGGCAAGACGACGCTCCTGCGCATGCTCGCGGGCGTGGACCAGCCGGACACGGGAGAGGTCCGCGCCGGCCATGGCCTGAAGATCGGCTACTACGCGCAGGAGCACGAGACCCTGGACACGGACCGGACGGTCCTCGAGAACATGCGCAGCGCCGCCCCCGACCACCTCGGCGACGCGGACGTGCGCGGCATCCTCGGCTCGTTCCTGTTCCAGGGCGACGACGTCGACAAGCCCGCCGGCGTCCTGTCCGGCGGGGAGAAGACCCGCCTCGCCCTGGCCACGATCGTGGCGTCCAGTGCGAACGTGCTGCTCCTGGACGAGCCCACGAACAACCTCGACCCGGCGAGCCGCCGCGAGATCCTCGGCGCCCTGAAGACGTACAAGGGCGCCGTCGTCATGGTCAGCCACGACGAGGGCGCCGTCGAGGCGCTCAACCCCGAGCGCGTCGTGCTGCTCCCGGACGGCGTCGAGGATCTCTGGAGCGCGGACTACCTGGACCTCATCACGCTCGCCTAGCGCCTACCGGACGTCGAGCTCCTGAGCTCCGGTCACGCGGGCGAGGTCCGCGTAGCTGATCGAGAGCATGGACTGGTGGTCGCCGGCCCCGGCCCACAGGAGAGGGTAGCCGGCCAGATGCACGTCGATGAGCGTGCGCAGCGGCTCGGGGTGCCCCACGGGCGCCACCCCGCCGACGCGCTGGCCGGTGTGCTCGAGCACGAATTCCGGGCTGGCGCGCCGGACCTTCCCGCCGATCGTCCGCGAGACGAGCCGGGTGTCCACCCGGGCGGCGCCGCTCGCCAGGATGAGGAGTGGCGCGCCGTCGTGCTCGAAGACGAGGCTGTTCGCGATCGCGCCGACCTCGCAGCCCAGCACGGCCGCGGCCGCGATGGCGGTCGGGACATCGTCCTCGAACGTCTTCACCGTATCCGGCAGGCCCGCCGCCGCGAGGGCGGTCCTCACGCGTTCGACGGCGACCCGGTCGCCCGACTCCGGGGCGCCCGCTGGCGTGGTGCCCGCCTCCATCAGTGGAAACCCTGGGCGTCGAGGATCGCGTCCTCTTCCTCCTCGGCGGTCGGCCGGCGCTTCTTCCGCGGGGCGAACCGGGCGGCCCTTTCGGCGGCCTCGCGGGCGGCGCGGTGGGCGTCCTCGCGCGCGAGCCGCGCGGCGTCGTCGTGCGCCGTCCCCGCCTCGGCCTCCACCGCGGCCTCGGCGGCCTCCGCCGCCGCGTCGATGGCGGCGTTCCTGGCCTGCTGGCGTGCCGCGTACCCGAAGCCGACGAACATGAGCACCGCGAACGCGAGCCATTGCAGCGCGTAGGAGAGATGCATGCCCTCGTCCGGCTGCGGCTTCGGCAGCGCGGCGGGCGCGGTCTGGGCCGGTGCCGGGTTCTCGCTCGCCATCATCCCGTATGCCCCGGTGAGGATCGGGTAGCCCAGCTGCTGCGCGTACGTCGGCAGGTCGATCGAGGCGAGCTGCCCCTCGGGCGCGCCACGGTCAAGAGTCGGCTCGCTCGGTCGCAGGCGCACGACGACGGTCGCCTCCCCGGCGGGTGGGTTCGGCACTGCGTCGGGCCGGCCCTGCTCCTTGTTGCCGATGGGCAGCCAGCCGCGGTCCACGATCACGGTCTGCCCCGCGTCGGTGCGGAATGGCACCACGACCTCGTAGCCCGGCTGGCCGTTGTTGGGGCGGTTGCGCACCACCCGCGTGTCGGCGACGTTGTACGAGCCGTGGAGCTCGACCTGCTTCCACTCGTCGCCCGCGGGCAGCGATGCGAAGTCCCCTGCCGTCTGGGCGAACGGGACCGGTGTCGCGTCATAGTTCCTCGTGACGAGGTCGATGTTCGCCTTCGCTTCGTCGAGGCGGGACATCTGCCACCGGCTCAGCAGCACGCACGCGATGGCGAAGATGATGGCGAGGACAAAGTAGGTGAGCCAGCGGCGGGAGACGAGGAAGCGGTACATCAGTCGATCGCCTCCTCGACGGGACCGGTCTCGTTGAAGGGGCAGGGTCTCGCGCCACAGCAGGCGGGTCCGGAGGTAGTCTTCGAGCCATTCCCGGTGCTCGCCGCACGCGAGCCAGACCTTGCGGCGCTCGGGGGTGTGGATCTTGGGGTTGTTCCAGAGCAGACGCCACTGTGCCGCACCGTGGCAGCCCTTGCGCGAGCAGATCGGAGTCTCGGGTGCCGCCGAGTCGCCGGGCAGCAGGGAGAACAGGCTCACGCGGCGCCCTCCCCGGGCTTGCGGTGCTCGGTGCTCCGGTCCCCGGGGTGCTCGTCGGCCTCGGACGCGGCGTCGTCGATGGTCTCGCCGGGGATGGTCTCCCCGCTCCATTCCGAGCCGTCGTCCTCGAGGTAGCCCGTCCCGAGTTCGCCGTAGGACATGTGGTCGAGGAGTTCGCTGTCGTACGTCTCGCCCTTGGTCTGCGCGTTCGCGATCACGACCGCGACCCAGGGCAGGAACACGGCGCCCGCCACGGCGATGAGCTTGAACCAGCCGTCGAGGAAGAAGAGGGCCACGATGCACACGACGCGGATGCCCATCGCGACGGCGTAGCGGACCATCCGCTGGTGCATGTCGACGCTGTGCCCTGGAGCCGCGGACGTGATGCTGTGGATCTCGCCGGACCCATCGACGGGGTCTTCGGTGAACTCGGCGTAGGGCGCGCCGTTGTACCGGGCATTGTTGGCTTCGTTGTTCTCGGCCGGGCTGCCGCCAGTGGTGCCACCCGCGGCGCGGTCGTCAGCGTCTCTCGTCATCACACTCCCAAGCACCCTCCATTGTCCCACCCGACCCGGTGGGCGGCGAATCATTGCGAGGTTTGGCTAGGATGCACCCTGAAACGGCGCGCAGGCGCGCCCAGATCCCCCAACACCCAAGGAGCACAGTGAGCCCGGAAGCACCGTCCCCACGCAGCGTCCTCGTCACCGGCGGCAACCGCGGCATCGGCCTCGCGATCGCGAAGGCGTTCCTCGCCAACGGCGACAAGGTAGCCGTCACCTACCGCACCCAGACCGAGCTGCCCGAGGGGATCCTCGGCGTGCAGGCGGACGTCACCGACGAGGCGTCCATCGACGCCGCCTTCAAGGCGGTCGAGGAGGCCCACGGCCCGGTCGAGGTGCTCGTGGCCAACGCCGGCATCACGAAGGACACCCTCCTCTTGCGCATGAGCGAGGACGACTTCACGTCCGTCCTCGACACCAACCTGACGGGTGCGTTCCGCGTCGTGAAGCGCGCGTCCAAGGGCATGGTCCGCCTCCGCAAGGGCCGCGTGGTGCTCATCTCCTCCGTCTCGGGCCTCTACGGCGCCCCGGGGCAGATCAACTACTCGGCGTCCAAGGCCGGCCTCGTGGGCCTGGCCCGCTCGCTCACCCGCGAGCTCGGCTCGCGCGGAATCACCGCGAACGTCGTGGCTCCGGGCTTCATCACAACGGACATGACGGCCGAGCTGCCCGAGGAGACGCAGAAGGACTACCTCTCCCGGGTCCCGGCGGGGCGGTTCGCCGACGCCGACGAGGTCGCCAATGTGGTGCGCTGGGTCGCCAGCGACGAGGCCGGCTACATCTCCGGCGCGGTCATCCCCGTGGACGGCGGCCTCGGGATGGGACACTGACCGGGCGTCGAGCCGGGTGGTTGTTGGAGGAATCCGACAACCGCCCGGGCCGTGCACGGCTGGCATGATGGGATCCGGCCACAGGTTTTTGGACAGATCAGACAAAGGAACGCGCATGGGACTTCTGGACAGCAAGACGGCGATCGTCACCGGGTCGTCGCGGGGGATCGGCGCCGCGACGGCGAAGATCCTCGCGGGGGAGGGCGCCGCCGTCGTCGTGAACTACCGCCAGAAGGCGCCGCGGGCCAACAAGGTCGTGGCGGAGATCGAGGCCGCGGGCGGCCGCGCGATCGCGGTGGGCGGCGACCTCACCAACGAGGCCGACGTCGATGCCCTCGCCCAAGCGGCCGTCGACGCGTTCGGGTCCCTCGACGTGCTCGTCCTCAACGCCTCGGGCGGGATGGAGACGGGCCTCGGCGAGGACTACGCGCTGCGCCTCAACCGCGACGCCCAGGTGGCCATGCTCAAGGCCGCAGCCGAGCGCATGAAGCCCGGCTCGCGCGTCGTGTTCGTCACGAGCCACCAGGCCCACTTCATCGACTCCGTCCAGACGATGGATGCCTACGAGCCCGTTGCACGGTCCAAGCGTGCGGGCGAGACCGCGCTGCGCGAGCTTGTCCCGTGGCTCACGGAGAAGGGCATCACGTTCGTGGTCGTCTCGGGTGACATGATCGAGGGGACCATCACCGCCACGCTGCTCGAGCGGGCTGCTCCCGGCGCGATCGCGTCGCGCCGCGAGGCCGCGGGCAAGCTGTACTCGGTCGACGAGTTCGCCGCGGAGGTGGCCAAGATGGTCACCGCGGACGTCGAGACCGGCCACACGGAGCTCGTGGGCGGAGCGGGCGGCTTCCAGGCCTGACCGACTCTTCAAGAGCGCGTAGGTGACTCCTCGGGCAAGCGCACCTGACTCCTCGACGCCGGCGAGTCACCTACGTGACGCCGAGGAGTCACCTGCGTCGCACTGAGGTGTCACACCCCGGCAAGGAACCTCACCACGTCCAGGTACGGGAGGTCGACGGCTGCGTCGGCCGCCGCACGGACCTTCGGCTTGGCGTTGAACGCGACCCCGAGCCCAGCGGCGCCGAGCATGTCGAGGTCGTTCGCCCCGTCGCCCACGGCGATGCAGTGTTCGAGCGGAATGCCGTGCTGCCCCGCCCACTCGCGCAGCATGCGCTCCTTCACCGCGCGGTCCACCACCTCGCCCAGCACCCTGCCGGTCAGCTCGCCGTCGACCACGTCGAGGTCGTTGGCGCGCCAGTGGTCGAGACCGAGGCCCTCCGCGAGCGGGTCGAGGATCTGGTTGAACCCGCCCGAGACCACGCACACCACGTGCCCGGCCGCGTGGAACGCCTCGATGAGCTCCTGCGCGCCGAGGGAGAGCACGACGGCGTCCCGCACCTTCGCGATGACGCTCTCCGGCAGCCCCGCGAGGGTCGCGACGCGGGCGTGCAGGCTCTGGGCGAAGTCGAGCTCGCCCCGCATGGCGGCCTCGGTCACGGCGGTGACCTCGGCCCGCTTCCCGGCGTAGTCGGCGAGCAGCTCGATCACCTCCTGCTGGATGAGCGTGGAGTCCACGTCCATGATGAGGAGCTTGCGCTCCGCCTCCCGGACCTCCGCGGGCACGAGTGCCGCGGTGACCCCGAGCGCACTCAGGGCGCTGCGGGCGGAGGCGAGCCGGCCGGCGTCGAGCTTCACGTCCGCCGTGAGCGCCGCGTACGGGGAATCGGTGCGCAGCCCCGCAGGCGCCTCGAACGGGCCGACCGACGCGCCTGCGCCCTCGAGGGCGCGGGTGGCGGCCGCGGCGTCGTCGTCCGTGAGCGTCGGGGCATACAGGACTGCGGCGAAGTGAGCTGGCATACCCCAGATTCTACTTTCCCGGCGGAAACCGCCTGCAGTTCGCGACGGGCGAACCACCTGCACTAATGTCAGAGGCCATGAGCAATGTTCTCCAGCTGTCCGGCGTGAGCGTAGTCCGCGGGGCGAAGAAGCTGCTGGATGGGATCGACTGGCAGGTGAACGAGGGGGAGCGCTGGGTCATCCTCGGGCCGAACGGGGCCGGGAAGACGACGCTGCTCTCGCTCGCCGCTGCCCGCCTGCACCCCACGAGCGGCCGGGTCGAGATCCTCGACGAGACGATGGGCAAGGTCGACGTCTTCGAGCTGCGCCCCCGCATCGGCCTGTCCTCGGCCGTCCTCGCGAATCAGATCCCCGAGAATGAGAAGGTCCTCAACGTCGTCGTGACCGCGGCGTACGGTGTGACCGGGCGATGGCTCGAGGAGTACGAGAAGGACGACGAGCGCCGCGCGTTCCGTCTCCTGAACGAGTGGGGCATGGGCCCGCTGCTGGGCCGCGTGTTCGCGTCTCTGTCCGAGGGCGAGCGCAAGCGCGTCCAGATCGCCCGGGCGCTCATGACTGACCCCGAGCTGCTGCTCCTCGATGAGCCCGGCGCCGGACTGGACCTGGCCGGCCGCGAGGAGCTCGTGTACAAGCTCTCCGAGCTCGCGATGGACGACGCCGCCCCCGCACTCGTGCTCGTCACGCACCACCTCGAGGAGGTGCCGCCGGGCTTCACCCATGCGCTGCTGCTCCGCGACGGCGGGATCGTGGCCGCTGGGCCCATCGAGTCCACGCTCACCGAGTCGAACCTGAGCACCACGTTCGGCCTGCCGCTGGACGTGCGTGCCCAGGACGGACGGTATACCGCGGTGGCGAAGGACGGGGCCGCGGCTCCCGCAGCCAAGTGAACACCTTCTGGGGCGACGTCCTCATCTTCCTCGCCGGCCTGTGGGCGGGGACGATCAACACGATCGTGGGCTCCGGCTCGCTCGTGACGTTCCCGGTCCTCGTGGCGCTCGGGTACAGCCCGGTCAACTCGATCATCTCCAACGCGATGGGCCTCGTGGCGGGCGGCTTCTCGGGCGCATACGGGTACAGGCGCGAGGCTGTCAGCGCGAAGCGGACGCTCTTGAAGCTCCTTCCCGTCTCGCTCGTGGGCGGCCTGCTCGGCGCATTCCTGCTGCTGCACCTGCCCGAGTCCGTGTTCGGGTACGTCGCCCCGGTGCTCATCGTCGTCGCGATCCTGCTGGTGATCTTCCAGCCGAAGCTCTCGGCCTGGGCCAAGGCGCGTCAGTCCCTCGAGCACATCACGCCCGAGCAGGCGGATCTGCAGAAGGTCCCGCTCATCCTGTACGTGCTGGTGTTCCTCATCGGTGTGTACGGCGGCTACTTCACCGCAGCCCAGGGCGTGCTGCTGATGGGCGTGCTGGGCGTGTTCTTCCATGGGACGCTGCAGCAGTCCAACGCGATCAAGGTCGTCCTGAGCCTTGTGGTGAACCTCATCGCCGCGGCAATGTACCTGATCTTCGCGTTCGAGCGGATCAACTGGCTCGTGGTGCTGCTCATCGCGGTCGGCTCGACGCTGGGCGGCTTCCTCGGCGCGGGCATCGGGCGGCGCATGAAGCCCGTGGTGCTGCGCATCGTCATCGTCATCCTCGGCGTCGTGGCGCTCGTCAATCTGGTGGGCAAGCTCTTCCATGGGTGATGTCCCCCGGATCGTCCGGCTCACCTCGGCCGACGACCCCCGCGTGGCCGACTACACCCGGCTCACCGACGTGCACCTGCGCAAGGTCCGCGAACCCGCGGAGGGCCTCTACATCGCGGAGTCCTCGCGCGTCCTGCGGCGGGCGCTCGACGCCGGCCACACGCCCCGCTCCTTCTTCCTCGCCGACAAGTGGCTCGACGGGCTCGCCGACGTCCTCGCCGCTCACCCGGAGGTGCCGGCCTACGTGGGACCGCCGGAGCTCCTCGAGGAGATCACGGGCTTCCACCTCCACCGTGGCGCGATGGCCGCGATGCACCGTCCCGAGCCGGTGCCCGTCGCCGAGCTGCTTGCGGGCGCCCGCCGTGTCGCGGTGCTCGAGGACATCGTGGACCATACGAACGTCGGCGCGATCTTCCGCTCCGCGGCCGCCCTCGGGGTCGACGCCGTCCTGGTGACCCCTCGCTGCGGTGACCCCCTGTACCGGCGCAGCATCCGCGTCAGCATGGGCACGGTCTTCCAGGTCCCGTGGGCGAGGCTCGATTCGTGGCCGGAGGGCATCGCCGAGCTCCAGCGCCTCGGCTTCACGGTCGCTGCGATGGAGCTGACCGACGATGCCGTGGACGTGGACGCGCTGGCGGAGCGCGCCGTCGACCGTCTGGCCCTCGTCCTGGGCACCGAGGGTGCCGGGATCGCAGCCGCGACGCTCGCCGCCGCGGATCTGGCCGTGAAGATCCCGATGCGCGGCGGCGTCGACTCGCTCAACGTCGCCGCCGCGAGCGCCGTCGCGTTCTGGGAGCTGCGGCGACGCTGAGAGGCGCTGCGCCCCGCCCCGAGCTGGTAGCATTGACTGCTGGCCCTCCAACCGGGAGGGCGTTCACACCTGGCCTCTGGCAAAATCCAGGGGCACAAGCAAAGGGCCCATTGTGAAGTCTGATATTCACCCCAAGTACGGCTACGTCGTCTTCAACGACCTCGCCTCCGGCGAGAAGTTCCTCACGCGCTCCACGGTCTCCTCGGACAAGACCACCGAGTGGGAGGACGGCAACACCTACCCGGTCATCGACGTCGAAATCTCCTCCGCCTCGCACCCGTTCTACACGGGCAAGCAGCGCATCATGGACTCGGCCGGCCGCGTCGAGCGCTTCAACGCTCGCTTCAAGAACTTCGGCAAGAAGGCCTGATTCAGGCTCTGCCGCGCGAAGGCGCCGTCCCGCTGGGGACGGCGCCTTCGCCGTCTCCGGGCCAAGACTTCAGACGGGTCTAGGCTTGGTCCCGTGGCTGACTATCACGGTGAATTCAAGGTCCCCGGCGGCAAGCTCGTCATCGCAGACCTGATGGCAGAGGGCGGGGAGATCACCGCCGCGAGCATCAACGGCGACTTCTTCCTCGAGCCGGATGAGGCTCTCGCGGACATCAACGGGGCCCTCGTCGGCCTGTCCACACAGGCGCCCAACGCGACGATCGCCCAGGCGGTGAGCGACGCCGTCGGCCCCACCACGGTCATGTTCGGCTTCGACCCGGACGCCGTGGCCGTCGCCGTCCGCCGCGCGCTCGGCCACGCGACCACGTGGACGGACCACGACTGGGAGATCCTCCCGCCCACCACCCTGACCATCACCGAGAACGTCGCCCTCGATGAGGTGCTCACCCGAGAAGTCGCCGATGGCCGCCGCAACCCGACCCTGCGGCTGTGGGAGTGGGACGAGCGGTCCGTGGTGATCGGAAGCTTCCAGTCCTACCGCAACGAGGTGGACCCCGAGGGCGTCGAGAAGTACGGCGTCACCGTGGTCCGCCGGATCTCGGGCGGCGGCGCGATGTTCATGGAGGCCGGCAACTGCGTCACGTACTCCCTGTACCTGCCCACCTCGCTGGTTGACGGCCTCTCGTTCGCGGACTCGTACCCGTTCCTCGACGCGTGGGTGATGGAGGCTCTCGCGAAGACGGGTGTGAAGGCCTTCTACAAACCGCTCAACGACATCGCCACGGAGGCCGGGAAGATCGGCGGCGCGGCGCAGAAGCGCCTCGCCAACGGAGGCACGCTGCACCACGTGACCATGAGCTACGACATCGACGCGGCCAAGATGACCGAGGTCCTGCGGATCGGCCGCGAGAAGATCTCGGACAAGGGGATCGCGAGCGCGCAGAAGCGCGTCGACCCGCTCAAGCGGCAGACCGGCATGTCCCGCGAGGACATCTTTGAGACGATGATGGCCACGTTCGAGGGCCGCTACGGCGCGCGCCGCGTCGCGCTCTCCGGGCCGTCGCTCGCGGACGCTCGCGCCCTCGCGGAGCGCAAGTTCGCCACCCGAGAGTGGCTGCACCGGGTTCCGTAGGCCCCGCGCGCCTGGGGCGAGGCAAGGCACGACGGCGAGTGGTCGCCGTCGTGCGCGGGTCGCCTCACGCGGCGCAGCAGGACAGCATCGCGACGTCCTCGGTGAACGACTGCGCCGCGATCCGCAGCCCTTCCGCCATCGTGAGGTAGGGCGCCCAACGGCGTCCCAGCTCGGCGACGGTGGTGCCAGTCTCGATGAGGTGGACAGCGCTCGCGGCGATCTCCCCGGCGTCGCGGGCCACGGCGGTGACGCCGAGGATGCGGCCCGTCCCGCGTTTCGCGACGACCTTGATGAAGCCCCGCGTGTCCCGGTCCACGATTGCGCGGGGCACTAGGGCGAGCGGCAGCACGCGGCATTCGCACGCGAGGCCCTCGGCGTGCGCCTGCGCCTCTGTCAGCCCGGCGACGCCGAGCGCGGGACTCGTGAACACGACCCGGGGGAGCGAATGGCTGCCGAGCGCCCTGTCGGCGCCGGAGAGCGCGTTCTCGGCGGCGAGCGCGCCCTGGGCAGCGGCGACGTAGACGAACTCTGGTCCCCCCGTGACGTCGCCCGCGGCCCAGATGCGTGGATTGGACGTCGCCTGCCGGCGGTCCGCGACGATCCCGCCGCCGCGACCGAGGGCGACCCCCACGCGTTCGAGGCCGAGGCCGTCCGTGGCGGGCCGTCGGCCGGTGGCGATGAGCAGCTCGGCGGCGCGGAATTCGCGGCGCCGCCCGGCGACGTCGGCCGTCACGATCACTTTCCCGTCGGCCGCGCGCGCAACATTGCGGGGGAGTGCCCGCCGCGCGGTGACGATACCCTCCTCGGCGAGCGCGTCCTCGAGCGCCCGGGAGGCCTCCGGCTCCTCGTGGGAGACGAGCCGCGAGCGCGCCAGGATGGTCACGGCCGTGCCGAGGCGGGCGAACAGCTGGGCCATCTCGAGCGCCACGTAGCCTCCGCCGATCACGGTCATCGAAGCGGGGACAGCGTCGAGCTCCATCGCCGTCGTCGACGTCAGGAAGCCGGTCTCGGCAATCCCGGGAACGTCGGGGAGCGCGGGGGCGGAGCCCGTCGCGACGAGGTAGTGCCTGGCCCGGAGGACCTCCGTGCCTCCCTCCGCGGCCGCGATCTCGAGGACCGGCTCCTCGGCCGCCCCGCCGAACGCGGCCAGCCCGCGGTACAAGTCCCAGCCGTAGGCATCGATGAGGTCCTCGTACTTCGTGGCGCGCATCTGGTCCACGAGCGCCTGCTTGCCCGAGATGAGCTGGGCCATGTCCACGGGGCCGGCGGCGGCAGCGATCCCGGGGTAGCGCCCCACGTCCAGCGCCGCGTGGCGGGCCGCGGCCGCCGCCAGGAGCGCCTTCGACGGGATGCAGCCCGTGTTGGTGCAGGTGCCCCCCAGAGTGCCGCCTTCCACGATCGCGACGCGCCCACCGAGGCGGGACGCCTCGATCGCCGCCGCGAAGCCGCCGCCGCCCGCACCGATCACCACGAGGTCGTAGTCTGTGTCCTCCATAGAGGGAGCATGCACCTTCCCCTGGGCGGGAAGGTCAAGCGGGCCGCGTCAGTTGACCTATGTATGCGCATCGCAGAAGCCGCGTCCGCGGCGGGGACAACAGAGAAGGCCCTGCGGTACTACGAGTCGATCGGCCTGCTGCCGGCCGTGGACCGGACCGCCTCGGGTTACCGGGACTTCGGGGCGGAGGACGTGAACCGGGCGGCCTTCATCCGCCGCAGCAGGGCGGCGGGGATGAGCCTGGAGCGCACCGGGCAGATCCTCGCGGCGTTCGACGCCGGCGGGAGCGCCTGTGCGTCCGTCGCCGCGCAGCTGGAGCGCCAGCTGGCCGAGCTCGACCGCCACATCGCCGAACTCGAGGCCCTGCGCAGCATGGTGGCCGAGCGCTACGGTGCCATCCGCGCGGCCGACCCAGCGGAATGCGACCCCGGGCAGGTCTGCAGCTACCTGTGACGGCTCGGCCCCGCCGAGCAGCTCACGCCCGCCGGATCACCGCGTGGGCAATGCCGTCGCCGACCACGAGCGGGTCGCTAGCGTAGCCCTCGGGCGGGACACCGTCGCCGAACAGCCGCTCGCCGTCGCCGAGGAACACGGGGGCGATCGCGAGGTGCATCTCGTCGACGAGGCCCTCGGCGAGGAACGCCCGCACCGTTGAGACGCCCCCGCCGAGCCGGACATCGAGCCCGCCGGCGGCGTCGACCGCCATCGCCAGAACCTCTCGCGGCGCCGCGTCGATGAACCTGAAGACGGTCCCGCCCGCCATCTGCACGTCCGGCCGGGCATGGTGCGTCATGACGTAGACCGGGTGGTGGAACGGCGGATTCTCGCCCCACCAGCCGCGCCAGGAGATGTCCGGCCACGGGCCGCGGACCGGACCGAACATGTTCCGGCCCATGATCGTCGCGCCGATGCCGTCCTCGCCGGCGCGCACAAAGTCATCGTTGACGCCCTCGCTGCCGCCTTCCTCGCCGAGCATCGCCCGCCCGGTGCGGGTCGCGAAGATCCACGGATGGAGCGACTCGCCGCCGAGGCCGAGTGGACTCTCCTGGCTCTGGTCGGTCCCGGCCGCGAAGCCGTCGAGCGACATCGCGAAATTGTGCACCCTGAGTCTGGCCATGGTCGGATTCTCCCGGCGGGCGCCGGGCGGCGGCAAGGGCCGGCTGACCCGAAGTGGGGCCTATCCCTGCCGTGACCGCTGCTGCGCCGTGAGCGCGCGGTGCAGGTGGTCCCGCTGCTCGACGATGATCCGCCGCAGCGCCGCGGGCGCCGACGCGTTCTCGTGCAGCCACTGGTCAGTGCGCGCGAGCACGGGGTTCTCCTCCGGCGTCTGGTCCCACGCGAGCGTCGAGTCGCCCGGGAACAGGCCCGTCACGAGCCGGGTCGCGATCTCTTGGGAGCGGTCTGCCCATACCCGCGTGAGCATCGCGAAGTAGCGCTCGATGAACGGGTGGCGCAGCGCCTCCATGCCGAGCATGAAGCCCTCGACGGTGGCCCCGAGCAGGTCGTTCGAGAGCGTGTCCCGCTCGACGGCGGCGTCCCACGCGGCCTGCTTGGCCCCCGGATCCGGCCGTGCCGCCACCGCGACCGCGTGTCCCACGGCGCCCTTGGCTGTCCGGTCCCGTGCCAGCTCCGCGTCCAGCTCGGCAACCGTGGCCCGGCTCTGGGCAGCGAGCGCCTGCCACAGCGACCAGCGCAGCTCCTGGTCCACCGCGAGCCCGGGAACCGTCACCGTGCCGTCCGCGAGACCGCGCACGAGGTCCAGCTGCCCGCCCCCGTACCGGCTGCCCTTTGCTAGGGCCCGCGCCCAGGCGAGCTGCTGGTCCGAGCCCGGCTGTGCGGCCGTGAGCTCGCGCGCCACCGCGGCGAGGTACGGGTCGCGCACGTCGTGTCGGCCCTCGCCGTGGGTGTACCGCTCGATCGCCGTGCGGGCGTTGTCGAGCACGGCGAGCTGGACGCCTACCGTGCCCTCGAGAGCCCCGAAGCGTTCGACGGCGCGCACGTACCGGGAGGCGGCCACCTCGCCGTCGCGCGTCGCGTGCCACAGGGCGGTCCATGCGAGGGCTCGGGCCAGCGGGTCCGCGATCTCGCCGAGGTGCTCGCGTACCGTCTCCTCGGAGCGGTGGTCGAGGCGGACCTTGGCGTACGTGAGGTCCTCGTCGTTGACGAGCACGAGGTCTGGCACGGGAAGGCCTGCGAGCTCCGGCACCTCGGTCACGCCGCCGGGCGTGTCGGCCAGCAGCTCCACGTCGACGCTGTGCGTCCGCTCGATCGTTCCGGACGACCCGCGCGAGTACAGGCCGATGCGGAGGACATGCGGCCGGGGCGCTTCTTTCCCCGTCACGGGGTCCACAGCGGTCTGCCGCACCGCCACCCGGGTGAGCCGCTCGCCGTCGTGCACTCCCTCGGCTTCCGTGGGCCGCCCCGGGCCTGTCTCGACGATCGTCTCCAGCACCGGCAGCCCGGCGGTCTGCAGCCAGGCCGCGGCCCACTCGCGCATGGGCCTCCCCGATGAGCGCTCGAGCGCGTCGAGGAGGTCTCCGAGCGTCGTGTTCCCGTACGCGTGCTTCCCGAAGTACTCGCGCGCGGCCGCGAGGAACGCGTCCTCGCCCACGTACGCGACGAGCTGCTTGAGCACGGACGCGCCCTTGGCGTACGTGATCCCGTCGAAGTTCTGCTCGGCGGCCTCGAGGTTCGGGATGTCCGCCACGATCGGGTGCGTGGTGGGCAGCTGGTCCTGCAGGTACGCCCAGGCCTTGCGGCGGTTGGCGAAGTTCACCCAGGACGCGGAGAAGTCCGTCGCGCGGTCCACCGCGAGCGTCCCCATGTACTCCGCGAACGACTCCTTGAGCCACAGGTCGTCCCACCAGCGCATCGTCACGAGGTCGCCGAACCACATGTGCGCCATCTCGTGCATGAGGGTGTTCGCGCGGCCCTCGTACTGCGACTCCGCGGCGCGGGAGGCGAACACGTACTCCTCCGTGAACGTCACGAGGCCCGGGTTCTCCATCGCGCCGAGGTTGTACTCGGGCACGAACGCCTGCTCGTACTTGCCCCACGGGAACGCGGGGGAGAACACCGAGTGGTAGAAGTCCAGGCCGCGACGGGTCAGGTCGAAGATACGGTCCGCGTCGAAGTGCTCGGCGAGCGAGGCGCGGCAGTAGGCCACGAGCGGGAGGGTGAGCGGCTCGCCGTCGCGCGTCGCCCCCGTCCACGACGCCTCGGCGCGGTGGTACGGCCCGGCGAGCACCGCCGCGAGGTACGTGGGCATCCTCGGCGTCGGCGCGAAGTCCCAGCGACCCGCGGCGGCGTCGCCCTCGATCGGTTCCGCGCTGGCGGTCGCGTTGCCATTCGCGCTCACCGACCACGACGACGGCGCGAGCACCGTGAATGCGAACGTCGCCTTCAGATCGGGCTGCTCGAAGTTCGCGAAGTACCGGCGCGCATCCGCCGGCTCGCACTGCGTGTACAGGTAGGTCGCGCCGTCGGCCGGGTCCACGAAGCGGTGGAGGCCCTCGCCGCTGCGCGAGTACCTCGCCAGGCCCGTGACCTCGAGCCGGTTCTGGGCCGCGAGGCCCGCGAGGCGGATTCGCGCGCCGTCGTACACCACCGCCCCGTCGAGGAGGCGGCCGTTGAGCTCGACCCGCGTGACGGACTCGCCGAGGAAATCGGCGAAGGTCTCTGCGCCTGGCTCGGCGCGGAACTCGATGACACTCGTGGTCGGGAAGGACGTCGCGGCGGGATCTTCCGCCCCGCGGAGGTCGAGGGTCACGTGGTACGAGCCGACGGACAGGAGGCGGGCGCGGTCGGCGGCCTCCTCGCGGGTGAGGTTGTGAGTTGGCACACGTCATTCAACCATGGGGCCCATGAACACGCCGGAATCCGGGCCCGATATGCGGTCGGGCACGATTGGTGAAAAGCTGTCCTCTATGTCGGATCTCTTCGAGGACTACTCCGTCGCCGCCGAGCGTACCGGCGCGTACGACGAGATGTTCGCGCCGCCCCAGACCGCACGGCCCAGCTACCGCCACCTCGCGGACGCGCTCGCGGAGCTCGACCTCGCCGACGTCAGCTCACGGGCCGAGTCGATGGCCCGCACCTTCCTCGACCGAGGCGTCACGTTCGACTACGCGGGCGAGGAGCGGCCCTTCCCGCTGGACATCGTGCCCCGCATCATCTCCGCGACCGAGTGGGACGTCCTCGAGCGCGGCGTCGCCCAGCGCGTGAAGGCCCTCGAGGCGTTCCTCAATGACGTGTACTCCAAGATGACGATCGTGGCCGACGGCGTGGTGCCGCGCCGCCTCATCACCACGAGCCAGCACTTCCACCGGCAGGTCCACGGGTTCGAGCCCGCCGGGGGAGTGCGCGTGCACATCTCCGGGATCGATGTGGTCCGGGACGCCGCCGGCACCTTCCGCGTCCTCGAGGACAACGTCCGCGTGCCCTCGGGAGTGAGCTACGTGCTCGAGAACCGGCGCGCCATGGCCAAGGGCCTGCCCGAGGCCTTCAGCCAGCAGCCCATCCGCCCGGTCGAGGAGTACCCGCGGCGGCTGCTCTCCGCCCTGCGCAAGACCGCGCCGGCCGGCGTCGACGAGCCGACCGTCGTGGTGCTCACCCCCGGGGTGTTCAACTCCGCCTACTTCGAGCACACGCTCCTGGCGGGCCTCATGGGCGTCGAGCTCGTGGAGGGCCGGGACCTCATCTGCCGCGGCAACCGGGTCTACATGCGCACCACGGCCGGAGAGCAGCGCGTCGACGTCATCTACAAGCGCATCGACGACGACTTCCTCGACCCCCTCCAGTTCCGCTCGGACTCGATGCTCGGCTGCCCGGGCCTCGTCAATGCCGCCCGCGCCGGAGGTGTGACGATCGCCAACGCGGTGGGCAACGGCGTGGCCGACGACAAGCTCGTGTACTCCTACGTCCCCGACCTCATCCGGTACTACCTCGGAGAGGAACCCATCATCGCCAACGTCGACACGTACCGGCTCGAGGAGGATGCCGCCCGCGAGGAGGTCCTCGACCGGCTCGAGGAGCTCGTGGTCAAGCCCGTGGACGGCTCCGGCGGCAAAGGCCTCGTGATCGGCCCCGACGCGACCCGCGAGGAGCTCGACACCCTCCGCAAGCGCGTCCTCGCAGACCCCCGCGGCTGGATCGCCCAGCCCGTCCTCCAGCTCTCCACGGTGCCGACCCTCTCCGGCAACCGCTTCGGCCCGCGCCACGTGGACCTGCGTCCCTTCGCGGTCAACGACGGCGACGACGTGTGGGTCCTTCCCGGCGGCCTCACCCGGGTGGCGCTCAAGGAGGGATCGCTCATCGTCAACTCGAGCCAAGGCGGAGGCTCCAAGGACACGTGGGTCCTCGCCCAGTCCTCGGACGTGCCCATCGAGGCCGAGCCGCGTCACTCCATCAGCATCCGCGAGCGCACGAGCGTGTGGCCGGTCGAGAGCAACTGGCGCGACCGCCAGGCCGAGCAGCAGCAGTGAGCGCCGCCGCCGAGGCGGCCACCCGCCGTCGTCCGTGTTACCCCCGAGCTTCAGGAGGCCGACTTGCTCAGCCGCATCGCTGAATCCCTCTTCTGGATCGGCCGCTACGTGGAGCGGGCCGATGGGACCGCGCGCATCCTCGATGTCCACCTCGAGAGGCTCAATCACCTGCCGACCGCCGAGCAGCGCAGCGTCGCCCAGGAGCTCCTCGGGGTCATGGGGTCTCGGCCCGAGAAGGAGGACTTCGGGCTCAGCGACCTCCTCAACAGCCTCGCGTACGACCGCTCGCACGCGACGAGCATCGCCGGCTCGCTCGGCGCCGCGCGCGAGAACGCGCGGCGCGCGCGAGAGACCGTCTCATCGAGCCTGTGGGAGTGCCTCAACACGACCTACTACGGCCTCAGCCAGCACCGCAAGGACGTCGTGGGGACCTACCGGTTCTGCAACTGGGTCCTCGAGCGCACGGCCATGGTCCGCGGCCTCGCGGACACCACCATGAGCCACGACGAGGGCTGGCTGTTCATGGTCCTGGGCCGCTCCCTCGAGCGCGCCGACATGACCGCGCGGATGCTCTCGACCCGCGAGGTCCACACCGCGGGGATGTCCTGGGTGAACATGCTCAAGTGTGCGGGCGCCTACGAGTCGTTCCTGCGCACCCGGCGCGTGGCGTTCGACGAGCGCCACGCCGCCGAGTTCCTCCTCATGGACCGCCTGTTCCCGCGCTCGATCGTGTATGCGCTCCGGGACGCGGACGAGGCGTTGGCGAAGCTCGACCCGTCTGACACCCGCGTGGGGTTCATCAACGACGCCCGGCGGATTGTCGGCCAGGCCCGCACGTTCCTCGAGTTCCATCGGACCGACGAGCTCATGGCCGAGCTGCCCGAGCACATGGAACGCGTCCAGCGGGCCGTGGCCCAGACGTCCGACGCGGTTTCGCGCAAGTACTTCAACAAGGCCGACGAGCAGGCCTGGGTGGGAGAGGTTTCATGACCCGGCTGAAGATCCTGCACCGCACCGCGTACCGGTACAACAAGCGGGTCACGCTCTCCTACAACGAGGCGCGCATGACGCCGCTCACCGAGCCGCAGCAGGTGGTCCTCGAGTCGCAGGTCCGCGTGGCGCCCGCCCAGGCCGCGGTGAGCTCCTACAAGGACTACTGGGGCACGCGCGTCACCGCGTTCGACATGCAGGTCCCGCACGAGTACCTCGAGGTGGTCTCCTCGACCACGGTCGAGGTCCACCGTGTGGAGCGCGTCCCGGTGGAGGGCGAGGTCGTCCCGTGGGAGCGCCTTCGCAGCGACGAGGTCCAGGACCAATTCAGCGACTGGCTGCCGCAGTCCCGCCTTTCCGGCCCGGGGAGCGAGGTCCTGGGCATCGTGCCCGGGCTCGTGCCCAGCCTGGACCCGAATCAGGCCGCCCACGCCGTGTTCGACTGGCTGGCCGGTGAGATGCGCTACATGCCCGGCTCGACCGGGGTCACGACGGACGCCGAGCAGGCGTGGAACCAGCGCCAGGGCGTCTGCCAGGACCTCGCGCACCTCGCGATCGGATCGCTGCGGAGCCTCGGCATCCCCGCCAGGTACATCTCCGGCTACCTGCACCCGCGCTCGACGGCGGACATCGGCGAGGTCGTCGCGGGCCAGTCCCACGCGTGGCTCGAGTGGTGGGACGGCGAGTGGCGCTCGTGGGACCCCACCAACCACAAGCCGGCCGGGGATTTCCACGTCACCGTGGCCCGTGGCCGGGACTACCGCGACGTCCCCCCGCTCAAGGGCGTCCTGTCCGGCGGCGGAGGCTCCCACCTCGAGGTGTCGGTGGAGATCACCAGGGTCGCCTGACGTTGGGGGGTCCCTGGCGGTGGGTTGTGGGGTCCCTGGCATCCGGTTGTGGGGTCTTTGGCGGCCCATTGTGGGGTCCCTGTGGATAACTTCAGACGCCGCTCTCCCAGTTGTGCCAGCATGAGCCCATGACTGACGACATGCCCGCGGACGGCATCCTCCGACGCCCTTTTCGGTGAGCCAGGCAAGGGCGCACGGATTGAGCGCGCGAGATCTCAGACTCGAGGATGTTCGGCAGATCAGCCGGGGGATTTTCGTGCCCGATCGGAGCAGACCTGAGTTGGACGGCCTGATTCGCGCACATCTCGAGCTCAATCCCGATGCGTGGGCATCGCATCGGACCGCGGCCGCCCTCCGCAGCTTCTGGATCCCTTCTTGGATTGACGACCATGCGGATGTCCATCTCAGCAAGCCCTCGCATTTGCCGCGCGTCAGGCGGCCCGGCGTCGTCGGGCATCGCGTGCGAATCCTTGATGGTGAGGTTGAGGTGGTGGACGGCATCCGTGTAACCAGCCCTGGTCGAACATGGCTGGATCTCGGTCACGAGCTGACACCTGCTGCCCTCGTGGCACTCGGTGATCAGTTGATCCGGCTTCCTCGCCCAGAATTCGAGGGACGGAGCGAGCCGTATGAGACAAAGTCCTCACTCGCCAGACTTCTGCGCGCGCATCCAAAGGTCAAAGGGGTCGGCAAGTGTAAGGAGGCGCTCGCCGACATGCGCGTCGGATCGGACTCCGTCCCGGAGAGCATGCTGCGGATGTGCCTCGTTGCGTACGGATTCCCCGAACCAGACCTTCAGATCCGGCTCAACCCAAACGACCCAAAGTCACCGAGCATCGACGTCGGGTGGATCCGTAATCGCATCGGAATCCACTATGAGGGTGAACACCATCAGGAACCGAAGCAGCGGCTAAGCGACCTCCGTCGTGACGCGGCGTTTCGCCAGGACGGGTGGGACTTGATCCACGCGACGGTCGACGACCTTCGTGAAGACTTCGCGCGTGTACGCCGGGAGCTTCGAAGGCTTTTCGCGGCCAAAGCCGCATGAGGGACCCCGCAACGGCGCGCCAGGGACCCCGCAACGGCGCGCCATGGACCCCGCAACGGCGCGCCAGGGACCCCGCAACGGGAAGGGGCAGGGGGATCACCAGGGGCTGGGCTTGTAGTCCTTCAGGAAGACGCCGTAGAGGTCGGTCCCGGCCTCGCCCATGACGATCGGGTCGTAGACGCGCGCCGCGCCGTCCACGAGGTCGAGCGGCGCGTGGAACCCTTCGTCTGCGAGCCGGACCTTCGTGTAGTGCGGACGCTCGTCGGTGATCCAGCCGGTGTCCACGGCGGTCATGAGGATCCGGTCCGTCTCGAACATCTCACCCGCCGAGGTCCGGGTCATCATGTTCAGCGACGCCTTCGCCATGTTCGTGTGCGGATGCCCGGGGCCCTTGTACTTGCGCCCGAACTGCCCCTCCATGGCGGAGACGTTGACCACGTACTTGCGCCGCGCCGTCGAGCGCCGCATCGCCCCGCGCAGCCGGGAGACGAGCAGGAACGGCGCGGTGACATTGCACAGCTGGACCTCGAGCAGCTCGAGCGGGTCCACCTGGTCGACCACTTGGGTCCACGAGTTGATGGTCGCCAGGTCGGGCACGAGGCCGCCGGCGTCGATCGCCGTCCCGGCCTCGATGCGCTCGAGGGACGCGGATCCGGTCGAGAGCGCGAGCGCCGTGACGGCGTCGCCGGCGAGCGCCGGGTGGGCCGATACAGAGCCGGCGATGGAGAGCGGGTGCCGATCGTGCGCATGCCCGAACGTGAGCAGCTCAGGCCCGCCGTTGGAGGCCAGCAGCGCGGCGGGAAGCGGCTCCGACTCGGCCTCGACGAGTGGCGCGTAGGCGTTGCCGGAACGGCGCACGGTCTGCGCGGCGTTGTTGATGATGATGTCCAGCGGCCCCTCGGCGTCAAGCGCCTCGGTGAGGGAGATGACCTGAGACGGGTCGCGCAGGTCGATGCCCACGATCGTGAGCCGGTCGAGCCACTCCGCCGAGTCCTCCATCGCGGCGAACCGCCGTGCGGCGTCCTTCGGGAAGCGGGTCGTGATCGTGGTGTGCGCGCCGTCGCGCAGGAGCCGCAGCGCGATGTACATGCCGATCTTGGCGCGGCCACCCGTGAGCAGCGCCCGCCGTCCGGTCAGGTCGGTGCGGGCGTCCCGCTTGGCGTGGCTCATGGCGGCGCAGTCCGGGCAGAGCTGGTGGTAGAACGCGTCCACCTGGGTGTAGTGCTGCTTGCAGATGTAGCACGGCCGGGACTTGATGAGGTGGCCGGCCACCCGGCCCGTCGCGGACGGCTTGAGCTTGTTGCCCTGGGTCTCGTCGTCGATCCGGTCCGGCGCGGCGGTCGCGGTCTGGGCGATCACGGCTTTGTCCGATTCGGCGATCGCGTCGCGCCTCTGCGCACGCGTGAAGCGCCGGTGGGCCTTGAACATCTTCCCGGTGGCACGGCGCACGGCCACGTAGTCGGGGTGCTCCTCGTCGTACGTGTGGATGGTGCCGAGGACCTTGAGGGCGGCCCGGATCTCCTCAGGGGTCAGTTCGGCGGGCGTGTCAGGGGAACTCATGGCTTCCCATTCTACCGGCGCACCCAGGCGCCGCAGGCACTGCACAGAGCACGACGGCGCGGGCCCGCCTCATGCCGGGCCGCGCCGTCGTGCGCGTGTCGGGTCCGCCGGTCAGCCTCCGGTGCGGCTCGTGGCGGACGACGGCGAGGACGCGCCGTCGTGCGACGGCTCGCCGTGGGCGGCACGCGCCGCCGCCGCGGCGTGCTTCTCCTGGATCTTCTCGGCGACCTCGGGCATACCCTCGGCGATGTCCTCGAGGGACTGGGGCACCTTGGCGAGCCACGCGGCGGCGAGACGGCGCTCGTCCTCGTCGGGCTCGGGGACCTCCTGGCCCTTGGACAGGACGGTGATGCCCGAGGCGGTGACCTCGAACCCGCGCCGACGGTCCAGCTTCTCGTCGACGCCGATGGTCGCGCCGGCCGGGATGATGACGTTCTTGTCGATGATCGCGCGGTTCACCACGGCCCCGGCTCCCACCTGGACGCAGTCCATCAGGACCGAGTCGAGGACGCGGGCGGCCGCGTTGACGCGCACGTCGTGGGACAGGACGGAGCCCTCGACGATCCCGCCGGAGATCACGGAGCCGCTCGAGACGATGGAGTCCAGCGCCGTCCCGACTGTCCCGCCCTCGCCGCGGACGAACTTGGCCGGCGGTGAGACGCTCTGGTGGGTGTAGATGGGCCACTCGAGGTTGTACAGGTTGAAGACCGGCAGGGGGGAGATGAGGTCGATGTGGGCGTCGTAGAACGAGTCGAGCGTGCCCACGTCCCGCCAGTAGGTGCGGTCGCGTTCGGTCGCGCCCGGGATCTCGTTCTTCGTGAAGTCGTAGACGCCGGCCTCGCCGCGCTCGACGAAGAACGGGATGATGTCCCCGCCCATGTCGTGTTTCGTGTCGAGCCGCTCCGCATCGGACTTGAGCGCGGCGACGAGGGCGTCGGCGTCGAAGACGTAGTTGCCCATCGAGGCGAGGAACTGCTCCGGGTCATCGGGCAGGCCGGGCGTGGTCTCGGGCTTCTCGACGAACGCCTTGATCAGCTCCGGCCTGGCCGGGTCTGTCTCGATGACCCCGAACTGGTTCGCCATGTCCAGCGGCTGGCGGACGGCGGCCACAGTCGCCTTCGCGCCGGACGCCACGTGGGAGTCGACCATCTGCTCGAAGTCCATCCGGTAGACGTGGTCGGCACCGACCACCACCACGATCTCCGGCCGGGCGTCGTAGATCAGGTTGAGGGACTGGTAGATGGCGTTGGCGCTGCCGAGGAACCAGCTCTTGCCGACGCGCTGCTGGGCAGGAACCGACGCGACGTAGTTCCCCAGCTGCGGGGACAGGCGCCACGTCTCCGAGACGTGGCGGTCCAGCGAATGCGACTTGTACTGCGTCAGCACCACGATCTGGAGGAATCCCGAGTTCACGAGATTGGACATTGCGAAATCGATGAGCCGGTACCCTCCGGCGAACGGTACCGCGGGTTTGGCCCGGTCCGCCGTCAGGGGCATGAGGCGCTTGCCCTCGCCTCCCGCGAGGACGATCGCCAAAACCTTCTTCGGTGCCACTGCGCAACCCCCGTCATCTCTCGTTAAGGCCTCTGTAACCCGGCCTCCGCAGCTGCGGAGCGTAGTTGTCTTCACACTAGATCACGATCCAATGACGGACTACGTTGAGTTCCGTGCGAATCGACATTGTGACCAAGGAATTCCCCCCGGAGATCTATGGCGGCGCGGGGGTGCATGTGGCGGAGCTCAGCAGGGTACTCGCGCGCGAGGTCGATCTGCACGTCCACGCCTTCGGCGCGCCCCGCGAGCCGGAGGTCGACGGCGCGTCCGTCTCCTCCTACCAGGTTCCGGAGTACCTCGCGGGAGCCAACGCGGCGCTGCAGACATTCGGGATCGACCTGGGCATCGTCCCGGACGTCGCCGGTGCGGACCTCGTGCACTCGCACACGTGGTACGCGAACATGGCCGGCCACCTCGCCTCGCTCATGCACGGCATCCCGCACGTGCTCAGCGCGCACAGCCTCGAGCCGCTGCGCCCGTGGAAGGCCGAGCAGCTGGGAGGCGGCTACCGCCTCTCCTCGTGGGCGGAGAAGACCGCGTACGAGGCGGCGGACGCGATCATCGCGGTCTCCCACGGCATGCGTGCGGACATCCTGCGCTGCTACCCGGATGTCGACCCCGAGAAGGTCAAGGTGGTCCACAACGGCATCGACGTCTCGCGGTGGGGCCGCGACGAGGGGACCGACCACTTGGCCGGCCTGGGGATCGACCCCGCGAAGCCCTCGGTCGTGTTCGTGGGCCGGAACACCCGGCAGAAGGGTGTGCCGTACCTGCTGCGGGCCGCGGCGAAGCTGCCGGCGGACGTGCAGCTCGTGCTGTGCCTCGGGGCCGCGGACACGCCCGAACTGGCCAAAGAGACCCAGTCGCTCATCGACGGCCTCAAGGCGGAGCGCGAGGGCGTGGTGCTGATCGAGCGGATGCTCCCGCGCGGCGAGCTCATCCAGGTCCTCTCGCACGCCACGGCGTTCGCCTGCCCGAGCATCTACGAGCCGCTCGGGATCGTGAACCTCGAGGCGATGGCGTGCGGCGCCGCCGTCGTCGCGACTGCCACGGGCGGCATCCCGGAGGTCGTGGACCACGGGAACACCGGGCTCCTCGTGCCGATCGAGCAGGTCACCGACGGCACCGGGACCCCGCTGGACCCGGAGAAGTTCGTGGCCGACTTCGCCGCCGCGCTCACCGAGGTGGTCTCGGACCCGCAGCGCGCCCGCGCGATGGGGGAGGCTGGCCGGGTCCGGGCCGAGCAGAGCTTCTCGTGGGAGACCATCGGCCAGACCACGCTGGATGTCTACCGCAGCGTCCTGTAGCACGCCTGCGCCAACACGACCGGCTTAGGTCCCGGTGGCGCACGACGGCGGCGACTCACCCCGGGAGGTGGGTCGCCGCCGTCGTGCGCGCCACTGTTCGGCGGGCGTCACTCCCTGCTGACGTTGACCTTGGTGGGCCCCGGGCCCGACTCGGGGGCTACGGGCACCCGGACCTCGAGCACCCCGTCGTGGTAGCTGGCCTTGACGTCGTCTCCGCGCGCGCCGCGGGGGAGGTCGATCGTCCGGGCGAACGAGCCGTACTTGAACTCGCTGCGGTAGCCGCCCTTGGTCTTGTTCTCGGTATTCTCCTGGCGCTCTGCCTTGATCGACAGGATGCTGTCGTTGACCGTGACCTCGACGTCCTTCTCGGGGTCGATTCCGGGCAGCTCCACGCGCACCACGAGGGCGTCGCCGTCGCGGTACTGCTCCGTGCGCAGCCACGCGGTCTCCCACTCGTCGACGAAGCGCTTGAACTGTTCGGGGAACCCGAACCTGCGCATGCCCTCCGGCATCATGTCCCACGGGCCTCTGCGGCCCCATCCCTCGGCCATGGATTCCTCCTGGTCTGCCCCGGGCGCCGGTGCGGCCGGGTCCTGCCTTCAGGCTAGACCCGGCCGCTGGGCGGGGGAAGGGACCTAGGCCTGCTTGAGGCTCTTCTCCTTCACAGGTGCCTCGCCCGACGCGCGCAGCCGCTCGTAGTAGGCCGCGGCCTCTTCCTGGCGCCGGGCCTCGATGCCGCTGGACACGGTCGCGCGGATGTGGTCCTGGGTGTAGCCGAAGGCGTCGACGAGGTCCAGAGCGTGCGGGCGGAGCTTCGCGAGCAGGCGGTTGATGTAGTCGCCCACCGTGCGGCCGCGCTGCATCGAGAGGCGCCCGTTCATGAGATACCAGTCGAGGTGCTTCTCGATGAGGGTCAGGCCGAACAGGTCCCGGAGCCACGTGAGGACCTGGCGCGTGCCGTCGTCCTCGACCTTTGCCAGGGCCGCGGTGAAGGCCTCCCACTGCAGGAGCTCGCCGTGGGCCCGTGCGGCCTCGATGAGCTCGTTCTGGTGCGAGTTGAACCGCGCCGCGGCCTCTGCCTGCGGCAGCTTGTTGGCTCCCTGCAGCGACTGTGCAACCTCGGCGACCATGGTCTGGACCCGGTCGGCGAGAAGGAGCTGCTGCGTGTCCGGGTCGCGCAGGGCGAGTGCGGAGCGCTGCGCGCGGCCGGAGTCCGCGATGAACTGTGCCACCGTGCCGAGCCCGGTCTTGAGCGCGACGCCGCGGGCCTGCCCGAGGGCGAACTTCGCCAGCGCGCCCACGTTCATGGTGCGGAACTCCTTGGCGTAGTCGTTCAGGAGGCGCTTGGCCACGAGCTGCAGGAGCACATTGTTGTCGCCTTCGAACGTGACGTACACGTCGAGGTCGGCGTGCAGGGACGCGAAGCGGTTCTCGATCATGAAGCCCGCGCCTCCGCATGCCTCGCGGCACTCCTGGAGCGTGTCGAGCGCGTGCCACGTGGACAGCGGCTTGAGCGCGGCGGCGAGCGTCTCGAGGTCCTGCCGGTCCTCGTCCGTGGCCTGCGCGCCGGAGAACACGCCGTCGAACTTCGTCAGGAGCTCCTCGTGCGCGAAGCTCATCGCGTAGGTCGCCGCGAGCAGCGGGAACAGCCGGCGCTGGTGGCGCTGGTAGTCGAGCAGGACCTCCTCGGCCGTGTCCGAGGACGCGTTGAACTGGCGGCGCTCGGCCGCGTAGCGGATCGCGGCGGCGAGGCCGACCTTCGACGCCGCGACGGCCGCGCCGTCGAGCGAGACGCGCCCCTGCACGAGCGTGCCGAGCATCGTGAAGAACCGCCGGCCCGGGCTCGCGATGGGGGAGGAATAGGTGCCGTCCTCATCCACGCTGCCGTACCGGTTGAGCAGGTTGAACCGGGGGACGCGGACGTTGTCGAAGCACAGGCGGCCGTTGTCGATGCCGTTGAGGCCGCCCTTGACGCCGTCGTCCTCGGTCTTGATGCCGGGCAGCGGCTCCTTGGTCTGGGGGTCCCGGATCGGCACGTACAGTGCATGGACGCCGTGGTTGACGCCCTTGACGACGAGCTGGGCGAACACGGTCGCGGCGATTCCGTCCTTGGCGGCGTTCCCGAGGTATTCCTTCCAGGCCGCGCGGAACGGGGTGTTGAGGACGAACTCGTCGGTGGCCTCGTCATACGTCGCGGTCGTGGCGATGCTCGCCACGTCGGAGCCGTGCCCGATCTCCGTCATCGCGAAGGCACCCGGAACGGACAGGTCCATCACGCCCGGGAGCCATGTCTTGTGGTGCTCGGCGGTGCCGAGGTGCAGGATCGCGGCGCCGAACAGGCCCCACTGCACGCCGGACTTGATCTGCAGCGACGGGTCCGCGGTCACGAGCTCCTCGAAGCCGGCGATGTTGCCGCCGTGGTTCTCCTCGCCGCCCAGGTCCTTGGGGAAGGCCCGCTGGATGGCGCCCTCGTCCACGAGGATCTTCAGCTGACCGAAGACGCGCTCGCGGTGCTCGGTGTGTGTGAGGCCCTCGAGCTTGTGCAGCTCGGGCTTCGCGGCGAGCTCGCGGGCCTGCCTGCGGACCTCGGCCCACGTGCCGAGCAGCAGCTCGCCGAGCGCGGCGACGTCGACCTTGGGGGACTGCTCGGCGTCGGGCAGGTCCGCCTCCGCCTCGGCGGCGTTCGGCGTGTCGGTGGGGCTGGTCATGGGATCTCCTTTGCGGGACGGGGCGCGGGGTGGGTTTCGAGGGCGACGGCGGGGCTCGCCTGGGCGCTGATGCCGGCGAACAGCCAATCGGTGATGAGGCCCGCCATGTCCTCGAGCGTGGGCTTGGCGGGAGAGGGCGGGGCCGTGAGCCAGCGCTCGCCGGCGGCGCGGACGAGGCCGATGGCCGCGGTGGGCCAGTAGTCGATGGTGGCCGAGGCTGCGGGGCTCAGGTAGCGGGCCATGGGCTCCTGGATCATCGTGCCGACGGCGTCGAAGAACGTCACGAATGCCTCCTCGCCGGCTGCGGGCGAGTCCTGCGGGACGCGGGTGACGAACTCATAGACGTTGGGCGATCGCACGGCCATGCCGAGGTAGGCGGAGACCATGGCCCGCAGCCCCTCGTAGGGGGTCTGGGCGGCTGCCGCGGCCTCGCCGATCCGCTCCTGCATCTGGGCGAGGACGAGGGAGCCCATCGCGGCCTGGAGGCCTGCCTTGTCCCGGAAGTAGCGGTAGAACACGGACTTGGACGTGCTCGCGGCCGCGGCGATCTCCTCCATGGGCACGTCCGGCCCCAGGCGGTGAACCGCTCGGCGGGCCGCGTGGACCAACTCGGCGCGGCGCTCCTCGCGGTGGCTCGCCCAGCGGGCGGTGCGGCCGTCGACGCTCGGTGCGGGGGCGGCGTCGTGCGTCGCGGCGCCGTCCGCGAGGGGCGCGGAGCGGTAGGGGGGTAGTTCACGGTACCCAGCGTATCAGGTACGCTAGGTATCGGTAATTCAGGTCACAGAACTCCGGAGGCATTCCCATGTCGACCCCCATCCGCAAGGCAGTCGTCGTCGGCGGCAACCGCATCCCGTTCGCCCGCGCCAACGGCGCCTACACCCGCACCTCCAACCAGGACATGCTCACGGCCGCGCTCGACGGGCTCGTGGCGCGGTTCGGCCTGCAGGACGAGCGCATCGGCGAGGTCGCGGCGGGTGCCGTGCTCAAGCACAGCCGCGACTTCAACCTCACGCGCGAGTCCGTGCTCGGCTCCGCGCTGAGCCCCGAGACCCCGGCCTATGACGTCCAGCAGGCGTGCGCCACGGGGCTCGAGACGGTCCTGCAGCTGACGGACAAGATCAAGCTCGGCCGCATCGAGTCCGGCATCGCGGGCGGCGTGGACTCGACCTCGGACGCGCCGATCGCCGTGAGCGAGGGCCTGCGCGACGTCCTCCTCGAGCTCGGCCGCGCCAAGACGCTCCAGCAGAAGCTGAAGGCCGTCTCACGGCTGCGCCCCAAGGACCTCGCCCCCAACGCCCCCGGCACTGGCGAGCCCCGCACCGGCCTCTCGATGGGCGAGCACCAGGCGCTCACCACGAAGCAGTGGGGCATCACCCGTGAGGCCCAGGACGAGCTCGCGCTCGCCTCGCACAAGAACCTCGCCGCCGCGTATGACCGCGGATTCTTCGACGACCTGGTCACCCCGTACCGTGGCCTCACCCGTGATTCGAACCTCCGCGCCGATTCCTCGATGGAGAAGCTCGGGAAGCTCTCGCCGGTGTTCGGCAAGCATCTGGGTTCCGAGGCGACCATGACGGCCGGCAACTCGACGCCGCTCACGGACGGCGCCTCGACCGTGCTCCTCGCCTCCGAGGACTGGGCGCGCTCGCATGACCTGCCGATCCTCGCCGTGGTGGTGGACGGCGAGGCCGCGGCGGTGGACTTCGTCCACGGCAAGGACGGCCTCCTCATGGCGCCCGTGTTCGGGGTGCCGCGCCTGCTGGCGCGCCTCGGCCTCACGCTCGAGGACATCGACTACTTCGAGATCCACGAGGCATTCGCCGGGACCGTCCTCGCCGCGCTCGCGGCGTGGGAGGACGCCGACTTCTGCCGAGAGCGCCTCGGCCTCGACGGCGCGTTCGGCAAGGTGGACCGGGCCAAGCTCAACGTCAACGGCTCCTCGCTCGCCGCGGGCCACCCGTTCGCCGCGACCGGCGGGCGCATCGTCGCCACGCTCGCGAAGCAGCTGCACGAGCGCACTCAGGCCGGGGATCTCGGACGGCCGGCACGCGGCCTGATCTCCGTGTGCGCCGCGGGCGGTATGGGCGTCGTGGCCGTGCTCGAGGGCCGCTGAGCCCGCGAATCTGGGGGAAGGGAAGATGCATGGCTGACAAGTACACCGACTTCGTTTCTGGCGGCTGGGGCCGCGACCTCGCCAAACGGTTGGGGCTCCCGCAGCCCGTGCGGCTCCGACGGTACGAGCCCGGCGCGCCCCTCGTGCCGGGGCCCGTGCTGCTCATCGGCTCGGGCGCCGGGGCCGACGCCCTCGAGGCCGCACTCAAGGGCTGGGACGTCGAGGTCCTCAGGGACCTCGCCCAGCCCGGCCCTGCCAGGCTGGGCGGGATCGTCCTCGCGCTGGACTCGCTCGCACGCCCGGAGGACCTCTCGGCACCGATCCTCGCCGCGGGCCGGGCGCTGCGCTCGCTGGCCCCGAACGCGCGGGTCGTGACGGTCTCCCGGCGCTCCTCGATGGCCGACGAGCCCGCGCTCGCGGCCGCCCGGGCCGGCGTCGAGGGAATCCTGCGCTCGCTGGCGAAGGAGCTGCGCTCGGGGGCCACGGGCAACGGGATCCTCCTCGCCGAGGGCGTCGAGGCCGATGCGCCCAGTGCCCTCGGTGCCCTGCGGTTCTTCCTGTCCGGGCGGTCCGCATTCGTGGACGGGCAGTTCCTCACCGTCGGCACGGCCAAGGGAGGGCTGCCCGTTGGCGACGCCGGCCCGACCTGGGAGAAGCCGCTGGCCGGCAAGGTCGCCGTGGTGACCGGTGCGGCCCGGGGGATCGGCGCGGCGATCGCCAAGACGCTCGCTCGCGACGGCGCCGCGCTCGTTGTCGTCGACGTCCCCGCCGCGGGCGACTCGCTCGCGAAGGTGGCCAACGAGGTCCGCGGCACCGCGCTCCAGCTGGACATCACGAAGCCGGACGCGGGGGAGCGGATCCTCGAGCATGCCCTGTCCCGGCACGGCGCCCTGGACATCCTCGTCCACAACGCAGGAATCACGCGGGACAAGCTGCTGGCCAACATGGACGCCGCGAAGTGGGACTCCGTCATCGCCGTGAACATCGCCGCGCAGCTGCGTATCAACGACGCGCTGCTCGCCTCCGGCAGGCTGGGGGAGGGATTCCGGATCGTCTCGGTCGCCTCGACGTCCGGCATCGCGGGGAACCGCGGCCAGACCAACTACGCCGCATCCAAGGCCGGGGTCATGGGCATGGTCCGCTCTACTGCTGCGCGGCTCGCCGCGACCGGGGGAACCGCCAACGCCGTCGCTCCCGGGTTCATCGAGACGGAGATGACCGCGAGGATCCCCTTCGCCACGCGCGAGGTGGCGCGGCGCCTCAACTCACTCCAGCAGGGCGGCCTGCCGCTCGACGTGGCCGAGGCCATTTCCTTCCTCGCCTCCGACGCGGCCGGGGGCATCTCCGGTAACGTCCTGCGCGTGTGCGGGCAGAACCTGGTGGGGCAGTGAGCGCGCCGGCGCGGGGGGTCGAGACGGTCGAGCTGCCCGAGTCTCCGAGCCTCACCAAGCTCTACGCCGGCGCCGCGGCCGCCGCGGCGCGGCTCATGGTGTCCAAGCGCAACGGCGCGAGGCGGCTCCCGCGCGCGAGGCACCACGTCGCCGTCGTGCGCCCGGACATCGAGAAGCTGACCGCCTACCAGCACCTGCTCGGTGAGCCGGCGCGCGACGTCGTGCCCGCCGGGTACGTCCACACGCTCGCGTTCCCCGTGGCGATGAGCGTCATGGCGCGCGAGGACTTCCCGCTGCCGCTGCTCGGCATGGTGCACGTGAGCAATCGTGTCGAGTGCAGGGAGCCCATCGCCTACGACGACGAGCTGGACATTACGGCGTGGGCCGAGAACCTCGCCGGGCACCGCGCGGGGACGCTCGTCGATGTGGTCGCGGAGGTGCGCCGCGCCGGGGGAGGAGAGCCGGTGTGGCGCGGTGTGTCGACCAACATCGCCAAGGGGGTGTTCCTGCCGGGGATCGACAAGCCGTCTGCCGGCGCGCCGCGAGAGGACTTCCGTGCCCCGCTGCCCACGGCCCTGTGGCAGCTCGGATCCGAGACGGGCCGCGAGTATGCGGCCGTGTCAGGGGACTTCAACCCGATCCACCTCAGCTCGCTCTCGGCGCGCGCGCTGGGGATGCGCCGCTCGATCGCCCATGGCATGTACTCGGCATCGCGGGCGCTGGCTGAGGTCGGTTCGGTGAAGGGCGACGCGTTCGCCTGGGACGTGAAGTTCGAGGCGCCGGTGTTCCTGCCCGCGCGGGTGGCGCTGAACATCTCGGACTTTGCGGAGCCGGACGGGGTGTGGGAGCGCTCGGACTTTGTGGGCTGGAATGCGAAATCCGGCCGCCGGCACTTCGTGGGGTCGGTGTCTCGGCTCGCCTGAGTCTCTCGGCTCACGCACCGCGGCCTGACGCACGACGGCGCCGCTCACCTGTGGTGGTGAGCGGCGCCGTCGTTGTGTGGTCAGATCTCGAGCTTCGCCAAGTCCTTCACCCACTCTGGCGTCTCAAGGCCCAGGCGCTTGTCAGTGGTCACGCGGAGGCGGGCCGCAAGGATCTGCTCGCGGAGCTCATCCTTCGTCATGTGGACGACACGGGGCTTCGCCCCGTCCTTCGGTGCCGCCCTCGGGGGAATGATCATCGTCATCCTGGCCCTCGCTCTCTGCATCGCTGCTTCCATTGTTCTCGATGATGATTTGGGCGTCCAGATTGTGCTCGGCGGCGCGGAGCCAGGAACGCCACGTTCGGGCCACAATCCGGACCTCCTCCGTGGAGGGAAGAAGTTCTTCGGCGCTCCGATCCTCTCGCCCCGCTTCACGGTGCCGTCACAGGCGGTCTCGCTGCTCCTCGTAGGGCCAGCCCTGTTCCTGTCATGGATGGCGCGCGCCCCCGAACACCGCGCGCTGGCAGTCATGCTGCTGCCGCTCAGGCTGATGCTCATCGCGTGCGCCGGGCTACTGCTCACGGCCGGCATCGGCGTTGGAGTCCCGCTCGAGCTGTGGTGGTGGGACCTTCTCTGGCTCGTGGTCGTGCCCGTCGCAGTGGCGAACCTCCTCGGGCTTGTCCTGTACCTCGTGAACGCGCGGCGGATAGCCAGGTCCCTGTGGAGATGGGCCCGCTCACAGTAGACTCGGGGCTGAAGGAGGTCGCCATGGCACTGAATCGCAAGAAGATCCGCCGTCACGAATCACTGCGCCGGTCGGTCTTGTCCGATGCCCGAATCGACCTCGGCGCCGGTTCACTCATCGGCAAGAACAGCGGATTGAGCCGAGCCCAAGCTGACAAGGGCATGCAGACGATCCTGGCCCGTATCGGCGGCATGGGCGCGCAGCCGGGTGGAGCCAAGGCTCCGAGCCCCCGCGCGGCAGCCTCCTGAGCTGACGCCGACAGCCGGAAACGCCAAGGGACCAGCCTGAGGCTGGTCCCTTTCATTTGCGCGAGGGGGGTAAGGGTGGTCAGGCAGGTCCGCAGTGCTGGCAGGTGACGCACGACGGCGTTTACTCATCATGGTGCCCATCGTGACCTTAGCCGTGGGGGCCAGCGGCGTCCGCCGCGTACGGGACTTCTAGAGGCAAGGAAGTCGATGCCCCGGTCGGGTGACGCACGACGGCGCATGGTCGCCGTGGCACCGCTGGCCCGTTGGGAGGGGGCGGCCACCGCCTATCCACCACGAGTGACGTCCCCTGGGCAGATTTCGAGCTCGTCGAGGCCCCTGGCCCGCTGCGGCGTCTCGATCCCGAGGCGTTTGTCCGTGATGATGCGGAGGCGTGCGGCAGCGATTTGCACGCGCAACTATTCCTTGGACCAGTGCACGACGCGGGGCTTCGAGCCTTCCTTGGGGGCTTCCGGGCCGGAGGGATCATCGCCATCGCGCGCCTCCTCTGTATGGCTCTTGTTGTTCGACATCACATCCTCGTCCAGACCGCCTTACGCCACTGAGGTGACGAGCGCCGCCCAACAGGGCCACGAGCCCGATTCCCAACGAACCGCGAAGATCCGGCTCGCGAGGCCGCTCCCCGCCAACAGGTCGAGCTCTGATTCCCGCCGAGGCTTTACTCAGAATGAATGGCGCCGAAGGCCACTGGGCACGATGCCATCATTCGGCTCAACAGGTCGTCATCTTTCCGCTCGCCGAGGGGAAGCCACGCTGTCAGTACGAGATATTTCCACGATGGGCTCCCACCGATCGGGCCATTTCACGGGCTCAAGCGCAACGAGATTAGCCAGCTCAGAACTGAAGAAGGAACCTATTGCCAGCAGATCGTACCCCACTTCAAGAACAGTCTCGGCAGTCCATTCCCGAACTCGGTCATCTGCGTAAAGCAACGCCGAAAAATCCGCGCTATTAGAGAGATCCCAGTCGATTGTCCAAAAATCGGTATCTCGATAATACATACGCCGCGCCATTATGCGACGCAGACGCGGAAGCAGCTTGGTGCGGACTCCCCTCTTCACCGCCGAGTCAAGCACTTCTGCTAAGTTCCTAGTTTCGGCTGGGATGAGGTCGCGCTTTTCCCAGCCGCTCAGCATATCTAGCTCGCCCGTGGTCTTGGCGGCCCAGATCAAAGCGGCGGCAGCCGGATCTTCCACCCTCGCCAGTACCGGTGCCAGGAGAAGCCTGGAACTCTCGCGAAGTTCAGCGCTCCGTCTCCAGCTTGCCAAGGCTAGGATGCTCGAAATACGGGAAGCGCCGGAGGACTTAAGTCCAAGCCGCAGCTTGTCCTGAATGAGCTCCCGAGACTCTCTATCGGACTCGGCCGCAGCACGGAGGGCCTGATGAAGACCGGAGGAATGGACGCCCGGTGGAAGGTCAAGGAAGTCAAGCCCTAACTTAATGAGGCGCCGCGAGAACTTTGGGGCCGTATGAGCGAGACCGTCTGCCAAGATATCAACAGACAGAGACGGGCCTGTTCCCGCGGCTCGAATAATACGTGACTCGCTACTCAAGCCTTCAACTAGACCCACCACTCCTTCGCGCATAGATTGTCTATCGTCAAATGCGCGGCCCGCTGCAAGCAACCACGAATTGCGCCAGTGGGCGGACTTTAGGGTGACGGAAAGTGGCAGGAACGCTTCACTCTCACCATCGTAGAAGAAGAACGCTGCGGCCATAAACTCCTGTAGGCTTCGAATCTCGAATCCAAAATGATCGGCCACCCGCGGTACTAGCAGCACAAGCCTTTCAGTCGCAACCTTCATCAGATCGCGTGACATTAGATATGCCCGCTGGTGATCGTATTGCTCGTCAACTTTAAAGCGACGATAAATCATTTCTGCGAGTTCGTCGCGGCTTAGCAGCGCGTCCGCATACCCTACCTGCTCAGCTCTCTGATGCAGTGTGAACCCAGCTTTCTGGTGAATATACTCGATACTCCTTCTTTGGGAGACGAAGAGATCGCCGAGATCGCCCAACTCTTTATTTGCTTCGCGGTCATATATTACTTCGAAATATGATGAGAATAGTTGGTGCCGACTCTGAGGAAGCTTCTGGCGCTTTGCCATCAGGATCGTCATTATCGTAAGCTGCAGCGGTGTCGTCATGAGTTTAGCGGTCGCTGCGCTCATGAACGCGCTGTTGAGGTGGCCTCCAATCCTTCTTACAGCGTCAGGATCACTGCCATAACGCACGTTCGTAAGTTGATTGACGTATGCCCGAGCTCGTGACTGGTCCAACGGCATGAGTTGGAGGTGTTGGTATACGTCCGGGCTCATTTCGTCCGTGTACCCGTGTGGTCTTGTAGTCGCCACAATGAATACGTCGTACCCTTCTGCACGACAGTCTGTGAGAAAATTCTCCAGTGTGGTCACGATTCGATCGCGTGCAAACATCGATGGCACTTCGTCAAGCCCGTCCAAGACGAGCAACCATGGCCATGTCCGTAGCCACTCTTTTAGGCCGGCCGGATCCACCGAGCTGTCCTGGCCGGTTTCGTTTATTTTCTTGGCAATGAATTTTAGAAGGCTATCGGCACCGCCGTGGACGATTTCGTCGCTGAATTCAGAGAGCCTAAGGTGAATGGGCCAGCGTTTGTTTCTTGGCTCGGGCACTCTCAGAGTATCGAATATATGGGCGTCAAGCGACTTGATGAGCTCTTTCTGTCTGAAATCGAGCGCATTCGGGTCCCGGTCGCGCAAGATGGAGATGCGGTACGCCTGACAAATCAGCTGACTTAGCGTTGATTTCCCTTGCCCAGGGCCCCCCACAATCACCACATGGGACTTGTCCTCCACTGACTGCTGGGCTCGAACGGGGTGATCTGCTTTGGGGATTATCCATGAAATGGCCGAGACCAAAGGTTGCTGTGCTGGGTCCAGATTGGGGTCTTGGGCGCCCCTAACAGTCGCTGGCAGATCGATTGCTACTTTGGAAAGCTGCAACCGCTCTGAGGTTTCCCCACCCGATTGATCGAGCTTTATCCACTGCTCATGGTTGAGGCACTTGAGAGTGTACCCTTCGATGATCGATTTTAGAGCACGTCTGCTCTTGAGAAGATTCTCTTGTATTTCATGCAGAATGTCGCCCGATGTCAAGAATCCCGCATATGTGGTGCGTACTGCCGCATTCTGGTCAAGTAGGGTGGTCAGATGGTTGGCGTCCCATATATCCCAGCCCTTGACCCTCAGTGGTCGTAGTGCCTCTGCTATCTCCCGCCGGACAGTATCGTAGCCTCCAGAGGACGCATTGCCGCTTAACCCGGATCGTTCACGGGGCGGCGGCCTGATCGGCGCGTAGAAACACCGAAGTGCCCTCTGACCGGGGGAAACTTGGACTTGTCTAAGGTCCCAGGTTGCCCAGCAGAAAGCACTCGGTAGGTGAAGCGTACTCTGTGGTCGTCGGGTCTGTCCGTGTCCGCTGACGGTGTCGGCGTGGTGGCCCACTCGGGTGGCGTCGCGTTGCGTCTGATGGCGGACCGGTCCGGGCTCACGGCTGGACTGTCCAAGGCGTTGGCACGCCGTTCCTTCTCCCCGATCCACGACCGCGGCCGGGTGCTGGCCGACGTGGCGGTGATGATCGCCGGTGGCGGGGAGGCGATCGCGGACATCGATGTCCTCAGGCATCAGGCTGACGTGCTCGGCCCGGTCGCGTCGCCCCCGACCGTCTGGAGGGCGCTGGACGAGGTCACCCCGTCGCGGCTGAAGCGGATCCAGGCCGCCCGGGCACGCGCGCGCCGGCACGTGTGGGCCCAGTTCCCCGCCGGCGTGCCGGCCAGCCGGGCCGCGGGCGCCGACCTCGGCAAGGACGTGGTGGTCCTGGACGTGGATGCCACGATCGTGGTGGCCCATTCCGAGAAGGAGCAGGCCTCCCCGACATTCAAGAAGACCTTCGGCTTCCACCCGATCGGGGTCTGGTGCGACAACACCTCCGAGTTCCTCGCGGGCATGCTGCGCACCGGCAAGGCCGGATCGAACACCGCAGCCGATCACATCGCGGTCCTCTCCGATGCGATCAGCCAGGTCCCCGCCGCCTATCGCAGGCGCCTGCTGATCCGCTCCGACGGCGCCGGGGCCTCCCACCGCCTGCTGGACTGGCTCACCGAGCAGGGCAGGGTCCGCGGGCGCAGCCTGGAGTACAGCGTGGGGTTCGCGGTCACCGAGCCTATCCGCCACGCCATCGCCAACGTCCCCGAACAGATCTGGACCCCGGCGCTGGACGCCGACGGCGGGGTGCGCGAAGGCGGCGACGTCGCCGAGCTCACCGGGCTGCTCGACCTGGCCGCGTGGCCGGAGGGGATGCGGATCATCGTCCGACGCGAACGCCCCCACCCGGGCGCGCAGCTGTCGCTGTTCGAAGAGGCCGACGGCTGGCGCTACCAGGCCTTCGCGACCAACACCACGAGCGGACAGCTGGCGTTCCTGGAGGCCCGCCACCGGGCCCACGCCCGGGTCGAGGACCGCATCCGCCACGCCAAGGACACCGGCCTGGGCCGGTTCCCGTCCCGCGAGTTCGCCATCAACCAGACGTGGCTGGCGCTGGCCGGCATCGCGGCGGACCTCGTGGCCTGGACCAGGCTCGTGGGAATGGTCGGAGACGCCAAGGTGCTCGCCGCCTGCGAGCCCAAGGCACTGCGCTATCGATTCCTGCACGTCCCGGCCCGCCTCACCCACGGCGCCCGCCGTCGACGGCTGCGGATCCCGGAGACCTGGCCTTGGGCAGCAGCGATCGTCGCGGTCTTCGCCAACATCGCCGCCATCCCACAACCAGCCTGAACGAACCTGTCCGCCCACGACCCGAGGAACCCGGAGAACCGCCAACCGGCAGCGCCAGCCGGCGCTCCCATGCACCCAACGGACGACGTCCAAGCACTCAGCCCCGATCAAGACATATAGCCCCGCACCCGACCCGACTCGTGAAAGACCGAGGTTAACCGGACATTGGTCACGAAGAGAATGTATTGGGGGATCCGGCCCTTCTGCCTCCGGGTGCTCTTCGGATTGGTCCAGTTTCTGATTTCGGTCTTGAGCTGAGACAGAATCCAATTTGTGTCAGGGGTTCGCGTGGATGGCAGCTTGTATTTTGCCTGTAGGATCCCGTATCCGTCCCATGTGCCACCCTTAGGTTCGGGTGCAGGATAGTTAACCTTGCCACGGAACTCAGCTTCCCGTCCGCCGTCAGGTCCTGGCCCGAATGGATGCAGCGCAGGCCCCAGCACAGAACTAGCAAGGGCCCTAGCGAGGTGCTCGAATTCGGTATCTCCCAGTGCGTCAAAGTTGTAGAATGGCATCGCCTAAACCGCCTTCTCGGAGTACCGCCCCGCCATCGTCTCCATCTGCTCCATCACGAGCTTGATGGCGCCGGGCTGCTTGTCCGGCGGGTAGCCGTTCTTGACGAGCAGCCGCTTGATGGAGGTCCGCAGCTTCGACCGGACGTCCTCGCGCACCGTCCAGTCCGTGCGCACGTCCCGCCGCATGACCTGGACGAGCTGCCGCGCGATTTCGGCCAGCACGCCCTCGCCCTGTACCTCCACTGCGGATTCGTTCTGCGCCACCGCGTCGTAGAACGCGAGCTCGTCCGAGTTCAGCGGGGGAGTGAACCGTGCCCCGCGGTTGCCCTCGGCCGCGACCTCGGCCGCCATCGCGAGCAGCTCCGCGATCACCTCCGCGGAGGTCAGCTGCTGGTTCGTGTACTTGCGCATGAGCTCGGTGATCCGCTCCGAGAAGGCCCGCTGCCGCACGATGTTGTTCCGCGTCGCCCGCGCCGACTCTTCGGCCACGAGCTTCCGCAGCGCCTCGAGCGCGAGCTGCGGGTTCCGCGCATGCCGCGTCTTCGCCATGAACTCGGGAGTGAGGTCGTCTAGCGACGGCTTGGGCATGCCGGCGGCGTCGTAGATGTCCAGCACCTCACCGGACGCGGTCGCCGTCGCGATCAGTTCCCCGAGCATCCGCTCGATCTCCTCGGGAACCGGTTGGCCGGAGGCCTGGCGGTCGGCGGCGTCGAACTTCGCCATCCAGACGCGCACTTCCTCGTAGAAGCGGATCTCGGGCCGCAGCTCCGCAAGTGTCTGCGCCCCGGAGCACAGCGCCCAGGCCCGCGCGAGCTGTCCGGCCAGCTTCCGGTACCGAGCCCCGAGCGAATCCGGCCCGGTTCCGTGCCCCGGCTGCCGCAGGTACGACGTCGCCCCGGTCGCCGCGTTGAGGAAGGCCCGGGGCGACGGCGTCGCGAGCTCGGCCCTCCAGTCGTACCCGGCGAGCAGCCCGCGCAGCTGCTCCACGAGCGCCACGGTCAGCGCCACGGCCTCGTCCACATTCCGCCCCACGGGCTTCCGCGCCTGGTCGGTGACCGTGTACTCCTCGAGCGCCTTCGCGAGGTTGTCCGCGAGCGGCGCGTACGCCACGAGCAGCCCGTCCTCCTTGCCCCGGAACGTCCGGTTCACGCGCGCGAGCGTCTGCATCAGCAGCGCGCCCTTGAGCGGCCGGTCTAGGTACAGGGTGTGCAGGGGAGGGGAGTCGTACCCGGTGAGCATCATGTCCTTGACGATCACGATCTCGAGCTCGTCGTCCGGGTCCTTGAGCCGCTCCTTGATCGCGGCGTTCTGCGAGTCCCGCCGCACGTGGTCGGCTACGGGCGGCTGGTCGGCTGCGGTCCCGGAGTAGACCACCTTGATCCGGCCGCGGTCCAGCTCGTCCGCGTGCCAGTCCGGCCGCAGCTCCACGATCGCCGCGTATAGCTTCGCGCAGATCTCCCGGGTCGCCCCGACGATCAGCGCCTTGCCGGGGACCTCGATGAACTTCTGCATCTGGGCCCGCCGGCCCTCCCAGTGCGCCACGAGGTCCGCGGCGAGCGCCCGGATTCGCTCCGGCGCGCCGTAGATCGCATTGACGACGGCGACGCTCGCCTCGATGCGCGCCCGCTCGGTGTCGTCGATGCCCACCGTGGCCTCGTCGGCGGCGAGGTCCAGCGCGTCGTCGTCCACCTGCTTGTCGACCTTGATGAGGCGCGGCTCGAAGTACACGGGCACGGTTGCGCCGTCGTCCACGGCCCGGGAGAGGTCGTAGATATCGATGTATTCGCCGAACACGTCGCGGGTGTTGCGCTCGTCGAACGAGATGGGCGTTCCGGTGAACGCGATGAGCGTCGCGTGGGGGAGGGCGTCGCGGAGGTGCCGGGCGTAGCCGTCGAGGTCGTCGTAGTGGCTGCGGTGCGCCTCGTCGACCACCACGATGATGTTCTTCCGGTCCGAGAGCAGAGGGTGGTCAGCACCGGCGTCCTTCTCGGCCTTGCTGAGCCCGAACTTCTGCAGCGTGGTGAAGTAGATCCCGCCGGTGGTGCGCTGGGACAGCTCCTCGCGCAGCTCGGCGCGGCGCCGGATCTGCTTCGGCTTCTCGGGCAGCAGGAGGCTGCGGTCGAACCCGGAGAACAGCTGCCCGTCCAGCTCGTTGCGGTCGGTGATCACCACGACAGTGGGGTTCCGCAACCGCCGGTGGTGCATCACGAGGTTCGTGTACAGCTCCATCTCCATGGACTTGCCCGAGCCCTGCGTGTGCCAGACGACCCCGGCCTTGCCGTTGCTCTCGACCGCCTGGACAGTGGACCCGACGGCCTTGGTCACGGCGAAGTACTGGTGCGGCTTGGCGATGCGCTTCACGAGGCCCTCGGCCCCGCCGTCGAACGCGGTGAACCAGCGCATCAGCTGGAGGAACCGCTCCTGGTTGTACAGGCCGTTCAGGGCGGTCTCGAGTGGGGTGACCGCGTCGCCGTCGAGGGTCGCGTCCGGTGGGACGGGCACGCCGTCGTCGTCCACGTTCCATGGCGAGAAGTGGTTCAGCGGCGTGAACGGGGTGCCGTACTTCGCGTCGAGCCCGTCCGAGGCGAGGTTCACCACGGTGAAGCGGAACGCGAGCGGGAACTCGCGCAGGTAGGTCTGCAGCTGGGCGTGCGCGGTGGCGACGGTGGCCTCCTCGGCGCCGGCGGCCTTGAGCTCGACGACGCTCACCGGCAGGCCGTTGCAGTAGAGGACCAGGTCGAAGCGGCGGCGGTAGTCGCCCTGCGCGATGGTGACCTGGTTGACGACGAGCCAGTCGTTCTGGTCGGGGTCGTCGTGCACGAGCCGGATGGTTGGGTTCCGCTCCGTGCCGTCCGCGTCGAGGTAGGTCAGCCGGTACCCGTGGACGAGGAACTCGTGCGCTCGGTGGTTCTCCGCGATCGCGTCCTGGGACGCGGGCGCCGCGAGCTCGGCGAGGGCCTGCCTGAGGTAGGGGACCGGGACCTCGGGGTTGAACCGCTGCATCGCCGTGAGCAGCCGCGGCCGGATGAGCAGGTCGTCCCAGGTCTCGCGCTCGCCCGAGCCGGGCGCGATCTCCTCGCCGTTCCTGGGCGCCCAGCCGAGCTCGGCGAGCGACTCCTTCGCGAGGCCCTCCCAGTCGGCCTCGGTGAACGGTGCTGACGTCGTAGTCATGAATCCCCCATAACTGTGCTGCGCTTCCCCAATGGTGCAGCAGCCCCTTGCACAAATTCGATTGCATTCGACGGCGCATCGTCGCCCTGGCTGCTCGTCACCAGCCCAATCGACAGGGCCACCTTCGCACAAGCTCGCGTAGCGACCCTCTGGGGTGATAGCCTGTTGGTGCAGGACGCGGCAACGCCTCCCGCACCTCCGAAGCCCCGCGGCAAGCGGGGCTTCGCGTTTCTTACGGTCATGTCGGGGCCCAAATGTACCTGTAGCGCGTTACCGACTTAAGTCGTTTCTCGATCTCCGCCATTACCTTCACGGCGTTCTTATGGTTCTCCGTGACCGTTAGATACCGGTTGGTAAAAAACGTCGCGATATCGGCCGCTTGCAGGAGACGACTATGGTCGGATGGGCCAAAATAGATGGTATCCAGGAGATTCGACAGCTGGACATTCGTGAAACCCGATAACGCGTCGATCTTCATGCTCCTGAAGCGGCTGCGGCTATCCGGTGCACTGTGGTGTTCGTCGGCGAGGACGAGCGCATGCTCCGAGGGTGTGAAATCGCTAGTGATTACGCGTTGCACTGATTCCAAGGCGTGGCAGAGCGCTAGATCGTGGGGCTCGTGGGGTCTGACATACTTGCGCCTAACGGCGTGGATGTCAATCCCGCGAAATATGAATTTGGCACCTGAGTCTTCAATGCTCTTGACGAGCAGTCTCGAAAGGCGAACGCGCAGCGAAACAGGCACTCTCTCCCACGCACCTTCGCCGTGGAACAATTCATAGGCGTGGAACTCTGTCGTCGGATGAAGCCCTCGAACCTGCTTTGCTGCAAGGTCTCCAATCTTGTTAAAGCTTCGCTCGATGGCCAATGCTTCGGAGGTTCCGACGATGAGCGCGCCCATGTAGTAGTACTGCTGGCCTCGGGCTGATTCATCGATGAACGCTAGCAGCAACGGACCCACCCATACCACGGATCGCACGCGCAGCGCTGAGCCAGTTGTGAAGGCGGCGCTCCTACAACCTGTCGTGTCCCCCGTGCCTGTTGAGCAGGTACCTTCAAATCACGGCCCCTATCTCTGCGCCGAGTCTCGACACCTACTTGGTATTCGTTCTCGAACGCGGTGTGACCGGGCTGTCTTCTCGTTGTCATTGAACCCTCCCGGTCACTGAGTGCGTGCTTCCATAATGCTAGTTGCCTCCGGCGGAAGTTGCTCACACGATATCCGAGACCAGAGTCGCAGCGTCCTTGACTCGTAGCTTCCCCGACATGAGCTGGGGGAGCAGGGCGTCGCGGGTGGATGAAAGTGCTTGGTTCTGACGCAGCGCTTCGCGCGCCACGGCATGTAGCGATTCAGCGGATCGAGCGAATTCGGACATCGTCTGTTGGTCTGCGAGCCGAACTTCGAACTTCTTGAAGTTGCCTCGGCCCAACTCGAGAAATGTTGCGCCGTTGGCCATAGAAATGAACTCATCGACTCTGTCGCGCATCTCGTGGAACAGCCAATACTTGAGGGTTGGGTCGAGAGGCTGAACCGCGATGAACCCTTGATTCACCGCGGTGTCAACTTGGGCGATGGCAAACGCGCCTATAGTCGCGCGCGACGTCATAAGGATTGTGCCTGACCGGTAGAGGGACGAGGCGCACGAAGATAGGCCCTCGGCGGTGATGCATCTTGAGGTTGACTCGAGATAGGGACCCGCAAGTCCTGTCACGTCGGTCGGCGTCGCCCAGGGGATCGTGCCGTCCCAGTAGTCAGAGACCTTGGTGCTCGGTGTACCGCCCCCGCCAACCGTTGCCAGATCAGCGAAGGTGGAACCGTTGAAGCTCGCGCTAAGCACCGCCCGGTGGAAGTTTGTGTGCGCCAGCTCGAGCGCAGTCGCCGAGATTTTGGTGTTGGCGACGATCTTGTCGTCGAGGGCGCCCAGGACCTCCGCGATGGCCCGCTGCTCTCTCACATCAGGGATGGTGGCGACGAAGTCCTCGATCCGGCTCGGGCTCGTGTGTCGGACCGTGCTTCCGCTCGCAGTCCCGACGATGTGGTTGCGGTAGACGGAAGTGCGGAGGTAATAGGCAAGAAAGTCTTGCCGCAGAAGGTCCGGTCGTTTGATGAGGACCTTCCCGATTCGCTGATTGTGAAGATATCGCGCACCGGTAGGCACGACGGCCGGAAGGCCAAGCGTGTCGACATTTCGGCTCAGATCAGTCATGGTAAGGATCAGATCCCCCGCGTCGAGCTCGTAACCTGCCGGGATGTCTCCCGCGAAAGTCTTAGGGCGAGTTGTCTGAAATCCTCCGCCGATAGCAAAGTTGCCGGGCGTCACGAGGGTAGGGAATTTCTCTTCCTCGCTGAATAGTTCGCCTGGAAATGCGAAGCCGTGCTTTACGGAGATTGCCTCTCCGAGGCGCAGGTGGCGTGTGGTCACGACACCCTCCCCAGCTGCTCCCGCACCACGGCCGCGAGCCGCTCCGACTCCTGGAACTGCTCGAACAGCTCCTTCTTGAGCCGCGCGATCTTCTCCTCGATCGGCTCGCCGTCGTCCTCGACTTCGGCGGCGCCGACGTATCGCCCGGGCGTGAGCGCGTAGTCGGCGGCCTTGATCTCCGCGAGGGAGGCCGAGAAGCAGAAGCCCGGCTCGTCGTCGTACGCCAATCCCGCCTCCACAGCGGAAGGCTTGCCGCGCCACGCGTGGTAGGTGCCCGCGATCTTGGCGATGTCCTCGTCGGAGAGCGCGCGCTCGGCCCGATCCACCATGTGCCCCATGTTCCGCGCATCGATGAAGAGCACCTGCCCGCGCCTGTCCACGGAGCCCTGCGCCCCGGCCGACTTGTCCTTCGCGAAGAACCACACGCACACCGGGATGCCGGTGGAGCGGAACAGCTGGGTCGGAAGCGCGACCATGCAGGAGACCATGTCCGCCTCGACGATCTGAGCCCGGATGTCGCCCTCGCCGCCCGAGTTCGAGGACATGGACCCGTTGGCCATGACCACGCCCGCGGACCCGCCGGGGGCGAGCTTGGACAGGATGTGCTGGATCCACGCGTAGTTCGCGTTCCCGGCCGGCGGGACGCCGTACGCCCATCGCGGGTCGGACTCGTTGCGCGCCCAGTCCTTGATGTTGAACGGCGGGTTGGCCATCACGAAGTCGGCCATCATGTCCGGGTGCTGGTCCCGAGCGAACGTGTCGCCCCAGCGCGAGGCCAGGTTCCCGTTGAGGCCGTGGATCGCGAGGTTCATCTTCGCCATCCGCCACGTGCGCTCGTTGAGCTCCTGCCCGTACACGGAAATGGCCGTCCGGTCGCGGTGGTGTGCGTCGAGGAACTTCTCGGCCTGCACGAACATGCCGCCCGAGCCGCAGCACGGGTCGTAGACGCGCCCGTGGTCCGGCTCGAGCACCTCCACGAGCACCCGCACCACGCCGGCGGGCGTGTAGAACTCCCCGCCACGCTTGCCCTCAGCGCGCGCGAACTTCTCGAGGAAGTACTCGTACACCTCCCCGAGCAGGTCGCGGGCCCGCCGCGCCCCCGCGCCGGCGAACGAGAGGTTGCGCGCGTTGAACAGGTCGATCAACTCGCCCAGGCGCTTCTGGTCCACATTGTCCCGGTTGTAGATGCGCGGGAGCGTGCCCTGGAGCGACTCGTTGGAGACCATGAGCTTCTCCATCGCCTCGTCCACGAGCTGCCCGATCGACTTCGGCGCCGCCCCGTCGATCGCCGGCAGCCCCTTCGCGTGCTCGGCGAGGTACTCCCACCTCGCGTGCCACGGCACCCAGAACACGCTGTGCCCCGTGTACTCGTCCACGTCGTCCGTGAACTGGCCGATCTGGTCCTCGCTCATGCCCTCGGCACGCAGCTCGGCCTCGATCTGCGCCCGGCGCTCCTCGTACGCGTCCGAGACGTACTTGAGGAACACGAGGCCGAGGATCACGTCCTTGTACTGCGACGCGTCCATGGAGCCGCGCAGCTTGTCCGCGGCCTTCCACAGGGTGTCCTTGAGCTCCTTCATGGTCGACGGCGCGGCCTCGGCCTTCGCTTTGCGCGGTGGCATCAGCGTCCTTCCTCTCGTACTGCTGGTTCCGGAAACTCGAGGGCGAGCGCGCCGCTGGTGACGGCGTCCGCCAGAACTCTGTTGAGCTCGGTGAGCCTCTCCAGCCGGCGGCGCACCTCGGCCTGTTCACGCACGACGGCGCCCATCGCCTCGGCGAGAGGGCGCCGCTGGGACTCGGGGAGCCGTCGGACGCGCCACTGCTTCCAGCGGCGGTCGCCGGGCTCGCGGGCGTTGATGTCCGCCGCGAGCAGCGCGGGGGAGAGGCCTCCCGGGTCGGCCTGGCTGATCCGCAGGATCCGCGCCGGGAAGGGCACCACTGATGCCCCCTCCTCATCCACCATGGCGGCAGGCCGCGGGCTCGTGCAGAAGACGACGTCGCCGGGATCGGTGAGCCGCGCGCCGGGATGACGGGCGACGAACTCGAGCAGGTCCACGGTCCGGACCCTAGCCGCGGCATCCGACACTTCTGCCGCGCCCAGCACCCGGGTGCCGTCTCCGCGGAAGGAGGCCTCGCCGTCGTCCATGCGGATTCCCGGCAGGCACGCGAGGTTCCCGGCAGCCATCAGCCGCTCCAGCGTCTCCGCTGCTGGCGCCTGCCCGGTGCCCTGCGCGAGCGCAAGGCACAACCCCAGCTCGCCGATCAGCTCCTCGAGCCGCAGCTGCAGCTCCGCCGGCCGTCCCGACGCCAGCGGGGACGCAACCGCGAGCTGGACCAGCGAATCCCGCGCCGCCAGGAGCTTGCGCGTGTATGCAATGCGGGCGAACCGGTAGGAGTGCGTGAAGATCGCGTCCCGCTCGAGCAGCGACGCCGCGATGTCTCCCACGAGGTCCTCGCGGACGTCCCGCGTGAGGCTGCGGCCGGTCAGGTCGGCCACGAGAGTCCAGCGGTCGGCGAGCGCAACGTCCGCGTGCCCGGGCCCGAGGATCCACAGCGCCTGAGCCTCCCGCGGCCTCGCCGGGAGCGTCCCCTCCGGCAGCCGCACGACGGCGCGCACCCGTCCGCCGCGCAGCAGGTCGCCGCGGATCGCCGAGGCCGCCTTGTCCGTCAGCGCATCCGTGAGAGCTCGCGCGGGGGCCAGGACCACGGCGCGCTGCTGGTCGTCCATCTGGAGCGCGATGCCGTCCAGGCGGCTCAGGACCTGCTCGGGATCCGTGCCCGGCAGGTGCGCGACGATGACCGCCTGCCCGGCGACGTCGAACTCCCCGCTCCTTCCGACAGCGAGCGCCTCCGGGTGCGCGCCGTGGACGAGCAGCCGGCGGCGCGCCGCGCGGCAGGAGGGCGCGCCGTCGTCCGCAAGGAGCAGGCGCGGCTCCGCACCTTCGGGGAGGGCCCGGACGACGGCGAGCGGCAGCTCGCTGCTGCCCGGAACCGGATCCGCGAGCGCGGCGCCTGAACCGAGCCCCCGCAGGAGTTCGGCGGCGGCCGACGCGACCAGCCGCACGGTGTCTGTGCTCGGCAGGTCGGATCGCTCGCGCTGCGCTGCCGTAAGCCGCTCGAAGGCCTCGGCGGGGTTGTAGGCGGCGTCGATGAGGCGGCGGGCGTAGCGGGCCGCGGTCGTGAGGTTGTCGCCCAGGGACTCGAGTTCGGACCAGAGGGCGGTATCACCGGGGTCGGCGTCGTCGGCCTCGTCGAGGAGCTCGTCCGAGGGGAGCGAGTCGAGGGGGAGACCTGCGATCGCGGCGAGCGCAAGGAGCGCCTCGAGGCCCTCCGCGATGCGAGGCGTGCCCTGGTCCAGGGCGCTGCGGATGCTGAACGCGTCGGCGTCCGCGAGCGCCTCGGGGTTCTTGCCGCGGTGGGTCGCGGCGAGCCACGCGCCGACCTCGCGGGCGTCGAACAGCTCCTGACCGGCGCGCGTGCCGCGGGGGGCCGGGAACGGCTGATCGGTGCCGGCCGCGCGGGTGCGCCAGACCGAAACGACCGGGCGCTGGACCCTCGCGAGCCGGGCGACGTCGGGGAGGGTCAGCAGCGGTGCTTCGAGATGCTGCGCCATCCGGTCCCCCTCCCATGCCTGCGCCGCGGACGCGGTGCTGAGGTACAGCCTAGGCGGATCGGGGCCACTTTTCGGCTGATCACCGATAAGGGGGGTTATCAGCGATTTCGAAGCGGCGTGGGGCGGGCCGGTCCTAGCGTCATCACCAACGCCAGAACGCACTGAAGGAGCACCCAGTGAGCACTACGCCAGAGGAACCCACGGCACCGGAGTTCGCCGCGCCGTCCAGCATCCCAGCGCCACCCAACTCTCCCATGATGGCCAGTGAGCCCGACGACGCAGCGCCGCCCCGCCGCCGTCATGCGTGGCTCCGCCCGGCCGCCGGGGCGCTGGGCTGCGTTGTCTTGGGCGGCGTGCTCGGGTTCGGCGTCGCGCAGATCGAATGGCCGGCAGCGCACCCCATCGAGGATGCGCTCAAGACGTGCGCGGTCGAGAACAGCGCCTACTTCGAGCTCGGAGACGAGGGCACGTCGCTCACGATCGAGACGGTCGGCTCCAAAAAGTCCTACGGTGCCAAGATCAGCGACGTCAACTGCGTGCTGCGCGAGCTCAAGACGCCCGACTCGACGATCTCCCGCATGGGCCAGACCCGTGCCCTCGATGGCCGCCAGACCGCGACGTGGCACGGCTATTCCGCGTCGTGGGGCTACCACCCCGAGGACGGCATGAACCTCGTCGTCGAGACCGCCCCATCCCGCTGACCGCAGACTCCCGTCCCGGGTGCATTGGGGGCATCCGGGGCGGGTTCCCCTTCACAACATCTCAGGAGAAACACCATGAAGAAGATCATCCTCGCTTCGACCGCTGCGCTGGCGCTCGCAGGCTCGCTGACCGCATGTGGCCCCACCGCGGCCGGAACCCCGACCTCGACGCCGTCGGTGGCCCAGGCGGCGGCCGGGGAGGCAGCGCCCGGTGCGTCGGCGCCGTCGTCCGCTCCGGCTGGCGAGAAGAGCAGCCGCGGCAACCTCATCAAGAAGGTGGGCGAGCCGGCCAGCCAGACCTACAACGGCGAAACGGTGGCGACGTTCGTCGTGAAGTCGATCGACGCGGGGGCGGCGTGCACCGCCCAGTACGCGCAGCAGCCGAAGAACGGACAGATCGTCGTCGCGACGTTCGATGTCGAGACGACCGCGGCCCTCGCCAAGACCATCACGAAGGACTTCTCGCTGAACATGTTCGGCTGGAAGGCCATCGCCGGGAACGGGACGACTGTGAACGGGAACATCGTGCCGTTCATGTGCCTGGACTCGGCCGAAGCGCTGCCCTCGCAGATGGGCCCGGGCGAGAAGGCTACCGGCAAGATCGCCTTCGACGTGCCCGCCGGAGCCGGGACCCTCGTCTACACGGCACCGGGCGCTCCCGCGGGCTGGGAGTGGAGCTACTGACAGTGGCTTGCGCTTTCAAGAGCCGGGCGGCGCCGTTCACATGGGGGCGGCGCTGCCCTTCTTGACAGTCAGCTCACTTGTCCTCCACAGGGGTGGACGGGAGTGCGGTGCTCGAATAGAATCGAACACATGTATTAGGTATCTGCTTAGCTGAAGTAGCTCGGGTGCGCCTCCGCTGCTGCTGGGGTAGACCGTCGAAAGGCCGCATAGGCTTTGCCCTATGCAGACAGCACGCTGCGCGACATGTGGGCGCCCTCTTGATGAACACGATCGTCACGTCCGGTTTGTAATGCCCGATCCAGTCCTTGATGCCGGTTTCCAGCAAGGTAACCCGGATCTGTGGATGAGCGGCCCCAACGCAAATGAGTCGGTCATGATGGAGGTCCGCAACCTCGGGGCCTTCGTGCGCGCGCTTCTGCCGGTGAGGCTCTCGGGCGGTTACTCGGTGACCTTCGGCGTCTGGGTTGCGATCAACCCCCGCGAGATTCGGCGCGTTTTCGATGTTTGGTGGGCGCCGGAGTATGAGCAACTCGTTCTCGAAGGCTATATCGCAAACGATGTCATGCCTTGGGGCCTGCTTGGTGCTCCAGTGACGCTCCGGGTTCGCGACGTTGACCAAACCCCCTACTGCGACTCCAGCGACGAAGGCCGGCTCAGTCACGTTCTCTCAGCCGAATGGGATCACGACGAAGTGCTCGCGTCCCTGCCCTGAACTGACGCATCTCGGGGCCGGGCCGATGGGCGGTCAGGCCTGTTCTTACTCTCCTTTCCAGATGACGAGGTCCTTCAGGGGCGCGGGATCGGTGTTCGTGGCCTGTTGGAGGAGCCGGTAGAACAACAGTCCGCGGCTGGTGGAGGTGCGGCGGTTGAACCGGAAGGTGAACTCGTCGAGATAGTAGGCCAGCTGTTCCCTTGAGATGCCCTGGTGCAGGGTGCCGTCGATCCAGCGCTTGAGCTGGGAAGCGGCCATGTGCACGGCCGGCATGTTCACGTGTGCCGGGATGTCCGAGCCGAGCTGGGTGAAGTACTCGTGCTGGTAGCCCAGGTCGGCGAAGCGACGCAACTGCCTCGCCCCGTCGGTGCGGATCGTCGAGCCCGGTGCGACGACTCGCTGACCGAACTTCACCAGCGCGAGCCTGCGATCAGTAGGCCCTGGCTCGAGGCGGATGCGTCCGATCCGGTTGTGACCCAGGTGCTCGGCAGCGATCAGGACCGAGATCTTGTCGGACCCGAGACCGGGCATGTCGCGGTGGACGCCGCCGATGAAGCTCTCGTCGACCTCGACCAGCCCAGAGAGCAGTTCCCGCTCGGGGCGGACCATGGCGCGGCGGAGCTTGTGCATCCACGCCCACGCCGTCTCATATGAACTCAGCCCCAGAACGCGCTGCAGGCCGAGGGCGGACACGCCGTTCTTCTGCGAGGTCACGAACCACACCGCAGCGAACCATGTCCGCAGTGGGGTGCGGGTGCGGTCGAAGATGGTTCCTGCCGTCACTGAGGTCCGGCGCGAGCACGCCTTGCACATCCAGAGGCCTGCGCCCGTCCGCCAGTACTCGCGGCCGCCGCACTTCGGGCAGACGAATCCCTCCGGCCACCGCAGCGTCGCAAGATACTCGAAGCAGGCCTCATCGGTGGCGAACCAGTCTTGGAACTGCCCGAAAGTCTTCGGGTAGTCCACCCCGGCACGAGGCATGTGCGGCACGAAGTCGGCCATGCCTTCAGACTACTTCAGCTAAGCAGATACCCAATACACATGTTCGAAGAGGTGGCGAGGGCGGAGCCCCTCGAGAGGCCTGCAGGGGTGGCGCTTCCGCACGATCCTGCCGACTTCTCGCGGGTCCTCGCGGGTGTCGTCTCTGAACTGGGCGTGGGCGGAAGCCCGACGGTGGCGGAGGTCACCTCGTGGACGACCACGCTCGGCACGCCATTCGATGAGGACGCCGCGCTGGGCGAGGCCGAGCTCGTGGACCGGATTGCCGCCACGGAGCGGCTCAAGGCCGCAGCCGCGGCACGGCAGGCGCGGGACACGGTGCTCCTCGAGAAGCGGATCCGCGAGCGTCGCACGGCTGAGGCGGCCGGGGCCCCGGTGCCGTCGGGGGAGCAAATCGGCAAGGGGCCCCGGGAGGTGGATCCTGGCATCGAGGCCGGCCAAGCGGTCGCCTTGGCCCGCTGCGAGTCGCCATCAAGGGGCGGCCGGCTGGTCGGCCTCGCGAAGGCGCTCGTCAACGAGATGCCCCACACCCTCAACGCACTGGCCAGCGGACGGACCAACGAATGGCGGGCTACTCTCATGGCCCGAGAGACGGCATGCCTGAGCGTCGAGGACCGTGTCCGGGTCGATGAGGCCATGGTGCCGGTATACGCGCGTGGCGGCGTAGGGGACCGTCAGCTGGTTGCGGAGGCGCGCGCCCATGCGCAGCGTCTGGACCCCGCCGCTGCCGTCAAGCGTGCCCGCAGGGCCGAATCCGAGCGGCGCGTGACCGTGAGGCCGGCGCCGGATTCGATGGCGGTTCTCTCGTGCCTGCTCCCGGCGGCTCAGGCGATCGCGGCCTACAAGGCGCTGACGGCGGCGGCGGACTCGGCGCGGGCCGAAGGGGCGGATGAGCTCGACGGCCGGACCCGTGACCAGTTCATGGCGGACACTGTGGTCGAGCGGCTGACGGGGCAGTGCAACGCCAAGGACGTCCGGATCGAGGCGAACGTGGTCATCACCGATGCCTCCCTCCTCGGTGGGTCCGCGGATCCGGCAGTGCTTACAGGTTATGGGATGATCCCGGCTCAAGTGGGGAGGGACCTCATCGGCAATGCGACGGCCGAGGGCCGAGCCGCCCTCCGCCGGCTCTACACGAAGCCAGGAGCCGGGGCGCTGGTCGCGATGGAATCGCGCTCGCGGGCGTTCCCGGACGGCCTCAAGCAGTTCATCGCCACGCGGGACGTGACCTGTCTGAATCCGTGGTGCGATGCACCCATCCGGCAGTTCGATCACGTCATTCCGGCGGCGCGAGGCGGCCCCACCACCGTGGAGAACGGCCAGGGCCTGTGCGAACACTGCAACCAGGCCAAGGAAGCGCCCGGGTGGCATGAGACGACTACTCCGGCCACCCGGCATACAGTCACGGTGACTACACCAACTGGCCATCGCTACACGTCCACGGCGCCGCCTCTGCCAGGCAACCGGGAGATCGTGGGCCACCGAGTGGAGTTCCCCGGCGGAGAGTATGTCTTCCACACGGCGGCCTGAGAACGGCGATGGACACCGACCGCCTGACAGCGGCCAGCCGCTCCCCGCAGCTCAGACAAGAGAGCGCCGCCGCCCACCGGTGGTGAGCGGCGGCGCCGTCGTACGCGGGATTCGAGCCGCCAGTCTCTTCGGGCGGGGCCGGCCCGAGACGACGGTTTATTCGTACGTCGCGTTATTCGTACATCGCGATGAACCGGCCGATCACGCCGCCGGCGCGCAGCTTGTCGATGGCGTCGGGGATGTCGGCCTGCGTGATGATGTTCATCGGCGGGTTCAGCTTGCCGGTCTTCATGAGCTCATAGATGCCCTCGAGGTCCTCGCGCGTGCCGGACTTGGACCCCTTGATGGTGAGCTGGTTGATGATGATCGGGTACGTGTTGATGGTTGCCTCGAGGCGGCCCATTCCCACCTGGACGAGCGTGCCGAACTCGCCGAGCGTCTCGATGGCCGCAGCTGTCGTCGTGCCGAATCCGGCATAGTCCACGATGAGCTCGAGCTTCTTGTCCTTGAAGGCGTCGATCGAGTCGGCGACGCCCGAGAGGCCGATCTCGTCGGCGAGCTTCTGGGTCTCGGGGTTGACCTCGGCACCATACACCTCGGCACCGGCGAGGACCGCCGAGCGGGCGCCAATGTAGCCGAGCCCTCCGAGCCCGATCACCCCGACCTTCATGCCCGCCTTCGCCCCGCCGGCGGTCATCATTGCGTGATAGGCGGTCAGACCGGCGTCCGTCGCCATGGCGCCCAGGTCGAACGGCACCTCGTCGGGCAGCCTGACGAGGTTGTCCGAGGTCGCGACGAGCTTCGGGCCGAATCCGCCGTCCCACTTGCCGTAGCCAAGTGCGTCTCCGTCGCTCATGACGGGAGCGAGGCCCACCCGGTCGCCGACCTTCCACTGCTCCATCCCCTCGCCGACCTCGGTGATGACCCCGGCATTCTCGTGGCCCATCGTGCGGGGGAGCTCGGGGAAGAGCGGCATCCAGCCCGGATCGTCCAGGGCGGTGACGTCCGAGTGGCACACGCCCGCGGCCTTCACCTCCACGACGACCTGGCCCGGCCCGGCGTGCGGCTCCGGAACCTCGTTGAACTCGAGTGGCTTGTTGGTGCCGGTGAACTGCCATGCCTTCATGGAAATCTCCTTCGGATCAATCCCCTGTGGACACTGCTCACTCTAGTGTTCCGTGTCGTTAGTTCCTGAATGGTTGGTGCGCTGGGAGAATTGGCTATGGCGAATTCTCCGGCTGCTGCATTGCGTCTGTTCGAGGGTGACGAGCCGGAGCTGCGGCGGTGGATGCGCGCGACCACGGTCCGGGCGGGGCTGGTGAAGCGGGCGCGGATTGTGCTCCTGGCGTCGGAAGGCGTCGCGAACACGCGGATCGCCGAGCTCGCCGGCGCCTCGGTGGTGACGGTGCTGAAGTGGCGGTCCCGGTACGAGGAAGCGGGGATCGCCGGCCTCGATGACGCGGAGCGTTCGGGGCGCCCGCGGGAGCTGGATCACGCCGAGATCGTGGCGACGACCCTGACTCCGCCGCCGAAGAAGTATGGGGTGACGCACTGGTCCTCGCGGCTGCTCGCGTCGCACCTGAAGGTGGGCAATGCGACGATCGCGAGGGCGTGGCGCGAGTACGGGGTGCAGCCCTGGCGGTCGGAGACGTTCAAGTTCTCCACCGACCCCGAGCTGGTGGGCAAGGTCACCGATGTCGTCGGGCTGTACCTGGCGCCGCCGGAGAACGCGATCGTGCTGTGCGTGGACGAGAAGTCGCAGATCCAGGCACTGGACCGGACGGCGCCGATGCTCCCGATGCGGCCAGGCGACGCGGAGAAGCGCACCCATGACTACACGCGGCACGGCACGACGACACTGTTCGCCGCGCTCGAGATCGCGACAGGGCACGTCACCGGGGCGGTCAAGCCGAAGCACCGCAGGCAGGAGTTCCTCAGCTTCCTCCGACAGCTCGATCGCGCATACCCCGAGGTCGAGCTGCACCTGGTGATGGACAACTACGCGACCCACAAGACCCCGGAGGTCAAGGCGTGGCTGGAGAAGCACCCTCGCTTCCGCGTGCACTTCACCCCGACCTCGGGGTCGTGGCTGAACCTCGTCGAGGTCTGGTTCGGGATCATCGACCGCCAGGCAATCCGCCGCGGAATCTTCACCAGCGTCAAAGACCTCAACGCCAAGATCCGGCAATTCATCACCGGCTGGAACGACCGCAAACACGCCTTCGTCTGGACCAAGACCGCCGACGAAGTCCTCAAGAAGGCGAACCATCAGCCAACTTCAGAAACACGACACTAGGTCGGGGAAGGGCGCCGGACATGGGGCGTTCTGCCCAATGGAATAGCGGCCGAGACGACGGAAGCCCCGGTCCGAAGACCGGGGCTTCCAGTGGTGCGCGGAGGGGGACTTGAACCCCCACGCCCTATTCGGGCACTAGCACCTCAAGCTAGCGCGTCTGCCATTCCGCCACCCGCGCAGGCGACACCGGGGATTACGCATCATGCGTTTCCGTTCCCGGCAGCGATATACAACCATACACCATGCGGGGGTCGCCGAAGACCATGGCCCCCGGCCGATCATCTGCATCATCGACCCCGGCACCGTTTGGGGACTCTCCGAGCGTGCACCTCGGAATCGCCGGGCTCGCGCGCGTAGTGGCCGGAATCGGGGAAACCACGAAGGCCCCGGTCGTGTGACCGGGGCCTTCAGCTGGTGCGCGGAGGGGGACTTGAACCCCCACGCCCTATTCGGGCACTAGCACCTCAAGCTAGCGCGTCTGCCATTCCGCCACCCGCGCAGGTGACATGTCCGTGAGAGGAAGCGATGAATCGTTTCCCTCCCGGGCAGCGAGAAAGACTCTACACGATTCGGCACCGGAGCCGAAATCGGAGGGCGGGACTAGGCTGGAGCCACCGCCAGCAGCTTCAGGAGGATCCCGTGACCGACCGCGCCCCCGTGAACCCCATCACCGCCGAGGACGAGGTGGTGGGAATCTGCCAGGATCTCATCCGCTTCGACACGTCGAACTACGGCGACGGCTCGGGCCCGGGGGAGCGCTCCGCGGCGGAGTACGCCGCGGGGCTCCTCGCGGAAGTCGGCCTCGAGCCGGAACTGTTCGAATCGGCACCTGGGCGCGCCAACGTCGTCGTGCGTCTTGAGGGCACCGACCCGGGCGCCGGTGCCCTCGTGGTGCACGGCCACCTCGACGTGGTGCCGGCGCAGAAGGAGGACTGGAGCATCGACCCGTTCTCCGCCGAGCTCAAAGATGGGCTCATCTGGGGGCGCGGCGCCGTGGACATGAAGGACATGGACGCCATGATCCTGTCCGTGGTCCGGCAGATGCAGCGCACCGGGACCAAGCCCAAGCGGGACCTCGTCATCGCACTCTTCGCCGATGAGGAGGCCGGCGGCGCATACGGCGCGCGCTGGGCCGTCGACAACCGTCCCGAGCTGTTCGACGGCGCCACCGAGGCCATCAGCGAAGTGGGCGGCTACTCCGCCTACATCGGCGGCAAGCGCGCCTACATGCTGCAGACCGCAGAGAAGGGCCTCGGCTGGCTCCGGCTCAGGGCCTCTGGCCGCGCCGGCCACGGTTCCCAGATCAACGACGACAACGCCGTGACCCGTCTTGCGCGCGCCGTGGCCCGGATCGGCGACTACGAGTGGCCGATCGAGCTCACCGACACCACGGGCCGGTTCCTCGACGGCGTCACAGAGCTCACCGGCGTCGAGTTCGACCCTGACAACCCCGACATCCTGCTCAAGGAGCTCGGCACGGTGGCGCGGTTCGTGGGGGCAACCCTGCGCAACACGTCGAACCCGACCGTCCTCACGGCCGGCTACAAGGACAACGTCATCCCGGGGTCGGCCGAGGCGCGCATCGACACCCGCACACTGCCCGGTCAGGACGAGCTCGTGCTCGCCAAGCTCAAGGAACTCGCCGGAGACGGCGTCGAGTTCGACTACATCCACCACGACGTCTCCCTCGAGACCCCGTTCGAGGGCCCGCTTGTGGACGCCATGGTCGGCGCCCTCCATGCCGAGGACCCTGGCGCCGCCGTGCTCCCGTACACGCTCTCCGGCGGGACCGACAACAAGTCGCTGAGCCGCCTGGGCATCACCGGGTACGGCTTCGCCCCGCTCCAGCTCACCCCGGACCTCGACTTCCCGGCCATGTTCCACGGGGTCGACGAGCGGGTCCCCGCCGAGGCGCTCACGTTCGGCGCCCGCGTGCTGCGCAGACTGCTGACCACGTACTGAGCCGCCAGAGACCCCGCAACGGAGGAAGCCGCGATGCCCCTTGATCCCGAGTCCGTCCTGCCGGAGGCGCTGATCGAGGCGATCCGCTCCCGCGCCTCCGGCTACGACGAGCGCAATGAGTTCTTCCAGGACGACTTCGACACCCTCGTGGCCGCCGGTTACCTCAAGGCGTTCGTCCCCGAAGGCGAGGGAGGGCTGGGAGCCGGCCTGGCCGACGTCGTGCGCCTCCAGCGCCGCCTCGCTCAGGCGGCGCCTGCCACGGCACTCGCGGTCAACATGCACCTCGTCTGGACGGGCGTGGCCAAGGTCCTCGCGGACCGCGGCGACGACTCGCTCGGGTTCGTGCTCGAAGAGGCGGCGGCGGGGGAGGTGTTCTCGTTCGGCGTCTCCGAGGCGGGCAATGACGCGGTGCTTTTCGACTCGGTCACCGAGGCGGCCCCGCAGCCCGACGGCGGCTACAGCTTCACCGGTACCAAGGTCTTCACGAGCCTGGCGCCCGCGTGGACGCGCATGGGCACTTTCGGCAAGGACACCACCGGGGACGAGGACCAGCTCGTGTGGGGCTTCATCCGCCGGGACCGGCCCGGCTGGCGGCACCTCGATGACTGGAACACGCTCGGCATGCGCGCGAGCCAGTCCCGGACCACCGTGCTGGAGGGCGCGACGGCGCCCGCGGACCGGATCGTGCGCCGGCTCCCGGTTGGTCCGAACCCTGACCTGCTGATCTTCGGGATCTTCTCGGTCTTCGAGACGCTGCTCGCTGCCGTCTACACGGGCATCGCCGAGCGCGCACTGGTCCTCGCGGTCGACGCCGCGCACCGCCGACGCTCCTACCGCAACGGCGGTCGGCCCTACTCGCAAGACCCGGACATCCGCTGGCAGATTGCGGAGCTCGGCATGTCCGTGGACGCCATCCTTCCGCAGCTGGACGCCGTGGCGCGGGACATCGACGGCCTCGTCGACAGGGGCTCGGCCTGGTTCCGCGCCCTGAGCGGCCTCAAGCACCGCGCCACGGAGACGGCGAAAACCGTGGTAGACGGCGCGATGCGCGTCGGCGGGGGCGGCGGCTACTTCCGCGGCAGCGAGCTCGAGCGCCTGTACCGGGACGTGCTCGCCGGCCTCTACCACCCCTCTGACCCGGAGTCCGCGCACGCTACCGTCGCGACCAACCTGCTGGGCCCGATCGAGGAGTGACTACGCCGTCCGCTCGACGAGCATGACCTTGCGCCGCAGCAGGTACTGCCGGCCGCCGCCGATGTACAGCCGACTCCGCTCGAGCTCCCATTTGCCGTATTCGGAGTGCTCGCGCACCCGCTGGCGTGCCTCGGCCACCGAGTCGCCCGGCCCCACCGAGAGGACCAGATACTCGTAGGCTCGACCCGGTCCGGCGGACCGCGTCCCGAGGCCGGGAGACTCGGCGGTGGAGAGGATCCGTTCCTTCATGGCCCTCGCTTCCTCGTGCTGTGGCGGCGCGTCACCGGAGCCTGTCCGACTCCCTAGGCACGCCCACTGATTTCAGACTACCGTGGCACCCATGAGCATTGATCCGCGCGTCGCCCTTGGTTCGCTCACGGCTGCATTGGAGGAGCACCTCGCCGCCGCCTCGAACCGGCGCGGGGACGAGGATCCGGCCGTCGAGTCGGCCTTCTTCGCCGTCGCCGACGCGTTCGAGGCCTATGCCGACGCCCTCTATGACGCCTACGGCGAAGACCTTCCGATGGACCTCCTCGACTCGGACGACGACGAGGATGACGATGACGACGACGAGGAAGACGACGGCGAGGAAGACGACGGCGACGGCGACAACGACGAGGACGACGAGAACGCCGACGACGGCGAGGACGCGCTCGCCGGCCGCGACTTCTAGGAAGGCCAGGGAGCCCGCCGGCTCCCAGCGGATTCACAGAAACATCCCACCTGCCACGTAGAGTGGCAGGCGTGCAATTCCTCGAAGCCGCGTTCCTCGGTCTCATTCAGGGCCTGACCGAGTTCCTGCCCGTCTCCTCGAGCGCCCACCTGCGGATCGTGGGGGAGTTCCTGCCCAACGCCCAGGACCCGGGCGCGGCGTTCACCGCCATCACCCAGCTGGGGACCGAGTCCGCCGTGATCATCTACTTCTGGCGGGACATCGTGCGGATCGCGCGGGCGTGGTTCGGCTCCCTCGTGGGCCGTGTGCCGCGCAGCGACCCGGACGCCCGGATGGGCTGGTTCGTGATCATCGGCAGCATCCCGATCGTGGTGCTGGGCCTCCTGTTCCAGGACCAGATCGAGACGGTGCTCCGGTCGCTGTGGATCACGGCGACGACTCTGATCGTGTTCGGCCTCATCCTCGCCGTGGCGGACGCCACGGGTCGCCACGCACGCACCCTGGACCACCTCAGCACGCGGCACGGCATCATCTACGGATTCGCCCAGGCGCTCGCGCTCATCCCGGGCGTCTCACGCTCCGGCGGCACCATCACCGCGGGCCTGTTCATGGGCTACACCCGCGAGGCGGCGGCCCGGTACTCGTTCCTCCTCGCGATCCCCGCCGTGTTCGGCTCCGGCCTGTACCAGCTGTACAAGAGCCTCAAGGGCGGGTTCGACGGCGGCCCCTACGGGCTCGCCGAGACAGCGGTGGCCACTGTCATCGCGTTCGTCGTGGGGTACATCATCATCGGCTGGTTCCTGAAGTACGTCTCGCACAACTCGTACCGCCTCTTCGTCTGGTACAGGATCGCGCTCGGCGCGCTCCTGTATGTCCTCCTCGGATTCGGGGTCATCTCGGCCGGGCACTAGAGTGGACAGGTGAAAACCTGGAGGCAGACCCCCGTCCCTCAGCTGCCCGGCGCCGCCGGCCCCGTCCGGCTCTTCGACACCCAGCTGCGCGACACCGTCGAGATCCCGACTGCCCCCGAGCAGTCCATGTACGTCTGCGGCATCACTCCGTACGACGCGACGCATCTCGGGCACGCCTCCACATATCTCGCCTTCGACCTGCTGAACCGGATCTGGCGCGACGCCGGAAGCACCGTCAGCTACGTGCAGAACACCACCGACGTCGACGACCCGCTCCTCGAGCGCGCGGACGCCACCGGGGTGGACTGGCGGACGCTGGCCCACCAGCAGATCGACCTGTTCCAATCCGACATGGAGGCCCTGCGGGTCCTCGCCCCGGACCACTACATCGGTGCCGTCGAGTCGATCCCGTGGATCATCCCCGAGGTCGAACGGCTCCTCGAGGAAGGCCTCGCCTACCAGCTTGCCGGCGCCGAGGGCGAGCCCGACGCCGACGTCTACTACGACGTCACCGAGGCCACGCGCCGCGCGGACTCGCCCGAGGCCTGGCGTCTCGGCACGGTCTCGCACCTCACGGTCGCCGAGATGATCGAGGTCTTCGGCGAGCGCGGCGGCGACCCCGAGCGCCCCGGCAAGCACAGCCCGCTCGACCCCATCCTCTGGCGCGAGGCCCGCCTCGGCGAGCCCCACTGGGATGGCGGCACCCTCGGCCCCGGCCGCCCGGGCTGGCACATCGAATGCACCGTCATCGCGCAGAAGTTCCTGCCCGCCCCGTTCACCGTCCAGGGCGGCGGCTCAGACCTCGCCTTCCCGCACCACGAGATGGGCGCCGGGCACGCATGGAGCCTGCACCACGTGCCGCTCGCCAAGCACTTCGCCCACACCGGCATGGTGGGGCTCGACGGCGAGAAGATGAGCAAGTCCCGCGGCAACCTCGTCCTCGTCTCGAAGCTCCGCGCGGCGGGCGTCGACCCCGCGGCCATCCGCCTCGCGGTCCTCGCCAACCACTACCGCTCGGACTGGGAGTGGACGCAGGAGCTCCTGGACGCCTCGGTGCGCCGCCTCGAGAACTGGCGGAGCGCCGTCGTGCGTGCGCTTCCCGGCTCCGGGGAGCCCCTCCTGGCGGAGATCCGCGGCGCCATCACCGATGACCTGGACGCGCCGCGCGCACTCGCCGCGGTGGACAAGTGGGCCGAAGACTCGCGTGCGGTCGACGATGCCAGCGCGCACGACGGCGATCTGGTCGCCTCCGCGGTCGACGCCCTGCTCGGCGTCCCGCTGAGCTAGGCCCTTCCGCTCTGGCCCCCGGGCCCTAGCTCTCCCTGCCGGGGTTTTCCTTGCCACGCCGCTTGAGGTAGCGCTCGAACTCGCGCGCGATCGACTCGCCGGTAGCCTCGGGCAGCTCCGCCGTGTCCTTGGCCTCCTCGAGCTGGTGGATGTAGGCGGCGACCTCCGGGTCCTCCGTGGCGAGTTCGTTCACGCCGCGCTCCCACGCCTCTGCGTCCTCGGCGAGGTCGTTCGTGTCCAGTGGGACCTGGAGGAGCTCCTCGATGCGGTGCAGGAGGGCCAGCTGCGCCTTGGGCGAGGGCGCCTGTGCCACGTAGTGCGGAACGGCAGCCCAGAGGGAGACCGTCGGGGTGCCATGGTGGTCCGCCGCATCGGCGAACACGCCGACGATCCCGGTGGGCCCCTCGTAGTGGGAGGCCTCGAGGTTGAGCCGTTCGCGCACCTCGTCGTTCTCGCTCGTCGCCGTGACGGGGATCGGGCGAGAGTGCGGCACATCCGCGAGCAGCGCACCTACCACGACGAGGTAGTCCACGTTGAGGTCGTCGACGTACTCGATCAGCTCATCGGTGAACGCCCGCCACCGGTAGGACGGCTCCGTGCCCTGGACGAACACGAGGTCCACGGGATGCCCCTCGACGCGGGCCGTGGAAACCTTCGTGGTGGGCCACTTGATGCGGCGGCGGCCGGAGCCGGTCTGGCGCACGGTGGGGCGGGTGAACTGGAAGTCATAGAAGTCGTCGGCGTCGATGGCGCCCACGCGTTGGGCGCCAAAGGCACGGCGCAGGTAGCGCACCGCGTCGCTCGCCGCCTCGCCCGCATCGTTCCAGCCTTCGAACGCCGCGAGCATGACGGTGACCCTCTCGCCCTCAGCGGGCGTCGGGAAGAGGCCGGGGTGGGGCGCCGGGGCGTCTGCGTCGAACTCGTTCATCGGACCAGCCTAACGCCCGCGGCCAGAGGCGCCCGGGAGCCCCCGTAGACTGGTCCATATGCGTCTGCCCGCCGATGATCCCACCGATGATCCGACAGTGAACAGTGCTGCCAGTGTGCCCCCGGAGGCCGTCGCCCAGGATGGCGCCGCGCCCCTGCGGGCCGTCCTGTGGGACATGGACGGGACGCTCGTGGACACAGAGCCCTACTGGATCACCGCCGAGCGCGAGCTCGTGGAGCGGTTCGGCGGCGTGTGGACGCACGAGGAGGCGATGCGCCTCGTGGGCCAGGCCCTCCCCACCTCCGCCCGTCTCCTCCAGGAGGGCGGCGTGGACCTGGGGGTACGGGAGATCATCGATACGCTCACCGGCCGCGTCGTCGAGCAGCTCGGCGAGTCCGTGCCCTGGCGCCCCGGGGCGCGAGAGCTGCTCGCGGCGCTCGCGGCGGACGGCATCCCGTGCGCGCTCGTGACCATGTCCGAGGCGCCCATGGCCCACCGCATCATCGACCACCTGCCCGGGGGACGTTCGCCGCCGTCGTGACAGGGGACGCCGTGACGCGCGGCAAGCCGGACCCGGAGCCGTACCAGCTGGGCTTCGAGCGGCTCGCCCAGGCCAGGCCCGGACTTGCCTTGGCGGAGTGCGTCGCGGTGGAGGACTCGACCCCCGGCGCGACCGCCGCGGTCGCCGCGGGCCTCGCGACCGTCGTCGTGCCCAACGCGCTCGCGGTGCCGGTCCACCTCGGCGCAGTGCACTGGGACACCCTCGCGGGACGGGAGCCCGCCGACCTCGCCGAGGCCCTCCGGACCTCGCTCGCGTCCGCCCACGCGGGGAGCACCGCGTGAGCGGCGGCCACGAGGCGGAGAGCAGGCGCGAGGGCATCTCGCTCGGGCGCATCGCCGGCGTCCCGGTCATCCTGGCGTACTCGTGGTTCATCGTGGCTGCGTTCACCGTGATCGTGTACGGGCCCACCCTCCAGCTGCGGCAGCCGCAGCTCGGTGTGGCCGCCTACTTCGTCGCCTTCGCGTACGCCGTGCTGCTGCTGCTCTCGGTGCTCGTGCACGAGCTCGCGCACGCCCTCACGGCACGCGCGTTCGGGTGGCCCAGCCAGAAGATCGTCCTGAACCTGTGGGGCGGGCACACCCAGTTCGAGGCCTTCACCGCCTCGCCGGGCCGTTCGGTCGTGGTGGCGCTCGCGGGGCCAGCCGCGAACTTCGTGCTCGCGGCCGCAGCGTGGTTCGTCGTCACCGGCGTGACCCTGACTGGCGTCGCGGACATCCTGGTCAACATCTTCATGTGGGCCAACTTCCTCATCGCCGTCTTCAACGTCCTGCCCGGCCTCCCGCTCGACGGCGGGCGCATTGTGGAGAGCGCCGTGTGGAAGGCCACCGGATCCCAGGAGAAGGGCACCATCGCGGCCGGCTGGACCGGACGCGCGATCGTCGTGGCGATCGTGGTCTTCACCGTCGCGATCCCGCTCGCCCAGGGCCAGCAGCTGGATCTGCCATTCACGATGATCACGCTCCTCGTCGCCGCGTTCCTGTGGCAGGGCGCGTCGGCGTCGATCCGCCACGCAGGATTCCGGTCGCGGCTGCCCGACGTGGTCGCGGGCCGCCTCGCCCGGCCGGCCGTCGGCGTGCCGAACTACGCGACCGTGGACGAGGCGGTGCGCGCGGGCGCGGAGTCCGGAGTCGCCGTCGTGCTCTGCTCGCCCGAGGGCAAGCCGCAGGGCGTGGTCGACCCCTCGGCGATCTCGCGCGTGCCCGAGGCGGCCCGGAGCACGACGCCGGTCACCGCCGTGGGCTATGCTCTCGCCCCGGGTGCCTACGTGCCCGAGACCGCGTCCGGCCAGGAGCTGATCCAATACCTTGCGCAGCTCGCCGGTACCGAATACGCCGTCGTGGACTCCACCGGGCGCATCGTGGGGCTCTTGAGCCAGCGCGACGTCGTCGCGGTCATCTCCGGCCGTCCCGTCCGCCCCGCCCGTTAGCCCTCGAGAGGACACTATGAGCTCCACCCCCCAGGCCACCACGACGGACGGACCCACCGGGGCATCCTCCCGGCGCGGACCCTTCCGCGCCGGCGAGCGCGTGCAGCTGACCGACGAGCGCGGCCGCATGAACACCATCACCCTCGCCGAAGGCGGGGCCTTCCACACCCACAAGGGCTTCCTCAACCACTCCGAGATCATCGGGAAGCCGGACGGCTCGGTCGTGACGAACACCGCCGGGCACCAGTACCAGACCCTCCGCCCGCTCCTGAGCGACTTCGTCCTGTCCATGCCGCGCGGCGCCGCCGTGGTCTACCCGAAGGACGCAGGGCAGATCGTGACGATGGCGGACATCTTCCCGGGCGCGCGGGTCGTCGAGGCCGGCGTCGGCTCCGGCGCGCTCTCGATCTCGCTCCTGCGTGCCGTGGGCGACGGCGGCTACCTCCACTCGTTCGAGCGCCGCCAGGAGTTCGCAGACATCGCCCAGGGCAACGTCGAGACGATCTTCGGCGGCCCGCACCCGGCGTGGCGGATCTCGATCGGCGACTTCCAGGACGAAGTGCTCAGGACCGAGGAGCCCGGCAGCGTAGACCGGGTGGTCCTTGACATGCTCGCCCCCTGGGAGTGCCTCGACGCGGTCGCCACGGTCCTCGCCCCCGGCGGGGTGTGGATCAACTACGTCGCGACCGCGACCCAGCTCTCCCGCACTGCGGAGGCCATCAGGGCGGACGGCCGGTTCACGGAGCCGGACGCGTGGGAGTCGATGGTCCGCGGCTGGCACCTCGAGGGCCTGGCGGTGCGGCCCGAGCACCGCATGGTGGGCCACACGGGCTTCCTGCTCGTGACCCGCCGCCTGGCCGAGGGGGTCGAGCCGCTCGTGCGCAAGAAGCGCAACAAGTCGGAGTTCAGCGAGGAGGACCTCAACGCCTGGACCCCCGAGTCCGTCGGCGAGCGCGCCGTCTCGGACCGCAAGCTGCGCCGCGCCGCACGCGACGCGAGGGCCGGCAGCGCGGAGGCCTGACCCGTTCGCTCCACCATGTGGAAACCCGTATGTAACTGTTCGGTTTCCACGTGATGCGAACGCATCCTGAGAACATCTGGCGCGCTAGTGTCGTTATACGAGGTGCGAGGTGGCATCGGCCCCTTGCACCGGGCGGCACCAGGGGCCGCCCGAGCGAAGAGGATGTGGTTGCGATGGTCGAGAACGGACAGGCAGGCAACGGCCCCGAGGCCCTGCCTCCGAGCGCACATGCGGAACAGCTGAGCATCGCCGAGCGGCAGATCAACGTGCTCCGGGACAAGCTGCGTGCCGTCGACCGGCAGCTCGCCGCCGCGACCGGGAACAACACGCGCATGACCGAGATGCTCAAGACCGCCAAGGCGGAGATCCTCCGGCTCAAGGCTGCACTCGAACACGAGGGACAGCCGCCGTACTCGTTCGGAAGCATCGTCCAGCTCAACCGCAAGCGGCCCGCCGGCGGCGCCTCGGCCGCGGTCACCGACGAGAGCGTCGACGTCGTCACGAGCGGCCGGAAGATGCGGGTCGGGCTCAGCCCGCTCGTGGCCCTCGCCGAGCTCGCCGTGGGCCAGGAGGTGCTCCTCAACGAGGCCTTCGAAGTCGTCGCGGGACTCGGCTACGAGCGGTCCGGCGAGCTCGTCACGATCAAGGAGCTCCTCGGGAACGACAGGATCCTCGTGATCGGCCGGGGCGACGAGGAGCGGGTCCTGAGGCTCTCTGGCCCCCTCCAGCTTGAGCGGCTCCGCGTCGGCGACGCCGTCTCCGTGGACAACCGCACCGGCTACGCGCTCGAGAAGGTGCCCCGCTCCGAGGTGGAGAACCTGGTCCTCGAAGAGGTCCCGGACATCAGCTACCAGGACATCGGCGGCCTGGCCTCGCAGATCGAGCAGATCCGCGACGCGGTCGAGCTGCCGTTCCTCCACCCGGACCTCTACCGGGAGCATGGCCTCAAGGCGCCGAAGGGCATCCTGCTCTACGGCCCGCCCGGATGCGGCAAGACGCTCATCGCAAAGGCGGTGGCCAACTCGCTCGCGGCCCGGGCCATGGAGCGGGCAGGCAACGCCGACATCAAGAGCTACTTCCTGAACATCAAGGGACCGGAGCTCTTGGATAAGTACGTGGGGGAGACCGAGCGGCACATCCGGCTCATCTTCTCCCGTGCCCGGGAGAAGGCCTCGGACGGCAGCCCGGTGGTCGTCTTCTTCGACGAGATGGACTCGCTGTTCCGCACGCGCGGCACCGGCGTCTCCTCCGATGTCGAGACGACGATCGTGCCGCAGCTGCTGAGCGAGATCGACGGCGTCGAGCGGCTCGACAACGTGATCGTCATCGGAGCCTCCAACCGCGAGGACATGATAGACCCGGCGATCCTGCGCCCGGGGCGCCTTGACGTGAAGATCAAGATCCAGCGCCCGGATGCTGAGGCGGCCGCGGACATCTTCTCGAAGTACCTCACGGATGACCTCCCGATCCACGCCTCCGATCTGGCCGAGCACCACGGCGACACCGCCGCGACGGTTGCCGCGATGATCCAGCGCACGGTCGAGGCGATGTACGCGGCGGACAAGTCGACCGAGTACCTCGAGGTCACGTACGCGAATGGCGACACCGAGATCCTGTACTTCAAGGACTTCAACTCCGGCGCGGTGATCCAGAATGTCGTGGACCGTGCCAAGAAGGCGGCGATCAAGGATCTCCTCACTACGGGCTCGAAGGGTCTGCGCATGGATCACCTGCTCCGCGCCGTGGCCGACGAGTTCCGGGAGCACGAAGACATGCCGAACACCACGAATCCTGACGACTGGGCTCGGATCTCCGGCAAGAAGGGCGAGCGGATCACGTACATCCGCACGATCGTGCAGGGCAAGGGCGGAGCCGAACCCGGCCGGACGATCGAGACGACGCCCAGCACCGGGCAGTACCTGTAGGGGGTGCGGTGAGCAGCGATGTGAGCTCCGGTCTCGCGGTCGGGGGAGCCCAGCGCGTCATGGGGTCGGAGACCGAGTTCGGCGTCCACGCGCCGAATTCGCCCGGCGCCAACGCGACCTACCTGTCCTCGCAGGTCATTGCGGCGTACGCCCGCCTGACGCGGTCCAGGCCCGCCGATCCCGGCACGAGCTGGGACTACACGGACGAGACCCCGCTCCGCGACGCGCGCGGCTGGTCAGTATCCCGCGCCAAGGCGCACCCGGACCAGCTGACTGACGAGCCGATCCTCACCGCCGAGGCGGTGGCCCTCGCCCACGGCCCGGCGGAGATCGAGCTCGACGGCGACCAGGAGCCCGCCCTCATGAACCTCGTGCTCGGCAACGGCGCCCGGCTCTACGTGGACCATGCGCACCCCGAGTACTCGTCACCCGAGGTGACGAATCCCCGCGACGCGCTGCTGTGGGACCTCGCAGGCGACGTGGTCGCGCTGTCCACGGTGCGCGCGCTCGCCGCGGACCACGACCGGGAACCCGTGAACCTGTACAAGAACAACACGGACGGCAAGGGGGCCTCCTACGGCTCGCACGAGAACTATCTCGTGCCGCGGTCCGTGTCGTTCGCCGACCTCATCACCGGACTCACGCCCTTCTTCGTCTCGCGGCAGCTGATCTGCGGTTCGGGGCGCGTCGGCCTGGGCCAGGACGGCTCTGCGCCCGGCTATCAGGTGAGTCAGCGGGCGGACTACTTCGAGGCCGAGGTGGGGCTCGAGACGACGATGCGCCGACCCATCATCAACACGCGCGACGAGCCCCATGCCGTCGCAGACAAGTACCGCCGCCTCCACGTGATCGTCGGGGACGCCAACGTCAGCCACGTGGCCAACTACCTCAAGTTCGGTACCACCGCCCTCGTCCTGAGCCTCATCGAGGCGGGGAAGGCGCCCCAGGTCGAGGTCCATGAGCCGGTCACGACGCTGCACCGCCTCAGCCACGACACGGACCTGGTGGAGAAGGTGCGCCTCCTCGACGGGAGGTACGTGACGGGCCTCGAGCTGCAGTGGATGTACTTCGAGGCCGCGGCCAAGCTCGCCGCCGACTCGGGAGTCGCCTCCGCACACGGCGGCGACGGCCATACGGCGGAGGTCCTCCGCCGGTGGGAGCAGGCCCTCACCGATCTGGCGAGCGATCGGGACGCCGCGGCCGGCTACGTCGAATGGCTTGCGAAGCTCCGGGTACTCGAGGGCTACCGGAACCGTGACGGCCTCGCGTGGGGCGACGCACGGCTGGGTCTGGTGGACATCCAGTGGTCGGACGTGCGGCCCGAGCGGGGGATCGCGCTCCGCCTCGCCGCGCGCGGCGCGCTCGAGACGATGGCCGACGCCGCATCGGTCGCCTCCGCGGTCACGGAGCCGCCCGCGGACACCCGCGCCTGGTTCCGCGGGACGAGCATCAAGCGCTTCCCGGGCAGTGTGGTGAGCGCGAGCTGGGACTCTGTAGTGTTCGCCCAACCGGGCAGCTACCGGCTCCAGCGGGTACCGACCCGCGAGCCGCTGAGGGGTACCAAGGCCCTCACTCAAGCGCTGTTCGACGAGCACGCCCACATCGAGGACTTCCTCGCGGCCCTGCTCGGCGAGCGGCGCACGTAGCGGGCCCGGTGCGCTCGGGCGCGTCCGGGTGACACGGCCTTGAAAAGTGACAGTATAGGGATCAGACGACCTAGCAGGGACGGCCCCAGTCAGGGGCCCCAACGCAAGGAGGCGGCCATGGCCGGTCAGGAGCAGAAGAGCACGGAGCCCCGGGGCGAGGAGGAGGCTGTCGACGTCGACGTCCCCGCGCCGGCGGCCGCACCGGGCGGCGCCCAGGACACCGAGAGCACCCAGGGCGTCGACGATCTCCTCGACGAGATCGACAACGTCCTCGAGACCAACGCCGAGGAGTTCGTGCGCGGCTTTGTCCAGAAGGGCGGGCAGTAGGCCACACATGAACGACTTCCTCGCCGAGCGCGTTGTGTCCGCCGCGACCTCGTCCTTCACCGAGCACCTCGCGGCCACCCGGCCAGACCTCCTGCCCTTCAACCGGAGCCTGCCGGCCGACGCCTCGGCGGCGGTCGCGCATGCCGCCCCGCAGGCGACGACGATCGTTGCCCTGGCGTTCGCCGGCGGCGTGCTCATGGCGGGTGATCGCCGCGCGACCATGGGGAACATGATCGCGAGCCGGCACATCGAGAAGGTCTTCCCGGCCGATCGTTTCTCGGTGCTGGGCATCGCCGGGACGGCGGGCATCGCGATCGACATCGCCCGCCTGTTCCAGGTCGAGCTCGAGCACTACGAGAAGATCGAGGGCACGCTCCTGAGCCTTGAGGGCAAGGCAACGCGACTCGGCGCGATGATCCGGGGGAACCTGCCGCTGGCACTACAGGGCCTCGCGGCGGTCCCCCTCTTCGCCGGCTTCGACCTCGAGACCGGCGTCGGCCGCCTCTTCTCCTACGATGTCACGGGCGGACGGTATGAGGAGCTCGAGCACCACTCCGTGGGCTCGGGATCGGTCTTCGCCCGGGGCGCCCTGAAGAAGCTGTGGAGCCCCGGCCTCGCAGAGCAGGACGCCGTGCGTGTGGCACTTGAGGCCCTGTACGACGCCGCCGATGACGACTCGGCGACCGGCGGACCCGACCCCGTGCGGCAGGTCTGGCCCGTCGTCTACACCGTGACCCGGCTCGGTGGGCGCCGCGTGGCAGAGCGCGAGCTGGGGACCATTGCCGAGGCCATCCTCGCCGAACGCACCATCGCCCGACGGGAGGCCTGAGATGACCCAGCAGTTCTACGTCTCGCCCGAACAGCTCATGAAGGACCGGGCCGACTTCGCCCGGAAGGGCATTGCCCGCGGCCGCTCCGTCGTGGTCCTCAGCTGCCGGGACGGCATCGCGCTCGTCGCGGAGAACCCCTCGCCCTCGCTCCACAAGATCGGCGAGATCTACGACAAGATTGCGTTCGCCGCCGTCGGCAAGTACAACGAGTTCGAGAGCCTCCGCCAGGCCGGCGTCAGGTACGCAGACGTACGTGGGTACTCCTACGACCGCGAGGACGTCACGGGCCGTGGCCTCGCGAGCGTGTATGCCCAGAGCCTGGGCGCGGTCTTCACGGCCGAGCAGAAGCCCTTCGAGGTCGAGCTCACGGTGGCCGAGGTGGGCGGCGACGTCGACCACGATCACCTCTTCAGGCTCACATTCGACGGCTCGATCGCCGACGAGCGGCGCTTCGTGGTGATGGGAGGCAACGCGGAGCGCGTCGCGGAGGCGGTGATCGACGGCTGGACCTCCCAGGCCGCGTTGGACGAGGCGATCCGGCTCGCGGCGCGCGCCCTGCAGGAGGACCGGACCGAGCCTGTGACCCTCGAGGTGGCAGTCCTCGACCGGGATTCCGAGACGACGCGCGGGAGCCGCAGGGCCTTCCGCCGGATCGGCCCGGACGAGCTGCGCGCGATCCTCGACGGCACCGCAGAGCAGGCGGTCTGAGGCCATGGACCGGCGCATCTACGGGGTTGAGACCGAGTTTGGCATCGCCTATTCGAGCCCCCAGGGACGTCCGCTTGCCCCCGAGGAGGTCGCCCGGTACCTCTTCCGCAAGGTGGTCAGCTGGGGGCGCTCCTCCAACGTCTTCCTGGGCAACGGCTCCCGCCTCTACCTAGACGTCGGGTCACACCCCGAGTACGCGACGGCGGAATGCGACGACGTCGCGCAGCTCATCGCGCACGACCGCGCGGGGGAGCGGATCCTCGTGGACCTCATCGCGGAGGCGGAGCACCGGCTCGCCGAGGAGGGCTTCGACGGGCACGTCTACCTCTTCAAGAACAACACCGACACCGCCGGCAACTCCTACGGGAGCCACGAGAACTACCTCATCCCGCGGCGCACCGAGTTCTCGCGCCTGGCCGAGGTGCTCATCCCCTTCCTCGTCACACGCCAGCTCTTGTGCGGTGCCGGCAAGGTGCTGCGCACGGCCCAGGGACCCCTGTACGCGTTCTCCCAGCGCGCAGACCACATCTGGGAAGGGCTATCCTCCGCGACGACGCGGTCCCGGCCGATCATCAACACCCGGGACGAGCCCCACGCTGACGCCGAGCACTACCGGCGCCTCCACGTGATCGTGGGCGACTCCACGATGGCCGAGACGACCACCATGATGAAGCTGGGCACCGTGGACCTCATCCTGCGGATGATCGAGGCCGGCACCGTCATGCGGGACGCACGGATGGAGAACCCGATCCGCAGCATCCGGGAGGTTTCCCACGACCTCACCGGCACGGCCCCGGTGCGGCTCGCGAACGGCCAGCAGTCGACCGCACTGGCCCTGCAGCAGATGTACCTCGAAAAGGCCAGGGACTTCGTGGCCACGAACGGCGCGCACACGCCCCACGTGGAGCGCATACTCGACCTGTGGGAACGAACGCTCGAGGCCATTGAGTCCCAGGACACGCGCGCCATCGAGACCGAGGTGGACTGGGCGATCAAGAAGAAGCTCATCGACCGGTACCGCGAGAGCCACGGCGTGGACCTCGATTCCGCCCGGATCGCCCAGATCGACCTGACCTACCACGACATCAGCCCGGACAGGGGCCTCTTCTTCCTACTCCAGCGCCGCGGCGCGGTGGCGCGGGTCGTGGATGAGGCGGCGATCTCGCAAGCGGTCACGACGCCGCCGCAGAGCACGCGTGCCCGCCTGCGGGGCCGCTTCGTCAAGGCGGCCCAAGCGGCCGGCGTCGACTACACGGTCGACTGGGTCCACCTCAAGCTCAACGACCGCGCGCACCACACCATCCTGTGCAAGGATCCGTTCGCCAACGAGGACCCGCGGGTGGATGAGCTACTCGACACCCTCAGGCCCTTCACAGGCTGACCCGGTAGCCTAGGGGAGGCCTCTTCGGCCCGTCCGCCGCCACGCACCCGTGGCGGGATCCCCCACAGGAAGTTGACCAGTGCGCCGTCTTCTCGCCCTGCTGCTGCCGCTTGCCCTGTTCGTGGCCGGCTGCGGAAGCACCCCCTCGCAGTCCACCCCGACGCCGTCGAACGCCGGCCAGGTGGCCGCCTTCGACCAGCTCAAGGTGACCCCGGGGGACAAGGCCCCGGCGGTGGACTTCCCGAAGCCGCTGTCCGTCAAGGACGAGACGATCAAGATCCTCCAGGAGGGTACCGGGGACGCGGCCAAGGCGGGCCAGACCGTCGAGATCGGGTACGTGGCGCTCAACGGTGCCGATGGGTCCGTCCTCGAGGACACGTTCAGCAAGGGCACGTCCGAGAAGGTCGAGCTCAACGACCAGCTCAAGCAGGGCAGCGCGGCCGTCTACAACGGCCTCGTCGGCGCGAAGGTAGGCTCGTACGTCGCGTACGCGACCCCCGCCCAGCCCACGAGCGAGGATCCCGAGTCCGCGGCGTCGACCCTCCTCGTGATCAAGATCCTCTCGGTCAAGGACACGGTTCAGCCGCTGACCAAGCCCGAGGGGGACGCCGTGACCAACCTCCCGGCCGGCCTTCCCAAGGTCACGGTCGACGGCAAGGGCGTGCCGCAGATCGACGTCAAGGGCGCCGACAAGCCCAAGGACGTCGTCGCGCAGGACCTCATCACCGGGCACGGGGACAAGGTCAAGGAGACGGACACGATCGTCGCGAACTACGTCGGCGTGAACCTTTCCGACGGGACCAAGTTCGACTCGAGCTTCGACCGCGGCCAGCCCGCGACATTCAGCCTCCAGGGCGTCATCCCGGGCTGGACCAAGGGCCTCGCCGGCAAGACCGTCGGATCCCGCGTGCTCCTGGTCATCCCCGCCGCCCAGGCCTACGGCGATCAGGCCCAGGGCCAGGCCAAGGGCGACCTCGTGTTCGTCGTCGACATCCTCGGCGTCAAGTAGGGTTGCTTCGCGTCAGGCAACCGCACCACTACCGTAAGCAGGAGGCACCATGTCCTTCGGACAGCGCCAGTATGACCGCCAGAAGCCCGAGATCGAGTTCCCGGAGGGCGACGTCCCCACGGAGCTGAAGATCGTCGACCTCATTGAGGGCGACGGCCGCGAGGCCGCGGCAGGCGACACCGTCTCGACCCACTACGTCGGCGTGGCCTGGTCCACGGGCGAGGAGTTCGACTCCTCGTGGAACCGCGGCACGCCGCTGGACTTCCGCGTCGGCGTCGGCCAGGTCATCCAGGGCTGGGACCAGGGGCTTCTGGGCATGAAGGTCGGCGGCCGGCGCCGCCTCGAGATCCCCTCGGAGCTCGCCTACGGCTCGCGCGGCGCGGGCGGCGCGATCAAGCCGAATGAGGCCTTGATCTTCGTCGTCGACCTCGTCGGCGTCCGCTGACGCTCACCACGCACGACGCCGGGCGGCGGGCAGCATCTGCTGCCCGCCGCCCGCTCGCATCACCGCCCTCGAAATTGCCGATAGCCTGCTGACTGTGTCCGAAGCGAAGACCTCCCGACTGCTGAACCTCCTCATCGCGCTGCTCCACACAGAGCTGGGCCTGTCGAGGGACAGGATCCTCCGGGACGTCTACGGGCACTCCATGCCGTACGGGCAGGCGGCCGATGACGAGGACCCGGAAACGGCCGCCGTGCTGCGCAAATTCGAGCGGGACAAGGCAGATCTGCGCGACATGGGCGCCGTGATCGTCGAGGAGGTCGGATTCGAGCGCTGGGACAGCGACGAACGGGTCACGAAGTACCGCATCGACCCGAAGGGCTTCCGGCTCCCGCCGCAGGAGTTCACCCCCGAGGAGGCCACCTGGCTGGCCCTCGCGGCCCTCGCGTGCGACGACGCTGTGGCCGGCGCGGACGCGCAGCGGGCCCTCCACCGGCTGGAGGCTGCCGGCGCCCTGCCTGAGACTCCGCCATCCCAGATCCAGCCCCGGGTCCGTCTCGATCCGCACTGGGTCGCATTCTCCGACGCGGCGACCCGCGGCGCCGAGGTTTCGTTCGATTACCACGCGAGCAGCACGGGGGAGACCCGCCGTCGCCGGGTCCAGCCGTGGGGGCTCGGCCAGCGCTATGGGCAGTGGTACCTCGCCGGGCATGACGTGGACCGCGGCGGCCTGCGGGTGTTCAGGCTCTCGCGCGTGCGCGGCGACGTCGTGGTCGGCGAGCCTGACGCGTTCGATCCGCCGGGGGAGGGCGCGGTCCATGAGGCGCTCAACGGCCTCGACGTGCTCCCTGTGCGGACCGCGACCCTGCGGATCGCGGAGAACCGCGCGCTCGACCTGCGCCGCGAGTGGGCGCAGTCGGGCGCCGGGTCCGACGGCTTCGACGAGGGCACTTTCGCATTCCGGGACCTCTCGGTCGTCGCGGAGCGTCTGGCCGGCTTCGGCGACGCGGTCGTCGTCGTGGGTCCGGATGAGCTCGCGGACCGGGTGGCAGCGAGGCTCCGCGGCGCGCTGGACGCCCTCGGCACGCCGGGAGCCGAGGAGGTCCAGCCCCGCCAGGAGGCCCGCAAGGTCACGTCGGGCCAAGAGCGCCTCGAGCGCCTCATGGACCTCGTACCCTTCCTCGTCGCCGGCCCGGTGACGGTGGAGGAGATCGCCGAGCGCTTCGGGATGAGCGCCCGGCGCGTCCGCCAGGAGCTCCAGCTGCTCGCCGAGGCAGGGCCGATCGACTCGGCAGGCTTCCAGAGCTATATCGACGTGACGGAGGACGACGGCGTGGTCACCCTCGCCAACGCCGAGGAGCTCTCCGTGCCCAAGAGGCTGTCCCCCGGGGAGGCCGTGGCCCTCCAGCTGGGGCTGAAGGCCCTCCTGCCGCTGGCTCCGCGCGAGTCGGCCGGGGCCCTCCTGAGGCTCGCGGACCGCGTCGGAGCGAGCGCAGTGGAGGGCGGCCGGGGCCTGCCCCAGGTGGACGTCCGCGCGGAGCCCCAGCGCAATGCCGAGCTGCTCCCCATGCTCGCCGACGCGGCCGCCGCCGGGCGGTCCGTCAGGCTCCGCTACCTCAACCCCACCAAGGACGAGGTGACCGAGCGCCTCATCAGCCCCTTGGGGATCTTTTCCGACGCGGACCGCTGGTACGTCAACAGCTACTGCCACCGCGCGGCGGGCCGCCGGATCTTCCGCGTCGACCGCATCGTCGCCGCCGAGCCCGCGGATGCGGTCCCCGTGCCGGAAGGCTTCGACGCGGGCGGGGACGCCCTGTTCATGCGCGGACCCAGCGACCTCGACGTCACCGTGCGCTTCGCGCCGGAGGCGCGCTGGGCGGAAACGAGCTTCGACTCCCACGACGGCCGCGACCTCGCCGACGGCGGCCGCCGCGTGACACTTCACGTGGCGGACCTCAACTGGCTGCCCTCCTTCCTCGCCCAGTTCGGCGGCGCGGTCGCCCTCGAGGGGCCCGCTGAGGCCGTCGAGGCCAGCCGGGCGTGGCTCGAGCGGGCGCTGGCCGCGTATCCTGCGCCGACCGAGACCCGCTAGGCTGGCAGGCGTGCCGTGGTGGTCGTGGGTCCTCATCTGGGTGGCGCTGGTCGCCTGCACCCTCGTGGTGCTCCTGCTCGGTGGGATACACCTGTTCCGCAAGGGGGTCGCGCTCGCGCGAGGTGCGGGCGAGGCGCTCGATCAGCTCACCGCGCGTCCGTCTGCCCGTACCCCGACCCTCGCCGATGCGCACGACGGCGACGCCGCGCCCCACGCTCCTGCGGCGGCCCCTGCCCGGCGGCCCGGCAGCGCCGTGTTCGCCGATCCTGCCCAGATGCGCAGGGAGTACGAGGACGGGCGGGAGCAGCGCCGGCTGGCGCGTCGGGACCGGCGCGTCGCGCGGAGGCGAGCACGGGGGCAGATGCAGTCGCTGCGTGACCTCGGCCTCAACTAGACTTGTAGCAACGAAAGGATTCCTCGTGGGACGACTCTTCGATGGCCCATGGCCCATCGTCATCATCATCATCGTGGCGCTGCTCCTCTTTGCGGCGCCCAAGCTTCCGGCCATGGCCCGCGCCCTCGGCCAGTCGATGCGCATCCTCAAGTCCGAGGTCAAGGAGATGAAGAACGACGGCAAGGACGCCTCCGCGTCCGGGCAGTCCTCGGCCCCGGACGGCGAGCAGCCGTTCGAGGGCAAGGTCATCCCGCCGAAGGCGACCGGCACTACCGACGGTAGCGGCCAGGCCGACGGCAGCGCTGGTCCTTCCTCGCGCGCCTGAGGTGGCCAGCGGCAAGGGGAGGAAGGCCAACCCCGAGGGGCGGATGCCGCTCCTGGAGCACCTGAGGGAGCTCAAGAACAGGCTCATCAAGGCCGCCATCGGCGTGGCCATCGGCACCGTCGGCGGATGGTTCCTCTATGACCCGATCCTGGTCCAGCTCCAGAAGCCCGTCGAGAACATCTCCCACCTGACGGGCGGGACGTCCTCGGTCAATTTCTCCACGATCGCGTCCCCGTTCGACTTCAAGCTCCAGCTTGCGATCCAGATCGGTCTCGTGATCTCGAGCCCCGTCTGGATCTACCAGGTCTGGGCGTTCATCATGCCCGGCCTCACCGTCAAGGAGAAGCGGTACACGTTGGGCTTCATGGTCGCCGCCGTTCCGCTGTTCCTCGCGGGCGTGTGGGTCGGGTGGATGGTGACTCCGCAGGTGGTCCGGGCCCTGACCCAGTTCACCCCGGCGGGCTTCTCGAACATCATCGACGGCCGCGAGTACGTGGACTTCGTCACGCATATGCTCCTGTTCCTCGGGTTCGCGTTCCTCGTTCCCGTGATCCTCGTGGGCGTCAACATGGCGGGCGTCCTGCCCGGCAGGACGATCCTCAAGGCGTGGCGGATCACGGTCTTCCTCGTGTTCGTCCTTGCTGCCATCGCCGCGCCTGGCGCGGACGCGATCTCGATGTTCATGCTCGCGGTGCCGCTGCTCGCGCTGTTCTTCGCCGCAATCGGCGTCTGCATGGTCAATGATCGCCGGCGCGCCCGCCGGATCGAGAAGCATGCCGCGGAGACCGACGCGACGGCCGACACCCCGACCCCGCGCAGCGACCTCGAGAACCTCTGAGCCCGGCGCGGGGACTAGGCTGGTGGCATGTCCACCCCCGCCGAGAGCATGTCCCCCGCCGAGCGCTACGCGGCGGACGCGAAGCGCAGGGCGTTGGCCAAGACGGAGCTCGGCGCGTTCTCCGCGACCATTGACTTCCCGCTCGACGACTTCCAGGTGGAGGCGTGCCGAGCCCTCGAGGCGGGCCGTGGGGTGCTCGTCGCCGCCCCGACCGGGGCGGGGAAGACGATCGTCGGAGAGTTCGCCATCCACTTGGCCCTGAGCCAGGGGCTCAAGGCGTTCTACACGACCCCCATCAAGGCCCTGTCCAACCAGAAGTACAGCGAGCTCGCTGCCGTCCACGGCGCGGAAAGGGTCGGCCTCCTCACCGGGGACACGACCCTCAACGGCGAGGCACCCATCGTGGTGATGACCACCGAGGTCCTGCGGAACATGCTCTACGCGGACTCGGACACCCTCGCCGGGCTCGGTTACGTGATCATGGACGAGGTCCACTACCTCGCGGACCGGTTCCGCGGCGCCGTGTGGGAAGAGGTGATCATCCACCTGCCCCGCAGCGTCCGGCTCGTCTCGCTGAGCGCCACTGTCTCCAACGCCGAGGAATTCGGGGCGTGGCTGGACACGGTGCGCGGCGAGACGGACATCATCGTCTCCGAGCACCGTCCCGTGCCCCTGTGGCAGCACGTGCTGGTGGGACGCCAGCTCGTGGACCTGTTCTCGACGCGCCAGCAGTTCGAGGCACTCGCGGACGTGCACGACCACGATGGTGCCGAGCACGACGGCGCGGCAGCGTCCCCCGCAGGCGAGCGGCCGGCGTCGCCCGCGGCTGCGTCCACCGTCGTGCCGCACGGCGAGGCGAGCGTCTCCGAGCTCACGGCCGTCAATCCCGAGCTCGTCCAGCTCGCGCGCCGCGAGTCGCAGCAGCAGTACCGGGGAAGGTTCGGGCACGGCGGGCGCGCACGACGGCGCGAGGAGCGCCAGCGAGGCGAGAAGCAGTCCCAGCGCGGCGGCAGGCCCGGGGACGCCGCGCCATTGCCCGGAACCCGCGCGAGCCGCCCCCAAATGGTCCAGGCGCTCGAGCGCCGCGGGCTCCTCCCCGCCATCGACTTCATCTTCTCCCGTGCGGGCTGCGACGCCGCCGTCCAGCAGTGCCTCGACGCGGGCCTTGACCTCACCACGCCCGCCGAGAAGGCCGAGATCGCCGCCACCGTCGAGGCCGCGGCCGCGGACATCCCGCCCGCGGACCTGCCCGTGCTGGGTTTCTGGGGCTGGCGCGACGGCCTCACGCGCGGGCTCGCGGCACACCACGCGGGCCTCCTCCCCACGTTCAAGGAGACGGTGGAGAAGCTCTTCGCCGCTGGCCTCGTCAAGATGGTGTTCGCCACCGAGACCCTCGCGCTCGGCATCAACATGCCTGCCAAGAGCGTGCTCATCGAGAAGCTCGAGAAGTTCAACGGCGAGGCGCACGTGGACATCACGGCGGGGGAATACACCCAGCTCACCGGCCGCGCCGGGCGGCGAGGCATCGATGTCGAGGGGCACGCCGTGGTCCAGTGGCGGCCGGGACTCGACCCCGCGGCTCTCGCTGGCCTCGCATCGCGCCGCACGTACCCGCTGAACTCGAGCTTCCGGCCCACGTACAACATGAGCATCAACCTCGTGGCGCAGTTCGGACGCGAGAGGGCCCGCGACATTCTCGAGAGCTCCTTCGCCCAGTTCCAGGCTGATAGGTCCGTCGTGGGGCTCGCGCGGCAGGTCCGCAGCCGGGAGGAGTCCCTCGCGGGCTACGAGAAGGCCATGACGTGCCACCTCGGGGACTTCGCTGAGTACTCGAGGATCCGGCAGGAGCTGAACGACGCGGAGAAGTTCGCCTCGCGCGAGGCCGGGCGAGCGCGGCGTGCCATGACCGTGGACTCCCTCGCGCGGCTGTCACCCGGGGACGTCGTGGAGATCGGCGAGGGGCGCCTCGCCGGCAGCGCCGTGGTGCTCAACGCCGACACCAATGCGCGCGAGCCGCGGCCCCAGGTGCTGACCTTCGACCGGAACCTCCGGCGCATCGGCCTGCACGACGTCCCGGGGCCCGTCGAGCCGATCGCCCGCATCCGGATACCGAAGCAATTCGACGCGAAGCGGCCCAAGGACCGCCGGGACCTCGCCGCGTCGCTGCGGCACGCCGTCGAGCGCGCCCGCCTCGACGGGCCCGAGGAAGGAGCGAAGACCCGCCGCTCCCGGCGTGATTTCGCCTTCGCGGGCGGGTACGAGGACTCCGAGAAGCGGATCACCGAGCTGCGGCGCCGGCTCCGCGCCCACCCGTGCCACGGGTGTGCCGAGCGGGAGGACCACGCCCGGTGGGCCGAGCGCTGGCTCAAGCTCCGCCGCGAGACGGACCGCCTCGTCGAGCAGATCCAGGGCCGCACCAACACGATCGCCAAGACGTTCGACCGCGTATGCGAGGTCCTCGAGGCCTACGGCTGCCTGGCCAGCGGACCCGACGGGCTCGAGGTGACCGCCTCCGGGCAGCAGCTGCGCCGCATCTACGGCGACAAGGACATGCTCACCGCACTTGCACTCCGCCACGGCGCGTTCGACGACGTCGACGCCGCCGAGCTCGCCGCGCTCGTGAGCACGCTCGTGTACCAGGCCAAGCGCGAGGAGCGCGGCCTCACCCCGAAGATGCCGAGCATTTCCCTCGACGTCGCCGTGGACATCGTGCTGCGCGAGTGGTCCCAGCTTGAGGACGCCGAGGAGCAGCACCGCCTCCCGCGCACCTCCGAGCCGGACTTCGGGCTCGTGTGGCCGCTGTACAAGTGGGCGCGCGGACGCGAGCTGCAGAACGTGCTCTCGGGCACCGAGCTGGCCGCCGGCGACTTTGTCCGGTGGGTCCGTCAGGTCATCGACCTGCTCGACCAGCTGGCCGATGTGCCGGACATCGAGCCGCGGATCACGCGCCTGTGCCACGAGGCCATCGGGCTGCTGCGCCGCGGGGTCGTCGCGTATTCGGCCGTGTCCGACTAGAAGAAGACATCAGCGAAGGAACCTCCATGCCCGACGAGCGCACGCTCACCCTGTACCGCAACGGCTCGGTCTACTCCGCGGCCGACCCGTTCGCCTCCGCGATCCTTGTGGACGGCGACACGGTGGCGTGGATCGGCTCGGAGCAGGCCGCCACGTCCATCGTGGACAGCCGCATGGACGTCGTGGACCTCGACGGCGCGCTCGTCGCCCCCGGGTTCATCGACTCCCATGTCCACGTGACCGACACGGGACTCAGGCTCACGTCCCTCGACCTCGCCCCGGCGCATTCCGCCGCGGAGCTGCTCGACGCCGTCGCCCGTGAAGCATCCGCACTGCCCGCCGGTGCCGTGCTCCGCGGCTTCGGTTGGGACGAGGCCGGCTGGAACGATCCCACCCTGCCGGGGGCCGAGGAGCTCGCCCGGGCGGCGGGCGGGCGGCCCGCGTTCCTCAACCGGGTGGACGTCCACTCCGCCCTCGTCTCGCCCGCTCTGGCTGAGGCCGCGGGGATCGTCGGGGCACCCGGTCTCGACGGCGCGCTGGCCCGCGGGGAGGCCCTGTACGCCGCGCGGGAGGCGGCGCGGCCGTCCGCCCAGGAGATCCGGCACCTGCACGCGCGCGCCCTCAAGCACGCGGCCTCGCGCGGCTATGTGGGGCTCGTCGAGCAGGCCGCTCCGGGGCTCGCGGGGCCCGACGACCTCCGGTTGCTCCTCGGGCCGGACAATGCCTCGGGGCCCGAGGTCATCGCGTACTGGGGGCAGGCTGTCTCCTCGGCCGAGGAGGCCAGGGAGGTGCTTGCCGACTTGGGCGTGCCGGTGCGCGGGCTCGCGGGGGACCTCAATATCGACGGGTCGATCGGCAGCCGCACCGCACTGCTGTCCGAGCCGTACACGGATGCGCAGGACACCCGCGGGCGGGCATTCCTCACCGCCGAGCAGATCGGGGCGCACCTCGCGGCCGTCTCGGCGATCGGCGTGCAGGGCGGCTTCCACGTGATCGGCGACGCCGGCCTGCGGCTCGCGCTCGAGGGCCTCCGGATCGCGTCGGAGGCGGTCGGCCTCTCTGCTGTGCGCGCGGCCGGCCACCGGCTCGAGCACGTCGAGATGGCCAGCGAGGCCGACGCGGAGGCGCTGGCGGGCTACGGCGTGACCGTGAGCGCCCAGCCCCTCTTCGACGCCGTATGGGGCGGCCCCGGTGGCCTGTATGAGCGGCGGCTTGGGGCCCGGCACGCCGGAATGAACCCGTTCCTGCGCTTCCACTCGGCAGGCGTGCCGCTTGCGTTCGGCTCCGACTCGCCCGTCTGCGCGCCCTCGCCGTGGGAGAGCATCCGGGCCTGCCTGACGCACTCGGACCCCGACCAGCGCATCTCGGCGCGCGCTGCCTTCATCGGGCATACGCGTGCCGGCTGGCGTGCGGTGAAGCACCGCAACCCGCTCATGGGCCAGCTCGCGCCGGGGGCACCGGCGAGCTTCGCGGTGTGGCGCGTGGACGAGCTCATGGTCCAGGTGGCCGACGAGCGGGTCCAGGCCTGGAGCACCGATCCGCGCGCCCGGACCCCGCTTCTTCCGGCGCTCGACACAGAGAGACTCCCCGAGTGCCTGCAGACGGTCCACGAGGGCCGGGAGCTGTTCCGCAGCGAATCCTTCGACGCCGGTCTGGCCCGCCGCTGATCTGGGACAACGCGAGAAACCCCAGATGAACGGACGGTTGACACCGGTGTGTGACCCCGTAGGATCGAGGGAACGGGCTTTCGTGAGTCCGGGGCAGGCCCGGTTCGCCGAGCACCATCGGGGGATCTAGGCGTCAGGGCAGGCCCGTGCGTCCGTAGAAAACAGTGCGAAGGACCGTCCAGCTGCCGGCCCTGCGTCTCTGGCCCGAAGACGCACGGGCCTGTCAGGCCAAGCTGGCTATAATGGGCCTTTGCGCCTCGTGGCGCGCCGCCTGACCCCGCCCCGAAAGGCCCTTCGTGCGCATCCTCACGATCATCCCCACCTACAACGAGCTCGATTCGCTGCCCAAGACCCTCGGCCGCCTGCGGTCTGCCGTGCCGGCGTCGGACGTGCTCGTGGCGGATGACAACAGCCCCGACGGCACCGGCGCCCTCGCCGACCGGATCGCGGCGGAGGACCCGCAGGTGCATGTGCTGCACCGGAAGGGCAAGGAAGGCCTCGGCGCCGCATACATCGCGGGCTTCCGCTGGGCGCTCGAGCGGGCCTACGACGTCGTCGTCGAGATGGACGCGGACGGCTCGCACCGGCCCGAGCAGCTCCCGGCGCTCCTCGCCGCCGTCGAGGACGGCGCGGACCTCGTGATCGGCTCCCGCTGGGTGAAGGGCGGTTCGGTGGTCAACTGGCCGTTCTACCGCCAGCTCATCTCCCGCACTGGCAGCACGTACGCCCGCCTCATGCTGGGGCTCCAGCTCAAGGACATCACCGCCGGCTACCGGGCCTTCCGACGCACGACCCTCGAGAAGCTCGACTTCGACGCGATCGAGTCCCGGGGCTATGGCTTCCAGGTGGACCTCGCATGGCGGGTGGCGAAGATGGGCCTCAAGGTCGTCGAGGTCCCCGTGACGTTCGTGGAGCGCGAGCTGGGAAGCTCCAAGATGAGCGGGAACATCGTGGTCGAGGCCATGCTGAACGTCACCAAGTGGGGCCTCGCGGAGCGCTGGGGCCAGCTCACGCGCCGCGGTGGCCAGCGCTAGGCGCCCCGGGAACAAGCAGACGCGAAGGGCGGGAACCATCCGGTTCCCGCCCTTCGCGTCTGCTGTGGTGCTTACTGCGTCAGCTGGTGCGCTCTCCGCGCTTGCTGCGCAGGAGGTCGAGCCGGTCCGCGAGGATCTGCTCGAGCTCGGGGATCGAGCGGCGTTCGAGGAGCATGTCCCAATGGGTCCGGACGGCCTTGGCGTTGGGGTCGGTGGGCCGCTCGCCATCCACCAGGAAGGCCTCCTTGCCGGTCTTGGACGTCCAGACCGGGGGAATCTCCGCCTCCGAGGAGAACGTCACGAACACCTGCTCGCCGTCCTCGCACCGGTACTCGACGCGCTGGCGGGGCGCCGGCTCGACTCCGGCCTCGGTCTCCATGGACTGTGCGCCCAGACGCATTCCGCGCAGGCTGCGGTCGCTCATCTCTACTCCCTCACGTTCTGCCGGTCGTGCACGTCCGACGCATATCCCAACGCGCGTCCGGGGCGGGCTGTTCCCGCGGCCCGGAACGGCTTGGCCGACCTCCCATTATAGGCGGCCGGCCAGCGCCGCGCTCGTCAGGCAGGCCCATGGCCCGTCGGTGGATCCTGTGGATCGGGGGTATCGAGGTCCGGCACGTCCAGATCGGGGATACCGGCCACGGTCCCGTCCGGATTCGTGACTCCGCCATGGTGCTGCAGGATGCGCTCCGCCTCGGCGTCGAGCTCCGAGCGGCGCGCCGCCTCCTCCTCGAAGGCCCGCGCGTCCGCCTCAAGCCGGTCGACGGACTCGATCTCGCCGGGCGAAGACGGCGCGTCCGCCGACGGCCCCGACCGCGCGCCGGGGACCTCGGCGCCGGCCGCCGACTGCCCGACGTTGCCGATCACGCCGCCGATGCCCTTGAGCGCCTCGCCGACCTCGCTCGGGATGATCCAGAGCTTGTTCGAGGTGCCCTCGGCGATCTTCGGGAGTGTCTGGAGGTACTGGTAGGCGAGCAGCTTCGGATCCGGGTCGCCTCGGTGGATGGCCTCGAAGACCTTCTGGATGGCCTGTGACTCGCCGTCGGCCCGGAGGACGGCGGCCTTCGCCTGCCCCTCGGCCTTGAGGATCTGGGCCTGCCGCTCGCCCTCGGCGGTGAGGATCGCCGACTGCTTCGTGCCCTCGGCTGTCAGGATCAGGGCGCGCCGATCGCGCTCGGCGCGCATCTGCTTCTCCATCGAGTCCTGGATCGAGTGGGGCGGGTCGATCGCCTTGAGCTCGACGCGCGAGACACGCAGGCCCCAGCGGCCGGTGGCCTCGTCGAGGACTCCGCGCAGCTGGCCGTTGATCTGGTCTCGGGAGGTCAGGGCCTCCTCGAGGTTGAGGCCGCCGACCACGTTGCGCAGGGTGGTGATGGTCAGCTGCTCGACGGCCTGGATGTAGTTGGCGATCTCGTACGTCGCGGCCCGGGGGTCGGTCACCTGGAAGTAGACGACCGTGTCGATCGAGACGACGAGGTTGTCCGACGTGATGACGGGCTGGGGCGGGAACGAGACGACCTGCTCGCGAAGGTCGAGCAGCGGCAGGAGCCGGTCGACGAACGGGATGAGGATGGTGAGTCCCGGGTTGAGCGTCCGGGCGTACTTGCCGAGCCGCTCGACGACGCCGGCCCGCGCCTGGGGGATGATCCTCACCGACTTCACGAGCACCGTGGCGACGAAGAGGATGATGGCGATGACGACGACGAGCAGGAGGATGGCTCCGGCGTCCATGGACTTGCCCCCTTGGGAGTAGTGGTAGGCCTAGCTTCGGTATGGCGACGTGGTGCCGCTGGGAGCGACGACCGCGGTGGCGCCGTCGATCGCGACGACCTTGACCACGTCGCCCGGGAGGAACTCGCCCCGCTCCGCGCGGGCGGTCCAGACGTCGCCTCCGATCTTCACGAGTCCCCGGCCGGTGTCCACGGGCTCGACGACGGTCGCGGACGTGCCGATGAGGCGGTCGACGTTGGTGCGGGCATCCTCGATGCTCGGACGCATGTGCTTGACGGCGACCGGGCGGACGAACGCGATCATCGCGACGGAGACGACGGCGAAGATCACGCCCTGCAGCCACGCCGGTCCGCCCAGGAGGGCCGTCACGAGGGCGGCGAGGGCGCCGCCGGAGAGCATGACGAAGACGAGGCTGAGGCTGAGCATCTCGATCCCGCCCAGGACGAGGGCCAGCACGAGCCACACCATCCAGGCGTTGTGTTCGAACCAGTCCATCCCGTCCCTCCCGGCGCAGCGGACTCCTGCTTCCACACTAGCCCAGCGGACGCGGGCCGAGGGGGTCGCGAGGGTTGCGGTTCGGCAACCAAGCCCCTTTCCGGGGCGGGAGCCTCACACCGCCACGAGCGGCGCCTCAACGGGGCCCACCGGGCTGTCTTCGGCCGCCTCCCGCAGTGCCCGGACCGCCGTGCGCAGCTCGTCCGGGGAGGCGGTGAACGGCAAGCGGAGCCGGTGCTCGAACGCGCCGTCGATCCCGAAGCGCGGCCCGGCGGTGAGGGCGACCCCATGCGACCGCACCGCCGTCACGAGCCGGGACGATGACAGGGGCGAGCAGTCCGCCCAGACCGCCATGCCGCCGTCGGGCGCGGGGACGCGCCACCGCGGGAAGTGCTCCGCGAGGGCAGACGTGAGCGCATGGAGGCCCTCGCGCAGCCGCGCGGATCGCTCGGCCACGAGGGCGTCCTCCTGCGCGAGCAGCTCGGCGACGACCAACTGCTCGAGGACGGGCGTGCCCAGGTCGAGGCCCGTGCGGGCCTGGGCGAGGCGGGCCACGAGCGTGCGGGGTGCACGGATCCACCCGATGCGGAGGCCGCCCCACGCGAGCTTCGACGGGCCGCCGAGCGTCACGGCGGACGGGGCGATGGCCGCGAGCGGCGGAAGGGGTCCACGGGCGATGTCCAGGAGCGCCGTCGTCTCGTCCGCGACAAGCAGGGTGCCGTGCCTCGCCGCGCTCCGCGCGAGGGCCTCGCGCCCCGCGACACTCAGGCTGGCCCCGGTCGGATTCTGGAAGTCCGGCATGACATACGCCAGGACCGGCGAGCTGGCACGCAGGGCGGCCGCCGCGGCGTCGAGGTCCCAGCCTGACGGATCCACCGGGAGGGGGACGAGCCGGGCCCGGGCCGCGAGCAGCGTGTCCATGGCATGGGGATAGGTGGGCTGCTCGACCGCCACCCTGTCGCCGGGGGCGACGAGCGTGCGCGCGAGGAGTGCGATCGCGTGCTGGACGCCGTTCGTGATCATGATCTGGTCGGGATCCGTGGGCAGCCCTCGCCGCGCGAAGTGCTCCGCCACGGCCACGCGCAGCCCGGGAAGGCCCACAAGCTCATACCCCGAACGGCCCAGCTCGGGTCCGAGCGCGTCCACCGCGCGGCCGACGCACTCTGCCACGAGGCTTGCCGCCGGCATCGCGGCCTTCGTCAGATCGAGGATCCCGCCGGCGTCCGGCGCCGGCACGGCCGGCGGCGCCGGGATGACGATGTAGCTGCCTGACCCGCGCACGCTGTCGAGGCAGCCCAGCTCGCGCAGACGCGCGTAGGCGGCGGCGATCGTGGTGCGGGAGAGCCCGAGGCCCGCGGCGAGGTTGCGCTCGGCCGGGAGCCGCGTCCCCTCGGGCAGGCGGCCGTCGAGGGCGAGGAGGCGGAGCCGCTCGGCGAGCTCGGAGTAGGCGGGGCCCGGTCCGGCCCATGCGCCGAGGAGGGTAGCGAGCCGTTGGGACGTGACGCGCGTCATGAGGCCACCTTAGCTGAATTGGCCCTGTTGAAAGAGGCCAATCGTGCCGAGGATGGAACCCATGACCCGGTTCCCCAGACTCTTCCTCGGCCTCTTCCTGTACGGGATCGCGATCGCGCTCCTGCTGCGCTCCGGACTCGGCTCTTCTCCCTGGGACGTGCTCTCCCAAGGCGTGGCCCGCGTGAGCGGGCTGAGCTTCGGCGCGACCACCGTCGCCATCAGCATCGTGGTGCTCGCGGGCTGGATCCCCCTGCGGCAGCGGCCCGGCTGGGGCACCCTCTTCAACACGCTGCTCATCGGACCGTTCGCGGACCTCGGGCTCGCGTGCATCCCCGTCGCGCACGACGTCGCGTGGCAGGCTGCCGCGCTCGCCGGCGGCCTCGTGCTCCTCGCCTTCGCCTCCGCGCTGTACATCGGCGCCGGCCTGGGTCCCGGCCCGCGGGACGGGCTCATGACCGGCCTCGTGGCGCGCACCGGGCGGCCCGTGTGGATCGTGCGCTCGGCGATCGAGCTCTCGGTCGTGGCATTGGGCTGGGTCCTCGGCGGGACGGTGGGCATCGGCACAGCGATCTTCGCGTTCGGCATCGGGCCGCTCATCCAGCTGGCGATGAGGGCGCTGCGCGTGGACCTCGCGCCGGCCCGACCCGTCCGGGTCCCTGAGCCCGCGGGCGCGGCGGTCAGCGCCGGGCCAGGACGCTGAGCTCGACGGCGGCGGTCGCCGCGAGCTCGTCCGCGCCGGCCAGGCGCTCGAGGTCCTCGCGCGCGGTGTGGTGCCCGGCGGGGCCCATCTGGACGAGGTCTGCCGCCGCCTCCGGGGTCAACCGGATCGGGAAGCGCAGCTCGGCCCGGGACACCGGCGTGTAGTCCTCAGCCGCGGCATGCTCGAGCGCCTCGGCCTTGCCGGCTGGGACGTCGAGGAGGGGCAGCCGCCCGCGGAGCTCCGCGAGGTGGTCGGGCAGCGGCGTCACGGCGACGAGGAGCCCACCCGGCCGCGTCACCCGGGCGAACTCGGGCAGGTTCCGCGGTGCGAAGACGTCCAGGACCGCGTCGACCCCGCCGGCAGCGAGCGGGAGGGGGCGCCAGAGGTCCCAGACGGCCGCCGTGACTCCCTCGATCCGGGCGGCCCTGCGCAGCGCGTGCGCCGAGAGGTCGAGCGCGACGGCGCGTGGCCGGCGTCGTGCGCTGCCGCTGCCGGTTCCCCCGGAATCGGTGTCCTCCGCACCGGCGCCCGAGGCGAGCCGGTCCAGCACGGCTGCGAGGTAGTAGCCGGTGCCGGCGCCGGCATCGAGGACGGCCGCGTCCGCGGGGAGGGCCGCGCAGGCGTCCGCGAGCGCGGACGCGATCGGGGCGTAGTGCCCGGCGCCGAGGAACCGGTCACGGGCCGCGACCATGTCCGCGGTGTCCGGCGTGAACCGGCTCCGGCGGCCGGTGAGGAAGTTGACGTAGCCCTGCCGCGCGGCGTCGTACCGGTGGCCCTCTGCGCACACGAGGACGTGCGGCCCGCTCGCCGCCGGGTTCCAGTCGGCGCCGCAGTGCGGGCACAGCATCAGGTCCAGGGCATCGGTGAGCACGGCTCCCATCGTATCGGCGCCGGTCCCCGCACGGGGTGCGTAGTATCCGTTTCATGCTTCCCAAACACGTGGACCTCATCCGCTCCCTCTCGGCGCCCGCCGTGCACCCCGCGGCGGACCGCTGTGCCGTTGGCGTGACCCGGCCGGACTTCCGCGCCGACTCCGCCGTCGGCCAGATCTGGGAGGTGCCGCTCGACGGCGGCGCGCCCCGCCTCCTCACGCGCGGCTTCCGGGACACGGCGCCCCAATACTCCCCGGACGGCCGCCTGCTGGCGTTCCTCCGCGCGGAGCCCGAGGGCAAGCCGCAGCTCGCGGTCGTCGACGCGCGCGGCGGGGAGCCGCTCGCGCTGACCGACGCGCCGCTCGGCGTGTCCCAGTTCGCGTTCTCGCCCGACGGCGCGCGGATCGCCTACACCGCGCGGGTGCCGGAGAAGGGCCGGTACGGCTCGACCGACGGCGTGCGGCCAGGCGCCGAGGACCCGCGCCTCATCCGTGACCTCAATTACCGCATGAACGGGGTCGGCTACACGGGCGACCAGCGGACGCGACTGTTCGTCCTCGACCTCCCTGCCCTCGAGACCGAGCCGTTCGTCGCGGCCCGCGGGCGGGCCGCCGAGGCCGAGGCCGAGGGGGCGAAGGCCGCAGGCAAGGCGCCCACCGGACTGCCCGAGTCCCGCGAGCTCACCGACGGCACCGTCGACCACGCCGAGCCGCGGTTCAGCGCCGATGGGGCGTGGGTCTACACCGTCTCGGGCTTCGATCCCTCGGCGGTGGACACGCTCGGCAGCCGCGCCGTGCGGACCCCGGTGGCCGGCGGGACCGGAGAGGCCCTCGACCTCGGTGCCGACGCGGCCTCTGTCGGGGCCGCGGCCGAGGCTGCGGACGGCTCGGGCGTGTTCGTGGTCGCGGCGTCCCTCGGCGAATCGGGGACCGACTTCATCGGCCGATCGGCCCACCTGTTCTGGCACACGCCCACCGACGGCTCGACGGTGCGCCTCACCGCGGACGGCGACGACCTCGGCGAGGCGCCCGGCGCCCTCCGCGTGACTGCGGACGGACGCGCGCTCGTGCTGGCCCGCACACGAGGGAGCGTGAAGCTGCTCGCCTTCGCACCCGACGGCACCCGCGAGGAGCTGACCGGTGTGCCGCTCGTGGTGACAGGGGTGGGCTCGGCAGGACGCGGGGTGGGCCGGACGGGAGATCAGGAGGAGACCGCCGGCGCCGTCGTGCTTGCTGCGGCCGACGCCGGCGGGCCGGGCGAGCTGTACCGGCTTGCCGAGGGCTCGGGCCTTGAACGGCTGACGGACTTCAACGCGCCGCTCCGGGAGGTCGCTGCGCCCTACGCGCCGCGCGAGCTCACCGGCACGAGTGCGGACGGAAGCGACGTGCACGGCTGGGTCGTGCTGCCAGAGGGCGAGGGGCCGCACCCGACGCTGCTCATGATCCACGGCGGCCCCTTTGCGCAGTACACCGGGGCCTGGTTCGACGAGGCGCAGGTGCTCGCGGGCGCCGGCTACGGCGTGGCGATGTGCAACCCCCGCGGCGCAGCGGGCTACGGCGAGGACCACGGTCGGGCCATCACGGGGCGCATGGGCACGGTGGACTACGAGGACGTCCTCGGCTTCCTCGACTCCGCGCTCGCGGCCCACCCGCAGCTGGACGGGGAACGCCTCGGCATCCTCGGCGGCTCGTACGGCGGCTACCTCACGGCGTGGACGATCGCCCATGACCACCGGTTCAAGGCCGCCGTCGTCGAGCGCGGCTTCCTGGACCCCGTCAGCTTCATCGGCTCCAGCGACATCGGCTGGTTCTTCCCCGGCGAGTACAACGGCTGGGGCCCCGAGGCGATGCGCGCGCAGAGCCCCATGGCATGCGTGGGGGACGTGCGGACCCCGACGCTCGTGGTCCACTCCGAGGAGGACTGGCGCTGCCCGATCGAGCAGGCCCAGCGCTACTACACGGCGCTCAAGCTCGGCGGCGTGGAGACCGAGCTGCTCGTCTTCCCCGGCGAGAACCACGAGCTCTCCCGCTCCGGCACGCCGCACCACCGCAGGGCCCGCTTCGAGCACATCCTGCGCTGGCTGAGCCAGCACGTGTGAGGCGGCACCAGCGCGTGTGAGGCGCCCGGAGGCCGGGCTCTAGAACCCCAGCGCCCGGGCCGCCCTCTCGGGCGTGGGCTGGGCCCAGCGCGCCGTGTACTCCTCGTTCGAGCACAGTGAGCGAGGCTCGGCCTTGTCCAGGTACAGCGTCCCGCCGAGGTGGTCCGTCTCGTGCTGGACGATCCGCGCCTGCCAGCCGGTGAACTCGCTCGCGCGCCCCGAGCCGTCGGGGGCGGTCCAGCGGGCCTCGACGCGCTCGGGCCGCCGCACGACCGCCGTGTAGCCCCGCACCGAGAGGCAGCCCTCGAAGAATCCGGGCCGCTCGGGACCGATCGGCACGTAGGCCGGGTTGAGCATCGCGACGAACGGCAGGGGAGACCTGCCCCGCGCCGCAGCGATGCCCTCGTCCGCGGCCCACGTGTCCTCGAGCACGGCCAGCCGCAGTGGCAGGCCGATCTGCGGGGCAGCGAGCCCCACGCCGGGCGCGGTGTGCATGGTCCGGCGCATCACGAGGATCAGGGCGTCGAGCAACTCGGGGTCGAGCTGTCCGTCGAACGCGACGGCCGCGGTCCTGAGGACGGGGTGCCCGGCCTGGACGATCGGCGGGAGCTCATCTCCGGCCACGATCCCGGCGGCGGCCTCGGCGATCCGTGCTGCGGACCAGTCGCTGGCGGGCGCCAGCGCGCCGGCTGCGGGGGTACGGGGTGCGGCAGTCATGCGCTCAGCCTAGCGATGGGGCCCGGCGTCGCGAGCTGGCGCGGCGGCCACGCGGAGGCGGATCACCCGGTCGGCCACCCACAGGCTGCGGCGACGAACGCGTAGATGGCCGCCCGCAGCCCGGGCGGCGCGGCGAGCTTCACGACCCCCGTCTGCCCGCTCGCCGCGAGGGTGAGCGGCAGCACCGTGCCGACCTTGTCCTCAGCGACGGCATGCGGGTCGCACCGGGCAGGCCGAACGGCGAGCCTCACCTCTGTGCCGGGGGAGAGCACGACGCCGCGCGGCCACGGCTGCCCGGGGTCCTCGTCCAGGAGGGTGGTTCCGGATACGGACGTGAGGATCGGCGATGCCGCGGGCGGCGGGCCGGGGGGCGCGCCCGCGCGGACGGTCAGGATGGCGACCCCGGGCTCCGGGCCGGGAGCGAGCGCGTCATCGAGGCTGAGGGAGGCGTGGGAGGCCACCCTCGCGGCGAAGCAGCCGTCCGGGTGGATCCGGGCCAGCACCCCGTGGGGGTCGTCGGCGGCCACGCGGCGCTCCGTGCCATCGGCGAGCCCGACGCGGACGGTGGGTGCGGCGTCCTGGGAGCCGTCGCACCGGGGCGCTGCGGCGACTGCGGGCAAGCTGATGGTCTGCCCCGGCGCGAACTGGGTCGAGCCGGCCCAGGCCGTGCCATCCGAGAACCGCGGGTCGCTGAGGGCGGCGCTCACCACCGTGAACTCCGCCGAGCCGGTGTCCGTGAGCTGCAGGACGATGGTCCCGGTCGCGTACCCGTCTCGGAACTGGTCCACCGTGGCCCGCAGGCCCGGCCCCGCCGTCGAGCAGGAACTCGCCGCGAGGACCGTGAGGACTGCGAGCTGTGCGAGGACCCTGCCCGCTGACCGCATGGACCTAGCGTACGGCCGCGACGATCTCGAGGAACTCACGCGCCGGCCCCTCGAGCGGCGTGCCCGCGTGCCACACCGCGCGCAGCACGCGCGCCAACTGCATTTCCGGCGTCGGGACCTCCACGAGCCGACCGCCGCGCAGGGCGCCCTGGACCGCGAGCCTGCTCACGACGCCGGGGCCCAGGCCCGCGGCCACGCTCGCCGCGAGCGCGGCGTTGCTGCCCACCTCGAAGCGCGGCCCGGTGCCGAACGGTGCGAGGGCCAGATCTGCCGTCTGCCGAGTCCCCGACCCCGGCTCCCGCACCACGAGCCCCGCCGCGGCGACAGCGCGCGGCGCGATGTCGCCGTCGTGCGCCCAGGGATGGTCCGGGCGCACGATCACCACGAGCTCGTCCCGCCCCACGTCGAGGTACCGGAACCCGGTCTGGACGGTGGGGCCCTCGACGAAGCCCAGATCGGCCGCGCCGGAGCGGACGCGGTCGAAGACCTCGTCGGAGTTGCCCACGTCGAGGGTCGTCGTCACCCCGGCGAGGCGCTGCTGGGCGGTGGCGAGCCACCCGGGCATGAGGTGCTCGGCCACGGTGAGGGACGCGCACAGGTGCAGGGAGCCGCGGCCGCCCTCGAGGGCTGCGACTGCGCGCGTGAGGCTCTCCGCCGCCTCGACGACCTCGGCGGCGAGGCCGGCCACGACCCGGCCGCGGTCCGTGAGGCTCGTGCCGCGCGGGGTCCGGCGCGCGAGCGGAAAGCCCGCCGAACGCTCCATCTGCTCGAGGAGCCGCGATGCGTTCGGCTGCGCCATGTCCGTGGCCCTCGCCGCGGCCCCGATGCTGCCCTCGGCGGCGAGGGCCGCGAGGAAGCGGTAGTGCCGGAGGTCCCAGTCGCGCACAGCCATATCGTCAGCATATGGGATGCATGCCGGATCGGCGGCTACTGGCCGTGCACGGTCGCCGGGAGGATGGAACCATGCCAGCCACAGGATCCAGCACAGCGACCCAGAGCCAGATCCCCCGCACACCGGTGCCCGGGACGGTTCTGCGGATCGTCCCGGGGCTCGCGGTCGCGCTCGCCGGGGCGCTGGCCGCCGTCGGCACGGCCGCGCTGATCCCGGGCCTGAGCCCGCTCCTGGTCGCGATCGTGCTCGGCATCGCCGCGCGCAACATGGGCCTCCTGCCGGAACGGCTCGCGCCCGGACTCGCGTTCGCCGGGCGGGTGCCGCTGCGCCTCGGGATCGTGGTGCTCGGCCTCCAGCTGTCCCTCAAGGACCTCGCGTCCCTGGGCTGGGGCGTCCCGGCGCTCGCGGTGTGCGTCGTGGTCGTCGGCATCCTCGCCACGGTGCTGCTTGGGCGGCTGCTCCGCGTGCCGCGCCGGCAGGCCCTGCTCGTGGCCTGCGGCTTCTCGATCTGCGGGGCGGCCGCAGTGGCCGGCGTCGAATCCGTCGTGGACGCCGACGAGGAGGAGACCGTGACCGCCGTCGCCCTCGTGGTCCTGTTCGGCACGCTCATGATCCCGATCGTCCCGGTCCTTGCGGGACTGATCGGCCTCGATTCCCGGGTCGGCGCGGTGTGGGCCGGGGCAAGTGTGCACGAGGTCGCCCAGGTTGTCGCGGTGGGCGGCCTGCTCGGCGGCGGCGCGCTCGGGGTCGCCGTGACCGTCAAGCTGGCCCGGGTCCTCATGCTTGCACCCGTCGCCGCGGTCCTGTCCTGGCGGCAGCGGCGCAGCGGGCCCGCAGGCGGCAGGCGCCCGCCGCTTGTGCCGCTGTTCGTGCTCGGGTTCGTCGCGCTCGTCGCAGTGCGCAGCCTCATGCCCCTTCCCGCGGGGGCCCTCGGCGCGGCCTCAGGCGTGCAGGCCTTCCTGCTCACGACGGCGATGTTCGGCCTAGGTGCCGGCGTCCGGATCCGATCCCTCGTGGCTCGCGGCGGACGCACCCTCGCGCTCGCCGCCTGTTCCACGCTCGTGGTGGGCACTGTGGGCCTCGTCGGGGCCCTGGCGATCGCCTGACACCTCGCGATCGCCTGACGCTCAGCTGGGCCACAGCTGGGAGCTCTCTGGCGCATAGGCCCCGTCCTTACGCTGGGGCACATGATCAGGGTCAGCCGCCGCCATTTCATCCAGGGTGCCGGACTCGCCGTCGTCGGCGCGGTAGCCGGCGCGGGCGTCGCCCGCTCGAGCATCTTCCCCCTGCCGCAAAGCGCCGCCGCAGCGACGCCCGCTCCCTCCGCCTCGCCGTCCGCGTCCCCCGCCGCGGCCACCGGACTCCCGGACCGGACCTTCATGAGCACCAAGCTCACCGCGCCTCACGTGAGCATCTGGAACGACTCCGCGACGGCTCCGGGGCTGCTCTTCACGGGGCCCATGGGCCATGGGACCAACGGGCTCATCATGGACAACGCCGGCACGCCCGTGTGGATGGAACCCACCGGCGCCGGGGTCACCGACCTGCGCGTCCAGAGCTACAGAGGCCAGCCCGTCCTGACGTACTGGAGCGGGAAGGGGATCGGCGGCCACGGCGAGGGCGTGGGCATCATCAAGGACTCCACATACACGACCATCGCCCAGGTCTCCACCGGCGGCGGCCTCAAGGCAGACCTGCACGAGTTCACGCTCACCCAGGCTGGAACCGCGCTCATGACCTCGTACCCGACGGTGCAGGCCGACCTCACGTCCGTGGGCGGGCCTGCCACTGGATACTTCTTCGACTGCCGGGTGCAGGAGGTGGACGTCGCCACGGGCGGGGTCCTCTTCGACTGGACCGCGTCCGAGCACATCGACTTCGCCGAGTCGTTCATCAGGCCCTCGGACGATCCGGCCGCCAACGGCACGTCGGCGGCCAAGGCCTACGACCCGTTCCACGTCAATTCGGTGGACCGCCGGGCCGACGGGTATCTCGTCTCGTCGCGCCACACCCACACGGCATACCTCGTCACCCCGGCCGGCGAGATCATCTGGCGCCTCGGCGGGAAGCGGAGCGACTTCGCCATCCCCGCCGAGGCGGCCTTCGCATGGCAGCACGACGTGCGGCAGCGGCCCAACGGCGTCGTGAGCATGTTCGACAACCACTTCAAGGACGGGACGACCGGCACCTCGCGAGGACTCATCCTCGCCGTGGACGAGAAGGCACGGACCGTCACGCTCAAGCTCGCCCTCGCCCACGGCGGCCACCGTGGCAACGCCATGGGCAACGTGCAGTTCCTCGACAACGGGCACTACATGGTCGGATGGGGATCCGATCCGGCCGCGACGGAGTTCGCGGCGGACGGCACCGCCATCGCGGAGGCCACCGGGATCGGAGGCGGCTGCTACCGGGCCTACCGCCACGAATGGACGGCCACGCCCACGACTCCGCCCGAGGTCGCCGTGGTGCACGGCAACGGGTCCACGATGCAGGCCTACGCGAGCTGGAACGGGGCCACCGAGGTGTCTAGCTGGCGGTTCCTCACCGGCCCGGACCCCGCGTCGCTCTCGGAGGCCGCGGTCATCAGGAAGCGCGGATTCGAGACGAACGCGGCCGTGGCCGCGGCGCCGCACCTCGCCGTCCAGGCGCTCGACACGAAGGGCGACGTGCTGGCCACGTCGGTGGTCATCGCGGCGTAGGCTGGGGCCCTGAAGCTCACCTCCGGAGGCCCCATGACCGCCGCCCGCCACGACCACGGGTTGGGTGTGGCCTGCGTGCTCGGCGCCTCGATCCTGTGGGGCACCACCGGGACCGCCTCCGCGCTCGCGCCCACGGTGCCGCCCCTCGCGGTCGGTTCCGCGTCCATGGGCTTTGGTGGGCTCCTGCTCGCCGCGACGTCCGCGCCCCGGATCGTGCGGAGCCGCTCGCAGGTGGCACGATCGTGGCGCCTCGTCGCGATCGGGGCCCTCGCGGTTCTCGTGTACGCCCTCGCGTTCTACACGTCGATGCGGCTCGCCGGCGTGGCGGTGGGGACGGCCGTCTCGATCGGTGGAGCGCCCGTGGCCGCGGCGCTGCTCGAGCGTATCCTCGACGGCCGCAGGCTCTCGGGCCGCTGGGCCGCGGGCGCCGCACTGGGCATCGCGGGAGCGGTGGTCCTGTGCCTGGCCCGCGGCGGCGTCCCCTCAGATGCAGCAGCCGGCGCTGCCGCGTCCGGCGAGGCGGCCCAGACGGTGGCCGGCGTTGCCCTCGGAGCGGTCGCCGCGGCGTCGTACGCGCTGTACTCCTTCACGAGCCACCGCCTCATCCGCGCCGGGCTGTCCTCACGCGCCGCGGTCGGCGCGACGTTCGGCGTGGCCGCCCTCGGCCTGCTCGTGGTCCTCGCCGCAACGGGCGGGGCGTTGCTCGAGTCCTGGCGGAACGTCGCGGTCGGCGCCTACCTCGCCGGGATCCCGATGTTCCTCGGCTACATCCTGTTCGGGTGGGGCCTCAGCCGCGTCTCCGCGAGCACCGCGACGACCGTCTCGCTCGCGGAGCCCGTAGTCGCCGCTGCGCTCGCCGTTGCCGTGGTGGGGGAGAGGCTGCCCATACTCGGATGGTTCGGGATGGTGCTCATCGTCGGGTGTCTGGCCGTCCTGACGCTGCCGCTGCCAGACTGGTCGCGACGGCGCCGCCGCGGGTTCGGGCCCGCCGAGGCGGAAGCGGAGGGGTAGCGGTGGATCCTGTCGAGGCGCTGCGTGAGATCGCGTTCTGGCTCGAGCGGGAGCAGGCAGAGGGGTACCGCGTGCGTGCGTTCCGCACCGCCGCCGGCATCGTCGCGGGGATGGAGCCCGAAGACGTCGCGGAGCGTGCCCGCGACGGGCGGCTGCGGCGGGTCAAGGGCATCGGCGACAGGACCTTCGCGGTGGTCCGCGAGGCGGTCGACGGCGGTGTTCCCGCCTATCTGGCCGAGCTGCGGCAACGCTCCGGCGAGCCCCTGGCCGGGAGTGAAGGCGGCGCGGGACTGCACGCGCTCCTCCTCGGGGACCTCCACTCGCACACGGACGCCTCGGATGGCACGGCGCCGCTGGAGGAGATGGCGCAGGCCGCGCGCTGGCTGGGCCGGTCCTACCAGGCAGTGACTGACCACTCGCCGAGCCTCACGATCGCCCACGGGCTCGACGCCGAACGGCTCGCACGGCAGCTCGACGATGTCGCGGAGGCCAATGAGTCTTCCGAGGACGGGTTCCGGCTGCTGGCCGGAATCGAGGTGGACATCCTCGAGGACGGCGCCCTCGACCAGACCCCGGCGATGCTCGGGCGGCTCGATGTGGTCGTGGCGAGCGTCCACTCGAAGCTCCGCTCCGAGTCCGGGCCCATGACACGGCGGATGCTCGCTGCCATCGAGGACCCGCACACGGACGTGCTCGGGCACTGCACCGGCCGGCTCGTCCAGGGCTCGCGCGGGACGCGCCCCGAGTCGCAGTTCGATGCAGGCCGTGTCTTCGCGGCGTGCGCCGCGAACGGCGTGGCAGTGGAGGTCAACTCGCGGCCCGAGCGGCAGGACCCGCCGGACCGCCTCATCCAGGCCGCGCTCGACGCCGGCTGCCTGTTCAGCATCGACACCGACGCCCACGCCCCCGGGCAGCTGGACTTCCTGCACTACGGCGCCGCGAGGGCGGCGGCGAACGGGGTCCCCGCCGAGCGGATCGTCACGACGTGGCCCGTGGAGCAGCTGCTCGCATGGACTGCGCGGCGGCGCTAGACCGGTACGTCATACTTTCTGTGGAGTCGGTCACAGAAAGGTTACGAACCGTACCGGTCTAGATATCATGATCAGGCAGGCTCAACGAGGAGTCGGCCGGGGCCACGCTCCTGACAGAAGAGAAAGCTTGAGACGCATGACCTTTGACTCGCATTCCGTGACCCTCAAGATCTGGGATCCCTCGACCGTGGACCACACGCTCGAAGAGGCGATTTCCCATGTTTCCACGACCGCCGGTGCCCACCGCGACCACGTCAAGGTCACGCGCAGTGGCCCGGACGTCTTCACCGTGCACGTCGGCGACCTCGTCTGACGCTCCCGCGGCTTCGCGAGGGCGCCGTTCCAGCTGGGCTGGGACGGCGCCCTCGCTGTCTGACCGGGTGAGGCCGAATGGCACTTCCGCCGGGCCCTCAGGACGGCCACCGTTGAGCCATGGCCGAGTCCGGGGGCGGTTCTGACGCACGACGGCGCCGGGTCCGCTCGCGCCTGATTCTCGCCGCCGTCACGCTCCTCGTCGTCGTGGGGGCGGCGGTGGGCACGTTCGTGCTCATGACCCCGCGCGGGGCGCCGGGCGAGGGAACCGCTCCCGGCCCCTCGGCGTCGGCCGGCCCGTCTGCGAGCGCGTCCGCGTCGCTCCCGGCGGTGGAGTCCGGCCCGCTGAACATCCTCGTGATGGGCAGCGACATCCGCGGGAACGCCCGCGAGGCGATCGCGGGCCAGCAGGCCAACGGCGGGGTCGCGGACCAGCGGGCGGACATGATCATGCTCATCCACGTCCAGGCCGACCACCGCAGGATCTTCGGCATCTCGATCATGCGGGACCTGTGGGTGGACATCCCCGGCCACGGTCCGTCGAAGATCAACGCTGGCCTCGCCCTCGCCGGCCCGCAGCTCGTGGCCGAGACGGTCAGCTCCCTGCTATCGGTCCGGATCGACCACTGGGCCCTTCTCGACTTCGACGGCTTCAAGGCCGTCACGGATGCGCTCGGGGGTGTGGACGTGAACGTCCCGGTCGCGTTCACCGCCACGTTCGACACGCACCACACGTTCTCCCAAGGCGTCAACCACCTCGATGGCCAAGCGGCGCTCGAGTTCGTCCGCGAGCGGTACGCCTTCCCCGATGGCGACTACCAGCGGGTGCGGGATCAGCAGGCCTTCGTTCGCAGTCTCGTCGCGCAGCTGCTTGCCACCGGTCGCGTGCGGGGCCCCGCCGAGGCGATGGGCGTCGTCGGCCTCGCCATGCCGTACGTGATCACGGACCCGGGCCTCGACGCGACGGGCCTCGCGGCCCTCGGATATGCGCTGCGCGAGGTCGATGCGTCGTCGAGCGCCTTCTTCACGCTGCCGACATCGGGCACCGGCACCTCGGCGGACGGCCAGTCGATCGTCGTACCGGACTACACGGGCATCGCCGACGTCGCGAGGGCCCTTGGGTCCGACGCGCTGGGGGAGTACGCCGCGGCCCACGGGCTCTCGTAGCCTCCGGCGCCCGCCCGCCTAGACTGGCGCCATGCATGCAGCCGACAGCCATGACCTGATCCGTGTCCGGGGCGCACGCGAGAACAACCTCAAGGACGTCAGCCTCGACCTGCCCAAGCGGCGGCTGACGGTCTTCACCGGCGTCTCGGGCTCGGGGAAGAGCTCACTTGTCTTCGCCACGATTGCCGCCGAGTCGCAGCGCATGATCAACGAGACCTACTCGTCCTTCGTGCAGACCTTCATGCCCACGATGGCCCGGCCCGACGTCGACCTCCTCGAGGGGCTCACCACGGCGATCATCGTGGACCAGGAGCGCATGGGCGCGAACATCCGCTCGACCGTCGGCACCGTCACGGATGCCAACGCCATGCTCCGCATGCTGTTCAGCCGGCTCGGCCAGCCGCATATCGGCTCTCCGCAGGCGTTCTCCTTCAACGTCCCGTCCGTGTCGGGTGCCGGGGCGATCAAGACTGCCACCGGGAAGTCCGAGAAGCGCACCTTCAGCATCACGGGCGGAATGTGCCCTCGCTGCGAGGGCACCGGCCAGGTGAGTGACTTCGACCTCACCGCGCTCTACGACGGCAGCAAGTCCCTGGCCGGCGGCGCGATCAGCGTCCCCGGCTACAGCATGGACGGCTGGTACGGGCGCATCTTCGCCGGGTCCGGCTACTTCGACATGGCCAAGCCCGTCGGCACGTTCACCACCAAGGAACTGCACGACCTGCTCTACCGGGAACCGACCAAGATCAAGGTCGAGGGGATCAACCTCACCTACGAGGGCCTCATCCCCAAGATCCAGAAGTCCATGCTCTCCAAGGACAAGGAGGCGATGCAGCCGCACATCCGCGCGTTCGTGGAGCGGGCCATCACGTTCCAGGCATGCCCCGAGTGCGGCGGCACGCGCCTCGCGGCGCCTGCGCGGTCCTCGAAGATCAGGGGCGTGAGCATCGCCGATCTCTGCGCGATGCAGATCAGCGACCTCGCCCATTGGGTCCGCGACCTCGACGAGCCCTCCGCGGCGCCGCTCCTGAAGAGCCTCCAGGACCTCCTCGACTCGTTCGTGGACATCGGCCTCGGGTACCTCTCCCTCGACCGCTCGTCCGGGACCCTCTCCGGGGGCGAGGCGCAGCGGACCAAGATGATCCGGCACCTCGGGTCCTCGCTGACCGATGTCACCTACGTGTTCGACGAGCCCACGATCGGCCTGCATCCCCACGACATCGCCCGCATGAACGAACTCCTCCTCCAGCTGCGCGACAAGGGCAACACCGTGCTCGTCGTCGAGCACAAGCCCGAGGCGATCTCCATCGCCGACCATGTGGTGGATCTCGGTCCAGGGGCCGGCACCGCGGGCGGCGAGATCTGCTTCGAGGGCACGGTCGAGGAACTCCGGGGGAGCGCCACGCTCACGGGGAAGCACCTCGACGACCGGGCGCGGCTCAAGGAGGAGGTCCGCCACGCGAAGGACGTGCTGGAGGTGCGCGGCGCCTCCACGCACAACCTCAAGGGCGTGGACGTCGACCTCCCGCTCGGGGTGCTCACGGTGGTCACCGGCGTCGCGGGCTCCGGGAAGAGCTCGCTCATCCACGGCTCGGTCGCGGGCCGGGAGGGCGTCGTCGTGATCGACCAGGGCGCGATCAAAGGGTCGCGCCGCTCCAACCCGGCCACGTACACGGGCCTGCTCGAGCCGATCCGCAAGGCGTACGCGAAGGCGAACGGCGTCAAGCCGGCGCTGTTCAGCGCCAACTCCGAGGGTGCGTGCCCGGTCTGCAACGGCGCCGGCGTGATCTACACCGATCTGGGCTTCATGGACACCGTCTCCACGCCATGCGAGGAATGCGGAGGCAAGCGCTTCCAGGCCGCGGTCCTCGAGTACAGGCTCAACGGGCGCGACATCGCCGAGGTCCTCGCGATGCCGGTCAGGGAGGCGGAGTCGTTCTTCTCCGACGGCGAGTCCAAGATCCCGGCGGCGCACCGGATCCTCGAGCGGATGGCCGACGTCGGCCTCGGGTACCTCGCGCTCGGCCAGCCCCTCACCACCCTGTCCGGCGGCGAACGGCAGCGGCTCAAGCTCGCCACGCAGATGGGGGAGAAGGGCGGCATCTACGTCCTCGACGAGCCGACCACGGGTCTGCACCTGGCCGACGTCGAGCAACTCCTCGGGCTCTTGGACCGGCTCGTGGACTCGGGCAAGTCCGTGATCGTGATCGAGCACCACCAGGCCGTCATGGCGCACGCCGACTGGATCGTCGATCTTGGTCCCGGTGCGGGGCACGACGGCGGCCTCGTGGTCTTCGAGGGAACGCCCGCCGATCTCGTGGCGAACCGCTCGACGCTCACGGGGGAGCACCTCGCGAGGTACGTCGGGGCCGTGTGACGCACGGGCCTTACTGGGCCGTCACGGCACGCTGCACGAACGCCAGCGCTGCCATCGCGAGGAACAGCGGGGCCGCCACGATCATCCAGCCGACGCCGGCGTTCGCCGCGATGCCGAGCATTCCGCCGGTGCCAGCGAAGAACAGGACCACGTAGCTCACCACCATCCACGGCGTATGGCGGAGTCGATCTTCAGGATGTAGTCGAGCACTGCCTCAACCACGAGCCAGGCCAGCATGAGTCCGATCTGGAGGTAGTTACAGCATGCCCCCAGTGTCCTTTGCATCCGGTCGGTGCGGCTAGGGACCTGGGGCCGGACCCGTCGTGGAACCCCGTGGGAAGCTTGCGTATATGGACACGGGCCGCCATGCGTTCGGCAACCCATCGCCCGGGGTGATGGTGCTCCTCGAGGGAGTGAGCGACGTCGCGGCCGTGAGGGTGCTCGCCTCGGCGCGAGGCGTCGACCTCGAGCGCGTGGGGTTCGTGAATCTCGGGGGAGTGACAAACGTCCGCAGCGTTCTTGTGGACATCCGGCACCGGGTACCTGACGCCGACGTCCTCGGGCTGTGCGACGCAGGCGAGGCCAGATACGTCGTGAGGGCCCTGGATGCCGTGGGCTGTCCAGTGCGGGATGCGAGCGACCTGCCCTCGTATGGGTTCTTCATCTGCCAATCGGACCTCGAGGACGAACTCATCCGGGCGGTCGGGACGGCACGCGCTCTCGACGTGGTCGAGCGGCTCGGCCTGAGGGGCAAACTGGCGGCCCTCCAGCAACAGCCGGCCTGGCAGGGACGCCCACTGTCCGATCAGCTGCATCGGTTCTGCGGTGTCGCGTCTGGCCGCAAGGAACTGCTCGCTGGGGAGCTGGCCGGTGCGCTGAGGCCCGGCGAGGAGCCCGAACCGCTGCGGCTGCTCATCGAGCGGATGGCGCTGCTGTGACAGGCCTACTCAACTGGCAGAGGCGGGTATTCATGAGACGGGAGTAGGCCGTTCCAGATTGCCCCAATGGGGACCCGCTCGCGTGCGGTTTGCGCCGGTTGCCGACCCATCATCGATTCGTGAAGAGTTGGCGCCATGCGATCACATGTTCTCCTTATCGGTGGCCCGTCGGGTGTGGGGAAGACGACGGCGGCGTTGGCTCTGCACAAGCTCATGAAGTCATCAGGCGTCCGGCACGCCGTCATCGAGGGGGACTGTCTCGATCTTGCGCATCCGGCCCCGCATTTCGCGCATGCAGTGGCGAGGCTCGCCGAGCGGAATCTCGGTGCCCTCTGGGCTAACTACCGGGAACTGGGCTACCGCCGGTTGACATTCACGAACACGGCGTCGGTCCTAACTGGCGCCGCCGGAGCCCAAAAACACGCGCTTCGCTGAACTCACTCCCAGAGAAGCGCGTGCGGCTCGTCCCCCATCAACATGTCTCACTGCCAGTTAGAGCTGCTGCCAGCTCCTCGGCCCCGAACGACGCGGCGCTCGGAATCAGGGCTAGAAACAGCCCGGTCTCGAGAGCAGGCGAAGCCTAGTTGGCAGGCGTAGACCTCTCCTCGGGGTCGGAAGCCCACCCGACAAGCTTCGCGAGGCGAACGGCTATGTCAGCAGGCCAGAGGCTGTCCGTGTCAATGCGGCGCACTACTTCGGAGGCTTCCACCGCGAGCCGCGCCGCTGTCTCCGCACTACGGTCAAAGGTCATGCTGGGAGACTTCTCCGTGCCCTCGTACCGCCAATCGCGTTGATACCACCTTCTGTCCCGCGCGAAGCAGAACTGCGGTCACTTCAGGATCGTCGCCCATCGCGGCCGCCAGCGCATCGGCAAAGTACCCAGTGCTTCCGTCAGTCGCGCTGCGTGGTAACTGCGGTGGCTCCCATCGTCGGCTTCGCTTGTTGAGCTGGTGGAGACTGAGGAGACCACGCAGCCATTGCAGCTGATGTCGTCACGAGTGCGACTGCTGTGATCACAAGCAGGGCGAAGCCCCGAACTGCCATCTTGTTGGCACGAAACTTTCGCTTCGCGATGATGGACAAGTCGACCACTTGCCGCCAAGCATCCTCGCCAGCTTGGGTGTGTTCGCTGTGCCGTCTGATCTCATCTGCCGAGGCTTCAGCCAATGTGGGCCACGCGAACCGGTTGATGCCGTGATGCGTTGCAGTGCTCTTAGGTTCGAGCGCGCGGACAAGCCAAAACAACGTCCAGAGGAAGGCGATGGCTGCAAGGCTGGAGAGCAGGATCGTGGTGACGAGGGCTGTTAGCCCTCCCGACTTGAGCACGTCTAAGATCGTCTTCGCATTGGTCATGACCATGGTCGTTACGACGCCAAGACCGGCCGTCAGCACTGTCGCCTTCGTATCGGCAAAGCGAACCCAATTGGCGACTTGATCCATGGCCTGGAAGCTGCCGTCGTTGGGTTTGTCAGTGGCTTGCTCGCTGGGACTGCTCTTGCGAGCCCTACGAAGCAACGTTGACTCCGGCCACCGGCCACCTCATTGTGAAGCGCCATTCGGTGTAGCATGCGAGCCAATGAGCAGCCCAGGCGATCGCGGTGGCGGCGGTGTGCTCGTCGCGGCGCCAGTCTGCAGTTTCCGCCACACAGAGGTCCCCATTTAGATAGAGGTGCGGCGACCGCTCGAAGCGTCGCCCCGTGGCGCGTCCAAGCTTTTGATGGCTGACGAGCTGAACTCGTGGCAGTCCGCGGTCGCGGCGGAGTGAAACCTGGATCATGAACCTCCCGCGTCCTGTGTTGATCTCTCCAGTCCATGATGGCGAGATCTCGCCTTGGGGCGCGGTGTACCGGAAATTTGGGAAGGCAAGTTCCACGGCCTGAACGTGCTTCTCCAGCTTCTTGGGGTCGCTCCACCAGGGAGTGCCGTCACCCGCGTCGTCGGTGAGGTTATCTCCGCCGTGGAACGTGTGGTTCGGGACCCGGGTGACCGGACCTCGCGAGTGGTGTTTTGGGCCCGATGCCGTTTCGGTGACGCCATCGAAGACGATCTCGCCATCGATGGTTACGTATCTGGGAGCTTTCACTCCGTGGTGACTCAGAAGAGCGGCGATGGACATTGTTTCCTCCTGGGCGCTTAGCCGACGGTGATGGCCGAGGCTGGGCGGCCGTTGAGCTGCTGGATGACGCTGGGCAGGATCGGGAGGACCTGACGCCATCTGTAGTCGAAGTACTTGTAGGCGCGACGCTGGTAGTCGCGCTGATAATGCTTCGGGGAATCGGGGTGTTCGGAGAAACGTCCGTTAGTACCTAGCTGGGTCACCAGGCCCTCTCCAGCGACGACTTCCCAAGAGTTTGCGGCCTTCTCGCACTTGGCGGCGAAATTGGCTGAGAAGCCGATCGCGTTGACTTCGCTCCTGGATTGGCTCCCGCTGCGCACAAAAGTGACCTCTCCGAAGTCGACTCCTGCGCGGGCTTGGACGGGCTCGAGACCCCGTTCGGCGAGGCGTGGGTTCAACTCGTTCTGAACTCCGTCAAGAGCGAAAGCGCATGCTCCCAGTGCGAGGCTGCAGACCACATCTGGTTTCCCCGGCCCGAAGCCGGCGAATAGACCGTCACCACGTAACCCGAGGGGGTGGCCACCGAATACGGAGACGACTTCAACGAAGCCGGTCAGGATCGCATGAGCGAGATCCGTGACTTCGACGGCGTCATCCCAGAAGGTCCGACCGGTGAAGTTGGTGAGGTCTAGGAAGACAGTGGCGATTCGTGCGGACCGGCGCTCTCCGATCCGGAGCTCTTCGAACATCGGATGGCCGAGTCCGCGGGTTTCTAGAGTGGTCCCGGCAGACGCCGTGATGCCGCCTTTTTCCAGCAGGTCGCGGCGTCGTTGAAAGTCATGCATTACGGTTTGACCGAACTGCTTGTTGCTGTAGGACATGCTCACCCCTCGAGGCTTTCGGCTATGCGGCAGCAGGAGGGACTCGATGGTGGACAGATGTCGGGCATGACTGGATAGGGATACATGCGTAAGGGTCTCGCTTTCAGCTTGACTGGTTCCAGCGAGAGCCCTAGCCCGGATCGTTCACGGGGCGGCGGCCTGATCGGCGCGTAGAAACACCGAAGTGCCCTCTGACCGGGGGAAACTTGGACTTGTCTAAGGTCCCAGGTTGCCCAGCAGAAAGCACTCGGTAGGTGAAGCGTACTCTGTGGTCGTCGGGTCTGTCCGTGTCCGCTGACGGTGTCGGCGTGGTGGCCCACTCGGGTGGCGTCGCGTTGCGTCTGATGGCGGACCGGTCCGGGCTCACGGCTGGACTGTCCAAGGCGTTGGCACGCCGTTCCTTCTCCCCGATCCACGACCGCGGCCGGGTGCTGGCCGACGTGGCGGTGATGATCGCCGGTGGCGGGGAGGCGATCGCGGACATCGATGTCCTCAGGCATCAGGCTGACGTGCTCGGCCCGGTCGCGTCGCCCCCGACCGTCTGGAGGGCGCTGGACGAGGTCACCCCGTCGCGGCTGAAGCGGATCCAGGCCGCCCGGGCACGCGCGCGCCGGCACGTGTGGGCCCAGTTCCCCGCCGGCGTGCCGGCCAGCCGGGCCGCGGGCGCCGACCTCGGCAAGGACGTGGTGGTCCTGGACGTGGATGCCACGATCGTGGTGGCCCATTCCGAGAAGGAGCAGGCCTCCCCGACATTCAAGAAGACCTTCGGCTTCCACCCGATCGGGGTCTGGTGCGACAACACCTCCGAGTTCCTCGCGGGCATGCTGCGCACCGGCAAGGCCGGATCGAACACCGCAGCCGATCACATCGCGGTCCTCTCCGATGCGATCAGCCAGGTCCCCGCCGCCTATCGCAGGCGCCTGCTGATCCGCTCCGACGGCGCCGGGGCCTCCCACCGCCTGCTGGACTGGCTCACCGAGCAGGGCAGGGTCCGCGGGCGCAGCCTGGAGTACAGCGTGGGGTTCGCGGTCACCGAGCCTATCCGCCACGCCATCGCCAACGTCCCCGAACAGATCTGGACCCCGGCGCTGGACGCCGACGGCGGGGTGCGCGAAGGCGGCGACGTCGCCGAGCTCACCGGGCTGCTCGACCTGGCCGCGTGGCCGGAGGGGATGCGGATCATCGTCCGACGCGAACGCCCCCACCCGGGCGCGCAGCTGTCGCTGTTCGAAGAGGCCGACGGCTGGCGCTACCAGGCCTTCGCGACCAACACCACGAGCGGACAGCTGGCGTTCCTGGAGGCCCGCCACCGGGCCCACGCCCGGGTCGAGGACCGCATCCGCCACGCCAAGGACACCGGCCTGGGCCGGTTCCCGTCCCGCGAGTTCGCCATCAACCAGACGTGGCTGGCGCTGGCCGGCATCGCGGCGGACCTCGTGGCCTGGACCAGGCTCGTGGGAATGGTCGGAGACGCCAAGGTGCTCGCCGCCTGCGAGCCCAAGGCACTGCGCTATCGATTCCTGCACGTCCCGGCCCGCCTCACCCACGGCGCCCGCCGTCGACGGCTGCGGATCCCGGAGACCTGGCCTTGGGCAGCAGCGATCGTCGCGGTCTTCGCCAACATCGCCGCCATCCCACAACCAGCCTGAACGAACCTGTCCGCCCACGACCCGAGGAACCCGGAGAACCGCCAACCGGCAGCGCCAGCCGGCGCTCCCATGCACCCAACGGACGACGTCCAAGCACTCAGCCCCGATCAAGACATATAGCCCCGCACCCGACCCGACTCGTGAAAGACCGAGGCTAGTGTCCTTGATGTCAATCGGGGTCTTCTAGGGCCCTCAGGGGCCGGGCGTTTCGCCCGGCCCTATCTTTTCGTGGTGTGCGCCTTGGGCCGCTCAGTCTCCCTTCGCGGCCTCGGCCGAGAGGGCCGCATCGCTATCGGTGTCAGCCACGTCGTCGTCCTCCGGGAGCGCCTCGTTCGGACGCAGGCCCAGAATGATCGTTGTCGGGTCGGTCTTCACGTCCTTGTCGTTGATCGCAAGCGTGATCCGAGTTCGCGCGAACCAAACCGGTCGCCCTGAGCTCTCGTCTGAGCCGTTAGCCTCGACGTCCACCCTTCGGGCGATCGCGAAGCCGAGCGTCGTATCGTAGGAAGCCAGCATTTTCTCGCTCCCATCCTTCAGAATCACGACGACGTCGGCGCATGCATGGCACTTTCCGCAGACATGGAGAACGTCGGTGACCACTGCCGGGATGGCCAGGGAGCCCTCGAGCGAGGACACCTGCTGACGAGCCACGTATTCCAGTTCCGCCAGGTCCAAGCGCTTCGCGTTTCGTGCGCGAATCAAGAGCTTCCAAACAGGGAGGAGCTCGCGGATCGTATCGACCGCGAGGCCTCCATCGCGCGCACCTGCGACCCATGCGAGCAGTTCGACAACGATCCGCGGATATGCTCCAGCCCGGGATCCGACCCGTACTGACTTCGGGACGATGCCTTCGGAGACGTAGAAGGACAGCTGGCGCTCACCGATGCTGTACCCACGGCGCCGAACCGCGGCAAGAAGCTCGGACTTCGTCACTAGATCTGGCTCTGATCCTTGCAGCTGCAAATACTCAAGGAACCCGTTCTCTTCACCTGCCACTGGGACACCTCCACCGAAGCTGTTTACAGTTCTAGTGTAAGCCATCGCAGTGCTAGCGCAAAGCTCCAAATTACATGGTTGTTACTAAGGGGCCCGGCCAACTCTGGAGATCCTCTAGGCATCCCGGCGAGCAGCAACGTATTGGGCGTAGGCCGCGGCGGAGTCGATGGCGTGGCGTTCGATGGTGGCGGGGGAGTAACCGAGGGCCTCCGCGATGAGCGGCACGGGGGCGAGCTTGGTGAGCTCGTGGAGGGTCCCGAGCCGGGCGGCGGGGGCGCTGAAGACGCTCCGGAGCCTCTGCCGCAGGTGCCCGGGATAGATGGGGCGTCCGGGGGAGGTGCCGCGGAAGACCCAGTTGCTGTTCGGGTGAGCGGCGGTGAGCCCGTGGCCGGGTTCGGATGCGAGCTGTCGCCACGGCACGTCGAGCGGGTCGGGCAGGGCGATCTCGATGGTGCCGAGCCGGACCGTGACCAGTTCGTCGCTCACGGCCACGTTGTCCCAGGTCAGGGCGGCGACGTCTTCGATCTGCTGCCCGAAGACGATGACCAGGATCGCCGCGGCACGATCTCGCGGTGTGAGCTGGTCGGTGTGGACCACCTGCTCGACGGCCTCGTCCTGGGCGGAGGCACTGAGCCTCGGACTGGTTCCCCGTCGGTGCGGGACCATCTTCAGGCCCGAAGGAGCGGCGTTGGTCTTGATCGCCCACTTGAGGAATCGGCTGGCGATCCCGCGGGTCGTCGACCCCTCGGCCTGCCAGGCGTCGAGGTGGCCCTGCTGGAGTTCCGCCAGGGTGATGCCGCGTTCGGTGAGCCAGTTCAGGAAACCGATCGCCACGGTCACGGTCTGCTTGCTCCGCAGGAAAGTGCCCTGGCTGACTTCGTCCATCTGGTTCATCCGGCGCTGGTGATGCCAGCGCACGTACCGCCGGACGAGGTCGCGGTTCGCAGGGTCGTCCACGCGGCCGAGGGCCTGCTTCGCCCATTCCCCGTAGAGGGCGTTGAGTTCGTCGCGGCGGGGGATGACGCCGTGCTCGACGAGCAGGCCCCTGACGTATTCGCGGGTGGGGGAGCTGGGCAGGGCGTCGACGGCGTCGTGGGTGACCTAGGGGACGACCGCGAGCTGGCGGAGGAACGCGGTGACGTGCTTCTGGCGGATCCAGGTCAGGCCGCTGTTGGCGCGCCTCATCGACTTCAGCGCTGTCGCGAGGGGGACGAGCCCCGGGGCGATGGTGCCCTTGGCGGGGTGGGTGAGGAGGCTATCGACGGTGTCTCCGAGCATGCAGCTCCAGCATCGCCCGCCGCTGTGGAGCTCGTCCTCGGCGCCGCACGCCTTGCAGTCCACATTCAGCCGGACCCCGGAGCACCCGCGGCAGGCCGGGGCGCCGTCAATCAGGCCGGGCAAGACTCCTTCGTGGCCGCAGGCACAGGTGCCGCGGATGCGCTTGGCCTGCTGGTAGCAGTAGCCGCAGACCCCGCCGTCGGGCCAGCTGGCGACGGTCTTGTGGTGCTGGCCGCAGCGGGAGCAGGGGACCGGCCAGCGGAGGGGGTCCTCGGCCTTGCGGGGCCTACTCACCCTCATCCGGGCTCACAAGCCGGACGCGCTTGGCGATCGGGCTGCCGGGCTGGATGCCGAGGTCCTCGCTGCGCTTCGGGGCGTTCGCTGTCTGGGCCGCGCGCATCTCGATGAAGGGCTCGAAGAGGTCGTTCGGGGTGCAGTCGAGGATGTCGCACAGGGCCGCGAAGGTCCGTGCCGGGATGCGCTCGGGGGTGCCGGTGACCAGGCGGTAGACCTGGCTCTCGGAGAGGTTGATCCCGCGGGAGCGAAGCAGGGGCATCAGCTCGGTGGTCTTCCAGAGGTTGCGCTGGGCCATCAGGGCGCGCAGGTTCCAGTGGTAGCCGATCCGGCGTTGTTCAGGCACTGGATTCCTCCTCGGGCTTGGCGATGCGTCGGGCGATCATCTTCTGGACGGTCTTCTGCTTGAAGTCCGACGATACCGAGGTGTAGAGGCCGGTGGTGGAGGCGTAGGCGTGCCCGACCTGGGTCTGGACGAAGGCGGGGTCGTAGCTGGCCTCGATCAGGTGGGTGTGACGTAGGAGTGGCGCAGGCAGTGCAGTCCGAGCTCCTTCGGCAGGCCGACGGCGTCCCGGGCCTCGGCGAAGGCGTCCCCGAGGCTGCCCACGGCCACACGGTCGGCCCGCTCGCTGGGCCAGAGCGCGGAGGACCGCTCCGCGGTGGCGAAACGCTGGCGCATCCCTCCCGAGGTCCACTCCTTGAGCAGGTCGACGACCCAGTCGAACTCGGGCACGGTCAGCACGGTCCGGCGGCGTGGGCCCGAGCCGGCGGTGCCCTTGGCCCAGCGGACCTGGACGGCGCCGAAGCGCCCGTACTCGACTACGTGCGGGTTCGGGCCGAAGTCCTCGAGCTCGAGCATGGCCAGCTCCCGGCGCCGCAGTCCGTAGGCGTAGCAGACCTTGAACGCGATCGAGTCCCGCAGCAGCGGCAGCCACCGCTTGGTCCCGGCGGCGTACTCGCGGTCGACGAGGTCGTCCTGGTGGTCGAAGAGCCGCTGCAGCTCCCGCACTGTGAACGCCCGCCGCCCCGCCGGCACGGCGTCGTCGGTCGTGTGCCGGGGCGTGTTCCACTCGAAGCAGATCTGCGTGGGGATGTCGCCGAAGGTGCGTTCGCAGAACTCGCCCCAGCCGTACGCCGTATGGGTCAGGTAGGCGCAGAACATCGCGATCGCATTGCTGTACGAGCGCAGCGTGGTCAGGCTGACCGGCTTCTCGCCGGAGCGCAGCTCGGCCAGGAACTCCTCGACGTCGACCGGACGCCACTGCCACGGGAACTCGCCGGTGAACTCCTGAAACCTGCCCACGACACCGCAGCGGCCCTTGATGGTCCCGGTGGTCAGCCCGCGGGCCAGCATCTGGGCCCGCCAACGCTCGAGCATCACCTCGAAGACGTGCTCGTCGGCGCGGAACAGCCCGACGCCAGGATCGCTGAGCAACCGCGGCACCGCGCCCGGAGCAGCGCCGTCCATTTCCGCCCCCTAAACCATGGAAACCTGCATTAGATGCAGGAAACCTACAGCCGACTGGGCAAACTCGCCAAACCCAGCCCGTCTGGACCGAGTCGAGGCACCCGCGCAATCGCCTTCTGACCTGCGCGAATACCCGAATCGCGATCACACGGGAGTGTTCGCATCAGATGCAACTCCCGTTGGTTAAGCGCCGATAATCGACATTATGTCAAGTAATGGCGAGAAGGGGCCGCTCCCGGCCGGGCTGAACGTCTCCCCCGTCCATTGACGGCGGTTCGCGCCAGCGGCGGCCATCTGGGGCGACTCCAGAAAGACCCGAAAATCGCAAGAGGTACCTCTGGCCGTTTTCGAGCATTCCGCGGGATGCGGCCGGCCCGCCGCGTGGCCGATTATGTCAACTTGTCAACGCCGGGATCGGTGGTAGTTCCTGTTCGGTTCCCACCCGAGCGAACGGCCGCCGTCGTGCGCCCTTGCGCCTGCGCGGCTCTCACCACACGCTCTGACCATGAACGGAAGTGCGCTGGGCATCGCGTTGACGCTCTTCAGCGGGGTCGCATGGACCGTCGCCTACATCGAGGCCATCAGGCTTGGCGTCAGGCAGCGGACCTACGCGATGCCGGTAGCGGCGCTCGGGCTCAACCTCGCGTGGGAATGGCTCTACGCAGGCGTCGGCTTCGCCGAGGGCGGAAGCCTCCAGACGGTCGTCAACGTCGCGTGGGGCCTCGCGGACCTCGCGATCCTGGCGACATTCCTCCGCTTCGGATACCGCGAGTTCTCGGATCGTCTCGGGCGCACGGCGTTCTACGTCGGGGCTGCGGTGCTGATCCTCGCGTGCGTCCTCGTCCAGGTGCTGTTCCTGGCGGAGTTCGGCCCGCAGCTGGCGCCCGGCTACTCGGCCTTCCTGCAGAACCTCCTCATGTCCGGGCTCTTCATCGCCATGCACCTCGCGCGCGGAGGGAACCGTGGCCAGTCCGTCCTCCTCGCCGCCGCGAAGTGGCTGGGGACGCTCGCCCCCACCCTGCAGTTCGGCCTCCTCTCCCCCTCATCCTTCATCCTTGGCATCGGCCTCCTGTGCTCGGTGTTCGACCTCGCCTACCTCGGCCTGGTCGTCCGCGCGCGGCGCACCGCTTCGGTCCGGCCAGAGAAAGTCAGCGCATGAGGCCCGCGGGCCGGCCGTCCTGGGAGTTCCGCAGCGACGTCGGCTTCCCCACCCACGCGGCGCTGTTTGTCCGCGACGCCCTCCGCCTCGACACCTCAGCGGACGACGCCGCACCGCCGCGCCTCACGGCAGCCGTCCCCGATCGCTCGGCTCGCCTCGCGGACGCTGCGCGGTCCGGGGCCCTCAGCGCGTGGCTCGGTGTATGGCACACCCTGATCGACCGTCCCGACGCGCCCTTCGTCGCGCTCGAGACGCTCCAGCGCGCCCCGTTCGCGTTGGAGGTGTGGGACGAGGCGATCCGCTGGGCGAACGCGGCCCGGCAGCCCCTCGGGAGGACCGACCCCGCCAGCCCCATCCCGTGGGCTACGGTCGACCAGACGGTGGCGGCGGTGGCGCGCGATCTGGGCATCGAGAAGAATCGGCTCACGGGCCGGGCAGAGTTCCTGATGGTCCGCGGCGCCTGGTGGCGGGTGGCGCGGCCGGGCGTCGTGCTCGCCTCCCTTGAGGCGGCGGAGGACCCTGCCATGGCACAGAGCATGCTGCGGGCGGCCTTCGTCTCGGGCCTCGAGGCGTGAATCAACCGCCCCGCAGGTCTCGGAGCCGGTCGAGGAGGTAGGACCTCTCCCCCGCCGCCGGCGCGAGGCGAGCCGCCTCCGCGAGCTCCCGAGCGGCGTCGTCCGTCCTCCCGAGCCGGCGGAGCAGGTCCGCCCGGACGGCGTGGAACACGTGGTAGCCGGACAGATCCAGCCCGTCGACGATCTCCAGGGCGGCGGCCGGCCCCTCGGCCTCGGCCACTGCGACGGCCCGGTTGAGCCGGGCCACGGACCCGGGCGCGGCCTCAAGGAGCAGGTCGTAGAGCCTCACGATGCGGGGCCAGTCCGTCGCGGCGGACGACGGCGAGGTGGCGTGCACCGCCTGGATGGCCGCCTGCAGCTGGTACGGCCCGACCCTGCCGCGCGCGAGACATGCCCGGACCAGGTCGGTGCCCTCGGCGATCAGTGCCGCGTCCCACCGCGACCGGTCCTGTTCAGCCAGCGGCACCAGGACTCCCCCGGGCCCTGCCCGCACCTCGCGCCGGGACTCGGACAGGAGCAGGAGGGCGAGCAGCCCCTGCGCCTCCGGCTCCTGGGGCATAAGGCGCACGACGACGCGTGCGAGCCTCACTGCCTCGGCGCAGAGCCCGGCGCGCTCGGGCGGCTCCCCGAGGCCCGCCGAGTAGCCCTCGTTGTAGATGAGGTAGATCACGGCGAGGACGCCCGCGAGCCGCTCCGGCAGTTCCTGCGCCGACGGGACCCGGTACGGGATGCGCGCATCCCGGATCTTCGCCTTCGCGCGCGAGATCCGCTGCCCCATCGTCGGCTCGGCGACGAGGAACGCGGAGGCGATCTGCGCCGTCGTGAGCCCCCCGATCACCCGCAGCGCGAGGGCGACGCGCGCCGGCATGCCCAGCGCGGGGTGGCAGCACGTGAACAACAGCTTGAGCCGGTCGTCGCCGAAGACGTCCTGTTCCGGGGCGGACCCGGGTTCGAGGAGGGCGGCAGCGGCCTCCTTCCCGTCACGGGCCGCCTCGCGCCGGAAGCGGTCGACGGCGCGCCGCCTCGCCGTGAGGATGATCCAGGCGCCGGGCTGCTCGGGCACGCCCTCGGACGCCCAGCGTTCTGTCGCCGCGGCGAACGCTTCCTGGACCGCGTCCTCCGCGAGTCCGAGGTCGCCCGTGGTGCGCAGGACGACGGACACCGCCCGGCCGTACTCCTGACGGAAGACGGCCGCGACGGTGTCCTCGACGGTGCCCAGGGCCTCAGCTTCCCGGGGTCGGCGAGGGAACGCCCGCGAACGGGCGCACCTCGATGGGCAGGCCGGTGATCTCCGCGAACCTGCGGCCCCAGACGAGGGCCGCGTCGAGGTCCGGCGCCTCGATGATGTCGAACCCGCCCATGTGCTCCTTGCCCTCGAGGTACGGTCCGTCGGTCACGAGCACCTCTTCCCCGGCGGCGCGCAGCACCGTCGCCGCGGACGCGTCGGCGAGCCCGTTGCCGTAGACGAAGGCCCCGGCGGCCTTGAGGTCGTCCGTGAGCTCGGCGAGCTTCGCCATGATCGGCGCGAGGAACTCGGGCGGCGGCACAACGCCGTCGGGCTGGTACATGCTGATGAGGTACTGTGTCATGGCTCTCGCCTCCTGTGGGGTGGGGACCCCTGCGGTCCCTCGCCTACTGGACGAACGGGGCGCGTGGTTTTCGACAGGCCCCGCGCCGCCCAGGCGTCGAGCCGGCGGCGGTGGCCATGCCCGGCATGGGCACCGAGGCTAGCACCGTAGGGTGGAGGAATGCAGTCCTCGTCAGCATCCCCCGCCCGGACCGCGGCACTCGCCGCAGTCGCCGATCTCGTCGTCGTGCTCGGCTTCGCGGCGACCGGCCGCGCCACCCACAATCTTGACAGCCCCGTCCTCGGCGTGCTGGCCACGGCGTGGCCCTTCGTCGTCGGCCTTGCCGCCGCGTGGGCGGCGCTGCGGCTCTGGCGCCGCCCGTTGAGCGCGTGGCCCACAGGCGTCGTCGTGTGGCTCGGGACCTACGTCATCGGGATGCTCCTGCGCTGGGTCAGCGGAGGCGGGATGGCGGTGCCGTTCTTGCTCGTGGCACTCGGGACCCTCGGCGTGTTCCTCGTGGGGTGGCGCGCCGTCGTGCTCGGCGTGCGTGCGGGCCGTCGAGCCGCCGCCGACCGCTAGGCTGGTCCCAGGGAACGCCCCCTTGTCGAACGGAGGACCATGATCACGGCATTCGTCTTCATCCAGACGGACTCGAAGAAGATTCCGGAGGCTGCCGAGAAAATCTCCGCGATCCCGGGGATCAGCGAGGTCTACTCCGTCACAGGCGAATGGGACCTCATCGCGATCGCGCGCGTGCGCCAGCATGAGGACCTCGCCGATGTCGTGGCGGACCAGCTCTCCAAGGTGGACGGCGTGCTCGAGACGACCACGCACATTGCCTTCCGCGCCTATTCGCGCCACGACCTCGACGCCGCCTTCTCGCTCGGGCTCACCTGAGCTCTCGGGACCGCGACGAGGAGCCGGGCCGTGACTCACGGCCCGGCCCCTCGTGCATCCGGCGTCAGACTGGCCTGAATCAGGCCTGGGTGAAGTCGACCCAGCACTGGAGCGCCCGTGCGGCCGCCCCGGAATCGATGGACTCCTCAGCGCGGCGCTTCGCTGCTGCAAGGCGGTCGAGAAGCGGTCCGACCGCATCGAGGTCGTAGGCCACGAGGCCCGCGGCGGCGTTGAGCACCACGGCGTCGCGCACAGGCCCGCGCTCGCCCGCCAGAGTGCGCCTCACGACCTCCGCGTTGTGGGCGGCGTCCCCGCCACGCAGGTCGTCGAGCGTGGCGCGCGGGATGCCGAGGTCAGCGGGGTCGAGCACCGACTCCTCCAATTTGCCGTCGCGCACCTCCCAGACGCGGGACGTCGTCGTGATCGTCAGCTCGTCGAGGCCGTCGTCGCCGCGGAACACGAGCCCACGGCTCCCGCGCTCGGCAAGCACGCCGGCGATGAGTGGGGCCATCCGCGGGTCGGCGGCCCCGACGGCCGAGGCCTGCACGCTCGCGGGGTTGGTCAGCGGGCCGAGGATGTTGAAGATCGTCGGGATCGCGAGTTCCTTGCGCGGCACTGCGGTGAAGCGGAACGACGGGTGGAACACCTGCGCGAAGCAGAACGTGATCCCGCACTCCTCAGCGGCCTCGGCCACCTGGCCGACGCTCATGTCAAGGCGGACCCCGAGCGCCTCGAGCACGTCGGCGGAGCCGGAGGAGGACGACGCCGCGCGGTTGCCGTGCTTGACGACCTTAGCCCCCGCGCCCGCCATCACGAGCGCCGCGGTGCTCGAGATGTTCACCGTGTTCTGCTGGTCCCCGCCGGTGCCGACGATGTCGAGCTTCTCGCCGGAGATCGAGATCGGGGTTGCCCTCGCGACCATTCCCTTGACGAGGCCGGCGAGTTCGTCAACCGTCTCGCCCTTCGCCTTGAGGCCGACGAGGAACCCGGCGATCTGCGAATCCGTCGCATCCCCGGCCATGATCGTGTCCATCGCCCATGCCGTCTCCGTCTGGCTGAGGTCCCTGCCGGCCACGAGGGATCCGATGAGCGAACGCCACGAAGGCTGGGTCGGAGCGGCAGGTCCGCTGCCGGAAGCGTCGATAGTCACGCCTCTGATGCTATCCACCGGCGCAAACGTGACCCAAACAGCCGGGGTCCGTGACACGCGCTCTGCCGCGGAGGGCCGCGGATCCGCATGATTTCGAGGGTTTGTAGAAAAAGTTCCCAGATCGTGCGGTTCGCGTTGGGCGAACCCGGGGTTTGTAGACATAATGTCCTTGTGACGACAGCGACTCATGCCCCGACAACCCCGGCACATCCCACGCTGAATCGCCCCAACATGGTCTCTGTCGGGACCGTGGTGTGGCTGTCCAGCGAGCTGATGTTCTTCGCCGGCCTCTTCGCCATGTACTTCTCCCTGCGGGCCGCCTCGAGCGACCTGTGGTCTGAGGAGACGGCCAAGCTCAACTTCCCGTTCGCCCTGGTGAACACCATCGTCCTCGTGGCGAGCTCCTTCACCTGCCAGATGGGCGTCTTCGCCGCCGAGCGACTCCAGCCCCGCCGCACCGGCGGCGTCTTCGCGTTTGCCAAGTGGGGCATGGTCGAGTGGTTCGTCCTGACGTTCCTCATGGGCACGTTCTTCGTGGCGGGCCAGTCCACCGAGTACGCGATGCTCGTCTCCGAGCACGTGACCCTGGATGCGAATGCGTACGGTTCCGCCTTCTACATCACCACTGGCTTCCACGGCCTGCACGTGATGGGCGGCCTCGTCGCCTTCCTCTTCATCATCGGACGCGCCTTCGCCGCCAAGCGGTTCGGCCACTACGAGGCCACCTCGGCCATCGTCACCTCGTACTACTGGCACTTCGTCGACGTCGTCTGGATCGGGCTCTTCCTGGTCATCTACGTCCTCAAGTAGCCCGCAGCACACCAGCAGATTTCGGAACCGCGCCGTAGGGCGGCGGCAGGAAACGGATAGGAACGGATTCGTGAAGGCACTCTCGCAGAAGCGGCGTCACCCGCTAGCAGTCATCGCACTGTTGGTCATGGGGCTGCTGCTGACCGGCGGAATGTACGCAATGATCAGCACCGCCAATCAGGCCAAGGCAGACACCAGCTTCTCGGCATCGGATGTCAGCGAGGGTCAGAAGCTCTTTGTCGCCAACTGCGCGACCTGCCACGGGATGGGGGCCTCCGGCACCGCCGCCGGGCCGTCGCTCGTGGGCGTCGGCGCAGCTGCCGTGGACTTCCAGGTCGGCACCGGCCGCATGCCCATGCAGATGAACGGCCCGCAGGCGCAGAAGAAGCCCGTCCAGTTCAGCGACGAGCAGACCAAGCAGCTCAGCGCCTACGTCGCGTCGCTGGCCCCCGGCCCGGCCCTCCCGGACCAGTCCATGCTCGACGGCAAGGGCGACGCCACCCACGGCGGAGAGCTGTTCCGCGTGAACTGCGCGATGTGCCACAACGCGGCCGCTGCCGGCGGAGCGCTGACGCAGGGCAAGTTCGCGCCGTCGCTCGCCGGTGTGAGCGCGCAGCACATCTACGAGGCGATGGCCACCGGCCCGCAGAACATGCCGGTCTTCTCGGACGCCAACATCTCGCCTGAGGGCAAGCGCGACATCATCACGTTCCTCCAGACCATCGAGACCCAGGGCTCGCCCGGCGGCGCCGACCTCGGCTCGCTCGGCCCGGTCTCCGAGGGCCTGTTCGTGTGGGTTGCCGGCCTCGGCGTCATCATCGCCTTCACGATCTGGCTGACGTCTCGCACGTCCTGACGCATCAGCGCAGCGCAGTATGAGCCGTCCAGGTGGCGGCATAGATTTGAACATCGTCCCCGGACCGCCGGGGGCCAGGAAGGATGAGGGGAATTATGGGCAACCATAGTGACGGTTCTCCGCAGAGCGGGGGCGCCGTAGCTACGGCTGGTCAGAGAGAGAAGTTCGCGGACCCGGGACTCCCGCCGCATCGTCTCCGTCTGGCCGACACCGACCCCAGGGCTGCGAAGCGCGCTGAGCGCCAGGTCACGATACTGTTCATCATCTCGGTGATCGGAACCGTCGTGTTCCTCGTGTCCTACTTCGCCATCGACTTGGACCGCGAATCGACGATCGCGACCGTGCGCCTGCAGAACATCCTGCTCGGCATCGGCACCGCCTTCGCGATGCTCGGCATCGGCACGGGCATCGTCCACTGGGCCAAGGCCCTCATGCCGGACCATGAGGTCTCGGAGTCCCGCCATGCGGTGCGGACCGAGGAAGACCGCGTCGCAGCCGTGAAGATCGTCGATGACATCATCGAGGAGACGGGCATCAAGCGCCGCCCGCTGATCCGCAACACCCTCATCGGTGCGATCGCCCTGGCGCCCCTGCCGGCACTCGCGGTCTTCGGTGACCTGGGGCCCAACGCGAAGGACGTCCTCCGCCACACCATGTGGGCACCGAAGGACGGCAAGAAGATCCGTCTCACCCGCGACCCCGATGGCACCCCCATCAAGGCATCGGACGTCACGATCGGCTCGGCGTTCCATGTGATCCCCGAGGGCCTGAATGACCTGACCGAGGGCAAGCTCAACGAGAAGGCCAAGGCCGTGGTCCTGCTCATGCGCCTCAACCCCTCCGATCTCCACATCTCGGCCGGGCGCGAGAACTGGAGCTACAACGGCATCGTTGCCTACTCGAAGATCTGCACCCACGTGGGCTGCCCCGTTGCCCTGTACGAGCAGCAGACGCACCACCTGCTGTGCCCGTGCCACCAGTCGACCTTCGACCTGACGCACGAGTGCGCCGTCATCTTCGGCCCGGCGAGCCGGCCACTGCCCCAGCTGCCGATTGAGGTCGACGCGGAGGGCTACCTCGTGGCGAGCTCCGACTTCCACGAACCTGTTGGACCTAGCTACTGGGAGCGTGAGTACTCGTGAGCGGCGCAACGGCCCCTACCTACCAGCCTCCGACCAAGGTCGGGCGCATCGCCGACTTCGTCGACCAGCGCACCGGCACGTCGTCGATCGTCCGTGAGTTCGGCCGCAAGGTCTTCCCCGACCACTGGTCGTTCATGTTCGGCGAGGTGGCGCTCTACTGCTTCGTCATCCTGCTGCTGTCGGGCACCTTCCTGACCTTCTTCTTCGACCCGTCGATGGCTGAGACGCACTACGACGGTGCCTATGTGCCGCTCCGCGGCATGGAGATGTCGGTCGCCTACCAGTCCTCGCTGCACATCTCGTTCGAGGTCCGCGGCGGCCTGTTCATGCGCCAGGTCCACCACTGGGCAGCGCTGCTGTTCGTGGCCGCGATGAGCGTGCACATGCTGCGTGTGTTCTTCACGGGCGCATTCCGCAAGCCGCGCGAGATGAACTGGGTGATCGGCGGCGTGCTGCTCATTCTGGGCATGGCTGCGGGCTTCACGGGCTACTCGCTCCCGGATGACCTGCTTTCGGGCAACGGCCTCCGCATCATCGACGGCGTGATCAAGTCGATCCCGGTGATCGGGACGTGGATCTCGATGTTCCTGTTCGGCGGGGAGTTCCCGGGGACCGCGATCATCGGGCGCCTGTACGTGCTGCACATCCTGCTCGTGCCTGCGATGATCCTGCTGTTCGTCGCGCTCCACCTTGTCTTCGTGGTGGTCCACAAGCACACGCAGTACCCCGGCCCGGGCCGCAACGACGGCAATGTCGTCGGCTACCCCCTCGGCCCGGTCTACGCGGCCAAGGCCGGCGGGTTCTTCTTCATCGTGTTCGGGGTCGTAGCCATGATGGCCGCGTTCTTCACGATCAACCCGATCTGGAACTACGGCCCGTACGATCCCTCCCCCGTGTCCGCCGGTACCCAGCCGGACTGGTACATCGGATGGGTCGACGGCGCCCTCCGCCTTATGCCGGGTGTGCTCGGCGGGTTGGACGGCTACCGGCAGCACTTCGAGTTCGTGATCGGCCAGCAGACCCTCACGCTCAACGTGCTCCTCCCGGCTCTGGTCCCCGCGGGCCTTGTGTTCACAGTGCTGTTCACGTACCCGTGGATCGAGCGTTGGATCACCAAGGACGAGCGCGAGCACCACGTGCTGGACCGCCCGCGGAATGCCCCGACGCGGACCGCGATCGGCATGGCCGGCTTCACGTTCTACTGCGTCATGTGGGCGGCGGCGTCGTCCGACCTCATCGCGACCCACTTCCATGTCGCGCTGAACGACGTCACGTATTGGCTGCGTGCACTGTTCTTCGTCGGACCGATCATCGCGTTCGTCGTCACGAAGCGAATCGCCCTGGCCCTCCAGCGGAAGGACCGTGAGATCGCGCTCCACGGGCGGGAAACCGGTCGCATCGTCCGGCTCCCCCACGGCGAGTTCATCGAGGTGCACGCCCCGCTCGACGAGTACAAGCGCTACAAGCTCGTGGGCTTCGAGTCCCCCGAGATCCTTCCGGCCCAGCCGAACGCGAAGGGCGTCGTCGACCGCAAGGAGCGCCGCCGCGCGAGGTTCTCGAAGTGGTTCTTCGAGGATCGCGTTGCTCCCGCGACGCCCGCAGAGCTCGAGGCTGCCCATGCTCACGGGCATCACGAGGCCATCGAGTCGCACGAGGAGGTCAAGAGCCTCGGCCACTGAGCTGGCTGTCGTCGCTCACAGAGGGAGGGCCCCCACACCACACGGTGTGGGGGCCCTCCCTCTGCCTGCTGCCCTCTCCTGAGCCGCTGACGGCGCTCAGGGGGCCTGAAATCGCTGTGATGAGTACTTGCGCGGCGAACGTATGCCAGGGCGCTGAAGCGGCACCCAGAGCTTGTATCTGTCGGCGCGATAGTACGAGACCGAGTAGTCGACCACCGACTTCGCAACGTAGGCGTGCCGCTGGATCTTCAGGAGGGGCGAGCCCATCTCGACGTTGAGCAGGCGGGCCGTCGACGGCGATGCAGCCGTCGCCTCGATCGTGTCCTCGCCCCATTCCATGATGAGGCCGTAGCGCTCGCTCAGGACCTGGTACAGCGAGGTGGGGGCAGGGCCGTCCACGATGCCGGGTACCCTACTGGCCACGATGTAGTTTTCATCCACGCTCATGGGCTCCTTGTCCGCGAGCAGGAGGCGACGGAACCGTACGACAGGCGTCCCCTCGTCGATCTGGAGCTCCCGTGCGAGGTAGGCAGACGCGCCGATCTGCTCGAAGCTCAGGACGCGCGCGTCAGGCACCATCCCCCGCCGCTGCATCTCCTCCGAATAGGACGTCAGCTTCATCTGGAGGTCCAGCTTCGGCCTGCTGACGAACGTGCCGAGGCCCACTATGCGGTCCAGTACTCCCTCGGCCACGAGGGCGTCAATGGCCTGGCGGACTGTCATCCGAGCTACGCCGAAGCGCAGCGAGAGATCGCGTTCCGAAGGCAGCGCTGCCCCCGGCGCTAGCTTGGTCGTGATATGGGATCGAAGAATCTCACGCAGCTGAATGTACATCGCAATCTTCGATGTACGGTCGAGCTCGCCATCGATCCCTTCGGCGTGGTGCACAGTCCTCCTCGAACGTTCCTGATCTCAATCCTGACACATGCGCGGCGGCCCGGAGCTACGTGCACCGGGACGCAGAAAGGCCGATGGCCAGCACCCCAGAAGGGGTACTGGCCATCGGCCTCTGCAGTACCGAGTGTCAGTGCGCGTGGTCTCCGCGGCTGTATTCGAAGACCCATCCGACGAGTGCCACCAGAGCGATGCCAGCGCCGATGAAGAGGATCCACCAGCCCACGGCCACACCGAGGAAGCTGATCGCGGCGGAGGCGCCGAGCACGAGCGGCCACCAGCTCCACGGGCTGAAGTGCCCCTGCTCGCCGGCACCCTCATGGATCTCGGCGTCATCGCGGTCCTCGGGCCGCAGGCCGACGCGTCGGCCGGTGAGCATGAGGTAGGAGCTGATCATGATGCCCAGACCGAAGCAGAGGAGGAGGGCGAGGATGCCCACCCACTCCTTCCACTCCACCAGGAAGCCGTAGACAATCGCCACAGGCAGGAAGAACACGCCCACGATGGCGAAGATCATGGTTTCGATTTTCACTTGGCGGTGTCCTTACGGTCGGCGGCGGTGACGGCTGCGGCCGCTCCTGCGTGCTGCACGGCACCAACGGACGAGAGTTCAGGGTGGTGCAGGTCCAGAGCCGGACGCTCGGAGCGGATGCGCGGGAGCGACGTGAAGTTGTGGCGCGGCGGCGGGCAGGACGTGGCCCACTCGAGGGATCCACCGAAGCCCCAGGGATCATCCACCATGACCTTCTTGCCGCTGCGCGCCGTGATGTAGACGTTCCAGAAGAACGGGATCATCGAGGCGCCAAGGACGAACGAGAAGATCGTGGAGAACTGGTTCATCCACTCGAAGTTGTCCTGCGGGAGATAGTCGGCGTAGCGGCGCGGCATGCCCATGACACCCAGCCAGTGCTGGATCAGGAAGGTGCCGTGGAAGCCGATGAGCAGGAGCCAGAAGTGGATCTTGCCGAGGCGCTCGTTGAGCATCTTGCCCGTCCACTTCGGCCACCAGAAGTAGAAGCCGGCGAACATCGCGAAGACGACCGTACCGAAGACCACGTAGTGGAAGTGCGCCACGACGAAGTAGGTGTCCGAGACGTGGAAGTCCAGCGGCGGGGAGGCCAGGATGATCCCGGTCAGACCGCCGAAGAGGAAGGTGATGAGGAAGCCGATGCTCCAGAGCATGGGGGTCTCGAAGGTCAGCGACCCCCGCCACATGGTGCCGATCCAGTTGAAGAACTTCACGCCGGTCGGGACGGCGATGAGCATCGTCATGAAGGAGAAGAACGGCAGGAGCACCGCACCGGTGACGTACATGTGGTGAGCCCACACGCTCACGGAGAGCGCGGCGATCGAGATGGTGGCGAACACGAGGCCCTTGTAGCCGAAGATCGGCTTGCGGCTGAAGACCGGGAAGATCTCCGACACGATGCCGAAGAACGGCAGGGCGATGATGTACACCTCGGGGTGGCCGAAGAACCAGAAGAGGTGCTGCCACAGGACGGCGCCACCGTTCTCGGGGTCGAAGATGTGTGCGCCGAAGCGGCGGTCCGCGCCGAGGCCGAACAGGGCGGCGGCGAGCGGGGGGAAGGCCATCAGGACGAGGATCGAGGTGATGAACACGTTCCACGTGAAGATCGGCATGCGCCACATGGTCATGCCCGGGGCGCGCATGCAGATGACCGTCGTGATGAAGTTGACCGCGCCGAGGATCGTGCCGAAGCCCGAGAGGGCCAGGCCGAAGACCCAGAGGTCACCGCCGACACCGGGCGTGAACGTCGTGTTCGAGAGCGGTGCGTACGCGAACCAGCCGAACGAGGCGGCGCCCTGCGGCGTGATGAAGCCTGCGGTGGCGATGGTGGAGCCGAACAGGAAGAACCAGAAGGCCAGTGCGTTCAGACGAGGGAACGCGACGTCCGGCGCGCCGATCTGAAGCGGCATGATCACGTTCGTGAAGCCGGCGAAGAGCGGCGTCCGAACATGAGGAGCATGATCGTGCCGTGCATCGTGAAGAGCTGGTTGTACTGCTCCTTGGTCTGCAGGATCTGCATCCCCGGCTCGAAGAGCTCAGCACGGATGAGCAGGGCCATCACGCCGCCGAGGCAGAAGAAGATGAACGAGGCGATCAGGTACATGTACCCGATGGTCTTGTGGTCGGTGGAGGTGATCCAGTTGACGACGATGCGCCCCTTGGACTTCGGCACCACCGGTGCGCTCACGGCGCCGGCTGAGGGTGACTGTGTATAGGTAGCCATGGTCCCCTACTTCTGGTTCTGGTTCGGGTTGCGGTCGTACTTCGTATCCAGCAGCCCCTTGTCGAGGCCCGCGAGGTGCGCCTGGAACTCAGCCTCGGAGACGACCTTCACGCGGAAGAGCATCTCGGAGTGGTACTCACCGCAGAGCTCGGCGCACTTGCCGTCGTACGTGCCTTCCTTCTGCGGGGTGAAGTACATGTAGTTGGGCTTGTTCGGGATCATGTCGCGCTTCTGCATGAAGGCCGGAACCCAGAACGAGTGGATCACGTCGCGGGACGTCAGCTCGACCGTGACGGACTTGTTCACCGGGAGGTAGAGCGTCGGGAGCGTGTTGAGGTCGATGGCCTGGCCCGTCAGCTGCGCCTGCACACCGGCCTCGTGGACGTCGTCCTTGACGATGCCGCCCTGCTTGTAGTTGAAGTCCCAGGACCACTGCTTGCCGACCACGTTGACGGTCACGTCCGGGTTCGTGTTCGGGTTGTCGATGGCGCGCTGGTCGCGGTCCGTGAAGTAGAAGAACGTGAAGACGAGGAACAGCGGGATCGCCGTGTAGAAGATCTCGATCGGCAGGTTGTAGCTGATCTGGCGCGGGAAGCCTGTGGTCCCCTTGCGGCGCCTGTAGGCAACGATGCACCACAGCATCAGTCCCCACGTGATGACGCCGACGATCACGACCGCAATCCACGAGTTCACCCAGAGATCCATGATGATCGGGGTATTGCTCGTGGTGTTCCTATCGCCAGGCAGCCAGCCTCGCTCTACCTCGGATGAACATCCAGACAGAGCGAGCGCACCGACCACGGCTGCTGCCGAGGCCGTGATGATGCGAGTTCGCTGGCTGCTGGTTCGGTTCTGCGACCTCACAGACGGCCCTTCCTCTTGGTGCGTCTCTCCGGTGGCGGCACGGCAGGCGAGCTCCCGCGCGTGGAACCGGGCGACATAGTTTTACTACTCGGTGTAGAGCTTACAGCTATCCCGAGCCAATCTCCCACATGTTCCGCATACGCGTCGGCCGCGCCTCGCACTGGACTTTTAGGGGTCCTGTTCGAGGCGCGGCCGCGGCCGAGAACGCTCGGATCAGTGGAAGGAATCACCACACGCGCAAGACCCCTGGGCATTGGGGTTGTCGATGGTGAAGCCCTGCTTCGAAATGCTGTCCTCGAAGTCGATTGTGGCGCCCGCGAGATACGGCACGCTCATCTTGTCGACGATGACCTCGACGCCGTCGAAGTCACGCACGGCATCCCCGTCGAGAATGCGCTCGTCGAAGTACAGCTGGTAGATGAGTCCCGAGCAGCCGCCAGGCTGGACGGAGACGCGCAGACGGAGGTCGGTGCGGCCCTCCTGCTCGAGGAGGCTGCGGACCTTGCCCGCCGCGACGTCGGTCAGCTTCACCTCATGCGAGGCGAGCGCCTCGGCCGGCTCATTGATTGCAGTGCTCATTCCATACCTTCTCTCGCGCCCGGCGGAAGGCCCCGCCAAGTCTCATGTGGCCTTCTATCCATGCTACGACCCACGGGTCGCGGGCTGCCAACCCCTTGAGTGGCACTTCACACGCGCTCGGTCGGTTCCCTGTGCAGGGCCGCCAGGAGGAGGGCCTCCGCGACGATGCACTTCTCGAAGTCGCCGAGATGCAGGGACTCGTTGGCGCTGTGCGCCCGGGAATCGGGATCTTCCACGCCCGTGATGAGTACCTCGGCGTCGGGGAAGACCTCCTTGAGGTCCGCAATGAACGGGATCGAGCCACCCATGCCGGTGCGCGCGGCAGGGGTCCCCCACGACTCGCCGAGTGCCCACAGCACGGTCTGTGCAGCAGCCGAGTGCATGTCGGCCCGGTAGGCGCTCCCCTTCTCCTTGGGGGTGAACGTCAGGTGCGCGCCGAACGGGACGTGCGCCTCCAGATGCTCCCTGAGCGCGTCCATCGCCGCGTCGGGGTCCTGCCCGGGGGCGAGCCTCAGGCTGAACTTGGCGCGCGCCCGGGCCTGGATGGTGTTCGAAGCGACGTCGACCGAGGGCACATCGATGCCGATGATCGAGAGAGCCGGCTTCAGCCAGAGCCGCGAGGCGATGCTCCCGGTGCCGGCGAGCTGGACGCCGTCGAGGACGGCAGCGTCGCGGCGGAACTGCTCCTCGGGGTAGTCGAGATCGGCGTCGTCGTGGGCGATCAGCCCGGCGACGGCGACGTTGCCGTCGTCGTCGTGGAGCGTCGCGATGAGGCGGGCAAGAATGGTCGGCGCGTCCAGGATCGGGCCCCCGAACACCCCTGAATGGACCGAATGCCCGAGGACCGCAACCTCGAAGGTGCCGTCGGCGAGGCCGCGGAGGCTCGCGGTCAGCGCGGGCTGGCCCACGGCCCAGTTGCTCGAATCGGCCACCACGATCACATCTGCGGCGAGCTGATCGCGGTGGGCCTCGAGGAAGGCGCGGAACGAGGGCGAGCCGAACTCCTCCTCCCCCTCGATGAAGAGCGTGACACCCAGCCCGAAGCGGTCGCCGAGGACCTCGGACACGGCGCGGAACGCGGCAAGGTGGACGAGCAGCCCCGCCTTGTCGTCCGCGCTCCCCCGCCCGTAGAGCCGGCCCCCGCGTTCGGTCGCCACGAAGGGCTCGGTGTCCCAGAGGGACGCATCGCCCGGCGGCTGCACATCGTGGTGCGCGTACAGCAGGACGGTCGGCTGGCCGGGGGCGGCGGGATGCCGGGCGACGACGGCCGGGCCTCCCGGGGTGCCGTCCGGCCGCGGTGCGCGGAGGACCTGGGCCTCCGTGATGCCCGCCTCGCGCACGAGCCTGTGGACTTCAGCGGCGCTGCGCTCGAGCTCTTCCGGTGGGAAGGAGGGCCACGCGATGCCGGGCACCGCGACGAGGGACGCGAGCTCGGCCACGGTCTGCGGGAAGCGGGCGGACACCGCCGCGCGGAGGGCCGCGATGTCGGCGTCGGGGACGCTCTGGGGGGTTTGTGAAGGCATGGCTTCACAGTACAAGCGCGGCGCGGGGGCATCAATGCACGGAGGGCGGATGCTGGGGCCAGCGACTTCCATGCTGCCGGTATCCTTGAGGCGTGTTTGGACGTAAGAACGAGCCCGCCGCCGAGAGCCCCGGGCAGCCCGCCGAGCCCGATGCCCCCCTTGCGGGCAAGGGTGCCCCCACTCCGAGGCGCAAGGACCAGGAGGCTGCCCGCAGGCGCCCTCTGGTGCCGGTCGACCGGAAGGCCTCGAAGGTCGCCGAGCGCCAGGCGGCCGCCGAGGAGCGCCAACGGGTCCGCCGCGCCCTCGAGACCGGCGACGAGCGGCACATGCCGTTCAAGGACAGGGGCCCACAGAAGCGGTACGCGCGTGACTTCGTCGACTCACGTTTCAACCTCGGCGAGTACCTCATGTTCGCCGCGCTCGCCTTCGTGGTGATCTCGTTCATCGTCCCCCAGGCCGCCCAGGCGCAGGTCTACATCCTCGGAGCCTTCTGGATCGTCTTCATCCTCGTCTTCGCGGACACCTTCTGGCTCTCCCGCCAGCTCAAGAAGAGGCTCACTGCGAAGTTCGGCGAGGTGGAGCGCGGCACCGTCTGGTACGGGAGCATGCGCGCGCTCCAGTTCCGCCCCCTCCGGCTGCCCAAGGCGCTCGTCAAGCGGGGCCAGCACCCGAGCTGATGAGCTGCACCAGCTGAGGTCCGCCAACAGCCCGACCACGCGACGCACGACGGCGCGGCACCCACCCGGGTGCCGCGCCGTCGTCGTCCGTACGGGAAGTGGGCTGCGTCAGCGCGCGGATGCCACCGGCGTGCGCGCGCCCAGGCCCCTGTTGATCGATGCTGCCCAGAACGGGCCCTCGTAGAGGAACGCGGTGTAGCCCTGGACAAGGGTGGCGCCCGCGGCGAGACGCTCGCGGACGTCCTCGGCGGTCTCGACGCCGCCGACCGCCACGAGGGCGAGCCGGTCCCCGACCGCGGCCCGCAGCCGTGTCAGCACCTCGAGCGAGCGTGCCTTCAGCGGTGCGCCGGAGAGCCCCCCGGCCCCGGCCGCCTCGACCTTCTGTGCCGGGCTGGCGAGGCCCTCGCGCGCAATCGTGGTGTTGGTGGCGATGATCCCGTCCAGTCCGAGGTCGAGAGCGAGCCGCGCGACGTCGTCGACGTCCTCGTCGGAGAGGTCGGGGGCGATCTTGACCAGGAGCGGCACGCGGCGTCCGGCCGCTGCGGTGGACTCCTCACGCACGGCGGCCAGCAGCGGGCGGAGGGACTCCACGCTCTGCAGGAGCCGCAGCCCCGGCGTGTTGGGCGAGCTGACGTTCACGACGAGGTAGTCGGCCACGGGGGCGAGCTCGCGCGCGCTCACGCGGTAGTCCTCCACGGCATCCTCGAGCTCAACTGCCTTGGTCTTGCCGATGTTCACGCCGATGATCGGGCGGGTTGACCCGTACCGCGCCTCGAGGGCCGTGCGGGCAGCGGCGATGCGCGGTGCGACGGCATGGGCGCCGTCGTTGTTGAAGCCCATGCGGTTCACCACGGCGCGGTCCTCGATGAGCCTGAAGAGGCGAGGCTTCGGGTTGCCGGGCTGCGCCTGGCCGGTGATCGTGCCCACCTCGACGTGGCCGAAGCCGAGCTCGGCGAGGGCCTCGATGCCGCGCCCCTCCTTGTCGAATCCGGCGGCGAGCCCGAACGGCGAGGGGAACGTCAGGCCGAATGCCTCGGTGCGGAGCGCGGGCGCCGGAGCCGTGAAGCGCTCGAGCGCCTTGCCGAGCCCGCACGCGTGCACCGCGCGGATGGCTCCGAATCCGATGCGGTGGGCGCGTTCGGCGTCCATCCACGAGAAGGCAGCACGGAAGAAGAGGGGGTAGAAGCGCATGGGACTAGTGTCCCATGACGTGGTTCCCTACTCTCGGAAGGGGATGCAGCCTCGACGGGAGGCACGGACGGGAGGCACCGTGGCGCTGGCATGGGAACCGGACTTCTTGGGCCGGGGCGTCGAGTCCGCGACGCTCGGGCGGGGACGGCACGGCGCGCTCGGCACGCTGATCCGGTACAACCCCCATGCGGACACCGCGCACGACGCCGGCCTCGCCGCCGGCGGCGCGCAGCCCACCGGCGCGCTGCTGTACGTCCACGGATGGAGCGACTACTTCTTCAACCTCGAGCTGGGGCACTTCGCCGCCGCGCGGGGGTACCGCTTCTACGCGCTCGACCTTCCGGAGCACGGCCGCAGCATGGCCTCCGGGGAGATGCCCGGGTTCGTCGGCTCCGCAGAGCACTACTTGGAGAGCGTCGGCGCGGCGGTCGCGGCCGTGCGCGAGGAGTCCGGGGCAGTGCCCGTCCTCATGGGCCACTCGACTGGCGGCCTGACGGCGGCGCTGTACGCCCAGCGCGCCCCGACGGAGCTCACCGCGGTGGTGCTCAGCAGCCCGTGGCTCGTGGCGCATGGCGGCGCGGTGGCGGGCCGTGTGCTCGAGGCCGCGCTCCGGCCGGCCTCGGCTCGATGGCCCAGGCAGAGGCTCCCGCTGCCGTCGCGGGGCTACTTCTGGAGGGCCGTCGCCAAGGAAGCGGGCGGCGAGTGGGTGCTGCGCGAGGACCTGCGCCCGCGCAACGCGTTCCCCGTCCGGGTCGGCTGGCTCCACGGGGTCCTCGAAGGGCAGCGGATGCTGCGGGCCGGGCCCCGGCTCAAGCTGCCGGTGCTGCTCATGGCGTCGACGACCTCGGACATCGGGCCTGTTTGGCGCGAGAGCATGCGCGAGAGCGACGCCGTCCTGTCCATCGCCCCGATGCGGCGTGCCGCGGCGGAGATCTGCGAGCACCTCGACGAGGTGCTCGTGGAGGGAGGGCTGCACGATGTGCTGCTCTCGCCCGCAGCCGTCCGGAATGAGGCCTACGGCAGGCTGGGTCGCTGGCTCGATGCGCTCTGATCCACCGCACCTCCGTACCTGCGGTCCCGTCTGGCGTAGATCTCCACCGCCTCCCACAGCGTGCGCCGGTCCACGTCCGGCCACAGGGTGTCGAGGAACACCATCTCGGCGTACGCGGACTGCCAGAGGAGGAAGTTGCTCAGCCGCTGCTCGCCGGAGCTGCGGAGGAACAGGTCCACGTCCGGCAGGTCGGGCTCGTCGAGGTACTGCTGGACCGTCTTCTCGCCCACGCTGCGGGCGCTGAGGCGTCCCGCCTCGACGTCCCGCGCGATGGCGGCGACGGCGTCGGCGATCTCCGCGCGGCCGCCGTAGTTGACGCACATGGTCAGGTGGCAGACGGTGTTGTCGCGCGTGTACTCCTCCGCCTCCTCGAGCTCCTTGATCACCGAGGTCCACAGCTTGGGACGCCGCCCGGCCCACCGGATACGCACGCCCCACGAGTCGAGGGTGTTCCGCTGGCGTCGGAGCACGTCCTTGTTGAAGCCCATGAGGAACCGGATCTCCTCGGGCGAGCGCTTCCAGTTCTCCGTGGAGAATGCGTACACCGAGACATACTCGATGCCGAGCTCGATCGCGCCCGCCATGACGTCCAGGAGCGCGGGCTCCCCGGCCTTGTGGCCCTCGATCCGCGGGAGCCCACGCTGGTTGGCCCACCGGCCATTGCCGTCCATGACGATCGCCACGTGCCGGGGCACGAACTCGCGCGGGATGCTCGGCGCGGTGGCACCCGACGGGTGCGGGAAGGGGGCGATCGGGGCTGGGCGGCCGGATCGGGCGCGGCCGTCGGCCCGCAGGCTGCGGGGGGATGTGGGTGTCACGGAGAGGGTCACCGTCCGGGGTCTGGGTGGGGTGTGGGTGGTCTGTCAGGGTCCTGCCGGCTCGCGCTCGACGAGCTTGAGCGAGCCAACGGCACGCTCGAGGTGCCACTGGGCGTACGCTGCGACGAGCCCGGCCGCCTCCCGGCGGTGGACGGCGTCCGAGGCATCTGCCGTCGTCCAGTCCCCGGACAGGAGCGCCGCGAGCAGGCGCACAGTCTCCGGGGCCGGTGCGGGCGATCCGGGCGGCCGGCACCCACCGCACACGATCCCGCCGAGCGCGGCGTTGAAGGCCGTGTGCGGGCCCGGCTCACCGCAGCGGGCGCAGTCCGTGAAGCTCGGTGCCCAGCCCGCTGTGGCGAGGGCCCGCAGGAGGTAGGAGTCGAGGATGATCCCCGAGGGGTGGGCACCGCGGCTCAGCGCCGCGAGGGCGCCCACGAGCAGCGCGTACTGGGCGGCGGCCGCGTCGGCCTCGGAGGCCGTGAGCCGCTCCGCCGTCTCCGCCATCGCGGCGGCGACCGTGTACCGCGGATAGTCGCCCGCGATGGCCGCCCCGTAGCTGGCACGGGCGGCCGCCTGGCTGACGATGTCCAGGGACCGGCCGTGGACGAGTTGGAGGTCCGCGACCATGAACGGTTCGAGGCTCGCGCCGAACCGGCTCCGCGTGCGCCGCACGCCTCGGGCCACCGCACGGACCTGCCCGTGCGAGCGGGTCAGGAGCACCACGATGCGGTCGGCCTCGCCAAGCTTGTGGGTGCGCAGGACGACGCCATCGTCCCGGTAGCTCCGGGAGGCGAACGTCGACTCAGGCATGGCTTCTATTCTCCCACGGCGCGCCGGCCGCCCGCGGCGCCTCCGCTGTGACGCGCGACGGCGGCGGGAGGTGCCCCGCCGCCGTCGCGCGTGGTCCGGGCCCAGCGATCAGGCCGGGACCTCGGCGTCGCGCAGGGCGCGGTTGACCGCCGAGATGACGGCCTTGAGGGAGGACATCGACGTGTTCGGGTCTCCCCACGCCCCACAGGACACGCTCGCCCACCGCGCACTCGACGTAGGCAGCCGCTCGGGCGTTGCCGCCCTCGGACAGGGCGTGCTCGCTGTAGTCGAGGACACGGACGTCGAGGCCCTCGCCGGACAGGATGTCCAGGAACGCGGCGATCGGGCCGTTGCCGGACCCGGTCCGCTCGACGACCTCGCCGTCGACCTTGAGCGCGGCCGTGAGCGTCATGCTGCCGTCCTCGGACGTCTCCGAGGTGACGCGGCCCAGGGCGTACTTGCCCCACGCCTTGCCGCCGTCCGCGGACGGCAGGTACTCGTCGCTGAAGATGCTCCACAGCTCGGCCGGGCTCACTTCGCCGCCGGCGATGTCGGTGTGCCGCTGGACCACGCCGGAGAACTCGATCTGCGCGCGGCGCGGCAGGTCCAGGCTGTGCTCGTTCTTGAGCAGGTAGGCGACGCCGCCCTTGCCGGACTGCGAGTTGACGCGGATCACGGCCTCGTAGCTCCGGCCGAGGTCCTTCGGGTCGATCGGCAGGTAGGGGACCTGCCACGTGAAGTCGTCCACCGCCTTGCCGGCGGCCGCGGCGTCACGCTCGAGCGCTTCGAAGCCCTTCTTGATCGCGTCCTGGTGCGAGCCGGAGAACGCGGTGAACACGAGGTCGCCGCCGTACGGGACACGCTCGCCCACGGGCAGCTGGTTGCAGTACTCGACCGTCCGGCGGATCTCGTCGATGTCCGAGAAGTCGATCATCGGGTCGACGCCCTGGACGAACATGTTCAGGCCGAGCGTGACGAGGTCCACGTTGCCGGTGCGCTCGCCGTTGCCGAACAGGCAGCCCTCGATGCGGTCGGCGCCGGCCATATAGCCGAGCTCGGCGGCCGCGACGCCCGTCCCCCGGTCGTTGTGCGGGTGCAGCGAGAGGATGATGCCCTCGCGCGGGTGCAGGTTGCGGCTCATCCACTCGATCGAGTCCGCGTACACGTTCGGCGTGGCCATCTCGACCGTGGCCGGCAGGTTGATGATGACCTGGTTGTCGGCGCTTGCCTCGAAGACCTCTGCGACGGCGTTGGACACGCGGGCCGCATACTCGAGCTCAGTGCCGGTGAACGATTCGGGCGAGTACTCGTACGTGATGTGGGTGTCCGGGATCATCTCCTGGTACTTCTTGCACAGGAGCGCGCCCTGGACCGCGATGTCGAGGATGCCGTCCTCGTCCGAATTGAACACGACACGGCGCTGCAGCACCGACGTCGAGTTGTACAGGTGCACGATGGCCTGCTTCGACCCGGCCAGGGCCTCGTAGGTCCGCTCGATGAGGTGCTCGCGGGCCTGGGTGAGGACCTGGATGGTCACGTCATCCGGGATGTGGTTGCCGTCGATGAGCTGGCGGACGAAGTCGAAGTCCGTCTGGGAGGCGGACGGGAAGCCGACCTCGATCTCCTTGTAGCCCATCTTGACGAGGAGCTGGAACATCTTGAGCTTGCGGGCCGGGCTCATGGGGTCGATGAGTGCCTGGTTGCCGTCGCGCAGGTCGACGGCGCACCAGCGGGGCGCCTTCTCGATCCGCTGGTCCGGCCACGTCCTGTCCGGCAGGTCGACGGTGATCTGCTCGTGGAACGGGATATAGCGGTGGACGGGCATCCCCGAGGGCTTCTGAGCGTTGCGCATGGTTTTACTGTAGGCCTTTCGTAGCTGCTGGGATCCGCGGCGGCCGGGCACGTCGAGACTCCGCGGCGGGGGTCGGCCTGCAGCGGATCAGCACGGCGCTGGATCAGCGGCTAAGAGGCCCCGCCACGGCAGCTAAGAAGAAGCAGCGCGATGGGCACGAGAGCCACGATATCACCGCACGGCTGCGCTGGGCGCCCCGATGCCTAAGATGAAGCCACCAACCCAGGAGGCACCATGACCAGCCCGACTAGCCCAGCCGCGCCGTCCGGCGTCGACCGCCAGTACTTCGACGAGAGCATCCGCGCCCAGGACGACCTGTACCGCCACGTCAACGGCGGATGGCTCAGCTCCACCGAGATCCCGGCAGACCGTGCGCTCGTCGGCACGATGGTCCAGCTGCGGGACGAGTCCGAGGCGAACGTCCGCGCGCTCATCGAGGAGCTCGCCGGCTCTGAGCACCCCGAGGGGTCGGACGAGACGAAGATCGGTGCATTCTACCGCTCGTTCATGGACGCCGAGCGCGTCGAACAGCTCGGTGCGGCGCCGCTGCAGCCCCTGCTCGACGAGATCGGGTCGGCGCCCGACGTCGCGTCCCTCGTCACGACGTCGGCGCGGCTCGGGCGTGGCGGCACTGAGGGCCTCTTCAGCTACTATGCGGCCCCCGATGCCGGCAACCCCGACCGAGTGGTCCTGTACATGAGCCAGGGCGGCCTCGGCCTCCCGGACGAGTCCTACTACCGGGACGAGAAGTTCGCCGAGGTCGTGACGGCCTACGCGGCGTACCTGCAGGACGCGTTCGCCCTGCTCGGCTCAGCGACTGCGGAACAAGACGCCGCCGAGGTCGTGGACCTCGAGAAGCGCATCGCCGGCCTGCACTGGGACCGGGTGACCCTGCGGAACCCCCAGAAGACCTACAACCTGCGTACCGAGGCCGAGGCGACCGAGGCGTTCCCGCACTTCTCCGCGTGGGCCGAGGCGACCGGCGTCGTGCCCGAGGCCCGCGCCGAGCTCGTGGTCGGCAACACCGACTTCCTGGCCGGGATCGGCGCGCTCCTCGCGGAGGTCCCGCTTGAGTCGTGGAAGCGCTGGCTCACCGCACACCTGCTGGGCTCCGCGGCGCCGTTCCTCAGCTCAGTCTTCGTGGACCGGCACTTCGCGTTCTACGGCACCGTGCTCTCGGGCACGCCCCAGAACAAGGAGCGGTGGAAGCGCGGCGTCGGAGCCGTCGAGGCCGGGCTCGGCATGGCGGTGGGCCGCCTGTACGTCGCCAAGCACTTCCCGGAAGGGCACAAGGCCGTCATGCAGGACCTCGTCGGCAACATCGTCGAGGCCTACCGCGAGAGCATCTCCGTGCTCGACTGGATGGGTGCGGAGACACGTGAACGCGCACTCGAGAAGCTCACCGCGTTCCGGGCGAAGATCGGCTACCCGGAAGAATGGATCGACTTCTCCCCCGTCGTCGTGGACGACGGCGACCTCCTCGGCAACGCCCGGCGCGCCAACGCGGCCGAGCTCGACCGGCTCCTCGACGAGATCGGCAAGCCCGTGGACCGCGTCAAGTGGCTCATGACGCCCCAGACGGTCAACGCCTACTACCACCCGCTCATGAACGAGATCGTCTTCCCGGCCGCCATCCTCCAGCAGCCGTTCTTCCACCCCGACAGTGATCCCGCGGTGAACTACGGGGCCATCGCGGCCGTGATCGGCCACGAGATCGGCCACGGCTTCGACGACCAGGGGTCGCAGTTCGACGGCACCGGCGCCCTGCGCAACTGGTGGACCGACGAGGACCGTACCGCATTCGAGGCGCTCACGGCCCGCCTCGTGCGGCAGTTCGAGGTGCTCTCCCCCGCGGGCACCCCCGGCCATACGGTCAACGGCAAGCTCACTCTGGGCGAGAACATCGGGGACCTGGGCGGCCTCGGGATCGCCTACAAGGCATACCGCCTGAGCCTCGGCGGCGAGGAGGCCCCGGTCATCGACGGGCTTACCGGCGCCCAGCGGTTCTTCGTCTCGTGGGCCACGGTCTGGCGCCAGGTGTGCCGGCCGGAGGAGACGATCCGCCGCCTCTCAATCGACCCGCATTCCCCCAACGAGTTCCGCACGAACGCGATCGCCAAGAACCTCGACGCGTTCCACGAGGCGTTCGGCGTGGTGGAGGGCGACGGGATGTGGCTCGCACCCGAGGAACGCGTCACGATCTGGTAGCGGCCCCGGAACGCGGGGGCCCGGACGTGGGGCCCGGACGGCGGATGCCGACCGGGCCCCCGTGCATCGGATCAGCGGCTCATTGTCCGAAGGCCGACTGGCAGGTCTGCTGCGCCGCAGTCTGCGCCACGACGTTGTCCGGTGCCTTCGGGGTGTAGCGATCGCCGGTGGCGAAATCGGAGCCCGCGTAGAGCTGCACGCCGTGGATCGCGGTCGACGGCTGGACCTGCGACGCCGGGATGTTGAGCTGGGCCGCGATGTCCGCGGCCACGTCATTGAATCCCGCGCTGTAGTACACGGCCGTCGAGTCGACTGGCGCCGCGGCAAACGTGACTGTGCTGGCGAATCCCGCGGTCTTGAGGAGCCCAGCGAGCTCTTGTCCACGGGCCGCGGTACCAGAGCCGTTCGCGACGGCGACCGGCTGGATCGCCCTGTTGTAGGCGGACGCCGCCGGCGTTGTCGGGGCCGCCGAAGCGGTCGTCGGGGCGGCCGGCGCCGGCGCCGTGAGGTCGCGGCCGTCGCGCATTGCCTGGAAGAGCCCCTCGGCGTCCGGCTCCTTGAGCTGGATCCTGTTGGGGTCCTGGGTCCATGGCTGCCAGGGGACGGTGATGAACGCGACCTTGGCGAGGTCAACGTCCTTTAGTCGATTGCCGATGGTGATGAGGGACTGTGGATTCGCCAGGCCCGAATCCACGGTCAGATTCTTCGTGATCGTGTCGGCGATCGAGAGCATCTTGGGGACGTTGGTCAGCGTGCCATCTGAGCGGACCTTGCGCGCGAGCGACGCGAGGAACTGCTGCTGGGACTTGATGCGGGACAGGTCGCTGCCGTCACCGACGCCGTGGCGGCTGCGGAGGAACGCGAGGGCCTGCTCGCCCTGGACCGTATTCGTCCCGGCGTGCAGCTTGAGCCCCGACATGGGGTCGTCGATCGCCGCGTTGACGCATACGTCAACCCCGCCGATCGTGTTGGACAGCTCCTTGACGGCGTTGAAGTCGGCCAGGAGGAAGTGGTCCACGGTGAGACCGGTCATCTTGTTGACCGCGTCGAGGAGACAGCCGGGCCCGGCCTCCTGCATCGCTGAGTTCAGCTGGCCCGGGTTCTGCGCGGGAAACGTCTTGTGCGTCTTGGGGTCCGTGCACGCGGGAATCGGAACCATCAGATCGCGCGGGAAGCTCGTCATCGAGATCTGCTTGTTGTCCGCCGAGATGTCCATGAGGATCATGACGTCCGAGTTCCCGTACCCGCTGCTGTCCGCCTGCGAGCCGTACTCGCCGTTCGCACCGTCACGGGTGTCCGTGCCCATGATGAGGATCTGGAGGCGGTCCGTCGCGTCGTTCGCGGTCTCCGCGGTGCCGTTCCCGCCGGCCGAGAGCGGAGCCTGACGCAGGTTCGACCCGAGCCGCACGAACCAGTACCCGGCGAACGCGACCGTCGCGACCAAGAGCAGGGCGACGACCCCGCCTGTGATCTTCAGGCCGAGATGCCGCTTCCGCTCGGGACCCGCGTGGCGCAGTGGGGTCCGTCCATCGGGGCGTGCATGATGCACGCCGAGGCGGCCGGGGCGCTTCTGCACGGTCGGGCCGTCGGCACGTCGAGCCAAGGATCGGCCTTCCTGCGGGCAACTGGGGTCAATACATCATAACCGCCCGTGCTGGGAAGACACTGAGGGGCGGTTTGCCCGGGCCTCGTATGACACGGTCAGAAGCCGAGCCTCCCCAGCTGCTTGGGGTCACGCTGCCAGTCCTTGGCCACCTTGACGTGCAGGTCGAGGTAGATTCGGGTGCCCAGGAGCGCCTCGATGCCTCGACGCGCCGTGGACCCGACCTCCCTGAGCCGCGCGCCGCCCTTGCCGATGATGATGGCCTTCTGCGAAGGACGCTCGACGAAGAGGTTGACCCTCACATCCAGGAGCGGGTTGTCCTCGCTCCGGCCCTCGCGGGGCACGATCTCCTCGACCACCACGGCGAGCGAGTGCGGGAGCTCGTCCCGGACCCCCTCGAGTGCGGCCTCTCGGATCAGTTCGGCGACCATGACCGCTTCGGGCTCGTCCGTGAGCTCGCCGTCGGGGTAGAGGGGCGGCGACGCGGGCATGTGGCCGATCAGGATGTCAGCGACCGTCGAGACCTGGAAGCCGTCCTGGGCGGACACGGGAACCACGTCGGTGAAGCCGTCGGCGCCGAGCACCTCGCGGCCCAGAGCGTCGACGGCGATGAGCTGCTCCGTCAGCTGTGCACGGTCCACGAGGTCCGCCTTTGTCACGATCGCGACGATCGGCTTGCGGGGCACTCCTGCCAGCTGGTTGGCGATGAACCGGTCGCCTGGCCCGATGCGCTCGTTGGCGGGGAGGCAGAACCCGATCGCGTCGACCTCGGAGAGCGTCTCGGCGACGAGATCGTTGAGCCTCTGCCCGAGGAGGGTGCGGGGCCTGTGCAGCCCCGGGGTGTCGACGAGGATGAGCTGCCCGTCCGAGCGGTGCACGATGCCGCGGATGGTGTGGCGCGTCGTCTGCGGCTTCGCCGACGTGATGGCCACCTTCTGGCCCACGAGGGCGTTGGTCAGCGTTGACTTCCCGGCATTGGGCCGTCCGACGAGGACGGCGAATCCGGCGCGGTAGTCGGGGCCCGCCTGCCTCTGTGTCTCAGCCATGGGTGCTCCCTGCCTGGTTGTGGTTCTCGGTGGTGGTGGTCTCCTCCGCGCGTTCTGCGAGGAGGTGGCTGATGCGGTTGCGGCGCCCCAGCCGGCGCTCGGCGGTGAGCCTGATGCCGTGCACCTCGGCGGTGCTGCCCACGATGGGTACCCTGCCGATGCCTTTGGCGAGGAGGCCGCCGGCCGTCTCGACTTCGTCGTCCTCCACGTCAATGTCGAAGAGCTCGCCGAGGTCATCGAGGCTCATGCGCGCGGCGATCCGGAACCGGCCGTCGCCGAGGTCTATCGCCTCGGCCTCGTCGTCGTCGTACTCGTCGACGATCTCCCCGACGAGTTCCTCGATGAGGTCCTCGAGGGTCACGAGGCCGGCCGTGCCGCCGTACTCGTCGACGACGATCGCGAGGTGGATCGACTCGCGCTGGAGCTCCTTGAGCAGGTCGTCCACGGGCTTCGACTCCGGCACGAACCGCGGGTCACGCGCCAGCGCGTCCACCGTCTCGTTGTTCGCGTTGGGCTCCTCGTGGAGCCGCGCGGCGACATCCTTGAGGTACAGCACGCCGGTGACGTCGTCGAGGCTTTCGCGGAAGACCGGGACGCGGGAGCAGCCCGAGCGCAGGAACAGCGACATCGCTTGGCGCAGCGTGGCCCCCGATTCGATCGCGACGACGTCGGTGCGCGGCACCATGACGGCGCGGACGAGCGTCTCGCCGAGCTCGAACACGGACTGCAAGAGCTCCGCCTGCTCGTCCTCGAGGTCCTCGGTATCACTCGAGCGCTCCACGAACTCCCGCAGCTCGGTCGAGGTGTACGTGGCGTCCTCATGCTGCGGATCGGTGCCCGTCGCAGTGCTGCCGAGCCGGACGAGCCACCCGGGAACGGGTCCGAGGATCACTCGGAGCCCCCGCACGAGCGGCGCGGCCGCCGCAGCGATCGGCACGGCATGCTGCCTCCCGAGTTGGCGCGGGGAGACCCCGACGAGCAGGAAGCCGATGAGCGCCATCACGAACGTCGCGGCCAGGCCGGCAAGCCAGACGTTGTCGAGCCAGCTGTGGGCGAGCACGGCGACCGCGACCGCTGCAGCCGTCTCGAACCAGATGCGCCAGAACCGCAGCGCATGCACGTGCGGAACCGGCTCCTCGAGGATGCGGGCGAGCGATTCCGCTCGGCCCTGCTCGATCCGCTCCTCGGCGTCGTGGCGCGGGAGGAAGGAGAAGGCGGCCTCTGCCGCGGCCAGGAATCCGGCCAGCGCGACGAAGACGAGGGCGAGGACGAGGAGCAGTGCTGTGGTCACGCCACCGTCTCGCTCGGTGCCGGGCGGCCCAAGAACTCGGTCAGCAGCTCGCGCTGGAGCGTGAACATCTCCTCCCGCTCCTCGGGCTCCGCATGGTCGAAGCCGAGCAGATGGAGGATCCCGTGGGTGGCCAGGAGGAGCATCTCGTCGTCGGCGGAATGCCCCCCGAGCTGCGCCTGGAGCGCGGCGACCTGGGGGCAGATCGCGATGTCGCCGAGCATCCCCTGAGGCGTCGGCCGGCCCGGGGCCCCGGGGGTGAGCTCATCCATGGGGACCGAGAGCACGTCCGTGGGCCCGGGCTCGTCCATGAGCTCCACGTGCAGGCGCTCCATCGCGGCCTCGTCCACCAGGAGGATCGACAGCTCGGTCTGCGGGTGCAGCCACAGCCGGTCGAACACGAAACGGGCCAGGCGGACGAGGGATTCGGCGTCGACGCTCAGGCCGGACTCGTTGTTGACTTCGATGCTCACGGTTCCAGCTTAGACGGCGCGTTCGCGGCGTCGGCGCTCCTGCCTGGCCCGCTCGGAGGCGTCCCACCGGCCGTACGCGTCGACAATGTCGCTCACGAGCCGGTGGCGGACCACGTCCGAGGCGTCAAGGACAGAGAAGCTCACGTCCTCGAGGCCCTGGAGGATCTGCTGCACGATCCGCAGCCCCGACGCGGTGCCGGAGGGCAGGTCCACCTGGGTCACGTCTCCGGTGACGACCATCTTCGAGCCGAACCCGAGCCGGGTGAGGAACATCTTCATCTGCTCGGGCGTGGTGTTCTGCGCCTCGTCGAGGATGATGAACGCGTCGTTGAGCGTCCGTCCGCGCATGTACGCGAGCGGTGCCACCTCGATCGTCCCCGCCGCCATGAGCCGCGGAATCGATTCAGGGTCCATCATGTCGTGGAGCGCGTCGTACAGCGGGCGGAGGTAGGGATCGATCTTGTCGCTGAGCGTCCCCGGGAGGAACCCGAGCCGCTCCCCCGCCTCGACGGCCGGCCGGGTCAGGATGATGCGGCTGACGTCCTTGTGCTGGAGGGCCTGGACCGCCTTGGCCATGGCCAGGTAGGTCTTGCCCGTCCCCGCAGGGCCGATCCCGAAGATCACGGTGTTGGCGTCGATCGCGTCGACGTAGTCCTTCTGGTTGGCGGTCTTCGGGCGGATCGTCCGGCCACGGCTCGAGAGGATGTTGTGGGTCAGGACGTCCGAGGGGCTCGCGACCGTCTGCGTGCGCAGCATCGCCACGAGCTGCTCGAGGGAGGCCGTGGTGACGGTCGCCCCGCTCGCTGCGATAGCCGCGATCTCCTCGAAGAGCCGCTTGATATGCGGGGCCTCGGCCGGTGGCCCCACGATCGTCAGCTCGTTGCCGCGCGCGTGGATCGACACCGACGGGAACTGCTCCTCGACGTACCGCAGCGCTTCGTCGTGGGGCCCGAGGATCCGGACCATCTCCTCGCTCGATCCGAACCGGAGCACCTCGGTGCGCGCGGCGGGGGTCGTGTGCGGGAACTCGGCTGTCACAGGCGGGTCTTCCTCCTCATCGGGCCCAACAGGACTGGCTCCATCGTACGTCCGGGGTGAACGTATCAATCCTGCATCACTTGGGAAACAGTTGGCCCGCAGGCCCCACCCCATCGGGGGCACTGTGCCAAGCTGGACGGTGGCCCGGCCTCACTCAGGACCCGGGACCCCCGTGCGCAGGAGACCTCCTGCCCGGCCCAGACGGTGAAGAGGACCATGCGAGAGCGAGATCGGACAGCAGCGTTGCCGCCGTGGAGGCGTCGACCTGCCGCTCCGGCGCTGTTCGCCGCCGCGATCCTCCTCGCCGCGGGCCCCGTCCTCGTGGGCTGCTCGGCCACGGGTACCCCGCAGCCCAGCATCGCGGCCGGATCAACGACCGGCCCGTCGGGCGGAACCACCCAGGCCTCAGCGCCGCTCGAGACATCGCAGACCTCGGCCAAGGCCCCGGTCTACTGGCTTGGCCGCGCCCGTGACGGCGTGTACCTGTACCGGGAATTCCGCGACGCGGACACCAAGGACAATCCCATCGCCACGGCGCTGCGGATCATGATGTCCCAGAAGCCCCTCGACCCCCACTACTTCACGCCGTGGCAGTCCCCCAAGAAGCTCGCCGCGTCCGTCTCGGGCCGCAACTACATCACCGTGGACGTCTCCTCGGACGCGTTCAACACGAGAGTCGACGAACCCACCGCGCAGCTCGCCGTCCAGCAGCTCGTCTACACGGCGACCGCGGCGGCGGCGAGCTCGGGTCTGGTGGACTCCGGCCAGCCCATTTCAGTGATGCTCCTCGTGGACGGCAAGACGTCCCAGCTCGCGTTCGACCGGGTCCAGCTCGGCCAGCTCATGCTGCGGGACCCGTCCATGGTCGCGCCCGTGTGGATCATCGATCCGCAAGAGGGCGCCGAGCTCGCCGGCGGCACGCTCAAGGTCTTCGGTCGGGCCACGGGGCCGGACAAGGCCTTCGCGTGGCAGATCCTGCGGCACGACGCGCAGGGCGCCAAGTCCCTCTATATCAGCGGGACCGTGACCTCGGGCAACCAAGCGGGCCACATCGGGGAGTTCACGTTCACCGTGAACCTGCCCCCGGGCGACTACGAGGTGCGGATCCTGCCGGCAGACGACGCGGCGGCCGCGGTCACCTCCGGCACGAGCGCCTGGGACTCCAAGGCCTTCACCGTCAAGGGCTAGCTCCCGCGGACGATCGCCGGAGCTAGGTCCCGCGCCCGTCCCGGCCGCCCCAGCGCCCCAGCCTGTCGCCTGCCAGCGCGAGCGCCGCCGGGCCCGCGGTCGACGAGCGCAGCACGTGGGGCCCCAACAGTGCCAGGCACGCGCCCGCCGTCGTGAATCGCTCGAGCTCAGACGGGCTGATGCCGCCCTCGGGGCCAACGATGAAGAGGACCTCGCCGCGCTCCTCCCCCGTGCGCGGATCGGCCCCCGCATCGCCGGCGAGTCGGTCGAGGACGACGGAGAGCGGCTCGGTGGCCTCCTCGTGGAGCACGACGGCGAGTCGCGCCTGCGCGATCCGGCGCGTCAGCTGCGCGCCGTCGTGCGCTTCCTCGACCTCGGGCACCCGGGCCCTTCGCGCCTGCTTCGCCGCAGCCAGGACCACGGAGCGCCACTTGGCGAGAGCCTTGCCGGCCCGCTCGCCCTTCCACCGCACAATCGAGCGCTCGGCCTGCCAGGGGATGATCGCGTCGACGCCGAGCTCCGTGGCCATCTCCGCGGCGAGCTCGTCCCGGTCGCCCTTGGCCAGTGCCTGGACGAGGACGAGCCGGAACCGCGGCGCCTCCTCGTGCGACACGGTCTCGACCGCGACGCCGAGCGACGAGCCCTCCGCAGTGGCGACGGTCCCGACGGCGCGCGAGCCCGCACCGTCTGACAGGTCGACGCCCTCGCCCGGCGCCAGCCGGCGGACGGTGACGGCGTGGCGGCCCTCCGCCCCCTCGACCGTCACGACGCCGCCGGGCTCCACGCCGTCGAGCGCGCCGGCGGGCACGTAGAACAGGGGACGGGACATGTCAGAGGTTGCCGAGCCTGTCGCGCAGCTTGGCGAACACGCCGCCGGTGCCCACGAGCTTGCCCTCGCCCACCTGCTCGCCGCGGAGCTTCGCGAGCTGGCGCAGGAGCTCCTCCTGCTCGGCGTCGAGCTTCGTGGGCGTCTCGACCTTGACGTGCACGAGGAGGTCCCCGCGGCCCATTCCCCGGAGCCGCGCGACACCGAGGGCGTGCAGCGTCACGACGTCGCCGGACTGGCTGCCGGGCCGCAGCGTGATCGGCTGCTCGCCATCGAACGTCTCGAGCGTCATCTCCGAGCCTAGGGCCGCTGCCGTCATCGGGACGCTCAGCGTGGCGTGGAGGTCGTCCCCCTCGCGGCTGAACATCGAGTGGGTCGCCACCCGGATCTCGACGTACAGGTCCCCCGAGGGGCCGCCGGCCGTGCCGGCCTCTCCCTGCCCGGCGAGCTGGATGCGGGTGCCGGTCGAGACGCCCGCGGGGATCTTGACCGTGAGCGAACGCCGGCTGCGCACCCGGCCCTCGCCACCGCACTCGTTGCATGGGCTGGGGATCTCGGTGCCGAAGCCGGAGCACGTGGGGCAGGTGGCCATCGTCATGACCTGGCCGAGGATCGAGCGTACGGGGCGCTGGATGTGCCCGGAACCGCCGCAGACGCCGCAGCGCACGGGCTCTGTCCCCGGCTCGCAGCACGAGCCCTCGCAGCGCGAGCACGTCACTGCGGTGTCGACCTCGAGCTTCTTGTTGACGCCGAACACCGCGTCCTTGAGCTCGATCCGTACGGCGATGAGCGCGTCCTGGCCGCGCCGCACGCGGGACGCCGGGCCTGACTGCGCCGCGGAGCCGCCGAAGAACGTCTCGAAGATGTCCTGGAACGCGAAGCCCGCGCCGTTGTAGGCGCCGGAGTAGCCGTTGTCGGTGCCGTTCTCGTTTCCGGTCGTGTCGTAGACGCGCCGCTTCTGGGGATCAGAGAGGACCTCGTAGGCGTGGGTCACGGCCTTGAACTGCTCCGACGCGTCCTCCCCCGGATTGATGTCGGGGTGGAGCTTGCGGGCCAGCTTCTTGTAGGCCTTCTTGATCTCCTCGGGAGTCGCGTCGCTCGGAACGCCGAGGGTTTCGTAATGGCTGCTCACGGTTCTCTTTCTGTTGCTTCAGCTGCCGGCGATGATCTTCGACAGGTACCGGGCTACCGCCCGCACTGCCGCCATCGTCGCGGGATAGTCCATCCGGGTCGGGCCCAGCACGCCCACCTTCGCCCCATCGTCCTGCCCGTACCCTGTGGCCACGACTGAGGTCTCGGCAAGGCCCACGTAGGGATTCTCGCGGCCGATCGTCACGGTCACCCCTCGGGGATCGCTGGCCATCTCGGACAGGAGCCTCAAGAGCACGACCTGCTCCTCGAGCGCCTCCAGGACGGGCGAGATGCTCTGGAGGAAGTCGCTGTTGGAGCGCGCGAGGTAGGCGGTCCCAGCCATCACCATGCGGTCCTCGCGGCTCGACTCGGCAAGCAGGGCGAGGCCCTGGGCCAGCTCGGCTGCGATGGCCTGGTCCTGGGCCGGGAGGGTCGCGACGACCTCCGCCGCGCTCGCGGGCAGGCGCCCGACGGCGGTGCCGACGAGCCCCTCGAGGAACCGCTGGCGCAGGTAGGCGAGCCGGTCCCGGTCCACGTCCTCGCTCACGGTGTGCACGCGCTGCTCAACCGTACCGGTGTCCGCGATGAGGACCAGCAGGACCTGGCGCGGAGCCATGACGACGGCCTCGACGTGCCGCACCCGAGCGCGCCCGAGCTGGGGGTACTGGACGACCGCCACCTGGTTGGTCAGCTGGGACAGGAGCCGGACAGTGCGCTCAAGCACGTCGTCGAGGTCGTCGGCGCCGTCCAGGAGGTTCTGGATGGCCTGCTTCTCCGCGCCGGAGAGCGGGCGGACCGCCGCGAGATGATCGACGAACACGCGGTAGCCCTTGTCGGTGGGCACGCGGCCGGCGCTCGTGTGCGGGGCAACGATGAGGCCCTCGTCCTCAAGCGCCGCCATGTCGTTGCGGATCGTGGCACTCGACACGCCCAGTCGGTGGCGTTCGACGAGCGCCTTCGAGCCGACGGGCTCGCGGAAGTGCACGTAGTCCTCCACAATCGCGCGCAGGACATCCAGCTTGCGCGGCTCGTTCATCACACCTCCTGCGGGGCCTGCTCTGCTCTCTTGTTAGCACTCTCTCGGCGCAAGTGCTAAGTCTATTATGCCCTCGCGAGATGCACGACGGCGCGGCACCGCCCCCGCGCGCGGCGCCCCGCCGTAGGATGCGGCGGGTGGACCGACTCTCCTATGACTCCTGGGGGCCCGCGGATCTGGCCGCCCCCGCCCGCACCGAGCTGCCTGTTGTGCCTGTCGAGATAGGCCTCGTCCTCGAGGACTCGGAGTCCGGCTGGGTGGGAGCCGTGACCCGAGTCGAGAAGTCGGGCGGCATGCACGTCATGAGCCTCGAGGACCGGCGTGGACGGTCACGCTCGTTCCAGCTGGGCTTCGGGTTCCTGATCGACGGCCGGCCGGTGCGCGTGGGCCCGCCGGCCGCGCGGAAGCAGGCCGCGGCGCCTGCGAGGACCGCATCCGGCTCAGTCCGGGTCGAGGGCCTCCGCGCGCAGGTGGCCAAGGCGAGCCGCATCTGGGTCGAGGGCAAGCACGACGCCGAGCTCGTCGAGAAGGTTTGGGGAGACGACCTGCGGGTCGAGGGCATCGTCGTCGAGCCCCTGCACGGAGTCGACGACCTGGCCGCCGCGATCGCCGACTTCGGCCCGGGCCCCGGGCGAAGGCTCGGCATCCTCGTAGACCATCTGGTCGAGGGATCGAAGGAGTCCCGGATCGTCGCCGAGGCAATGGCCACCCCGGGCGCCGTCGGAAACGTCCTCGTGGTGGGGCACCCCTACGTCGACGTGTGGCAGGCCATCAAGCCGTCCACGCTCGGGATCCCCGCGTGGCCCACCATCCCGCGCGGCACGGACTGGAAGACCGGGATCCTCGCCGCGTTCGGCTGGCCGCACTCGACCGCCGAGGACATCGGCCTCGGCTGGCAGAAGCTGCTCGGGGCCGTCCGCACGTACGCCGACCTGGAACCCTCTCTCCTGGCGCGAGTCGAGGAGGTCATCGACTTCCTGACGGCCTAGGGGTCCTCTCTTGGATATCCTTGGGGGCGTGACCGAGTTTCCGCAGAACAGACGCGACCGCGACTACCCCGGCGACGCCGCTTCCGCTCCCCTCACGGCGTCAGAGGACCGCCAGTGGGCCACCCTTGCGCACTTCGGCGGGATCCTGGGGTTCGTCCCCTCGCTCCTGATCTACCTCGTCTTCAAGGACCGGGGCCCCTTCACTGCTCAGGAGTCCAAGGAGGCGCTCAACTTCACGCTGCCCCCGACGCTCGCGGCGATCGTCCTGAACCTCTTGGGCTTCATCCCGTTCGTGGGCAGCGCGTTCTCGATCCTCGCAACCCTCATCTGGATCGCCCTGACGGTGTTCTCCGTGATCGCCGGGATCCAGGTCAACCGCGGCCAGCCGTACCGCTACCCGTACAGCCTGCGGCTCATTCACTAGCGCGTGCCCTAGGGCAGCAGGCGCCTCACCACCGCGTCGGCCAGCAGCCGGCCGCGCAGCGTGAGCACGAGCCGACCGCGGAGTGCGTCCGGTCCCTCGACGAGGCCGTCGGCGATGAGCCCGGCGACGGCGGCCTTGGCGTCCGCTGCGCCCTCTGACGAAGTCCCCTCGGCGACGACCTCGGAGACGGGCAGGCCCTCGGCGAGGCGGATCTTCAGGAGGACGCGCTCCACGTGGCGCGTGCCGCCGTCGAGCGTCTCCCGTCCCGCCGCGGGCGAGAGGCCCTGATCGAGCCTGCCGGCGTAGGCCACCGGATGCTTGACGTTCCACCAGCGCACTCCGCCGACGTGCGAGTGCGCGCCCGGGCCCACTCCCCACCAGTCTGAGCCGTTCCAGTACGCGAGGTTGTGCCGGCACTCGAAGCGCCGGTCGGAGGCCGCGCCCTTGGCCCAGTTGCTCACCTCGTACCAGTGGAAGCCCGCATCGCCGAGCACCGCGTCGGCGAGCTCGTACTTCTCGGCGTGGTCGTCGTCGTCCACGTCCGGCACCTCGCCGCGGCGGATCTGGGCGGCGAGCCGCGTGCCGTCTTCGATGATGAGCGCGTACGCGCTGATGTGGTCAGGCTCGCACGCAAGCGCAGCATCGAGGGACGTGCGCCAGTCGGCGAGGCTCTCCCCCGGCGTGCCGTAGATGAGGTCGAGGCTCACGTCCAGCCCCGCATCCCGCGCCCAGCGGACCGCCTCCGGGACCCGCGACGGCGTGTGGGTGCGGTCGAGGACCCTGAGCACGTGCGGCACCGCTGACTGCATCCCGAAGGACACTCGCGTGAACCCGGCGTCGGCGAGGGTCTGCAGCGAGGCCGGGGTGACGGAGTCGGGGTTCGCCTCGGTCGTGACCTCGGCGCCGGGCTCGATCCCCCATTCCGAGACCGCGCCGGCCAGGATCATCGCGAGGTCGTCGGCGGCCAGGAGCGTCGGTGTGCCGCCGCCGAAGAAGACGGTGGACAGACGACGCCGCGGCACGCCTGAGGCGTCGAGCGCACGAGCCGCAAAGCGCACCTCGCTGGACGCCGTCGCAGCGTAGTTGGCCTGAGACGCCCCGCCTCCGAGCTCGGTCGCCGTATACGTGTTGAAGTCGCAGTAGCCGCACCGGACAGCGCAGAACGGGATGTGGGCGTAGAGCGAGAACGGCGTGCGCTCGGCACCGACCGCCGCCTGAGCCGGGAGGACGCCGTCGGCCGGCGCCGGATCCCCGAGGGGAAGTGCGCTCGGCATGGCTACTTCTTCGCCTTGTCCTTCGACTCATCCGTGGTGAGCGCGGCGATGAAGGCCTCTTGGGGCACCTCGACGCGACCGACCATCTTCATGCGCTTCTTGCCCTCCTTCTGCTTCTCGAGGAGCTTGCGCTTGCGGGTGATATCGCCGCCATAGCACTTGGCGAGGACGTCCTTGCGGATGGCGCGGATGTTCTCGCGGGCGATGATTCGCGAACCGATCGCGGCCTGGATGGGGACCTCGAACTGCTGGCGCGGGATGAGCTCGCGCAGCTTCGACGTCATCATGACGCCGTACGAGTAGGCCTTGTCCCTGTGCGTGATCGCGCTGAAGGCATCCACCTGCTCGCCCTGGAGGAGGATGTCGACCTTGACGAGGTCTGCGGCCTGCTCGCCGTCCGCCTTCCAGTCGAGGGACGCGTAGCCGCGGGTCTTGGACTTGAGCTGGTCAAAGAAGTCGAACACGATCTCTGCGAGCGGAATCCAGTAGCGAAGCTCGACGCGGTCCTCTGAAAGGTAGTCCATACCCTTCATCTGGCCGCGGCGGCCCTGGCAGAGCTCCATGATGGCGCCGACGAACTCGTTCGGGGCCAGGATGGTCGCAGAGACCATCGGCTCCCGGACCTCGAGGACCTTGCCGGTGGGGAACTCGCTCGGGTTCGTCACGGTCACGACCGACTTGTCCTCGAGGGTGACCTCGTAGATGACGTTGGGGGCGGTGGAGATGAGGTCGAGGTTGAACTCGCGCTCGAGGCGCTCCCGGACGATCTCAAGGTGGAGGAGCCCAAGGCAGCCCACTCGGAAGCCGAAGCCCAGCGCCGCCGACGTCTCGGGCTCGTAGATGAGGGCCGCGTCGTTGAGCTGGAGCTTGTCGAGCGCGTCGCGAAGGTCCGGGTAGTCCGAGCCGTCGAGGGGGTAGAGGCCTGAGAAGACCATGGGCTTGGGGTCCTCATACCCGCCGAGGGACTCGGATGCCGGCTTGGCGAGATTGGTGATGGTGTCGCCGACCTTGGACTGGCGGACGTCCTTCACGCCCGTGATCAGGTAGCCCACCTCGCCCACGCCGAGCCCCTTGCTTGGGATTGGCTCGGGCGATATGACGCCGATCTCAAGGAGCTCATGGCTGGCCTTCGTGGACATCATCTGGATGCGTTCACGCGGGTTGAGCGAACCGTCGACGACGCGGACGTACGTCACGACGCCACGGTACGTGTCGTAGACAGAGTCGAAGATCATGGCGCGCGCAGGGGCCGCCGCGTCGCCCACCGGAGCAGGGATGTCCGCCACGATACGGTCGAGGAGGCCCTCGACGCCGACGCCGGTCTTGCCCGAGACCTTGAGCACCTCGGACGGGTCCCCACCGATGAGATTCGCCAGCTCCGCCGCGTACTTCTCCGGCTGCGCGGCGGGCAGGTCGATCTTGTTCAGCACGGGGATGATCGTGAGGTCGTTCTCCATCGCGAGGTACAGGTTCGCGAGGGTCTGTGCCTCGATGCCCTGTGCCGCGTCGACGAGGAGCACGGCTCCCTCGCAGGCTGCGAGCGAGCGGGAGACCTCATAGGTGAAGTCGACGTGCCCGGGAGTGTCGATCATGTTCAGCGCGTACGCCGTGCCATCGACCTCCCAGGGCATGCGCACCGCTTGGGACTTGATGGTGATTCCGCGCTCGCGCTCGATGTCCATCCGGTCGAGATACTGGGCCTTCATGTCCCGCGGCTGCACGACTCCGGTGAACTGGAGCATCCGGTCCGCGAGGGTCGACTTGCCGTGGTCGATGTGCGCGATGATGCAGAAGTTGCGGATGATCGACGGATCCGTCGCGGCAGGCACCGGGGCGGTGCGGGCCATGGGAGACACTGTGAACGGTCCTCACTGTCATTGCGGGCATGTTGGCTTTCTAGTCTCCCATAGGCTGTGCGTGTGCTGCGCCGCCTTCTCTCCCAATTCCTCTCCGGCGTCCGGTCCACTTCCGTCGCCACTTCACCACTGCCTCCGGTCGCCGAGCGCCCCTACCGCGGCGACTTCGTCGGCACCGCCGTGATCGACTACCGGCCGGACCCGGACGGCACCCCCGATCCGGGAGAAATCGTCTGGACGTGGGTCCCGTTCGAGGAGGACCACGGCCAGGGCAAGGACCGCCCGGTGCTCATCGTGGCGCAGCGCAGGACGGCGCTGCTGTGCCTCATGCTCACGAGCAAGGACCACGATGGCCGTGCGGGCGCGGACGATTACGTGGACATCGGTGCCGGGCCGTGGGATCCGCGGCGCAGGCCGAGCGAGGTCAGGATCGACCGGGTCCTGCAGATCGATCCTGAGGCCGTGCGCCGCGAGGGTGCGATCCTCGAGCGGCGGCGCTTCGAGCTTGTGGCCGAGGCGCTGCGCAGCCGCGGCTGGCGGTGAAGCCACGCGGGAGGGTGGGAGCGACCGCCGTCGCCGACGTCTGCTACCATTGACAGCTGTGTGTCCGTGCAGGTCGGCGGGCACTGACGACCGGCTGCCATAGGCATCCCCACGCCGCTCAGTCGATGGCCGGTCCGAAGCCCTCTAGACCCTGTTGGCTTTAACAAGAGAGTTCCCTACGTGGCAAACATCAAGTCCCAGAAGAAGCGCATTCTCACCAACGAGAAGGCTCGCCAGCGCAACATGGCGGTGAAGTCCGAGCTGAAGACGGCCATCCGCGCCGTCAACGCCGCCGTGGTCTCCGCCGACAAGGACGCCGCCGCTGCCGCTCTGGCCCACGCGAGCAAGAAGCTCGACAAGGCCGTGAGCAAGGGCGTCATCCACAAGAACCAGGCCGCGAACCGCAAGTCGGGCATCGCGAAGAAGGTCGGCAAGATCGCCTGACCCTCGGGTACCTTTCGGCCGGGGCCGGCATCCATCGCGGATGCCGGCCCCGGCCGTTTCCGTATCCACGCGCCGGCGCGCGCCGGCTCCTCAGCGGGCGCGCGCCGCGGAGCTCACGATGCCGAGCGCCCGTTCCACCGCGTAGGCGGGATCGCGGGCCAGGCCCTTGACCTCTGCGTCCGCTTCGGCAACCGCGCGGATCGCCGTCGCAAGACTCTGCGGGGTCCAGCCACGGATGTCCCGCTGTGCCTGCTCGACGAGCCACGGCTGCATGCCCAACTCGCGGGCGATGCTCTGCGAGGACCCGCGGGCGCCGGCGACCTTGGCCAGCGTCCGGAGCTTCGAGGCGATGGCAGCCACCATGGGCACGGGGTCCACGCCCGTCTCGAGTGCGTGCCTGAAGGCCGAGAGCGCTTTGGCGGTCTGACCGGCCAACGCCGCATCGGCGACCTTGAAGGCCGTCGCCTCGACACGCCCGCCGAAGTACTTCTCCACGAGGGCGGCGTCAACAGTGGAGGTCGCGTCGAGGGCCAGCTGCGAACACGCCGCGGCGAGCTCCGCGAGGCTGCTCCCGACCGCGGCGACCAGGGCGTCGATGCCCTCGCGGTCAATCCGCCGTCCCGAGCCACGGAACTCGGCCGCCACGAAGGCCGCCTTGTCGGTGTCCTTCTTCAGGGGTTGGCAGTCGATGACGGGAGCAGCCGAGGCCCTCACGGCGTCGAGGAGCTTCTTGCCCCGCGCCCCACCAGCGTGCCGGAGAACGAGGACGACGTCGTCCGCCGGGGACCCGAGGTAGGCGAGACCGTCGCGGAGGAACTCCTCCGTCATCGACTCGAGGCCGTTCACCTCGACCAGCTTGTGGTCCCCGAAGAGCGAAGGCGATGACGCCATGAGGAGCTCCCCGCCCGAGTAGCCGCCGGCGTCGATCTTCGTGATCTCGAGGTCCGGGCTCTGGGCGCGGGCCTTTGCCCTGATCGAGTCCACGGCACGGGCCGCGAGGTACTCCTCGGGCCCGAGGACCAAGACGATCGGCGCGGGCGCCGCGTCCCGCCAGTCGATGGTACCGGCACTCTTCCCTGCCGCCCGTGGGGCAGCTGCGCCGCGTTGGCTCGGGGCCCGGCCCGCCCGGGCTGCGGGGGTCATGGGCAGGCCTCGACGGTTGCCTGATCGGTCATCACCCGTCCACTCTCCCACGCGAAGACCGCTGGCCCAATCCGGGCCGGCCCGGCGCCCTCCGCAACCGCCCGGCCGCGCCCCGGCATGCCGAGGTGAGCGCGACACGCCCGGATGGGAGGAGAACTGCCCAGAGGAGGACGGCATTCGCCACGGAGACGCCGGCCATCGCGAGCACCCCGGGCAGCCCTTCGGGCCACGGGATCGTCGCGCCGGGCGCCGCCGCGAGGCTGCGCGCAATGACCGCGACGGCCTGAGCGGCCGAGCCCCCGATGGCGGTTGCCAGGAACGCCACGGGCGGGCACCAGGCGCTGGTCGCCAGCGCAACGGTCCCGGCGACGGTCACGATCGGCACGAACGGAGTCGACGTCAGGTTCGCGAAGAGGGACGTGCTGAGGAAGGCGGGCTGGATGAGGATCATGAACGGACCACAGGCGAGCTGGGCCGAGAGCGGCACGGCAACGGCCACGGCGAGCCAGCCGGGCAGCCGCGTGGCAAGAGCTTCCGTCAGCGGGGGCCCGAGGACGGCAATCCCGAGCGTGGCGACTACCGAGAGGAGGAAGCCCATGCTGACGGCAAGTGGAGGCTCGAGGAGCACGAGGACGAGCACCGCAGCAGAGATCGCAGAGCAGCTGCGTCCGGGCCGGCCGCTGAAGAGGGCGAGCAGGCCGACGGCGCCCATGGCGGCGGCACGCAGCACGCTCGGCTCGGGCCCGACCACTATCGCGAAGGCGACGAGGGCTGCGGCGCACCCGAGCACCGACATCGTCCGGCTGGCCCGTAGCGCCCGTAGGAGCAGGAGCACGGCACCGAACAGGAGCGTGAAGTTGGCGCCGCTCACCGCGGTGAGGTGCCCCAGGCCGACATCCCGCATCGCGGTCTCGAGCTCCGCCGGCAGTGCCGTCGTGTCGCCGACCGTCATGCCCGGCAGGAGGCCCGCAGCGTCGGACCAGAGCCACGCGGCTGAGGTCCGCAGGGATTCCCGCACCGCCGCGACCAGCCGCAGCGGCCCGTCACCGGCAACGACGCGGGGCCGCGACGTAATGCTCAGCATCGCCGCCGTGCCGGGCCTCGTTGCCGGCACGACGCGCCCTGAGACCTCGACGGTCGTTCCCGCACGCAGCGCACCGACGTCGGCCCCTCCCACGATCAGGATCGACGCCGACGCGGAGAACGCACGGCCCGCGTCCGTGGCGTGAAGGAGCACGGCCGAGGCGGTGAACCGTGGGCCGGCTCCGAACGCGCGTCCCTGACGCTGTGGCGCCGGCGCGCCGGTAACCTGCACGGTGGCCACCGTCTGGCCGCCCCGCAGGAGCAGGTCGCCTGCCGGACCGGCGCGCTGGGACGAGCCGTGGCCCAGCGCGGCGGCGCACCCCGCAGCCAGGGAGAGGGCCGTGCACGCGGCAAGGATCGTGGCCCCTGCCGCGCGTCTCGACGTGGGGGACGACGCCCATCCCCAGCGGCCCCGCACCCGGGATGCCCTGCGCCTTCCCACAGCCCTCATCACGACCCACGCGGTTCCGCCGAGGATCACGCCCGCGGCCACTGCAGCTACTCCGACCACGAGCGCGGCCTCAGCGTCCGTCGGTACCACGACACCGCAGACGGTCCCGAGCCATGCCCCTGCCCCGATGGGGACCAGCCTGAGATCGCGCCACCTGCCGGATGCAGCGCGAACGCTTGTCTTGTCCACGCTCCACCAGGAGAGGGTGTGGAGCCGCAGGCGCTCGGCCAGTGGTGGGAGCGGCTCCCTGTCGGGGCCGCCGGCGCCCACGACAGCGGCGTCGCGGTATCGGTTCACGCGCGGCGCCGCTCTTCGGTCATGGGTTCCTCACCCCACGGTCACGAGCGGAAGGAGCGACTCGAGCATCTTGGGCCCGATCCCGCTCACGGCGTCCAGGTCCTCGGGCGCGGAGAACCGCCCATGGGCCGCCCTGTAGTCCACGATCCGCTGCGCGAGCACTGGACCGACCCGCGGGAGCGTGCCGAGCTCCTGGACGGTGGCCGTGTTGATGTTGACCCTGGTGCCTGCTCCAGCCGGTGTGGCGGACCCGCCGGCGGTCTGTCGCGAGGAACCCGGGGTTTCACTCGGGGCAGCGGCACCGGACCCCGCATACGAGTCGGTGTCCGATCCCTGCGGCTCGTCCCGAAAGGGCACGCGGAGGCGCGTGCCGTCGTCGACCGAAGCGGCGAGGTTCAGCCGGTCGACGTCGGCGCCGGGCGCGGCCCCGCCCGCCGCTGCGATAGCTTCGTAGACCCGTGCACCCGGGGCGAGGTGGTAGATACCGGGAACTGCTACAGCCCCCGCGACGTGGACCGTGGGGCCGGCCGCCGTTGGAGCGGAATCGGTGTCGCGATCCTCAGGGGTGCCAGACGAGTGCACCGCGGGCGTCGGAGCGGTGCCGACGTCGGTGACTGGCCGGACGTCGGGCTGGGCGGCTCCTGAAAAAGCCCACCAGACCACACAGGAGACCGCGAGGAGCCCGGCGACAACTGCGCCCAGCCGCGGCGAGAGCCCCAGTCGTGGCCCGGCGTTCCGCGGCGGGCTGTCCCGAGGCCCGCCTGCGTCTGCCACCACGCGAAGGGGCTCGGTGTCGACGGGTCCCGCGAGGTCCAGCAGCGGCTCCTCGCTCCCCTGCGACGCCGGGAACAGGGCATCCCAACGGTGCCGGGCTTCCTGCCTCCTGGCACGTGCGAAGCCCCTGGAGAAGACCATGAGGCAACCGTGGCACACGCGCGGAGTAGGGGCGTGGCCGTGCAGGTCCTATGTGGACGACACGCCCAACCCAGCCCTGTGGAGGGGAACCGGGCTCACCCCGCCTCGGCCACGATCACCGCGAGAACACCCAGCCCCGTGTGGGCGGCGAGCACGGCCGGCATCGGCGAGAGCGCGACGTCGTCCGTGGGCAGGCCGAGGTCTCCGGCGACGTCAGCCGCGAACCGTTCCGCCTCTCCCCTGTTCCCGAAGTAGTGGACAGCGAGGGCGGGCGTCCGGCGGCCCCGAGCTGCCTGGACGGCGAGCTCCCTGAGCCGCGGCACTGCTCGGGCGGCGGTGCGGATGCGTTCGAGAGGCACGATCAGCCCGTCCCGTACGCACAGGATCGGCTTGATGGCCAGGACGGTGCCGACGAGCGAGGCCGCGGCGCCGATACGTCCGCCGCGCCGCAGCTGCTCGAGGCTCGGGACGTAGAAGAAGACCTCGGCGCCCGTGAGCCCGCGGAGCGCCGCAGCCCGGACCGTGGCCGCATCGGCGCCCTCTGCGGCGGCCCGCACGGCCGCCCTGACCGCGAAGCCGAGGGCCATACCGGCGGTCCGGGAGTCCACCACATCCACCGGAAGGCCTACGCGCTCGGCGGCAACGCGCGCGGCGTCAGCGGTGCCTGAGAGCTTGCCTGAGAGATGGAGGGAGACGATGCCGTCGAATCCCGCCTGCTCGAACCCGCGGTACACACGCTCGAACTGCCCGGGCGCGGGCCGTGACGTCCGGACCGGGCGGCCCGCCGCAAGCGCGATGCTCAGCGCGGTGTCGGCGTCGTCACCGTCGGTGAAGATCTCATCCCCGGCCATGACGGGCAGCACGACGGACGCGAAGCAGCCCGCGTGCTCAAACTCAGCCGTCCACTCCTCGGGCAGGGCGGCGGAGGAGTCGGTGACGACGGCCACCCGCGGCTGCGGAGGCGAAGGCGGCTGCCCCGCTGGGGCCGGCCCCGGACGGAGCCTGCCCCAGCGGCGCTTCAGCCACGCAATCGCGGGAAGATCCGCGGCATGGTCGTCAGCCACGACTCAGGCGTCTCAGGCCGGAACGATGTTGACCAGCTTCGGAGCCCGCACGATGACCGTCCGGATGCCCCGCCCGTCCAGCACCCGCGCTACGTTCGGCGACGCGAGGGCGAGCTCGCGCAGGGCATCCTCGGAGATGTCCGGGGCGACGTCGAGGCGGTCGCGCACCTTGCCGGCCACCTGGACGACGGCGGTCACGGTCTCCTCGACCGTGAGCGACGGATCATGCTGCGGCCAGGAGGCGTTCGCCACGGACGGCTCGTGGCCGAGCGCGGCCCACAGGTCCTCCGCCGTGTACGGGGCGAACATGCTCAGCATGATCGCCACGGTCTCCACGGCCTCGCGGACGGCGGGGTCAGCCCCGCCCGGGCCGCTGTCGATGGCCTTGCGGGTCGCGTTGACGAGCTCCATCGCCTTGGCGACCACGACGTTGAACTTGTGCGCGTCGAGGAGCTCCTCGGCCTCCGCAATCGTGCGGTGCGTGACGGCGCGCAGCGCGCGGTCGCCTCGGGCTGGATTCGTCCCGGGCGCGCTCGTCACGTCCTGGCCGAGGCGCCGTGCACGGGCCAGGAACTTCGCCGAGCCCGACGGCGAGACGTCGGCCCAGTCGACGTCGTCCTCCGGCGGGGACGCGAAGACCATCGTGAGGCGGACGGCGTCGACGCCGAAGGTGTCCAGCTGCTCGCCCAGATCGACTCCGTTGCCGAGCGACTTGCTCATGGCCTTGCCGCCGTTGAGCACCTGGCCCTGGTTCATGAGCGCCGCGAACGGCTCGTCCGCGTCGATCAGGCCCATGTCCTTCATGACCTTGGTGAAGAACCGGCTGTACAGCAGGTGCAGGATCGCGTGCTCGACCCCGCCCACGTACTGGGCAACGGGCATCCAGCGCTTGGCGGCCTCGGGATCGAAGGGCCCCTCGGTGTAGTCCGGTGACAGGTAGCGCAGGTAGTACCAGGATGAGTCGACGAACGTGTCCATCGTGTCGGTGTCCCGCTTGGCGGGGCCGCCGCAGCGGGGACACGTGACGTTGACCCAGTGCTCGGCCGCCGCGAGCGGGGAGGTGCCCTTGGGCGCGAGCTGCTCGCCGCGCAGGTCGTCCGGGAGGCGGACGGGGAGCTGGTCGTCGGGGACCGGCACTTCGCCGTCGACCGGGCAGTGGATGATCGGGATCGGCGCGCCCCAGAAGCGCTGGCGGGACAGCAGCCAGTCGCGCAGGCGGTAGTTGATCGTCCCCTCCCCCGTGCCGGCGCTCTGGACGATCTCGATGGCCTTGGCGATGCCTTCAGTCTTGGAGAGCCCGTCGAGCGGGCCGGAGTTGATGATGGTTCCCTCGCCGCTCGTGGCCACGCCGGAGACGGCTGGGTCCTCCTCGCCCGTGTCCAGGACGGGACGGACGGGCAGGTTGAACGCCTTGGCGAAGTCGAGGTCGCGCTGGTCGTGCGCGGGGACGGCCATGATGGCGCCCGTGCCGTACTCGGCGAGGACGTAGTCCGCTGCCCACACCGGCAGTTTCTCGCCGCTGAGCGGGTTGACCGCGTAGCGTCCCAGGAACACGCCGGTCTTCTCGCGGTCCGTGTTCTGGCGCTCGATCTCGCTCAGTGCCTTGACGCGGTCCTGATACTCGGCGAGGGCCTGCGCCTGCTCCGGCGCGACCAGCTCGCCGGCGAGCTCCGCGTCGGCGGCCACCACGAAGAACGTGGCCCCGTAGAGGGTGTCCGGGCGCGTCGTGAAGACGGTGACCTCGCGCTCGGGCTGCCCACCGACGGCCTCGATGGCGAACCGCACGTGGGCGCCCTCGGAGCGGCCGATCCAGTTCCGCTGCATCGCGAGGACGCGCTCGGGCCAGTGGCCTTCGAGCTCGGTCATGTCGTCCAGGAGCCGCTCGGCGTAATCCGTGATCTTGAAGTACCACTGGTTCAGTGCCTTCTTCGTCACCGGGGTGCCGCAGCGCTCGCAGGCCCCGTTGACCACCTGCTCGTTGGCCAGGACGGTCTGGTCCTTGGGGCACCAGTTCACGGGGTGGTTCTTGCGGTACGCGAGCCCACGCTCGTAGAACCGCAGGAACAGCCACTGGGTCCACCGGTAGTAGTCGGGGTCAGAGGTGTGGAGCCGGCGCGACCAGTCGAAGCTCAGCGCGTACCGCCTGAACGACGCGGCCTGGGTCTCGATGTTCGCGTACGTCCATTCCGAAGGGTGCGCGTTGCGCTTGATCGCGGCGTTCTCGGCGGGCAGCCCGAAGGAGTCCCACCCGATCGGGTGGAGCACGTCGTAGCCCTTGAGGCGCCAGTAGCGTGCCACGACGTCGCCCATCGCGAACGCCTCGGCGTGGCCCATGTGGAGGTCGCCGGACGGGTAGGGGAACATGTCGAGCACGTAGCGGCGCTCACGGCTCCCGTCGTCGGCGGGCGTGAACACGCCCAGCCTGTCCCACACCGCGGGCCACTTGGCCTCCATCGCGGCAAAACTGTAGGTGTTCTGCCCCGTGTCCTGAACGACCTGCTCTTCGCTCACCGTGCTTCTCTCCACTCGCCTCTTCGGCATCCTGCCCCTGACACACAAAAGCCCCTCACACGGAGGGGCCGCCGCTTGCTTCCCGCAATGTCGTTCCGGCGGGAGGCTAGCGGCTATCGAAGGAGGAGGATGCCACGCATAGGAGCCATGGTACCGCAGGCGCCGCGCACGACGGCGAGCACTCGCCGTCGTGCGCGGGCTTGCGGGTCTGGGCCGGTCCCGCCGCGCTGCGTCGCGCCGTGCTAGCGCACGTCAGCGTCCACCCAGCCCATCGACTTGGTGACGGCCTTCCTCCACAGCCGCATCTGCCGGTCTCGCTCGCCCTCGCCCATGCTCGGGATCCAGCGCTTGTCCTCGCCCCAGTTGGCCGAGCACTCCTCGAGGTCCTTCCAGAAGCCCACCGCCAGGCCCGCCGCGTAGGCGGCCCCGAGCGCGGTCGTCTCGATGACCTTGGGCCGCACCACGTCGACGCCGAGGATGTCCGCCTGGAACTGCATGAGCGCATCGTTGGCGACCATGCCGCCGTCGACCTTGAGTTCGGTGAGCGGCACGCCGGAGTCGGCGTTGACGGCGTCGAGCACCTCACGCGTCTGGAAAGCGGTCGCCTCGAGGGCCGCCCGCGCGATGTGGCCCTTCGTGACATACCGGGTCAGGCCTACGATCGCGCCCCGGGCGTCGGCACGCCAGTACGGCGCGAACAGGCCCGAGAACGCGGGGACGATGTAGACGCCCCCGTTGTCCTCCACCGAGGTGGCAAGGGCCTCCACCTCGGGCGCACTGCCGATCATGCCCAGATTGTCGCGCAGCCACTGGATGAGCGAGCCCGCCACCGCGATCGAGCCCTCGAGCGCGTAGTGCGGCTTCGCGTCGCCGAGCTTGTAGCCCACGGTAGTGAGCAGCCCGTTGGCCGAGTGGACGATGTCCTCGCCCGTGTTGACGATGAGGAAGCAGCCTGTGCCGTACGTGTTCTTGGCGCCGCCGGCCTCGAAGGCCGCCTGGCCGAACGTGGCCGCCTGCTGGTCGCCCAGGATGCCCGCGACGGGCACCTCGCGCAGCAGCTGCGACCCGTGGACGGTGCCGTACACCTCTGAGGAGGACCTGATCTCCGGCAGCATCGACGCCGGAAGGCCGAAAGCGTCCAGGATCTCCTGGTCCCACGCGAGCGTCTCAAGGTCCATGAACAGGGTGCGCGAGGCGTTGGTGACGTCCGTCGCGTGCACGCCGCCGTCAATCCCGCCCGTGAGGTTCCACAGGACCCAGCAGTCCGTGGTGCCGAACAGGAGGTCGCCGGACTCGGCCTTCGCGCGGGCGCCCTCGACGTTGTCGAGGATCCACCTGATCTTCGTCCCGGAGAAGTAGGTCGCGAGCGGAAGCCCCACCCTGTCCTTGAACCGCTCGACCCCGCCGTGGGCCGCGAGCTCGTCGACGATGGGCTGGGTACGGGTGTCCTGCCAGACGATCGCGTTGTAGACGGGCTCGCCCGTGGTCCTGTCCCAGACCACCGCGGTCTCGCGCTGGTTGGTGATCCCGACGGCGGCGATATCGTGCCGCGTCAGGTTCGCCTTCGAGAGGGCCTGCCCGACGACCTCCCGCGTGTTGTCCCAGATCTCCCTCGGATCGTGCTCGACCCAGCCCGCGTGGGGGAAGATCTGCTCGTGCTCGAGCTGGCCCATCGAGACGATGGAGCCCGAGTGGTCGAAGATGATGGCGCGGGTACTCGTGGTCCCCTGGTCGATGGCGATCACATACTGCGCGGTCCGCGCCTGGTCAGACATCCGTGGCTCCTTCGTCACAAGCCCAGACTGTTGTCTCCTTCACACAGGAAGTCAATCAGTCGTTCCGTGCGAGCGCGCGGGGCTCCGGCCGGGCAGGCACCGCTTCGGTAGGGTGGAGACCATGATCGCCTCCCCCGCCTCCGCTGTGGCGCACCCGGGCACGGTGAGCCGGCGCCGATGACCGCCATGACTGCCGAGCCCTTCCTCTCCGACGAGCTGTCGCGGCGCGAGCACCGGTCGTCGCTCGACGTCGCCGGTACTCCGACGGCCGTCTTCACGTACGAGCCGCGCAACCCAGAGGCCAGCGCGGTGCCGACCATCCTCGCCGTCCACGGGTTCCGCGGCACGCACCACGGCCTGCTGCGGATTGTGGACGCGCTCCCTGGGTTCCGGGTCATCATGCCGGACCTGCCCGGCTTCGGGGAGTCGGGCGTGCTCCCGAAAGGCGAGCACAGCATCGCCGGCTACGGTGCCTGGCTCGGGGAGCTCGCGGATGCGCTCGGTCTGGGTCCCGAGACGGTACTGCTCGGACATTCGTTCGGCTCGATCGTCGTGTCCCACTTCCTCGCCGAGCACCCCGGCCGCTTCACCCGCCTCGTGCTGGTCAACCCCATCTCGGCGCCGGCCCTGGAGGGGCCCAAGGCCGTCCTGAGCCGCATCGCGGAGGCCTACTACTGGGCGTCCGCGAATCTGCCCGCGGGAGTCGGCACGGCACTGCTGCGAAGCCGCGCCGTGGTGCGCCTGATGAGCGAGGCGATGGCCAAGAGCCGCGATCCGCAGCTGCGCGGATTCGTCCACGGCCAGCACCGCGAGCACTTCAGCGATTTCGCGACGCGCGAGTCGCTCCTGGAGTCCTTCCGCGCGTCGATCTCGCACGACGCCGCCGAGGTCGCCGATGCGCTGCAGCTGCCTGTGCTGCTCATCGCCGGGGAGCAGGACGAGGTGGCGGCGCTGCCGGACGTGCGCCGGCTGCACGAGCGGCTTGCGGATTCGCGGCTGACCGTGATCCCCGGTGTGGGGCACCTCATCCACTATGAGACGCCGGGCCCGGCGGCCACGGCCATCGCAGACTTCATCGGAGGCACGCCCGCATGAGGATCCTCATCGACGCCCGCTTCACCCGGACCGACCAGCACGACGGCATCAGCCGGTTCGGTGCGAGCCTGATCGAGGCCGTGGCGCGCCGGGCCGACGTCGCCATGCTCATCAGCGACGAGCGCCAGCTCGCGCTGCTGCCGGACGTGCCCCACGTGAAGGCCTCCAGCCCCCTCTCCCCCGCCGAGCTGTTCATCGCGGCACGAGTCAACGGTCTGAGGCCAGATGTCGTGTTCTGCCCCATGCAGACCATGGGCTCGTGGGGGCGCAGGTACCCGCTCATCCTCACCCTGCACGATCTCATCTACTACGAGCACCCCGAACCGCCCGGCTTCCTGCCGGCGCCCGTGCGTGTCCTGTGGCGCCTGTACCACAAGGCCTACTGGCCGCAGCGGGTGCTCCTGAACCGGGCCGACGTCGTGGCGACCGTGAGCCACACGACCCGCTGGCTCATGTCGGAGAAGAGGCTCACCAAGCGTCCGGTGCGGATCATCGGGAATGCACCCCAGGGCGGGCGGGAACCGCGGCCGCTCGAGGGCGCCGCCGAGAAGACCCTGCTCTACATGGGCTCGTTCATGCCGTACAAGAACGTCGAGACCGCCATCGCCGGCATGGCCGAGCTGCCGGACTATGAGCTCCATCTCCTCTCCCGTGTCTCCCCCTCGAGGCGGGCCGAGCTCGAGGCGCTCGTCCCCGCCGGCGCGCGCGTGGTGTTTCACGGCGGTGTGTCCGAGGACGAGTACGAGTTGCTCCTGAGACGCACGACGGCGCTCGTGAGCCTCTCGCGGTCGGAGGGCTATGGCCTGCCGCTCGTCGAGGCGATGAGCCTCGGGACTCCGGTCATCGCGAGCGACATCCCGATCTTCCGCGAGGTGGGGGGCGCTGGGGCCTCCTTCGTGGACCCGGACTCGCCCGCAGACTTCGCCGCGGCCGTCCGCGCCCTCGAGGCGCCCGGGGCGTGGGAGGCTGCCTCCCGGGCAGCTCGGCGGCAGGCCGCGACGTTCAGCTGGGACGCGTCTGCCGAGGCGCTCCTCGCCGCGGCACGCGAGGCGATCGAGGCGTTCGGGCGGCAGCACCGGCGGACGTGACACAGCGGCAGGTTCAGCCCGGGACGCGCGGGCCTCAGCCAACGGACTCAGAACGGTTTTCGGATCTAAGAACTAGGTACCTGCTCGGCTGAAGTTCGTCCACGTATGCAAGAACTCGGACGTTCGCAGCCGCGGGCCTTCGTAGCCGACGAGCATCGGCAGGCCGAGCGCCGTTTTCACTCGCCGAGCAAGACCCCTTCGATTACACCATCTAGCGCGTAGAAGGACATGCGCCACGAAGGATCAACGATCGCACCTTCCTCCGCGATCGAATCAAGCCCTCGCTCTGACAGCAGATCACGCAGTTGCCCCATCGAGATCCCTAGGAGGGCTGAGCCAGCCAGGTGCGGTGCTGCCGGCTCAGCGAACTCGATCAGGGCTGCCCGATCCTGTGAGTCGTAGGTGACCAGCAGCCCGGTCTTAATGAATTGATCGGACTTCGGCGACGTCGGCGTTCGACGGAACTCCCGGAAGCCCCCGAGACACACTTGACGGCTCGACTCGCCCCACCGAACAGCCTCTTGCTCGTGCTCGACCCCCGCACTGGCGATGACCCCACGGAGCCCGACGTCATCTGGGTGCTGGCCACGTCGTGAACAGAACCTCCTGTGGAGCATTTTCGATGACCGGGACGAGTTCTCCTGTGAAGATCCGCCCGTTGCCGCTCCTGCGGATCAACTTCAGCTAAGCAGATACCCAAGAATTATGTACTAACTAGATGTCGATAGCTGTGGATTTCATCGAAGATATCTTCTAAGATTGATGCATGGTGGAGGTATCGCGGTGGGGACAATGGGCGGAGGAGTCCGAGCCACTGCCCGACGCGCCGGCGCCTGATGACCCGGTGCCATCCGAACCGGTGCCTGATGACCCCGCCGGGGACCTCTTCGCCGAGTGCCCCGAGCCGCCGGAGCCGGGAATCCTCGATGACGACACCGCTGACCGCGATGCCTTTGAGGCAGGTTGGTGGGACCGCAACGGGGAGGCGCTCGTTGCGCAACGGGACGATGATGACGATGAGGCCGACCTGCGCGAGCTCGCTGCCCTCTGGAACGAGAACCCTGGCGGTGTCCGGGTCCGGCACACTCCGGGTCCGGACGCCCTGGAGTACGCCGCGCTGCTCGTGCGCGCACTCGAGCGGGCCGAGGCGACCCAGGCCCGCCTCGACGCGGGCCGGGTCTGGATGACGGCCGAACTCGTGAAGTCACTGGGCGGGGCGGCTCCCGACCCCATCGCCCGTCTCGAGGCCCCGGGCCTGGCGGCCTCGGAGATCGCCGCAGCCCTCAGGATCCCCCAACGCACTGCAAGAGCGAAGGTCGAAGAAGCCAGGGCCCTGTGCGACCCGGCCATGGCACCGCTGCTCGAGCGCATGCGGGACGGCAGCCTGAACAGGCAGCGCGCAGCGATCGCCCTCGACGCCGCGGCCCCGGTGCCCACGGGCCGGCTCGCGGACTTCGCCGAGGCCGCGGCCGAGATCGCCGCCCCCGCCGACCCCGACCGTGTCCCCACCCCGGCCGCCCTGGGCCGGCGGCTGCGGCGCCTCGCAGAGGACTACGCCGACGAGCCGCTCGCTGCCCGCAAGGCCAAGGCCGCCGCCGACCGGCACGTGGACATCACCCCGGCCGGGGACGGGATGTGCCACCTCGTCGCCCTCCTCCCGCTCGAGCAGGGCGCCCTCATCGACACAAGGCTCGGCGCGATCGCCCGCTCCCTCCACAGCCCCGATGAGGCCCGTACGATCAACCAGCTCCGCGCCGACGCCTTCCGCGACCTCCTCCTGGGCTCCACGCCCCCAGAGTCCGAGTCGCCGACCGGCCCGCCACCGAGAGCACCGCTGGGGTCCCCGAGAGCACCGCTGGGGTCCCCGAGAGCACCGCTGGGCGGGGTCCGGATGCAGCTCGTCGTCACCGCCACCGAGGCCACCCTCACCGGGGCAAGCCGGGCCCCGGGCGAGATCCTCGGCTACGGCCCCATCGACGCCGACACCGCCCGGAACCTCGCGGCCCAGACCCAGTCCTGGTCCAGGCTCGCCGTCGGCGGGAAGGACGGGGCACCGCTGTCCATCGGCAGGATCCGCTACGCCCCCACCGCCGCGATGCGCCGCTTCCTGGCCCTACGCGACGCAACCTGCCGATTCCCCGGATGCGACAAACCCTCAGCAGCCACCGACACCGACCACACCATCGAATGGGCCCACGGCGGCACCACCGGGGTGGACAACCTCGCCCTGCTATGCCCCGAACACCACCGCCTCAAGAGCCTCGCCCACTGGACCGTACGCCAGACCGGCACCCCCACCAATCCCACCCGAGACGACTCCCCCGCCACCACCGAGCGCGAGACCGGCGCTCCGCCCGGAACACTCGAATGGACCTCCCCCTCAGGCCGCAAGCACACCACCTACCCACACATCGAACACCCACCACCCTTCTGACTCGACAGCGAGTGGTTCCTTGCCGAGGTCGTGCGCCTCTACCACAGAGGCAGCACCCTGACCGTGATCGTGAGGGCCCCCGGGGGGCAATGCGCAGTGGAGCCAGCCGCCAGCCCCGCGGAGCGCAGCTCAGACGTTCAGAGCAGGGTCCAGACCCGAAGCGGGCCAGGTCCTCAGGGGCTGGGGGCACGTCCAGCGTTCAGAGCAAGTCAGGGGCGTCGACCCGGAGCGTGACCGGCCCCCCGGTCCGACGCGCGGCAAGCGCGACCCGAACGCCGTGCAGGCCCCGTGTCACCGCGGGGCCGGACGCGATGGGGAAGAACACGAGCGCCTGGGCCGGGTCGCCCTCCACGGGTCCTGCCACGCGGACCCCGGGATGGGCGAGAACATCCTGTGCCGCGGCGAGGAACGCCTCGACGTCCGCCATCGCGCCGGTCACCGCGGCGATCCGCACGGCAGGCGGCAGCGCGAGCTCGCGCCGCAGAGCGAGCTCACGACCCGCGAAGCCGGCGGGGTCCCACCGCACGAGGGCGGCGACGGCCTCGCCCTCGCCCGCCGTGATGACGACGCGGCCGCCCTCGGACGCCGACCGCACGAGCGCAGCGGCGTTGAGCCATCGTCGCAGTGCCTCCTCGGGCGCCCTGAGGCTCTCCCGCCGAAGGAGCGCGTCGCCGTCGAGTAGGAGCGCCGCAGCGTATCCGTCCGGGGCCACCGGCTCGGCGCCGACCGTCGCAACGACGAGCGCAGGACCTCCCTCGAGCTCGGACTTGACCGCATCCCCCGACGACGTGACGACCAGCGCGCCCGGGAACGCGCGGCCCAACTCCTCGGCGGTCCGGAGCGCTCCGATCGCGGTGCGGCGCAGGGACTTCCCGCCGCAGACACGGCACGAGAACGCGAGCTCGGGGGTCCCGCACCAGCGGCACACCACAAGGCGTTCCCGCCCCGAGGCCTGCTCCGCGAGCGGGCCAGCGCAGTGCCGGCACCGCGCGGGCTCCCGGCAGCGGCCGCACGCGAGCGACGGCGCGTACCCGGCCCGGGCCACCTGCACGAGGACCGGACCGATGGCGAGGGCCTCCCGGGCCACCTGCCACGCGGTATGCGGCAGCCGGGCGATCCGCGCGAGGGGGTCGCGCGCTGACTCCACGCTGTCCGCGGTGCTCGTGACCCGGGGCACGGCAGCCCGCAGCACCGAACGCTCCGCGGCGACCCGGTGAAGCCAGCCCGACTCGACGAGCCGCTCCGCCTCCACCGAGACCGCGTGCCCGGCCAGCAGCAGCGCGCAGCCGGTCTGCTCGGAACGCAGGAGGAGGACCTCCCGGGCGTGGAAGTACGGCGCCCGGGGCTCGATGTGCAGGTCGTCGCCGTCGTCCCAGCACACGACGAGGCCGAGGTCCCTGACCGGGGCGAACGCCGCGCCCCGCGTGCCGACGGCGACGTGGGCGGCCCCGGAGAGCAGTTCGAGGAAGCCCCGGGAGCGGGTGCTGGGCCCATCCTCGGCGGACAGCCGCACGATCCGCTCGCCCGGCAGCGCGGCCTCGAGTGCCGAGTGCACGCGGAGCAGGTCGCGCCGGTCAGGCACGACGACGAGCGCTCCCCTCCCGGAGGACCTCGCCGCGACGACCGCCCGGGCGATGGTGTGCGGCCACGCGTCCGGCCCGTAGCCGTGCACCGCCTGGAGGACGGCACGCGGGCTCCCGCCGGCGGCCAGATGGCGGAGGTACGCGGCCCCGTTGTGCAGGCGGTCCCAGCCGCCCGGCACCTGCTCCGGACCGGCAGCATTCTTGGCCCCCGCGGCCGGGGGGCCAACGGCGTCGCCCGGCTGGGCGGCGTCGTGCGCGGGAGAGGCAGGGACCGCGACGTCGTCCCCGCGCGCCGCGAACTCCGCCTCGACCCGGGCCGCCCGGGGCGGCACCGCGAATCGGAGGACGTCCCCGAGCGCCCCAGCCCAACGCTCGGCCACGGCGCGGGCAAGCTCGGCGATCTCGGGCGCGAGCACGGGCAGGGGTGAGAGCACCGCGCCGAGCGGCGAGAGTCTGACGCCAGAATCGGAGGAGCCGAGCCGCTCCAGCAGGAACCCGACGTGCTCGCGTCCGGCAACCCGGACCTTGACCCGCACACCGGGAACGGCGGCGGCGTCCAGCTCCTCGGTCACGAGGTAGTCGAACGGACGGTCGAGCTGCGGCAGGGGCGACTCGACGCACACTCTGGCCACGGGCAGGCTTGACGCGGGCCGGGGGCCGGAAGGTGGCGGCTCGGCGGCCGGGAAGCCGCTCAGGAGGGACGGCTGGACCGGCTCGGCGCGCGGCTGGCGTGCAGTCATCGCCTGCGGTTGGACGCGCCTCAGGCGCCGAAGAAGTCCTTGAGCTGCGCCACCCGATCGAGGCGCTCCCACGTGAAGTCCGGCTCCTCGCGGCCGAAGTGGCCGTGGGCGGCGGTCTTGGCGTAGATCGGGCGCTTGAGGTCAAGGGCCTCGATGATGGCCCTGGGGCGCAGGTCGAAGACCTCGTTGATGGCCGCGCTGATGCGCAGCGGGTCCACGCTCTCGGTACCGAACGTCTCAACGTAGATGCCCACGGGCCGGGCCTGGCCGATCGCATAGGCGACCTGGATCTCGGCGCGCCGCGCGAGACCTGCGGCCACCACGTTCTTGGCGACCCAGCGCATCGCGTAGGCTGCCGAGCGGTCCACCTTCGAGGGGTCCTTGCCGGAGAACGCGCCGCCGCCGTGCCGTGCGAACCCGCCGTACGTGTCCACGATGATCTTGCGGCCGGTCAGGCCGGCGTCGCCCACGGGGCCGCCGATGATGAAGGCGCCCGCGGGGTTCAGGATGCTGCGGACGTGGTCCGACTCGAGCTCGGCCATTGCGAGGACCGGCTTGACCACGTGGTCCGCGAGGTCGGCCCGCAGCGTCGAGAGGTCCGTGCCTTCCGCGTGCTGGCTCGAGATGACGACCGTCTCGACGCTCACGGGCCGGTCGCCGTCGTAGCCGACGGTGACCTGGGTCTTGCCGTCCGGGCGCAGGTACGGCAGCTCCCCGCCCTTGCGGACCTCGGTGAGCCGCTCGGAGAGCCGGTGCGCGAGCCAGATCGGCGTGGGCATGTAGGTGGCCGTCTCGTCCGAGGCGTAGCCGAACATGATGCCCTGGTCGCCGGCGCCCTGGAGGTCGTACTCGTCCTCCATGGTGCCCTCGCGGGCCTCGAGCGAGTTGAACACCCCCTCGAAGATGTCCGAGGACTGCTGGCCGATCGAGACGGAGACGCCGCACCGGGCTCCGTCGAAGCCGTTCGCCGAGGAGTCATAGCCGATTCCGAGGATCGTGTTGCGCACGATCTGGGGGATCTCCACATACGCATCCGTCGTGACCTCGCCTGCCACGTGCACGAGCCCAGTCGTCGCCATCGTCTCGACCGCGACCTTGGAGTCGGGGTCCGCCGCAAGGAGCGCGTCGAGGATGGCGTCGCTGATCTGGTCGCAGATCTTGTCCGGGTGCCCCTCGGTGACGGACTCGGAGGTGAAGAGGCGGAGGGCCGTCAGGCCAGAGGGAATCATGCCGGAATCGGGTGCGTGGGTCACTGGTCTACTCTACTGGCTCTGTCCGGGCGTCCCGTCCGCGGGCCTGAGCCAGCTCGAGCGCGATCCGGCGCACGACGGCGCGCGCGACCTCGTCCTTGGTCCCCGCCTCGTGCTCGGGCTCGCCGCCGGTGCGGGAGAGGATGACGACGGCGTTGGTGTCTTGGCCGAACACTCGCTCGGCGCCCATGCGGTCTGCGCCGACCTCGTTGAGCACGAGCAGGTCGCAGCCCTTGCGGTCGATCTTGGCCCTGCCGTACTCGAGCACGCTCCCGCCGGCGTCACCGGTCTCCGCCGCGAATCCGACGATGAACTGGCCCGGGTGCGACTCGTTGCGACGCTGTACGAGCTCGACGAGGATGTCCGGGTTGCGTACGAGGGTGATGATTGGGTCGGCCGTGTCGTCGCGTTTCTTGATCTTGCTCGTTGCCTGCTCGGAGGGGCGGAAGTCCGCGACGGCGGCGGCCATGACCACTACATCGGCTCCCGGGGTGTGGGCGAGCATCGCGTCGCGGAGCTCAAGGGCCGAGTCGACACGGACCACGTCCGCGCCGTCGGGCGGCGGTACGTCGATGTGGGCTGCGACGAACGTCACGTCGGCGCCGGCCGCGAGGGCCGCGCGGGCGATCGCCGCCCCCTGCTTGCCGGACGACCGGTTGCCGAGGAAGCGGACGGGGTCGATCGGCTCTCGGGTTCCGCCCGCCGAGACCACGACACGGGTGCCCGCGAGGGGACCCGGCGCGGAACCGGAGGGCCAGTCACCCGGGCGCGCGTCGCCGTCGTGCGCCGCTTCGCTGTCCGAGCCACCGCGCACGAGCGCGAGCGCCGCGGCGAAGATGTCCTCCGGCTCGGGCAGGCGCCCGGGCCCGCTGTCGGCGCCCGTGAGTCTTCCAACGGCTGGGTCGAGGACGTGGACCCCGCGCTCGCGCAGGAGTGCGACGTTGGCCTGGGTGGCGGCATTGCGCCACATCTCGGTGTGCATGGCCGGCGCAAGGAGTACCGGGCAGCGAGCCATGAGGAGTGTGTTGGTCAGGAGGTCGTCGGCGTGGCCGCCCGCAGCCCGAGCGATGAGGTCCGCGGTGGCCGGGGCCACCACGATGAGCTCGGCCTCATGCCCGAGGCGGACATGGTTGACCGTCTCGACGGCCTCGAACACATCGGTTCGGACTGGCTTGCCCGAGAGCGCCTCCCAGGTGGCCTTGCCGACGAACTTGAGCGCCGAGGCTGTCGGCACCGCGGTGACGCTGTGCCCCGCCTCGGTGAAGAGCCTCAGCAGGAGTGCCGCCTTGTACGCGGCGATCCCGCCGCCTACCCCGAGGACGACCCGCACGCTCCCGCGGCCCCCTACTCGTTCTCGGAGTCTTCGGCTGACTGCTCGGCCGGGGCATCCTCCGCGGCGATGGGGTTCGCGACGAGGAGGCCGTCGTTGATCTCGCGAAGCGCGATCGAGAGGGGCTTCTCGTTCAGCTTGGTGTCCACAAGAGGGCCGACGTACTCGAACAGGCCCTCGTGCAGCTGGGCGTAGTACGCGTTGATCTGGCGGGCCCGCTTGGCCCCGAAGATCACGAGGCCGTACTTCGAGTCCGACTTCGTCAGGAGGTCGTCGATCGGCGGGTTGATGATGCCTTCGGGGTTCGAGGACACGGTGGAATCTCCAATGCTCTTGGTTGCGGGGAACGGCGCGCTAGTGCGACGCCTGGCGGGCGTGCGGCGTCAGACCCATGAGTGACACAAGCTCGTCTGCCGCGCGCTTCACGTCGTCGTTGACGACGGTGACATCGAATTCGGGCTCGGCAGCGAGCTCTATTTTAGCCGTTTCGAGACGGCGCTGCTGTTCTTGGGGTGATTCGGTGCCGCGGCCGACCAGCCGGCGCACCATTTCGTCCCAGCTCGGGGGTGCCAGGAACACGAAGCGGGCGTCCGGCATCGCCGCCTTCACCTGGCGCGCGCCCTGGAGATCGATCTCGAGCAGGACATGCTTGCCGGCCGCGATCGCCTCCTCGACGGTGCGGCGCAGTGTGCCGTAGCGGTTCTGGCCGTGGACCACGGCCCACTCGAGGAAGGCGCCCTCGTCCACGAGGCGGTCGAACTCCTCGCTGCCGATGAAGAAGTAGTGGACACCGTCCTCCTCGCCGGACCTCGGCGCGCGCGTCGTCGCGGAGACCGACAGCCACACCTCGGGATACGTGTCGCGGATATAGGTCGACACCGTGCCCTTGCCGACTGCGGTTGGCCCCGCGAGCACCGTCAGCCCGCTGTGGCCCGTGCCGCCGTGCGTCCGGCCCTGTTCCTGCTCCACGCTGTCCCTTCGATGAGGCCCGGCATGGTGATTCGTGCACCGGGCAGTGTTCGGCCAGAAATAGTCAGCCCGCCAGAAAATCTACCAGCGCACGGCGCTGATGCACGCCCAGGCCCCGCAGCCGGCGGCTCGGGGCGATCCCGAGGTCCTCGAGGATGGCGAGCGCCCGCACGGGGCCGATGCCGTGGAGGCACTCGAGCATCTCAGTGACCTTGAGCCGCGCGAGGGCCTCATCGGCGTGCGCTCGGGCGAGCAGGTCCTCGACGGAGAGCTCGCCCGCCCGGAGCGCGGCCTTGGCTCGCGACCGCGCGCCGCGGGCCTCCATGGCCTTGCCGAGCGCCTCTCGCCTCTCGTGGGGTGTCAGGGGTTCGAGGGCCATCTGCGCCGCCTCCTGCTCCGCCTCGTCCAGTTGCCTTGAAACTAGACCCCGACCCGCCGGAAGGCAATGACGCGTCAGGATGCGAGGCCCGCGAGGGTGCGCTCGGCCCGGGCGCGCACCTTGGCCCTGTCCGGGCCGGCGGCCAGGATGTCACGGCTGGAGGTGCCGAGCACACGCGGGTACGCGGCGCCGAACGTCTCGCGCATCATCTCGGCGGTGGCGCCCTGGGCGCCCAGGCCGGGGGCGAGGACCGGGCCGCCCATCGCTGCCAGGTCGAGGCCGAGGCGGGCCACCGCGTCCCCCACCGTCGCGCCGACCACGAGCCCCACCGACCCGTGGCCCGCGTCCGCGCCGGAGTACCGGCGGTTCTCCGCTCCCGCAGCCTCGACGATCCTGCGCGCCACGGACGCCTCACCGCCCACGTGCTGGACGGACGCGCCCTCCGGGTTGGAGGTGAGGGCGAGGACGAACACGCCGCGGCCGGTCTGGGCCGCGAGGTCGAGCGCGGGCCGCAGCGACTCGAACCCCAGATAGGGGCTGAGCGTCACCGCATCCGCTGCCAGGGGCGAGGTCTCCCCCAGCCACGCCTGGGCGTACGCGGCCATGGTCGAGCCGATGTCGCCGCGCTTGGCGTCGGCGATCGTGAGCACGCCCGCGCCGCGCGCGTCGGCGAGGAGCTCCTCGAGGGCGGCGATCCCGGCGGAGCCGTGCCGCTCGTACAGGGCCACCTGAGGCTTGACCGCGGCAGCCACGTCGGCGACCGCCTCGACGACCGCCGCCGAGAAGCGGCGGAGGCCCTCGGCGTCGTCGGTCAGGCCCCACGACGCGAGCAGCGCCGGATGCGGGTCGATGCCCACGCAGAGCGGGCCCCGGCGCTCGACGGCGGCCGCGAGCCGCTCGCCGAACGCCGGGCGGCCGCCGGGGTGCTGCGTGTCAGGCACGCGCCGGCTCCGCGGCCGTGCCCTGAGGCGTCTCGCGCACTGCGGCCTCGTGCTCCTGGAGGCTCGTGACGCTCCATTCGAAGCTGCGCATCGCCTCGATCGCCAGGACCGCGAAGTTGAACTCGGCGACGGTCGTGATGCACGGCTTGCCGTTCGACGTCGCCGCGGCGCGGATCTCGTAGCCGTCGCCGCGCGCGGTGCCGCCGGACGGGGTGTTGAACACCATGTCCACCTTGCCGTCGTTGATGAGATCAACGATCGTGCCCTCACCGTCGGCAACCGGGGTGCCCGCCGCAGCGCCGGCAGCCACGGAGCTGTCCGTGACCTTGCGGACCACCGTGGCGTTGATCCCGTTGCGGTTCAGGACCGCCGCGGTGCCACCCGTGGAGAGGATCTCGAACCCGAGGTCGGAGAGCTTCTTGACGCCCATGATCACCGAGCGCTTGTCCCGGTTCGCCACGGACACGAACACCCGCCCCGACGTGGGCAGCGAGCTGTTCGCGGCCGCCTGGCTCTTGGCGAAGGCCGTTATCGAAGTGCTTGTCGATGCCCATGACCTCGCCGGTCGAGCGCATCTCCGGCCCGAGCAGGCTGTCCACGACCGTGCCCTCGGGCGTGCGGAAGCGGCTGAACGGCAGCACAGCCTCCTTGACCGCCACCGGGGCGTTCGCTGGCACCACCGCGCCGTCGCCCGTCTCCGGGAGCATGCGGTAGGCCGTGCGCAGCTGCTTGATCGTCACGCCGGTGCCGATGAGGGCGGCGGCCTTGGCGAGCTGGACGCCCGTGGCCTTCGAGACGAACGGCACGGTCCGTGAGGCCCGCGGGTTCGCCTCGAGGACGTACAGCACGTCCGCGGCGAGGGCGAACTGGATGTTGATGAGGCCGCGGACGCCCACACCCTTGGCGATCGCCTCGGTCGCGGTGCGCACCCGTGCGGCCACGTCGGTGCCGAGGGTCACGGGCGGGAGCACGCACGCCGAGTCGCCGGAGTGGATCCCGGCCTCCTCGATGTGCTCCATGATGCCGCCGAGGTAGAGATCGGTGCCGTCGTAGAGGGCGTCGACATCGATCTCGATGGCGTCCTCGAGGAAGCGGTCGATCAGGACCGGGTGGTCCGGGGTGATCTCGGTCGCGTTGTCGATGTAGCGGTGCAGGTTGGCCTCGTCGTAGACGATCTCCATGCCGCGTCCGCCGAGCACGTAGGAGGGGCGCACGAGGACCGGGTAGCCGATCTCGTCCGCGATCCGCTTGGCGTCGTCGAAGGAGACGGCGGTGCCGTTCTTCGGGGAGACGAGCCCCGCGTCGTCGAGCACCTTCGCGAACGCGCCACGGTGCTCGGCGAGGTCGATCGCCTCGGGGGATGTGCCGAGGATCGGCACGCCCGCGTCTGCGAGCTGCTGGGCGAGCTTGAGCGGTGTCTGGCCACCGAGCTGGACGAAGACGCCGATGACGCCGCCCGTGCGCTCCTCGGCCGCGATGACCTCGAGGACGTCCTCGAGTGTAAGCGGCTCGAAATAGAGGCGCGTGGAGATGTCGTAGTCGGTCGAGACGGTCTCGGGGTTGCAGTTGACCATGACCGTCTCGTAGCCGGCCTTGCGCAGGGCCATCGTCGCGTGCACGCACGAGTAGTCGAACTCGATGCCCTGGCCGATCCGGTTCGGACCGGAACCGAGGATGATGATGGACGGCTTCTTGTGCAGCTCGACCTCGTCCTCCTCGTCGTAGGACGAGTAGTGGTACGGCGTGTAGGCCGCGAACTCCGCGGCACACGTGTCCACCGTCTTGTAGACCGGACGCACCCCGAGGGCCAGCCGCACGCCCCGGACGACCGCCTCGGACGTGTGCGTGAGGGCACCGATCTGGGCGTCCGAGAAGCCATGCCGCTTCGCGAGGCGCAGCACGTCCTCCGTGAGCGCGGGCGCGGCCTTGACCTCGGCGGCGACCTCGTTCAGGAGCACGAGCTGGTCCAGGAACCACGGGTCAATCTTCGTGGCTTCGAAGAGGTCCTCGACGCTCGCGCCGCCCAGGAGGGCGCGCTGCACCTGCGAGAGGCGGTCGGTGCTCGGCCGCTTCGCCTTCTCGATGAGCTCCGCGACCTCGTAGTCGGGCACGGGAGAGAAGTCGAGCTCGGCGCCCTTCTGCTCGAGCGAGCGGAGCGCCTTCTGCAGCGCCTCGGTGAAGTTGCGGCCGAGGGCCATGGCCTCGCCGACGCTCTTCATGGTCGTGGTGAGCGTCGGGTCCGCGGCCGGGAACTTCTCGAACGCGAAGCGCGGAACCTTGACGACGACGTAGTCCAGGGTCGGCTCGAAGCTCGCCGGCGTCTTCTGGGTGATGTCGTTCGGGATCTCGTCGAGCGTGTAGCCGAGGGAGAGCTTCGTGGCGATCTTCGCGATCGCGAAGCCGGTGGCCTTCGAGGCGAGCGCAGATGAGCGGGACACGCGCGGGTTCATCTCGATGACGACGACACGCCCCGTGGCCGGGTCGACGGCGAACTGGATGTTGCAGCCGCCCGTGTCGACGCCGACCTCGCGGATGACGGCGATCGCGACGTCGCGCAGCTTCTGGAATTCGCGGTCCGTCAGGGTCAGCGCGGGGGCGACGGTGATCGAGTCGCCGGTGTGCACGCCGACCGGGTCGAAGTTCTCGATTGAGCACACGACCACGACGTTGTCGTTCTTGTCGCGCATCATCTCGAGCTCGTACTCCTTCCAGCCGAGGATGCTCTCCTCGAGGAGCACCTCGGTGGTCGGGCTGTACTGGAGGCCGGCGCCCGCGATCCGGTGCAGGTCCTCCTCGTTGTAGGCCATGCCGGACCCGAGGCCGCCCATCGTGAACGATGGGCGCACCACGACCGGGTAGCCGAGGTCTTCGACGGCCTTGAGCGCGTCGTCCATCGAGTGGACGATGTGGCTGCGCGCGCTCTCGGCGCCGCAGCGCTCGACGACGCCCTTGAACTTCTCGCGGTCCTCGCCCAGCTCGATCGCGGCGATGTTCGCGCCGATCAGCTCGACGCCGTACTTCTCGAGGGCGCCACTCTTGTCGAGGGCGATCGCGGTGTTGAGCGCCGTCTGCCCGCCGAGGGTCGGGAGGATCGCGTCGGGGCGCTCCTTGGCGATGATCTTCTCGACGACCTCGGGCGTGATGGGTTCCACGTAGGTCGCGTCCGCGAGCTCGGGGTCCGTCATGATCGTCGCGGGGTTGGAGTTGACCAGGATGACCCGCAGGCCCTCCTCCTTGAGAACCCGGATGGCCTGCGTGCCGGAGTAGTCGAACTCGGCGGCCTGGCCGATCACGATCGGGCCTGAGCCGATGACCAGGACGCTCTTAAGGTCTGTGCGCTTGGGCATTACTTCGCTTCCTCGGTCTTCTTGGTCTCGTTCGCTTCCATCACGTCGATGAAGCGGTCGAACAGGTATGCGGCGTCGTGCGGGCCCGCGGCGGCCTCGGGGTGGTACTGGACGGAGAACGCCGGGATGTCGAGGCACGCGAGGCCCTCGACGACCTGGTCATTCAGGCTGATGTGGCTGACCTCGACGCGGCCGTAGCGCTCCTCGGGTGCCACGGTCGCGCCCTCGATCGGGGCGTCGACGGCGAAGCCGTGGTTCTGGCTCGTGATCTCGACCTTGCCGGTGCGCCGGTCCATGACGGGCTGGTTGATGCCGCGGTGGCCATAGCGGAGCTTGTACGTCCCGAAGCCGAGGGCACGGCCGAGGATCTGGTTCCCGAAGCAGATCCCGAAGTAGGGCAGCTTGGAGTCGAGGACCGAGCGGAGCAGCCGGACCTGGGTGTCCGCGGTTGCCGGGTCGCCCGGGCCGTTCGACATGAAGAACCCGTCGGGGTTGACGGCCTTGACGTCGTCGGCGGTGGCGGTGGCCGGCAGGACGTGCACCCTCACGCCGCGCTCGGCGAAGCGGTGCGGCGTCATGGCCTTGATGCCGAGATCGATCGCCGCGATGGTGAACCGGGGCTCGCCCTCCCAGCCGTGCTCGGACGGCTCGACCGTGTAGGCGGTGTCGACGCTGACCTCTTCCGCGAGGCGTGCGCCCTCCATGGGGGCGCTCGCGAGCACGTCGTCGAGGAGCTCCTTGTCCGAGCGGCGCGCGGCCTCGCCGGAGAAGATCGCGGCGCGCATCGTCTTGTGCTCGCGGAGGTGGCGGGTGATCGCGCGGGTGTCGACCCCCTGGATGCCCACGATGCCCTCCTCGACGAGCTCGTCGTCGAGGCTGCGCTCGCTGCGCCAGTTCGACGGGCGGCGGGCGGGGTCCCGGACCACGTAGCCGGCGACCCAAATGCGGCGGGACTCGGCGTCCTCGGAGTTCACGCCAGTGTTGCCGATATGCGGCGCGGTCTGCACCACGATCTGCCGCGCGTACGAGGGATCGGTGATTGTCTCCTGGTATCCGGTCATGCCGGTCGCGAAGACTGCCTCGCCGAACGCGGTGCCGACGGCGCCGTAGCTGCGGCCGCGGAACATCTTCCCGTCCTCGAGGACGAGCACGGCGGGCTCGGCCTTGGTCGGATTCTGGGTTGTGGCCTTCTCAGTCACTGCTCACTCTTTCCCTGATCCGCTGCCATTGCTGGCCGCGGAGCCCATCAAATCTTCGATTGCGGCCACGAGGGCCCTCTTCTCTTCGGCATAGCGGGGCCGGAAGCCGGTGTCGACCGCGGTTCCGCCGAGGTTCCACCCGAGAACGACGAGCCCGTCCTTCTCGACGAACTTGCCGGCCATGCCGGACTCGAGCCGCACCCCGTCCAGGTCCTCGCGCGGCACGAACACCGCGTCGGCTCCGGCACGGTCGAACTCGACTCCCGCATCCGTCACGATCGCGTCGGCCCCAGTGCGCACGCCCAGCCCGTGGACGGCAATGCGGTCCAGCCAGTCCCCGGCCGTCGTGGTGACGACGTACTGGCCGGAGCATCGGTACCGTTCGGCGCCGAGGTCCGCCGGGACCTGCACCGGGGCGGCGATGCCGGCCTGCCTCTTGAGACGTCCTCGCCAGCCGACCCACACGAGGGCCATCAGCACGAGGGCCACGAGCAGCATGAGGAGGCCGGGGCCGAGTCGCTCCATCATGCCTCCACCGCGCCCTGCGGCGCGTGGGCCGGGTGCGGGGCGTTGAGCGCGCCGTCGAGCACCGTGGGGTGGCCCGCATAGAACGTCGCGACGACTCGTCCGGGGAGCTCCCTGCCGGCGAACGGCGAGTTGCGGCCCTTCGTGGCCTGGACCGAGGGGTCGACCGTCCAGCGGGCGGCCGGGTCCACGAGCGTGACGTGCGCGGGCTCCCCTTCAGCGAGAGGCCGGCCCTGGTCCGCGACGCGGCCGATCCGGGCCGGGACCTCGGACATCGCGCGCGCCACGTCGCGCCAGCCCGCGAGGCCCGTCTCGACCATAGCGAGCTGGACCACGGAGAGCGCGGTCTCGAGCCCCGTCATGCCCATCGCGGCCTGGACCCACTCGCAGTCCTTGTGCTCGCTCGGGTGCGGGGCGTGGTCGGTGCCCACGACGTCGATGGTCCCGTCGGCCAGCGCTGCCCGGAGCGCCTCGACGTCGTCGTGCGTCCGCAGGGGCGGGTTCACCTTGTAGACCGGATCGTAGGAGCGCACGAGCTCGTCCGTGAGCAGGAGGTGGTGCGGGGTGACCTCGGCCGTGACGTTGATCCCCCGGGCCTTGGCCCAGCGGATGATCTCCACCGACCCCGCGGTGGAGACGTGGCAGACGTGGAGCCGCGAGCCGACGTGCTGGGCGAGCAGGACGTCGCGCGCGATGATGCTCTCCTCGGCCACCGCGGGCCACCCCGGCAGGCCCAGGATCGAGGAGACGGAGCCCTCGTTCATCTGGGCGCCCTCGGTGAGGCGCGGCTCCTGCGCGTGCTGGGCCACGACGCCGTCGAACGCCTTGACATACTCGAGGGCGCGGCGCATGAGCACGGGGTCATGGACGCACATGCCGTCGTCCGAGAACATCCGCACCGCGGCGGCAGACTCCGCCATGGCGCCGAGCTCGGCGAGGCGTTCGCCCTTCAGGCCGACGGTCACGGCGCCGACCGGGCGCACGTCGACCCAGCCCGCGCGGCGGCCGAGGTGGGCGACCTGCTCGACGACGCCGGCCGTGTCCGCCACCGGGTTCGAGTTGGCCATGGCGTGGACCGCGGTGTAGCCCCCGAGCGCAGCGGCGCGCGAGCCCGTCTCGACGGTCTCGGCGTCCTCGCGGCCGGGTTCGCGCAGATGGGTGTGGACGTCCACGAGACCGGGCAGGGCCACAAGGCCCTCGGCGTCGACCACGGTCGCGCCGGACGCGTCCAGTCCCGGGCCGATCCCGGCGATCACGCCGTCGGCGATGAGGAGGTCGGCGGCCTTCTCTCCGTACAGCGACGCGCCGCGGACGAGGTAGCGGGGCGAAGGCGTCATGAAGCGGTCTCCTTCAGCTGGGGTGCGGCCGTGGGGGTCCCCGCGAGGCCGCCGGACATGAGCAGGTAGAGCACGGCCATCCGCACCGAGACGCCGTTGGCGACCTGCTTGAGCACTTGTGAACGTTCAGAGTCGGCGGCGGACGAGGAGATCTCGAGTCCGCGGACCATCGGGCCGGGATGCATGATGACGGTGTCCTTGAGGCCGAGCTCGTCGAGGCGGGCGAACCGCTCGTCGCCCAGGCCCCAGCGACGCGAGTACTCCCCCGTCGAGGGGAAGAAGGAGGCGTTCATGCGTTCGGCCTGGACGCGCAGCATCATGATGGCGTCCGGGCCGGAGGCGATCGCGTCGTCGAGGTCGTAGGAGACCTCGCACGGCCAGCCCTCGACGCCGATCGGCAGGAGCGTGGGCGGGGCCACCAGCGTCACGTGCGCGCCGAGCGTCGTCAGGAGCCACACGTCCGAGCGCGCCACCCGCGAGTGCAGGATGTCTCCGACGACGATGACCTTCGCACCGGCCAGATCGGCCCCCGTGGACGGACTGCCGGCGACCCGGGCCAGGTGCCGCCGCAGCGTGAAGGCGTCCAGGAGTGCCTGAGTGGGGTGTTCGTGGGTCCCGTCCCCCGCGTTGACCACGGCCGCGTTGATCCAGTCGGTCACGGCAAGGCGGTGCGCCGCGCCCGAGGCGTAGTGGCGGATCACGACGGCGTCGGCCCCGATCGCCTCGAGCGTCTGCGCCGTGTCCTTGAGCGACTCGCCCTTCGACACCGAGGAGCCCTTGGCCGCGAAGTTGATGACGTCCGCCGAGAGGCGCTTGGCCGCGGCCTCGAAGGAGATGCGGGTACGGGTCGAGTCCTCGAAGAACAGGTTCACGACCGTGCGGCCGCGCAGGGCGGGGAGCTTCTTCACCTCACGGGAGTTGACGGCGCTCATCTCCTCCGCGGTGTCGAGGATGCGGATCGCGTCCTCGACCGAGAGGTCACGGGTGGAGAGCAGGTGCCTCATGCGTCGGCACCGCCCTCGGGCGAGTCGATGGCCACGAAGTCCGAACCGATCCCGGGATCCACCTCGGTGAGCCGGACGCTCACCTTCTCCGCGCGCGACGTGGGGAGGTTCTTGCCGACGTGGTCGGCACGGATGGGCAGCTCACGGTGACCGCGGTCCACGAGGACCGCGAGGCGTACCGACCGGGGACGGCCAAGGTCCACGAGGGCGTCCAGGGCGGCCCGGATGGTGCGCCCCGAGTAGAGGACGTCGTCGACGAGTACAACCACCTTGTCATCGATGCCGCCCGCGGGCAGGGTGGTCGGGGCCGGGGGCCGCGTGGGCTGGCGCGCGAGGTCGTCGCGGAACATCGTGATGTCGAGCTGTCCCACGACCGAGGCTGGGTCGACGGCGGGGTCCGCCGCGGCGAGCTTGGCGGCCAAACGGACGGCGAGCGGGTATCCCCGGCGGGGGATGCCGAGGAGGACAAGGCCTTCGGGTCCCCGATTGGCCTCGAGGATCTCATGCGCGATGCGGGTGAGCGCCCGGTCGATGTCGCCAGACGCGAGGACGACGCGGCCGGAGCCGCCCTTGTACTCGTCCCCGCTGTTCTCGTCCCCGCCGCGATTTTCTGCAGAGGCAGGTGCCACAGCAGACCCCTTTCCCCGCCTCACAGGACGGAATTAAATGAGGAAAACTGTCGATCCACGCTACCACATGCCGGCCGCGCCCCCGGGGCCGGCGCGGATAGCCTTGAACCATGAGCACCCAGCCACCGCAGATGCCCGTTGCAGTGCCTGCCCCGAGGCGAGCGGGCGTCCGCTACGGGCTCCTCGCGCTGGTGGTGGGCGGTGCCGCGGCCCTGCTGGCCGGGCTCGCCGTCGTCGTGCCGTTCCTGCTGCGGGCGACGGGCAGCTCCGGATTCCTCGTCGGCTTCCTGCTCTCCCTGTTCCCGCTCGCCATCGTGCTCCTCGCCGTCCACGTGGTCGACCGCTGGGAACCGGAGCCGCGCAGGCTCCTCGCGTTCGCCCTCACCTGGGGCGCAGTCATGTCCGTCGCGGCGACAACCCTGATCCAGCCGCTCTTCCTCGCAGCGTTCGGTCCCCGCGCCGCGACGCAGGCCCAGGCACTCGAGTTCCTCGCGACGGTGGAGGCTCCCGTGGTGGAGGAGACCTCGAAGGGGCTGGGCCTTCTCATCCTCATGCTCGCCGCGCGCAAGCACGTGGACGGCCCCGTGGACGGCATCGTCTATGGGATGACGATCGCCGCGGGCTTCGCGTTCACCGAGAACATCCTGTACTTCGGGCGCATGTTCTCGGAGACCTCGGGATCGGCCGCGTCGCTCGCGGTGATCTTCACCATGCGCGGCCTCCTCTCCCCATTCGCCCACGCGATGTTCACGGGGACGCTCGGCCTCATCATGGGGCTGGCCGCCCGGCGGTGGAGCCCCGGGCTCGTGGTTGGCGCGTTCGTGATGGGCCTCATCCCCGCCATGCTCCTGCACAACATCTGGAACAGCGCGGGCGCGGACTTCTTCTTCCTCTACGTGCTCGTCCAGATCCCGCTGTTCGGGGCCGCCATCCTCGTCGTCTACGTGCTGCGGCGCTCCGAGGCGCGCCTCACACGCGCGAGGCTCACCGAGTACGCCCGGGCCGGGTGGTTCACACCGCTCGAGGTGGACATGCTCGCGACCCCGCGGGGCCGCGCGGCGGGCCTGCGGTGGGCCGCATCGACGGGTCGACGCAACGAGATGCGGACCTTCATCCGCACCGCGACGGACCTCGCGGCCGTCCGCCAACGGGTCCTCAGCGGTCGAGACGTGCGCGGCTACGCCGCCGCGCAGCGGGAACTGCTCGAGCGGATCGGGCGCGAGAGGTCCGCGGTGCTCGGCATTCCCCACGGAACACCGCAGCTCTGATGCGCGAGGGGGTACCGCAGTTGGCGGGACCCCCTCGCGAGTCGTCTCAGGCTGCGGACGGCATCAGGCCAGCAGCGTCGGCTTGAGCTCCTGGAGCCGGCCGAGGAGGCCGTTGACGAACGCGGGCGACTCGTCCGTGGACATGGTCCGCGCGAGCGATACGGCCTCGCTCACGGCGACACCGTCCGGGACGTCGTCGTTGAACAGCAGCTCCCACGCGCCGATCCGCAGGATGATGCGGTCGACGGCGGGCATCCGCTCGAGCGTCCAGCCCTGGGCGTACGTGCGCAGGATCTCGTCGATCTGGGCCTGCTTGGCCGTGACGCCGTCCACCACCTGAACGGTATAAGGATTGATGATCTGCTCGGTCCGGACGCGGCGCCCCTGAATGGCTTCCGTGGGCGAGACCGAGCGCTGCTCCGCCTCGAAGAGGATCTCTAGCGCCCGTGCACGGGCCTTACCGCGGGCGCTCACTAGTCGTTGACACGTCCCAGGTAGCTGCCGTCACGGGTGTCGACCTTGACCTTGGTGCCGGTCTCGAGGAAGAGCGGGACCTGGATCTCGTAGCCCGTCTCGATGGTCGCGGGCTTGGTACCGGCCGAGGAGCGGTCGCCCTGGAGGCCCGGCTCGGTGTAGGTGATCTCCATGACGACGCTCGGCGGGAGCTCGACGTACAGCGGGCTGCCGTCGTGCAGCGCGATGAGCACCGTCTGGTTCTCGAGCATGAAGTTGGCCGCGGCGCCCACCGTCTCGTTCGCCACGGTGATCTGGTCATACGTGTCCGTGTCCATGAACACGAAGTCGGTGCCGTCCTTGTAGAGGTACTGGAAGTCCCGCCGGTCCACGGTGGCCGTATCGATCTTCGTCCCGGCGTTGAACGTCCGGTCCACGACCTTGCCCGAGAGGACGTTGCGCAGCTTGGTGCGAACGAAAGCGCCGCCCTTGCCCGGCTTGACGTGCTGGAACTCGATCACGTTCCAGAGTTGACCGTCCAGATTCAGCACGGTGCCGTTCTTGATGTCGTTGGTGGTTGCCACGAAAGCGCCTCTCGTCTCTTCTGCTCAGAAATCCGCAGACCATTCTAACCGGAGCGGAAGAGATCCACCGTCACACCTCGTCGCTGAGGAGCTCCCGCGCACGGCCCAACGCGACGGTCGAGGAGTAGATGAGGCTCGCATCGGCCGATTCGGCGACTCGCAGGTCGAGTGCCTGCGAGAAGGCCTTGACCGCCGCGGCGTAATTGCCGCGGGTGAACTGGATCTTGCCGAGGTAGTGGAGCACCTTCGCCTCGTTCCGGGTCCCCTTCGCCTCGGCAAGCAGCTGCTGGGCCCGCTCGACGGCACGGTCGTACCGGTTTCCAGCACGCAGCACGTCGAGCTCGAGGACCTTGAGGTCGAACGACTCGGGGTCCTCATAGCGGGCCTCCATGAGGACCTCGGCTGCCGTGCTGACGCGCCCGCGGGCCAGCTCGACGAGCGCCCGATCACCGGGGTTCCCGCTCGCCGCGAGGGCCTGCTCGCACCGCTCCTCGTCGACCACCTCGGTGGTCAGCGTCTCCGGGTTGATCGCGACGCCGGGGAACCCGGATTGGGGCCATTCTCGACGGTCCGCGATCATGCGGCGGCCCCCTGCGAGATCTCCTGGTAGGCGGCGAAGAGCAGGGAGGTGTCCGGGACCTCGAGGATGCCGGGCTTTGCCACGTCGTCGAGCACTACGAAGCGCAGGAGGTCGCCCCGCGACTTCTTGTCCCGGCGCATGCCGTCGAGCAGGGCCTGCCAGCGGTCTCCCCGGTAGGACGTGGGCAGCCCGAGGGACTCGAGGATGCTGCGGTGGCGGTCGGCGACCACGTCGTTGAGCCGTCCCACGCTCCGCGCGAGCTCGGCAGCGAACATCATGCCCACGCTCACCGCCGCGCCGTGGCGCCACGAATAGCGCTCCGAGAGCTCGATCGCATGCCCGAGGGTGTGGCCGTAGTTGAGGATCTCCCGGAGGCCGGCCTCCTTGAGGTCCGCGGAGACCACGCGCGCCTTGACGGAGATCGAGCGCTCGATGAGCTCCCGCACCACCGGCGAGGTGGGATCCGCGACCGCCTCCGGGTCCTTCTCGATGAGGTCAAGGATCGCCGGATCGGCGATGAAGCCGCACTTGACGACCTCCGCCATTCCCGAGAGCAGCTCGTTGCGGGGCAGCGTCGCCAGCGCATCGAGGTCCGCGAGCACGGCTGCCGGCGCGTGGAACACACCCACGAGGTTCTTGCCCTCGGCGGTGTTGATTCCGGTCTTGCCCCCCACGGCGGCGTCCACCATCCCGAGCAGGCTCGTGGGCAGGTGGACCACGCGGACTCCGCGCAGCCACGTCGCCGCGACGAACCCGGCGACGTCGCTCACCGCGCCGCCGCCCACGGACACGATCGCGTCGGAGCGGGTGAAGTCGTTCTGGCCCAGGACCTGCCAGCAGAATGCGGCGACCTGGATGTGCTTGCCCTCTTCGGCGTCCGGGATCTCGGCCGTGAGCGCGGTGAAGCCCTCGGCCTCGAGGGACTCACGCACCGTGTCGCCCGTGGCACGCAGGGCGCGCGGATGGATGACGAGGACGCGCCGGACTCGCTCGCCGAGCACCGGCCCGAGGCAGTCCAGAAGGCCGTGGCCCACCACGACGTCGTAGTTCTCGTTCGGGGTGCTTCCTGTGACCTTGATGACAGCAGCGTCGCTGCTCATGCAATGACTCCCTCGTCGATGCGGCGCTTCCCGGCCGCGATCTCGCTCGCAATGTGTGTGGCCACCTCGGCCGCGGTGCTGTGGCCCGTGTCCACGCTCAGGCTCGCGAGCGATTCGAACACCGGCCGGCGCCGGTCCATGAGTGCCTTCCAGCTGTTCTCCGCGTCGCCGTGGAGCAGCGGGCGGTCGGCGCTCCCCACGAGCCGGGGCGCGACGTCGTCCCAATCGGCCCGCAGGTAAACGCGGTGAGTCCCGGCGAGGCGTGCCCTCGTGTCCTCGCGCAGCACCGAGCCCCCGCCGAGCGCGAGCACGAGACCGCGCGGGTGGGGGCCGCCGAGGACCGCCGCGATCACCTCTGCCTCGGCCCGCCGGAAGGCTTCTTCTCCCCGGGTGGCGAAGATCTCAGGGATTGGGCCGTGGGCGGCCACCACGAGCGCGTCGGTGTCGAGGAACTCGGCACCGAGGATCGCGGCGAGGGCCGCGCCCACCGAGCTCTTGCCGGAAGCCATCGGGCCGAACAGGACGATCGGCCGGTCGAGCGGACGCACCGACGCGCTCATCCGGCCACCGAGTCGGCCACCGAGTCGAGCTCGGCCGGGATCGCGGCGAGGAAGCCTTCGATGTTGCGCCGGGTCTCGGCGACAGAGTCGCCCCCGAACTTCTCGAGGACGGCCTGGGCGAGCACGAGGGCCACCATCGCCTCGGCCACGACACCCGAGGCGGGCACGGCGCAGACGTCCGAGCGCTGGTGGTGCGCCTTGGCGGGCTCGCCGGTGGCGACGTCGATGGTCCGAAGGGCACGGGGAACGGTCGCGATGGGCTTCATCGCCGCCCGCACGCGCAGCACGTCGCCGATGCTCATGCCGCCCTCGATGCCGCCGGCGCGGTTGGTCGACCTGACGATCTTGCCGCTCGCGTCCCGCACGATCTCGTCGTGGGCGGCGGAGCCGCGGCGCGCCGCCGTGCGGAATCCGTCCCCCACCTCGACGCCCTTGATGGCCTGGATCCCCATGAGCGCGCCAGCGAGGCGTGCGTCGAGCCTCCGGTCCCAGTGGACGTAGCTGCCCAGTCCGGGCGGGAGCCCGTAGGCGAGCACTTCGACCACTCCGCCGAGGGTCTCTCCCTCCTTGTGGGCGGCGTCGACCTCCGCCACCATCGCCGCGGACGTCGCGGCGTGGAAGCAGCGCAGCGGGTCGGCGTCGAGCGCCGCGACGTCGGACGGGAGGGGAACCGGGGCATCCTCCGGGACCGCGACCGCGGCGATCTGCGTCGTGTGGCTCACGAGCCCGATGCCGAGCTCCTTGAGGAAGGCCGCCGCCACGGTCCCGAGGGCCACACGTGTGGCCGTCTCCCGTGCTGAGGCACGCTCGAGGACGGGGCGGGCCTCGTCGAATCCGTACTTCTGCATGCCTGTGAAGTCCGCGTGGCCTGGGCGGGGGCGCGTGAGCGGGGCGTTGCGGGCCTGGCCCTCGAGCGCCTCGGGCGCCACCGGATCGGCGGCCATGATCTGCTCCCACTTGGGCCACTCGGTGTTGGCGACCTCGATGGCCACAGGGCCGCCCTGGGTCCGGCCGTGCCGGACGCCGCCGAGGATCGTGACCTTGTCCTCCTCGAACTTCATCCGGGCGCCGCGGCCGTACCCGAGGCGGCGACGGGCCAGGGCCTGCCGGATGTCCTCGCTCGTGAGCGCCACGCCCGCGGGGAGCCCTTCGAGGATGCCAACGAGTGCCGGGCCGTGCGATTCACCGGCAGTCAACCAACGCAACATGACATCCATCCTGCCACGCTGCCGCGTCAGGCCGCGCGCCGGGGTACGCCCACTGAGTCACACATCACATCTATGACTTCCCGGGAGCGTGCGTCCTCGCGGCCCGTGAACAGGACGATCTGCTCGACCGCCTGGTAGACCAGCATCTCGAGCCCGTGGAGCACGAGGCCGCCACGGGCCTCCCAGGCCGCGGAGAGCCTGCTGGGCCAGGGATCGTAGGCGACGTCGAGCAGGACGTGCCGCGCGCCGTCGTCCGCGGGTGCGAGCCGCGCGAGCTCGTCGGCAATGCCGTCGGCGGCCAGCGGCGGCAGCGTGCTCACGACGGCGTCTGCCGCGCTCAGGCGGGCGGCGCCGCCCGAGAGGGGCGAGACGCTGACCGAGAGGCCGAGCCGGTGCGCGAGGGAGGCGGCCTCCCCGAGCGGGACGCGTTGCGGACGAGGAATTCGATCCGCTGCGCGCCCAGCTGGTGCAGGGCGGCCACGGCCGCGAGGGCGGTGTTGCCCGCGCCGATCACCACGGGGTCGGCGACCCGGGCCAGGCCCGCATGGCGGAAGGCCTCGGTGATGCCCGCCACGTCGGTGTTGTAGCCGATCAGTACGGGCCCATCGGGGCCGGCGTCGACCACGACCGTGTTGAGCACGCCCAGCTCGGCCGCGAGCCCCTCCACCCGATCGACGAGTGGCACGAACGCGGCCTTGAGCGGCATCGTCACGGACAGGCCGCGCCACCCAGGCTCGGACCGCACGCGGGCGGCAAACGCCGGGAGCTGCTCCGCTGTCAGGTCGAAGGCACCATAGTCGAGGTCGATGCCCAGGAGACCGTACGCGGCACGGTGCAGGGCCGGGGACTTCGAGTGGCCAATGGGGTGGCCCAGGACGGCGGCGCGCAGTGCCGTCACCGGTACCCGCCCTTCATCGGCCCTTCTCCGTCATTGGCACTTCCCCGCATTCGCCTGGCACCACTGCTCGTACTGCTGGGCATAGACCTGGTGCTCGGCGTACGTCTTGGAGAACTTCGTCTCCCCCGTGTCGAGGTTCACCGTGACCCAGTACAGGTAGTCGTTCGGGGTCGGCTTGGCGGCCGCGTCGATGGCCGAGGCCCCGGGTGAGCCGATCGGGCCGGCGGGCAGGCCCGGGTTCGCGTACGTGTTGTACGGGTTGCTCTTGTCCGCCTTCTCATCTTCCGTGATGTGGTAGCTCTTCTTGCCGAGCCCGTAGGTCACGGTCGCGTCCGACTGGATGTACCCGTTCGTCTCGGTGTTCGGCTTGAGGCGGTTGTAGATCGCGCCGGCCACGTTGCCGTAGTCCGCGCGCCCGCCCTCGGCCTGGACGATGCTGGCGACGGTGAGGACGTCGTACTGCTTCGACGGGTCGGTGATCCCGTCCGCCTTGAGCTTGTCGAGCGTCGTGGTGACGAGCTTGGTGAGGATGTCCTTCGCCGATGTCCCGACGGGGAAGCGGTACTCGCCCGGTGCCAGGTAGCCCTCGAGGTTCTTCGCCTTCGCGGGCAGGCCGAAGTCGGTCGGCTTGGCGCTGAGGGCGTCGAGATCCTTGCGGTCCACCGAGGCGGCCTTGGCGATCGCGTCGAGGGACTCACCCACGCGCATGCCGGCGCTCAGGGCGAAGTAGATGACTTTGTCGTTCGACGTGCCGACCAGGACTTGGGCAGCGTCGGAGGACTTCATCTCCTTCTTGAACGTGTAGTCTCCGGGGTGGAGGCTCCCGCCCGCGGCCGCGAAGGCCTTGAGGAACGTCCCCGCGTCGGCGATGACGTCCTGCTTCTCGAGCGTGCTGGCCACCGCGGCGGCCCCCGAGCCGGGCTGCACGGTCACGGTCACCGAACCCGCGCCGGGGCCCGGGAAGTCCGTGACCTTGTCGATGCCGAGGATCGGCTTGAGGAACTGCACACCGATCAGCGCCGCGCCCACGAACAGTGCGAGCGCGAGGGTCAGGCCGATGGTCACGCGGAGCCGGCGCGACCTGCGCGGCTTGGCGGCGACGGGCTCCCCGAAGACGGCGTGCGCGTCGTCGAACGAGTGCGGATGGTGGCCGAGGTCCGCCTCGTGTGCGTGGTCCACGGGCGCCGCGAACGCGTTGTCGTGGTGGAGGAACGCGTTGTCGTGGTGGAGGTCCGTGTGATGCTGCAGGCCGTCGTGGAACTCGAACGCGTCGTCATAGTCTGCCGGGGCGTCGTCGAACCCCCAGTGGTGGGTGGGCTCGTGGACGGGCTCCGCGTGCGCGGGCGGTGTGTGCGCGGGGGCCGCGACAGCGCTGTGGGCGAATGCCTGCGCCGCGGCGGGGAACACGTTGCGCCGGATCGGCGCCTCCTCGGACACCGTGGGGACGGTCGGTAGGTAGGCGGTCGCAGGAGTGGCTTCCGCGAGTGCCGAATCGCCCGTCGCGGCGGACGACGGCGCATGCGGGCTCTGCGGATCGGCCACCGGTGCGGGGGCCGCCACGTCGAGGGAGGCCCGCGCGGCCGGAACCGGGGAGGGCAGGACCGACGGCGCACCGGAGTCGGGCACCGTGATCGGGGAGGGCGGTGCATACACCGCGGCGTACGAGGAGGCGGTCGGCCCCGAGGAGGGCGGGTACGAGCCCCAGCCCATCGCGGCCGACGTCGGCGTCAGCGGTCCCGCGGAATACGCTGCCGGCTGGAGCGGCTCGGCGGTGCGTGCGCGCCGTCGTCCGTGCGGGGTGGCGTGCGCGGAGCCGTCGTCGGGACGCTGCACGGTCGGACGGTCCGGCTGGACATTCGCCGGTGCCGCCGCGGTGGGCGCCGCGGGTGGGGCGCTGGGCCTGTCCGGCGGGGTGCTCGCGGGGGCCGAGGTCTCGGCCGCAGGCGCAGTCGTGGAGCGAGGGAACGCCGAGTCCGGGGCCGAAGAGGCGCGGCGCTGCGGCGTGAGCAGCCTCTGGGCGGCCTCCTGCTGGGCGCGCTCGCGCTCGCGCAGCTCGCGGCGCGTCAAGGGCCGGTCAGGCACGGCCGGGGTCGTGGGGTCCTGGGGGTCCATCGTCGCTTAGCCTCTCACATCCGAGTCGTCGCTACGGATTTCCCCACTCCGCACCTTGGGGGCCTCCACCAGGGCCCCCGCCTCTCCACGGCCGCGGATCAGGTCCAGCGCATGCGCGAGGATTCCGACGGCCGCCATTTGGTCCACCACTCTACGATGCTCGCGCGAGTCCATGCCAGCTTCGCGGAGGTTCCGGTGTGCCTCGACGGTCGTGAACCGCTCGTCCACGAGGCGGACCGGGCACTCGAGCCCCGCGGCGGCGAGCTCGGCGGCGAGCCGTTCGGCGAAGCCCCTCGCCATCGCGGCCGACTCGGCCTCGCGGCCCGCGAGAGTCCGCGGAAGCCCGACGTACGCCTCGACGGCGTTCCGGGCCGCGGCCTCCTTGACGAGAACCTTGATGTCGCTGTTGCGCTTGGGGTCACGGCTCAGGGTCTTCAGGGGGGTCGGCAGGATGCCGTCGGCGTCGCAGACCGCGACACCGACACGCACCGAGCCGACGTCCACACCGAGCCTCACGCCCCGGGGGAAGGGATGACCTTGCAGATCGTTGGAAGTCATAGGCGGCTCCCTCTCAGCGCTGCGCGACAGCGGTCGCGATCGCCCCCAGGGCTTCCACGATCTTGGCCGGATCGGTGCCGCCGCCCTGGGCGACGTCATCCTTGCCGCCTCCGCCGCCGCCGAGGATCCCGGCCGCGGTGCGCACGAGCGCACCGGCCTTGACCCCGGCCTCGCGGGCCGCAGCGTTGGTGGCCACGAGGACCGCTGGGCGGCCCTTCGCGACGCCGGCGACAGCGACGGTCGCCGCAGGCGCGTCGGTGCCGTCCCCGAGCCGTCCCCGCAGGTCGAGGGCGAGCGCGCGGAGCTCGTCCGCCGAACCCAGCTCCCCGGCGTCGTGCGTGATGAGGCGCACGCCGGCTACATCCTTCGCTGTTCCCACGAGCGCTGCGGCGGACGCGGCGAGCTTCTCCTTGCGGAGCCGCTCGAGCTCCTTCTCGGCCGCCTTGAGCTTCTCGAGGGTGCCGGCGATGCGCTCCGTGAGCTGCGCCGAAGGCACCTTGAACATCTCGCTCAGCTCGGACACGAGGGCACGCTCGGCGGCCTGGTGGCGGAACGCGTCGAGCCCCACATAGGCCTCGACGCGACGATTGCCCGATCCGACCGACTGCTCGCCGAGGAGGGTCAGAGAGCCGATGAGCGCCGTCGAGTCCACGTGCGTCCCACCGCAGAGCTCCATCGACCAGGGGCCGTTGATCTCGACGACCCGCACGCGGGAGCCGTAGTTCTCGCCGAAGAGGGCCATCGCGCCGGCGGCCTTGGCCTCGGCGAGCGGCATCTCGGCGGTGTTGACCGTGAAGTTGTCGCGGATCGCGAGGTTCGCGACCTCCTCGATCTCGCTCTTCGCGGCGCCGGAGAGCTGCTCCCCCCACGCGAAGTCGAAGCGGAGGTAGCCGGCCTTGTTGAACGAGCCGCGCTGGACGGCCTCCGGGCCGAGGATCTGGCGCAGCGCCGCGTGCACGAGGTGAGTCGCGCTGTGGGCCTGCTCGCCGCCGTGGCGGCGCTCGCGGTCCACAGCGGTGCGCACCACGGCCTCCGCGTTCAGCTCGCCCTCGCGGACGATCGCCTTGTGGACGGAGAGGCCCTTGATCGGGCGCTGGACATCGAGCACCTCGACGAGGAACCCGTCCCCGGAGATGAGGCCACGGTCGGCCGCCTGGCCGCCTGCTTCGGCGTAGAACGGGGTCTCCTCGAGGACGATCTCGATCTCCTCGCCGGTCACGGCGCGGTCCACGCGGGAGCCGGCGGAGACGAGGCCGCGGATGCGGGACTCGCCCTCAAGCTCGGTGTAGCCCGTGAAGACCGTGTCTCCCGAGGCGTGGAGCTCCTGGAAGAGCGTGAGGTCGGCGTGCCCGGACTTCTTCGCCTTCGCGTCCTTGCGGGCGCGCTGGCGCTGGTCCTCCATGAGGGCCCGGAACCCGGCCTCGTCGACCGAGACGCCAGCCTCCTCGGCCATCTCGAGGGTCAGGTCGATCGGGAAGCCGTACGTATCGTGCAGGGTGAAGGCCTCCTCGCCCGAGAGGGGCTGCCCCTCGGCCTTGGAGTGGGTGACGGCCTCGTCCAGGCGCGCCGTGCCTGCCGCGATCGTGCGCAGGAACGCCTTCTCCTCGCCGTAGGCGATGCGGGCGATCCGGTCGAAGTCCTTCTCGACCTGCGGGAAGACGCCCTTCATGGCGTCGCGCGAGACCGGCAGGAGCTCGGGGAGCACGGGCTTCTCGACCCCGAGCAGGCGCATGGCGCGCACGGCACGGCGGATGAGGCGGCGCAGCACGTACCCGCGGCCCTCGTTCGAGGGGGTCACGCCATCGGTGATGAGCATGAGCGCGCTGCGGACGTGATCGGCGACGACGCGCATCCGGACGTCGTCAGTGTGGTGCGGGTCGTCGGAGGACTCGGCGGACGTGTACTCGCGGCCCGAGAGCTCGGCGGCCTTGTCGATGACCGGACGGACCTGATCCGTCTCGTACATGTTCTCGACGCCCTGGAGGATCATCGCGAGGCGCTCCATGCCGAGGCCCGTGTCGATGTTCTTCTTCGGGAGCTCGCCGACGATGTCGAAGTCGACCTTCGAGCGCACGTTCTCGATCTGGTACTGCATGAACACGAGGTTCCAGATCTCGATGTAGCGGGTGTCGTCCACCGCCGGGCCGCCCTCGGGTCCGTACGCCGGGCCGCGGTCGTAGTAGATCTCCGAGCAGGGGCCCGCGGGGCCGGGCTGGCCCGTGGACCAGTAGTTGTCGCTCTTGCCCATGCGCTGGATGCGCTCGGCCGGGATCGAGGTGTGCGCGAGCCAGAGGTTGGCGGCGTCGTCGTCATCCTCGTAGACGGTGACCCACAGCTTCTCGGCGGGCAGGCCATAGCCGCCATCGTCGACACCCATGGTGAGCAGCTCGAACGCGAACTTGATCGCGTCTTCCTTGAAGTAGTCCCCGAAGGAGAAGTTGCCGCACATCTGGAAGAAGGTCCCGTGGCGGGCAGTCTTGCCCACCTCCTCGATGTCCGCAGTGCGGATGCACTTCTGAACGCTCGTGGCGCGCGGGAAGGGCGGCTCCTCGCGGGCCGTGAGGTACGGGATGAACGGCACCATGCCGGCGATCGTGAAGAGGATCGACGGATCCGGGGAGACGAGCGACGCCGAGGGCACAGCCGTGTGCCCCTTGCTGACGAAGTAGTCGATCCAGCGTCGGGTGATCTCGTGCGACTTCATGTGCGTGTGCTTCAACCTTCTTGTGTGTGCGGGCTCCATCAATTCTAGGCGCCGGCGCTAATCGGTGAGACCAAGCCCCTTGCGCAGCTCGGCCTCGCGCTCGGACATGCCCTCGCGGACCTGACCGGCGAAGTCCGCCACGCTGTCGGCGAGCGAGGCGACGGCCCGGTTGATCCCGCCCGGCGAGGCGAGCGAACGTGCCCTGGCGATCTTCTGGTAGGCCACGACGCCGACTGCGACGCCCACGCCGAGCCACACGATGCGCTTCACTTCGTCAGGGTTTCCCTTCTGGTGGTGTCCAGCCGTGCTGAGGTCAGCGGCTGCGGCGGCCGGAGCTGCGCGGTGCCTTCTGGTGCTGTGCGAAGGCGGAGCGGACGCCGTAGGAGAACGCGGCGACCTTCACGAGCGGAGAGCCGACGGTGGCCGCGACGAGGGACGAGAGCGCGGAGACGTTCGCCGTCGTGTCCGAGACATTGGAGGCGATGCCGTCCACCTTCTTGAGCTGCTCGTGCGTGGTCGAGACGGTCATCGTCACCTCGTCCAGGAGCGGGGTGGCCCCGTCCGCGAGCGTACGGATCGAGCCGCGCAGCTCGTCAAGGACTTTGCCGAGCTTCAGAATCGGCACGGCCAGCAGCGCCACCAGGACTGCGAAGACGCCCGCCGCGATGAGCCCTGCAATGTCCCCTCCGGACACGGTTCCTCCTCCCGGGCACACGGCGTGCCCGCGCGCCCTCTGGCTACCTTACACACGCGAGGAGCCCGCGGCGCACGCCGCGGGCTCCTCGATGCCTGTCCTCTCGCCGATGGGCGCGGGGATCAGCGGGCGTAGTACTCGACGACGAGCTGCTCTTCGCAGGTCACGGGGACCTCGGAGCGCTTCGGGCGGCGCACGAGGCGGGCCTGGAGCGACTCGATCTTCACATCGAGGTAGCCGGGAACGGTCGGGAGGACGTCGCGGTGCGCGCCGGCGGCGGCGACCTGGAACGGCGTCATGGTCTCGGAGCGCTCGTGGACGCCGATGAGCTGGCCCTCGGCGACGCGGAACGACGGGCGGTCCACGCGCTTGCCGTCGACCGTGATGTGGCGGTGCACGACGAGCTGGCGGGCCTGGGCGATCGTGCGGGCGAAGCCGGCACGGAGCACGAGGGCGTCGAGACGCATCTCGAGGAGCTCGATGAGGTTCTCACCAGTGAGGCCCTTGGTGCGCTTGGCCTCCTCGAAGGCGCGGGTCATCTGCGCCTCGCGGATGCCGTACTGGGCGCGGAGACGCTGCTTCTCGCGGAGGCGGACCGCGTAGTCCGAGTCCTGCTTCTTGCGGGCACGGCCGTGCTCACCGGGGCCGTACGGACGGCGCTCCATGTACTTGGCGGCCTTGGGGGTCAGCGCGAGGCCGAGAGCGCGCGAGAGGCGCGTCTGACGGCGGGCACGAGTGCTAGACACGTGTGTCCTTTCATACTGCCGCGGCGTGTGGATTCCTGGCCTCCGGAGGTGGAGAGCATTGGCCCGCGACTGCCTTCTGCTACCGAGGGCGCGGCTCTTCCCCGGGGGGAAGGAGCGATTGCGCCCGGACGTGCCAGACGGTCATCCAGCCTATCACGTGCCGCGGATGATCCCGCGCAGCCGTTCAACCCTCGACTGGAGCTCGCGCTCCGCGCCGTTGGCCGTCGGCGTGTAGTAGTCCTTGCCGACGAGGTCGTCGGGCGGGTACTGCTGGCGCGCCACTGCGTGGGGCGCGTCGTGCGAGTACTGGTAGCCCTTGCCGTGGCCGAGGCGCTGCGCACCCGCATAGTGCGCGTCGCGCAGGTGGCCGGGAATGCCGGTCCCGAGCCCCGCACGGACGTCCGCGATGGCCGCGTTGATGCCGTTGTACGCGGCATTGGACTTCGGTGCGGTCGCGAGGTGCACAACCGCCTCCGCGAGGACGATCCGGCCCTCCGGCATGCCGATGAGCTGGACGGCCTGGGCTGCGGCCACGGCGGTCTGCAGCGCCGTCGGGTCGGCCATGCCGATGTCCTCGGCGGCGGAGATGATGATCCGCCGCGCGATGAACCGGGGGTCCTCCCCCGCCTCGACCATGCGCGCCAGGTAGTGCAGGGCCGCGTCCACGTCGGAGCCCCGGATCGACTTGATGAACGCGCTCACCACGTCGTAGTGCATGTCCCCTGCGCGGTCGTACCGCACCGCATGCGCGTCGACGGCCTTCTCGGTGTGGGCCACCTCGACGGTCACGGGGCCGCCGTCGTCCCCTCCCCCGCCGTCACTCTGCCCGAGCGCGACGGCGGCAGCCGCTTCGAGCGCCGTCAGGGCGCGCCGGGCGTCTCCGCCGGCCAGCCGCACGAGGTGCTCCGCGGCGTCGTCCGCGAGCACGACGGCGCCGCCGAGCCCGCGCGGGTCCGTCACCGCGCGCTCGAGGAGGCCCCGGATGTCCGCGTCCGTGAGCGGCCGGAGGGTGAGCAGGAGCGAGCGCGAGAGCAGCGGCGAGACCACGCTGAACGAGGGGTTCTCCGTGGTCGCAGCGACGAGCACGACCCAGCGGTTCTCGACCCCGGGCAGGAGCGCATCCTGCTGCGCCTTCGTGAAGCGGTGGATCTCGTCAAGGAACAGGACCGTCGTGGTGCGGTGGAGGTCGCGGGCCGTGAGGGCCTCGTCCATAACGCGGCGGACGTCCTTCACGCCTGCGGTGATGGCCGAGAGCTCGACGAACTTCCGCCCCGGGCCGCGGGCGATCACGTGCGCGAGGGTCGTCTTCCCTGTGCCGGGCGGCCCCCACAGGATGACGGAGCTAGGCCCTGTCACCGAGGCAGTGCCCCGCGGCAGCGCCGGCCGCGAGCGGCGGCAGGGGGGAGCCCTCCCCCAGCAGGTGCTGCTGGCCGACGACGTCGTCGAGGCTCCTTGGGCGCATGCGGACCGCGAGGGGGCTCCGTTGGGCGTCTCGGGCGGCCTTCGCGGCACGCTCGCCCATCCCGGACGACGGCGCGGACTCGCCATCGTCGTCGAACTCGCCGCTGCCCCCGCCCAGGGAACCGAACAGATCTTCCATCGCCTCTACGCTACCCCGGCCACGCCGGGCCTTCGTCCGCGGCCGCAGCGGCGACGGCGGAGGGCCGGCTCGCGCGGGAGCCGGCCCTCCGCCGTCGTGGCTGAGATCCGGGCGAGGCTACGCCCCGACTACCTTCTCTGGATGTTCTGGCTTTTCTGGCTTGTCTGCCTTCTCTGTCTTCTTCGGCTCGGGCTTCGCGTCGACGCCGGCCTCCTTGCGCTGCTCCGGCGTGATCGGCGCGGGCGCGGCCGTGAGCGGGTCGTATCCGCCGCCGGTCTTCGGGAACGCGATGACCTCGCGGATCGAGTCCACGCCGGCGAGCAGGGCCACGACCCGGTCCCAGCCGAACGCGATGCCGCCGTGCGGCGGCGCGCCGTACTTGAAGCCCTCGAGCAGGAACCCGAACTTCTCCAGAGCCTCGGCCTCGCCGATGCCCATGACCTTGAACACGCGCTCCTGGATCTCGCGGCGGTGGATACGGATCGAGCCGCCGCCGATCTCGTTGCCGTTGCACACGATGTCGTAGGCGTAGGCAAGGGCCTCGCCGGGCTCGGTGTCGAACGTGTCCATGAACTCGGGCTTGGGCGACGTGAATGCGTGGTGGACGGCAGTCCAGGCGGAGTAGCCGAGCGCCACATCGCCGGACGCCTTCGCGTCCGCCGACGGCTCGAACAGGGGCGCATCCACGACCCACACAAACGCCCAGTCGTTGGGGTCGATGAGGCCGGTGCGGTGGCCGATCTCCACTCGGGCAGCGCCGAGGAGCGCCCGCGAGGCGCCCTTCTCGCCGGCGGCGAAGAAGATGCAGTCACCGGGCTTGGCCCCGACGGCGTCCGCGAGGCCCGCGCGCTCGGCGTCGGTGAGGTTCTTCGCCACGGGGCCGGAGAGCTCGCCGTCCTCCTTGTACAGGACGTACGCAAGGCCCTTCGCCCCGCGCTGCTTGGCCCACTCCTGCCACGCGTCGAGCGTGCGGCGGGGCTGGGACGCGCCGCCGGGCATGACGACGGCGCCGATGTAGCCCGCGGCGTAGCCGGCCTTGAAGACGCCGAACGTCGTGTCCTTGAAGTACTCGGTGAGGTCCGTGAGCTCGAGGCCGAAGCGCAGGTCGGGCTTGTCCGAGCCGTACTTCGCCATCGCCTCGGCGTACGTCATGCGGCGGATCGGGGTCGGGATCTCGACGTCGATGAGTTGCCAGAGCGCGGAGACGATGCGCTCGCCGAGCGCGATGATGTCGTCCTGCTCGACGAAGCTCGCCTCGATGTCCAGCTGGGTGAACTCGGGCTGGCGGTCGGCGCGGAAGTCCTCGTCGCGGTAGCAGCGCGCGATCTGGAAGTACTTCTCGATCCCGCCCACCTGGAGGAGCTGCTTGAACAGCTGTGGGGACTGCGGGAGCGCGTACCAGGAGCCGGGCGCGAGGCGCGCAGGCACAAGGAAGTCGCGGGCGCCCTCGGGCGTGGAACGGGTCAGCGTCGGGGTCTCGACCTCAGTGAAGTCCTCGCCGTGGAGCAGCTCGCGCGCCACGCGGTTCGCCTCGGAGCGCAGGCGCATGGCGCGCGCCGGGCCGGGGCGGCGGAGGTCGAGGTAGCGGTGCCGCAGGCGCGCCTCCTCGCCGACTTCGACGTGCTCGTCGACCTGGAACGGCAGCGGGTCCGCCGTGTTCAGGACAACGACCTTCTCCGCGATGACCTCGATCTCGCCCGTGGCGAGCTGCGGGTTCTCGTTGCCGTCCGGGCGGCGCTCGACCGTGCCGACGACCTGGAGCACGTACTCGTTGCGCAGTCCGTGGAAGACCTCCTCCTCGCGGACCACGACCTGCGACACTCCCGTCGCGTCGCGCAGGTCCACGAAGGCCACCCCGCCGTGGTCTCGGCGGCGGGCCACCCAGCCCGCGAGCGTGACAGTCTGTCCGATGTGCTCGGGACGCAGGGTCCCGAGGCCGTGTGTGCGCAGCACAGCTCTTCCTTCAGTTGTATCGTCAGTGGTTCGGATCGAGTTTACCCGCGACGGCGCCTGCGCCGGCCCGCGCCTATCCGGCGGCGGGCGCTGGGAGCACCTGCGGGACGAGGTCTTCGGCCGGGGGCATCCACGTTGCCGGATCCGCGGCGACCTGCTCGCCGGAGCGGATGTCCTTGACCTCGTGGGTGCCGTCCGCGTGGGAGAACCAGACGAACGGGATGCCCCGGCGGTCCGCGTACTTGATCTGCTTGCCGAACTTCTCGGCCTTGGCCGCGACCTCCGCCGGGATGCCCCGGCCCCGGAGCTGGGCGGCGACGCCCTGTGCGGCGGCCCACGAATCGTCGTCCACGAGCGTCACGTAGACAGCGCTGGGGACCGAACGGCTTGCCGTCGCGAGCTGCTGGCTCAGAATCCGGGACACGAGACGGGTCACGCCGATCGAGAGGCCCACGCCGGGGAACTTGCGGTTCCCCTTCGTCGCGAGGGCGTCGTAGCGGCCGCCCGAGCAGATCGAGCCGAGCTGCTCATGGCCCACCAGCACTGTCTCGTAGACCGTGCCCGTGTAGTAGTCGAGCCCGCGGGCAATAGAGAGGGCGGCCACGACCTTGCCGGGCGCGGCGGCGGAGGCTGCGGCGATGACCTGTTCGAGCTCGGTGAGGCCCTCTTCGAGGAGGTCATCCTTGACGCCGAGCGCCCGGACCTGCGCCACGAACGAGGTGTCCTCGGTCTGGATCGAAGCGAGCTCGAGTGCGGCCTTGGCCTGCTCAGGCGTGGCGCCGAGCTCCTCCTGGAGGAGCTCGGCTACCTTCTCGGGCCCGACCTTCTCGAGCTTGTCGATGCTCCGCAGGACACCGGCCGTGTCGGTGAGCCCGATGCCTCGGTAGAAGCCCTCCGCGAGCTTGCGGTTGTTGATACGGAGCCGGAACGGCGGGATCGGGAGCGCGGACAGCGCCTCCGCGATGACCAGCGCGAGCTCGACGTCGTAGCGGAAGGGCAGCTCGCCGTCGCCCACCACGTCGATGTCCGCCTGGGTGAACTCTCGCGCGCGCCCCTCCTGCGGGCGCTCACCCCGCCACACCTTCTGGATCTGGTAGCGGCGGAACGGGAAGGCGAGGTAGCCGGCGTTCTCCACGACATAGCGGGCGAACGGCACCGTCAGGTCGAAGTGCAGCGCGAGGGCGTTGGCGTCGTCGCGGCTGGCCGAGTCCTCGTCATCCTGGAGGCGGGAGAGGCCGTACACCTCCTTGTCGATCTCGCCCTTGCGCAGGAGCTGGCCCACGGTCTCGACGGCGCGGGTCTCGATGGAGGCGAAGCCGTGCAGCTCGAACGTACGCCGGAGCGTGTCGAGCACGTGGAGCTCCACGAGCCTCTCCTGCGGAAGCCACTCGGGGAATCCGGACAGCGAGGCGGTACGTGCCATGGGGGACAAACTCCTTGTGCGTAGACTGACTGCTGCACAAGTTTATGCGCCTGATCAGGCACCCGTCGGATGCGCGAGCGTAGGAGGACTCCCAAGGTGGTCAAGCGGAACGCGCGGGAGGAGCGCCGCCGGGTCCAGCTCATGGAGGCGAAGGCCGAGCTGCGCAAGGGCAAGGAGAAGCGGCGCCGCCGCGACAACACGATCGCCGCGGCCGCGTGCGCACTGGCGGTGATCGTGGCGGCGGTCCTCCAGGGGACGGTCTTCGCCTCGAACCCTACCGCCGCCGAGTACGCCGCCGCGCAGGCCGGCCTCGAGGCGCCCAGCGCGACGCCGAGCGCGAGCCCCGCGCAGACCAACGGGCCCGACATCCCCAAGCCCGAGACGGCAGCCGGCAAGACGTTCACCGGGCAACTCGTGCTGAACGGGAAGCCCGTCGGGGTCGAGCTCGACGGGACGAAGGCACCGCAGGCGGCGGCAGTCTTCGCCTCCCTGGCACAGGCGGGAACGCTGAACGGGCGGCAATGCGGCCGTCTCACGAACAGCGCCGGCTTCGCGCTCCTCCAGTGCGGGCAGAAGGCGGACGGAAGCTCGGACACGGCCTACACGTGGGGTCCCCTCGAGAACACGCCCGCGGACGGCACCTACCCGGCAGGGACGATCGCGGTCGCCCGCACGGCCAACAACGCCTACGGGAACGGCCAGGAGTTCTTCATCGTGTACAAGGACACGACGATCCCCGCGGACAGCGCGGGCGGCTACACGGTCGTGGGCAAGGTCACGTCCGGCCTCGACGTGGTTGACGGCATCGCCGCTGCGGGGGTGAAGACAGGAAACGACGGGGCTCCCGTGACGCCAGTCACGATAGACTCGTTCACGGTGAAATGACGTGGGCTGCCCCATCAGGCAGCTCCCTCTGAAAGACAAACCACAAGCGAAAGAGTTCTAGCGGTGACCGAAAGTCAGAAATCCGACGACACCGCGGCCCCGGCGGCCGCACCAGTTCCCTCCCCCGCCGCCTTCGCGGCCAAGCCCAGGCCTGCCGCTCCGGCACCGGCCGCTCCTCCCCTGCAGCCGGTGGCGCCGAGCGCTCCCGTGCCCGCGGTGTCGCTCACAGAGGCCGCGAAGTGGGGCCGCGTCGAGGGCGACGGCCATGTGTTCCTCACCATCGACGGCGAGGAGCATCCCGTGGGCCAGTACCCCGGCGTCTCCGCCGACGAGGCGCTCGCCTACTTCGCGCGCAAGTTCGAGGACGTCCTCGCCCAGATCTCGCTGCTCGAGCAGCGCGTGAGCTCCCACGCAGCGGTCGCGGACGTCCGCAAGGCGGCCGGCCACCTCCGCTCGCAGCTCGCCGAGCGGACCATGGTAGGAGACCTGCGCTCCGCCGAGGCCCGTCTCGATGCGCTCGAGGGCTCGCTCGCCGAAGCGGAGGCCGCGGAGAAGGCCCAGCACGACGCCGCGCGCGCCCAGGAGCTCGAGCGACGCGAGGCGATCGTGGCCGAGGCGGAGCAGATCAGCGGCCAGGACCCGGAGCGGACGCAGTGGAAGTCGAGCGGCGCCCGGATGAACGAGCTGTTCGAGGACTGGAAGGCCTCCCAGAAGTCTGGCCTGCGGCTCGGCCGTGCGGCCGAGGACGCGCTCTGGAAGAGGTTCCGTGCCGCCCGCACCCAGTTCGACCGCCACCGCCGCGCGTACTTCTCGCAGCTCGACAGCGTCAACGCGCAGGCCAAGGCCGTCAAGGAGAATCTCATCGCGGAGGCCGAGACGCTCCAGACCTCGACTGAGTGGGGCTGGGCGGCCGGCGAGTACCGGCGGCTCATGGACGAGTGGAAGGCGGCCCCCCGCGCGAGCCGGAAGGACGACGACGCCCTGTGGGTCCGCTTCCGTGCCGCGCAGAACGTCTTCTTCGAGGCGCGCCAGGCCGCCAACGACGCCGTGGACCGCGAGTACTCGGCCAACCTCAAGGTCAAGGAGACTCTCCTGGCCGAGGCGCAGCAGATCCTCCCGGTGAGGGACTTGGCCTCTGCGAAGAAGGCGCTCCAGTCCATCCGCGACCGCTGGGAGGAGGCCGGCCGCGTCCCGCGCGCCGACATGGGCCGTATCGAGTCCGGCCTGCGCAAGGTCGAGGACGCCGTGGCGCAGGCCGAGCACGAGAACTGGCGGCGAACGGATCCTGAGACGAAGGCCCGGACGGACTCGGCGCTCACCCAGCTCGAGTCCTCGATTGCCGGCCTCGAGGACGACCTGGCGGCGGCACAGGCGAAGGGCGACAGCCGCGCGGCGTCGAAGGCGCAGGAAGCCCTCGATGCACGCCGTGCGTGGCTCGAGACGCTCCAGAAGGCGGCGGGCGAGCTCGGCTGACCCTTTCCTGCTGCACCCCGGGGGCCCGATCCGCAGAAGCGCAGACCGGGCCCCCGGTGTCTCTGGGTGCCCGGGCCCACTTATCCACAGGCCGCGCTGTCCACAGGACGCCGCGTCGCGCTCCGCGGGATGATGGCGCTATGCCCGGCACTGAACACCGTTTCCCACGTCCGACCCTTGAGACGCCTGTGCTCACCGCGGGCAGTCCGTTCACCGCGGTCGAGCTCCAGGCTATGGAGTCCGACGGCATCCTGCACCGCCTGGTGGGACGCGCGTACGTCCCTGGCGGCGCGCGACCGACGCCGGAGCTGCGGGCGCGCGCCCTCTCCGCGACGCTGACGCCTCGCGTGCGCCAGCGCACGGTGGCCGGACGCATGACCGCGGCATGGATCCTGGGCTGCGCGCCGGCGCCCGAGATGCCCGTGATGCTCGTCGAGAGCACCCGGAGGATGGCGAGGCTCGGGACCGGGGAGAGGCTGCTGGTCCATGAGGTGAGCTTCGGGGCCTTCGACGTCTTCGATATCGCGGACCTGCGCGTCACGAGCGGCCTCCGCACGGCGATCGACCTCGCCCTGCACTCGGAGGAACGGGCCGCCCTCCCCGTGCTGCGCCGCATGCTCGCCCACCCTGCCCTCGGACTCACGGTCGGCCTCATGGAACGCGGTCTCGACGCGCTGCCCACGCAGCCTCACAAGCAGCGAGCCCGCCGGATCCTCGCGAAGCTCGACCGGTGAGCGGCTCAGGTGCGGCGGCGGTTCCCGGTAGTGCGGTAGACGTCGAAGACGCCGTCAATCCGGCGCACGGCGCTGAGCACGTGGCTGAGGTACTTCGGATCCCCCATCTCGAATGCGAAACGGGAGACGGCGAGCCGATCGGTCGAGGTGTGCACGTGGGCCGAGAGAATGTTCACGTGGTTCTCCGAGAGCACCCGGGTGACGTCGGAGAGGAGGCTCTTGCGGTCGAGGGCCTCCACCTGGATCTCCACGAGGAACACGCTGGACTGCGTCGGCGCCCACTCGACGTCGACCATGCGGTCCGGCTCGGAACGCAGCGTCGCGATGTTCGTACAGTCCGTCCGGTGCACCGACACGCCCGAGCCACGGGTCACGAACCCGACGATCGGGTCCGGCGGCACGGGAGTGCAGCACCGGGCGAGCTTGACCCAGACGTCCCCGACGCCCTTCACGATCACCCCAGAGTTCGAGTACCGCGGCGGCACGCTGCCCTTCGTGGGGGCTATGGTCTCTGCGATGTCCTCCGCGGCTCCCGCGGCCCCGCCGAGGCTGTCGACGAGCTTCTCGACGACCGACTGCGCCGAGGCGTGACCGTCCCCGATGCCCGCGTAGAGTCCGGCGATGTCCGTGTAGCGGAACTCCTGTGCCACCGCGAGCAGGGCATCGTGGCTCAGGAGCCGCTGCAGGGGAAGGTTCTGCTTGCGCATGGCCCGCGTCAAGAGATCCTTGCCCTTGTCGATGGCCTCCTCGCGACGCTCCTTGGAGAACCACTGCCGGATCTTGTTGCGGGCGCGGGCGCTCTTGACGAAGTGCTGCCAGTCCTGGCTCGGCCCGGCCCCCTCGGCCTTGGACGTGAAGATCTCGACCCAGTCGCCGTGGTTCAGCTCGCTGTTGAGCGGCACGAGCTTGCCGTTGACCCGCGCGCCGATGGTCCGGTGGCCGACTTCGGTGTGCACCGCGTACGCGAAGTCGACCGGGGTCGATCCGGCGGGAAGCGCCATGACCTCGCCCTTGGGCGTGAACACGAAGACTTCCTTCGCGTTGATCTCGAAGCGGAGCGAGTCGAGGAACTCCCCCGGGTCGGACGTCTCCTGCTGCCAGTCCACGAGCGAGCGGAGCCAGCCCATCTCGGACGCCTTGCCACTGGGGCTGTGGCTCTGGGCTCCCGGCTGGTCCTTGTACTTCCAGTGCGCCGCGACGCCGTACTCGGCGCGTCGGTGCATGTCATGCGTGCGGATCTGGATCTCGACAGGCTTGCCGCCGGGGCCGATCACGGTCGTGTGGAGCGACTGGTACATGTTGAACTTGGGCATCGCGATGTAGTCCTTGAAACGCCCCGGCAGGGGGTTCCAGCGTGCATGCAGCGTGCCCAGTACTGCATAGCAGTCACGGACGGTGTCGACGAGGACCCGCACGCCCATGAGGTCGTTGATGTCGTCGAATTCCTTCTGGCGGACGATCATCTTCTGATAGATCGAGTAGTAGTGCTTGGGGCGCCCGGTGATCTCCGCCTTGATCTTGGCGGCACGCAGGTCGTCGGCGATCTGCGTCCGGATGACCGAGAGCTGCTTCTCCCTCTCGGGGGTCCGCGCCCCCACCATGCGCACGATCTCCTCGTACACCTTGGGGTAGAGGGCCGCGAAGGAGAGGTCCTCGAGCTCCCACTTGATGGTGTTCATGCCGAGCCTGTGGGCCAGCGGCGCAAAGATCTCGAGCGTCTCGCGCGCCTTCCGCGCGGACGACTCCGGGGAAACGAACCGCCAGGTGCGGGCGTTGTGCAGCCGATCAGCGAGCTTGATGACGAGCACGCGGATGTCCTTGGCCATGGCCACGACCATTTTGCGGACCGTCTCGGACTGCGCCGCCTCGCCGAACTGGACCTTGTCGAGCTTCGTGACCCCGTCGACCAGCATCGCGACCTCGGGGCCGAAGTCCTTGCGGAGCTGGTCCAGCGTGTAGGACGTGTCCTCGACCGTGTCGTGCAGCAGCGCCGCGGCCAGCGTAGTCCCAGTCATGCCGAGCTCGGCGAGGATCGTGGCCACTGCAACGGGGTGGGTGATGTACGGGTCGCCGCTCTTGCGCTTCTGGCCCTGATGGCTGCGCTCCGCGACCTCGTATGCACGTTGGATGAGCTCGAAGTCCTCGCGGGGGTTGTTGGCCCGCACCGTGCGAAGGAGTGGCTCCAGGATCGGCGAGTGGGCGCTCGGACCGCGCCCCGTGAGCCGGGCAAGCCGGGCGAAGGACCAGTCCCTGCGCCCGAGCGTGGGCCTCTCGAGGAGACTGTCTCCGCCCACCAGCCCACTGCCGCCCGGGGCGCCGTTCACGGCTGGGGCGGCTGGGGGCGGGGCCGCGGCGGGGCGGCGCTCCGGAGCGGGCGACGTCGTCCTCCCGGTGCCGCTCTCTGCGGCACCGGGAGTACCGGACTGGGCCGGGGACGATGCCGGACGCTCGACCACTGAGGGCACCTCCACTCCTTGACGGAATTCCCAGACCACGTTCGGTCTGTACGGGATTCCCTCAGTGTATGCCCGACGACGAGGGTCAGACGCCCGCGTTCGCCGTGGACCGACGCGCGTGGACGCGCTCAGCCTGCTTGACGAGCGCTGGCTCGTGCTCCCGCAGCCAGGCGTACATCGGCGCGGCGATGAAGATCGTCGCGGCCGTGCCGATGAGGATGCCCACGAACAGCGCCAGCGAGAGGTCGCGCAGGGTGCCCGCACCGAGCAGGCCGGCCCCGATGAACAGGATCGCGGCGACCGGGAGGACGGCGACCATCATGGTGTTGATCGACCGCACGAGCGTCTGGTTGACGGCGAGGTTGACCTCCTCGGCGAACGTGCGGCGCGTGGACGAGGTGATGTCCGCGGTGTTCTCACGGATCTTGTCGAACACCACGACCGTGTCGTACAGCGAGTAGCTGAGGATGGTCAGGAACCCGATGATGGCTGACGGCGTCACCTCGAACCCGCTGGCGGCGTACACGCCGCCCGTGACGATCATGGTGACGAACATCCCGGTGAGCGCGGACAGCGACATCTTCCACGTGCGGAAGTACAGCGCCATCAGGACGGCCGCCAGGACCACGAAGATGATGAACCCGAGCAGTGCCTGCTGGGATACGTCCGCGCCCCAGGTCGGGCCGACGAAGGAGGACGTCACGTGGTCCGCGCCGACGCCGTAGGCGGAGGCAAGCTTGTCCTTCACCTCGAGGGTCTGGTTGTCGCTGAGCCGCTCGGTCTGGACGCGCATCGTCCCGGGCGCGATGTTGCTCACGCGCGGCTGGTTGCCCGGCGCCACCGCGTCCACAGCCTGCTCCCCGAGGTGGACGTCGGTGGACGTCGTCTCGGAGACGCGGAACTCGCTGCCGCCGCGGAACTCGATTCCGAGGTTGAAGCCGCCCGAGAGGAGCGGAATGAGGATCGACACGATCGTGAGCACCCCGGCGATGCCGAGCCAGAGCCTCTTGCGCTCCACGAACGGGTAGGAGCGCTTGCCGGCGTACAGCTCGTTGCCGAAGCGCGCGAAGAAGTTGGACATCAGTTCTCCTCCCCCGTGCGCTCGGGCGTGCGGCTGGACCGCCCCGATGCGGAGGACATCTCGGACTGCTTCTGCGCCTCGGCCGCGCGGCGCTCGGCGATGGTCATGCGGCGCCCAGCCTCGCCCGCTGCGGCGCTGTTCTTGGGCTTGAGGTTGGCCTTGGCCGCCTCGGAGGCCTCCCGGAGCCGGCCCGCGCCGCGGTACAGCGGCACGGCGCCGAGGCGGGCGGGATCGAGCCCGGAGAACCGGTGCCCCTCGCCGAAGAACCGGGTCCGCGCAAGCATCTGGAGCGTCGGGTGGGTGAAGATGAACACGACGATGAGGTCGGCGATCGCCGTGAGGCCGAGCGTGAACGCGAAGCCGCGCACGTTGCCCACGGCCACGAAGTACAGCACCACGGCCGCCAGCAGGTTGACCGCCTTGGAGGCCAGCACGGTCCTCTTGGCGCGCTTCCAGCCGTTCTCGACCGCGGAGACGAGTCCGCGTCCTTCACGTAGCTCGTCGCGGATGCGCTCGAAGTACACGATGAACGAGTCAGCCGTCTGGCCGATGGCGACGATGAGGCCCGCCACGCCGGCGAGCGAGAGCCGGTAGTTCTGGGTCCAGCCGAGGATGGCGATCGCGAGGTAGGTCAGCGCGCCGGCGACGACGAGCGACGCGATCGTGACGAAGCCGAGGGCCCGGTACTGGAACAGCGAGTAGATGACCACGAGCAGGAGTCCGATCCCGCCCGCGAGGAGGCCCATCTCGAGCTGCTGCGTGCCGAGCGTCGCGGAGATCTGCTGCTCGCTCTGGATCTCGAAGCTGATCGGCAGTGCGCCGTAGCGGAGCTGGTCGGAGAGCGCCTGCGCGCTCTGCTGGGTGAAGTTGCCCGTGATCTGCGGCCGCCCGTCGGTGATGACGGCCAGCGTGCGCGGAGCCGAGAGCACCTTGTCGTCCAGGACGATCGCGAACTGGGCCTTGGGGTCGTTCTGGTTCGCGACGTAGAAGCCATTCAGGCGCGTCGTGACGGCCTTGAACTTCTGCGTTCCGTCGCCGTTGAACTGGATGTTCACGGCCCACTCGTTGGTCACCGCGCCCTGCTGGCCCTGCTGGAGCTGGAACGTCGAGCCGGAGATGTCGGTGCCGGCGATCTCGACCGGACCGAGGATGTACTTCGTCGCGGGCCGCGTGCCGTCGGCCGGCTCGCACGTGACGAGCGGCTTGGAGGGATCCGAGCGCTGGGTCTTCTCCGCCTGCGGCTGGGTGCAGTCAAGGGCCTCGTACTGCTTGTACACGTCGGCCGTGATCCAGTTGCTGTCGCTCGCGTCGGTGGGCGCAGCGGTCGGCTTGGGGAGCTTGTCGTCGGTAAGCCGCTGGTCCTGCGGAACGGCAGCAGGATCGCCCGCCATGAGGACGGGCCGGAAGTTCATGTCGGCCGAGGCCTGGATGAGCTGCCGGGTCTCGGCGGACGGGGTCCCTGGGAGGCTCACGACGACGTTGCGCCCGGACTGGGTGCTGATCTCGGCCTCGGCGACGCCGGAGCCGTCCACGCGCTGGCGGATGATCTCGACGGCCTGGTTGAGCTGGTCCTGGTTGATCTGGGACCCGTCGGAGACCTTCGGGGAGAGGATCATCTCGGTGCCGCCCTCGAGGTCGAGGGCGAGCTTGGGGGCCCAGGAGGCCTTGCCTGCGATCACCCCGCCGGCGAGGATGCCGACGAGGGCGACGAGGATCACGCCGAGGGAGATGAGTGTCTTGAGTCCCGGCCGCGTGCGGGATCGTGCCATGGTGGTCCTTCGATGGTGGAGTTCGCCCGGTGGACGCGCACGCCGCCCGGTATGTGCGCCGGGCGGCGTGTAACGGACTTAGTGGGCGTTCTTGCCCTCGTCGTTGAGGCGCCGCAGGGTCTCCTCGGGCGTCTCGTTCAGCTGCTCCTGCGGCGCGGGCGAGGCGTCCTTGCCGAGGGAGATGCCGGACGACGGCGCGCTGCCCGCCTCGGAGGGGATGTCACCGGTCCCGAGGCCAGCCTCGGTAGCGGAATCCTCCGCGGGTGCGGTCGGCTCGACGACCTTGGTGACGGCCTGCCGGTGGACGGTGGCCTCAGTGCCGGGGCTGAGCTCGAGGACGACCTTGTTCTCGGCATCGTCAATCGAGACGATCCGGCCGTACAGGCCGAAGCTCGTCATGACCTCGACGCCCGGCGCGAACTGGGACTGCATCTCTCTCTGCTGCTGCTGGGCCTTCTTGTTCCGACGGAACATCGTGAAGATGAAGAAGGCGAAGACGGCCAACAGGAGGATGGTCATCAGGTCCATGCGAGGTCCAATCTGTTTCGTGGGCACGGGAACCGGCCAGGGCGGTCCCGGGCACAGCATGAGGCTCCCGGCTCAGCGGGAAGCATGTCTTTCAGTGTAGTGGCTCACGCAGGGGCGTGGCGCTCAGTCCAACGAACCAGCGTCCTCGTCCGATCCCGGGCCGAACAGGGTTGCGCTGTCAGCGAACGCCGCGTTGCCGGCGAACGGAGCATCGGCCGGGACCGGCAGCCCGAGATGCGAGTACGCGAGCGGCGTCGCGATCCGTCCGCGCGGGGTCCTGCCCATGAGCCCCTCGCGGACGAGGTAGGGCTCCGCCACCGTCTCGACCGTCTCGGGCTCCTCGCCCACCGCAATCGCGAGGGTCGAGAGCCCCACGGGGCCTCCCCCGAACTTCGTGGCCAGCGCCGAGAGCACAGACCGGTCCAACCGGTCGAGTCCCCGGGCGTCCACCTCGTACATGTCCAGCGCCGCCCCCGCCGTACGGGCGTCGATCTGGTCGATCCCGTGCACGAGCGCCCAGTCCCTGACCCGCCGCAGGAGCCGGTTCGCGATGCGCGGGGTGCCGCGCGAGCGTCCGGCCACCTCCGTGAAGCCCGCGGACGTCACCTTGAGGTCCAGGAGGCCCGCCGAGCGCCTCAGGACGAGCTCGAGCTCCTCGACCGAGTAGAACTCGAGGTGGCCGGTGAACCCGAAGCGATCTCGCAAGGGACCGGGCAGCAGGCCGGCCCGCGTCGTCGCCCCGACCAGCGTGAACGGCGGCAGGTCGAGCGGGATAGCAGTCGCGCCCGCGCCCTTGCCCACCACGATGTCGACCCGGAAGTCCTCCATCGCCATGTACAGCATCTCCTCGGCGGGACGCGACATGCGGTGGATCTCGTCGAGGAACAGGACCTCCCCCTCGGACAGCGACGAGAGGATGGCCGCGAGGTCTCCCGCGTGCTGGATCGCGGGCCCCGAAGAGATCCTCAGCGGGGCGTTCATCTCCCCCGCGATGATCATGGCGAGGGTGGTCTTCCCGAGCCCGGGGGGCCCGGAGAGCAGCACGTGGTCCGCGGTCCGGCCGCGGAGCCGGCTCGCCTCCAGTACGAGCGAGAGCTGGCGGCGCACTCGGGCCTGCCCCACGAACTCGTCGAGGAACTTGGGCCGGAGAGCGGCCTCGATGACACGCTCCTCCGGTTCCTCCTGGCTCGCCACGAGCGAAGGCTCAGCCACGGGCGCCAGCCTTCACGGCTCGTGCGCCCTGGCCCAGCCAGCGAAGGGTCGCACGCAGGATCTCCGGCACGCTTCCGGCCTCCGCGATCTCGGGCGCATCTGCCATGGCCTTGTCGATGCTCGAGGCGGCGTCCTTCTCGCTCCACCCCAGCGAGGCCATGGCCGCGATGACCTGGGGCTTCCACGCCGCATCCGCCTGCGCCGGGGCAGCGGCGTGCACGTCGCCCGAACCGAGGGGCACGAGCTTGCCCTTGAGCTCAAGGACGAGCCGCGCCCCCACCTTCGGGCCGATCCCCGGGACCTTGGTGAAGGCCTTCGCGTCCTCGGTGTGCGCCGCGACCCGAACGGCCTCCGGGGTGTGCACGGCGAGAACCGCCAGCGCGAGGCGGGGTCCCACGCCCGAGACCCCGAGGAGTACCTCGAAGACCTCGCGCTCCTCCGGCGCGGCGAATCCGAACAGCGTCAGCGAGTCCTCGCGCACCACGAGAGACGTGTGGACCGTCGCCTCCTCGCCGACCCTCAGGCCCGCAAGGGTCTGCGGGGTCGCCCAGAAGGACATGCCCACACCGTTGACGTCCACCACGCACGAGGACAGGCCCACGTGCGCCACCGGCCCACGGAGAAAGCTGATCACCGACACTCCTAGCGCTTCGCTGGATCCGAACATATCTACGAGAACTCTAGCGGCCGACGCCGGCCACCCGCCTCATCTGCCGCGGCGCGCCCTCGCCTCCGCCTCCTGCCACAGGCGCTGCGCAGGCGTCAACGCCGAGGCCCCCACCGCCGTCGTGCGTCCCGCCGCGGACGGCGAGCCCGGCGCGCTGCCGCGCCACGCGTGGGCGAGGGCGAGGGCGAGGGCGTCCGCGGCGTCCGCGGGCCGCGGTGCGGTCTCGAGCCGGAGGATCTTCGTGACCATCCGCGTGATCGCCTCCTTGTCCGCTCGGCCGCTCCCGGTCACCGCGGCCTTGACCTCGCTCGGGGTGTGCAGCGCGACCGGGATGCCCCGCCTCGCGGCGGCCGCGATGACGATTCCCGAGGCCTGGGCGACGCCCATCACGGTGCTGACGTTCATCTGCGAGAAGACCCGCTCGACCGCGACCACGTCCGGGCGATGCCGATCGAGCCACTCGTCGATCGCCGTCGCAATCGCAAGCAGTCGGGCATCGAGGGGCTCATCCGCCTTCGTCCCGACGACCGTCACGCCGACGAGCGTCGCCTTGCGGTCCCGCGCGACGTCGACCACACCGATCCCGCAACGCGTGAGGCCCGGGTCGACGCCCAGCACACGCAGGGCAGACCCGGGCCTCACCGCGCCGGCATCGGCATCAGCAGAAGCGGACACGGTTCAGTCGTTCTCGAGCTCCGCCATGACCTCGTCGCTCATGTCCGCGTTCGAGTACACGTTCTGGACATCGTCGAGGTCCTCGAGCGCATCGACGAGGCGCACGAACTTGCGCGCGCCATCGGCATCGAGCCCGACCTCCATCGAGGGGACGAACTCGGCCTCATCGGTGTCGTACTCGATGCCTGCCTCGTTGAGGGCGTCGCGGATGCCCTGGAGGTCGCTGGGGTCCGAGTACACGATCCAGTTCTCGCCTCCGTCCTTGACCTCCTCGGCGCCGGCGTCGAGGACGGCCATGAGCAGGTCGTCCTCGGACAGGCCGTTCTTCGGCAGGCTCACCACGCCCTTGCGGGTGAAGAGGTAGTTGACGGACCCCTGGTCCGCCATCGTGCCGCCGTTGCGCGTCACGGCGAGGCGGACGTCCGCCGCCGCACGGTTGCGGTTCTCCGTGAGGCATTCGATGAGGAGCGCGGAGCCCTGCGGGCCGCGGGCCTCGTACGTGATCTCGGTGTACTCGATCGCCTCGCCGGTCAGGCCCGCGCCGCGCTTGATCGCACGGTCGATGTTGTCGTTCGGGACCGAGTTCTTCTTCGCCTTGCTGACCGCTAGGTCGAGGGCGGGGTTGCCGGAGAGGTCTGGGCCGCCCATCCGGGCCGCGACCTCGATGGTCTTGATGTACTTCGCGAACGCCTTGGCACGCTTGGCGTCGATGACGGCCTTCTTGTGCTTGGTGGTCGCCCATTTGGAGTGGCCGGACATGCCTATGCTCCTGTCCTGATCATGCGGATGAAAAGTTCATGGATCCGTGTCTCGCCCGTCACCTCGGGGTGGAAGGATGTCGCGAGCAGCGCTCCAGAACGCACTGCGACAATTCTAGACCTGCCCCCAAGCGTGGCCGTGTGCGACGCGTGGGCCGGGTCGACCTCGGCGAGGACTTCGACGCCCGGACCCACCCTTTCGACCCACGGACCGCGGATGAACACCGCATGCACCGGTCCCCCCGCCTGGTCGACCTCCTTGAAGTCGAGGTCCGTTTCGAACGACTCCCGCTGGCGGCCGAAGGCGTTGCGCCGCACCGTGATGTCCAGGCCGCCGAAGGACTCCTGGGGGCGGCCCGAGAGGTCCTCGGTCGGGTCGGCGATCTCGTCAGCGAGGAGGATCATGCCCGCGCACGAGCCGTACACCGGGAAGCCGGCGCGGATCTTGGCCCGCAGCGGCTCGGTGATGCCGAACGCGCGTGCGAGCTTGTCGATCGTCGTGGACTCTCCGCCGGGGATGACGAGCCCGTCCAGCCCCTCGAGCTCCTCCGGCCGCCGCACCTTCACCGCACGCGCCCCGGCATGGGCCAGCGCCGCGAGATGCTCGCGCACGTCGCCCTGGAGCGCCAGCACGCCGACAACGGGCGCGTCCGGTGTCACGTCCGACGAGGATGGAAGAGGGGGGTTCTGGGTCACCATGACAGTGTAGTCACCCCCGCCCGGCCGCCCGGCCCGGAGGCCCGCCGGTAGCATGGACCGCGGACCTTCACTTCCGACAGATGAGGACAGCACTATGTGCGGAATCGCCGGATACTTCGGCGCTGGGCTCGAGGAATCACTCCTGAAGGAGATGAACAGCTGCATCGTGCACCGCGGGCCCGACGGCGAGGGGTACTTCGCAGAGGGCAACGTGGGCCTCGCCCACCGCCGGCTGGCGATCGTCGACGTCGCCCACGGCCAGGAGCCCATGGTGAGCGCCGACGGCGAGACCGTCCTCGTCTACAACGGCGAGGTCTACAACTACCGCGAGCTGCGCGCCGAGCTCGAGCAGCTCGGCCGCAGGTTCCGCACCGCCTCGGATACCGAGGTGGTCCTCCAGGCCTACGAGCAGTGGGGCACTGAGGCGTTCGACCGCTTCAACGGCATGTTCGGCCTCGCTCTCCTCGATCGGCGCCGCAACCAGCTGGTGCTCGTCCGCGACCACTTCGGCATCAAGCCGCTCTACTGGGCCAACGCGGGAACGGAGCACGAGCCGCAGCTGCTGTTCGCCTCCGAGATCAAGCCGATCCTCGCCACGGGCCTCGTCGAGGCCAAGCCCAACGAGCGGATCCTGTACCGCTACCTCCAGTACCGCATCCACGACGACACGGAGGAAACGTTCTTCGAGGGCGTGCGCAAGCTCCTCCCCGGCGAGATGATGACGGTCGAGCTGGATTCGGGCCGCTTCCGCATCTCCTCCTACACGCGCCTCCGCGAGGAGCTCGCCGAGCTTGCCAAGGTCAACACGCCGTACACGCCGGACGTCGTCGACGAGTACCGCAGGCGCTTCACCGAGGCCATCCGGATCCGCCTGAACTCCGAGGTCCCGGTGGGCAGCGCACTGTCCGGCGGCCTCGACTCCTCCGCCGTCGTCGTGACGATCAACCGGCTCATGCAGGAGAAGGCCGAGGGCCTCGAGGCCGTCGGCGCCAAGCAGAACACCTTCAGCGCGGTGTTCCCCAACGCGATCAACGACGAGGAGGCCTACGCCGACGCCGCGATCGCCGTGTGCAGCGGCAACGTCGAGGCCCACAAGATCAAGCCCACGCCGGAGGGCTTCGATGCCGACCTCGTCGACTTCGTGCGCACCATGGAGGAGCCGATCATCTCCTCGGGCCCGTACGCCCAGTACTGCGTCATGAAGGAGGCCTCCAAGCACGTGACCGTGCTCCTCGACGGCCAGGGCGCCGACGAGATGATGGCCGGCTACATCCCCTACTACTTCGCCTACCTGCGCCAGCTCAAGGCCTCCGGCGACTACGCGACGCTCGCCAAGGAGTCGTCGTCGAGCCTCGACATCTTCTACCGCCTCGGCCGGTTCCGCCTCGCGGGCATGGCCAGCGGCAAGAAGTCCGTCGCGATGGGCACGCTGCTGAAGAAGTCCTGGACGGAGAAGTTCTCCGGCGAGTCGTTCGGCAACATCCCGGCCAACCTCAAGGCCCGCCTCATCGACGACCTGTTCGCGAAGTCGCTCCCTTCGCTGCTGCGGTACGAGGACAAGAACACGATGCGCTTCTCGCTCGAGGGCCGCGTGCCATTCCTCGACAAGGAAGTGGTCAAGTACCTGTTCTCCCTCTCGGACGAGGCGATCATCAAGGAAGGCTGGAACAAGCGGGTGCTCCGCGACGCGACGCGCGGCCTCCTGCCCGAGATGATCAGCAACCGGCGCAACAAGATCGGCTTCACCACGCCCGAGGCGGAGTGGTTCAAGCTCATGAAGGAGCGCCTCTACAGGATCTTCATGTCCAACTCGTTCTACTCGCGCCCGTACTGGGACCGCGAGCAGGTCCTCACGGCCTTCGAGGAGTACCTCAACGGCAAGAACGACGCCGACACGATGATCTTCTGGCGCCTCCTGAACGTCGAGCTCTGGCTGCGCGAGTTCATCGACAAGGACGAGGCCCCGGCGGACGTCACGGCGGACAAGAGCGACTACGAGGCGAACCCGGGCAAGGAACTCGACATCGCCTCGAACGGCTCGGTGTTCCGCAGGTATCCGCTCCAGACCGAGGTCTTCGCGAAGGACACCGACCTCGCCGCGGGCGTCACATCGTACGTGAAGCGATTCTTCGAGGGGCTGCCGGACGCGCCCGCGGAGGCGCGTGCCGCCGTCGACGGCAAGAAGTGGTACCTGCTCGTGAGCGAGAAGATCGTCGCGATCACCCAGGGGCGGTCGTTCCCCGTCTGGGAGATCAACGTGACCCCTGCGGCGCGCGTGCTCTCGAAGTTCGTGACGCGCACGCCGGCCGGGATCGGCCTCGGCAGCCCGTGGTCGATGCAGATCGCGATCAACGAGGTCGGCCTGCCGCTCATCGCGAAGGCCGCCGCCGCCTCGGTCGTCGGGAAGCTGCAGGGCAAGAGCGGCGTCTTCTACGACGTGGTGGGCCACAACATCAACGCAATCGACGGCGCGACCCCGTACAGCCTCGGCGCGGCCAGCAACTCGGTGAAGCTCGCGCCCAAGGATCCCGACGGCGTCGCACGTGCGCTCAGCGCCGCGGTGCGCGCCGCCCTCCCGGCCGAGGCCGTGGCGTCCTTCGGTGGCTCCGCCGTCATGGATGCGAACGACCTCGGCGTGGTCGTGATGGGCCACGACACGGATCTGCCCACGGAGACCATCGCGGGCATCTTCAAGGACAACCCGCAGGGCCAGGGCTCTCAGGCCACGCCGATGTCCCTCGTGTTCACGCAGGGCTGACCACCGCGAGGCCATCGCACTCTGGCCCCGGGCATCCCTTGCCCGGGGCCAGAGCCCGTGAAAGGCTCCTTTCATGACCAACCCGCTCCTGACGCCCAGCACGCTCCCCTACGGCCTCCCGGCCTTCCCCGAGATCCGCGACGAGCACTACGCGGAGGCGATCCGTGCGGGCCTCGCGGAGCATCTCGCGGAGATCGAGGCCATCGCGTCCTCGGACCAGGCTCCCGACTTCGAGAACACCGCCGTCGCCATGGAGCGTTCGGGGCAGTTGCTCACGCGCGCCTCCGCCGCGTTCTTCAACGTGGTCTCCTCCCACGGCACCGAAGGGATCCGCGCGCTCGAGACGGAACTCATGCCCGAGCTCTCCGCCCACGACGACGCAATCTACCTCAACCGGGCCCTCTACGCGCGCTTCGCCGCGGTCCCCACCGAGGGGCTCGATCCGGAGTCGGCGCGGCTCGTCTCGGAGTGGCTGGCTGCCTTCCGGCGCGCCGGCGTCGCACTCGACGACGCCGGCCAGGAGCGCCTCCGCGCGGTCAACGCGGAGCTGTCCCGGCTGGGCACCGAGTACGGCCAACGGGTCGCGAAGGGAATCAACGAAGCAGCGATCCTCGTGACGGACGAGTCCGAGCTGGCGGGCATGCCCGAGGACGACCGCGCCTCCGCTGCCGAGGCCGCGCGGGCGGCGGGCCACGAGTCGGGATGGCTCCTGACGTTCATCCAGCCGACGAGCCAGCCGCAGCTCGCCGTCCTCGAGGACCGCGCGCTGCGCCAGCGCATCTTCGAGGCCTCGGTGGCCCGCGGCAGCTCAGGCGGGCCGACCGATGTCCTCGCGCTCGTGACCGACATGGCCCGCCTCCGGGCGGAGAAGGCCGAGCTCCTGGGCTTCAAGGACTTCGCGGAGCTCGCCGTGGACGACCAGACCGCGCCGTCCATCTCGGCGGTCAAGGACATGCTCGGGCGCCTGACGCCGGCCGCAGTGCGCAACGCCGCCGCGGAGGCGGAGATCCTGGCCGAGTCCGCGGGCCATGATCTCGAGCCATGGGACTGGGCGTTCTACTCGGCCCAGGTGCACCGCGAGAAGTACGCGGTGGACGAGCGGGCCCTACGCGACTACTTCGAGCTGGACAGCGTCCTCGCCGACGGCGTCTTCTACGCGGCGGGCCAGCTGTACGGTCTCTCGTTCACGGAGCGTTCCGACCTCGCGGGCTACCACGAGGACGTGCGCGTCTGGGAGGTCTTCGACGCGGACGGCTCCGGCCTCGGGCTGTTCCTCGGCGACTACTTCGCCCGCCCGACCAAGCGCGGCGGAGCGTGGATGAACTCCTTCGTCGAGCAGTCCCGGCTGCTGGGCCGCTCCCCCGTCGTCGTGAACAACCTCAACGTGCCCAGACCGGCCCCGGGCGAACCCGCGCTCCTGACCCTGGATGAGCTGCGGACCGTGTTCCACGAGTTCGGGCACGCCCTTCACGGACTGCTCTCGGACGTGGAGTACCCGCGCTTCTCCGGCACGAACGTGCCCCGCGACTTCGTCGAGTACCCTTCGCAGGTCAACGAGATGTGGATGTTCGCGCCCGAGGTGGTAAGCCACTTCGCGCGGCACCACGAGACCGGTGAGCCGCTCCCCGCGGAGGACCTCGCCCGGCTCGACGCGGCCAGGCTCTGGGGTGAGGGATTCGCCACGACGGAGTACCTCGGCGCGTCCCTCCTCGACCTCGCCTGGCACGGCCTCGGTCGCGGTGACGACGCCGGAGACGCCCTCGCCTTCGAGGCCACGGCGCTGGCCGACGCCGGTGTGGCCGTCGCGCTCGTGCCGCCCCGCTACCGGACCGGGTACTTCCAGCACATCTTCGCGGGTGGCTGGTACGCGGCGGGCTACTGGTCCTACATCTGGAGCGAGGTGCTCGATGCGGACACGGTCGAGTGGTTCAAGGAGAACGGCGGGCTCACGCGCGCCAACGGCGACACCTTCCGCCGCGAGCTCCTCTCGCGGGGCAACTCCCGGGACCCGCTCGAATCGTTCCGGGCCTTCCGAGGCCGGGATGCGGACGTCGCGCCGCTCATCGCGCGGCGCGGCCTCGCCTGAAGATACGGCCCTTGGCCTCTGTGTGACGGCGCTGGCAAGGAGGACAGTGGAGGCCACACGCGAGGAGGAGCCATGCACGTCTTCAAGGACAGGACCGAAGCCGGGCGGGAACTGGCCCGCGTGCTCACCCGGTTCCGCGGGCCCGACACGGTCGTCCTCGGCCTTCCCCGCGGTGGCGTGCCTGTGGCGTTCGAGGTCGCGGTCAGCCTGGGCGCTCCGCTGGATGTCATCGTGGTGCGCAAGCTCGGCGTCCCGTTCCAGCAGGAACTGGCCATGGGCGCGATCGGCGAGAACGGCGTGCGCGTGGTCGACGATCGGGTCAGGTCACTCTCGGGGGTGACCGAGCGCGAGTTCGGTCTCGTCGAACACCGCGAGCGTGAGGTCCTCGAGGCCCGCGTTGCGCAGATCAGGGCCGTGCGGGCACCCGAGGACCTGAACGGCAAGACGGCCATCGTGGTGGACGACGGCATCGCGACGGGGTCCACGGCGAGGGTGGCGTGCACCATCGCACGCGCACTCGGGGCGGCACGGGTCATCCTCGCGGTCCCGGTCGGGCCGAAGGACGTGGTCGGGGACTTCGCCGAGGCCGACGAGGTCGTGTGCCTCTCGACGCCGTCGCCGTTCCGGGCGGTCGGCCGCTTCTACAACGATTTCTCCGCGACAAGCGACGAAGATGTCCTGCACCTCCTCGACGCCGCGGCGCGCCGCCCGGTGCCGGCGTCACGTTCAAAAGGTCCCGCCCCGAGGCACGAGGACGTGCTCATCCCGGTCGACGGCGTGACCATCCAGGGGAGCCTGCACCTGCCGGCGACCGCCGGCGTCGTGGTCTTCGCCCACGGCAGCGGCAGCAGCCGCCACAGCCCGCGCAATCGCGCCGTTGCCCGCGTCCTCCAGGACGCCGGACTCGGGACGCTCCTGCTGGACCTGCTCTCCCCCGACGAGGAGCTCGAGCGGCGTGCTGTGTTCGACATCGGCCTCCTCGCCTCCCGCCTCTCCGCGGCGACAGACTGGCTCCGAGCCGGGGCCGCTGGCGTCGAGAGGCCGATCGGCTACTTCGGGGCGAGCACCGGGGCGGCCGCGGCGCTGTGGTCCGCGGCCGATCCGGATGCCCGCATCGACGCCGTGGTCTCACGGGGCGGGCGCCCCGACCTGGCCATCCAGCGGCTCGGAGCGGTGCGTGCGCCGACACTCCTGATCGTGGGCGGCGCGGACCGCCAGGTCCTCGAGCTCAACCGCGAAGCGGCACGGCACCTCACGTGCCCGAACCGGCTCGAGATCGTTCCCGGCGCGACCCACCTCTTCGAGGAGCCCGGGGCGCTCGACGCCGTCGCCCGCCTAGCGCGCGACTGGTTCGTCGAACACCTCGGTGCGGCGGCCGTCGGCGGGGAGGGCCCGGCCTGAACGGCACCGTCACGCGTGATGCGCGGCGACGTAGGCCACGAGCCCGCCGAAGGTTGCGACCAGTGGGTAGTCCCGCTCGGGGACGTCCACGCCGGTTGCCTTCGCGATCTGCTCGATGAGGCGCAGGAAGTCCAAGGAGTCGAGGTCGAGGTCCTGCCTGAGACGGTCCGAGTCGGCGATCTCGTCAGGCTCGAGCTCGGGTGCGATCTCGCGCAGCGCGGCGAGGGCCGCCGAGCGTGGGTCGAGGGTTGTCATAGCTCCTCCGGGGCGAGCAGGAGTTCGTGGACGCGGGCGAGGTAGCGGCCGCCGCCCAGGCCGTCGCTCACGCGGTGGTCGGCCGAGAGGGTCGCCGTGACGGTGGGCCGGACGCCGAGCATCCCGTTCTCGGCCCAGGGCCGCTCGACCACGCGCCCGAACCCGACCATCGCGACCTGCGGCGGGACGATGACCCCGAAGACGGACTCGACGCCGAGGTCCCCGAGACTTGTGACCGTGATGGTCGCGTCCGCCATCTCGGCCCGCAGCAGCCGGCCCGCACGCGCACGCGCCGCGAGGTCGCGGAGCTTCGCCATCAGGTCGTCGACGGTGAGCGTGTCGGCGTCATGGAGTGCCGGGGCCACGAGGCCGCCGCCGCGCAGGGCAAGCGCGACGCCGAGGTGCACGTGCTCGCTCGGGGCGAAGCCGCTCTCCGTGAAGAATCCGTTCATGCCGGGCACCTCGCGGGCCGCGACTGCCGCGGCCTTGAGCAGGAAGGCCGCGGGGACGAGGCGCTCGGAGACGGGCCGCGCGAGGTTGCGGTCCTGCATGAGCGCGACGGTCCTGCCCAGATCGATCGTGGTGCTGAGGTAGTAGTGCGGGATGGTCGCCTTGGACCTGGCCATGAGGCTGCCGAGGGCCGCCCGGAGCGTCGCGGCCTTGCCCTGCGGCTGGTCCGCGCCCGACGGCGATGCCTCCTCGGGCGCGGGCTGTGGGCTCGGCCGGGTGGTCGCCGGCCCGTCCGCCTGTTCCGGCCCGGCTCCCTGCACGGCGGCCCGGCGGACATCTGCCTCGGACACACTCCCCTGGGGACCGGTTCCCTCGACGGTCCCCAGGTCGATCCCCAGTCGGGCCGCGAGGCGCCTGGCGAGCGGCGACGACCGCACGTGGTGGCTGGCGGCATGCGCCGCGGGGGCGGCATGCGCCGCAGGGGCGGCCTGTGCGGCCCCAACGTGCTCTGCCGCCGGGCGTGGGGGCTCGGGCGGAGCCTCCGGGCGCGCTGTGCGCTCGTCGAGTCTCACGATGGGCGTGCCAACGGAGACCGTTTCCCCGAGGGGCACGAGGTACTCGCCAATCACGCCGTCCTCGAAGGACTCGACGTCCATGATCGTCTTGTCCGTGTCGACAACCGCGATGAGGTCGCCGCGGTGCACAGTGTCGCCGGGCTTGACGAGCCATTCGACGATCTTCCCGTGCTCCATGTCCGCCCCGAGCGAGGGCATCGTCAGCTCACGCATGGGTGGACACCGTTTCGAGTGCGGCCGCGACCACACGTTCGGCGGAGGGCAGGGCGGCCTGTTCGAGGTGCTTGGCGTAGGGCATCGGGACCTCTGCCCCGCAGACCCTGACGACCGGCGCGTCGAGCTCGTAGAAGGCCCTTTCGGTGATGCGCGCACTGACTTCGGCCGAGAGGCTCCCGCTGCGCCATGCCTCGTCGACGACGACGGCGCGGTGGGTCCGTGCGACGCTCGCCAGGATCGTCGCGTCGTCGAGGGGGCGCAGGGTGCGCAGGTCAACCACCTCAGCGCTGATCCCCTGCGCCGCGAGCTGCTCGGCGGCGTCGAGCGTGAGCGGAAGGGTCCCGCCGTAGGTGATGAGGCTGACGTCGGTGCCTTCCCGACGCACGGCCGCGCTGTCGATCCCGACCGGGCCGGCGCTGTCGTCGAGCTCGCCCTCGGCTCCGTAGAGCGAACCATGTTCGAAGATGAGCACCGGATCGGGGTCCTCGAGGGCTGTCCACAGCATGCCGCGTGCGTCCTCGAGCGTAGCGGGGGCCAGGATCTTCAGGCCGGGGATGTGGGCGTACCAGCCCTCGAGGCTGTGCGAATGCTGGGCGCCGAGCTGCCGCCCCGCACCCGTCGTCATGCGGATGACGATCGGGACATTGAACTGGCCGCCGGACATGTGCAGGAGGGACGCGGCGCTGTTGACGATCTGGTCGAGGGCCAGGAGGCTGAAGTTCACGGTCATGATCTCGACGATGGGCCGCATCCCGCCCAAGGCGGCCCCGATGCCCGCGCCCACGAATCCGGACTCCGAGAGCGGTGTGTCGCGGACCCGTTCCGGGCCGAACTCCTCGAGGAGGCCGAGGCTCACGGCGTAGCAGCCGCCGTAGGCGCCCACGTCCTCGCCCATGAGGAACACGCGCTCATCCCTCCGGAGCGCGTCCCGCAGCGCGGCGCGCATGGCCTCGCGATACGTCGTCGTCATGGCGCGCTCCGCTCGCTGTAGACGAACCGTGTCAGCTCGTCGACCGGCTCGAGGGTGCCCGCCTCCGCGAAGGCGACGGCGTCCGCGATCTCCTCATCCGCTTCGCGCCCGAGCTGCGTCCACGCGCCGTCGTCGAGGAGTTCGGCAGCTCCGAGGGCCCCGCGGAGGGCGGGAATGGGGTCGCGCTGCATCCATGCGGTGACCTCGGCCTTGTCCCGGTAGCGCTCCGGATCGAACATCGAGTGCGCGCGGAATCGATAGGTCCTCAGCTCGAGGAAGTATGGACCGCCGCCGCCCCGCACCGCATCGACCGCCCGGCGCGCTGCGCCCGCAACTGCGAGGGAATCCATGCCGTCGACCTCCCAGGCGGGAACGCCATAGGCGGCGGCCTTGAGCGCGAGGTCGGTCTGCGACTCCGACCGGGTCAGTGCCGTCCCCATCGCGTAGAGGTTGTTCTCGCAGCAGAACAGCACGGGCAGGCGCCACAGCGCTGCGAGGTTCATGCTCTCGTGGAACTCGCCCTCGGCCATGGCACCCTCGCCGAAGAAGCATGCGGTCACCCGGTCGCGGCCCTGCATGGCGTCCGCGAGTGCGAGCCCGACGGCAAGTGGAAGTCCGCCGGCCACGATCGCGTTGCCGCCGTAGAACCTCGTGCCGGCGTCGAAGAGGTGCATCGACCCACCGCGGCCACGGCTGCAGCCCTCGGCCTTGCCGTACATCTCGGCCATGAGCCGCCGCGCCGGCACGCCCCTCAGGAGCGCGTGGCCGTGCTCGCGGTACGTCGCGACGACCGCATCGTCGGGCCCCAGAGCGCTCATGACGCCGGCAACGACCGCCTCCTCGCCGATGGACACATGCAGGAAGCCGCGGATCTTCTGTTCGGTGTAGAGCCGCACGCACGCCTCCTCGAGACGCCGGACCCGCAGCATGGACCTCAGGAGTCCGACTGCCGCCTCGGGGTCAGTGTCGAGGACGCCGGTCGCTGGAGCGCTGCTCATGGCCTGGCCTCGAGCGTGGAGGTGTCGCCCTCGGGGAGGCCGAGCTCGCGGGCCTTGAGGAGGCGGCGCAGCACCTTGCCGCTGCGCGTGTGCGGGAGCGCCGCCACGAACTCCACCGAACGAGGCGCGACGGCGGCGCCCAGCCGGCGTCGTGCGAAGCCGATGATGTCGAGGCGCAGCTCGTCGGTGGCCTCGTGCCCGGCACGCAGCTCGACGAACGCCTTGACCACCTCCCCGGCCACCGGGTCCGGCACGCCGATGACGCCTGCCTCGGCTACCGCGGCGTGTTCCATGAGCGCGCTCTCCACCTCGAAGGGCCCGATGAGGTGGCCAGAGGACTTGATCACATCGTCGCCGCGGCCCACGAACCAGTAGTACCCGTCGGCGTCGCGCGTCGCGAGGTCGCCGGTGAGGTACCAGCCTCCGGCGAAGCACTTCTGGTAGCGCTCGTCCTCGTTGAGGTACCCACGGAACATCGAGGGCCAGCCGGGCCGCAGAGCGAGCTCGCCGACGGCGCCGGGCTCGGCGACCGGCACGGCCTCGCCGTCCCGCAGCACGGGCCGGTCGTCGGGCCCGCGCGTCAGGACGGTCGCCTCCACACCGGGCAGCGGCTTCCCCATGGATCCCGGGCGGATGTCCATGGCGGCGTAGTTGGAGATCATGATGCCTCCGGTCTCGGTCTGCCACCAGTTGTCATGCACCGGCAGGCCCAGGGCTTCCTGCCCCCAGAGGACCACCTCGGGGTTGAGGGGCTCACCGACGCTGGCCACGAATCGCAGCGCGCTCAGATCGTGCTCGCGGGCGCGCTCGGCGCCTGCTTTCATGAGCATTCGCAGCGCGGTCGGCGCCGTGTACCAGACAGTGACGCGCTCCTCGGCCAGGATCCGGTACCAGCGGTCGACGTCGAGCTCCTCCTCGTCGACGACCGCGGTGACCCCATGGACGAGGGGAGCGATGATCCCGTACGACGTCCCGGTGACCCACCCCGGGTCCGCCGTGCACCAGTAGACATCATCCGGGTGGAGGTCGAGGGCGTATCGTCCCGTGGCCCAGTGGGCCACGACGGCCTCGTGCACGTGGAGCGCACCCTTGGGCGTCCCGGTCGTGCCGCTCGTGAAGTGCAGGAGCGCGTAGTCGTCAGGGAGCGTCCGCGCCACCTCCGCGAGGGGCTCGGCCTTGAGCATGAGCGCCGCCAGGTCGAGCGTTCCCGGCTCGGGCGAGTCTCCGGCGTCAACCAGGAGGACGTGCCGGAGATCGGGCAGGTCGGAGCGGATGGCCGCGACCTTCTTGCGGTACAGGGACCGCGTTGTCACGAGCACCCGGCCGCCGCCCAGCCCGAGGCGCTGGCGCACGGGGTCCGGGCCGAATGCCGAGAACAGTGGACAGAACACGCTTCCTGCCTTGAGCGTGCCAAGGACGGCGGCGTAGAGTTCGGGCCTCCGGCCGAGGAGTGAGAAGACCCGCTCCCCCGGGCCCACACCGAGACCGCGCAGGACGCCGGCGAAGCGGCTAGCCCGCTCGGCCAGATCCGAGTACGTGAGGGACTCGACGCCACCGTCGGCGTGCACGAAGCGCAGGGCCTCGTGGCCGCCCAAAGGACCTGCAGCGTGCCGATCGACCGCCTCGTGGGCAATGTTGAGCCCGCCGCCCGGCAGGCCCGTGAGGGCACGGCGCGCGTCCTCCCAGCGGAACACGGCGCACTCCCCGTCATAGTCCGCGAGATGGGGCGCGACGGTCAGGGCCCGGGGGTCCTTGTGGATCACCGGCCACGTTGTAGCCGCGTGGGTTTCTGCGCTCACGACTCCATGACACGCCGCCCGCCGCATGCGGCCAAGTGCCTAAAGTCCCCGGGTGCTTCCGCAGCCCCCGGCGCCCTTCTCTTGACAGTGACGCAACGTCACACTGCATCGTGGAGGCATGCGCATCAGCCAACTGGCCGAGATCACGGGAACGACGCCGCGGACCGTCCGCTACTACCACCAGATCGGCCTGCTTCCCGTCCCACCCTCGCCGCACGGCTACCGCGACTACGGCTTCGAACATGTGGCACGGATGCTGCATATTCGGTGGGTCACCGACGGCGGTGTTCCCCTCGACCAGCTGCCCGACTTCATCATGCGCGATTCCTCGGCGGACGCGGCCGAGGACCTGAAGGCCGCCCTTGAGGCGGTCAGCAGACGCATCAAGGAGCTGACGGCCCAGCGCGAGCATGTGGCGCGATTGCTGGAGATCGTCGAGTCGGGCTCGGCGCTCACCCCACTTCCGTCTCCCCTTGTACGGCTCTACGACGAGATCGAGAACCACACCAGCGACGAGGCCCTCCGTCGCGGTATTCGCGGCGAGCGGGAGCTGCTCGAGGTCGCGGCCTACCGGGGGGTGCTTCCTGAAGCCGTGACCGCGTTCGCGATGAACTTCTACGGGTCGACCCTCGAGGAGGCTCTCGCGCTTTTCGGCGAGCTGCAGCACCTCGGCGAAGAAGCTGCTCAACTGCCAGAGGGCGACCTCGCGGCGGCCATCGACGACCTGGCCGACCGCACCATCGAGCTGATCGTCCGCGCTGGCGGTGTGGGCGTGGTCGACGTCATCTCCCGGTTCGAGGGGAACGTGCCACCGTCCGTCGTCGAGCTCGTCACGCTCGTCTTCCCCGAACACATTCACACGCTCTTCCTCACAGCGCTCGCCGAACGTGCGGGCGTCCTGTCCCAGAGCCAGCCCTCGGGCGGCGGCACAGGCCCCGCTGCGCCTGGCTCTGCCGCAGCGGGGGTGGCAGGGCCATGACCGCCGCCCACCTCCCGTCGGCGCACGCCATCGAAGTCCGCGGCCTCGTCAAGGCGTTCGGCAGTTTCCGTGCGGTCGACGGGCTCGACTTGGTCGTGGGCCGGGCGGCGGTCCATGGCTTCCTGGGGCCCAATGGCGCGGGGAAGACGACGACTATCCGCGTGCTCCTCGGCCTCTACGCACGCTCCGCAGGCGAGGTTCGGGTTCTGGGTCTGGATCCCGGGGCGCACCCCGCCGAGGTCACGCGTCGCGTGTCCTACGTTCCGGGTGACGTGGCCCTGTGGGGCAACCTCACCGGCCGGGAGGTCCTCGACGTCCTTGCCCGGCTCCGCGGCGCCTACGATCCTGCGGCCGAGCGGGACCTTGTGGAGCGGTTCGCCCTCGATCCGGGGAAGCGCGTGCGCGCGTACTCGAAGGGCAACCGGCAGAAGGTGATGCTGGTGGCCGCGTTCGCTGCCCGTACTGAGCTGCTGGTCCTGGACGAGCCGACCTCCGGGCTCGATCCGCTCATGGTGAGGGTATTCGCCGACTGCATCCGTGAGGCGGCGGCCCAAGGCCGTACCACCCTGCTCTCCAGCCACCTGCTGGCCGAGGTGGAGCAGCTGTGCGGAGACGTGACCATCATCAAGGACGGCCGGCTGGTCGATTCGGGTCCGCTCGCCCGGATGCGGCACCTGGCCGCCTCGACGGTGACCGCCGACCTCGGCGTCCGGGAGGCCTCCACGCTTGCGGAGCTGCGGGGGGTCGGCCTGGACGTGGACGGAACGGTCGATGGACGGCTTGAGCTCAGTGTCCCCCGCGCGCAGGTGCCGCGGGTCCTCGCTGTCCTTGCGGGCGCCGACGCGCAGGACATCACCTGTGTGCCGGCGAGCCTCGAGGATCTCTTCCTGCGCCATTACCAGACGAGTGCGCGATGACTGCGCTGGTCGTCTTCCTCCTGCGCCAGCAGCGGACCCGCATCCTTGCGTGGCTGATCCCGCTCGCTGTCCTCGTCGCGGTCACGGCCCCCGCCTACGCCGCGACCTACCCGGCGCTGTCCGACCGGCAGGTCCTGGTCGAGACGATGCGCGCCAATCTGGCGCTGAAGGTCTTCTACGGCGTCCTGCCGGCCCCGGGCACGCTGGGCCAGCTCCTGGCCTTCGAGACGGGGGCCTATGTCATGGTCCTCGGGTGCCTGATGTCCCTCCTGCTCGCCGTGCGGCTCTCGCGCGGTGCGGAGGACGCCGGGACGCTCGAGCTCGTGCGCTCCTGCGGAGTGGCACCGGGCCGCTACGGGACCGCTGTACTGATCGTCGTGGCCCTGGCCTCTGCCCTGCTCGGGGCCATGGTGGGCCTCGTGCTCGGGGTGCAGGTCGGGCACGTCGCGGAGCTGACCATGGCCGGGGCGGCCTCGCTCGGTGCCGTCGTTGCCGTGGCGGCGTTCACCGTCGGAATCCTGGCGCTGGTCTGCGCCCAGCTCATGCCTGAGGCGACCACGGCGCGCTGGCTCGCAATGGCCGTGCTCGGCGCCGGCTTCGCCCTCCGGGCTGTCGCGGACACGGGCGGCTCGCGGTGGCTGCTCTGGCTCACTCCGCTGGGATGGAAGGAACTCGTCGCCCCCTACGCCGGAGACCATGCCGTGTCGCTGGCTGTCTTCGTCGGCGCAGCGGCCGTCCTGATCGCCGTCGAGCGGCTCCTCGCGGCACACCGGGAATTCGGTGCCGGGTTCTTCCGGCCCGGTGGCAGCAGCGCGCGGCGCGGGCGGGCCCGTTCCGCCTTCGGACTCGCCGCCAGGCTCTCCCGGGCCCAGGTCGCGGCGTGGGCCGTGGCGATGGCGCTGCTGGGGGCGCTCTTCGGTGGGCTCGGTTCCGGCCTCGTGTCCCTCATGGAGAAGGACAGGGCCACGGGCGAGCTGATGCAGGGCATGACAGGCCAGGCCTCTCCCGTGTCGAGCTACTTCGCGTTCGTGGGGCTCATCGTCGGGATCACCGGCGCCTGCTACGTGGTGATCGCGGTCGCCCATGCGGCACGCGACGAACGTGCGGGACTGGTGGACCTCGTCCTGGCCACGGGCCAGCGGCGCTGGGAGGTGCCCGCGGCCACCGCCGCCGTCGCGGCGCTCGGCTCACTCGTCCTTCTCTCGGCCGCCGGGCTGGCCGCGGCGGGAGTGACGGCGTCCCTCGTCCACGAGGACCATGCCGCTCTGCGTGCCTTCGGCTACATCATGGGCCAGTGGCCCGCGTGCCTGGCCCTGCTGGGGGCAGCCCTGCTCGTAGAGGCTGTCGCACCCCGGTGGCAGGCCCTGGCTTGGGCGCCGCTCGCCGCCAGTGCGACGGTCGCGATGCTGGGCAAGCTCCTCCGCGTGCCGGCCTGGGGCGAGGCGATCGCCGTCTTCGGGCATGCCCCCGATATCGCCGCGGCGGCACCGGGCTGGGCATCCTCGGTGTGGCTGGCGGCTGCCGGCCTCGGTGCCGCCGCGCTGGCCCTCGCCGTGGCCGGGCGCCGCGACATCGCGACGGGCTAAGGACGGGCTAGGAGAGTCAGAGTGACGTGCTCCCACGGCTCCGCTCCGCAGGCACGGCCGTGGCTGGTGCCTGGGTGGTTCATTCCGTAGGCGGCGAGCTAGGGCAGGACTAGGAGGCCGTATCCGATGAGCATGGCGGCGGCCATGCCCGCCGACGCTGCGGTGCGGCGTCGGCGGCCTGCGCCGTGCAAGTGGCCGCCCCGGGTGAAGGACTTCAGCAGCAGCCCCGTGAATGCGATGAGGGCCGCGGCGAACATCAGCACGAACAGCCACGATGCGGCGAGCGGCCATCCTTCCAGGGCATGCGTCATGCCTCCGGTGGGGGCGCCGGCCGGAGCCCCGCGGGTGGGTGCGGCCGTGCCCGTGGCGGGCATTGCGACGGCGGAGTGGGTGGGGTGCGTGGAAAGGCCCATCGCGAGGTACATCCAGGCCATTGCGGCCATCATGGCGAGGTGGTACCAGAGGAGGACCCCGCGGTGGTGGCTGTCCCGGGGCCCATCCGAGAAAGGGCCAGGTTCGGGGACCATGATCTGGTAGGCGTAGGCCGCCGCCGCCGCGCCGAAGAGGGTTGCTCCGGCGTCGGGCGGCACCTGCATGCCGATCGGCCAGACCATGGCCGCCATGCCTGCGGCCATGGCGATGTGGAGGCCCGCGTTGAGCCGTGTCCGCGCTCGGTTCCGTCGGCCGAGGTCGGGCAGGTACAGCACGGCGACGGCGGCCGCGAGGGCTGTGACGACGATCTGGCCCAGGGGGTCGTGGGTCACCGTGCTTCGCTCCTGTCGCTCCCGGGGTGCCCGGACTGGGGCTCGAAGGAGCGCAGCCGGAGGCTGTTGGAGACCACCAGCACGGAGGAGAGCGCCATCGCGGCGGCGGCGATGAGTGGGTTCAGGAGGCCCAGGGCAGCGATCGGGATGGCGGCGATGTTGTAGCCGAAGGCCCAGACGAGGTTGAGCCGGATGGTGCGCAGCGTGCGGCGGGAGAGCAGGATCGCATCCACCACGGTGCCGAGGTCCTCGCGGACCAGGATGATGTCCGCGGACTTCATGGCGATGTCGGTGCCGCGGACCAACGCCAGTCCGAGCTCGGCGGTGGCGAGGGCCGCGGCGTCGTTGATCCCGTCTCCGACCATGGCGACCCGGTGCCCTTCGGACTGGAGCCTCGCGATGGCCTCGGCCTTCTCGGCCGGGAGCACTCCCGAGACTACGTCCTCGATGCCCGTGGCGGCGGCGATGGCACGGGCGGGAGCTTCAGCGTCACCGGTCAGGAGGATGCTCCGCAGTCCCAGGGAGCGGAGCCGCTCGACCGTGGGTGCCGCTGAAGGCTTCGCGTCGTCGGCCAGCGCGATGACGCCGCGGGCGGCGCCGTCCACGGCGATGAGCACCGCGGTGGCGCCTTGGGCGTGGAAGCGGGCGACGGCGGCCGCCGCCGCGACGGGCACGGCGAGGCCCTCCTGGGCGAACAGGCGCGGGCTGCCCACAGTGACTGCCGCGCCGTCGACCTCGGCCCGGGCACCGAGTCCGGGCAAGGCCGTGAAGCGCACCGCTGGCGGCAGGGTTCCGACCCTGGCGCGGGCGGCGTCGGCGACGGCTTGTGCGATGGCGTGCTCGGACGCGGCCTCCACCGCTCCCGCCCAGCGCAGGAGGTCGGCGGCTCCACCGCCGTCGAGCGGCTCGACGGCGGTGACGCGCATGGCCCCGGTGGTGAGTGTGCCGGTCTTGTCGAAGACGACCGTGTCGATGGTGCCGCTGGCCTCGAGCGCATCCTGGCCCTTGATGAGGATGCCGAGCTGGCCCCCGCGGCCGACACCGACCATGAGCGCGGTCGGGGTGGCGAGGCCGAGAGCACACGGGCACGCGATGATCAGCACGGCGACCCCGGTGCCGAAGGCATCCCGAGGGGCAGCACCACCGAGCAGCCACGCCGCCATGACAACCACGGCCAACGCGATCACGGCGGGGATGAAGTACTGCGAGATCCGGTCCGCGAGGGTCTGCATGCGCGCCTTGCGCCGCTGGGCCTCCTCGGCGAGGGCAGCCATCTGCGCAAGGCGGGTCTTCGGGCCGACCGCGTCGGCCCTGATCTCGAGGCGCCCGGTGAGGTTGACCGCTCCGCCGACGACCTCGGACCCCGGGCTTGCTTCGGCCGGGACGGATTCCCCGGTCATGGGGCCCGTGTCGATCCCCGAGGCACCGTCGGTCACCGTGCCGTCGGCGGCGAGCCGCTCGCCAGGGAGGACGACGAACGTCTCCCCTACCCTGAGCTCACCCACCGGGACAATACGCTCAAGCCCGTCACGCAGCACCCTGACGTCGCGGACGGCGAGGGAGGCGAGGGCGTTGAGGACGTCGCCGGCGCGGCGGCGCGAGCGGGCCTCGAAGTAGCGGCCGCCGAGCTGGAAGGTGATCATGCCCGCGGCGACGTCGAGGTAGATGGCGTCGGCCCCCTCGGGCGTGACACCGAATCCGAGCCAGTACCCCGGCCCTGAGGAACCGATGATCAGGGTGACGACGGCCCAGCCGAACGAGGCCAGGCTTCCGAGTGAGACGAGGGTGTCCATGCTGAGCGAGCCGCGGGCCAGGCCCCGGAGGGTGGCCCGGTGGAACGGCCATGCCGCCCACGCCACGATGGGGAGGGCGAGCAGGACGCAGACGATCTCCCAGGCGGGGAAGCGCCAGCCCGGCACGAGTGCCAGGAGGATCGTGAGGTCGCACAGCGGGATCGTGAGGACGGTCGCGACGGCGAGCCGTCGGCGCAGCGAGCCGATGCGGGCCTCAGCGGCCCGGGCGGACCACACGTCGTCGTCCGCCTCACGCAGCGCGGCGCCGTAGCCGGCCTTCTCGACGGCCCGGATCACCTCGGGCGCGCCGGCGTGGCCGATGCCGTGCACGACGGCCCGCTCCGTGGCGAAGTTGACGACGGCGTGGACGCCGTCGAGCTTGTTGAGCTTGCGTTCGATCCTGCCCGCGCAGGCTGTGCAGGTCATCCCGGAGATGTTCAGCTCGAGCGGCTCGGCTGCGGGATAGGTGACGGGTACCGGCGACGGCGCTGTCATGGGCGCTCCTGGAGGGGTCTGGTGTCGTGGCGCTCGGCGAGGCGGCCGAGCATCTCGTTGTACGCTTCGAAACTCTCGTCAAGGCCGGAGTCGAGGTGCCGGTCGACCCGTCTCCGCTCCCGGCGGTCCTGGCGCGCCCACTGGGTGAGCAGTGCCAGGACGACGACGAGCAGCGGGACCTCGCCCGCGGCCCAGGCAATGCCGCCGCCGGCGTACTGGTCGGCTAGCAGGTCCGGCCACCAGGGCCGGGAGAGCCACTGGTAGAACTCCCCGGCGATCACGGTGGTGCTGGTCATGACGATCACGCCGAAGAACGCGTGGAAGGGCATCGCGGCCAGGACGAGGCCGAGCTTGCCCAGATGGGGCACGGGCCGGGGCGGCTTGTCGACGCCGATGACGAGGCTGTAGAAGAAGTACCCGACAACCAGCAGGTGCACGTTGAACAGCTGGTGGGCCCAGTGGTAGCGCATGGCCTGCTCGAAGATGGGGGTGAAGTACAGGACGTAGTAGGACCCGATGAACTCCGCGAACACCCACAGGGGGTTGTTCAGGTGTTGCAGCACCGGCCAGTGCAGGATGGCCTTGACCCACTCGTGCGGCCCGGGCGCCCGGTCTGCCGCCGCCGGCGTCGTGGCCCGCAGCGCGAGTGTGATCGGGCCGCCGAGGACCAGGAGCACCGGGCAGAGCATGTTCAGGCTCATGTGCAGGATCATGTGCAGGCTGAAGGAAGCGTCCGCGTACTTGCCTAGGCCCGACGAGGTGGTCAGCACAACGCACAGCCAGCCCAGCAGCCACGCGAGCGTCCTTCCGGGTGGCCACCGGTCGCCCCGCCGGCGGAGCCGCGCGACCGCGAAGAGGTAGAGCCCAGCGCCCACGGCGGACAGGACGAGGAAGAAGATGTTGGGCCGCCAGTCCAGAGCCAGGACGGTCGGGGTAGGTGCTGCGTCGACGTTGTAGCCGAAGTACAGCTGGGCGACCGAGGTCGGGACGAAGTAGTTCGGAGGCGGGAGGCGGGACAGCGCAACGTCGAGGCCGCCCATGGCCGCCACGAGGACGACCGCGAGGACGCCCACACGGCGCGTCCTCGCCCTCACCGCGCGCACGTCCGTGCCCGGCAGGCCGCGCAGGCGCAGCAGGAGTACTCCCAGAGCCGCCAGGAGCACGAACCGGGCCCCGAGCAGCCAGCCGGTAGGACTGGCGGACGGCGCGGACCCGGCGAGGAAGAACCACGCCTCCACACCGCCGAAGAGCGCCATCACTGCCCAGCAGACCGCCGCGACGCGGCGGTAGCGCGCGATCGTCTGGGCCCAGATCGCCTTGCGCTGCGCTTCAGGAGCCGGTACGTCAGGACGGACGTCACGCCGAAGAAGACGGCCTCGGCCGGGACGCCAAAGACGGCCGCATCGCTGCCGAAGTCATGGTTGGGTCCCACGAGGACCTGTGTAACGAGCACGGGGCCCAGGACCCCCGCGAGGGCCACCGCCAGCAGGGCGGGCCCGGCCGCCCAGTGCCGCGCCAGCCGGAACCCGATGAGGACCACGGCCGCGCACAGGCCTGTGACGATCCAGGCTCCGGGCAGGTAAGAGGCCTGGACGAGGTACAGGAGCGCACCCGGGTCGAGGACGCGGTCAAGGGGGACGCCGTTCGAATCGGCCCCGTCCACGGCGACGAGCACCAGCGATGCGGCCAGCCACGCCGCAGACGAGGACGTCACGAGCCGGGCATCAGCAGGGTCGGCGCCCGGCGGACGCAGTGCGCCGGGGCGCCCGCGCAGGAACGCGGCCTGGAACAGCCCGCCGATGCACAGTGTCCCGGCTGCCCATGCCAGGACGTGCAGGAGCGTGCTCGCCAGGGCCGTTCCGGTCCCGGGGAAGTCGCGGCTGAGCTCGCGGTAGCCCGTCTGGCCGAGGGCGAGCGCGGTGACGAGCGCGATCCCAAGGGGGACGACGGCAGCCCACCAGAGACGGGCTGCCGGGGCCGCGGCGCGGGGGCCGGTCTTCTCTGCGGTGGATGCCGTCACGGGAGGCTCTCCTTGGTCTCGGGGGGCCCTCCGCACGGTGGGCGCTGTGTCGGGGACGTGGTGTCGGTCGTTCTGGCGCTGCCCTCAGGTTGCTGTCAGGATGCGGTGGAGGACGTGCTCGGTGGTGAGCCAACCGCACAGGGTCCCGTCGGCGTCGACGACCGGCAGTCCGTCCGTCTCGCCCGCGGCCAATACCGCCTCGACGGCAGCGTCGAGCGGCTCGTCCCGGGTCAGGGCCGCCGCGGCCTGCGCCAGGGACCCGGCCGTGAGCCGGTCTGGGTCCTCAGCGCCCTCGAGGCCCTCGGCCACCGCAGCCGGGGTGATCACCCCGGCTAGCCTGCCGTCGGCGCCGACCACTGGCAGTGCCCGGGAATCGGGGGCGGCCAGCAGCCGCGCGGTCTCCTTGGCCGAGAGGCTGTCCGGGACCGGTGTCGGGGCTGCCCCCATGGCCGCGCCGACGCTGAGGCCGGCGAGCGATGTCCTGCCCGTCGCCGGTGCGGAGATGTCCACGCCGCGACGGATGAGCTTGCGGGTGTAGATCGTGTCCCCGCTGGCGAGGGCCGAGACGGCAGTGGCGGCCAGGACCGCCAGCAGCAGCGGCAGGATCAGCGAGTACTCGCCGCTGAGCTCGAAGATGATCAGCCCGGCGGTGATCGCCGCCCTCGTCGAGCCCGCGAACACCGCGCCCATGCCGACCAGTGCGAAGGCGCCGGCGTCCCCGGACAGCGAGGGGAAGACCATCGCGGCGGCCTGGCCGAACGCGGCCCCTGCCGTCGCCCCGATGAACAGGGAGGGTGCGAAGACGCCTCCGGAGCCGCCGATCCCGATGGTCAGGCTCGTGGCCAGGACCTTCGCCGCAGCCAGGAGCAGGAGGAAGCCGAGAGCGTACCGGCCCAGGACACTGCCCTCCAGCACCGGATACCCGACCCCGTACATCTGCGGCAGCACCAGCAGCAGGGTCCCGAGGAGGAGGCCGCCGGCCGCGGGGCGGAGCCACTCCGGCCCCCGCCAGAGCCAGTCGCACGCATCCTCGATCGCGTAGAGGGCCTTGGAGAACAGCACGCCGATTCCGCCGGCCACCAGGCCCAGGAGTGCGAAAAGGAGCATCTCGGCCGGATTCGAGACGGTGAACGGCGGGAGCTGCAGGAACGGGTAGTTGCCCAGCAGCGACCGGCCCACGACCGAGGCCGCGATCGAGGCGAGCATGACCGCCGCGAACGAACGGGCGGCGAAGTCCCGCAGGATCAGCTCGAGCGCGAAGAACACCCCGGCGATGGGGGCGTTGAAGGTCGCCGCAATGCCCCCGGCCGCCCCGCAGGCCACAAGGGTGCGCAGCTGTGCCTCCGAGGAGCCGGCCCAGGTCCCGAGCCGGGATCCCAGCGCCGAGCCGATCTGGACGATCGGCCCTTCCCTGCCCACAGAGCCGCCCGATCCGATCGTGATGGCCGAGGCCAGGGCCTTCACCACCGCGACCCGGCCCTTGATCCGCCCTCCCCGGCGTGCCACGGCGTACATCACCTCCGGGACGCCATGGCCGCGGGCCTCGCGGGCGAAGAAGTGCACGAGCGGGCCGTAGAGCAGGCCCCCGACGACCGGGGCGAGGACCACGAACGCCGGCCCGAGCCACGGAACCCAGTGGTTGGCAGGATGCCCCACGGTACCCGCGTAGTCGGCTGTGCCCGAGAAGAGCTGCGTAGCGCCGACAATGAGCCAGCGGAACGCCACCGCGGCCAGGCCCGCCCCCAGCCCCACGACCACCGCCAGGAACACCAACGGCACGGACCCCACCCCGAGCCTCTCGCCCAAGCGTTTGCCGAGCACCCTGATCCGGGACCCGCGCGTCGCGGCAGACGGCACCGAGACCTCCTCGACTGTAGAATGACAACATTTGCGAAACGCACACGTTCGGGGACGACGATAGCAGGGAAGGGGGGCAGGCATGTCACCTGCAGCGGAAGAGGGCCAGGGCAAGGAGAGGGCGGACGAGGTCGAGTCCGTGCTCCGCGCCTCGCGGGCGCTGCTCGGGGTTGTGGCGCAGTCGGTCGTCGAGGCCCTCGAGTCCGTCACGCTCCCCCAGTTCAGGGTCCTGGTCGTCCTGGCCAGCTCGGGGCCGGCTCCGATCGGGGTGCTCGCCGCCACGCTGGGCAGCGTGCCATCCACCTTCAGCCGCTTCCTGGACCGCATGGAAGAGGCCGGGCTCGTCGCCCGGCAGCCCAGCCCCGGCAGCCGGCGCGAAGTCCTGATCTCCCTGGAGCCACAGGGCGCGGCCATCGTCGAAGAGGCGACCGAGCGGCGCAGGCGTGCCATCGCCGAGATCCTCCGCCGCCTCGGCTCGGCGGAGCGCGCCGCCCTCGTGGCCGCCCTCGACTCGTTCTCGCTCGCAGCCGGCGAACCCGCACCCGAAACCCTCCTGGTCATGGGGCTCTGAAGCAGAGCGCGCCCATAGGGATGCAGCCGAAGGAAGGAGGGCATTGATGGACGGGACTTCCAGACAGCGGGCCGCGCTCGAGGCACTGGCGGTCGAGGACCTCGCGGGGGCCCTGGGCAGCGGCCCCGATGGACTCTCGACGGCAGAGGCCGCCAAGCGTCTGGCAGAGAATGGCCCCAACGAGGTCGAGGAAGAGAAGAAGAGCCCGCTGCTGGCCTTCCTCGCCTATTTCTGGGCGCCGATTCCGTGGCTCATCGAGGCGGCGCTGGTGCTGTCCCTCATTCTGGGGCACTGGTCGGACGCGGCCATCATCGCTGTCCTGCTGCTGATGAACGGCCTCGTCGGCTACCACGAGGAGCACCAGGCCTCAGACACGATCGCGGCCCTGAAGAAGTCCCTGGCCACCACGGGCCGCGTGAGGCGGGACGGAACCTGGAAGGACGTTCCGGTCAGGGAGCTCGTCGTGGGCGACCTCGTCCACCTCGGCCTCGGGGGCATCGTCCCCGCGGACGTGCGGATCCTGGAGAGCACGGCCGTCGCAGCGGACCAGTCGGCCCTGACCGGGGAGTCCCTGCCAGTCAGCCGCGCACGCGGGGACGAGCTCTACTCCGGTTCCGTGCTCACCCGGGGCCAGGCCAGCGCCCTGGTGATCGCCACCGGCGCCGACAGCTACTTCGGCAGGACCGCCGCCCTCGTGGGGCAGGCAGGCACCGTGAGCCACTTCCAGCGGGCCGTGCTGCAGATCGGCAGGATCCTCGTCTACGCCGCACTCGGCCTCGTCGCCCTCACGACCGCATCGTCCCTCCTCCGTGGCGACACGGCCTTCGACGCCGTCGAATTCGCCCTCGTCGTGATCATCGCCTCGGTCCCCGTCGCGATGCCCGCCGTCCTGTCGGTGACCATGGCCATCGGCGCCCGGAAGCTCGCCGCGGACAAGGCAGTGGTCAGCCACCTGCCCGCCGTGGAGGAACTCGGCGGGATCGACGTGCTGTGCTCGGACAAGACGGGCACCCTGACGCAGAACAGGATCCGCGTCGGGACCCCGTGGCACGCCCCGGGCGTCGACGGCGCCCATCTCGTCCGGGCCGCTGCGCTAGCCTCGAGCCCCGCCGGGAAGGACGCGATCGATCTCGCCGTCCTCGCCAGCGCCCCGGCCGGTGCCGTATCCGGCCACGCGGTCACCTCCTTCACGCCTTTCGACCCCACGACCAAGAGGACGGTGGCCGACATCGTCGGCCCGGACGGGACCGCGTTCAGCGTGGCCAAGGGCGCCCCGCAGGTCATCGCCGCCATGTGCGGCAGCGAGGACCCCGTCACGGCCGCCGCCTACAACCGGCAGGTGGCCCTCTTCGCCGGGCGCGGCGACCGGGCCCTGGGCGTCGCCGAGCGGCGCGCGGGCCAATGGCGGCTCCTCGGCCTGCTGCCGCTGGCAGACCCGCCCCGCGAGGACTCGGCGGAGACCGTCCGCGCGGCCGAGGGCCTCGGCGTGCGGGTGAAGATGGTCACCGGCGACGCCCTGGCGATCGGTCGCAGCATCGCCGCCCAGGTCGGGATCGGCCCAGACCTCCTGGACGCTGGCCAGCTCGAGGAGCGCGGACCGGACGCCGGCGGCGGTGACGAGGCAGCGGCCGACCTCGTCGAGCGGGCCGACGGATTCGCGCAGGTGTTCCCCGAGCACAAGTACCGCATCGTCAAGGCCCTCCAGTCCCGCGGCCACATCGTCGGGATGACCGGAGACGGCGTGAACGACGCACCGGCGCTGAAGCAGGCCGATGCCGGCATCGCTGTCTCCGGTGCGACCGATGCTGCCCGTGCCGCGGCCGACGTCGTGCTCCTGGCCCCGGGGCTGTCGGTGATCGTCGGGGCGATCCGGCTCGCCCGGGAGATCTTCGCCCGCATGACCAGCTACACCATCTACCGGATCTCCGAGACCATCCGAGTGCTGCTCCTCGTGACCATCTCGGTCGTCGCGCTCAATGTCCGGCCGGTGACAGCCGTGATGATCGTCATCCTCGCGCTGCTCAACGACGGCGCGCTGCTCTCCATCGCCTACGACAGGGCCCACGGATCCAAGAGGCCCGCCGCATGGGACATGCGCGAGGTCCTCACCATCGCCCTGAGCCTGGGCCTCATGGGCATGGTCGAGACACTGGGCCTCATGGCCCTCGGGCTCACGGTGTTCGGACTGGACCCCGGGGGCCTGCAGACGATGGTCTTCCTCAAACTCTCGGTCGCCGGGCACCTCACCGTATTCGTCGCCCGCACCCGCCGCCGCTTCTGGAAACGCCCCGCCCCCTCGCCGCTGCTCCTCACAGCCGTCGTCACCGCACAGGTCCTCGCCACGGTCATCGCCCTGACCGGATTCCTCATGTCCCCCCTGCACTGGACGCTCGCCGTCGTCGTATGGCTCTGGTCCTTCCTGTGGTTCATCGTCCACGACCAGGTCAAGCTCGCCGCCTACGCGCTCCTCGCACGACGGCGGCAGGCCACCGAAGGCGCCGCGGCGTAAGAATCGCGGCCAGTTCCTCCTTCCAGGCCGGGCCCGGCAGCAGTGGAACGATCAGGAACTGGTGCTGTTCTACGCCGCCTCGGTGTTCCTGGGCCTGCTGGCAGGGCTCGTGTCCATGGCCCTCTTCTCCCACCGCGACCGGCGCCCGTGGTATCTGACACTGAACATCGCCGGCTCCGTCGTCGTCGCCTTCACCCTCGTAGCCAGCTTCACCCATGGCCTGCCGCTCATCAGCTTGCCGCCGCCGGCCTCATCGCTGGCCTACCTACGTGGCGTGGGCCCGGGCCGGCAGACCCCGGGGCATACGCAACGCCGAATCCGAGAGCGAGAAGGGCGACCAGCCCCCGCCCGACGCCAACGCAGGCCCTGCCGAGAAGTGGCATGCCGGCACGACCCGTGCTGTTCGGTCAGGTCGGCCCGGCAACGCTCGATCCCACATGGTCCGATCCATGCAGGACCAGGACCGGGCATCCGGCGTGCTCTGCGCAGGCCGCGCTCACCGAACCCAGGAGCAGCCCCCTGAACCCGCCCAGCCCGCGGGAGCCGACCACGAGCAGTCCCGCGCCCTTGCTGCGCTCAAGCAGCACATGCGCTGCTGGGCCTTGGATGGTTTCCATGGAAAGGCCATCCGGCCGCGAGTCCCCGAACGCCGTCTGGACGGCCCTGTCAAGAATCTGATGCGCGGCCTGCTCGGGGTCCCACTCGGGGCCCGGAAACGACCCCATGACGGCATTCGCCGGATACTCCCACGCCATCACCGCGGTGATCGGCCCACCGATACCCGGAACCATGCGCGCCGCCCACCTGAGCGACTCGACCGACAGCGGCGAACCATCCACGCCCACAACGATCCCCGCTGATCCCACAAGGTGTTCCTGGAACTCACTCATGGCCACGAGACTAGACCGACCCAGGAAGCCGCCCACAGGGCACTTGGACCCCGCCTGGCTGGGTCCTGCACCGGTCCGTCTGGAGCTTGCAGCCGCAGCGCGGCCCGCCGGCGGCGGACGCCGGAGAGCTGCGCCGGGCTGAAGTAGGACGCCCGTGAGGTCACTCCTGGGCGTCGAGCTCCTGCCGCTTGAGCGACAGGTACACCGTCCTGCCCTCGACCCGGGCGATCGCATCGCCCGCCGCATAGTAGTTCTCCGCCCAGAAATGAGGTGCCGTGACCTTCAGGTAGCCCTCCCGGAAAAGCTTCAGTGCCATCTCCGGAGGGACCTTCGGCTCGACCCCCACTATCGAGCCGACACCGAGGCTGATCAGGCCGTGGATCGAAGCGACCCGCTCCTCGAAGGCCGCAGCCTTGAGGTCGGGGGCCCGGACGAACTCGACAGTCCCGAGCTCCTCTCCGGCGGCATCGATCACCGACATCCCTAGCTGGACTCCTTCAAGCAGGCTCATCGCTTCCTCCGCATTCCATACGGAACCGCACTGGGCGCGTCGCCGGGAACACCGTCGTCCCAAGTCTCCGCCTGCACAGTACGCCCGGACAAGAGCCGACCGCCGCCCCCGATTCGATTCGGGCGTGCGCCGCCCGAATCGGCATCTCCCTTCCAGAGCACACGCCTTGCCCCCAGAACAAGGTGCGTTTCATGCAGCCCTGTGGCGGGAAGCGAAGGAAAGGAAGGCGCGCCTCACAATCCCCTGTCCAAGCATGCATGCACAAGCGCACGAAGGAGGAGACCATGGCACCTGTGTGGCTCGCGACCCTCGCCTGGGCGAGCCTGGCCGTCGCGTTCGTCAGCGCGGCGCTGATCGCGGCCGACATCTTCATTCGGGGCCACAGGCTCAGGATGCCGGTGATGGAAGCGGTCTGGCCGGCCACCGCGCTCTACTTCGGCCCGGTCGCGCTCTGGGGGTACCTGCGGTTCGGACGCACCACCAGCAGGCACTGGCTTGAGCGCAACGGACATAGCCACCCGCCCGAGAAGCCCATGTGGGCAACGATCGCTGTCGGAGTCAGCCATTGCGGCGCCGGATGCACCCTCGGAGACATCGTCGCCGAAGCCTTGGTCTTCGTCCTCGGGCTCACAGTCGCGGGAGCATCGCTCTGGAGCGAGTACATCGGCGACTACATCCTCGCCGTCGCACTCGGCCTTGCCTTCCAGTACTTCGCGATCGCACCCATGCGCGGACTCGGCCCCCGCCAAGGAATCATTGCCGCGGTCAAGGCCGACGTCCTTTCCCTCACCGCATTCGAGGTCGGCCTGTTCGGCTGGATGGCGCTGATGGCCTTCGTCTTCTTCCCCGACCCCCACCTGCAGCCCAACTCGCCCGTGTACTGGTTCCTCATGCAGATAGGAATGGTCATCGGTTTCGCCACCGCATGGCCCGCCAACGCCTGGCTCATCCGCAAAGGCATCAAGGAGGCCATGTGATGGGCCGCGGGGTTCCAATTGAGCCGTAGCCCCCGATGCCCTCGGACACCCAGCCTCGACTTCGTCATGTCGCAGCCATGGGATCCGCTGTCCGCTCCGGCGGGGCATTGTCTGCGTAGTCGCGGAGCACAGCACGGGACGTTTACGCGCCCGGCGGCCCTCATGGGCCGCCGCCTCCCCGCCACCTGCGCGAGCCGTCAACGTGCGGGACAAGTCACCCCGGGCCTCGACGGATACCCATCTTGGACCGCGGCATCAGCCGGACCGCAGCGCCGAAACGAGCGAGGCCCACGCCGCCAGACAATGGCAGCGTGGGCCCGAATCGCGTCCTCTACTAGCGTTTACCAGCCGCGCTCTGCGAGGCGGTGGGGCTGCGGGATGTCGTCGACGTTGATGCCGACCATGGCCTCGCCGAGGCCGCGGGAGACCTTGGCGATCATGTCCGCGTCATCGAAGAAGGTCGTGGCCTTGACCACGGCCGCAGCGCGCTCGGCCGGGTTGCCCGACTTGAAGATGCCCGAGCCGACGAACACGCCGTCCGCGCCCAGCTGCATCATCATGGCCGCGTCCGCCGGGGTCGCGATCCCGCCCGCGGTGAACAGCACGACCGGGAGCTTGCCGGTGGAGGCGATCTCCTTCACGAGCTCGAACGGGGCCTGCAGCTCCTTGGCCGCGACGTACAGCTCGTCCTCGGCCATCGTGGTCAGGCGGCGGATCTCGGCGCGGATCTTGCGCATGTGGGTCGTGGCGTTGGAGACGTCGCCGGTGCCGGCCTCGCCTTTGGAGCGGATCATGGCCGCGCCCTCATTGATGCGCCGCAGCGCCTCGCCGAGGTTCGTCGCGCCGCACACGAACGGCACGGTGAACTGCCACTTGTCGATGTGGTTCTCGTAGTCCGCCGGGGTCAGGACCTCGGACTCGTCGATGTAGTCCACACCGAGAGACTGCAGGACCTGCGCCTCGACGAAGTGCCCGATGCGGGCCTTGGCCATGACCGGGATCGAGACCGCCTCGATGATCGAGTCGATCATGTCCGGGTCCGACATGCGCGAGACGCCGCCCTGGGCGCGGATGTCAGCAGGGACGCGCTCGAGGGCCATCACGGCAACGGCGCCGGCGTCCTCGGCGATCTTCGCCTGCTCGACGTTGACGACGTCCATGATGACGCCGCCCTTGAGCATCTCGGCCATGCCACGCTTGACACGGTTGCTGCCGGTCGTGGGAGCCGAGGCGTTTGCTTCAGTAGACACGTACTCGTCTTTCTTGTCGCGCGAACAGCTTCAAAAGCTTGAATTCGTCAGAGAGCCTGAATTCGTCTGTGGGGACACCACAGTCTATCCCCTCAGCCCGCCCCTCCCGTGGCCGCCTGGGCCCGGACGGTGAGGACCCGCTGGCACACCGTCACGGCGCTCGCGACGGCGAGGAGGGCCAGGGTCCCCGTGAGGAACGGCACCGGGAGTCCCAGCCCCACGAGTCCGGCGACGACGAGGGTAGCCACGAGCCGTTCGGCGCGCTCGGCGATGCCGACGTTGGCGTCGAATCCGAGGGACTCTGCCTTCGCTCGGACGTAGGAGACGATGTTGCCCAGGGCGAGGCACGTCAGGGCGAGCGCGCCGGTGGTGAAGCTGTGGCCGGCGCCGAAGAACCAGAAGGCGAGGCCGGCGAAGACGGCCCCGTCCTGGACGCGGTCGAGCGTCGAGTCGAGGAAGCCGCCCCACGTCCCCGCGCGGTTGGCGAGCCGGGCCATGATGCCGTCGATGACATCCGAGAACACGAAGACCGTGATCACGACGACGCCCCAGAACAGCTGGCCGAGCGGGAAGAGGATGAGCGCGCCGAGGGAGACCCCCAGTGTGCCCGCAAACGTCACCGCGTCGGGCGAGACGTGCAGGCGCAGCAGGAACGCCGCGAGGGGTGTGAAGAGCCTCGTGAAGGCGTTGCGCGCGTGCCTATTGAGCACCCGCGGCCGTCCCGTCGTCGTCCGGCCAGGCCTCCGCGAGCAGCTTCCGCGTCTCGTCCAGCGTCTGCGTGATCTGCTTGGTCTGGGCGATGATCGGCAGGAAGTTCCCGTCGCCGCCCCACCTCGGCACGATGTGCTGGTGGAGGTGGGCCGCTATTCCCGCGCCCCCGGCGTCACCCTGGTTGATACCGAGGTTGAAGCCGTGCGGACCGGCGACCTTGCGGATCACCCGCATGGCCGTCTGCGCGATCGCTGCCATCTCCGCAGTCTCCTCCGCCGTGATGTCCGTGTAGTCCGGGACGTGGCGGTACGGGCACACGAGCAGATGGCCGGGGTTGTACGGGAACAGGTTCAACACGGCGTAGGCCGTGCGGCCACGGTGGACGATGAGCGATTCCTCGTCACTGCGGCCGGGAGCAGCACAGAAGGGGCAGTCGTCCTGATTGCGGAACTGGCCCTGCCCGCCCTGGACGTAGGCCATGCGATGCGGAGTCCACAGGCGCCCGAAGGCGTCCGGGGTGCCGGGCAGCTCGAAGTCGTCGGTCACCTCGCGGTCGGCCGCTGGGTCCGACCCCGCGCTCCGCACGCCGACGCCCATGGACGCCGCCACGTCAGTTCGCCCTCGTCCGCACGGCCTCGACGATGCGCTCGATCGCCTTCTCGATCGGCACGCCGTTGTCCTGGCTCCCGTCGCGGAACCTGAACGAGACCGCGCCGGCCTCGGCGTCCTCACCGCCCGCGATGAGCACGAACGGGACCTTCTCCTTGCTCGCGGTGCGGATCTTCTTCGGGAAGCGGTCGCTCGAGGCGTCCACCTCGACACGGATTCCCTCCCGCTTGAGGCGATCCGCGACGTCGTACAGGTAGTCGTTGAACGCCTCGGCGACCGGGATCGCGACGACCTGGACCGGGGCCAGCCACGCCGGGAAGGCGCCCGCGTAGTGCTCGGTGAGCACGCCCATGAACCGCTCGATCGAGCCGAACTTGGCCGCGTGGATCATGACCGGCTCCTGGCGCGTGCCGTCAGCCGCCTGGTACTCGAGGCCGAACCGCGCGGGCTGGTTGAAGTCGTACTGCACGGTGGACATCTGCCACGTGCGGCCGATCGCGTCCCGCGCCTGCACCGAGATCTTCGGCCCGTAGTACGCCGCGCCGCCCGGGTCCGGGACGAGCTCGAGCCCGGTCTCGGTGGCCACGCGCTCGAGGACGGCCGTGGCCTCCTCCCACTGCTCGTCGGTGCCGATGAACTTGTCCGACTCGGGATCACGGGTCGAGAGCTCGAGGTAGAAGTCGTTGAGCCCGAAGTCGCGCAGGAGCGAGAGGATGAAGTCCAGCAGGTGCTTGACCTCGTCCGGGGCCTGCTCCTTCGTCACGTAGGAGTGCGAGTCGTCCTGGGCGAAGCCGCGGACGCGGGTGAGGCCGTGGACCACGCCGGACTTCTCGTACCGGTACACGTGGCCGAACTCGAACAGGCGCATGGGCAGCTCACGGTACGACCGGCCGCGTGACCGGTAGATGAGGTTGTGCATGGGGCAGTTCATCGCCTTGAGGCGGTAGTCCTGGCCCGGCTTGGTGACGTTGCCCTCGTCGTCGCGCTCCTCGTCGACGTGCAGCGGCGGGAACATCGTGTCGGCGTAGTACGGGAGGTGGCCCGAGGTGTGGAAGAGGCCGTCCTTGGAGATGTGCGGCGTCCCGACGTACTGGAATCCCTCCTCGATGTGCCGGCGGCGCACGTAGTCTTCCATCTCGCGCTTGATGATGCCGCCCTTGGGGTGGAACACCGGCAGGCCCGAGCCGAGCTCGTCGGGGAAGGAGAACAGGTCCAGCTCCGCGCCCAGCTTGCGGTGATCGCGGCGCTCGGCCTCGGCGATGCGGTCCTGGTACTCCTTGAGCGCCTCCTTGGTGGGCCATGCCGTGCCGTAGATGCGCTGCAGCTGCTTGTTCTTCTCGGACCCCAGCCAGTACGCCGCGGCGGAACGGGTCAGGGCGAAGGCGTTCGAGATGAGCTTCGTGTTGGGCAGGTGCGGGCCCCGGCACAGATCACACCAGATGACGTCGCCGCTCTTGCGGTCGACGTTGTCGTAGATCGTGATCTCGCCCGCGCCGACCTCGACGTTCGCGCCCTCCTTGGTGGCGCCGTCGGATTGGTTGTCCTTCGCGTCGAGGATGATCAGCTTGTAGGGCTCGTCCGCCATCTCCGCGCCGGCCTCGACCGCGGTCACGACGCGGCGGCGGAAGACCTGATTCTGGTTGACGATCTTGAGCATCATCTTCTCGAGGGTGCGCAGGTCCTCGGGCGTGAACGGCTCCTCGACGTCGAAGTCGAAGTAGAAGCCGTCCTTGATGTACGGGCCAATGCCGAGCTTCGCGCCGGGGCGCAGCTGCTGGACGGCCTGGGCCATGACGTGGGCGGTTGAGTGGCGCAGCACATTGAGGCCGTCCTCGCTCGAGATCTCGACTCCCTCGACGACGGCACCGGCCGGAACCGGCTGGTCGAGATCCTTGAGCACTCCGTCAACGCGCATGACGACGATCTCGCGCCGACCGTCGAAGAGCTCGGTTCCCGTGGTGCCCGCCGTCACTGTGCTTGGTACGCCGTCGACGGTGATGGTGGCCTGCTGGGCATCTGACACGGGGGTCTCCTCTTCATCTGTGCGGCTTCATAGCTTGTGGCGTACGGGGACCACAGCCAGCCACGGACAAGCCTATCGGAACCAATGGGGCGGCACGGCGCCTATACGACGGGCGGAGGGTCTGGACACTCCCCGAAGGCGAGCTGCCCCGTGATCGGCCCGGCAGCTCTGCCGAGGGGCCGCCGGGCCAGCGTGGCGATGTCGGCGGCCACCGCCGCAGGGCTCCTGGCGGCGGCGACGGAACGGTGCAGCGACGCGAAGGCCCCGGCCGCGACGAGCCGCCGGATCGCTCCCGGGGTGAGCTCTGCCCGGTCTCTGGCGTCAGCGACTGAGGCGTACGGCCGGGCAGCCATAATCCTGGCCGCCTCCCGCCGGGACAGACCGCCGACGGCGGTGAGCGGCGTGCGGATGCCGATCCGGCCGGCGTCGGGCCCGGACTCGATCCGTTCGAGGCAGTAGGAGGCGCCGCTCGCGGCGATGTCCACCGGCAGCAGGGGGACGTTGAGCCGGGCGGCCCGGACCGCCGGCGGCTCCGCGGTGTTCGGGCCCGGATGCTCCAGGGTTCCCGCGAGGAGGGCCTCGGGGTGTTCTGAGGCGAGCCACGCCGTGTGCTCGTCAGGGTTGACGGGCACGGCGTCCGGGCCGTGGAGACGGGCAATTTCCCTCACCGCGAGGGCGATCGCGCTCTGCTCGCTGGAACCGCGCACGTCAACTCTGACCAGGCCCAGGTGCGCCGCGTCCGGCCCGTCGATCTGGACCATCGGCACACCCGTCCCGCTCGGTTGGACGGGCGCTCGGTCCCGGAGCCGCTCGTCGCCGAGGATGAGTCCGCGCGGTCTCAGCGCGTGGGTGGGCCTCACTTCGGGTGCGGTCGCGAGGCTCGACGGGAGCTCGGCCTGTGCGTCCAGGACCCCGCGAGACCCGAGGGCATGCGGATCTGTGCCCTCGGGAAGGGAAGCCTCCCACATGGCCCCCAGCGCAGCCCGCTCCGTGCCGAAGTGGGCGACCAGCGCTCGGTGGACGCGTCCGAGTTCGTGGTCCTCGACCTCGATCGAGAGGCCCAGGTGGTCCACCGCGCATCGGACACCCATGCCGCGGATCGCCTCGGCGGCCCTGTCAACAGCATGGTGTGCATCCCGCTGCGGAGCGCTCGGCTGGTCCCAGCTGAGGTCGGATCCCGGCTCGAGCCGGCAGCGGTCCGCGATCCGCTCGGTGTTGGACAGGAGGTTCGCGAGGTCGCCGGCGCCCAGCCCTGCCGCTTCGATGATCTCGGCACCCATGGCGTGCATGGCGTGCGCGGGCGCGAGACGGTCGGGCCCTGCGGCGCCGGCGGTCAGCACAGCGGGCACGCCGTGCTCTGCGGCGAGCCGGAGCATGCGGACGGCGTGGCTCGTGCTCAGCGCGGGTTCGGGCGGGCTCAGGTGCGTCACGAGCTCGACGGCGAGCACGCCCGCCGGCATCGCCTCGAGCCACTCGCGGAAGAGGGTCCGGGGACGCAGGAACCTGCGCCCGCCCATCGCTCGGCCCACGTCCGAGTCGGGCCCGAGCAGGACCGTGAGCACGGGCCTCCCCGTCTCGGGGTCGAGGCATCGCGCTGCGAGCTCGGACCTGAGCACGCCCACGGGCACAGCGCTGCTGGCCCGACCGCTCGTGTCGGCATGGGAGTCGGAGACGAGGCGGCACAGCGCGCCCCATCCCGCCGCGCTGTTGCGGCCGTGGGCAAGCACGACGACGCGCCCCGCCTCCCCCGCTGATCCTCGCCTGGGACGCCTCCCGCCCGGAGGAGCCTCCTCGGGCTCGGCGAGAAGGGCGAGCTCCACGCCGACGATCGGCGAGAGCCCCCTCTCAAGGCAGGCGGTGATGTGCTGGACCGCTCGGTAGAGCCCGTCGCGTTCGGTCCACGCGGCGGCGGACGCCCCGTCGGCGAACGCTGCGCCGGCACACGACTCCGGCAGCAGCCCACTGACCTGACCGCCTCGGGCTGCACCGGCGTCGGGCGTGACGTGGAGGTGGGTGAAAGGCAAGCGGTCGCTCCCGTGGCCATCGACAACTGGAAGTCGAAGACATCTTCGAACATCCCCAGTCTAAGCAGTGGCCGAACGGGGTCGGCGATAATGGCCACATGTGCGGCAGATACGTCATGGCCCAGACTGTGGGCGACTTGGTGGCGGACTTCGATGTCGACGAAACGTACGTCGACGCGCTCGAGCCCTCGTACAACATCGCACCGACCGATCCCGTACCCATCGTCCTGGACCGCCGGGACAAGGACACCGGTGAGCTGTCCCGGAAGCTCGTCACGGCCCGATGGGGCCTCGTGCCGCCGTGGTCCAAGGACACGAAGGGTGCCGCGCGCCTCATCAACGCCCGGCGCGAGACCGTGACGGAGAAGCCGTCCTTCCGCAAGGCGGCCTCCCGGAAGCGCGCGCTGGTGCCGGCCGACGGATACTACGAGTGGGAGAAGCGCGAGGCGGGTTCGGCCAGCGGCAAGATCGAGAAGATCCCCACCTACCTCCACTCGGACGACGGCGGGCTGCTTGCCTTCGCTGCCCTGTTCGAGAACTGGCCCGACCCCACGCTCCCGCCGGACCACCCCGAGCGGTGGCTGCGCACGTGCACGATCCTCACCGGGCCCGCCTCGGATGCGCTGGGGCATATCCATGACCGAACCCCCGTGATCGTCCCGCCCGACATGTGGGACGACTGGCTCGATCCCGAGACGACGAGTGAAGCGGATGTCAAGGCGCTCATCGATTCGATGCCCGAACCGCACCTGACGCCCCGGGTCGTGGGGAGCCTCGTCAACAGCGTCCGCAACAACGGGCCCGAGCTGATCGAGGCCGCCTCGTAGGAGGCCTTCGGCCCTAGTCCATCCACCGCAGCACACCTACCCTCGATGGCATGGAGAGCCCTGGGGAACTCACGCCGCTGACCGGCATCGTGGTAGGCGTGGACGGGTCCGCACCCTCCGTCGAGGCGTTGCGATGGGCGGCCCGCCTCGAGCCCGTCGTCGGCGGACCGATCACCGCGGCGACGGTCTGGCAGTTCCCGGTGTCCGGGGTGGGCAGCGTGTATCCGCAGTGGGCTCCGGAGGACGACGCGCAGAGGATGCTCGAGCGCGCTCTCGGCGAGGCCTTCGGAGATTCGCTGCCGCCGGGGCTCACGACGCACCTCGCGTCCGGGCCCACCGCGCACGCGCTCATCGAGGCCAGCCGAGCCGCCCGGCTCCTTGTCGTCGGGGCGCGCGGCCTCGGCGGCTTCAGGGGCCTCCTGCTCGGTTCTGTGAGCGCGACCTGCGTGGAGCACGCCGAGTGCCCCGTACTCGTCATCCATCACCACCATGCAGACTGAAGACTCGAGGAGGCAGCGATGACCGCGCAGGTCACCATCATCGGCAGCGGGCACATGGCTCGCGCGCTTGCCCAGACGGCGCTGAAGGCCGATAGGGCGGTGCAGATCCTCGGCCGGAACGGTTCCCAGACCCGCGATCTTGTCGAGTCGCTCGGCCCGGGCGCGAGCGGTGGCGTGGTCGGGGCGGCCGTCGAGGGCGGCATCGTGGTCCTGGCCGTGCCCTACGGCGAGGCCCGTAAGGCCATCCAAGAGCTCGGCGATGCAATCGACGGTCGGGTCATCGTGGACATCACGAACACCGTCGATGTGTCGACCTTCGACCGCCTCCTCACGCCGGCCGGGACCTCCAGCGCCGAGCAGATCGCCGAGGCGGTCGGCGGCAGGGCCGATGTGGTGAAGGCGTTCAACACCGTCTTCGCTGGCCCGCTGGGGGCGGGCTCGGTCGATGGCCAGCATCTTGACATCTTCATTGCGGGAGACTCGGAGGCCGCCAAGGAGAAGGTCAGCGCCCTCGTCGCGCGGGCACAGATGCGCCCCATCGATGTCGGGCCTCTGCGCCGAGCCCGCGAGCTGGAGGCCATCATGCTCCCGATCTTCGCCCTCCAGGTCAGCCCCGCACATGAGAACTTCAACTGGGACATCTCCTTGCGGATCCTGCCCTAGCCGTAGAGCGTGGGAATACCCAGGCGCCGGATGCCGTTGTGCCGACTGACCCCCAGACCCTCGAGGAGCTCACGCATGGACAACTTCACCCCCGCCGACGGCACGATCACGATGTTCTCGACCACGTGGTGCGGGTACTGCAATCGCCTCAAGAAGCAGCTCGACGCACAGGGCATCGGCTACACCGAGGTGAACATCGAGGAGGTCGCGGGTACGGCGGAGCTCGTGGAGCAGCTCAATGGGGGCAACCGGACGGTCCCCACCGTGGTCTTCCCCGACGGCACCGCCGCGACGAACCCCTCCGCGGCGCAGGTGAAGGCTAAGCTCGGGGTCTAGTCCCCCCAAGTGCGCGCACCTCTGTGTCGCGCCGGGTTTTCCCCACCTCCGGTGGACTCCCTAGGATGGCGACATCACCACAAGGGAGCCACCGGAGGTTTTTTCATGGCCAGCGAAGCCCAGATCACCGCACCAGCAGCAGGCGCCACCGTCCACCGCGTGAAGGCGGTCGTCGTGCGTGAGAAGGGTGCGCCGGCGATGGTGGAGACGATCCTGGTCCCGGATCCGGGTCCGGGTGAGGCGCTCGTGGACGTGCTGACCTGCGGGGTGTGCCACACGGACCTGCACTACAAGCTCGGCGGGATCGGGGATGACTACCCGTACCTGCTCGGGCACGAGTCCACCGCGGTGGTCTCCGCCGTGGGCCCGGACGTGACCGACCTCAAGCCCGGGGACCGGGTGATCCTGAACTGGCGGGCCGTCTGCGGGCAGTGCCGCGCGTGCAAGAAGGGCCAGCCGCAGTACTGCTTCGCGACCCACAACGCGACCCAGAAGATGACCCTGGAGGACGGCACCCCCCTCAGCCCCGCCCTCGGGATCGGCTCGTTCGCGGAGAAGACCCTCGTCGCCGCGGGCCAGTGCACCAGGATCGACGAGGACGTCGACCCCGCCGCGGTGGGCCTGCTCGGCTGCGGCATCATGGCCGGCATCGGCGCCGCGATCAACACCGGCGAGGTCGCCCGCGGGGAGTCCGTGGCCGTGATCGGCTGCGGCGGGGTGGGCATCGCCGCCATCGCCGGGGCGAAGCTCGCGGGGGCCACGACGATCATCGCCGTGGACCTGGACCCGGCCAAGGTCGAGCTCGCCAAGGGCCTGGGCGCCACGCACGGGGTCGTCTCGAGCGAGACCGACCCCGTCGAGGCGATCCGCGACCTCACCGGCGGGCACGGCGCGGACGTGGTGATCGACGCCGTGGGCCGCCCGGAGACGTACCGGCAGGCCTTCTACGCCCGGGACCTGGCCGGCCGCGTGGTCCTGGTCGGCGTCCCCACCCCCCAGATGACCCTCGAGCTGCCGCTGCTGGACGTGTTCGGCCGCGGCGGGTCGCTGAAGTCCTCCTGGTACGGGGACTGCCTGCCGTCCCGGGACTTCCCGATGCTCGTGGAGCAGTTCAAGCTCGGCCGCCTGCCCCTGGACGCGTTCGTGACCGAACGGATCGGCCTGGACGACGTCGAGGCCGCCTTCGCCAAGATGCACTCCGGGGCCGTCCTGCGCTCGGTGGTCGAGCTGTGAGCCGGGCAGGGCACGCCCGCATCGAGCGGATCCTCACCTCCGGCACGTTCTCCCTCGACGGGGGCACATGGGAGGTGGAGAACAACGTCTGGATCATCGGCGACGGCACCGAGGCGATCGTGATCGACCCCGCGCACGACCCCGGCGCCGCCGCCGGCGCGGTCGCGGACCGCACCGTGACCGCGGTGCTGCTCACCCACGGCCACGACGACCACATCCGCCACGCCCGCGAGTTCGCCGAGAAGGTCGGCGCGCCCGTGCTCCTGCACCCGGCCGACCAGATGCTCTGGGAGGCCGTCTACCCCGGCACCGCCCCGGACGCCGAGATCGCCGACGGGGAGATCTTCTCCGTGGCCGGGACCGAGCTCACCGCCCTGCACACCCCCGGCCACACCCCCGGCTCCGTGTGCTTCCACGCCCCGGCCCTGGGCACCGTCTTCACCGGCGACACCCTCTTCGCCGGCGGCCCCGGCGCCACCGGACGCACCTACTCCAGACTTCCCGCACCCGCCTCCTCACCCTCCCCCCGGAAACCGTGGTCAACACCGGCCACGGCGACCCCACCACCATCGGCACCGAGGCCCCCCACCTGCAGGAATGGATCAACCGCGGCCACTGAGCCATAGGTCAGACCGGCGCCGCTGCCTTCTCCAGGCGCACGACGACGGACTTGGACACCGGCGTGTTGCTCACCTCGGCCGTCGCGCCGAGCGGGACGAGGACGTTCGCCTCGGGGAAGTACGCCGCGACGCACCCCTTTGCAGTCGGGTACGAGACGATCCGCAGCCCCGGCAGGCAGCGGTCCACGCCGTCGTCGGCCTCGGAGTGGACGTCGACGTGCTCGCCGTCGGCGAGTCCGAGCGAGTCGAGGTCGTCCGGGTTCACGAACAGGACGTGCCGTCCACGGTGGATGCCGCGGTAGCGGTCGTTGAGCCCGTACATCGTGGTGTTGAACTGGTCGTGGGATCGGACCGTCTGCAGGAGCAGGCGCCCCTCGGGCACCTGCACAGTCTCGAGCTCGTTGACCGTGATCGTGGCCTTGCCGGTGGCGGTCGGGAACCGCCGCTCGTCCCGTGGCGGGTGCGCCAGGACGAACCCGCCGGGACGGCGGATTCGGGTGTTGTAGTCCTCGCAACCGGGGCACACGCGGGAGATGTGCTCGCGGATCACGTCATAGTCCCGTTCGAATCCTGCCCAGTCGACCGGGTGGTCCTCGCCGAGGACGGCGCGGGCGAGGCGGGAGACGATTGCTACCTCGGAGAGCGCGTTCAGCGAGATGGGCGCGAGTTTGCCGGCCGAGGGGCGGACGGCGCACACGGTGTCCTCGATGCTCACGAACTGCGGCCCCGACTCCTGCGCGTCCACCTCGGTGCGGCCCAGCGTCGGCAGGATGAGCGCCTCCGCGCCCACGAACGCATGCGTGCGGTTGAGCTTGGTCGAGATGCTCACGCTCAGGCGCGCCCTCGTCATCCCCTCCTCGGCCACCGCGGTGTCCGAGATGGCGGAGACGAGATTTCCGCCGAGGGCGATGAAGGCCTTGACGCGGCCGTCCGCGAGCGCACGGATGCTCTGGACCGCGTCGAGTCCGTGCGGGCGGGGCGGGCTGAAGCCGAATTCCTTCTGGAGGGCGTCGAGGAATGGGTCCGGCATCTTCTCCCAGATGCCCATGGTCCTGTCGCCCTGGACGTTGGAGTGGCCCCGGATGGGGGACGGTCCGGCACCGGGCTTGCCGATGTTCCCACGCAGGAGCAGGAGGTTGATGATCTCCTTGATGGTCGGCACGGCCTTCTTGTGCTGGGTCAGGCCCATGGCCCACGTGATGATCACCTTGTCCGCGGCCAGGTACCGTGCGGCGAGCTCGTCGATCTCCTCGTCGTGGAGGCCGGTGGCTGCGCGGACCTCGTCCGGATCGAGCGTGGCGAGGTGGGCCCGGAACTCGTCGAGGCCCTGGCAGTGTTCGCGCAGGAAATCGTGGTCCAGCACGGTGCCGGGTGCGGCGGCCTCGGCGTCGAGGACCCGCTTGGAGACAGCCTGCATGAGCGCCATGTCCCCGGCGAGGCGGATCTGGAGGAACTGGTCTGCCAAGTCGGTACCGTGCCCGATGAGCCCGCGGGGGCGCTGTGGGTTCTTGAAGTTGATGAGCCCGGCCTCGGGCAGCGGGTTGACGGCGACGATCTGCGCCCCGGCGAGCTTGGCCTCCTCGAGCGCGGTGAGCATGCGCGGGTGGCAGGTGCCGGGGTTCTGACCCATGATGATGATGAGGTCCGACTTGGCGAAATCCTCGTAGGAGATGGCGCTCTTGCCTACTCCGATGGTCTCCCCCATCGCCGCCCCGGTGGACTCGTGGCACATGTTCGAGCAGTCCGGGAGATTGTTGGTGCCGAACGCCCGCACGAACAGCTGGTATGCGAAGGCTGCCTCGTTGCTCGTGCGCCCGGAGGTGTAGAAGGTGGCCTGGTCCGGGGAGTCGAGCGCCTTGAGCTCCCGGGCGATGATCCCGAAGGCATCATCCCAGGACACGGGGTGGTAGCGGTCGCTGTCCGCTGGCTTGTACACGGGCTCCACGAGGCGCCCCTGTTGTCCGAGCCAGTACTCGGTGCGCTCCCTGAGCTCGGTCACTGAGTGCTCGGCCCAGAATGCCGAGGGAACCGTGAGCCGGTCCGCCTCCCAGGTGACCGCCTTCGCGCCGTTCTCGCAGAACTCCGCAACCTTGCGCTCCGGCGGGTCCGGCCACGCACAGCTCATGCAGTCGAACCCATCCTTCTGGTTCATGTTCAGCAGGGCGGTGACCGAGCGCGCGGTCCCCATGCGGCCCAGCGCCGGCGGGATGCTCGCGATCAGGCTCGGGATGCCCGCCGCGCTGCGCTCGGGCCGCTCGACGCGCAGGTTCGCATCGGTGGCGTCCTCCTCAAGGGGCTTGCGTGCCATGTCGAGCTGACCTCCCCGGGCCCCGGGCGGGCCCGTTCCCTCCGGTCTAGCACCGCCCGGGAGGAAGGGCAACGACGGCCTTAAGCGAGCGCGCCCCGCTCGGCGTACATCGCGAGGAGGGCATCCTCGACCGCGCCGACAGTGAGGCCGGGCACAAGGTCGTCCGCCGCACCAGCGGTGGCCGGATCGAACGGCAGGCCGAGCGCGCCGTACACGTCGGTGAGGACAGCCCGCACCGGCGCCGCGTCGCTCACGACGAACACCGAGGAGAACAGCCACGCCCCGGCGACCACCCGCTGGGCCGTGCCGACAAGCTTGACCCGGCCTCCCGCCGTCGTGCGCGGGACGCCGTGGACGCTGAACTCACCGGGGCAGTACTCGCCGGGGATCTCGCCGACTCGCGCGTCGACGCCGACGCTCCGCAGCACGCCGGCGTAGAGCTCGCCGAAGACCTCGAAGCGTGGCGGTGGCCCACCATGGCCTCGCGCGCGGGCTCGATATGGTCCACGATGAGGGTGCCCCCGTGGTAGGCGGCCGCGCGGCCGCCGGCCTTGCGCACTACGGGCTCGAACCCGTGTGTGAGAGAGGCGGCGCGGGCGGCATCGAAACCCTCGAGGCGGGTGTCCCGCTGGCCGAAGGCCATGGTCGGGTGCGGTCTGTACAGGCGCAGGGTGGCGCCGCGGATGCCGCGCTTGACCTCGTCGAGCAGCCCGGCGGCGCGGGCCAGCTCCGCGGCGGCTCCGGGCCCTTCCCCCGGCGCGAGCCCGCTGCCGCGCACGACGGCGAGCGGCACCGTTCCCTGGCCCTCTGGGCCAGAGTTCCACTCGGCCACGGCTCAGCTCCTGCGGAGGGTGAGGATCTGCTCCGCGTGGCCGAACGGGCCCTCGGAGTCGTGCAGCACGGACGAGGTCAGGCCGATGCCGTCGGCGCCGAACGAGACGGCGTTGTCGATCCCGAGCCACTCGCCGCGCGGCTCGCGGTACATGTGGATCTGCAGGTCCACGTTCGGGAACGCCCAGCTGCCGGGTCCCGGGGGCACCCGCGTCGCGATGCCGTTGGCCGTGTCCACGAGGCCGGTGAGCCGCACCCAGTCGGGGCTCGCCGTCCCACCCACGAGCGGGTGCGGGGTGCGGATCCACACCGTGCCGTTGCCGGAGCGGTGGTGAGGGGCCTGGTACATCTCGAGCGAGCGGATGAACCCGCCCGGCCACTCGGTCGAGCCGTCCCAGCGCTCGCAGTCCTCACGGGCAGGGATCGGGGCGTCCTCGACCGCAGCCACGGCCGAGCTGTCCGTGGTGACGAGTCGCCACGCGAGGGCCCGGATCGCGACGCGTCCGTGCGCGGTGAGCTCGGCCTCGATGAGCTCGATGGTCCGGCCGGGGCGCACGGTCCGGGTGGTCACCTCGAACTCGCCCGCGTGGATGAGGCCGAGGATCTCGTAGCCGATCCGCGCGATGCGCATGTCAGCGCGCGGATCGTGCTGGGCCAGCGCGTGCGCGAGGATCCCGGACGCGGGCGCCATGTGCTGCTCGTGGGCATTCCACGCGCCCTGCGCGTGGATCGTGGAGCGGTAGCGCCCGCCACCGAGGTCCTCGTAGTAGAAGTCCCCGACTGCCAGCTCGGGCAGCTCCTGCGCCCACTCGGTATTCGCCCCGGCCTGCTGCGTCACGTCCCGCTCCTCTCCTGGCCCTCCCCACGCTGGGAGGCCTCATCAAGACTATCCGGCGCGGGGGCCAGGCCCCGCGTCCCCCGTGCTGAACTGCCCCTGAGGCGGGCCACGATCAGGACGCGCACGACGACGATCATCGCCACCGCGGCGATGACCATCCACATCCACAGCGACCCGGCCAGGTGCTCGAACCACAGGTCGAAGGCCGCGAGGCCCACCGTCGCGTAGACGAACGCCCAGATCACCGAGCCGACGGCGGCAGCCGGGAGGTGTCTGCGCACATGCATCCCTCCCAGCCCGGCGGCGAGGTTGACGGCCGTCTGGAGGCCGATCGTGAGGTACGTCAGGACGATCGCGAACGGGCCCCAGCGGTCGAGGATCCGCTGCGCGCGGGCGATGCGGGCGGCAGGGCCCGGACGCTCGAGCCGCTCGGCAAGGCCCCGGCTGCGTGCGGCGCCTGCCGCGATGCCCCTGCCGGCCCAGTACGTCGCACTCGTCCGGATCAGGACGATGACGAACAGCAGCGCCCATGCGGCCCCGAACGGCAGCGAGAGGATCTGGTCCACGCGCACCCCCTGCGACGATGACGGCACCGCCCTGACGACGGGTGGCGAAGATTAGGCAACAGTCTCGTCGCCTAATAGAACAGCCTAGTCCACCGGTGCGCGGGACTAATTGGCGTCCCTGTGAGGTTCCCCTCACATGACCATCACGCGTGCGGACGTCGGCTTCCGGTCCGAGCGGGGGCCCGTCCTCATCGCGCTCATGCTCACCACAGGCCTCGTGGCCATCGATTCGACGATCGTCGCGACCGCCGTGCCGTCGATTGTGCACGACGTCGGCGGCTTCTCCTCATTCCCCTGGCTCTTCTCCGCCTACATGCTCGCCCAGGCGGTCTCCGTCCCCGTGTACGCGAAGCTCGCGGACACCGTGGGCCGCAAGCCCCTCGTCCTGACCGGCATCGGGCTGTTCCTGCTCGGCTCCATCCTGTGCGGAGTGGCCGGGTCGATGGGGGCGCTCATCGCTTTCAGGGTGGTCCAAGGGCTTGGTGCCGGCGCAGTCCAGCCCATGGCCGTGACCATCGCCGGGGACATCTACACCGTGGCCGAGCGCGCCCTGGTGCAGGGGTACCTGGCCAGCGTGTGGGCCATCTCTTCGGTGGTCGGCCCCACGCTGGGCGGCATCTTCGCGCAGCTGGGGATCTGGCGCGGGATCTTCCTCGTGAACATCCCCCTCTGCCTCCTTGCCGCCTGGATGCTCATGCGTACCTTCCATGAGACCGTGGAGAGGTCCCGCCATCGGATCGACTTCGTCGGGTCCGCTCTCCTGACCGCCTCCATGACGCTGCTGATTCTCGGTGCGCTCGAGGGAGGGCAGGCCTGGGCGTGGGACTCGCTGCCGAGCGTGGGTGCGTTCGGGCTCGGCGCCGCCCTGTTTGCCGCCTTCCTGCTCGTCGAGCGGCGGGCCGCCGAGCCCGTCCTCCCGCTGTGGGTGGTCTCACGGCGGCTTCTCCTGACCACCACCCTCGTCTCGTTCGGCGTGGGCGCCATGATCCTCGGCCTCACCTCCTATGTCCCGACGTTCCTCGAGGGTTCGGTCTCCGTCTCCCCGATCCTCGCGGGCCTCGCGCTCGCGGCGCTCACGATCGGATGGCCCATCAGCGCATCGCAGTCCCGGACGCCTGTACCTGCGGATCGGCTTCCGCGCCACGGCCCTGATCGGCATCCTGATCGCCGTGGCGGGCACCGCGGTCCTCGCCGCCACGGCCCACACGCCAACGGTTGCCTGGGTCGCGGGCAGCTGCCTTCCGTGTGATCGGGCCTCGGCATGGCGCCATCACCGCCTCTCCCGCCGACGCTCATCTCGCGGCACAGTCGCTAGCGTCGAATGGAACGACGGCGGGGCGTCGTGACGGGCCACGAACTCTGTTCCGCCCCGCCTCGATCGGCGTGCAGCGCCCTAACTCGCGTGGCCGTGTTCGGCGCGATCGCGACAGCATCTACGCAAGCACCCCCAACAGCGGTGGGCTGCACGCGCCTGGCCATCGTGCCGGCGTCGGCCGCGGTATGTCCTCGCCGTGCTGGCCGTCGCGGCGTCCTCGGTGGTCGTCGCCGTAGCTGGCCATGACCGGCGGGACCATCGCCACACCGATGCACGCGCCGGAGGGCAGGTCCGAGTTCCCGCGCGGAAGACCGCCTGACCGGCTCCTCAGTGGTCCGACGCGCCGTACCGGCCGCGGAATGATCCGCAGGATCCGGGACAGTGACACGTGCGATGGCGGCCGTGGCGCTCACCGGAGAGCGTCGCGGGCGGCCACGCTGATGGTAGGACAGGAACCCGCTGAGGATGTCGATCGACTCCTGCGCCCGGTCGAGTGCCGGGTCCAGCACCTCCAGGTCGCGCCACGCTCCGCAGCCACCCCTCGGCTGTGGCCGCGAGCCGCCGTGGCGAGCTCGGTGCGTGAGCTCGGCTGGCACGGTGGTCCGGCATGCTCCTCCCAGATCACGCTTGCCAGGACGTCCGTGACGTCCTGGACCTGGAAGGTAGCCCGCTCGATCGCGCGCAGGTCCTGCCAGACCGGCGGCGAGGGCGTGACGATGTCGCCCCGCCACGCGGTTGGCCCGCACGCTCAACTCAGCCTCCTCGCACCGCGCGCCGCGCACGCTGCCGCGGTCCGCGGCAGCAAGTCCTCACGCCGTGACCAGTCCTGATGCTCCGGCGGCCATCTCCTCCTCGACGGCGGCAGACATGTCCGCGAGCTGCTCGGCCAGGGCCACCGTAGGGCTCAATTCACCGTGCGAACGGGCGGCTTTGAATGTTCCCCGAACAACGCAACGGGCGGAGATGGCCCAGTTTCACGGCGACACCGACATTTTCTATTTTCTGCGTTAGTAGGAAAGGAGAAGGCGTTTCGGGTGTCCCCGCGAGCACGGAGGAACGAAATAGAGCCCCGCGCAGGAACCCCACCTCGAGCGCTGGGCCGATGCCACATGCGAGGGAACCACCGCGCCTAGGACGACGCCGACTCCCACCCACACCGAGCAGCGACCGCACGCGCGAGATGCGTCTGCTGCCCTGTGAAGCTGGTCCGAACAGCAGCGCGGCGGACGACGCCCAGATCGCCCGTTTAGTGCCCAGCCCCACCCGAGGCTCTGGGGCCCGTTGCAGCAGGGAAGCTCCGCACCGTCCCTCTTGTTCACACCAAAAAGCGCCGAGCGGACTCCCCCACATCACGGGAAGGCCCGGAGCAGCGGCACCCTGCATTCGATCCGCGGTGAGTGGTCCGACGCACGACGACGGCGGCCCCCTCGCGCTGGGCGCGGAGACCGCCGTCGTGCGTTCGAGGCTACTTCGCCACGGTGAGCAGGATGACGCTGTCCTCATGCGCCTCGATGCTGTGCCGGGCGGGTGGGACGACGAGGAGATCGCCGGTGCGCCCATCCCAGGTCTCGCCGTCGGAGACTAGCGTGATCCTCCCCCGCAGCACGATCACCGTGGCTTCGCCGGGACTGTCATGCTCAGCGAGGGACGTGCCGGCCCGCAGTGCCACGAGCGTCTGGCGGAGGGACTGTTCGTGCCCTCCGTAGACAGTGCTGGCGCTGCGGCCCGACGATCCGTTCGCAGCCTGATCCAGATGCTCGCGCGCCAAGGCGTCCAGTGAGAACTTCCGCATTCTGGCATCGTCCGTCGGCCGGATCAGGGGGTCAAGGCCTCAGAAGTCCCAGTCCTCGTCTTCGGTGTTGACCGCCTTGCCGATCACGTAGCTCGAGCCGGACCCGGAGAAGAAGTCGTGGTTCTCGTCCGCGTTCGGGCTCAGGGCCGAGAGGATCGCCGGGTTCACGTCCGTGACGGAACTCGGGAACATCGCCTCGTAGCCGAGGTTCATGAGCGCCTTGTTCGCGTTGTAGTGGAGGAATTTCTTCACGTCCTCGGACAGGCCCACCGGGTCGTACAGGTCGTGCGTGTACTGCACCTCGTTCTCATACAGTTCGAACAGGAGCTCGAACGTGTAGTCCTTGATCTCCTGGCGCTTCTCCTCGGAGACCTGCTCGAGGCCCTTCTGGAACTTGTAGCCGATGTAGTACCCGTGCACGGCCTCGTCGCGGATGATGAGGCGGATGAGGTCGGCCGTGTTCGTGAGCTTGGCCCGCGAGGACCAGTACATCGGGAGGTAGAAGCCCGAGTAGAAGAGGAAGCTCTCGAGCAGGGTCGAGGCGACCTTGCGCTTGAGCGGCTCGTCGCCCCGGTAGTAGTCCATGACGATGTGCGCCTTGCGCTGGAGGTTCTCGTTCTCGAGGCTCCATCGGAACGCGTCGTCGATCTCCTTGGTCGAGCACAGGGTCGAGAAGATCGACGAGTAGCTCTTGGCGTGGACCGACTCCATGAACGCGATGTTCGTGTAGACGGCCTCCTCGTGCGGCGTGATCGCATCCGGGATGAGGCTCACAGCGCCGACGGTGCCCTGGATCGTGTCCAGGAGCGTCAGGCCCGTGAAGACGCGCATCGTGAGCTGCTGCTCCTCGGGCGTCAGCGTTGCCCACGACTGCACGTCGTTGGACAGCGGCACCTTCTCGGGCAGCCAGAAGTTGTTCACGAGGCGGTTCCACACCTCGACGTCCTTCTCATCCTGGATGCGGTTCCAGTTGATCGCCTGGACGTGGTCGAGGAGCTTGAGCTTCTCGGGGGTCATCGCTGGTCCTTTCGAGCGAACCTAAACTGAGAGTAAGCAATCACAACATGCACGAGACGCAGCCCTCCACCTCAGTCCCCTCGAGGGCAAGCTGGCGGAGGCGGATGTAGTAGAGCGTCTTGATGCCCTTGCGCCACGCGTAGATCTGGGCCTTGTTGATGTCCCGCGTGGTCGCGGTGTCCTTGAAGAACAGCGTGAGCGAGAGGCCCTGGTCCACGTGCTGGGTCGCGGCGGCGTACGTGTCGATGATCTTCTCGTAGCCGATCTCGTAGGCGTCCTGGTAGTAGTCGAGGTTCTCGTTCGTCAGGTACGGCGCCGGGTAGTAGACGCGGCCGATCTTGCCTTCCTTGCGGATCTCGACCTTGGACGCGACCGGGTGGATCGAGGACGTCGAGTTGTTGATGTAGCTGATCGAGCCGGTGGGCGGGACCGCCTGGAGGTTCTGGTTGTAGATGCCGTGCTCCATGACGTCCGCCTTGAGCGCACTCCAGTCCTCCTGCGTGGGGATGTGGACCTTGGCGAAGAGCTCCTTGACCTTCTCGGTCTGAGGCACCCACTCCTGCTCGGTGTACTTGTCGAAGAACTCGCCCGAGGCGTACTTCGAGTTCTCGAAGCCGCCGAACGCCTGCCCGTGCTCCTTCGCGAGGAGGTTCGAGGCACGCAGCGCGTGGAAGAGCACCGTGTAGAAGTAGATGTTCGTGAAGTCCAGGCCCTCTTCGGAGCCGTAGTGGACCCGCTCGCGGGCCAGGTACCCGTGGAGGTTCATCTGGCCAAGGCCGATCGCGTGCGACTTCGAGTTGCCCTCCGCGACGGACGGCACGGACTCGATGTAGCTCATGTCCGAGACGGCCGAGAGCGCCCGGATCGCCGTCTCGATCGACAGCGCGAAGTCCTCCGAGTCCATCGTCTTGGCGATGTTCATCGAGCCGAGGTTGCAGGAGATGTCCTTGCCGACGGTCGCGTACGTGAGGTCCTCGTTGTACTCGCTCGGCGTGGAGACCTGAAGGATCTCGGAGCACAGGTTGCTCATCGTGACCTTGCCGGCGATCGGGTTGGCCCGGTTCACCGTGTCCTCGAACATGATGTACGGGTAGCCGGACTCGAACTGGATCTCGGCGAGGGTCTGGAAGAACTCGCGGGCGTTGATCTTGGTCTTCTTGATCCGCGCGTCGTCGACCATCTCGTAGTACTTCTCCGTGACGGAAACGTCCGAGAACGGCTTGCCGTAGACCCGCTCCACGTCATACGGAGAGAAGAGGTACATGTCCTCGTTCCGCTTCGCGAGCTCGAACGTGATGTCCGGGATCACGACGCCGAGGGAGAGCGTCTTGATGCGGATCTTCTCGTCTGCGTTCTCACGCTTCGTGTCGAGGAAGCGGTAGATGTCAGGGTGGTGGGCGTGCAGGTACACAGCGCCCGCGCCCTGGCGCGCGCCGAGCTGGTTTGCGTACGAGAAGGAGTCCTCGAGGAGCTTCATGACCGGGATGACGCCAGAGGACTGGTTCTCGATCTGCTTGATCGGAGCGCCGTGCTCGCGGATGTTGGTCAGGGAGAGGGCGACCCCGCCGCCGCGCTTCGAAAGCTGGAGCGCGGAGTTGATGCCGCGCGCGATCGACTCCATGTTGTCCTCGATGCGCAGCAGGAAGCACGAGACGAGCTCGCCGCGCTGCTTCTTGCCGGCGTTGAGGAAAGTCGGCGTGGCGGGCTGGAAGCGGCCCGCGATGATCTCGTCCACGAGCTGGGTCGCGAGCTTCTCGTCCCCGCGCGCGAGGTGCAGTGCCACCATGCACACGCGATCCTCGTACCGCTCGAGGTAGCGCTTCCCGTCGAACGTCTTGAGGGTGTACGAGGTGTAGAACTTGAACGCGCCGAGGAACGTCTCGAAGCGGAACTTCTTCTTGTAGGCCCGCGCGAACAGGTCACGGACGAAGTTCATCGTGTACTGGTCGAGGGTCTCCCGCTCGTAGTAGTCCTTCTTGACGAGGTAGTCGAGCTTCTCGTCCAGATCATGGAAGAACACGGTGTTGGTGTTGACATGGTCCAGGAAGTACTGGCGCGCCGCGTAGCGGTCGGCGTCGAACTGGATCTTCCCGTCCTCGCCATACAGGTTGAGCATGGCGTTGAGCTCGTGGTAGCCCAGGCCCCTGTACTTCGCGGGCAGCTCCTTCGAGTCCACGGCCTTGCCCTCCGCCGTCTCGGCTACTGCGGGTTCTGCGACAGTCGCGTCCAAAATTTGTCCAATCCTTCGGTGACCCGGGCCACGTCGTCAGCGGTGCCCATGAGTTCGAATCGATAGAGGTGGGGCACCGTGCACTTGACGGCGATGATGTCGCCCGCGGCGCAGTAGTTGTCCCCGAAGTTCGTGTTGCCCGCGCTGATGACGCCCCGGATGAGGCCCCGGTTCTGCGGGTCGTTGAGGAATCTGATGACCTGCTTCGGCACAGATCCGGCGCCACCCGTCCCGCCGTAGGTCGGAACGACCAGCACGAACGGCTCTGTCGCCCGCAGCGGGGCGTCGTGCAGATGCAGCGGGATCCTCTCGGCCTCGCAGCCCAGCTTGCCCACGAACCGGTGGGTGTTTCCCGAGACAGAGGAGAAGTAGACCAGCCGCGCGGATGTCAGGCGGGGACCGGAGTCCATGCCCGTCGCGCCGGCATCCGCCGCGGCAATGATCTGCGAGGCCATCTGAGCGCACCCCCTCGTGGTTGGTGAGGCTCGTAGTTGGTGAGTGCTAATGGGTTGGAGGGCCGTGTGGACCTGCGGGACGGCTCAGGCCACCGACGCGGCGGCGGCGCCGCCCTGGGCGATCGCGGCGATCTTGTCAGGACGGAAGCCAGACCACTGGTCTGCATCGGTCACGACGACCGGCGCCTGCAGGTAGCCCAGGTCCTTGATCTTCTGGAGGGCCGCCGGGTCCTCCGTGACATCGACGCTCGTGTACGCGATGCCCTTCTTGTCGAGGGCACGGTAGGTCGCATTGCACTGCACGCACGCCGGCTTCGTGTAGACCGTAACGTTCATGATTCCTTACCCCATCCTTCAAAAGCTTCCTCGGCCGAGGCACTCGCCGCCGCCGTCCCGACGGCCGCCCCTCAGGTCTCGAGCACCTCGGTGCCCTCGATACTACATGTAGTGCATGCCCTCGCCGTGGACCCCAAGATGTTGTCTTACAAGTATGTCATTCTGCGGCCGCCGAGTCCACAGACTCCCCACATTTAATGCACCGCCAGCAGCCCCGTATTCCCGCCCTTCGGGGTCGGTTGTCCACAGCCTGTGGACCCCTCTGCGCACAGTCCCAAGGAGTTTGCGTGTCGTTCATCTCACGGCGTGTCGCGGCGTGTCGCGACGGGCGTGTCGCGGCCGGCACCGCAGCGCGCCGCACGGGCACGTGTGCCGTAGGCTTGAGCGCGCCGGCGAGACCAAGGAGGCCACGATGGTGAACCCCGTCCACCTCCAGACGCTCATCGAGGTGGTCCGGCTCGGCTCGTTCGCCGCCGCCGCCGCCCATCTGGGGTACACGCCGTCGGCCGTGTCACAGCAGATGGCCGCGCTCGAGCGCGAGACCGGCGTCGAGCTGTTCCACCGGACTGCCCGGAGCATCGAGCCGACCGAGGCGGCGCTCGTCATGATGCGCCACGCGGCCAAGGTCCTGACCGACATCGACACGCTCAGGGCCGCGACGGCGCGCGCGGCCGAGGCGGCGGGCCGCGAGCTCCGGCTGGGCATCTTCCCGAGCCTGGCCACCTATGTGCTCCCCCGGGTGCTCCGCGGGGAGGGGTGGCGACGCCTCGGCCTCGACCTGCACGTCTCCGTCGCCGAGCCCGGCGATACCGTCCGCCGACTCGCAGCGGGCGGCGACCTCGACGTCGTGCTCGTCTACCAGGTCGGCCAGAGCGGGCTGGCGTGGCCGCACACCGCGGATCGGCAGTGGATCGGCGACGATCCGTTCCACGTCGTGCTGCCGGAGTCGTGGGGCATCGCGGACGGCGTACGGGTCTCCGCGGACCAACTCGGCGGCATGCCGTGGATTGTGCACCATCCGGGGACCGGCGACGCGACGGTCATCGACCGGCTCTTCGCCAGCTGCGGCCTCTCGCCCCGGGTCGTGGCGTACAGCGACGACTTCAACGCGAGCCTCGGTCTGGCCTCGGCCGGGCTGGGCGCCGCCCTCGTCCCGGGGCTCGCGCTCCAGTCGAAGCCCGCCGGCGTGGTGGTGGTCGACGTGCCCGAGATCCGGCTCGCGCGGAACATCTTCGCCCTCCGCCCGCGCGGCGCCGCGGAATCGTCCACGACGCTGTTCCTCGATCTCATGGCCGACGCCCTCGGCTCCCTTCCCTCCCGGGGTCCGGGGGCCGGCGCGCGGTAGCCTTGCCTGCATGGCCCATGCGCACATCGGCGTGTCCGGCTGGCGCTACCGGAACTGGCGCGGCGACTTCTACCCGCGAGGCCTCCGCCAGGCCGACGAGCTCGCCTACCTCGCCGAACGCGTCACCTCCGCCGAGGTCAACGGCTCGTTCTACTCGCTCCAGCGCCCGTCCTCGTACCGCTCCTGGCGGGAGGCCGTCCCCGAGGGGTTCGTCTTCGCGGTGAAGGGCGGGCGGTTCATCACCCACCTCTTGCAGCTGCGTGGTGTCGAGACCGCGCTCGCGAACTTCTTCGCCTCCGGCGTCCTCGCGCTCGAGGACGCGCTCGGGCCGCTCCTGTGGCAGCTGCCCGGACGGATGGCGTACGACGCCGGCCGGCTGGCGGAGTTCTTCGACCTCCTCCCGCGGTCCACGGCTGCTGCTGCCGAGCTCGCCGCACGGCACGACGCCCACGTGCCCGAGGACCGGGCGCTCACGGTGGCGGCCGTCGACAGGCCGCTGCTGCACGCCGTCGAGCCCCGCCACGAGAGCTTCGACTCGCCCGACGCCCGAGCGCTCTTCGAGCGGCACGGGATCTCCATGGTCCTCTCGGACAGCGCCGGCGCGTGGCCCGCCGTGGACGCGGACACGGCGGGCTTCCGCTACGTACGCCTCCACGGCGAGACGGAGCTGTACCGAGGCGGGTACTCAGAGGCCTCCTTGGACCGCTGGGCCGGCCGCGTCGCGGAATGGCTCTCGTCCGGCCACGACTCCTACGTCTACTTCGACAACGACGCCGACGGCCGCGCGCCGCACGACGCCGTGTCCCTCCTTGCCCGGCTGGTCTGAGGCGGCGATGAGGTGCTGGCCTGCCACGCGGGGGCGGGCTATCGTTCTGTCATGGAGACGGCAATCAGCCAGCACTTCGGCGAGATAGCCCTCGCGCCGGCGGGAAGCCGAGCCGTGGCCGGCTCGTTCACGCTCGGGGGCTCCCCGGTGGAGCTGGACTTGAACATCACCGACCAGGACCGGCTCGACGAGGCGTCGCTGCACAAGGTCGACTACAGGCTGCGCTTCCTTCCCGAACTCGTCGAGTCCGTGCGGGAGCTCATCGGCCAGGAGCTCGACGACGAGGACAGCGCCGCCGACCAGTACCGCCGCTTCCACTGCCAGAACCTCCGCGATGGCGACGTCACATCCGTGTTCGGGGTCGAGCGTCCCGAGGACATCAGCAAGGACGTCTTCCTCCGCGCGCTCAGGCTCGCGCACGTCGGGATCTTCCCCGGGCAACCAGAACGCTACTTTGTACTGGACTTCACCCTCGGCCAGGGCTTCACGGACGAGGTCCTCGTCGCCGCCGCCGATTCGGACGGCATGGTCGACGACGAGGTCCTCTGGGACTGATCCCGCTGCCCAGCACCAGCCCTGAGACGACGACGCCGGCCCCCGAGGAAACTCGGGGGCCGGCGTCGTCGTCGTCTCAGTCTCGCGCGGGCGCGGACGTCAGGGCCGTCAGGCGGTCACGAGCGCGGCGCGCGCGGCCTTGGTCGCCTCGACGAGGTGGCGCAGCGAGGCCTCCGTCTCCTCGTAGCCGCGGGTCTTGAGCCCGCAGTCCGGGTTCACCCAGAGCTGGCGGGCGGGAACGTGCGCGACCGCGGTCGCGAGCAACTCCTCGATCTCCTCTTGGCCGGGTACCCGCGGGGAGTGGATGTCGTACACGCCCGGTCCGACGCCGCGGCCGAACCCGTGGGCCTCGAGGTCGTTGACGACCTCCATACGCGAGCGGGCGGCCTCGATCGAGGTCACGTCGGCGTCGAGGCCGTCGATCGCGTCGATGATGGCCCCGAACTCGGAGTAGCACAGGTGCGTGTGGATCTGGGTGGGATCCGCGGCACCCGCGGTCGCGAGGCGGAACGACTTGACGGACCAGTCGAGGTAGGCCGGCTGGTCGGCGCGGCGCAGCGGGAGCAGCTCGCGGAGGGCCGGCTCGTCGACCTGGATGACCTTGATGCCGGCCGCCTCGAGGTCCGCGATCTCGTCGCGCAGCGCGAGCGCCACCTGGTTCGCGGTCTCGGCGAGGGGCTGGTCATCGCGGACGAAGGACCACGCGAGGATGGTCACCGGCCCCGTGAGCATGCCCTTGACCGGCTTCTCGGTCAGGGACTGGGCGTACTCGGTCCACGGGACCGTGATCGACGCCGCGCTGGAGGCGTCGCCCCACAGGATCGACGGACCGGCCTGGCGGGACACGTCGCCCCAGAGGATCGACGGGCGCGTGCAGCGGGAGCCGTAGGACTGGACCCAGCCGTGGACCGTGACGTCGAAGCCGTCGAGGTTCTCGGCGAAGTACTGGACCATGTCGTTGCGCTCGGGCTCGCCATGGACGAGCACATCGAAGCCGAGCTCCTCCTGAAGCTCAACGACGCGCTTGATCTCGTCCTTCATGAGCTTCTCATACTCGGCCGCGTCGATCGCGCCCTTGTTCAGGCGGGCGCGCGCCCCGCGGACCTCGGCGGTCTGCGGGAAGGAGCCGATCGTCGTCGTGGGCAGCGCCGGCAGGTCGAGGACCGCCTCCTGCGCCGCGGCGCGGACCGCGTACTCCGAGCGGGAGAAGTCGGCCTCGGTGAGGGCACCCGTGCGCTGGCGCACCTCGGGGCGGCGGACGCCGGGGGCCTGGGCGCGGGAGGCGATGACACGGGTGGCCTCCTCGATCGCCTCGCGGGCCGATGCGGGGTCGGCCAGGTAGGCGGCGAGGGTCGCCACCTCGCGCACCTTCTGGTCGGCGAATGCGAGCCAGCTGCGCAGGCCGGCGTCGAGCTGCTGCTCCTCGTCGACGTCGTGGGGGACGTGGAACGTCGAGGTGGAGGTCGCGACGGCGACGGCGAAGCCGTGCTCTGCCCCGGCGGCGCGGAGCGCGTCAAGCTTCTGGGCGGAGGACGCGAGGTCGTTGCGCCAGATGTTGTGGCCGTCCACGACGCCGGCCACGAGGGTCTTGCCCGCGAAGCCGGCAAGCTCGGCATCGGACGGCAGCGCGCCCTTGAACAGGTCCAGCGCAACGGCCTCGACGCCGGTCGCGGAGACGGCGGAGGTCAGCTCGCCGAGCCCGCCGTACGGTGCGGACAGGAGGATTGCCGGGCGGCCCTCACCCTCGGTGGCGGCGGTCAGCACGGCGTAGGCACGCTCGACGGCGGCACGCACCTCGGCGGGGCCGGCGCCGTCAAGATCAGCCACGAGGGCGGGCTCGTCGAGCTGGACCCACTCGGCGCCGGCGGCGGCGAGCTTCGCGAGCAGCTCCACATAGACGGGGAGGACATCGTCGAGGCGGGACAGCGGCGCGAACCCCGCCGGGGCGCCGTCGGACGCCTTGGAGAGGAGCAGGAGCGTCACAGGACCGACGAGGTACGGGCGGGTGACGCTGCCGTTGGCCTTGGCGAGCGCGAACTCCTCGACCACACGGTCGGACGAGAGCGAGAACTCGGTCTCCGGGCCGATCTCGGGCACGAGGTAGTGGTAGTTCGTGTCGAACCACTTGGTCATCTCGAGCGGCTGCTGCTCGGCGTTGCCGCGGGCGAGCGTGAAGTACGCGTCGAGGCCGAGCCGGCCGTCGGCGTCGTGCAGGTTCCCGAAGCGCGCGGGGACGCCGCCCAGTGCCACGAGGGTGTCGAGGACCTGGTCGTAGAACGAGAACGTGCCCGGGACGGCGGAGGGGGCGGTGAGCCCGAGCTCGGCGAGCCGGCCGGCCGTAGCCAGCTGGATCGACTCGGCCGCGGCGGTCAGCTCGGCCTGGCTGGTCTTGCCGGACCAATAGGCCTCGACGGCCTTCTTGAGCTCGCGGCGGCGGCCGATGCGCGGGTAGCCGAGCACCGTGGCGGAGGGGAACGGGACGATCTGGGCAGGGGTGTGCTGTGCGGTCATGGTGGAAGTCCTTGAAGTAGGCGTGGAGATCAGTGGGGATCAGACGGCGGCGCGGTGGCGTGCCGCGAGGAGCGGCCGGCTGGGCCGCGGGAGGTCGAGCCGGCCGAGGACCTCGAGGGAGGCGGCATGCTCGTTGAACGTGTACAGGTGGAGGCCGGGGGCCCCGGATTCGAGCGCCGCCTCGGCGAGGCGCACGCTCGCGTCCACCCCGATGGCGCGCACGGCCGGCGCGTCGTCTCCGGCTGCGCGGAGGCAGTCCACGAGGGCCGGGTCCGCGGCCACGCCCGAGAGTGCGGAGAGCTTCTCGACGCGGCGCAGGCTCGTGAACGGCATGATGCCCGGGATGATGGGGATGGTCACGCCGGCCCGACGGGCGCGCCGGACCAGCGAGCTGTACTGGTCCGCATGGAAGAACACCTGGGTGATCGCGAAGTCGGCCCCGGCGCGCTGCTTCGCGAGGAGGACCTCAACGTCATGCCCCTCGCTCGGTGACTCCGGGTGCTTGGTGGGATACGCGGCCACCCCGATCGCGACCTTTCCCGCCGCGAACTGGGCGGACCTGCGGCCCTCGGCACGCCGGATGAGCGCTACGAGGTCCTGCGCGTGCTGGAGGGCGTCCTGCGGGAGCGAACCATGGCGGGGGGCGTCTCCTCGGAGGGCGAGGATGCCCCGCACGCCGCGGTCGAGGAGCTCGTCCACGACGGCGGTGAGCTCTCCCGGCGTCCCGCCGACGCACGTCAGGTGCGCGAGGGGCCGCAGCGTCGTCTCCAGCTGGAGGCGTTCGACGAGGTCCAGCGCGGTGTCGTGGTTCGACCCGCTCGCCCCGTACGTGACGGAGACGTAGTCCGGGTCAGTGGCCTCGAGCTCGCGGATGGTCGTCCAGAGCGTCTGCGACGCGGCCTCGCTCCGCGGCGGGAAGAGCTCGTAGGAGAGGGCGATCGGGGTGGTCGCCCTCGAACTGGGGGCGTCAAGAAGGGCTGGTGGTGACATTTGCGTCCTTGGGGTCCAGTCTGCGGCCCGGCCGCGCAGGCGGACGGGCGGTGGAGGGAGTATCAGGGATCGCAGGGAAAGATGCCCACGGCGCCGCCGCGGACGGAGCGCTGAGACAGGCAGTTCCCCGCGGCAAATGTCAGGCCCTCACGGGGGCACCCACATCCCCGAGCCGGGGATCGCTGACACGTTGCGGAAGCAACTTGCCTACGAGCCTATGAATCCCCGGTGGGGCGGTTCAAGCCCTGTGGCGAATGTGTCGCGGGGTGAAGCGGATGTGACACGGGGTGACGCCGGATGCAGCGGGGCTGCGCCCGCCCTCGGTGCCCCCGGACGCTCCACGCTAGCCGCCGAGCAGGAGCCGCTCGGCCCGGGGGGCGAGGGCCCGCTCGAGCACGAGGCACGCGGCCCCGACGGCTCCGACATCGTCCCCGAACCCCGTTCCCACGAGCTCGACCCGGTGGATTCCCCGGGTCGCGAGGAGATCGTTGACCATGTCCGGCATGACGGCGAGGCAGAACTCGGCCACCGGCCCCCAGAACGGCCCCCCGAACACCATCCGCCCCACGTCGAGCATGTTGCCGACGACGGCGGCGGCCCACGCCATGTTCTGCGCGGCGGCCCTGAGGATCTCGACGGCGCGCTCGTCCCCCTCGCCCACAAGCCGGTTGAGCCGTGCGAACGCCTCCTGGAAGTCCGCAGCGGTCGGGTCATCCCCGAACGGCGGCAGTACGCCTGCCTCGATGGCACTGCCCACGATCCGCACAGGCTCGAGGACCGTGGCGATCGTCCCGCGCATGCCACAGCCGTCGAAGCAGTCGGGACCGTCCGGATCGACGATGATGTGCCCGATCTCGCCGGCGTTGCCCGAGCTTCCCCGGTACACCTCGCCGTTGAGCACGAGCCCGGCGCCGAGGCCGGTGCCGAGGTAGAAGAACGCGAACGAGTCCGTCCCTCCCGGGGTGCCGGCCCAGATCTCAGCGACGGCGGCACCGGTGACGTCCTTGTCCATCGTCGTCTCGAGGCCGGTGGCCTCCTGCACCATGGCCTGGAGCGGCACGTCCACCCATCCGCGCAGCAGCGGGGGCCCGACGACGGCCCCGCGCTCGAGGTCGATCGGCCCTGGGGCGGCAACACCGATGCCCGCCACGAGCTTCCGCGGCACCCCGGAGTCCGCCAGCAGCCGCTCGACGCATTCGGCAATGGCGGCCACGACCTCCTCGGGCTCGTGGCTGCGCGGCGTGACGAACATGTCCTTGGCAACGATCGCGCCGACGAGGTCCAGGAGCACGACCGTGACGATGCTCGGGTCGAGGTGGACGCCGACTGCGTACATGCCCTTCGGATTGAGCCGCAGGATCGTGCGGGGCTTGCCCGGCCCGGAGCCCTCTTTGCCCGCCTCGACGATGAGCTTCTGGTCGAGGAGGCGGCGGGAGATGTTCGAGATGGTCTGGGGCGACAGCCCGACGATCTGGGCCAGCTCGACGCGGCTGAGGCCGGACTCGGAGCGGCGGATCGCGTCGAGGATCACGGTGAGGTTGAAGTCGCCCATTCTGGGCAGATTGGTGCCTCGGCGGGCGGCGGACTGCCGGGTCTCCGTCACTGGGTCCTCTCAGGTCACGGAAAGTACTACTTCGAAGTACGTTACCGTCTAGAACAATTCTCGCACCGAAGGCACGAGGCCGTGACCCATGTCCCACCTTCCACGTCTGCCAGCGGCAGTGGCCGCCCCGCCCGCCGAGGTCCCCATCACGGCGGAGCTCGTGGCCGCGCTCCTGGGCGACCAGCACCCGGACCTCGCGGGGCTGGCGCTCCGAGCGGCCGCCGAGGGGTGGGACAACGTCATCTTCCAGCTCGGAGACGAGCTGTGCGTGCGTCTCCCCCGCCGTGCGCTCGCCGCGCCACTGCTGCTCAAGGAGCTCGACATCGTGCCCGGCCTCGCGCGGCGCCTCGCCGCAGCAGGGGTGGACATCGGGCTGCCGGAGCCGGTCCGCCGCGGCCGTCCGGGGAGGGGCTACCCCTGGGACTGGAGCGTGTGCCGATGGACAGAGGGGACGTCCGGGCTCGAGGTCGCGTCATCCGACCGTGCGGCCGCGGTGCCCCAGCTCGCGGCCTTCCTGACGGCGCTGCACGCCGAGGCCCCCGCTGATGCGCCGGCCAACCCGTTCCGGGACGGCGGCCTGGACTCCATCGACGCCCCGATCCGCGAGCGCCTCGCGAGGGTGGCCGGACGACCCGATGCGGCAGCGCTCCGAGCCCTCTGGGACCGGCTGCGCGTCACCGCGCCCCTGGACCGGCCCAGACGCTGGGTGCACGGCGACCTGCACCCCGGGAACCTGCTGTTCGCCCCGGACGGGAGTCTCGCGGCCGTCGTCGACTTCGGTGACCTCTGCGCGGGCGATCCGGCCGTTGACCTGGCCTGCACGTGGCAGCTGTTCGGACCCGCCGACCGCGCCCGCTTCCGCTCGCTTCTGGGCAGCCCGCCGGGTCGCGGCCCGCACGGAGATGACGGCCCGGCCTACGACGGCGGCTGCTGGCAGCGTGCGGCCGGGTGGGCCCTTCACTTCGGCCTGCTGTCGGTGGCCACCGAGGGCAACGACCCCGCGTTCGAGCGCAACGGCGAGGACACCCTCGCGGCCCTCCTCGAGGACTTCGCCTAGGCGGGCGTGCTAGGCGGAGGCCGCTTTGCCCTTCGTCACCCTGCGCACGGACCGCGTCACCGTGAACTTCCGATCGCGGCCCAAGACCTCGGTGGGCCCGACGGCGCGCCGCAGCGCCGAGCGGTAGTCGAGGTGGCTGTTCGCGACGCACCACAGCTCTCCCCCGGGCCTCAGCACGCGTCCCGCCGCGCCGATGAGCTTGAGCCCGGCCCCCGCGTGCACGGTCGCGCCGAGGTGGAAGGGCGGGTTGAGGAGCACGACGTCGGCCGCGGCCTCGGGCAGTGACGCGGCAGCGTCGTCGTGCTCCACGGTGACGCGGCCAGCGAGTCCGTTGGCCTCGACCGTGGCCCGGGCAGACCGCACGGCCGCGGCCGAGCGGTCGGTCGCCACGACCCGGGCCGACGGGTGCCGCAGCGCGTAGGCGACCGCGAGGGCACCGGTGCCGCAGCCGAGGTCCACCGCGTCCCCGTCCGGGACGCGGTCGAGGAAGCCGAGGAGGTACCGCGTCCCGATGTCGAGGCGGGGTCCAGCGAAGGCGCCGCCGTGGGCGCACAGGGTGAGGCCGGCGTCGTCGTGCCTCACGCAGACGGGGAACGGCGGCACCTCCGGCACGGGGAGGGATCCTGTGGCGGCGAGCAGCCGGGACTTCTGCACGGCGAGGCCTGCGCGCACGTCGGAGAAGTGCGTCCGCAGGACGTCGTTCATGGCGAGGGTCATGTGCTTGAGCCGGCCGCCTGCCACGAGCTCCGCGTCCGGGGCTGCCCAGCGGGCCACCGCATCCGCGACCTCCTCAAGCTCGGCGAGTCCCCGCGGCAGCTGGGCAAGCACGAGGCGGCCCCCTGCGAGCAGGCCTGCGTCGAGTTCGTGGGCGTGGAACGTGCCCGCGAGGCCGAGGGCCGCGGCGTTGGCCGCGAGGGCGGACCGGCCCGTCGCGAGGTCCTGGTGGACGCGGACCCCGCTGAGGCCCGCGGCGGCGAGCTGCAGCGTGATGGCCCCGTATGCGTCCCCGATGACCGCTATCTCGGGGCCGGAGAGCCCCCGCGCCTCGGCCAGGTCGAGGCCGCGGGCTGCGAGGAGGCGGTCTGTCACGTCATAGGCCTGCAGGTTCTCCGCCTCGACGTCGGGAAAGCGGCGCAGGGCCTCGAACGGGAAGTGAGTGGGCCCTGAGAAGGGGGTCGCCCCAGCGGGGTGGGGATCGTCGTCGTGCACCCGACTACCCTATGCCGCCCTCACCGGGTGCCGAGCCATGCGAGCGCGGCCTCCGCGGCGCGGAATCCGGACATACCGTGCGTGCCCGGACCGGGCGGGGTCGCGGCCGAGCACAGGTAGACGCCAGGCACGCCCGTCGCATAGGGATGGGCCGCGCGGGGTCTCGCGATCAGCTGCAGCCCTGCAGTGCTCCCCGTGCCGATGTCGCCGCCCACGAAGTTGGCGTTGTGCGCCTCGATCGCGGCCGGTCCCCGGACGGCGACGGCCCGGACGCGCGACCGGAAGCCCGGCGCGAATCGCTCGATCTGGGCGATCAGCGCCTCCGTCGCGTCGCCTGCGTAGCCGTGCGGGACGTGGGCGTAGGCCCACACCGGGTTGATCCCGTCCCGCGAGCGCGTGGGATCGGCGAGGTACTGCTGGCCGACGAGCACGAACGGCCTCGCCGGCATCCTCCCGGCGGCCACGCTGGCCTCGGCGGCCGCGATCTCCTCGAGCGTCCCGCCGAGGTGAACGGTCCCGGCCCGGGGGGCGTGCTCCCCCCTCCATGGCACGTCCCCCTCGACGGCGAAGTCGACCTTGAACGCGGCCGGCCCGTGCCGGTATCGCGCGTAGGATCTGGCCGTTGCTGCCGGGAGCCGGTGGCCGAGAATGCGGGCGGCGGCCGCGGGAGCGACGTCGAGCAGCACGAGGTCCGTGCTGGCCAGGGCCTCCGCGGACTCGACGCGGACGCCCGTCTCGACGGAGCCGCCGAGCGACGCGAGCTTGGCTGCGAGCGCGCGGGTGATCGCCCCGGAGCCGCCCTCTGCGACGGGCCAGCCCACGGCGTGCGCGGCTCCCGCGAGGACGAGTCCGACGGACGTGGTCAGCGGCGCGTCGAGCCGCGCGAACGCGTGGGCCGCGATCCCGGCGAACAGGGCCCGCGCCGGGTCGCCGCCCCACCGGCGCGCGGTCACGGTGGCGGGGAGCACGGCATCGAGCCCGAAGCGCGCGAGCAGTAAGGGGTGGCGGGGAACGTGCACCACGGGGCCGAGCAGGTCCCCCACGAGCCGCCCGAAGTCCCGTGCGGTGCGGCCCACGATCGCGTCCCACGCCGGCCCGTCCGAGGCGAGCTCCGCCGTCGTGCGCTCGAGGTCCTGCCAGAGGACCGCCTCGCGGCCGCCGTCGAGCGGGTGGGCGAGCTGGACCTCGGGCCAGCACCAGCGCAGGCCGTGCTCCTCGAGTCCCAGTCCGGAAAGGAATGGGGACGCCGCGGCGAAGGGGTGGAACGCGGAACAGTCGTCGGCGACCACGCCTGGAAGGGCCGGCTCGGAGGAGCGGCAGCCCCCGCCGACCGTGTCCTCGGCCTCCAGGACGCGCACGTCGAGGCCGCTCGCCGCGAGGTGCACCGCGGCGGCGAGCCCGTTGGGTCCGCTCCCCACTACCAGGGCAGTGCTCACGGTCCTATCCTGCCACCCGGCTCTCGCGCCCGCGCCCTGCGCGGGGGATGATCCAACCATGGGTCGTGCAGCGCCGGGCGGAGAGCCGTCAGCGGGACGCACGACGGCGCGAGCCCGCCTCCCCGGCTGGGTGCCGCTCGCGCCGTGGCTGAGGCATTACGAGAGGCGATGGCTCCGCGACGACCTCGTCGCGGGGGCCGCACTGTTCGCGCTCCTCATCCCGGCCGGCATGGCCTACGCCCAGGCTGCGGGCCTCCCCCCTGCCACGGGGCTGTACGCGACGGTCGTGCCGATGGTGGTGTACGCGGTCGTCGGACCGAGCCGTGTGCTCGTGCTGGGGCCGGACTCGGCCCTCGCGCCCCTCATCGCCGCGTCCGCCCTGCCGCTCGCGGCCGGGAGCCCCGGGCGGGCGGTAGCGCTCGCCGGGCTCCTCGCCGTGCTCATGGGCGCCATCATGATGGCAGGTGCGGTGCTGCGGCTCGGAGTCGTGACCCAGCTGCTCTCGCGCCCGATCCGTCTCGGGTATCTCAGCGGGTTGGCCCTCGTGGTGATCGTCTCCCAGCTGACGACCCTCTTGGGCGTGCACGTCTCCGGCGGGAGCCCGTGGGAAGAGCTCGTGGCGACGGTCCGGGCCCTCGACCAGGTGAACCCTGTCTCCCTTGCGGTCGGTGCAGGGTCCCTCGCGGTCATCGGGCTCGCCCGCGCGATGGGCTGGCGACTCGTCGGCGTCCTCGCGGCCGTGGTGGGCTCCGGCGTCGTGACCTGGCTCCTCGGCCTCGAGCACCGCCTGACGGTGGCCGGAGCGCTGCCAGCCGGGCTGCCGCCGGCCTCGCTGGCCGGGGTCGGCCCTGCCGACGCCGTGGCGCTCGTGCTGCCCGCGGCCGGGATCGCGCTCATGACGTTCGCCGACTCCGGGGTCCTGTCCAAGAGCCTCGCCGCCCGCTACGGCGGGGACGTGTCCGGCAACAGGGAGCTCGCCGCGATCGGGCTCGCCAACGCGGCAACGGGCGTCCTCGGCGGCTTCCCCGTCTCGGCGAGCGGGTCCCGGACGCCCGTGGCGCTGGATGCGGGGGCCCGCAGCCAGGTCGCCGGTGTGGTCGCGGCCGCGCTCGTGGCGGCGTTCATGCTCGTGGCACCCGGAGCGACCGCGTACCTGCCGACGGCGACTCTCGCCGCGGTCGTCATCGCCGCGGTGATCGGCCTCGTGGACGGCCCTGAGATTGTCCGGCTCGCGCGCATGAGCCGAAGCGAGACGGTCGTGATGGCTGCCGCGTTCGTGGGCGTGACGACGCTGGGCGTCCTCACGGGCATCCTCGTCGCAATCGGGCTCGCCCTCCTTGAGTTCGTGCGACAGGCCTTCACGCCGTACCGCGCGGAGCTGGCCCACCTCGAGGACGTTCCCGGCTACCACGATCTCTCGCGCCACCCCGAGGCGGAGCGCATCCCAGGGCTCATCCTCGCGAGGTTCGACGCTCCCCTGTTCTTCGCCAACGGCTCGGTCTTGACGGACTACCTCCGCTCGCTCGTCGAGGCCGCGGACCGTCCCGTGACGCATGTGGTGCTCGCCTCCGAGCCGATCACGGGCATCGACACGACCGCGTTGGAGGAGCTCATCGAACTCGACGAGTGGCTGGCCGAACGCGGGATCCAGTTCGTGTTCGCCGAGCTCAAGGGCCCCATGAAGGACCGCCTCCTGCGCTTCGGCACCCGGGCGAGGTTCGGCGTCGACCACTTCTACCCCACGGTGAGCGCCGCGGTCCGGGCGCTGCGTGCGGACCGCGAGGACCGGGGAGACAGGCACGACGGCGACGGCGGGCCGCCCCCGGACGGCCCGCCGTCGAACGTTGCGCCCTCTACGGGGTGATGACCGCGAACACGGCGTCGGTCCGGTTGGCCGTGTCCCCGTTGTTGGCCCAGATGGACAGCGACGCGAAGGACGAGCCCTTCGCGGCCAGGCCCTCGTAGTCGCCCAAGAAGTAGCCGCGGGCGACGGGCGCCATCATGGCGTCCGTGGGGCCGTGCACATGCTTCTCGCTGCCGAACGCCGGCGTCCCCACCGGCGAGGACGTGAACCAGTAGTCAGTCGGCAGGGTGGTCGTGTTCCCGACCGTGAGGTTGCGGAAGTCGTAGTACGTGACGCCGACGGTTCCGTCGGCCACGCGCACGCTCGGGTTGAAGGCCGGTACGCCCTGGGGTGTGTTCACCCGCGCGGGCTCGCTCCACGTCGCGCCGCCGTCGGACGACGTCGAGACTGCGACCTCGTCGTAGTGCCCGCCGTTGAACCTCGAGTCCTGCCACACGACGTACAGCTGCCCGGTGGCCGGGTCGATGGCGGGCTCAGGGATGATGTCGCCGGTGCGGAGCGGGGCGCCCGTGTTGGGGTCGCTCACGCCCACAGTGTTGAGCTTCGCGATGACCTGCGGCGCGGTCCACGAGTCGCCGCCGTCGGTGGACTTGATGTAGGCGACGTTGAGGCCGTGAAGCTTGTCGACGCCGTTCTTCCCCGTGCCCAGGATGAGGTCGAAGAAGTCGTACAGCGTGCCGTCGGGGCCGACGACGATCTGGTTGCCGATGGTCTGCTGGTTCTGTTTGGTGGGGACGACGATCCTGGCTTCGCTCCAGGTCACGCCGCCATTGGTCGTCTTCGAGAACCACGCCGGGCCTGTGAACGCCGAGGCGTGCGCCACGGCCTGCGGGTTGTCGTTCGGCGAGACGAGCCGGTCCCACACGGCATAGGCGGTGCCGGAGACGGCCGGATCCGCCGTGACGGACTCCTTGTCGTTGAAGTACTTCGGTGAGGAGTCGTCCTTCAGGGTGCTGAGATTGCCCCACGTCTTCCCGCCATCTGTCGACGTTGCCGCGAGCACCGCCGTTACCGGCCCGTGGCCTTGGAACGACAGAGCCACGGAGTAGGCGGTGCCGTCGGGCCCGATCGACACCCACGGGTCGGAGGAGCGGTCGTAGCGGTCCGAGCCGCCAGCACACACGCTGAACGGCTGTGCGGTCTCGCCCCACGTCGCACCGCCATCCGTGGAGTAGCCTGCGACGAGGCCGTGGGCGCCGCCATCGGACCAGCGGTCCTGCTGCCAGACGCCGATGATGTTGTCCTGGTTGGCCGGGTTGACTGCGAGCCAAGGTTCGACCTCAGCATTGACGTAGTTGACCGAGCCCGGCCCGTCACCGGCAGTGCATGACGCGAAGGGGCTGGGCCCACTCGCGACGACGGGGTCGAGAGTCGCTGCGGATGCTCCGGGCATGTTGAGCATGAGCGCGGCGGGCAGCAGGGTGAGCAGCGCGGCGCGGCGCACGCGTCTTGTAATCACGGCATTCTCCTGTTCAGGATGTGTGAGTGATGGATAGGTGGGGTGCGAAGTCTGGAGCCCGCCCTACGGGCCGGTGGGCTCGGGGAAGCTCCACGTCTCGAGGTCGCCGAGGGGCTCGGCCTCGAAGCCGGGGAGACGCGCCGCGGCCACGGCGGCGGCGAAGCCGCGGCTCGTGCTGAACTGGTCGCGGTATCTCCCGACGAACACGGCGGGCTCCTTCCTGCTCAGTGCGCCTCGAGGCGCGGATGGAGGTGCGCCCACGGCCGGGCGGCCTCGAGCTGGGCGGCGAGCGCCATGAGACGGGCATCGTCGCCGGGACGGCCCAGGAGCGCGACGGCGACCGGCAGACCGTGGGCGTCCAACCCTGCCGGAACGCTCATCGCGGGGCCGCCGGTGATGTTGGCGTACTCGGCGTCGAACATGAGGAACCCGCCGGCGGCCTTCTCGCCCCGCAGGGGCTCGTCCTCGGTGCCTGTCAGGGTACCGAGTGGCACCGGCGGACCGCCCATGGCAGGGGTGAGCCACACGTCCACGTCCGAGAAGAACCCCGCGGTGCGCCGCGAGAAACGCTGGAGTTCCTCGACGCCAGCCAGGTACTCCCCGGCCCCGAGACGCCGGCCGCGCTCGAACAGCGCGCGCGTGTACGGCTCGATGTCCCCCTCGCCGGGCTCCCTGCCGGTGCGCCGTGTCCAGTACACCCGGATCCAGTCCGCAGCGCCCCGGTAGACGGCCGCCATGGCGCGGTGCCCGTCCCGACCGAGAGCTGCGGGCGCCCCCTCGGTCACGGTGTGGCCGAGCCGGGCCAGGAGGCCAACGGTGTCCTCGAGGGCTCCCGCCCACGCCGGGTCGACGTCCTGTCCGCCACGGGGCGTGGCGGTCGCGGCGATGCGCAGCCGCCCCGGACCGTCGGCGAGCGCGGCGAGGCACCCTCCGGGTTCTCCGGCGGCGGCGTAGGGATCGCCCGGCTGGGGTCCGGCGACGGCGTCGAGCAGCGCCGCGGAGTCGCGCACGGACCGCGTGAGGGCGTGCTCCACTGCGAACCCGCCCACGATGTCGCCGTACGCGGGCCCCATCGGGACGAGGCCCCGGCTCGGCTTGAAGCCGAATACCCCGCACCATGCCGCCGGGTACCTGAGGGACCCACCGAGGTCATTCCCGTGCGCCATCGGGACGATGCCGGCCGCGACGGCCGCAGCCGAGCCTCCGCTCGACCCGGACGTCGAGCGCGTCAGCTCCCACGGGTTCCGCACCGGTCCATGGGCCGCAGGCTCGCAGTGTGGCGCAAGCCCGAACTCGCACGTGGCCGTCTTCCCTACCGTCACGAGCCCGGCCCTGCTGTGCCGGAGGGCGAGCTCCTGCGTGTGCGTCGAGACGGTCCCCTCGGCCCAGCGGGACCCTTCCGAGAACGGGGTGCCCTCGATCTCGAGCGCGAGGTCCTTGACGAGGAACGGTACCCCGGCGAAGGGTGCGCGGGACGGGGAAGGCGGCGGGGCGCCGTCGTGCGCACCGCCCGGGACGTCCGCGAGCGCGCCGCCGGGGCCGGCCTCCCACACGAGCGCGCCCAGCGGCGCCCCGAGGGCCCGGACGCGCTCACGGAACTCGGCCTCGAGCTCCGCAGTGCTCGCGGCACGGGTCCGGACCAGCGCGGCCTGCGCGAGGCCGTCGAGCCAGCGGAGCTGCTCGTCCACGCCTTCAGGGGACCACCGGCCACGCCTCGGCCGCAAGAGCCGGACCGGCCGAGTGGCCCGTCAGGCCCGGTGCGCCCGGATGAAGTCCGCGGTGGGCCCGGCGAGCGACGCGCCGACTTCCTCAGCCGGGCGCTTGACGCCCTTGACGGCGAACGAGTGGTCGCCGCCCTCCTGCCATGCCAGCGTCGCGGTGGGAAGCTTGGCGACGACGCCGTCCAGGAGGTCCGCGGTGGCAAGGGTGTCCCGAGTCCCCGAGAGGAACAGCATCGGGAGGGTGATGGCGTACAGGTGCTCGTCGCGGAGCCTGTCCGGCTTCCCTGCGGGGTGCAGGGGGTAGCCGAGGAAAACGAGGCCCGCCGGGTCGATCGCCCCCTCGGCGACGGCCATCGAGGCCATGCGGCCGCCGAACGACTTCCCCGCGGCCCACAGCGGCTCCCCGGCCGAGCGGCGTCGTGCCTCGGCGAGCGCAGCCGTCCAGACGGGAATGGCCCTGGGCGCGCGGTCCGGGAGGCGCTTGCCGGCCTCCATGTACGCGAAGTTGAACCGGAGGGTCGCGAGCCCGAGCCCGTTGAGCGCCTCGCAGTAGCCCACGAGGAACGGGTGGTCCATCCCCGCGCCGGCGCCGTGGGCCACGACGACCGTCGCGGCCGGAACCTTGCCCCGTGCCGGCCGTGCGTACACTCCGGAGACGTCTCCGGAGGGGGTGCGGAGAGTGATGCGTTCGCCGTGTTCTGCCATGGGACTATCCTGCCCTTCATGGACCTCGACGTCAGGCCGATCCCCAAGCCGCAGCGGCACCGCGCCGTGTTCGCAGCCTTCGCCAACCTCGCCGTCGGCGAGTCGTTCGTGCTGGTGGCGAACCACGATCCCGTGTCCCTGCGCGCCGAGTTCGACGACGACCAGTACGGCGCCTCCGCGTGGGACTACCTCGAGCGGGGTCCCGAGTGGAGGATCCGCCTCACCCGGACCGCGAGCACTCCCCTGCCGCGGGTCCTCACCGACACCCTCGCGCTCGCCGCGGCGCACGACGCCGACGCGTCGGGTGCCGTGTTCCGGCTCACCATGGGCAACAGGGACCTCGACTCGAACGTCATCGCCCTCCCGCCGGGCGGGACGATCGGCGATCACGTGGGCCCCGATCTCGATGTGCTCCTCCACGTCATCGCGGGCGGGGGCACACTGGCCACCGAGGCCGGCAAGGTCACCTTGGTCCCAGGGGCGCTCGTCTGGCTCCCGCGGCGCTCGCGGCGTCAGTTCGAGGCCGGGCCGGATGGCCTGCGCTACCTTTCCGTGCACCAGCGCAAGCCCGGTCTGGGTCTCACGCGGCGGGGGTGAGCCCTGCCCGACGCCCATGCCTATTCGGAGAGGTTGACGATCATCGCCTCGAGTGTGCGCAGCGTGCGCTCGTACTCGCCGTCCTCAAGCCCGCGGACGCTGACGTCCCTCAGCCCCTGTACCGTCTCCCGTGCCCCGTGCAGCTCCTCGCGGCCCAGGTCGGTGAGGCGGAAGACCCCGGACTTCTCGGCCACGAGCCCTCCCCCGAGCAGCGGCTCGAGGTGGCCCTCGGAGGTCCCCTGGGCGTCGGCCTCGAGGAATGGCGCGATGGCCTCGTCGAGCTGGGCTACTGTCGACTCGGTGTCCGCGAGGACGTTGAGGAGCTGCCACTGGCGGCGGCTGAGCCGGTGGCGCTCGAGCGCCTCGTCGAAGCGGTCCTCGAGGAGCCTATCGAGGGTCTTGAGCAGGAAGCCGAGCGGCTGCTGGGTCTGGTTCATGGCATCACTCCCGCGCAGAGGGGATCATTCGGTACCACTCTGCGTGAAGCGCGGCCGTCCTGGCTAGGGACCTCAGTCCATCTGCCGCGCCTGTGTGCGGATCTCGCGGCCCGCGGACTTGACGGTCTGGGCCAGGCTCGCGGCCGCGGTTCCCTCCCCGTCCAGCACGGCGGAGGTCAGGTCCTCGACGAGGTCGATGTATTCAGTGAGCTTCACGGCGCCAGTCTAGGAATGAGCGCCGCCCCACAGAGCGAACGGCGAGTGAAGCCCGGGCGAAGATCACCGGACGCCGCAGGTGGGGACAACGGTGGTCAGACGCAGAAGAGGCCCGGATGCCCGGGCCTCTTCTGCGGTGGTGGAGGTACTGCGACACTATTCCAGCCCGCACCGCCACTCTTTGACGAAGTGGAACAAGATAGTGGTGGCGCCGCCGCAGCAACCAGGGACCCCTGACTCGTGCCACTTGGGTGGCGGATTTTCGTTGATAGGGCTCTGACCTGCGGCTTCTTCCGGGTCGAGTGGCGGCCTTGGTTACTAAGAACCTGTCGGAAGGTAGCCTCGGAGGGTGGCTTCCAGGTTCGTTCGCAAGGTCAGGACTGCCTCGGGCGCCGTCGCTGTCCAGATCGTGTCCAAGGATCGGGGCCAGGTCGTGGAGGTCGACCATGTGGGTTCGGCCCATACCGATGCCGAGCTGGCGCTTCTGCTTGACCTGGCCCGCGATCGGCTCCGGCCCGGCCAGGGGACGCTGGACCTGGGCCCGCTGCCCCGCGCAGAGGTCCGAACCGAGGACGTCGCCGACTGGACGGCCGCCGCCTCGCTGCCGGTAGCCGCTCCCAGCGGACGCCCACGGCTCGTGGCCGGCGGCGGGCGCGTGGTGTCAACGGCATCGCTGCTGCTCTGGGACGTCTTGGCCCAGGCCTACTCCCGTCTGGGATTCGATGCCCTCGACGATGAGGCGTTCAGATCGCTGGTGCTGGCCCGGATCATCGAGCCCACGTCGAAGGCCGACACCCTCCGGGTCCTGGAAGAGATCGGGGTGCCCGCACCGGCGCTGCGCACGGTGTTCCGATGCCTGGAGCGCTGCAGCAGGCAGGACTACCGCGACATCCTCGCCAAGGCCTGCCTCGCGCACTCGGTCCGCGCTGCTGGGCCTGCGGCGATGGTCATGTATGACGTGACCACGCTCCATTTCGAGAATGAGGACGAGGACGAGCTGCGCAGGGTCGGGATGAGCAAGGAGCACCGGGTGGACCCGCAGGTCCAGGTCGGGCTGCTGGTGGACCCGGGCGGGTTCCCGCTGGAGGTGCACCTCTTCGACGGGCGCAAGGCCGAGACGACCACTCTGGTGCCGGTGCTGAAGGCGTTCCAGGAACGCCACGGGGTCACGGACATGGTCGTGGTCGCCGACGCCGGCATGCTCTCGGCGGGCAACCTGAACGCTCTCGAGGATGCCGGGTTCGCCTTCATCGTCGGCTCCCGCCTGACCAAGGCACCGTACGACCTCGCCGATCACTTCGAAGCCCACGGGGACTGGTTCGAGGACGGACAGATCCTCGAATCCATCCGGACCATGGGAACCGGCAAGGACGCGAGGGAACGGCGGATCGTCTACCAGTACTCGTTCAAAAGGGCCAAGCGCGACCGGCGCACCATCAACCTCATGATCGAGAAGGCCGAACGCATCGCCGCCGGCACCACTCCCTTGAAGAAGGCGCGGTTCCTGAAGGTCACCGGCGCCGAGAAGGCCCTCGACCAGGCCACCATCGACCGGGCCCGGAAGCTGGCCGGGCTGAAGGGCTACGTGACCAGCCTGCCCGAGACCACGATGAGCGGCGCCGCGGTGATCGGCGCCTACCACGACCTCTGGCAGGTCGAGGCGTCCTTCCGCATGACCAAGTCCGACCTGAAGGCCCGGCCCGTCTTCCACCACCAGCGCGAGGCCATCGAGGCCCACCTCACCGTCGTGTTCGCAGCCCTCGCCATCGCCCGCCGCCTCCAAGACGCCACCGGCGTGAGCATCAAGAAGCTCGTCCAGACCCTGCGCCCGGTCCGCTCGGCAACAATCGAGGTCAACGGCCAACGCCTCACCCTCGAACCCGACATCCCCCCGAAGGCCCAAGACATCCTGACAACACTCGGCCTCACCGCAGGTCACTAAGGCAAGTGGCACGACTCAGGCCCGGGCGAAGATCACCGGACGCCGCAGGTGGGGACAACGGTGGTCAGACGCAGAAGAGGCCCGGATGCCCGGGCCTCTTCTGCGGTGGTGGAGGTACTGCGACACTATTCCAGCCCGCACCGCCACTCTTTGACGAAGTGGAACAAGATAGTGGTGGCGCCGCCGCAGCAACCAGGGACCGCGAGGCCACGACGGCAGCGCTCCCCTGCCACCATCAGGTTGAGCGAGCGACTGAGCAGCCATGCCGTCGCCGAACCTGAGTCGTGCCACTTGCCTTAGTGACCTGCGGTGAGGCCGAGTGTTGTCAGGATGTCTTGGGCCTTCGGGGGGATGTCGGGTTCGAGGGTGAGGCGTTGGCCGTTGACCTCGATTGTTGCCGAGCGGACGGGACGCAGCGTCTGGACGAGCTTCTTGATGCTCACGCCGGTGGCGTCTTGGAGGCGGCGGGCGATGGCGAGGGCTGCGAACACGACGGTGAGGTGGGCCTCGATGGCCTCGCGCTGGTGGTGGAAGACGGGCCGGGCCTTCAGGTCGGACTTGGTCATGCGGAAGGACGCCTCGACCTGCCAGAGGTCGTGGTAGGCGCCGATCACCGCGGCGCCGCTCATCGTGGTCTCGGGCAGGCTGGTCACGTAGCCCTTCAGCCCGGCCAGCTTCCGGGCCCGGTCGATGGTGGCCTGGTCGAGGGCCTTCTCGGCGCCGGTGACCTTCAGGAACCGCGCCTTCTTCAAGGGAGTGGTGCCGGCGGCGATGCGTTCGGCCTTCTCGATCATGAGGTTGATGGTGCGCCGGTCGCGCTTGGCCCTTTTGAACGAGTACTGGTAGACGATCCGCCGTTCCCTCGCGTCCTTGCCGGTTCCCATGGTCCGGATGGATTCGAGGATCTGTCCGTCCTCGAACCAGTCCCCGTGGGCTTCGAAGTGATCGGCGAGGTCGTACGGTGCCTTGGTCAGGCGGGAGCCGACGATGAAGGCGAACCCGGCATCCTCGAGAGCGTTCAGGTTGCCCGCCGAGAGCATGCCGGCGTCGGCGACCACGACCATGTCCGTGACCCCGTGGCGTTCCTGGAACGCCTTCAGCACCGGCACCAGAGTGGTCGTCTCGGCCTTGCGCCCGTCGAAGAGGTGCACCTCCAGCGGGAACCCGCCCGGGTCCACCAGCAGCCCGACCTGGACCTGCGGGTCCACCCGGTGCTCCTTGCTCATCCCGACCCTGCGCAGCTCGTCCTCGTCCTCATTCTCGAAATGGAGCGTGGTCACGTCATACATGACCATCGCCGCAGGCCCAGCAGCGCGGACCGAGTGCGCGAGGCAGGCCTTGGCGAGGATGTCGCGGTAGTCCTGCCTGCTGCAGCGCTCCAGGCATCGGAACACCGTGCGCAGCGCCGGTGCGGGCACCCCGATCTCTTCCAGGACCCGGAGGGTGTCGGCCTTCGACGTGGGCTCGATGATCCGGGCCAGCACCAGCGATCTGAACGCCTCATCGTCGAGGGCATCGAATCCCAGACGGGAGTAGGCCTGGGCCAAGACGTCCCAGAGCAGCAGCGATGCCGTTGACACCACGCGCCCGCCGCCGGCCACGAGCCGTGGGCGTCCGCTGGGAGCGGCTACCGGCAGCGAGGCGGCGGCCGTCCAGTCGGCGACGTCCTCGGTTCGGACCTCTGCGCGGGGCAGCGGGCCCAGGTCCAGCGTCCCCTGGCCGGGCCGGAGCCGATCGCGGGCCAGGTCAAGCAGAAGCGCCAGCTCGGCATCGGTATGGGCCGAACCCACATGGTCGACCTCCACGACCTGGCCCCGATCCTTGGACACGATCTGGACAGCGACGGCGCCCGAGGCAGTCCTGACCTTGCGAACGAACCTGGAAGCCACCCTCCGAGGCTACCTTCCGACAGGTTCTTAGTAACCAAGGCCGCCACTCGACCCGGAAGAAGCCGCAGGTCAGAGCCCTATCAACGAAAATCCGCCACCCAAGTGGCACGAGTCAGGCCGAACTTCTGGAGCTCTACCGATCCGGCGCGTCATCACGACAACTTGCCACGAGGTTCGGGGTCAACAAGACGAGCGTTGTCGCTCTGCTCCGGCAACATGGTGTGCCGATTCGCAACTCTCGCGTCACCCGGGATGACGTCGAGGAGGCGAAGCGCCTGTATGCGACTGGAGAGTCGGTCGCAACGATTGGCGAGAAGCTCAACTACAGCCCGAAGACAATCTGGAACCAGCTGACGAAAGCTGAGGTGAGGATGCGAGATACGCATGGACGGCCAAATCAGTAACCTTCGGCCTCTCTTTCTAGAGCTCGCTCCCGCTCCGCTTCTAGAGATCTCACCAATTTGCGCGCCCACCCCTTCACTGTTCGAGATTGGGAATGATCAGACAGCCAGCCCTCAACCTGAGAGATCTGCCGGGCAATTCGATCTGACTCGTTACCAGTCCAAGACCCGCTAACGAATTGGCCTACAAGAGCCGATGAAACACGGCCATCATCTCCAAAATTGTCGATAAGAAATCGAACTACCGGAGAAAGATCCCCGCCTCCGACCGAGGCGACGGAGCCTAGAATTCGTCCCCGGTCCTCACTATCGCCAACCCAACTTCGAGCCACAGAAACATCGACAGCATCTGCCATCCAGTCGCGGAGCGCAAAAGAAAGACGCCAAGAACCACCCTCGAGTCGGTCCATCAGGTCCCGCCACACAGGTTCGCCCGAAGCCCGGACGCTCCGGCGCAAAAGCTGGGACTCCTCCGAACCCGAATAGGCGCTAAGCGCGCCTGTCTCAATAAAATCAGCAAGCATCCGAGCGAGCGCTGATGGATCGATATCTAGCTGTCGACCTGCTAACTGTCCCCAATCCCATTGCTGCTGACCAACTTCCGGGAAATCGGCCCTTCTTGCCACGAGCGTAAGTAGCAGCGGATCTAAGACATCCAGATATTGCGGCTTTTGGTATACATGGAGTGCCGCAAAATCCACAGCCGCATTATAATCGTCCTGACTCTCCAATCGACCAAGCCAGGAAGCAACGTAACGGGCAACCGTCTTCTCTTCAGCATCACGCATCCAGCCGAACAACAACCGGGCGGCGGAGTTGACCGGCACCTCGTCCACGAGTTCATGTACGCGCTGGATCGCGCGTTCAGTTCGAGGGCCTCGTACGGTCAGTTGAAGACGTCGAATGGGCTCCAGCTCATAACTATCAACGAAAGAATCGAAAGCATCCGGGTCACCTTGGTCGACAAGACTATGTAGGTATCCAATCAGCGCTTCCGCATTCGGCCCGTCAAGAAGCTGGAGCAACTGCACTTGTAAATCTGCAATCTCACGCCCGATATCGGTGAGCGCGTGGCCCGCGGAATATGCCGCGGGAACCGGGCGCGAAGATAGCAGATCCAATATCACCGAGGCAGGATCCATGGGGTTGACCGCGCGGGCTGCCGCCACGAGATCGGCGCTCACGTCACTCACCGGCCTATCCCAGGAGTTGGTACTAGCCACAACGACAAGTCGATCTTCGGCGGACTCCGGCGGCAGATGTGCCTCAAAGAGCTCAAGCCCCTGAGGCCGCCCATCGGTTACGTCGGCCCGAGCAAACATCGAGCGTAGGCTCGCAATCTCAATGCGTACTTGAGATATCACTGAATCTGGCAGAGTGGAGACAACTCGAGCCAAATGCTCACAAACAGCAGGCGCCTCGAGGACTCCATGGATCGATTCCGTCAATACCTTGATCGCTGTTTCCGCAACGTCGAGGTCATCGTCAGTCGCTAGCGATCCGAGTATGTCGACAGCAGAATTGCGGTATCGCCAGACATCACCCCACGTCTCGGGTTGGCCCCGCCTCTCAACGACCATCCCCCCTTGAATCTCACCCGACACCATGATCGACTCATGTATCGAAAGTGTCCGCGCGGCACCTTTGGCCGCCAATAGACGAACACGCGGATCTTCAGACTCGGCCACACTTTTGAGGTAAATCACGCGCGCGTCAGGTGCAGCTGCCGTACCCGGCAACATCGTCCCGAATAGCTCCACCCAAGTACCCGTGGCATTATTACTAAACGCCTCGGTCTCTGCGACTGCAAGCTTGAGCAGCGAATCGGCCGCTACCTCAAAAGTACGAGAATGCCAAGCCAGTTTTTCTAGCGACCAAACGAGGTCACGACGGACTTTCTCATGATGCCGTAATTCCTCCTCGGTCGCGGAACTGATCAGAGCTGAGAGTCGCTCTGAAACGGGACCCGGAGCAAGCACTGCGAAGTGAACAAGAAGACGAGAATTGTTGTTCTCGCCAATTGCCTCGAGCGAGGCGATCGGGCCATCGTCCGCGAGGAGTGCCACGACCGATGAACTTGAGTTCTCCAACTCACCGATGTCAGCCGCGCGACGGAAGAGCCGCTCCATCATGTCTGGATCTAAGACCGGAAAGAGGTTCGTGACGATGGATTCGCCGAACTCGGCCCAGGCTTGAGACGCAAGATAAACAGCCAGTGGGTAAGGACCCACACTTCTGAATCTTCCCTGCTTGGACAGAAATCCCTGCCTTTGAAGTGAAGTGGCGGCAGCCCGCAAGTCAGCGACATCGAGCCCGAGACCCAAAGAAATCGTAGATAGTTCCGTGGCTACGTCGCGATCATGCCCAAAACGACTAAAGAGTGCGAGCGCGCAACAGGCTAAAAAAAGTGTGCCATCGGGAAGTTGCGCTGTAATAAATGATCGAATATCCTCATCAGTGGCCAATCTTCCGGCGGAACCGCGGCCACTTCTTATCAGACCCCTAGCCGCCTTGAGTGCGTAATCGATATTTCCCGCTGCCACTTCCACTACAACCCGTTCGGCCTCAGGCCAGAGCTGCGGTTCGTTCTTTTGCAGCAGCTCTTTCATCTGGTCGTCCTCGAATGCCGAAACGGAAATCATGGGCGTCCGCGTCGTATTACCCCCAGGCTCACCAATAGTCAACAATCGAATCGTCGAACCGCTGTGGATAATCGACGCGTAGATTTCGTGTTGTTTGCGGTCGCACTCATCAACAACAACAACAGCTGTCCGTTTTTGCGACTGCAGCTGATTCAATATTGGAACTGGAAAGGAGTCCGCCGCGGACGCATAAACGACTACAACCTCGTACGGCTGCCCACGAAGGGCCTCCAGTACGAGACGCGTCTTCCCGAGGCCACTTACTCCGTCCAAGTGCAGGTCAGGCTGCGTCCCTGTTGAAAGTACATCTCGGATGGCCGCAATCTGCGCATCTCGGTCGGGAGAAGAAACCCACAATGTAGTATGTCTATTTGACTGCGACCATTCGTCGAAGGTCTGTCCGATCGCCCCGGTGCCATGAAGCACTGGACTGACGGCCAGCGCAGGATATTGTTCTGACCATCTGGCCAATCCATCGGCAGTAACGACTTCGATTCGAGTAGCCGCAGAATCAATACCGAGTTCTGCGGCGCCCTCAATCAACTTCTTGTGCCGTGAATCAATCTTCGCCGTCGTCAAGCTTTTTCCGAGGACGAGTCGGTACTGCCCACCTGCACGCAGGACTTCGATCGCCTTGGATGCGTTGATGATCTCCGCCTTGCATTTTCCGGGAGCTAGATCACCGGCCTTGAACTGCCATGCACTGTCCCCAGCTGGGATCCACGGTGTAGCTTGGGCGTGCCGAAGACCGGCATCAACGCCACCGTCTCCCACGTTCTCCAGGTATGTTGTCTCAAGTGCCGTCCCGGCCATGCCGTGGGCAGCCGCTTCGGTGGCTAGCAGCCGACCGACAAATTGGCCAAAGTTCGCGGCACCAAGCCCGCTTATTTGCGCAGCCGAAACCGAAAAGGGACCAAAGTCAGCAGTCATTTACTCTTCCCTCTCCCCATGCTGCGTTGCCTGCATACGGGGCGAAACAGCCCTGCATCCTTGATATAGACGGAGACGAGCGTCATGCCCAGTCCTCCTTCGCTAACGGGGCCTTGTTTAGCTGGTCTCTGCGGCTGCGCCAGTCAGGTAGTCTTGCATCCATGTGTTGGGTGAAGCGCTCCCCGTGGCTTCGTTCTATGTAATGCGTTATCTCATGAACCACGATGTACTCGAGACAGTCAGGGTGCTTCTGGGCGAGCTGGACATTGAACCAGATATGTCTACTCTCGCGGTTGCACGAGCCCCACTTCGTCTTCATGTGTCGAATACTCCACTTGGGCACCGACAGCCCAAGACGCCCCTCCCACTTCGCGATGAGGTTTGGAATCGCATCGCGAAGCTGTTGGCGGTACCACCGATCCAAATAGAGTCGGCGCCGTTCGGTGCTCGTCCCGGCCGGGGTGTAGAGGAGCAACCGATCTCCATCCATTTCGAAGTGCGTGTGCCCTTGCCGCTCGATGACCTTGAGCCGAAACCTGCGTCCCCATAGGTAGTGAGTCTCCCCCGTGACCATTTCGCGTTCGGTTTGCCGTTCCGCGCTTCGAAGCTGCTCACGCTGTCGCTTAATCCATGGAAGACGTTGGACGACCGCAAGGCGGATCGCATCATCATCGAGCCGCTCCGGCGCCGCAACTCGAACACGCCCGAGCGGCGGGTAGACCGCGATATGCAAGTTCTTGATGTGCTTGTAGACGACATCGATGTCGATCCCAGCGACACGTAGGTAGGCGCTAGCGGTACTCATTACGCGCCTTGACGAGCTCAAGCAGTTCATCGAATCGATCGAAGTCCTGCGGCAGGACGTTTCGCAGTGCCCGGGCAACGAGCTTCTGTTTCATAGGATTGCCGACCCAGTCGTGCGGCTTGCTGGCCATGACGGCGGCGTCGACCTTGATCGGGAGCGAGGGGTCGGGCCAGCCGAAGTCGACGATGGCTTGCTGCGCACCGTTCTTGACCCAGTCAGGATAACTACCGAGAGGTTCGTTTGATCCGACTTTCTGAGCGTGAGCGATCAATTGTTCGAGATAGGCCTTGTAGTCGATAGCACCCTGGCGGCGCTGTTCGATGATGGCGTCGAGCAGCGAAGACATCGTGTCGTAGTACTTCGGGTTGAGGGCGTGTTCATCAACGATGACTTTGCGGATGTTGTTGGCTATAGTTTCGGCGACGGCCTCAGGATCCTTCTTGATCCCGCTCGGCAGCTTGTCGATGGCGCTCGCGCCATCCTGAACGATGAGCTGCACAAGGCCCACATCTTGGAAGTCGGCAACGACTTCAGACGGGTCTGCCTGGATGTAGGTGTCGAGTAGGAAGCGCATGCCCGCTTCGTACTGCTTGAAGTCGACGTTCTCCCCGGCGCCGAGCTTCACTTCGTCGCGCACAGCAACGTAGTGCGCGACCTCACTGGCTATGGCTGATGTCTCGTGATCGCTGAAGCCAGCTTCTGCCATGTCGTTCGCAATTGCGCCGTAAGCCCGGACGAGTGATGACACCGACTTGTAGAGTTCGACACGCTTGGCTTCGTTACGCTTGATTTGCTCCGCGCTGCCCTGGTCGACAGCACAGAAATAGTGCTGGTACTGCAGAGTGCCCTTGGGCGGCTCAACCGCCTCGCACAGGGCACGGATGCGTTCGAGTGCCTCTTCGAGATCTTGGCGCGCCTGAGTGATCCTGTCCTCAAGCAGTCCATCGATATCATGCTTTTCGTAGCCATCGAGAGCGCCGGAAGTGTAGTCAGTCACCGCATCTTCGAGGGAGTTGAACAGGTCTTGGTAGTCGACGATGTAGCCGTAGTCCTTGTCGTCGCCGTCGAGCCGGTTGACGCGGCAGATGGCCTGGAAGAGGCCGTGGTCGCGCATCTTCTTGTCGATGTAGAGGTATGTCGCGGCCGGGGCGTCGAATCCCGTGAGCAGCTTGTCGACGACGATCAGGAGGCGCATCTGTCCTGGCTGATTGATGAACCGGTCCTTGACATCCTTCTCGAACTGCTCGATCTTCGTCACGGCCAGGTCAGCCGGCTCATCGAAGTGGTCGGCGAGCATCTGACGGTAGATCTCGTACTGGCGCAGCTTCTCGGTGGCGCCGTGGCCGGAGTCTTCCTTAGAAATGTCGCTGGCTTGCGGCTGGTAGCTCGTAACAATTGCGCACTTGCCTTTGAACCCAGCTTGGCAGAACATTTCGTAGAACTTGCAGGCCTGGTAGATACTCGAGCCAACCAGCATGGCATTGCCACGACCGTCCATCAGGCGCGGCTTGGTCTCCATATCGAGCAGGATGTCGTTGACGATCTGCTTGGCCCGAGGCTCGGAGCTGACGACCTTCTGCATGGTGCCCCAGCGCTTCTTGAGCTCGGCCCGCGAGAGGTCGGTCATACCCTTGGTCTTGGTCTCGAACCACTGGTCGACTTTACTGGGAGCAGTCAGCTCCTGATCGATGTTGCGTGCCTCATAGCGCAGGTCGAGGACGACTCCGTCAGCGACCGCCTCGTTGAACTTGTATGTATGGATGAAGCTGCCGAATGTCTCGATACTGGTCGCCTTATCGGCCTTCAGAAGCGGCGTGCCCGTGAAGCCGATGAACATAGCCCCGGGGAGGAGTTGTTTCATGGCCTGGTGCATCTTGCCGGACTGAGTGCGATGGGCCTCGTCGACGAAAACGAACAGGTTGCCTTTGGCGGAGAAGCCAGCCGGAATACGGGAACTCAATTCAGAGATGAAGTCGCCTTGGGCCGCATCGAGATCGCCGTCGTTGTCGCCGCCACGAAACTTGTGGACTAAGGAGCAGACCAGCCATGGGTCATGAGCGTTCAGCGTCCCGATCAGATCAGCACCGGACGTCGTACGGTAGATGTTCTCGTTAACCCCACCAAAGACTTGCTTGATCTGGTCATCGAGTTCAGTACGGTCGGTGATGATGACGACTCGAGCCTGGTCCTGGTGTTCCCGAATCCACTTAGCCAACCACACCATCGTTAGAGACTTGCCCGAGCCCTGGGTGTGCCAGATGATGCCGCCTTCACGAGCGGCGATCCGTTGCTGGGCGGCCTTGACGCCGAAGTACTGATTGTGGCGGCACGTCTTCTTGGTGCCCGCATCGAAGACCATGAAATCGTGGATGATCTCCAGGAATCGGTCCTTGGAACACATCTGGACGATCGCCCGGTCGAGTGGTTCTTCAATCTCGGACAGCTCTTTCCATTCGAGCCAGTACTTTTCGGGCGTATCGATGACACCGTAGCGCAGCCCTTCGACGTCGTTGCCAGCCATGACCAGCTGGACGGTCGTGAAGAACGGCCGAATGAAGTCCTTCTTTTGGTTGCCGATGTTCTGTCGGATGCCTTCGGACACTGCGACCTTGGACCGCTTGAACTCAATCACGGCAAGCGCCAGGCCGTTGACGTAAAGCACCGCATCAGGGCGTTTGGTGTGCTCCCCCTTGATGGAGACTTCCTCGGCAACCACGAAGTGGTTGGCGTTGGCATCCTTCCAGTCGATCAGCCAAACGGTCTCGGTCTGCTCCCCGACAGCCGGCTTCACCTTCACGCCGTAGCGGAGGAGGTCGTAGACGTCCCGGTTGGCTTCGTAGAGGTTGCGACCGCCACCTAGTGATGCCGCCTTCTTGAGCTGGTCGAGCGCCTTGTTGATCAGGTTGTCGTCGTAGCCGCGTGCCCGTAGGTTCTGGTCGAGCAGGGCGACTTCAACATGCGAGTTCCCCTCGCGGTACTCCCAGTTACCGGCGTATTCGTAGCCCAGCTGTCGGAACAGTTTGACCACGCGATCCTGTGTCTTGCGTTCAACCTGCCCAACTGTACTCATGATTCATGTCCCCCAAAATTGACTTCTATTGTTTGATTCTGCCACGTACCGTAGCTGACCGTGCTGCCCTGGATACGCCACTCATTCCGCCCGTTGGCGCTTCGGCCTGCAACCACAGCAGCGGCCGCCGAGGGCGACGCGAACACTTGGTTCCTGGCAAACACTGCCGCCTTTCCATCCTGCGAAGGAAGGAGCGTTCCATCCTGTTCGAGCTTCTCGCGGAGACGGCGGTAGCCGTCGTCCACACCCGTCCAGGAGGGCCGAGCCGCGGAACCCTCCAAGACGGTGAACTCACCGTCGACTTCCTGAGCCGAGGCTACGATGCCATCCTTCTTGAGACGCATCTCGAACAAGGGCGAACTCGACGGTTCGCTAACAGCCTGAGGTTCGGCGCTCGTGGAAGTGACGTGAGCGACGGTTGTGCTGCGGAAGAGGTTTACGCCAAGTACGGGGAGAACAATCTTCGCCTGGGCAATGAAGTACTCCATGTCTGAAACGTCAGACTCGGGCAACGGCAACGGCACAGGGGCAGTGCCATTTGTGAGTCGAGCACGATTGGCTTGCTGAGCGAGCGTGATGAGGCGTGACTCCAAATAACGAGCGTGAGCCTTCGTCAGGTTAGCATCTTTACTTGTCAGCACAATCGCCCTATCCCAGAAGTCTTTCCCTCCCTGGTCCTCCGGGCGGGAATGCTGGTAGAGGCGCTTGCTGACGTCGTCGCCCTCGCCAATGTAAGCGAGAGAGCCACCTAGGCTGTCGGGGTCGTCTCCGAACAGAATGTAGATGCCCGTACGGGCCGCCTCAGGGCGTTTCAGCAGCGCCCCGAGGTCCGAGCGCGGAGCTGCCACGACGTGCCCAGTCCAATTCATGATTTCGGCCGTCAGCAGACCGCCAGGCGTTCCATCGGCCAGGAACAGACGAACGGACTTACCGGTACTCACGCTGTCGCCTCCACAGACAAGCGGATCCGACCGGTAAGCAGCTGCTGCATCAGACCGATCTTAATCGCGCTCGCCTTATCGAGGCGACGTGCAAGGGCCTCGATCTCCTCATCGCTATCGTCGAGCACCTGGGCAATGGCACGCTGCTCATCAACTGACGGCAACTCAATAGTTAGAGCCCTGATCTGTCCAGTCGAGGTTCCAGCCACAGTGCTTCCCCCTGCCGAAGCGGCAAGACGTAGACCATTGATATCGAACCAATGACGCAAGTACGACGAATCGACATTTGAACCCACAAACAGAGCCTTCAGGTCTTGGTTGATGGCAACGTCCACATCAAAGCGAACTGCCTTCCCGACCAGCATTCGCGCTGCAAGCACCACGGTGCCAGCCGGCACGAGTCGTGCGGCGCTCGCCTGCACAGCTGCTAACGTCACGTACTCCTGGGTTCGGGTTGGGTAAAACGTACTAACGTCCTTAATGGTGGCCCATGGGACAGTCCCGCCCCAATATGCTGCCACGCTCCTAGACGGCGTACCGCCGCCAGCAATCTGAGCGATATCTCCAATAGTCGTAGATTGCCACGCATCCGTAAACCCAGGGAGACGAACCGCGCCCGTGAGGAGATGCTGCATTAGCCCATGCTTGATGGCCCGCTTTTTGTTGATCAGTTCTTGGACGTTTTTGGTCGTCCTTCGGATATCATCAATCGCGGTTACGATGCGATCTTGCACGGGCCTTGATGGTAACCAAATCGGAAGAGCTGCCAGAATGCTCGTATTGAGATTAGGCATTGTGCCGCCGACTGCATTATCGATAAGCCATGATTGCGCAGCGCTGGACCCGAGGTATTCAGCGACGTACGCCGGATTAACCAATGTCCGGTCGCTGCCAAACCGAGCGGCAAGACACCCCGTTCCACAGAGCCAGCCCACTTCTCGCCGGCGCACAATCGATCTGCGACCCACATCACCCCTCCGGCTAAAGACGATGTCGCCCTCTCGCAACGCGTGCCTATGTAATCTACGAACATCGGTGTCACCGATACGAGATATACCATTCTCACGGATCTCGTTTTCGCCCAGATTCACGGGCATGATGAGGGGAGTGCCTGTCGGGCGATAGTCACTTGCATGTAACTGACTCCCAAAGGGCCCGGTTTGAAGTACTCCACCAGTTCGTGCAACGACGCTTCCAAGAGTCGTAAGATCGCCGAAGGCTTCCATCATCGGACTCCTACATCAGCCAAGTGCTTAGCTACTTTACCTTCCAACTCCTCCAGCTCCGCAACAAGACAATCAAGGGTCTTCACGTAGCGCTCTCCAAGTTGCTCAATCCGATTAACAAGCGCTAGAGTCAGGGCGATGACTTCGGCACCTACACGACTGGCGATAGTTGCATTCCATTTATCGTCAAGCACAAGTTGCTTGATCTCAGGAATAGTCAGCTTGTCATATTGTTGCAGCGTAGCGAGGTCCAAACGACTCTGCGCGTCGTGGGCGGCCTTTTTGGCGGTTGCCTCGGTCTCGTAAAGCTCACTAGCGTGTTGCAGGGCCAGTAGTTCTTCACGATCGGCTCCTTCGCGCCTTGCAGTTTTCAGGCGAGAGGCAATGAGCGCCCTGCTAATCCTGTCATCATCCATGGCTGCGGCCAACGGCCCATCTTCAACTGCACACTCTTCAAGATAGGCCTCAACTGCGCTCGAAGCCTCTTCAACGGCTCCGTTGAGATCATCGAGCTTGGTTCGTTCATCAGGAAAATACCGCGCCACAATGAGATCCGGTGGGACAAGATCCATCTTGTATTTGTCCGCGCTGCGTCCAGATCCGATGACCAGATCGGCCGTCTCCGAGATTTTGCGATCCTTATCTTCTATCGTCTTGCGCGGCCTGGTTGCATCCATCCAGCCGTCGTTCAAGACAAGGAAGATGTCGTCGTGCATGACCTCGTGCCAGTAAGTCATGAGCTGCTCGTATACGTCGTACTCATCGAGTAGCGGGATGCTCCTGAATTTCGCAAGCAGATCGTCTCCAATGCGCCCGATTAATTCGTTGGGGATTGTTACTTCATTGATGGCCTGCAGGATCGGACGATGAGCGGCAAACCAATCGTCTACGATTGTTCGGACTTCGCCAGCGAACTTCCGGAATTCTTCGGAATCGAGGATCGCCTGCTGGACACCTTCAACTGCTACGGCGAGATCGCTGTAGCCCGGGCGGTTAGGATGGAAGAGCGTTGAGCGCAGAGACGGGAAGGCGTCCCAGAATCCAGAGAGTGCTTCAAGGTCGCGATCGGGAATGCCACCGTGGAGGTGCGCGTTGAGGTCTTGGATATCATCAGGCGCGGACGAGTCAACGTAGCGCGGGATGTTCAGGTTATAGTCGTTTGCCGGGTCGGAGATTTCGGTTAGCGGCACCATCCGAGAGTAGCGTTCGATTTCGGTTTGCTTGGTGAAGACGTCCACGATCTTGTGCATGTCCTGAGAGCGCAGGCGATTCTTGTTCCCTTCCTTCAGGAAGCCCTTTGATGCATCAATCATGAAAATGCCAGTTCGGGCGCCAGCGTTCTCTTTGTCGAGGACGACGATACAGGCGGGTATGCCTGTGCCGTAGAAAAGGTTAGCCGGAAGACCAATGATAGCCTTGATGAATCCCCGTTTAATGAGCTGCTTGCGGATCATTGCTTCAGCGTTGCCACGGAAGAGCACTCCGTGAGGAAGGATAACGGCGGCCTTGCCGGTGCTCTTCATCGACTTCAAGATGTGTAGCAGGAATGCGTAATCCCCATTCTTCTCGGGTGGCATGCCGTACTCGAAGCGCCCGAATTCATTCTCTAGGCCGTTACTCCATGACTTGATCGAGAAGGGCGGGTTGGCCACCACGAAGTCGAAGGTCTCCAAGGCACCGCCCTTGGTGAACTGCGGGTTGGTGATCGTGTCACCCTTGCGGATGTCGGCAATCTCGTTGCCGTGCAGGATCATATTCATTTTGGAAAGCGCCCAGGTCGCGTTGTCCTTTTCCTGACCGTATAGCGTTAGACCGTGAGGCGCTTCGGCAGCGACCTTCAGGAGGAGCGATCCTGACCCGCAGGTGGGGTCATAGGCCGTGGCCGAGAAGGGAGTGCTCGCCGCGATGCCAAGCAGCTTAGCGAGCACGCGAGAAACCTCGGCGGGGGTGTAGAACTGTCCCTTCGACTTGCCGGATTCGGTGGCAAAGTGGCGCATCAGGTACTCGTAGGCGTCACCCAGTAGATCATCGCCCTCGGCTCGCGAGCCACCGAAGTCCAGACCCTGGAATATTCCGACGAGCTTAGTGAGACGGTCAACCATCTCCTTACCCTTGCCGAGCTTTTCGTCGTCGTTGAAGCTCGCGATGTCGATTACGTTGACGAGGTTGTTCGCTTCAGCAAGTCGACCGATAATTTTGTCGATCTTTTCACCGATGTCTACCTTACCCTTGAGTGAGAGCATGTCATCGAAGGATCCGCCGCTCGGAACGTCGATCAGAGAATTCGGGTCGGACTTGGCCTTGTCCGAGACGTACTTCACGAAGAGCATCGTGAGGATGTAGTCCTTGTACTGGCTGGCGTCCATGCCCCCCCGGAGCTCATCGCAGCTCTTCCAGAGCGAGCTGTAGAGGTCGGACTTCTTGAGCGCCACAGTGCGTCCTCCGTGTTCCGTTGGTTGTTCGTCTCGTGCTGAGGTCATGCCTGATTCCTGGAGGACAAACCCTCCGCTTACGTTTGATTCAAACCTACCCGGTCGACAGGGCAAGGCATGCGAACCTCGAGCCGGGGAGCTGAAGCTCGACCGCTGCCCTACATGAGGCCGTTACTCCCTTATATATACCACGAATGGCATATCTTGTGGAGCCTGGGCACCCTAGATGATCGGCCAACGGTTCAGTCTGTTGTGGTTGGGTCCGGTGCCGGGGTTGGGAAGCTTCGAAACTCGGCGTCCTTCGGCAACTCTCCGAAGAGCCACGATCCCCAGGTGATCGTTGCTTCGGTCATGAAGTTCCGCTGCGTCTGAATCTTGGTGACCAGCCGGTTGTCCGCGAGTTGTGCACCAAGTACCCACTGCGGCCACACCCCCATTCGCCATTCGACGTTGATCTTGAACAGCCACGATGCATCCCGGTTGAGTTTGAAGCGGTCGATGTCTTGACGCGCACGAACATAGCCGGTCGTTTGGCTGGGCTGCTCGAACTCGAAATTGAGATCGCTGAGCAGCTCATCGTTCACCCAAACGGTGGGCGGCTGATACTCAGATTGAGGATCGATGTGAAGGGCGACAGAGGCGAACACGCTCGCACCGAACTGAAACAGAGTCAGGTGACCCCAGGGTCGGAAGAACAGCTCCTCGTCACGGAAGAGCGTAGCGAGCTTGCTCGCGCCGCGGTCGCTACGCCGCAGGCCAGTCCGTCGTTCAACGAAGTGCGCCTCCGCGTAGGCGTCGAGCCGCTTGTTGAGGGATGACCCTCCGAGGCCGATCCCACTGGTCTCGAGGAACGCCCGGATATCACCCTCGGGCTCGACGGCATAGCGCTTGAACATCTCGAACAGCGTGGCATGGGCTTGTTCAACACTTCCCATGCCGACGATCCGGACCAGCGCCTCACATTGGGAAATGCGGTCAGGTACGAGCGCGCCCTCGCCACGCCGGAGCTCGCGAAGCTCCTGGAGCAGTTGCAGGCGTAGCGGGTCATCTTTCACTCCATCATGCTGTCAGTTTTGAGTCAGTGACGCTGCAGCGCTGCCACTCCACGCTGGATGTACGGCATTCGTTCAACAGAACGATCCGAATCTGACAGCAAAGGGGTACCACCAATGTCCGATCTAATCCCCCGTCCAAACGGGAAGATCTCGCCCTTCAGCACCCCTGAGGGGTTCTCGCGTTCGGAGGGCAAGTCACTCCAGCGGCGCCAGAACGCCGAGGTGGCTGATGGCCTCGTCAGAGCGGCGCGGGTCCAGGCGGCCGGCTTCGTGGCTGCGACTGGTATGCACCTCACCGGCATGCTGAGCCGCGAGGCCGAGTTCCAGGCGAACGGTGACCCGCGAGCCGCCGAGCGGCTGAACTTCATCGCCGATTCCTTCGCCGAGTACGCGGCGTGGGAAGTCCGCCGGTTCCAGCGGTAGACGGGGAGGTCACAATGCGCCACCTCTTCAGCTCCCCGTTCCGCACCCCAACTGAGCAAGCCGCCTTCGACCACGAAGAAGTCGCCAGAGCGTTCATCGCCCGCCTCACGGGGCTCGTCGACGAGCTCGACCACGCCTCCGGCACACTACGGACCGACGCTCCGGCAACCGCCCGACACCTGTCCCTAGTCTCCCAGCAGATGGCCTCCCTGGCACTCACCGCGCTAGAGACCTGGCCTAAGATCCCCCGCGCATAGCTATGGCTACCCTTGTCGTCCTGATCATCGCGTCAGCCATAATCCTGGCCGCCTTGTGCCTCGGCAACGCCGTGGCCATCCACCTGCGTCGGCATCGCATCCGCCGCGACGCCGACGCCGCCGCGGCCCGGCTCAATAACCGCTACCAGGACGCGCTCCGGCAGATGCGCCGCCACTAGGCATACCCGGCAGCCCTTCCGGATCTCCTTACCTCATCCACGCCTCCAGAGAGGGGCTATTCGTCATGCCCGAAAACTTCACACCAACTGAGCTCACTGTGGCGCAAAAGCGCCTAAGCGACTGGGTCACGGAAGAAGCGCACCGCATCGAGCAGCGGCTCTTCTTCGGCTGGGCCCCCGCACACGACGCACCGAACCGCTACAAGGACCTGTGCGAGGCATTCTGGCTCTCGCACAAGGAGGGCAGGCCGCTGCCGGTCTCCGATGAGAACACCAGCAGCGTCGTGTTCGGCTCCCCGGATGCCAACATGGCCTACCGCTATGTCCACGATGTCGGCCACGTCGAGATGGGCCTGAGCTTCTCGAGCCCAGACGAGTACGACCTGGCTCGCTGGCAGATGCGTCGCTTCGAGCGCGCCGGCTTCAGCCGGGACGACCTTGAATGGCACCTGCTGCAGGCCGATGCCCTTGGTCAGGTCGTCTACTACGCCCTGACCAAGCAGTACGTCCTCGACCAGCTCCAGTTCGCCCTCGACTGCGTCCGCCATGGACTGCCGACGGGGCTCCAGCTGGAGATGGAGCGGCACCGGTGAGTGAGAACGACCCGAAGTCCTGGTTCGACAGGGCCATCGGGGCGTGCATGTCGATCCTGCTTGCCGCCGTCGCGCTGTACTGCGCGACACAGGTGCTCCAGGCCATCCTGCCGTTCCTCGTCGCCGCGGCCGGCGTCGTCACGCTCGGCTGGGCGTCTTGGATGTTCGTGCGCTACCTGCGTGGCCGCTACTGAAATCACACCGCCCTAATCGCGCAAGTCAGGCCTACCTGTCGGTGTTGTGGTTTGGACAAAGTCACTTGAACGTTCAACTAATTGAACGCATAGTAGACGACAGACACCGTTCAACATATTGAACGGAACCGTCGCCACACCAGACCACAGCACCGACAGGAAAGGAGGGAAGAAATCATGACCAAGAATCCACGCAGGAGCGGCAGCGTCAAGCCGCGCGAGCCGCGGCGCATCGTCGTCGAGGGCGCCCAGCGCGAGCGCCCCGACTTGCGCAAGCTCAGCCGCGCCGTCATCGCCCTGGCGCAGGCCGAAGCCGAGCGCGAGGCCCAGGCGCAACACCAGGACGAACGCCCGAGGCGGCCACGGAAGAGCACCGACCGTGAGTGACCGCAATCCAAACATGAGCAGACTCGTGTGGCAGCGCATCTACTGGCCACAGCCGCTCGATGACACCCAGACGATTGGCCTGCTTCGCAGCTGGGCCGCCCAGACCCATGCGCCGCTGATCGTGCTAGAAGCCCGCGCGGACCGGCGTGGCGTGCAGTATCTCGTGGGCTGTCAGCGCCGCCACCGATCTGCAGTTCGACGCGATATCGAACAGCTCGTGCACGGCGCCCTCGTGGTCGAGGACGATGACGAGCGGCTCCCGGCAGGTTCGGCGGGCAGGGTGACCTTCTCCCCCGCTGCACGGCCGCTCGTCGCCTCGGATGCCAACAGCTCGACCCGCGCCATCCTGGCTGCCCTCACGGCCGTCAACGGTACCGAGCGCATGGTTGTGCAGATCGTCATCGGCCCCCGCGTGGCGCCGCGGCTCACCCCGAAGGATCTTCCGAGCGTCGACCAGGGCCTCGCCTCCATCCTCGTTTCCGGCGTCCAACCCGAGCACCGAATAGGCGTACGCCGCGGTATCGAGTTGAAGCGCGCCGAACCCGGATTCGCGGCGATCGTGCGCCTCGGCGTGCACGCTTCCGACGGGGCGCGCATCGCGACCCTCGTGCGCGGCGTGGTGAGCGCCTTCCGCTCACTCAGCGCCCCTGGCATGCGGTTCGCCTTCCGTCCCGAGCGCACTGACCGTCTCAACCAACCGGCCAACAGCTGGCCGCTCCTCGCCCCGGTCGGACGCCACCTGAGTGTGAGCGAGGTCGGCATGCTCAGCGCATGGCCGACGAGCGCGTCGAGTACGCCCTACCCCGGACAGCCTCCAGCCCACCCGAGGCCGATACGGCCTTCATTCGCCGCAAGACCCGGTGACCGGATCGTCGCGAAGTCGACGGCACCCGGCACCAAAGACACCCTGCTGGGCCTGTCGATCGCGGACAGCACACGTCACCTCTGGACAATGGGGCCTACGGGAGCAGGAAAGTCCTCCATGCTGCTCCGGCTGCTCATCGGCGACATGAAGGCGGGTAGGGGCATCGCCGTAGTCGAGCCCAAGGACCTCATCCGCGACCTCCTCCGGTACATTCCGCCCGAACGGGTCAAGGACGTCGTCCTGGTCGACCCGCTCGACGAGGCCCCGGTCGGCATCAACCCGATGGACCGCCACGGCCGCACACCAGCCCTGGTCGCCGATCAGCTCTTCGGCACGTTCCATGCGCTCTATGGGGATCAACTCGGACCGCGCAGCAGCGACATCCTGCGCCACGCTCTGGCCGCCCTCGCCCACACCGAGGGGGCGAGCCTGGCCCAGCTTCCGCTCCTGCTGAGCAACCGCGCATTCCGCGCCCCGGTTGTGCAGCCGATCGCCGCGACCGACCCGATCTCTGCCGGGCCGTTCTGGCACTGGTTCGATCAGCTCTCACCGGACGCGACCGCGCAGGTCGTCGCGCCACTAATGAACAAGGTCCGCCCACTACTGGACACGCACCTGCGCCGCATCCTGGCGCAGCCCGAACCTCGATTCAACATCCGTCAGGTGCTGACTGAGCAGAAGATCCTGCTCGTGCCGCTCCAGAAGGGCGTCATCGGTCCCGAGTCCGCCCAGCTGCTCGGCGCTCTCGTCGTCGGCGAACTATGGCAGGCCATTCAGGAGCGCGCCAGCATCCCGCCTCGGAACCGGGACATCGTCACGGTCGTGCTCGATGAGGTCCAGGACTACCTCCGCCTGCCCACCACGGATCTCAGTGACGCTCTGGCGACCTCGCGAAGCCTCGGCGCCGCCTTCCACGTCGCGCACCAATACCTGGACCAGCTTCCAGCGAGCATGCGCACCGCGTTCGAGGCCAACTGCCGATCGCGCGTCTTCTTCCAGCTCGCCGCCCGTGACGCCAAAGCTGCCGCCGCGATGGCACCCGGGCTGGAGCCCGAGGACTTCATGGCCTTGCCAGCCCGGCACGTCTACGCCCAACTCGTACACCACGGCGCCGTCACCGACTGGGCCTCCGGCCGGACCCTCGACCTCCCACCCTCGACGAGCTCGCCTGAGACCATCCGCCAGGCCAGTCGCGCCGCCTACGGGACACCGGCCAGCGAAATCGACCACCAGCTCATCCGCGCCACGACCCAGCAGCCCGACGCCACTACCGGCACGGCGAGGCGCCGCAGGAGCCAGTCATGAGCCCCGACCGTACGCTACCGACCGGCTACCCGATCGCGTCGAATAGGAATCAGGCGTCCGCGCAGGTCAGGGCCGCATCAGGTGACATTGTGGCGCCGAATACCGGAACTGCTCCGCACTCCGGTCCTCACGGCGGCACGCGGATCAGCCGCCGTCGACTGCACGACATCGCCGCCCAGCTGGGCACCCGCGACATGGCGATCCTGACCACGGTGGACCGCTACCGCTTCCTGACAGCCCAGCACATTCAGGCCTTCCAGTTCCCCACGCACAGGTCGGCCGACTCCGCAGCACGCACCTGCCGCCGTGTGCTCGCCCGACTGCGCGGCCTGCGCATCCTCGGCGTCCTGGACCGTCGCATCGGTGGGATCCGGTCCGGCTCCGAGGGCATGGTCTACTACATCGACGCCGCGGGCGACCGCATCCTCAGACAGGAGCAGCCACGCAGGGCACGGCGGCGTCCCGAGGAGCCCTCGGCACGCTTCCTCGACCACACCTTGGCCATCGCGGACGTCGCCACAGCCGTCCTGGGAGAAGCCCGGAAACGGGGCGCCGAAGTCGTCCGGCTCGCCCCCGAGCAGGAGGCCACCCGCCGCTACACCGACCTCCTGGGCACGCCACGGGCCCTTCGGCCCGACCTCTACGTCGAACTCGCCGAGCACCCCGACGACCCTGACGTCGATGCATACTTCGTCGAAGTCGATCTCGGACAGGAAAGCCTTCCCACCCTGATCGGCAAGTGCGCCGCCTATGAGGCGTACCGCGCTACGAGGACCGAGCAGCACATGTATGGCAGCTTCCCGGGGATCGTCTGGGCCATGGACGCGCGCCGACCGCAGACGGCCCAACGCCGTCAGGACAGTCTGCAGAACGCGCTCACACAGAACCTGCAGGTCCCGTCCAGCGCCTATCTCGTCCTGCCACTGGATGCCGTCCCCGCTCGCCTGATGGAGGGGTTCGGCCATGAATGAAACACTCAATCGCATCCTGGTCGGCGATGCCCTCACGACCCTGAGGACCATCCCCGATTCCAGTGTCGACATGTGCCTGACCAGTCCGCCGTACTACCGGCTCCGCAACTACAACGCGGCAGGACAGCTGGGCCTCGAGCCCCATGTCGACGACTGGGCCAAGACGGTGCGCGAAATCGCCAGGGAGATCCGTCGCGTCCTCGTCCCGACTGGCACCCTCTGGCTCAACCTCGGCGACACCTACGCCACCCATCCCAGCCAAGGCGCCCCGCCGAAGAGCCTACTGCTCGCCCCGGAGCGCGTCGCAAGACTGCTGCAGGAGGACGGCTGGATCCTGCGCAACAAGATCATCTGGGCAAAGCCGAACCCCATGCCCTCCAGCGTCCCCGACCGCCTCACCGCGGCCCACGAGGTCATCTACCTCTTCGCCAAACAGCCCCGCTACCACTTCGACCTCCACGCCATCCGCGTCCCACATCGCAGCAGGCCAGGACGTCGTGCTCCACATGTCAGCCGCCATCCCCCACGGCCAGAAGACTGGCGCGGCCCCAATGCGAACCACACCAGGGGACTCAAGGCGCTCCAGCGCGAAGGGCTGGTCGGGCATCCGCTCGGGAAGAACCCCGGGGACGTCTGGACCATCCCGACGGCGCCGGGCACCGGCAGCCACCACGCGGCCTTCCCGCGCACATTAGCCGAACGCTGCATCCTGGCCGGAACACCAGCCGCCAGGTGCCGCACCTGCCATGCACCGTGGGCCAGCCCGGTCAGGCGCCTCGGGCGCACCGCTGTCCGCCTCGCCTTCCAGCCCCAGTGCACCCACACAGGGAGCCCCGAACCTGGCGTCGTGCTCGACCCTTTCATCGGCAGCGGCACAACGGCTGTTTCTGCCGAGGCGCTGGATCGGAACTGGATCGGCATCGAGCTCAATCCGACCTACGCCAGCGAGGCCGCCCAGCGTATCCATGGAGCCCGCGCCGCCTGAGCGGGGCAGGGCAGCTCGTCGGTGTACTGCGGCCGGTGACCAGGGCTCCATTCCGGAGCCCCGCCGGTCGCACACATCGAGGAGTTGTCATGACGACCCCCGCAGGCGGAACCGACCGCCACAACCCGGCAGGAGTGAAGACTCTCGCCATCCGGCTCGAACCGGACGTCCACACACAGCTGACGCTCATCGCCCAGCTGCGCGGCAGCACCATCACCGACGAGATCAGGAAAGCCTTGGCGGCGCACATCGCCAGCGTCAAGGACAGCACTGATCTGGCCTCCCAGGCCGAATCCGCCATGGCGGAGATCGAACGTGAAGCCGCCGCCCGCCGCGAAGCCATCGCCACCCTGTTCGGCACCGAACAGGCCACCGAGAAGCCCCGCGCACGAGGACGCTGACCGAGCCACAGCCCGGCAGGCGACAGCGAGCAGACCAACAAGGCCAGCCACTGTCCCTGCCGGGCCTACTCACAACAAAGCCATCTGGAAGGAGGAACCCCATGAACCACGAAACGACCCCCAGCAGCACCCCAGAGCGCGAACGCGACCCGGACACCACCCCGGCCATCTACGTCGCCTCGCTCGCCGACTACGTCAATGGCCGGCTCCACGGCATCTGGATCGATGCCACCATCGGTCCCGAAGCCATTCACCACGAGATCCAGGCCATGCTCGCCACCTCAAAGGATCCCGCTCCCGAAGAGTGGGCCATCCACGATTACGAGAACTTCGGCCCGCTGCGGCTGAGCGAATACGAGAGCATCGAGCGCGTCGCCGCCATCGCCGAGCACATCAAGGAGAAAGGGCCAGCCTTCGCCGCCTGGCTCGACTACACCGGCCTCGACCAAGAGGACTGGCACTACTTCGACGACGCCTACCTCGGCGAATACGACACCCTCGACGCCTACACCGAGCAGCTCATCGACGACCTCGGCTACGACCGCCTCCTCGACGAAGCCCTCCCCGAATCGATCCGCTCGTACGTCAAGATCGACGGCCACGCCATGGCCCAGGATCTCGAAGCCAGCGGCGACGTCTTCACCGTTGAATCCGACAGCGGCGTCTACATATTCTCCAGCCACTACTGACCCGGAATTCCGCACCGAATTCCGCCCCTCCGCGAACCGGTTTTCCGTTGTAGAATTCGCTTAAATCGTTGAATGAATTGAACGATCGGCCCATAATCATGAGTGGAGAATAACGAAATGCAAGAAGAATACGACGTACGAGGACTGGCAGACGCCATCCGCAGCCAACGCGAGAAGCTCGGCCTATCAGCAAGCGAGGTCGCCCGCCAGGCAGGCGTAGCCAAGGGCACCATCACCCGGCTCGAGCTGGGACAGATCAGCAATCCGCGCATGGACAACCTCCGCGCCATCGCGGACGTCCTGGACATTCCCCTCACTGAGCTGCTCGCCGAATCGAGCCTCCTACGGGACTCCGACCTGCCAGCCCTGGCCCCGTACCTCCGCACGAAATTCAAGGACATGCCCGAAGGCGCACTCAAAGAAATCAACGACCATTTCAGGGAGGTCGCCAAGCGCCACGGCATCCACCTCAACAACGGACCCGCCCCGGGCGAGGACGAATAACCCTCTAAAGAGCAAAGGAGAAAGCCATGACAATACAAGCAGCATCAACCACAACCGAGCGCAGCGTCCTGGCCAGCCTCCGCGCGCTCATCCCCAACCGGACCGTCACGAGCCAGAGCGAGGCCCTACGCATCGCCGAACACCAGGCAACCCGCCTTCTGGAACTCCACAGCATCAACGACGGTCCGGTCCCGACAGAACTGATCCTCGAACTGCCCAAGATCGAAATCGAACTCGTCGACGCACCCATCTCCGGTGCGAGCTTCTGGAACGGCAACGCATGGATAATCCAGATCAACAAGCACGAAAGCCACCGTCGTCAGCGCTTCACCCTCGCCCACGAGTACAAGCACATCATCGACCACAACCGCGCTGATGCCCTGTACACTGGCACCCGCGACACGACACCGCAGCAGCAGGCCGAACAGGCCGCAGACTACTTCGCCGGTTGCCTCCTAGTGTTCCGTGTCGTTAGCCCGGATCGTTCACGGGGCGGCGGCCTGATCGGCGCGTAGAAACACCGAAGTGCCCTCTGACCGGGGGAAACTTGGACTTGTCTAAGGTCCCAGGTTGCCCAGCAGAAAGCACTCGGTAGGTGAAGCGTACTCTGTGGTCGTCGGGTCTGTCCGTGTCCGCTGACGGTGTCGGCGTGGTGGCCCACTCGGGTGGCGTCGCGTTGCGTCTGATGGCGGACCGGTCCGGGCTCACGGCTGGACTGTCCAAGGCGTTGGCACGCCGTTCCTTCTCCCCGATCCACGACCGCGGCCGGGTGCTGGCCGACGTGGCGGTGATGATCGCCGGTGGCGGGGAGGCGATCGCGGACATCGATGTCCTCAGGCATCAGGCTGACGTGCTCGGCCCGGTCGCGTCGCCCCCGACCGTCTGGAGGGCGCTGGACGAGGTCACCCCGTCGCGGCTGAAGCGGATCCAGGCCGCCCGGGCACGCGCGCGCCGGCACGTGTGGGCCCAGTTCCCCGCCGGCGTGCCGGCCAGCCGGGCCGCGGGCGCCGACCTCGGCAAGGACGTGGTGGTCCTGGACGTGGATGCCACGATCGTGGTGGCCCATTCCGAGAAGGAGCAGGCCTCCCCGACATTCAAGAAGACCTTCGGCTTCCACCCGATCGGGGTCTGGTGCGACAACACCTCCGAGTTCCTCGCGGGCATGCTGCGCACCGGCAAGGCCGGATCGAACACCGCAGCCGATCACATCGCGGTCCTCTCCGATGCGATCAGCCAGGTCCCCGCCGCCTATCGCAGGCGCCTGCTGATCCGCTCCGACGGCGCCGGGGCCTCCCACCGCCTGCTGGACTGGCTCACCGAGCAGGGCAGGGTCCGCGGGCGCAGCCTGGAGTACAGCGTGGGGTTCGCGGTCACCGAGCCTATCCGCCACGCCATCGCCAACGTCCCCGAACAGATCTGGACCCCGGCGCTGGACGCCGACGGCGGGGTGCGCGAAGGCGGCGACGTCGCCGAGCTCACCGGGCTGCTCGACCTGGCCGCGTGGCCGGAGGGGATGCGGATCATCGTCCGACGCGAACGCCCCCACCCGGGCGCGCAGCTGTCGCTGTTCGAAGAGGCCGACGGCTGGCGCTACCAGGCCTTCGCGACCAACACCACGAGCGGACAGCTGGCGTTCCTGGAGGCCCGCCACCGGGCCCACGCCCGGGTCGAGGACCGCATCCGCCACGCCAAGGACACCGGCCTGGGCCGGTTCCCGTCCCGCGAGTTCGCCATCAACCAGACGTGGCTGGCGCTGGCCGGCATCGCGGCGGACCTCGTGGCCTGGACCAGGCTCGTGGGAATGGTCGGAGACGCCAAGGTGCTCGCCGCCTGCGAGCCCAAGGCACTGCGCTATCGATTCCTGCACGTCCCGGCCCGCCTCACCCACGGCGCCCGCCGTCGACGGCTGCGGATCCCGGAGACCTGGCCTTGGGCAGCAGCGATCGTCGCGGTCTTCGCCAACATCGCCGCCATCCCACAACCAGCCTGAACGAACCTGTCCGCCCACGACCCGAGGAACCCGGAGAACCGCCAACCGGCAGCGCCAGCCGGCGCTCCCATGCACCCAACGGACGACGTCCAAGCACTCAGCCCCGATCAAGACATATAGCCCCGCACCCGACCCGACTCGTGAAAGACCGAGGTTAGTTCCTGAATGGTTGATGCGCTGGGAGAATTGGCTATGGCGAATTCTCCGGCTGCTGCATTGCGTCTGTTCGAGGGTGACGAGCCGGAGCTGCGGCGGTGGATGCGCGCGACCACGGTCCGGGCGGGGCTGGTGAAGCGGGCGCGGATTGTGCTCCTGGCGTCGGAAGGCGTCGCGAACACGCGGATCGCCGAGCTCGCCGGCGCCTCGGTGGTGACGGTGCTGAAGTGGCGGTCCCGGTACGAGGAAGCGGGGATCGCCGGCCTCGATGACGCGGAGCGTTCGGGGCGCCCGCGGGAGCTGGATCACGCCGAGATCGTGGCGACGACCCTGACTCCGCCGCCGAAGAAGTATGGGGTGACGCACTGGTCCTCGCGGCTGCTCGCGTCGCACCTGAAGGTGGGCAATGCGACGATCGCGAGGGCGTGGCGCGAGTACGGGGTGCAGCCCTGGCGGTCGGAGACGTTCAAGTTCTCCACCGACCCCGAGCTGGTGGGCAAGGTCACCGATGTCGTCGGGCTGTACCTGGCGCCGCCGGAGAACGCGATCGTGCTGTGCGTGGACGAGAAGTCGCAGATCCAGGCACTGGACCGGACGGCGCCGATGCTCCCGATGCGGCCAGGCGACGCGGAGAAGCGCACCCATGACTACACGCGGCACGGCACGACGACACTGTTCGCCGCGCTCGAGATCGCGACAGGGCACGTCACCGGGGCGGTCAAGCCGAAGCACCGCAGGCAGGAGTTCCTCAGCTTCCTCCGACAGCTCGATCGCGCATACCCCGAGGTCGAGCTGCACCTGGTGATGGACAACTACGCGACCCACAAGACCCCGGAGGTCAAGGCGTGGCTGGAGAAGCACCCTCGCTTCCGCGTGCACTTCACCCCGACCTCGGGGTCGTGGCTGAACCTCGTCGAGGTCTGGTTCGGGATCATCGACCGCCAGGCAATCCGCCGCGGAATCTTCACCAGCGTCAAAGACCTCAACGCCAAGATCCGGCAATTCATCACCGGCTGGAACGACCGCAAACACGCCTTCGTCTGGACCAAGACCGCCGACGAAGTCCTCAAGAAGGCGAACCATCAGCCAACTTCAGAAACACGACACTAGTCCCCAAGAAACTCCTCAAACGCGCCTACTACGGCGGCATCCAGCGCGTCTCCGATCTGGCCGAAACCTTTCAGGTCTCAGAGACGGCCACGGCTGTCCGGCTCCGACAAACCGGCATTCTCGACCCCGCACCGCGCTGCACCCCGCGAAGCACCCCCTTCTCACGGGCTTGGCAGTACCGCACGACCAAAGCCACCCGAGCCCAAGGAGTCTGACATGACCGGAGAAGAGATCGAGAGCCTCCGGCCGCGCAGGGCCGTGCTGTACCTGCGCGTGTCAAGCAAGAAGCAGACCGAGACCGCCATCGACATCGACAAGGACGGCAACTCCATCGCCACCCAGCGCGACGTCTGCGAACAGAAGGCAGGCGACCTTGGCGCCGAGATCCTCCAGGAATTCGTCGAGCCGGGCGTCTCAGCCCAGACCATCGAGAAGCGGCCAGTCTTCAAGGACATGATGGAGTTCTTGGCTGAACACCGAGACGTCGACTTCGTGATTGTCTACGCCCGCTCCCGTGCCTTCCGCAACTTCGTTGACGCCGCGATCACCAAACGACACCTCGACAAACTTGGCGTGAGGCTCCTCTCGGCCCGGGAAGACTTCGGCGAAGGCACCTACGCCGAAGCCATGGAAGCGGTCACCGACATCATGAACCAAGTCCAGAACCAGCTCAGCGGCGAGGACATCCGCATCAAGATGCGCAACAAGGCCATCAACGGCGGCACGATCGGGCGCGCGAAGCTCGGCTACCTAAACGTCCGAAAGGACATAGAAGGCAGGCTGATCAATACAGTCGAACTCGATGAGACGCGAGCCCCTCTGATCTTGAAAGCGTGGGAGCTCTACGCCACCGGCGACTACACCCTCGATCGTCTCGAAGACGCGATGGCGGACTTGGGGTTGACTACCAAAGCCACGGCGAAGTCTCCTGAACGGCCCGTGACAGCCGCTAAGTTCCACCAGATGCTGCGCGACCCCTACTACGCCGGCTATGTCGTCTACAAGGGCGATGTCTACCCTGGCAGGCACGAGCCGATCGTGGGACACGATCTCTTCGAACGCGTCCAAGAGGTTGCAGACCTACGCAGCCGCAGAGGGCAGCGCGATCGAGTCCACCACCACTACCTCAAGGGGCAGCTCTACTGCCAACGATGCCACGAGAACGGGCAACTCAGTCGCCTTGTCTTCACAGAAGCGATCGGAAGTGGAGGCACCTACCAGTACTTCGTATGCCTGCAACGGAAGCACGGGGCATGCGACCTGCCCTATTTAGCCGCAGATCGCGTCGAAGACGCACTCGTAGATCACTACAAGGCCCTGCGCCTGCCGACCAACTTCCTCAATGACCTGCGAGATCGTGTTGACGAGGCGCTAGCCAACGAACAGGGAAGCATCAAGGAGGTCCACGCACGGATCAATCGCCAGCTCAAGGAACTTGAGACTCAAGAAGAACGGCTCATCGACCTCGCAGCCGACGGGCTACTCCCGCAACATAAGATCCGCGCCAAACTACACGAGATCCAGTTCCAGAAGACCAAGGCCCGTGACAGCCTCGCGACCACCTCGGCCGAGCTGACCGTAGGCGGCCACGTCTTCCGCACGGCGCTCGACCTCATCAAGGACCCGAGCGGAATATACGAGCGACTCACCGATCGTGTCCGGCGGCTGATGAACGAAGCCCTCTTTGAGCGGATCTACGTCAACGAGCGTCCGACGGTCTCAACGCGGATGGCCTCGCCTTTTGCGGACATCTACGCCGCCAAGGCCGTCTGGGAGGCCCCAGGCGCGCCCAGGGGCGGCGAGGCGACCACAGGCCAAACAGAAAGGCGCCCCCGCGATGCGGGGGCGCCAGAATCGGTTTCTCTGTTCGGCGTCTATTCGACCAATGGTTCGAATAAGACACCTATGGTGGAGGTAAGGGGATTCGAACCCCTGACCTTCTGCATGCCATGCAGACGCGCTACCAACTGCGCCATACCCCCGTGGAGCTGAGGGGACTCGAACCCCTGACCCCCTGCATGCCATGCAGGTGCGCTACCAGCTGCGCCACAGCCCCGAAAGTCGTTTCCGCACGCTGCGAGAGGGACCCGAAGATCCCTTCACCCCGTCCGGAGCAACTCGTCCATCTTAGAGCCTCGCTGCCCGTCCGCACAAATCGCGCGGACCCGGCCACATGCCGTCGTACGTCAGCCTTCCTCGAGGGTGACGGGCACGGGCAGCGTGCCCGCGTTGTGCTCGCCGAGGCGCCACCGCAGTGTGCCGTCGCCGGCCGGGCGGCGCTCCTCGAGGATTGACCACGAGCAGTTCGAGAGGCCGGAGAGGGCGCCCCACAGCCCGTGCGGCAGCCCGAGGAGGTGGGCGAGGCCCACGCGGATCGCCCCGCCGTGGCTCACCACGACGAGCGTCCCGTCTGCGGGCACGTCGCCGAGGGCACGGTCCACCGCATGGTGGACGCGCGCGGCCACATCGAGCCGTGTCTCCGCACCGCCCGCGCGGGTGTGCACGTCCCCCTCCTCCCACAGGTGCAGGGCATCGGGGTCCATCGCGCGGATCGCGTCGAACGTGTGGCCCTGCCACTGCCCGGCGTTGGTCTCGCGCAGCCCCGCATCGACGGACACGGGCAGCCCGGTGACCGAGGCGAGGGTGTCCGCCGTCGAACGCGTCCGGGCGAGATCCGAGGAGACGATCGCGTCCGGGCCGAGCGAGGCGAGGCGCCGCGCGGCGAGGGCGGCCTGCCGGTGGCCCTCGTCGTTGAGCGGGATGTCCGTCTGCCCCTGGAAGCGTCCGGCGGCATTCCAGTCCGTACGGCCGTGCCGCCAGAAGACGATGCGGCGGCGTGGAGCCGCCTCCACGGGCCTCAGCCCACGGCGGAGGCGGCCGCCCCCGCATCGTCGAGGCCCAGATCCACCGCCGGGCAGTCCTTCCAGAGGCGCTCGAGCGCGTAGAAGGCGCGGTCCTCGCTGTGCATCACATGGACCACGACGTCGCCGAAGTCCAGGAGCACCCAGCGGCCCTCGGAACGGCCCTCGCGCCGCACCGGGCGGCGGTCCAACTGGACGATGAGCTCGTCCTCGATGTTGTCCACCACGGCGTTGACCTGGCGTTCCGTCTCCGCGGACGCGATGACGAAGATGTCGGTAATGGCCAGACGCTCACTCACGTCCACGGCCACAATGTTCTCGGCCAGCTTGTCCGCCGCGGCCTTGGCGGCCGTCCGGGCCAATTCGATGGCCGTCTCTGTTGCGCTCACTCTTCTCCTTGGGAGGCTCTGCTTCGCCGGGCTGTGTTTCGCCTCACGGCTACTTGCCGCCCAGCACGATCATGATGATGGCCACGATGAGGGCCAGGACGCCCACGGCACCCACGCCGAGAAGGATCAGGCGCTCCCGCTCGGCACGTCCGGCGCCGGTCTGCGCCGAGTTGAGGGGGTCGAGTCCGTGGGCGCTGCGCGCGGATACCGGCGCCCCCTCGGGCATCTCCGGGCGCCCCTGCGGCACCGGAGGGGCCTGCCGGACGGTCTTGCCGGTCACCACGGGCACGTGGGTTGTGGTGGGCGGCTTCATCACCGGGTGTGGCACGCCGGGCAGGCGCACGAACTCGAGGGGGGTGACCATCGCGAGATTGTCGGTCGCCGCGGGCGCGGGCGCCTTGCGCGGAGGTGCCGCAGCTTCGCGGCGAGACTCCTCGGCGAGCCGCTGCTTCGCCTGGGCGCGGCGGTTCAGGACCGCGGCGCGCTCTGCCATCGCAACCTGCTCCGCGAGCACGGCCGGGTCGACCTCGGTGCCGTTGGCTCCGCGCTGGGCATCGAGCATCGCGGCCTGGTTCTTGGCCTGCTCCTTGAGCAGCTCGCGCGCGGCGGCGATCTGCTCGTGGCTGAGCTTGCGGAAGGTGCCCGTCTCCGGCCCCAGCGCAGGTGTGACGGTCAGGCCGGTCGGGATGATGCCCTGCATGGCCGTGGGCGGTGCGGGATCGACCCCGGGGACCGGATGGCGGCCCGGGGCCGGCTCGCCGGTGGGCGCGGGAATGACGGGCAGCGCATTCGCTGCCGGTGCGTGGCCGGGCGCCCCGCCCTGCCCCTGTGACGGGGTCTCGACCGCGGGGAGCTTGCCCGTCTCCCGCTCGCGGATGGAACGCCTGGTGGGCAACGCCTGCTGCACGGTCTGTGCGGCCTGCTCCTTCTCCGCCAGCTCGCGCAGGACGCGCTGCGCCGCCCGATCCCGTGCTCGGGCCTGCGAGCTGCGCTCCCCGTGGGGATGGTCGCCCTCGCTCTGGCGGTCCCGGCGCGATCTCAGCGGCGCCGCCTGCGCGCCCGCGCCGCCCGGGCCGGACGACGGCGTCGCCTCGGCACGCGCTGCCGCCTCCGCCGCGCTGTGGGCCGCCGCGAGCGCGGCCAGCCGCTCCCGCTCGGCGGCTGCCTCTGCCTCAGCACGCCCGCGCGCCTCCGCGGCCGCCTGCTCCGGCGTCAGCCGCGTCTGGTCCGCGGAGCCGAGTGCAGCCTGCGCGAGTCGGCGCTCGCGCCGGCTCGTGATCGGCTTCTCCTCGTTGCTCATGCTTGGCTCACCGCACAGCGGCCGCTGTGCTCCCCGCCTCTCCGTGCTCGTCCTTCTGCCTGCTGCTGTCCTCGATGCAGTCCTCTCCGCCCCCGCCGCGATACAGGCCGTACTTGGCGATGTACTGGACCACCCCGTCAGGCACGAGGTACCAGACCGGTTCCGACACGGCGACCCTGGCCCTGCAGTCGGTCGAGGAGATCGCCATGGCCGGGACCTCGAGAAGGCTCACGTCTTTGCGCCCGAGATCGTGCAGCTCGTGCCCCGGGCGCGTGACCCCGACGAAGTGCGCCAGCTCCCACAGCTCGTCCACGTCCTTCCAGGAGACGATCTGCTCCATGGCGTCCGCGCCCGTGATGAAGTACAGGTCGGCCTCAGGGCGCAGGCGCCGCAGGTCGCGCAGGGTGTCGATCGTGTAGGTGGGACCCGGCCGCTCGATATCCACCCTGCTCACCGTGAAGCGGGGGTTGGACGCGGTCGCGATCACCGTCATGAGATAACGGTGCTCCGGGGCGCTGACCTTCCGCTTGGACTTCTGCCACGGCTCCCCGGTGGGCACGAAGACGACCTCATCGAGCTTGAACTTCGAGGCCACCTCGCTCGCAGCGACGAGGTGCCCGTGGTGGATCGGGTCGAACGTTCCACCCATGACACCGAGGCGGACGCGGCGTCCGCTCTCGCGCTGGTCTGCCGGGCCCACGGCGAGAGGGCTCAGTGGCCCTGACCGCGATCGTGCTTGTTCGGGTGCTGCCGATGCGGGTCGGCGTGCTCGTCGACCGCCTCGTGGCGGCGCCCCAGGTTCGTGTAGGAGACCGTGACGAACATGAGCACGAGGAAGATCGCGAAGATCGTCCCACCGATCACAAACGGCGGGGCGATGAGCGGCGCGGGCTCCTCGTGGCCTGCGGCCTCCCCAGCGATGTTGACTGCGGTGCTGATCAGCGTTGCCAGCATGGTCTCCCCTTCAGTTCGTGGCTCGGTCCCGAGCTCGGTTCGGAGCTCGGACGGTGCGCTGCGGACGCAGCGCCATGGCTGGGTTTCATCCTACCCCGGCGGCTCAGCCGCGGACCTGTCCCTCGCCCTGCACGATCCACTTCGTGGTCGTGAGTTCGGCAAGGCCCATCGGGCCCCGGGCATGGAGCTTCTGCGTGGAGATGCCCACCTCGGCTCCGAGCCCGAGCTCGCCGCCGTCAGTGAAGCGCGTCGAGGCGTTGACCATGACCGCCGCCGAGTCGATCTCCGCGATGAACCGCTCCGCGTTGGCCAGGTCGTTCGTGAGAATCGCCTCGGTGTGCCCGGTGGTCCACCGGCGGATGTGGGCGATGGCCTCGTCGAGGCCGTCCACGGTGGCGACGGCCAGCTCGAGGTCCATGTACTCGGTGGCCCAGTCCCGGTCGGTTGCTGCCTCCGCGCTCACGCCCTCGGGGAGTGCCGCCATGGTGCGCCCGTCGACGTGCAGGCGCACGCCGCGCTCGGCGAGGGCGCGGGCGACGGCCGGCAGGACGGTCGAGTCCTTGTGGACCAGGACCGTCTCGACCGTGTTGCACACGCTCGGGCGCTGCGTCTTCGCGTTGACCAGGATGTCCACTGCCATCTGCTCGTCCGCGCTCGCATCGACGAAGATGTGGACGTTCCCCTCGCCGGTCTCGATGACCGGGACGGTCGAGTTCAGCACGACGCTCTGGATGAGCTCGCGACCGCCGCGAGGGATGAGCACGTCGACGCGTCCACGGGCCTTCATGAGCACGTTGCCGCCCTCGCGGCCGTAGGCGTCGACACTCTGGACGGCGTCGGCGGGCAGGCCGACCGAGTCCAGCGTGTCCCGTAGGACGTCCAGGAGCGCCGCGTTCGTGTGGGCCGCGGCGCTGCCGCCGCGAAGGATGACGGCGTTGCCGCTCTTGAGGGCAAGGCCCGCGATGTCGACGGTGACGTTGGGCCGGGCCTCGTAGATGGCGGCCACGACGCCCATGGGCACGTTGACCTGGCGGACCCGCAGCCCGTTGGGCAGGGTCTGCCCGCGGACCACGTTGCCCACGGGGTCGGGCAGGCCCGCGAGCGTCTCAAGTGCGTCCACGAGCCCGTCGATCCGCGCGGGCGTGAGGGCGAGCCTGTCCAGGAGCGCCTTGGAGGTGCCGTTCTCGCGCCCGGCCTCGAGGTCCTTCGCGTTGGCGGCGAGGATCTGGGCCTCCTTGGCCTTCAGCGCGGCCCCGATGGCACGGAGCGCGCGGTCCTTCCATGCCCTGTTGGCGCGTGCCATGACGCGCGACGCTGCCCTGGCCCGGTCTCCGATCGCGTGCACCGCCGCCTCGACCTCCGCAGGCGCGAGCGGCGGCTGCACGGCGGCCACGGAGGCCGGATCCATGGCAGCGGTGTGCTCGGCGTGTACTGTGTCAGGCGCAGCGGCGCGCGCGGTGTCAGTCATGCCTCAAGTCTACCGAGAGGCGCGTTCCCGCCGCGCGGTGGCCTCCGTCGCGTGTGCAGTCGCGTCACACGAGGACGAGGTCGTCGACGTGCACGACGACGCGCTCGTACTCGGGCCCGAGCTCCTTGCCGAGCTCCTTCGTGGACCGCCCCAGCATGGCCGGCAGCTCGTCCGCGGAGAAGTTCACGAGTCCGCGGGCAACGACGCGGCCCGCCTGATCGGCGATCTCCACGGGATCGCCCGCCTCGAAGTCGCCCGTGACGGCCGTGATCCCGGCGGGCAGCAGCGAGCGGTGACGCTGCGCAACGGCACGGACGGCGCCGTCGTCGAGCGTCAGGGTGCCGCGCACGGCGGCGAGGTGTTCAAGCCACAGGAGCCGGACCGGTTTGCGCCGGCCGCTCACGCTGAACCAGGTCCCGACGTCCTCGCCGGCGAGCGCGCGGGAGGCGGCCGCCGTCGAGGTCACGAGGGCGGGAATGCCGGAGCTCGCCGCGATGCTGGCCGCCTCGACCTTGGTCGCCATGCCGCCCGTGCCCACTCCGGCCTTCCCGGTGCTGCCGATCTGCACGCCGTCGAGGTCGCCCGAGCCGCGGACATGCTCGATCCGGACACCGCCCTCGGAGGGCGGCCCCGTGTAGACGGAGTCGACGTCGGAGAGCAAGACGAGCGCGTCGGCGTGGACGAGGTGCGCCACAAGGGCCGCCAGGCGGTCGTTGTCGCCGAACCGGATCTCGTGGGTCGCCACCGTGTCATTCTCGTTGACCACCGGCACGACGCCGAGGTGGAGGAGCTTCTCGAGCGCACGGTGGGCGTTCTTGTACTGGGTGCGGCGGACCAGATCGTCCGCGGTAAGGAGGACCTGGCTGACGGTCACGCCGTGCGCCCCGAAGGCCTGCGTGTACCGCGCCATCAGGAGCCCCTGGCCCACGCTGGCGGCCGCCTGCTGGGTCGCGAGGTCCCGAGGACGGCGGGCGAGGCCCAGCGGCGCGAGACCGGCGGCGATCGCCCCGGACGAGACGAGCACTATCTCGGTGCCGGTGTTCGCCCGGTCGGCGAGGGAGTCCACGAGCGCGGCGAGGGACTTCTCGGAGATGCCGCCGCGGATGGTCGTCAGCGACGAGGAGCCGACCTTGACCACGATGCGCCGCGCCTCGGGCAGCCACTCCCGCCCCCTCACGCGCGCCTCAGAGGTCATCGTCATCGGCCCACTGCCCCTCGGCATCCTCCTCGCTCGCGAGCGCGTCGCGCTCGGAGGCACGACGACGCTGTGAAGATTCGGTCCAGATCCCCGCCCGGCGCTCCGCCTCGAGCTCGTCGCGGGCAGCCGCCCTCGACGCCTTGCGGTCCTCGTACTCCTCGCGCTTCTGGGCGCGCGTGGGACGCTCCCAGTCCGCGAGGCGCAGGTCGGTGCCGCGGGGGCCGGTGAGGACCTCGGCGCCGGTCATCATGGTCGGCTCCCAGTCGAACACGACCGCGTCGTCCTCGCCGATCACCACAGTGTCGCCCGGCTTGGCCCCGACCTTGAACAGCTCATCCTCGACCCCGAGCCGGTTGAGCCGGTCCGCGAGGAAGCCGATGGCCTCCTCGTTGGCGAAGTCCGTCTGCTTGACCCACTTCTCGGGCTTGTCGCCGAGCACGCGGAAGAGCGGCTCGAGGTTGCGCTCCTCGCGGCGGATCTTGAAGCCCGTCTCGTTGACCGCGCGGGGACGCAGGACGGCGGGGGCCACCTTCGGCGGCGCGGCCTCGACGGCGTCACGGGCCGCCTGGACGACCTCGGCCATCGCGAACCCGAGCGCCTTGAGTCCCGCATGGCTCGTCGCCGAGACCTCGAACACTCGGTAGCCGCGGCGCTCGAGCTCCGGGCGCACCATCTCGGCCATGTCCTTGCCGTCGGGAAGGTCAGTCTTGTTCAGTGCCACAATCTTGGGGCGCTCGTTGAGCGGTACCGCCTCGCCGTCCACCCCCGCATAGCTCATGTCCACTGCGTACTTGGTGAGCTCGGCCTCGATGACGTCGAGGTCGTCGAGCGGGTTGCGCTCCGCCTCGAGCGTGCCGCAGTCCAGCACGTGCACGATCGCCGCGCACCGCTCCACGTGGCGGAGGAAGTCATGGCCGAGCCCGCGCCCCTCGCTCGCGCCCTCGATGAGCCCGGGCACGTCGGCGATGGTGAAGCGCACGTCGCCGGCCTGGACCACGCCGAGGTTCGGGACGAGAGTCGTGAACGGGTAGTCGGCGATCTTGGGCCTCGCGGCGGACATCGCGGCGATCAGGCTGGACTTGCCCGCCGAGGGGTAGCCCACGAGTGCGATGTCCGCGATCGACTTGAGCTCGAGGACGACGTCCCGCTCATCGCCGGGGATGCCCAGCAGGGCGAAGCCCGGCGCCTTGCGCTTCGCGGACGAGAGCGCGGCGTTGCCGAGCCCGCCCTGGCCGCCGGCCGCGGCGATGTACTCCGTCCCGTCGCCCACGAGGTCGGCGAGGACCTTGCCGTCCCGCGACTTCACGACGGTCCCGTCCGGCACCGGGAGCACGAGAGTCTCCCCGGTGTGCCCGGCGCGCCAGTCGCCCATGCCGGGGCCGCCGTTCTGGGCGTGCCGGTGCGGCGAATGGTGGTAGTCGAGCAGCGTGGTCGTCTGGTGGGAGACGCGCAGCACGACGTCGCCGCCGTTGCCGCCGTTCCCCCCGTCCGGGCCGCCGAGAGGCTTGAACTTCTCCCTCTTGACGGAGATGCAGCCGTGGCCGCCATTCCCTCCCGAGACGTGCAGGACGACACGGTCGACGAAGCTCGCCACTTCATTCTCCTTTGGTCTACGGGTCTGACCCGATTCTAGACAGCAAAGGGTGGAGCGGACCTTTCCGGTCCACTCCACCCTGATGCTGGGTGCGTCCGCTACGGACGCTGAACGCTGTGCTTAGGCGGCGACGATGTCGACGACGCGGCGGCCCCGACGCGAGCCGAACTGCACGGCACCGGCGGTGAGGGCGAACAGGGTGTCGTCCTTGCCGCGGCCCACGCCGTTGCCCGGGTGGAAGTGCGTACCGCGCTGGCGGACGATGATCTCGCCGGCGTTGACGGTCTGGCCGCCGAAGCGCTTGACGCCGAGGCGCTGCGCGTTCGAGTCGCGGCCGTTGCGGGTGGAGCTTGCGCCCTTCTTATGTGCCATGAGCTATGCCTCCCTGAGGAATTCTTGAGACTGACGTGGGACCGACGCGACTCAGGCGTCGATGCCGGTGATCTTGACCTTGGTCAGCTCCTGGCGGTGGCCCTGGCGCTTCTTGTACCCGGTCTTGTTCTTGTACTTCTGGATGACGATCTTCGGACCGCGCAGGTCCTCGAGGACCTCGGCCGTGACCTTCACCTTGGCCAGCTCCTTGGCTGCCGAGGTGACCTTGTCGCCATCCACCAGGAGGAGGGCGGGCAGCTCAATGGTGCTGCCGGCCTCACCGGCCACGCGGTTGAGGGTGACGAAGTCTCCGACGGAAACCTTCTCCTGACGGCCGCCGGCGCGGACAATCGCGTACACCACTGGGGAACTCACTTCTCTCGACGATATTTCTAAAAGCTCTTTGCGCGCGGCGCCCGGCGTCCGTGCCCTGCACGGCGCGTCAGGCGCCCAACTGTGCTTTCTGCCGTGAGCCCGCGAGGGGAATCCCTGGGAGTGAAAACCCAAGTGACGGCGCAAGCACCGAGGATCAAGAATACGCTAGTCCCGCGCCCAGCCGCAAATGAGCCGGAGCGCAGGAGTATCGATGCCGATCCTGGGACAATTCCGGGCCAAGCCCGGCGAGCACGCCCGTCCAGTCTAGCCCAACGAACACGGCCGGCGCGTCACGCGAAGCGGCGCGGCGCGTCGAAGAACTCGCGCTCGTAGACCGACGAGGCCATGAAGGCCTCGCGCATCGCCTCGCGCTCGCCCGAGGACGCCCGCTGTCCGGCCATATCCGTGTACGCGATGGCCCGGCGGGTCGCCGCGGCAAACCGCTCGTCGGCATATGTGCCGATCCACTCCGCGTAGGGGTGGGCGGCCGCGTCGGGGCGGGCCGTGTGGCGGGAGTGCAGCGAGGCGCCGACCTCCGCGTAGATCCAGTAGCAGGGCAGCACGGCCGCGGTGAGGACCGCGTAGCTGCCGGATGCCGACGCCGCGAGGAGGTGGTCCACATAAGCCTTCGTCACGGGCCCCGCTCCGCCGGGAGGCCGCCCGGGCGAGCCGACGGCGCCGGGCGAGCCCGCGGCGTCGTGCGCCACGACCGGGTGCCGGGAGAGCCACGTCCGGTGCAGTTCGGCCTCGACCTCGAGGCATGCGTGTGCCCCCTCGGCCCAGAAGAGCTGCTCTTCCTCGCTCGGGGCGAGTGCGCTCACGCGGGCCAGGGCGCGCGAGTAGCCGTTGAGGTAGATCGCGTCCTGAGTGAGGTAGTAGGCGAAATGCGCCTCCGAGAGGGTGCCCCCGTCGAGCTCGGCGATGAACGGCAGCGCGTCGATCTCGGCCCGCACCTTGTCCGTGTCTGCCCACAGCGAGTCCGCGAACTCGCCCGGCGCGAGCGGCACGGCCGCCGCGGCATGGTGGAAGTGGTGCACCGGCCCATGGCCTCGGCCCACCTCGAGCTGGCCCGAGGCCTCGAGCGCGCCGTGCAGCCAGTCCTTGACCACGGCCAGCGAACGCGGCCAGTCCCCCGTCCGCGCCTGCACCGTCGCCAGGGCCGATGAGAGCGAGCAGCCGGTCCCGTGGGTGTTCGGGGTGTCGACGCGACGGCCCGCGAGCTCGGCGAGCACCGGGCCGTCTCCGTGCCGTGCGTCCACGAGCGCGTCGGGGCAGTCGTCGCCCTCGAGGTGGCCGCCCTTGACGAGCACCGCGGCGCCCGTGCGCTCGGAGAGCCTGCGGCCCGCCTCGAGCGCCTCCCCCCACGTCGCAGGAACAGGCTCCTTGAGGAGCGCCGCGAGCTCCGGCAGGTTGGGCGTGAGGAGGTCGGCCTTGGCCAGCAGGCCCGCGAGTGCCTCCTCGGCGTCCTCGGCCAGGAGCCGGTCGCCGCTCGTGGCGATCATGACGGGATCGAGCACGACGACGGGCGGCCGGGTCCGCTCGAGCCACTCACCGACCGTGCGGATCACCGCGGCGTCGCCGAGCATGCCGATCTTGACTGCGTCGATCTCGATGTCGCCGCCGACGGCGTCGAGCTGGGCTGCGAGGAACTCCGCGGGCGGGGTGTGCACCGCCGTGACGCCGCGCGTGTTCTGCGCGGTGAGGGCGGTGATGGCGGCCATGCCGTAGCCGCCCATCGCCGCGATGCTCTTCAGGTCGGCCTGGATGCCGGCCCCTCCCGAGGGATCGGAACCGGCAATGCTCAGGACGCGCGGGATCCGGGCTGCGCGGGGCATCCTTCTACAGCTCCGACGCCGGGACGCCCACGCCCAGGATGAGCGGGCCGCCGTCGTCCGGCGGGGTCTGCTTCTCCTGCTGCGGCGCGGGTGCGCTGGCGGAGCGGGTCTGACCGCCGACCGCGCCGCCCGAGGCGTCCACGCGGGTCACCTCCGCGGAGCCCTGGCCGCTGCGTGCCCCCCGTCCCCGGCGCCGTCGGCCCGCGCGCGGCTCGGCCTCTCCCGGCGTGTGGCGCTCCCCCGTGAGCTCGTCGAAGGCGTGGCTGAGGGCATCAAGGCTCAGGACGGGCTCCGGGGCGGGCGGCTCGTGGACCGCATCCCCGTGCGGGAGCTCGATGCGCTCTCCGCCGATGGTGAGCACGGCCCGCGCCGCGTCCCCATGCCCCGTGTCCGCGACAGGCGCGTGGGTCGCCTCCGCTCGGGCCGCCGGCGCGGCCGCTGCGACCGCCTCGGCCACGGACGCCTCGGTGGGCTTTTCCTCCTGGTGCGCGGCCTCCCCGCGTGCAGGCTCCGCAACGGCCGGAGCCGCGGGAGCGCCGGCGGCCGGTGCCGCCATCGCCTTGGCGGCGGCAGCCTCGTCGTCGTGCACGTGGGCGGCGTGCGCCGCGGCCGCGACCGCGGCAAGCGCGGCGCGGGTGGCCTGGGCGCGGGCCTGACGATCGGGGTCGTCCACGGCGGGCGCGGCCGGGACCGGTGCCGCGGCCACGGGGCGGCGTCCGTCGGGCTGCTGGCCGTTGCCGCGGCGGCGCCGCTTGCGCCCGCCCGCAGCGGGGCTCTCAGTGCGGGCCTGCTGGTGCTCCGGCGCCGGCGCCGAGGGTCGGCTGCCGCCGCGCTCCACCGGCTCATCGTGGGTGATGACGCCGCGGCCGGCACAAACCTCGCACGTCTCGCTGAAGACCTCGAGGAGGCCCGTGCCCATGCGCTTGCGGGTCATCTGCACGAGACCGAGCGAGGTGACCTCGGCCACCTGGTGCTTGGTGCGGGTCGCGCCCGAGGCACTCGACGAGGCGGCGCAGGACGAGGTCGCGGTTGGACTCGAGCACCATGTCGATGAAGTCGATGACGATGATGCCGCCGATGTCACGAAGCCGCAGCTGGCGGACGATCTCCTCGGCGGCCTCGAGGTTGTTCTTGGTCACCGTCTCCTCGAGGTTGCCGCCGGAGCCGGTGAACTTGCCCGTGTTCACGTCGACGACCGTCATGGCCTCGGTGCGATCGATCACGAGTGAGCCGCCGGAGGGCAGGAACACCTTGCGGTCCAGCGCCTTGTGGATCTGCTCGTCGACGCGCCACTGGGCGAAGATGTCGTCGTCGCCCTGGTACTTCTCGAGGCGGCCGAGGAGGTCAGGGGCCACGTACGTCACGTAGGCCTCGATGGTGTCCCATGCCTCGTCACCCGAGATGATCAGCTTCGAGAAGTCCTCGTTGAAGACGTCGCGGACCACCTTGATGGTCAGGTCAGGCTCGCCGTAGAGCAGCTCCGGGGCGAGGACCTTCGTGGATGACGCCTGGCTCTGGATCGACTCCCACTGGGCGCGCAGCCTGTTGATGTCGTGCGTGAGCTCTTCCTCGCTCGCGCCCTCCGCTGCGGTGCGGACGATCACGCCGGCGTCTTCGGGAAGGTGGTCTTTGAGGATCTTCTTCAGGCGCGCGCGCTCGACGTCGGGCAGCTTGCGGGAGATGCCCGTCATCGACCCGCCGGGAACGTAGACGAGGTAGCGGCCGGGCAGCGAGATCTGGCTCGTCAGGCGCGCCCCCTTGTGGCCCACCGGGTCCTTCGTGACCTGGACGAGGACCGAGTCCCCCGACTTGAGCGCGTTCTCGATGCGACGCGGGGCCCCGTCGAGGCCTGCAGCGTCCCAATTGACCTCGCCGGCGTACAGGACCGCGTTGCGCCCGCGGCCGATGTCCACGAAGGCCGCCTCCATGGAGGGCAGCACGTTCTGGACGCGGCCCAGGTACACGTTGCCAATCAGGGAGTCCTGCTGCGTCTTGGACACGAAGTGCTCCGCGAGGACGCCATCCTCGAGCACCGCGATCTGAATGCGGTCCTCCTTCTGGCGGACCACCATCTGCCTGTCCACCGATTCCCGGCGGGCCAGGAACTCGGCCTCGGTGATCACATGCCGCCGGCGGCCCGACTCGCGGGACTCGCGGCGGCGCTGCTTCTTCGCCTCGAGCCGCGTGGAGCCCTTGAGGCTCTGCACGCGGGTGCTCGTCGACTCGGACGGCGTCCGAGGCGCACGGACCCGGGTGACCGTTCCGGGGGGATCGTTGTCGAGACCGCCCTCGAGCTCGAGGTCCACCTCGCCGCGGCGGCGGCGACGACGACGGCGGGACGTCACGCCCTCCGCCTCGCCCAGCTCACTGTCCTCGGCCGGCTCGGAGTCTTCGCCCTCCTCGCCGGCGTGGTCCTCGCCCGATTCGGCGCCGCGGGCAGGGCGGCTTCGGCGTCCGCGGCCACGCCGCCGACGGCGGCCGGTGAGCTCCGTGTCCTCGTCCTCCTCCTGCTCCTCCTCGTCCACAGGCTCCGCAGCGGGGGCGGGGCGGACGATCGCGCTCAGGTCCGGGGCCTGGAAGATCATCGAGGTCGGTGAGATGGCCTCGCTGAAGAGCGCGGTGAAGCCGCTCTGGGGCTGGTCGGCGTCCTCGGCCGTGCTGGCGGCCTCCTCCTGAGCGGGTGCCCGCGGGCCCTCGACGGCGGCCGGGGCACTCTCCTCCCGGGGGGACCTCCTGCGCGGGGCCTTCTCTGCGGCGGGCTGCTCCAGGGCCGCCTCGCGCACGACGCCGCGCGGTTCCGCGGGCGCCTCGGCCGGGCTCTCTGCGGCTTCCGGGCGGGCCACAGGCTCGGTCGGGGCGGCGGCGGGCGCCACCTTCGCGGGCGCCTCCGCGGTCTCGGTCTTCCCCGAGGCCCGGCGCCGCGCGCGGACCGAGCTCTTGGCGCGTGACGCGGCAGGCTGCACCTCGAGAGGCTCCTCGGGTGCGGATGCCTCGACCGGCTCCTGCGGTTCGGGGAGCCGCGTGTCTGCCTTGACCGCCGCCGCGCGGGCGGACGTGCGCCGCCGCGAGCGCCCAGCTGCGGGCTTGTCCGCAGTGTCGGGCACCGTCTCGGGGGCCGCATCGGAGGGGGACTCCGCCGGTGCCTCGCCAGCCGAATTCGACTCCGCGACGTCTGCATGCGCGGCCGCGTCCTTGGCTGTCGTCGTCTTCCGGCGGCTCCGCGTTGCCTTCTTCGGCGCGGCGGGTGCCATCTCGCCGTCGGAGGCTGCAGCGTCCGCGCCGGCGGCGCCGTCGGTCACGCCGGAAGCCCCGGCGCCGCCGGACGCCGCAGCGCCCGTGTTCGCCACGGGCGCACCCGCGGGTGACGACGCGCTGCGCCGACGGGCGGTGCGGCGGGGGGCCTTCTCCTGCTCTGCCGGCTGCTGCTCCGCCTGGGCCGCGTCCTGTCCTGCCTCGGTGGCCGCGCCTGGCGCCTGCTGTTCCATATCCATCTGTGCGTACTCCAAAGCCGCCCCGTCCGCCCCCACATACGGCGGTCGTGGCGGCGCCACGTGTCGGCACCCGCAGGCGCCGACAAAAGTCAGTTCGGTGCCGGCGCGGCCACGCCGCGCAGACCGGCGTCGCGTCCAACCCGCCGCCGGTCGAAGCCGGGCAGGTGCCGCTCTGGCCCAGGGTACCTACAACGGGATCTGTGGATCCGGTCGGAGCCTGAGCCGGCGGTCTTCTCGCTGAGCGCCGGACCGGGCACTGCATGTGGGTCAGTGTCCGGCCACTGGCATTGTCTCATATGGCCTCCTCCCACGGCTTCCCGACGAGCCCGGTGGCGGGCGCCGGGATGCCGGCACGGGACACCAGCGACCATCCAGATGCGCCGCCTAGAATCGAACTCATCCGGCCAAGGAAGGACCTCCATGACCCCCCAGACCAGCGCGAGTCGGCCCAGTGCAGCTTCCCCGGAGGCGCCTGCCGAGGAGCACCGGCCCCATCCGATGTCGCGGACGCGGCCATTCGCCTGGCTGCTGCTCGTCACGAGTGTGGTCGGCTGGCTCGCGTCGGGCGAGCTCGTCCTCGAGAAGCTCGAGAAGCTCATCAACCCCGCCCACACGACGATCTGCGACTTCAACCCGTGGATCTCGTGCGGCGAGGTCATGAGCACGTGGCAGAGCTCGCTGTTCGGGTTCCCCAACATGTTCATCGGCATCGTCGCGTTCGCGGTGACCACCACCGTCGCGATGGCGCTCCTGGCCCGGGCCGCATTCTCCCGCTGGTTCTGGGTCGGGCTCCAGGTGGGAGTCACCCTCGGCTTCGTGTTCGTCGTGTGGCTGTGGAGCCAGGCGCTCTACGCGATCGGTATCCTGTGCCCGCTGTGCATGGTCGTGTGGGCCATGATGATCCCCATGTTCGTGTGGACTACCATCCGCAACCTCGAGCACGGCGTCATCCCGGCACCGCCCGGGCTCACGCGCGCCCTCGCGGACTGGGGATGGGCCATCGTGGCCCTGCTGTACGTCGGAGTCATCGCCTCGATCTTCTTCCGCTTCCTGCCCATGTTCGTCCCCTCCACCATGTAGCAGCCCGTCCCGCCCCTCCGGCCCCGTCTCGGGTACGCGAACCCACCGCCCGCCGGCGTCTCGGGTACGCGAACCCACCACCCGCCGGCGTCTCGGGTACACGTCTTCGCCTCGTGGGGCATCGCGGGTACGACGGCGGCCGGTGCCTTCCGCGAGGAAGGCACCGGCCGCCGTCGTACGCGTTCCCGAGACGCTCGGGGAGCGCGATTCGCGTACCCGAGACACGCTGGGGACGAGATATGTGTACCCGAGACACGCTGGGGACGAGATATGTGTACCCGAAACGTCTCAGGCGGGGAACCAGATCGCGATCTCCCGCTCCGCCGACTCGGTCGAGTCCGCGCCGTGGACGAGGTTCTGCTGGACCTTCAGGCCCCAGTCGCGGCCGTAGTCGCCCCGGATGGTGCCCGGGGCGGCCGTGGTCGGGTCCGTGGTGCCCGCGAGGGAACGGAAGCCCTCGATGACCCGCTCTCCCTCGAAGATCGCCGCGACCACGGGCCCGCTCGCCATGAACTCGAGGAGCGGCTCGTAGAAGGGCTTGCCCTCGTGCTCGGCGTAGTGCTTGGCGAGGAGGTCGCGGCTCGGCGTCAGCTGCTCCAAGGCGGCGAGGCGGTAGCCCTTGGCCTCGACGCGGGCGAGGATCGCCCCGGTGAGGCCGCGGGAGACGCCGTCCGGCTTGACGAGGACGAGGGTGCGTTCAGTGGTCACAGGTACTCCTGGGTGAAGTCGGCTGGTTTCCAGCCCAGTCTACTGATCAGGCCACGCTGCCGATCAGGCTTCGTCTGGGTGCGTGCGCTCCCACTCGGCCTGGTCCCGGTCACGCTGGACATTCTCCCGGTCGAGGCGCGCACCCGTGCGGATCGCGAAGAACCACGTGACGAGCAGCACGGCGCCGACCACGAACATCATCGGCTCGAGGAAGCCGAGCAGGACGAGGACCGCCTGCAGGGCCCACGCGAGCCACATGCCCCAAGGACGCGAGACGACAGCGCAGGCCAGGATGAACACCGCCACTAGGCCGAGGCCGCCCCCGAGGACCGGGCCGGCGCCCAGCTCACGCCCGCGCAGCCCGAAGACCACCAGAGTCGTGAAGAACACGACGAACGCCTCCGTCAGCAGCAGGATCGAGGCGAACATCACCCGCACCGACCTGCGCTGCCTGGGCATGCCCGGACGCCACTCGCGCTGGGCCTTCGTGAGCCTCGCCATCATGCGGCGTCCTTCCCGAGCAGGATGCGGGCCTCGCCGACCACGGTGATCGAGCCCGTGATGAGCACACCGCCGCCGAAGTCCCCGGTCGCGTCGGCACGCTCGACCGCGTACTCGATCGCGTCGTCGAGCTTCTCCTCCACGTGGACCACGTCCTCGTCGAAGCCCAGGTCGAGGGCCAGCTCGGCGAGCTCCTCGGCCGGGATAGCGCGCGGGGAGGCAGACTGGGTGAAGCAGTACTCGACGGGGAGCTCGGCGAACTCCTCCTTGAGCGTGGTCAGGATCTCCTCTGCGTCCTTCTCCCGGAGCACGCCGAGCACCACCGCGAGGCCGGAGAAGTCGAAGGCCTCCTGGAGCGCCCGGGCGCTGACGCGGATCCCGTCCGGGTTGTGGGCGGCGTCGACGATGATCGTCGGGGACGTCCGGATGACCTCGAGGCGGCCGGGCGAGCTGACCTCGGCGAAGCCCTCGCGGAGCAGGTCGATGCTGAGCTCCTTCTCTCCCCCGCCGAGGAATGCCTCGAGGGCCGCGACGGCGACCGCTGCGTTCTCCGCCTGGTGGGCGCCGTGGAGCGGGACCGCGAGGTCCTCGTAGCGCCCCGCGAGGCCCTGGACAGTCACGATCTGGCCCCCGACGGCGAGCGCGCGGGACTCGACGCCGAACTCGATGCCTTCGAACCGGCAGGGGACCCCCAGCTCGCGGGCCCTGTCCAGGAGCACCTGGGCAGCGCCGGCCGGCTGGGCGGCGCTGACGAGGAACCCGCCGGGCTTGATGATCCCGGCCTTCTCGCGGGCGATGTCCTCGACCGTGTCGCCGAGGAGATCGGTGTGGTCGAGGGAGATGGGCGTGACCACGGAGACGGCGCCGTCGCCCACGTTGGTCGCGTCGGTGATCCCGCCGAGCCCCACTTCGATGACGGCCACGTCCACGGGCTCGTCGGCGAAGACGGCGAAGCCGAGGATCGTGACGCACTCGAAGTACGTCAGGCGAGGCTGCCCCGTTTCCTCGAGCTCGCCATCCACGATGGCGAGGTACGGCGCGATCTCGTTCCAGATCCGCACGAACGTCGCGTCGGGAACGGGCGCGCCGTCGATGCTGATCCGCTCGGTCACCCGGCTCAGGTGGGGGCTCGTGTAGCGGCCGGTGCGCAGCCCATGGGCGCGCAGGCCCGCCTCGATCATGCGCGCGGTGGAGGTCTTGCCGTTCGTGCCCGTGATGTGGACGATCGGGAACGCCCTGTTCGGCTCGCCGAGCACGTCCATCGCGCGGAACAGCGGGGCGAGCCGCGGCTCCATCTTGTTCTCCGGGGCGCGGCCGAGGAGGATCGCGTAGACCTCCTCGACCGTGGTCGGCTCGGCGCTCATCGGGCGTCCACCTGCCGGTGCTCGACGCGCTCCACGAGCGCGGTCGGCTCGACGTCCGCCACGAGCAGCTCGAGCTCGAGCGTGAGCGTCTCGCCCTTGAGGAGATCGGCGTGCGCCTCGGCCGCGGAGATCACGTGCTTCCTGGCGGTGATGCTCGTGCGGATCCGGTCGCTCACCTCCAGGTCGGCGTCCTTGCGGGCCTGCTGGACCGTACGGACCAGATCGCGGGCAAGGCCCTCGGCCTCGAGCTCGGGGGTCACCTCGGTGTCGAGGACCACGAAGCCTCCGCCGGGCAGCATGGCGACGGCGGCGTGCTCGCCGGCCTTGGCCGCGTCCACGACCGTCTCGAGCGTGTACTCGCTCGGCTCGAGGGCCAGTCCACCCGCGGTGATCGTCCCGTCCTCGGCCACCGACCAGTCTCCGGACTTGGCGCCCTTGATGGCCTGCTGCACCCCCTTGCCGAGGCGGGGGCCCGCGGCGCGGGCGTTCACGACGAGCTTGCGCTCGATCCCGAATTCCTCCTCGCTCGCCTCGGCCGCGTCGAGCAGCCGGACGGCCTTGAGGTTGAGCTCGTCGGCGATAACTGCCTCGGACCCCGCGAGTGCTGCGGCATCGGGCACGACGACGGTGAGCGCCTTCAGCGGCAGCCTCACCCTCAGCTTCGCAGCCTTGCGCAGCGACGACCCCGCCGAGCACACCGCCTGGGTGCGGTCCATCTGCGCCACGAGCGCGGCGTCGTCACCGAACAGGGACGCGTCCGGCCAGTCGGTCAGGTGGACCGAGCGGCCGCCGGTGAGGCCGCGCCAGATCTCCTCCGCCACGAGGGGCAGGAGCGGGGCCGCGGCACGGCAGATCGCCTCGAGCGCCGTGTACAGCGCGTCGAACGCGTCCGCGTCCTCATCGAAGAACCGCTGCCGAGACCTGCGCACGTACCAGTTCGTGAGCATATCCAGGTACTCGCGCAGCACGTCGCACGCGTTGGAGATGTCGTACGCGTCGAGGTGCTGCTGCATGCCCGCCACGAGGCGGCCCGTCTCGGCCATGAGGTACCGGTCCAGCGGGTCCGTGTAGCCGTCGTAGCGCAGGGTCGCGTCGTAGCCCGCGCCTCCAGCAGAGCTGGCGGCGTTCGCGTACATCGTGAAGAAGCTGTACACGTTCCACAGCGGCAGGATGACCTGGCGCACGCCGTCGCGAATGCCCTGCTCGGTGACGATGAGGTTGCCGCCGCGCAGGATCGGGCTGGCCATGAGGAACCAGCGCATCGCGTCAGAGCCGTCGCGGTCGAGGACCTCCGAGACGTCCGGGTAGTTTCGCAGGCTCTTGGACATCTTCTGGCCGTCCGAGCCGAGCACGATCCCGTGGCTGATCACGTTCCGGAACGCCGGCCGGTCGAACAGGGCGGTCGCCAGGATGTGCAGCGTGTAGAACCAGCCGCGGGTCTGCCCGATGTACTCGACGATGAAGTCGCCCGGGTTGTGGGTCTCGAACCACTCCTGGTTCTCGTGCGGGTAATGGACCTGGGCGTACGGCATCGACCCGGAGTCGAACCAGACGTCCAGGACGTCGGGGACGCGGCGCATCGTGGACTGGCCCGTGGGGTCATCCGGATTGGGCCGGACGAGCTCGTCGATGAAGGGCCGGTGGAGGTCCGGCTTGCCCTCGTGGTTGAGCGGGAGCCGGCCGAAGTCGGCCTCGAGCTCGGCCAGCGAGCCGTAGACGTCGGTGCGCGGGCATTCGGGGTTGTCCGAGACCCACACGGGGATGGGCGAGCCCCAATAGCGGTTGCGGCTGATCGACCAGTCCCGGGCGTTCTCGAGCCACTTGCCGAACTGGCCGTGCTTGACGTTGCCCGGGATCCAGGTGATCTGCTCGTTGAGCTCGAGCATACGGTCCTTGATCTTGGTGACCTCGACGAACCAGCTTGAGACGGCGCGGTAGATCAGGGGGTTGCGGCACCGCCAGCAGTGCGGGTAGCTGTGCACGTAGCTGGCCTGCTTCACGAGGCGGCCCTGCTCGCGCAGCACCCGCGTGATCGGCTTGTTCGCCTCGAAGACCTGCAGCCCCACGATGTCCTTGAGGGGGGCGTCGTCCCGGGTTCCGAACAGCGGAAGGAAGCGCGCGCCGTCGTCCACGGAGAGGATCACCGGGATGCCGGCGGCCTCGCAGACCTTCTGGTCGTCCTCGCCATAGGCCGGTGCCTGGTGGACGATGCCCGTGCCGTCCGTCGTGGTGACATAGTCCGCGACGAGGATCTGCCACGCCTTGCCCGTGCCGTAGGTCTCCGTGTTGGTGAAGTAGTCCCACAGCGGCTCGTAGCGGATCCCCTCGAGGTCCGTGCCCGCGTAGGTGCGCTCGACGGCGGCGGAGGCCTCCTCGGCGCTCTCGTAGCCGAGGTCCTTCGCGTAGGAGCCGAGGAGGTCCTCGGCGAGGAGGAACCGCGTCCCCGCGGGGAAGTCGGACACACCCGGCGCCTTCAGTTCCGCGGGACCCAGAGGCACGACGGCGTAGCGCACCCCAGGCCCGACGGCGAGCGCCGCGTTGGTCGGCAGGGTCCAGGGCGTCGTCGTCCAGGCGAGGGCGAGGACCCCGGCGAGTTCCTTGGAGGCCGCGGAGTCGCCGGCCAGCAGCGGGAACGTCACGGTGACTGTCTGGTCCTGGCGGTCCTTGTAGACGTCGTCGTCCATGCGCAGCTCGTGGTTGGACAGCGGCGTCTCGTCGTTCCAGCAGTACGGCAGCACGCGGTACCCGCTGTAGGTGAGCCCCTTCTCATGGAGCGTCTTGAATGCCCAGATCACGGACTCCATGTACTCGACGTTGAGCGTCTTGTAGTCGTTCTCGAAGTCCACCCAGCGTGCCTGGCGCTTGACGTACGCCTCCCACTCGTGGGTGTACTTCAGCACCGAGGCGCGGCAGGCGTCGTTGAACTTGTCGATGCCCATCTCGTCGATCTCGGACTTCTGGGCCATGCCGAGCTGCTTCATCGCCTCGAGCTCGGCCGGCAGACCGTGGGTGTCCCATCCGAAGCGGCGCTCGACGCGCTTGCCGCGCTGAGTCTGGTAGCGGGCCACGAGGTCCTTGGCGTAGCCGGTGAGCAGGTGCCCGTAGTGCGGCAGGCCATTGGCGAAGGGCGGCCCGTCGTAGAAGACGAACTCGTTGGCGCCGTCGCGGCCGGCGTCGCGGTTGTCGATGGAGGCCTGGAAGGTGCCGTCCGCATCCCAGTACGCGAGGATTCGCTCCTCGAGCTCGGGGAAGCGCACGCTGGCCGGCGCCGCGGTGCCCTGCTGGTCGGGGCTCGTCGCGCCTCGTGCTGGAACTGCTGTGGCCTTGGGGTACACGCTCACTCGGATCCTGGCTCGCTCTGTGCTGCTGGATGCGAGGACGGCGTTCGCCCGGATCGGCCGGACGGCACCGCGGTACCACCTCACTTGCCTCCGCCCCACATCCCCCAGGGACACGCCAGCGGACGCCTCTCGTTCACGGCTGTGACGGGCCTACCCGTCCGGTTCTACTGGGCGCCGCCTCTTCGGTGGATTCCCGATGGGCGCGTGCCGTTCTTCCGGAAGCTCGCCGGTGATGGCCGGGTCAACGCTTTGCTGTCAAGTCTACGCAAAGCCAAACCTCGATGTCGAAGCGCGGCACGCCGTCACATATCTCCAGCGTCTGGAATAAATAGCGGCGCGCGCCCATACTGGTGCCACCGAGCGCAGGCCACGAGACGAGGAGAATCCGATGCGCACCACACCACACCTCGCGCTACCGACCCTCGGGTCGGCTCCCGAGTGGGTCGCGATGGCGGCCCTCAAGGGGCTGCGGCTCGAGGTGGCCCACACGGGCCGCAGAACCCGGCTGCCGCGTGCGGCCCGCGTCGCCGCGCCGATGATCCTCGCCGCCGCCCTCGAGAATGCCGCCCGCCACGCTGATGCCACGCTGCCCGTGGTTCTCGAGATGCACTGGCGGTCATCGGGGCTGACCGTGCGCGTGCTCAACGTTCCCGGCGAGACGGGCATGGGTGCCCTCCTTCGCCCGGGGCGCGGCATCGCGGCCATGATGGCGCGGGCGCACCGTGCCGGCGGCTGGCTGCGGGCGGGCCTCTGCGCGGAGGGCTTCGAGGTCGAGGCCTTCCTCCCCGGAGTGGGCCTCCCGTCGGTCCGGCCGGGCTGGCTCCCCGACGCCCACGTCGGCCACGTCCTCGCATCGACCGGCGGCGCGCATGCGGCCGCGGGGCCTATCCGCGGATGAGCTTGTGCGCCGCGGCCTGGGCGACCGGCCGGACAACGATCTCGTCGAGATTGACGTGGTGCGGCACGCTCACGGCGTAGCGCACGACGTCGGCCACGTCTTCAGCGGTCAGGGGCTCGCGAACGCCCTCGTAGACCTTCGCGGCGGCCTCGGCATCGCCGCCGAGCCGCATGAGGGTGAACTCCTCGGTCTTCACGAGGCCGGGCAGCACCTCGATGACACGCACGTTGTGCTCGGCCTCCTCGAGGCGGAGCGCCCGGGTCATGCCACGCTCGGCGAACTTCGCGGCGTTGTACCCGCCGCCGCCCTCGTACGAGACGAGCGCCGCGACCGAGGTGAGGTTCAGCACGGTCCCGCGACCACTGGCACGCAGCATCGGCAGGAACGCCCTGGTGATCTTCATGGTCCCGAGGACGTTGGCGCGGAACATCCATTCCCAGTCCTCGGTCTTCGCCTCGGCGATCCAGTCCGTGCCGCGGGCCCCGCCGGCGATGTTGACGAGCGTGTCGATGCCCCCGCCCGTGGTGACCTCGGCGAGGAGGCGCGCGACGTCGTCGTCCTCCGCGATGTCCGCGGGGACCGCGATGGCGCCCGTCTCGGCGGCGAGGGACTCGAGCCGCTCGGCGCGCCGGGCGACGGCGTACACGCGCCATCCGTCGGCGGCGAGGGCGCGCACGGTCGCCTCCCCGATCCCCGTGCTCGCGCCGGTCACGACGGCGGAGCGGGGCGTGCTGTGGGCGGCGCGGTCAGTGGGTGTGGTCGCAGACGTCATGCGCCCAACCTATCGCGCCCCATTCAGCCGCGACCCATTCAGCAGGGACGCGAGCACCACCGCCTGGTTGTGCTCTGTGTCATGGGCGGAGTAGACGAGTTCCGCAGGCTGGTGCTCGCCGACCGCCTTGGCAAGCTCGGCATACGCCTCGGAGTCCTTGAGCTCGGCGCGGTACTTCGCGGCGAACTCGTCGAAGCGCTCGGGGTCGTGGGCAAACCACTTCCGCAGCTCGGTGGACGGTCCCGCGTCCTTGAGCCACAGGTCCACCGCGGCATGCTCCTTGCTCAGGCCGCGCGGCCAGATCCGGTCGACCAGAATCCGGAACGTGCCCTTCGGAGACGGCTCGTACACGCGTCGAATCGCCACAGTACCCATGCGGCCATGCTAGGCCCGGGACTGGGTGCGGACCACGGTCCGTGCAGCGCCTCGGGCCCGCTGCGCAAAAGCATGGAAGAATCAATGGCATGCCTGAAGCAGCCATCACGGGTACAGACACGCCCGAGCGCACCCCGACCAATGTTCCGGACAAGCCCGCCCTCGAGGGCCTCGAGGCCAAGCTCACCGAGCGCTGGTCGTCCGAGGGGACCTACCGGTTCAATCCCGAGACCACGCGCTCCGAGGTCTACTCGATCGACACTCCCCCGCCGACCGCCTCAGGGTCCCTCCACGTGGGCCACATGTTCTCGTACACCCAGGCGGACCTGCTCGCCCGGTACCAGCGGATGACGGGCAAGAACGTCTTCTACCCGATGGGCTGGGACGACAACGGCCTGCCGACCGAGCGGCGAGTCCAGAACTACTACGGCGTCCGGTGCGACCCTGCGATCCCGTACGACCCCGGCTACCGCCCGCCAGCACAGCCGGCCAAGAACCAGCGCGACTTCGACGTCATCTCCCGCCGGAACTTCATCCAGCTGTGCGAGGAGCTCGCGGTCGAGGACGAGAAGGTCTTCGAGAACCTGTTCAAGACCCTCGGGCTCTCGGTGGACTGGGACATGACGTACCGCACGATCGACGACGCCTCACGCGGCGTCGCCCAGCGCGCGTTCCTGAGGAACTTCGCTGCGGGAGACGCCTACCTCGCCGAGGCACCGACTCTTTGGGACGTGACGTTCCGCACGGCCGTGGCCCAGGCCGAGCTCGAGGACCGCGAGGTCCCCGGCGCGTACTACCGCTACGCCTTCACGGCGCACGACGGCGCGCCCGTCCACATCGAGACGACCCGCCCCGAGCTGTTGGCCGCCTGCGCGGCGCTCGTGGCCCATCCCGACGACGAGCGCTACCAGCACCTCTTCGGAACCACCGTGACCTCGCCGCTGTTCGGCGTCGAGGTCGAGGTCAGGGCCCACCCGCTCGCGAAGCCGGACAAGGGCTCCGGCATCGCGATGGTGTGCACGTTCGGCGACCTCACCGACGTCACGTGGTGGCGCGAGCTCCAGCTGCCCACCCGCGCGATCATCGGCCGCGACGGCCGGCTCGCCCAGGAGGCCCCCGAGTGGATCACGAGCGAGGACGGCCGGGCCGCCTACGCCAGGATTGCGGGCAAGACCGCGTTCTCCGCGAAGGAGGGCGTCGTGGAGATGCTGTCCGAGCGCGGGCTCCTCGACGGAGAGCCCAAGAAGATCCTCCACCCGGTGAACTTCTACGAGAAGGGCGACAAGCCCCTCGAGGTCGTCACCTCCCGCCAGTGGTACATCCGCAACGGCGGGCGCGACGAGGACCGGCGGGCGACCTTCCTCGCCCGCGGACGCGAACTCGAGTGGCACCCGGCCTTCATGCGTTCGCGCTATGAGAACTGGGTCGAAGGCCTCAACGGCGACTGGCTCGTCTCGCGGCAGCGCTTCTTCGGCGTGCCGATCCCGGTCTGGTACCGCCTCGATTCCGAGGGCAACCCGGACTACGAGAACCCGATCGTTCCCGACGACGCCTCGCTCCCGGTCGACCCGGTCGCCGAGCCCGCTCCCGGCTTCGACGAGTCCCAGCGCGGCGTGGCAGGCGGCTTCACGGGCGACCCGGACGTGCTCGACACGTGGGCCACGTCCTCGCTCACGCCCCAGATCGTTGGCCGGTGGAGCCGGGACGATGCCTTTTTCTCCCATGTGTTCCCGTTCGATCTTCGCCCCCAGGCCCACGAGATCATCCGCACGTGGCTGTTCTCCACCGTGGTCCGCGGCGAGGAGCTGCATGGCACGGCGCCGTGGAAGCACGCGGCGATCTCGGGCTGGGTCCTCGACCCGGACCGGAAGAAGATGTCCAAGTCCAAGGGCAACGTGGTGGTCCCGACCGACATCCTCGACGAGTACGGCGCGGATGCTGTGCGCTATTGGGCGGCCTCGGCGAAGCTCGGCGCGGACACTGCGTTCGAGGTCGCCCAGATGAAGATCGGCCGCCGCCTCGCCATCAAGATCCTCAACGCGTCCAAGTTCGTCCTTGGGCTCGGCGCCACGCAGGACACGGTGCTCGCTTCCGGTACGGACCCGGTCCTCGTGAACGCCCTGGACCGGGCACTCCTGGCCCAGCTGGCGGATATCGTGCAGCAGGCCGGTGCCGCGTTCGCGGCGTACGATCCCGCCCGGGCCCTGCAGCTGACGGAGTCGTTCTTCTGGCAGTTCACAGACGACTATGTCGAGCTCGTCAAGGACCGCGCCTACGGAGCTCAGGGAGACGCCCAGAAGGCATCCGTGCTCGCGGCCCTGGCCACGACGCTCGACGCGATCCTCCGCCTGTTCGCCCCCTTCCTCCCGTTCGCCACGGACGAGGTGTGGAGCTGGTGGCGCTCGGGGTCGGTCCACCGTGCGGCGTGGCCCGTCCCGCTGGCTGTGGACGGCGATCGCGGCATGCTGCCGACCGTCGGTCAGGCGCTTTCGGGCCTCCGTAAGGCCAAGTCCGAGGCGAAGGTGAAGCAGCGCACCGAGGTGATGACCGCCGTCGTGTCCGCCCCGGCGGATCTGCTGGCCCAGCTCGAGGCCGGTCTGGGCGACCTCAAGGCGGCCGCGAACGCTCGGTCGATCGAGCTCCGTGACGGTGCCGGGGAGGTCACTGTGAGCGACGTGGAGCTCGCCGCGGTCGACGCCCAATAGCAGGAGCAGCCCCGGGCTGGCGGCCGGTCCGGGCAAAGGGGAAGCCCCATCAGCGTTTACGCGTTGGTGGGGCTTCGACTTTTCGACTGGTCGGTGACGTTCTCGCAGTCTGGTGGAATCCTCGGCATTCAGGTCTTGCCGCTCGCCACTTGCGGCCAGTCGCTGGCTTTGCCAAAGGCTGCGCCGAGTGCGACTGTCACTGGATCTTCGGTTTCCACGTCCTCATCCTTTCGGATGAGGTATGTCCATTGTGGTCTTGGGCACATCCGAGTGCAAGAGGGCTGACCGAACTACAGCATCGTAGTTCGGTCAGTTCAGTGGTTCCTCAGACCGCGGACGGGCGCTCCGTGCGCGTCCGCTTGAGCTCGAAGAAGTGCGGGAAGGACGCGAGTCCCACCGCGGCATCCCACAGGGTCCCGGCCTCTTCGCCCCGCGGAATCCTCGTGATCACGGGCCCGAAGAAGGCCGTGCCGTTGAACGCGACGATTGGCGTGCCGACGTCCTGGCCGACCCGCTCGATGCCGGTCTTGTGGCTTTCCCTCAGCTGGCGGTCATACTCATCGGAGTCCGCGTACTGGGCGAGCTCCGCCGGAAGGCCGACCTGCTCAAGCGCCCGGCGGATCACCTCCGAGCGGTCCGTGACCTTCTCTTGGTGGATCAGGGTTCCCATCGCGTCGTACAGCGGCTTGATGTTCTCGGGCCCGTGGAGCTCGGATGCGGCGATGATGACCCGCACCGGTCCCCAGTTCTCGTCCATGGCGCGCTGGTAGTCATTCTCGAGTTCTCGCCCCTCGTTGAGGACGGCCAGACTCATGACGTGCCACTCGGTCTCGATGTCGCGAACCTTCTCAACCTCGCCGATCCAGCGCGAAGTCACCCAGGCGAACGGGCACGCAGGATCGAACCAGAAGTCGGCCTTCTGCTTCTGCATGGTGATGTGAGTACCTTTCGTGGGCGGGGGTCAGGCCGACTTGTTGCGGCGCTTGGCCACCACGCTGTGCGGGATGAGCGTCGGCTCCTCGGTCCCCATGACGACGCCGCGCGTGATCACCACGCTCGCGATGTCGTCGCGGCTCGGGAGGTCGAACATCACGGGGAGGAGGACCTCCTCCATGATGGCCCGGAGTCCGCGGGCACCGGTGCCCCGCTCGAGCGCGAGGTCCGCGATCGCCTCGAGTGAGGCGTCCTCGAAGTGGAGCTCGACGCCGTCGAGCTGGAACATCTTCTCGTACTGCCTCACGAGCGCGTTCTTCGGGACGGTGAGGATCTGCATGAGGGCGGGCCGATCGAGGTTCTCGACGGTCGTGATGACGGGCAGCCGCCCGATGAACTCGGGGATGAGGCCGAACTTGAGGAGGTCCTCCGGCATGACGTCAGAGTAGCTCGCGTCCTTGCTCGTGAGCGCGCTGAGCGGGGCGCCGAATCCGATGCCCTTCTTGCCCGCGCGCTGGCCGATGATCTCCTCGAGGCCCGCGAACGCGCCCGCCACGATGAACAGCACGTTGGTCGTGTCGATCTGGATGAACTCCTGATGCGGGTGCTTGCGGCCGCCCTGAGGCGGGACCGAGGCCACCGTGCCCTCGAGGATCTTCAGCAGCGCCTGCTGGACGCCCTCGCCCGAGACGTCACGCGTGATCGAGGGGTTCTCGCTCTTGCGGGAGATCTTGTCGATCTCGTCGATATAGATGATCCCCTGCTCGGCCTTCTTGACGTCGTAGTCCGCGGCCTGGATGAGCTTGAGCAGGATGTTCTCCACGTCCTCACCGACATAGCCTGCCTCGGTGAGCGCCGTAGCGTCTGCGACGGCGAACGGGACATTGAGCCGCCGGGCGAGCGTCTGGGCGAGGTAGGTCTTGCCGCAGCCCGTCGGGCCGATCAAGAGGATGTTCGACTTCGCGATCTCGACGTCGTCGTGCGCCTCAGCAAGAGAGCCACCCTTCGTTGCGTGGCCGGACTGGATGCGCTTGTAGTGGTTGTAGACCGCGACCGCGAGGGCACGCTTGGCGGGCTCCTGCCCGATCACGTACTCCTGGAGGAAGTCGAAGATCTCACGCGGCTTGGGCAGCTCGAACGAGCCAAGATCGGAGACCTCGGCCAGCTCCTCCTCGATGATCTCGTTGCACAGCTCGATGCACTCGTCACAGATGTACACACCCGGGCCCGCAATGAGCTTCCGGACCTGCTTCTGGCTCTTGCCGCAGAAGGAGCACTTCAGTAGGTCTGCACTCTCTCCAATGCGCGCCATTCGTCGTTTCCCTTCCTGAAGAAGCCTTGACCTTCCCACTGTAGGCCACAGCGGCGGCCCACGTCGTAAGACACCACGCGAAGGCACCGCCCGCGGACACGAGTCGCAGACGGCCAACAAGTGGACGCCCGCTCCACGACACGGCGCCGATGCCCGGGATTCCCGGGCATCGGCGCCGTCGTGGGGCGGGCGCCAGCCATTCGCGCACGCCGCTGGGTCAGCGGGAGATCGCGCTCGGGCGGATCTTGCGTGACTCGAGGACCTCGTCGACGAGCCCGTACTCCTTGGCCTCGTGGGCCGTGAGGAACTTGTCGCGCTCGATGTCGGCGCTGATCTCCTCAGGCGTCTTGTTCGTGTGCTTCGCCCACGTGTGCTCGAGCCATTCGCGCATGCGAAGGACCTCTCGCGCCTGGATCTCGAGGTCGGACGCCTGACCGCCGGATCCGCCGGAGAGCGCGGGCTGGTGGATCATGACCGTCGAGTTCGGCAGCGCAAGGCGCTTCCCGGGCGTGCCCGCCGCGAGGATTACCGCAGCGGCGGAAGCCGCCATTCCGAGGCAGACAGTCTGGATCTCAGGACGGATGAACTGCATCGTGTCGTAGATCGCGGTCATGGCGGTGAACGAACCGCCCGGCGAGTTGATGTACATCGTGATGTCGCGGTCCGGATCGTTCGCCTCGAGGACGAGCAGCTGAGCCATGATGTCATCCGCAGACGCGTCGTCGACCTGGACGCCCATGAAGATGATGCGGTCCTCGAACAGCTTCGTGTACGGGTCCTGGCGCTTGAAGCCGTACGGCGTGCGCTCCTCGAACTGGGGAAGGACGTAGCGGCTCGTGGGCAGGCTGGCCGGGTTGACGCCCATGCTGTAGTTCATCTGGTTGCTCCTAGTTCTTCCTGTGCTCCGGGCGCGTCTCTACTTGTCGGTCCCGCCGCCACCGGACACGTGCCCCGCACGCTCGGCGATCTTGTCGAAGAAGCCGTACTCGAGGGCCTCCTGCGCAGTGAACCACTTGTCGCGGTCGTTGTCCTTGAGGATCGTCTCGATCGTCTGCCCGGTCTGCTCGGCCGTCAGCTCGGCCATGACGCGCTTCATGTGGAGGATGAGCTCGGCCTGGATCTTGATGTCCGACGCCGTGCCCCCGATCCCGCCGGAGGGCTGGTGCATGAGGATGCGCGCGTGCGGCGTCGCGTACCGCTTGCCCTTCGTGCCGGACGAGAGCAGGAACTGGCCCATCGAAGCTGCCAGCCCGGTGGCGACCGTCACGACGTCGTTCGGGATGAACTGCATCGTGTCGTAGATCGCCATGCCCGCCGTGACCGATCCTCCGGGCGAGTTGATGTACAGGTAGATGTCCTTGTGCGGGTCCTCCGCGGACAGGAGGAGGAGCTGCGAACAGATGGCGTTCGCGTTTTCATCGCGGACCTCCGAGCCGAGCCAGATGATGCGCTCCTTGAGGAGGCGCTGGTAGATGAAGTCCTGGCCGCCGTTCCCCTCAGCCGGCCCTGCCATGCTCGGCGACTTCTCCTGCTGGTGCATGCTGCGATACCTCTCGATCTGGTGCACGGACCTGATTGCTTCTACAGGGACACTAGCCGTTTTCCGAGGCGCTTTGTTCCGCGCCGGCGCGCTGTTCGCTTCCAGCGCATGACGCAGCACCGCGCCGGACGCACAGAGGCCGCCGCCCTGCCCATCGGGGCAGAGACGGCGGTCTCGTCGGCAGCCCGGAACGGGCGTGGCCTCTAGAACTTCGCAGCGGCGGGATCGTCGCTCGGGACGACGTCGGCGGACTCCTCGGCGGCCACTGCGGCGTCGGCTTCCTCGTCCGCGAGTGGGCGGACGAACTCGCTCAGGTCGACGGCGTTGCCCTCGGAGTCGGTGACCTCGGCCTTGCCGAGCACCACGGCGAGCGCCTTGCGGCGGCGGACCTCGCCGACCATCATCGGGACCTGGCCGGACTGGTCCATGATCTGGGCGAACTGGTTCGGGTCCATGCCGTACTGGCTCGCGGTGGTCACGAGGTACTCGATGAGCTCCGACTGGGAGACACCGATCTCCTCCTTGTCAGCGATCGCGTCGAGGATGACCTCGTTCTTGAACGCCCGCTCGGTGTTGGCCTTGACCTCGGCGCGGTGCTCCTCCGTGTCGTGGTCCTCCTCGGCCGCGTGGCCCCCGCTGGAGGGGTTGAAGTGGGCCTCGACCTGCTCGGTCACGACGCCCTCCGGAACCGGCACCTCGATGAGCTCCACGAGCTTGTCGAGGACCTTGTCGCGGGCCTCGACGCCCTGGGCGACGACCTTGGACTGGGCGGCCTGCTTGGCGAGGTCAGCGCGGAGCTCGTCGATCGTGTCGAACTCCGACGCGAGCTGGGCGAAGTCGTCGTCGGCCTCGGGGAGCTCGCGCTCCTTCACCGCGGTGACCTTGACGGACACCGAGGCGTTCTCGCCGGCGTGCTCGCCGCCGGCCAGCTTGGTCTCGAACACCGACTCCTCATCGGCTGACAGCCCGGTGACGGCCTCGTCGAGGCCCTCGAGCATCGTGCCCGAGCCGACCTGGTAGGACAGGCCGGAGGCGGAGTCGACCTCCTCGTCGCCGACCTTGGCGGTCAGATCGATTGTGAGGAAGTCGTCGGCCTGGGCCGGGCGGTCGACGGGCTTGAGCGTGCCGAAGCGGCCGCGCAGCTCGTCGAGGGCCGTCTGAACGTCGTCATCGCCTGCCTCGGCGGCATCGACGCCGATCTTGAGGCCCTCGTAGTCGGGCAGCTCGATCTCGGGACGCACGTCGACCTCTACGGAGAACTTGAGCTCGCCCTCGGTAGCCGAGGGGTCGGGGACCTCGGTGATCTCGACCTCGGGGCGGGAGAGCGGGCGGATCCCGGTCTCGGCGACAGCCTGCTGGTACCAGTCGTTGAGCCCCTCGTTGATAGCGGTCTCGAGGACGTAGCCACGGCCGACGCGCTGGTCGATGAGGCGCGACGGCACCTTGCCCTTGCGGAAGCCGGGGACCTGGATCTGCTCGGCGACGGCCTTGTAGGCGGCATCGATGTTCGGCTTCAGCTCGTCGAGGGTCACCTCGACGTTGAGCTTTGCCCGGGTGGGGCTGAGGTTCTCGGCAGCGCTCTTCACAGCGTGGCTCTCCTGGATGGTCGGATTGGTGGTACCGCCCTGGGCGATTGCCGCAGGACGCGACTGTCGGGGTGACAGGATTTGAACCTGCGACTTCCTGCTCCCAAAGCAGGCGCTCTAGCCAAGCTGAGCTACACCCCGGTCTAGTGCACAGACCACGATACCGTGACGGGATCGATCGTCGCACATCAGCCCTTGGGTACGGCAACGGGCCCCTCCCATCGGGAGAGGCCCGCGTCGCGGAGCGGCCGACGGGAATCGAACCCGCGTAATCAGTTTGGAAGACTGAGGCTCTACCATTGAGCTACGGCCGCGAGGGCCCTCTCACTAAAGCGAACCCCGGCGCCAGTGTCAAATCAGAGCCGTCTCATGTGCCCAGGCTGGCCATCAGCTCTGGCACGTGGTGCACCAGTAGAGCTTCCTTCCGGCTTCCTCCCCGAGCACGACCGGAGCCCCGCACACCCGGCAGTCACGGCCCTGGCGCCTGTACACGTAGTGTGCGTCCTCCGGCTCCGGCAGCTGCAACGGGCCTCCCGGCCACCCCGACGGGTCCGTGGTGATGATCCGGCCGTCACGCACTCCCTGCGCCATCGCCCGAGCCGCATCCGCCCACAGGGCGTGCGCCTGGTCCTCGGAGAGGGCCGCGCCCGGGGTCGTCGGATCGAGCCTGGCCCGGAACAGGAGCTCCGCGCGGTACACATTGCCGATCCCTGCCACGACCGTCTGGTCCATGAGGAGGCGCGAGACCGGCGTGCGACGGCGCGTGAGCCGCCGGGCGAACTCTTCGCCGCCGGCGGGCTCCTCCTCCCACCAGTCAGGCCCGGGCCCCGCGAGCGGGTCCGGGCCCAGACGGTCCCGCGCTGCCCGCGCCTCGGCCTCGGCCTCGACCGTGCACGTGCTCGCCCCGCGCAGGTCGGCCCAGCCGTGGGCGGACACGAGCCTCGCCCTGACTGCCCCGCGCGGAGGCGGCGGTGCGGCGCTGTGCCGCGCGGCGCCGTCGTCCGCTGCCTCCCTCTCGCCGACGCGGCGCGGGGCGCCGATGCTCGAGGCGCCGGTGAACGTCTCGTCGCCGCCGAACTCCCACGCGCCATAAAGGCCAAGGTGGACGCGCAGCACGAGGCCGCCCTCGACATGGAGGAACAGCTGCTTGCCGTGCGCGGACGCACCCAGGAGCACTCGGCCGTCCAGAAGGGCGGCGCCGTCGCGGAACGGCCCCTGGGGGCTCGAGACGGCGAGCCGCTCCCCCGCGAAGACATCGGTGAACTGCCGGGCGAGCCGATGGATGGAATGGCCCTCGGGCACAGCGGGTCCCGCGCTAGTCGATGATCTCGCCGGTCACCTCGTAGGTGGCGATCTTGCCGATGCGGCGGACGTGGCGGTCCTCGTTGCTGAACGGCTCTGCCAGGAAGGCCTCGATGAGGGCCGTGGCCTCCTCGAGGCTGTGCTGACGTCCGCCGACGGCCACGACGTTCGCGTCATTGTGCTCGCGGGCGAGCCTGGCCGTGTCGAGGTTCCAGGCGAGGGCCGCGCGCACTCCGCGGACCTTGTTCGCGGCGATCTGCTCGCCGTTGCCCGATCCTCCGAGGACGATCCCGAGGGCGTGGGTCCCCGCCTCCAGATCCGCCACAACAGCCAGGGCGGCCCGGATGCAGAACGACGGGTAGTCATCGAGCGCGTCGTACTCGCGCGGTCCATGGTCCACGACGTCGAAACCCTGACCAGTCAGGTGCGCCACCAGGTGTGCTGACAGCTCCATGCCTGCATGGTCGGTGGCAATGTGGACGCGCGGCTTCGGCACGGCGTTCCTCTCTGTGGTTCTTCTCGGGACTCCCAGACTACGCGCCGGATGCCGCGCGGAGCACGTCGACGACGCGCCTGGCGGTGTCGCCGTCGCGCCCCGAGAAGGTCGCGTGGCGCCCGTCGTCGAGGATCACCTCGACGGCCTCCCCGCTCGCGGCGAGGACCGAGACGGACCGCCCCCTCCTGCGGTACCCCCACCCGCCGAACGAGCGCGCCGCGACGGTCGCGAACCCGGTCCGGAGCACGGACGACGGCGCGAAGCGCAGCACGGGCACCAATCCGGCCAGGAAGACCCCTACCGCTTCGGGGCTGACCGAGACCCGGACCACGAGGCACCCCGCGGCGGCGAGGGCCGCGAGCGTCAGCGCGAGTGAGAGCCACGGCGAGACGACGATCAGGAGCAGCGAGACGGAGACGCCGACGATACCGAGCATCACGAACACGGACGAGCGCGCGTGCGCCCAATACGTGAACGTCGCGGCCGCCCGCTCGGGCTCGAGCTCCTCGAGGAGGGCCTCCTGGTCGCGTGGCCCCCATTGCTCGTCCGGCTTGAACGACAAGAGCATGACGACGGCGAACGCTACCGTGGCGCCGGAGCCCATCGCCAGCACGATCGGGTCGGGGTGCGAATCCCGGGCGTCGGCCACGCCATCCTGCCCGATGAGGCCCGCCGCGAGGACAGTGGTGAGGAACATGGACATGCCCACCCCCCCGGCCATGAAGATCTTCCGGGAAATCGGCGGGCGTGACAGGAGCGCGGCCTGGAGGCACAGGAGTGCCCCGACCACCGCCACGAGCGCGGCGCCGCCCACGAGGTACCCGAAGAAGGGAATGAAGGCCCGGCCCCCGCCGGCGTCCCAGAGCCATGCGACGGGTTCGGGGACGCGGCCCCGGAACGTCAACGAGGCGAGACCGAACCCGACGGCGAGCAGCACAGGGTAGCCGACGGCGAACCGCAGCGCCTTCCGGTCCCATCGTTTCTCGGACCTCTCGGTGGATCCCGCCATGCCCCCAACGCTACTGCACAGGAGACGCACAGATTCGGTCCAGAGCCATGCTGGCTTCAAGCCCGCCCGACATGAAACAATGACTTCAAAAGTGATCCGCGCCACGCGGAACCACCTGATCTCGCACACGCTTGGAGGGCACATGCCAGGGACGAATCTCACCCGCTCGGAAGCCATCGAGAGGGCCGAGGCCATCCGGCACGTGGACAACTACCACGTCGAGCTCGATCTGGCCCGCGGTGATCGCGTCTTCGGCTCCCGCACCACCGTGAGGTTCACCGCACAGGAGGGCGCGTCGTCGTTCATCGACGCGATCACCGATACGGTCCGCTCCGTGACGCTCAACGGCGAGGCGCTCGATCCGGCCGTGGTGAGCGACGGCGTCCGGATCCAGCTCCCCCACCTGGCGGCCGAGAACGAGCTCGTGGTCGACGCCGACGCGCTCTACATGAATACCGGCGAGGGGCTCCACCGCTTCGTGGACCCGGTGGACGGGGAGGTCTACCTCTACACCCAGTTCGAGGTGCCCGATTCGCGCCGCATGTTCGCGGTCTTCGAGCAGCCGGACCTCAAGGCGTCGTTCCGGTTCACCGTGACCGCGCCGTCGCACTGGGAGGTCGTCTCCAATTCCGCGACGCCCGAGCCCGTGCGCGTGCCCGGCGAGGACGCCTCCTCCGTGTGGGACTTCGCGCCCACCCCGCGGATCTCGAGCTACATCACCGCCCTCGTGGCCGGCCCGTACCAGAGCGTGACCGATTCCCTCGTCAACTCCGCGGGCCGGACCGTGCCCTTGGGCATCTTCGCGCGGAAGTCGCTCATCCAGTACCTCGACGCGGAGAACATCTTCGGCATCACGAAGGCCGGCTTCGCGTTCTACGAGCGTGAGTTCGGCTGCGAATACCCGTTCGAGAAATACGACCAGCTCTTCGTCCCGGAGTTCAACGCGGGCGCCATGGAGAACGCGGGCGCCGTCACGATCCTCGAGAGCTACGTCTTCCGGTCCAAGCCGACCCAGGCGACCGTGGAGCGCCGGGCGATCACGGTCCTGCACGAGCTCGCGCACATGTGGTTCGGCGATCTCGTCACGATGCGCTGGTGGGACGACCTGTGGCTGAACGAGTCCTTCGCCGAGTTCATGTCCCACCTCGCCGCCGCCGAGGGCACAGACTTCCGCCACGCGTGGACCACCTTCGCCTCGGTTGAGAAGTCCTGGGCCTACCGTCAGGACCAGCTGCCCACGACCCACCCGATCTTCGCGGACATCACGGACCTGGCCGACGTCGAGGTCAACTTCGACGGCATCACCTACGCGAAGGGCGCGTCCGTGCTCAAGCAGCTCGTGGCGTGGGTCGGCCAGGAACACTTCATGGAGGGCGTCCGCCGCTACTTCGCGAAGTACGCGTGGGGCAACACGGTGCTCGCCGACCTCATGGCCGAGCTCGAGGCCGCGAGCGGCCGCGACCTCACCTCATGGGGCACGGCCTGGCTCGAGACCGCGGGCGTGAACACCCTCTCGCCCCAGATCGCGACGGACGACGCCGGCCGGATCCTCTCCTTCGCCGTTCGCCAGAGTGCCGTCCCCGACTACCCGACCATCCGCCCTCACCGCCTCGCCGTGGGCTTCTACGACCGCGATGCATCCGGCGCCCTCACGCGCACGCACCGCGTGGAGCTCGACGTGGACGGCGAGCTGACAGAGGTCCCCGAGCTCGTGGGGACCACCCGCCCGGCGCTCGTGCTCCTCAACGACGACGACCTCGCCTACGCGAAGGTCCGGCTCGACCCCGTGTCCCTTGCCACGGCGACCGAGAGCCTCAAGGACATCGCCGAGAGCCTCCCCCGCGCGCTCGTGTGGGGCTCGGCGTGGGACGGCGCCCGCGACGGTGAGACGCCGGCCCGCGCGTACGTGGACCTCGTCCTGTCCAACATCGGGGCAGAGTCCGACGCCTCCGTCGTGCAGACGCTCCTGCGCCAACTCGCGACCACCCTCGAGTACTACGTTGCGCCGGAGGCCCAGAGCGAGGCCAAGCGTGGCGCGGCGGCGCGGCTCTGGGGCCTCGCGCGGGAGGCCGAGGCAGGCTCGGACTCGCAGCTGCAGTTCGTGAAGTCCTTCGCTGCGCTCGCGGCGACGGCGGAGCACCTCGACGCGGTCGCCGGCCTGCTCGACGGCGCCGTGGAGGTGCCGGGCCTGACGGTGGACCAGGACCTGCGCTGGGACCTCGTCGCCTCCCTCGCCGCGGGCGGAAGGAACTCGCAGCAGGGCATCGACGACGAGCTCGCGCGGGACAACACCTCGACGGGCCAGTGCGCGGCGGCGCTCGCCGCGGCCGCGCTCCCCACGCCGGAGGCCAAGGCGGAGGCCTGGGACGCGATCGTGGTCCGCGGGAAGCTCTCCAACGCGATCCAGCAGGCGGCGATCAACGGATTCGTACGGGCGCACGATGCCGCGCTCCTGACCCCGTATGCCGAGAAGTACTTCGAGGCGGTGCCCGGAATCGTCACGGGGCGCACGCACGCGCTCGCGCAGCAGATCGTGGTCGGCCTCTACCCGGCACGGCCGACCACCCAGGCGATCGTCGATCGCACCGATGCCTTCCTCGCCTCCCTGGCCGATGATCAGGCCGCCCTGCGCCGCATGACGCTCGAGAACCGCGACGGCGTCGCGAGGGCCCTCCGCGCGCAGTCGGCAGACCGGTAGTCTTGGCGTCCATGGCACTCGGCGAGCACCACTACAGCGTCACGGTCACGTGGACGGGCAACCGCGGGACGGGAACATCCGGTGTGCGCGACTTCGGCCGAGAGCACGACGTCGCGCTGCCCGGCCTGCCCGTCCTGCCCGGCACGGCCGACCCGTCCTTCCGCGGGACCGCAGACCGGTACAACCCGGAGCAGCTGCTCCTCACGGCCCTTGCCCAGTGCCACATGCTCAGCTACCTCTTCGAGGCGGCGCGGCACGGCGTTGTCGTGACCGGGTACAGCGACGCGGCGAGCGGCACGATGGCGGTGCACGGCACCTCAGGCGAGTTCACTGAGGTGACCCTGCGTCCGCGAGTCGAGCTCGCCGACGAGTCGCAGCGGGCTCTCGCGGATCGGCTGCACGACGACGCGCACGAGACCTGCTTCATTGCGCGCTCGGTGAACTTCCCCGTGAGGCACGTCCCCGAACTGCCCTGAAGGGCCGTCGCCCCAGGCTGGGCCGATAGGGTGGGGGAACACCGTTCCCTCACCCAGGAGGCCCCTGAGAGTGCCATTCGCCCTGTCCGAGACCCTGACAGCACCCGCGAGCACGACGCCGAGCCCGTCGCCCAGCGCTGATCCGCTCCCGATCACGTCCGCGCAGCTCGACAGCGCCGTGTCCACGTTCAACGAAAGGCTTCTCCAGGTCGCCATCGCGATCGGCGTCGGCCTGATCGTGTGGCTCGTTGCCACGTTCTTGATCCGTCAAGTGGTCAAGAGGATCCTCACCGGGACGGCACTCTCGCAGAACCGGATCTTCAAGTGGGCTGCCCCTGCTCTGCGGGCGCTCGACTCCGAACGAAGGGCCCAGCGGGCCCGGACCATCGGCTCGCTCCTGAACTCCATCGTCGCCGTGGTCATCACGACCCTCGTGGTCCTGTACGTCCTCAAGGCGCTCGGCGTGGACCTCGCACCCGTCCTGACCAGCGTCGGCATCCTCGGCGTCGCCATCGGCTTCGGCGCCCAGCAGCTCATCCGCGACTTCCTCGCCGGGATCTTCATCACGCTCGAGGACCAGTACGGCATTGGCGACTTCATCGAGACCGGCGCGGGCGAGGTTGCGGGGACTGTCGAGTCCATGGGGCTTCGCATCACCCGGGTCCGCGCCGAGGACGGCACCATCTGGTACCTGCGGAACGGCGAGATCCTGCGTGTCGGGAACCGGTCGCAGGGCAGCTATGTGCCGCCCGTAGCGCCAACGGCAGCGCCCGCGGGCGGGGCGCCGGAGGACAATGAAGGCGGCAGCACCGCGCAGGACAGCAACGGAGGTCAGCATTCCCGTGAGTGAGACAGCACAGAGGAGCTTCTACGAGCTCGTCGGAGGGCACGAGACATTCGTCAGACTCGTCGACGTGTTCTACGACGGGGTTGCCGAGGATCCGCTGCTGCGCCCGATGTACCCCGAAGAGGACCTCGGCCCTGCTCGGCGTCGGCTCACGATGTTCCTCGAGCAGTACTGGGGAGGGCCGGGCACCTACAGCGCCGAACGGGGCCACCCGCGCCTGCGCATGCGACACGTGCCGTTCAAGGTCAATCCGGCGGCCCGAGACCGCTGGCTCCACCACATGCGCGCGGGCGTCGACGCCCTCGGGCTGCCGCCCGTGTACGAGGCCACGCTATGGGATTACCTCGAGAGGGCCGCCCACTCCTTGGTGAACTCGTTCGAGGACTGAGGACGGCCTCGGGGCCACGGGCTCAGACGGCGGCGAGCACCGAGGGCCGACGGCACAGCACGTGCCCGCGGCTCGAGGAGAGCCTGACCCACGGGCCGCACCCGAACCGCCGCAGCTCATTGCCCGGCGCGGCGAAGCCGAGCACCTGCGCCGCGAAGGCGGCGCCGCTCGGAACGCCCGGGCTCGCGGGCAGGTCGCGTCCCCAGACCGCGGACCTGACGCTGTGGAGCATCGCGGCGCCGGGCTGCTGCGGGACCGTGCCCGCCACCTCGGCGATGCCGGCGGCGGCAGCCGAGAGCACGTCGTCGCCCGCGATCGATCCCTGAGGCTCCCACGGCCCGCGGGGCGGACTCACTGCGGCCCACGCCTCGCGCGTACGCGTCGGCGGGAGCTCCAGCCCGGTGCCTGCATCGCCGAGGCGGGCCAGGCGGTCGAACACCGCCGCCATCGGAACCGTCGCGTCCACGTGGGCTTCCCTCGCGAGGGCCAGGGTGCGCAGCCCCAGAACCGTGGGCGTGGGCTCTCCGAGGATCCGCGGACCGATCACGCACACATAGACGGCGAGCACGCCGCCCACGGCCTGCAGGCGCACCGAGCCGTGGTCGACCGACCGTGCCCGGGTCAGGTACACGCGCAGGTCGGAGACCGCCTCGGGGTCGCCGAGGTCCAGCACGACGGCGGGTGAGGGGCTCACGCTCGCACGCTCCCCTCGGGCAGCGGCGGCCGCCGGCGGAACGGCACGTCGGGTCCGGCGAACTCTGCGAACTCGGTGCGCATTGCCTCCGGCAGCCGCACCGGGCGGCCGGTCGCTCGGCTCACGAGGACCATCGACGTGGAACAGTTGGCGCAGACGGCGCCATCCGCGAGGTCGATCACCGCGTAGCCGAGGTCGAACGACGAGCCGCCCACGCGGGTGACCCACAGGTCCACCGCCACGGGCTCCTTGCGGTACAGCAGCGGCGCGAGGTATTCGATCTCGTGCCTGCCGACCAGCGTGAAGTTCGCGTCCGTGACGAGGTCGGCGAGGGTCCGAGGTCCTCCCGCCCCCGCCGCCGCAGTCTTCAGCGGTTCCCGAATCCAGTGCACGCGCGCGTCCTCGAGGAACTGCAGGAAGCGGACATTGTTCACGTGACCGTAGGAGTCGACGTCGCCGAAGCGCAGTTGCAGGGGGAATCGGTACGCGGAGGGCATACAGCCATCTTGCCACCACGGCGTGCGGTCCCATGTGGCCTGCTGGCACCCGGCGTCACCCGGCGTCTAATGTCGTGCCATGACATCCGTCCGCCCCGCGGGGCCCACCGGCACACTGCTGACCCTGCTCGACCTCGACGACCTCGGCGGCGCCAGGACCGACAAGGACGTGTTCGTCGGCCCGAGCGAGCGCCAGCCGCGCCACCGGGTCTTCGGAGGGCAGGTCCTCGCCCAGAGCCTCGTCGCGGCGTCGCGGACCGTGGCCGACGACCGGTCTGTCCATTCGATCCACGCCTACTTCCTCCGGCCGGGCGACGCGGACAAGTCGATCACTTTCGGCGTCGAACGCCTGCGGGATGGTCGTTCGTTCTCCGCCAGGCAGGTGCACGCCTATCAGGACGGCACCCCGATCCTGTCGATGATCGCGTCCTTCCAGATCGAGTCGGAGGGCGTCGAGCACCAGTCGACGATGCCTGAGGGCATCCCAGACCCGGAGTCGCTCCCGAGCACCGCGGACCTGCTGGGCTCCATCGACCACCCCGTCGCCCAGTACTGGGCCTATGACCGGCCGTTCGATGTCCGGCACGTGGACCCCGCGCTGTACGTCTCCGCGGCAGGCTCGCATGTGGCGCGGAACGCCGTGTGGATGAAGACGTTCGATCCGATGCCCGACGACGACACCTTGCACCGGGCTGCCCTCGTGTTCGCCAGCGACTACACGCTGCTCGAGCCCGTGCTGCGCCGCCATGGCCTGTCGTGGATCACCCCTGGCATGAGTGTGGCGAGCCTCGACCACGCGATGTGGTGGCACCGCCCGGTCAGGGTGGACGAGTGGCTGCTGTATGTCCAGGAGTCCCCCAGCGCGCAGGGCGCCCGCGGGCTCGGAACGGGGAAGATCTTCAACCGCCAGGGGGTGCACGTCGCGAGCGTGGCCCAGGAGGGCATGATTCGGCTGCCGTACCTCGAGGGACCCGCCTGAGCCTGGCGGCGATGTTCCCAGCAGGACCAACCTCAACGCAGGTAGGGCCGGCCCGACTGGGCTGGCCCTACGTGCGTTCGCCTCGCGCCGCGGACGCGGCGTGGCGCGGTGTCAGTCGCGCGTGAGCTTGCGGTGCGTCACGCGGTGGGGCTTGGCCGCCTCGGGACCGAGCCGCTCGACCTTGTTCTCCTCGTACGACTCGAAGTTGCCCTCGAACCAGTACCAGTTGGCCTCGTCCTCGTCCGTGCCCTCGTAGGCGAGGATGTGGGTGGCGACGCGGTCCAGGAACCAGCGGTCGTGGGAGACCACGACGGCGCAGCCGGGGAACTCGAGCAGGGCGTTCTCGAGGCTCGAGAGCGTCTCGACGTCCAGGTCGTTCGTGGGCTCGTCGAGGAGCAGGAGGTTGCCGCCCTGCTTGAGGGTGAGCGCAAGGTTCAGGCGGTTCCGCTCCCCGCCGGAGAGCACGCCGGCCTTCTTCTGCTGGTCCGGCCCCTTGAAGCCGAACGCGGAGACATAGGCGCGCGACGGCATCTCGACCTGGCCGACCTGGATGTGGTCGAGCCCGTCCGAGACGACCTCCCAGAGCGTCTTGTTGGGGTCGATGCCCCCACGCGACTGGTCGACGTAGGAGATCTTGACCGACTCGCCGATCTTCAGGTCGCCGCCGTCGAGCGGCTCGAGGCCCACGAGCGTCTTGAACAGCGTCGTCTTGCCGACGCCGTTGGGCCCAATCACGCCGACGATCCCGTTGCGCGGGAGCGAGAACGAGAGGCCGTCGATGAGCACGCGGTCGCCGAAGCCCTTCTTGAGGTCCTTGGCCTCGATGACGAGCTGGCCGAGTCGCGGGCCCGGCGGGATCTGGATCTCCTCGAAGTCCAGCTTGCGGGTGCGCTCGGCCTCGGCGGCCATCTCCTCGTAGCGGGCGAGGCGTGCCTTGGACTTGGTCTGGCGTCCCTTGGCGTTGGAGCGGACCCACTCGAGCTCGTCCGAGAGACGCTTCGCCAGCTTGGCGTCCTTCTTGCCCTGGACCTCGAGGCGCGCACGCTTCTTCTCGAGATACGTCGAGTAGTTGCCCTCGTACGGGTAGAGGCGGCCGCGGTCAACCTCACAGATCCACTCGGCGACGTGGTCGAGGAAGTAGCGGTCGTGGGTGACGGCGAGCACTGCGCCCGGGTAGTTCGACAGGTGCTGCTCGAGCCAGAGGACGCTCTCGGCGTCGAGGTGGTTCGTGGGCTCATCGAGGAGCAGGAGATCAGGCTTCTGCAGGAGGAGCTTGCACAGGGCCACGCGGCGGCGCTCGCCTCCCGAGAGGACCTTGACGTCGGCGTCCGGCGGGGGGCACCTCAGGGCGTCCATCGCCTGCTCGAGCTGCGAGTCGAGGTCCCAGGCGTCGGCGGCGTCGATGGCCTCCTGGAGCTTGCCCATCTCCTCAAGGAGCGAGTCGTAGTCGGCGTCGGGGTTCGCCATCTCCTCGGAGATCTGGTTGAACCGCTCGATCTTCGCGTAGATCTCGCCGACGCCCTCCTGGACGTTGCCCAGGACGGTCTTCTCCTCGTTGAGCGGTGGCTCCTGGAGGAGGATCCCCACGGAGTAGCCCGGCGACAGCCGTGCCTCGCCGTTGGACGGGGTGTCGAGGCCTGCCATGATCTTCAGGATGGTCGACTTCCCAGCGCCGTTCGGGCCCACGACGCCGATCTTGGCTCCGGGGAAGAAGGACATGCTCACGTCGTCGAGGATGACCTTGTCGCCCACCGCTTTACGGGCCTTGGTCATGGTGTAGATGAATTCCGCCATGGCGTTAAATCTAGTGGGTCGCACCGACGATCACACATCCATCCCCTCGACCGGAAGGGCCAGGCGCTTCCAGCAGCGCGCGGCCCTTCCGGTCTGTGCACGTGCGGCCCCCGGCCCGGGCGCCGACACCTACGTGGACAAAAGGCTCTCTCCGTCCGGGTGCGCGGCGTCCCGCGTGCCCTCGCCTGGCGCTTCGCCCTCAGGGGCGCCTTCCGCCTCGGGCTGCCCGTCGCGGCCGTACGGCGCCTCGTCCTCATCGAGGAAGGCGGGGTCGTCGAACTCCGTCGGTTCCGGCCCGAAAGGATCCTCGACCACCGCGTCCAGGTGCACCTCGCCGGTGCCCGGGTTCACCGCTCCAACTCCCTCGACATACGCAGGCCGGTCCGCGAGACGACGGGAGTCTTCCTCGTCCCGCCGCCGGTTCCACGTCGCCATGCCCATGGCAAGGTCCTGCCCCACGGAGGACGCGGTGATCACGGCCTCGCTGCCGAAGGTCCCATCAGCCCGCTGGAAGGTACGCAGCTGCAGCCGGCCCACGACGATGACGCGCTGGCCCTTGCGGATGCTCGCGGCGACGTTGTCCGCCATCTCGCCGTAGCACTGGATGGTGAACCAGTTGGTGTGCCCGGTGACCCAGGCCTGCCGCTCATGGTCCTTCCACCGCTCAGTCACGGACATCCTGAACCGCGCGTACAGCCGATTGTGCCTCGTGAGACCCTTGGTCGGCTCGGTCCCCACCCAGCCGCGCATCGTGATCGAGTCGCTCATGCCGCCACCTCCTGGTGCCAGTTGCCACGGCCGCCGTCTGGCGACCTGCGACCAGCCTCCCGGTGCACACCGACCGGAGGAAGCCGCACCACCCCGCATGTGGACGACGCGCCGGGTCGAGCACCTGTGGAGGAGTAATCGCAGCGGCATCGACGTTGATGCCATGTACGAGATCCCGTCGCTGGCGGGATAGACTTTCACAGTTGCCCCAGTAGCTCAGAGGATAGAGCAGGAGCCTTCTAATCTCTTGGTCGGGGGTTCGATTCCCTCCTGGGGCGCTATCCGACCGCGCCGGCGTCTGCGTGGAGCTCGAGCGAGAGCCTGAAACGCCGCGCATCCACGTCATGCTCCTCATCCATCGTGACCCACAGCCACTCGGGATCGTCCACGAGATCCGCGGCGTGGGCTGTCGCGGCCAGCGACTCGGACGTCCACGGCCGGACCGCCAGGATGAATCCCTCGCCCCGCACCGTGAACCGTGATCCGGCCCCCGAGAGCTCGGCCCACCTCACGCCGCGGCGCGCGCCGTTCTCCTGCGGCCTCGGGAACGGAGTCTGCAGACCGGCCACGCCGGACGAGAAGCGGCCCTGCCTGACCGCGAGGGAAGCACCCGGATACGCTTCTGATGGACCGAGCCCCACCCATCGCACCATGTTGAGGGCCCGCGGAACGGCCATCTGCACGCCCAGCCTGGGGACCGGCAGTGTCCAGGGGCCGAGCGGCGAGCCGACGACGTCAAGTCCCAGGCCGCCGTCGTGCCCCCTCCAGCGGTACTCGACCTCGTAGCCCACATCCGTGCCCGCAGGCATGACATGGGCGACGACGCTCAGCGCGTTCTCCTCGGGGGCCATGGAGACGGTGCGGTGGCACAGCCTGTCCAGCCCGAGCTCCCGCCATGCCCTGGCGCGGGACTCGTCCAGTCCACGCTCGTCTCGGTCGGTGGGAGCACGCCACAGGTCCAGGCGCGGCCCGAGGACGGGAATGCCGCTGAGCCCCACCAGCCGCCCCGAGGGCTCGAAGCGTCCCGCCCCGAGGTCCCACCCTCCGTCCGGGCGCGCGACGGCGGGCGCATCTCCGGGCGGGCGCGCAGGCCGATGCGCCGGGCGACGCCGCTCTTCGCCGCCCTCCACGATCCGGGTCTGGCCCCATGCGACCTCGTGGCCCGCCGGCGCCCACGGCGTGCCGGCCGGGAGCTCCGCACTCACCGTGAGCCATCGCTGTGCGCCAGCCGGCCGCGCGGGCGTGGGCGAGGCAGGCTCGGGCAGCGGCACGAGCACGTGCTCCCCCGGCCCGAGCTCTGGCACCTCGAGGCCACCCGAGGCGACCGGCTCGCCGTCATCCTCGATCCGGAAACGGAAGCGCAGGTGGCCCGTGCTGCGATGACCGTACCTCGAGGTGACCGCGACGCCATCGCGCGAAGAACTGATCGTGACCGGCGCGTACGCGCGGGCCATCTCCAGGAGACCCGGCAGGGGCGTGTGGTCAGGGGCCAGAAGACCGGTCCACTCCCCCACGAAGCCGCCGGCGAGCCGGGGGTACTCCTCGAACAGCTCCACGTACTCGCCGAGACCGGCCGTGCCGATGCCACCGACCCGCGCTTCCTCGCACAGCACGAACGGCAGGGCACGGCGTCGGCGGTCCGCGCGCAGATCCGGGGCCGGCGCCTCCTCGCCTCGGCCGACGAGCTCGGTCTCCGCCGGGCCGATGTCCGCGCGGGCGTAGACATCGGCCGACTCGCCGTCCAGATCGCCCACGTAGAGCACGAACCGTTCAGGGTCGCGGGCGCGGACCCACTCGGCCATGGCGTCGAGGTTGGCTCCCCTGCCCGAATCGCCGCCGAGCGACCAGCCGATCACGCAGGGATGGTTCTTGCCCTGCTCGACCATGCGCTGCGTCCGGTCCAGCAGGGCGTCCCGCCACGCGGGCTCCGCTCCCGGGTTCCGGCGCCACTCGACACGCTCGAACGGATGGGTGTCCAGGCCGCACTCGTCGACGACCCAGAGGCCGTACTCGTCGCACAGGGCGAGGAAGCGCTCGTCCGGAGGGCAGTGGCCGGTCCGAACGGCGTTGATGTTGTGCCGCTTCATCAGCTCGACGTCTTCGCGCGTGGCCCCGCCAGACGCACGGTTCACACCTCGCAGCCTCACGGGGACCCCGTTGGCCAGGAGCGTCGCGTCCCGGATCGCGACGCTCCTGAAGCCCACGGTGATCTGGACGGTCTCCAGGGGCGTCGGATCGCCCACGGAAACGGTCCCGCGGTACAGCCGGGGCACCTCCGCGCTCCACGGCTCGACGCCGGGGACGGCCACCTCCTCGTTGGCAAGCACCTCGATCCCCAACTCCGCAAGACGCACGACGGCGCCCGGCGGCCCTTCGACGGACAGTCGCCCCGTGCGGGTGGCGGCGTCGAACGCCGCGTGGACGAAAAGGTCGTCGAGCCCTCCGTCCGGACGGTTCAGAAGGCTGACGGTCCCGGTGATGCCAGGGCGCCGTCCGCTCGCGCGGCCTTCCAGGTACGACCCGGCCGACCACTCGTGCACGCGCACAGCCAGGAGGTTGCGGCCCTCGAAGAGATGGGCCGTCACGTCGAACTCGTGCGTGAGGCATGAGCCCATCGCGTCGCCGACCCGAGTGGCGTTGATGAACACCTCGAATCCCGAGTCGACGCCCTCGAAGCGCAGCAGCCACCGGCCGCGGCCCGGCGCGTCGGGGAGATCGAACCAGGCCCGGTACTCGCCCGTGCGGTTCTCGTCCGGGACCTCGGGCGGATCCACCGGGAAGGGGTAGCCTCCGGCTGCGGGGTCGGTCGGGGCTGTGGCCGTGCCGCCGGTCTCCCAGGAGTGCGGCACCCGTATGCGTTCCCAGCGGGAGTCGTCATAGTCCCGCGCCTCGAATCCGGTGCCCGCGCCCGCTGGGACGTGGGAGAGGCGGCGGAAGGACCACGCGCCGTCGAGCGTCATCCGAACGGCATCGGTGTCCAAGGCGGCCCGCGCCGGAAGCGCCGCGTGGTGGGGTGCCGTGTCGGCGAACCACGCGCGCTCCGGGCGGGCCGGGGTCACGCTGTGCTCCGCTTCGGGATGAGCGGCGCGAACAGCACCCGGGTCTTCCAGTCCCACAGCATCATGTAGGCCACGAAGCCCACGCTCAGCACGATGGCGACCGCCCTCACGACCCACAGCGGGATCCACTCGAACACGTCGAGCTGGTCCGTGATCGCGATGACGGTGAAGAAGACGGTGACGACGTAGTACGACAGGAGCGGCCAGCCGTCCCGAACGCCCACGAGTGCGAACAGGGCCATGAGCCACGTGATGTACCAGGGCTGGATCATGGGTGCGGTGACCACGATCGCGGTGAACGCGAGTGCCATCCGGAGGAAGACCTTCTCGCTGCGCCCGCGGAGGACGAACCATACCGCCGCAAGGGCGCCGACGATGGTTCCCACGCGCTTGACGATCCCTGCCACGAGGTCCGGGTCGCCGCCCGCCACCTGGGTGATGCCGCCGGCGATCGCCGAGAGCAGCCCGAAGGGCGCATACCAGATCCAGAGCGTCCCAGGGGTGGCCATGGCGGGAACCCAGCCGAACCAGAAGCCCGTGGCGGCGCCCGCGGCCGTCAGCAGCGCGACCGCGATCCCCGCGGTCCCGGCCCAGCAGGCGATCCGCCGGCCCCACCCGGCGTCCTTCCCCGCCCAGATCAGACCGATGAAGGGCAGGGCGATGACCGTGATCGGTTTGACGCCGATCGAGGCGGTCACGAGGACGGTCGCGAGCACCGGATGCCGGCGCACCGCCGCGAGGAGGCCCACGAGCAGGAGCCCCAGCATGAGCGCATCGTTGTGGATGCTCGCGATGAAGTTGATGACGAACAGCGGGTTGGCGACCGTGAGCCAGAGCGTCTTCGAGGGGTCCACGCCAAAGTGCTCGGACAGCCCGATCACCGCGACCGCGCACAGTGCGACCCCGACGGCCGCCGCGAGCCGGAACAGGAGGATGGCGATCTCGAGATTGCCCGCGCTCACCCCCACCACCGCCTGCTCGATCCACAGGAACAGCGGGCCGTACGGGGTGGGCGCTTCGGTCCACAACGAGTCCGGGCCGAGGTTGTGGTAGTTGTTCAGCGCCGAGATGCCGTTGACGTAGGGGTCGAGCCCAGCGGCCATGAGTCGCCCCTGCCCGATGTACGCGTAGACGTCCCGGCTGAAGAGCGGGAACGTGACCATGAGCGGCGCACACCACAGCGCCGCGACCTTGACCGCAGCCAGAGGGTGGACGGCGCGCCAATCGTCGACGCGTTGTCCCAGCCGCAGCCAGGCCCGCACGAGCAGGAGCCCGCCGAAGGCGACGAGGGCCGTGCTCAGGACCACGAGGACAGGGTTGTCGCGCAGGGCGATGAAGAAGGGAACCCGGATGAGGGAGGAGCCGCTGGCCATCCAGCCCACTCCGAGGCCACCCACCGCCATGCACAGCGCAGCCACCGCGCCCTGCCACACGGCCACGCTGCCTCCTCCGGGGAGCGCCGCGATGGTCCGCACGGTCCGGGGAACGCTCAGGCTGCCGCCTGCCCGGGGGTGAGGCATCAAGGTCCCTACTGTCGCGGAGGCGCCGATCGGTGCATGCCCCAGAAGGCCGCCCCGGCGTCGGCGTGACGTCCTCTCGATGCTATCAGCAGGGCCGGTGCGGGCCGGGAAAACCCTTCCGGCCCGCACGAAGGCTCGCTGATAGACTGTCGGGCGGTCGCGAGCGCCCTGCGGCCTGCCGACCCACGCCGAGGAGACCCGCCATTTCCATCCAGCCCGCCCGCCCCGCGGACAAGAGCCAGACCGGAGAGCAACGTCGGATCACGGCGTGGCTCATGACTCCCCGGGGCCTGCTGACCGGCTTCCTCGCCGTGCACCTGGGCTACCTCGCATACCTCTCGATCTTCGTATTCCAGGGCCAGGCCTTCAGCGACACCAACATCTACCGCGACTGGGCCGCGGCGGGGTTCCCCCAGGACGTGCAGCCTTCGCCGTGGGTGTACCCCATCGCGGGCCTCCTGCCCATCTGGATCTCCGGCCTCGCCGGTCCCGGGCCCTTCCTCATCCTCTGGGTAGTGCTCACATCGGTGCTCAACGGCGTGGCGATCGGCGTCCTGAGCGGCTGGGGCGCCAAGCGCGAGGGCGTGCGGGCCGCATGGTGGTGGCTCGTGTTCATCGCGATCATGGGGCTCCTCGGCTTCGCACGGGTGGACGGCGTGACGGCACCGATCGTCCTGTTGGGCCTCAGCCTCGGCGTCGCGAGCCCCTTCGCGGCCTCCGCGATCCTCGCGTTCGCCACCTGGATGAAGGTCTGGCCGGCAGCGGCGCTGCTGCCGCTGTTCGCCGTCCTGCGCGATCGGTGGAAGGTCGTCGCGGGCGCCGTGCTTGTCACGGCCGTGGTCGCGGCGGCCGCGGCCGCCCTCGGCGTCTTCCACCACCTCCTCGACTTCCTCACCACCCAGGGCTCGCGGGGCATGCAGCTCGAGGCGACCTTCACCACGCCCTGGCTCTGGATGTCCGTTCTGGGGCTCGGCGGCGCGCGCATGTACATGAACACCGAGATCAACTCGATGCAGGTGGACGGTCCCGGATCCTCTATCGCCTCGGCGCTCATGCAGCCGCTCTTCGTCGTCGTCGCCGTCGCGATCGCCGGCACAATCTTCTGGGCCCTGCACGAGGGCAAGAAGCGCGGCCACGAGGATCGGTCGGAGCTCCTGCTCGCAGGCGCGCTCGCCATGGTGAGCGCCTTCATCGTGTTCAACAAGGTGGGGTCGCCGCAGTTCATGCTGTGGCTGGGCCCGGTGGTGGCGCTGGGCATTGCGCAGGACCGCGCGGCGTGGCGGGTTCCGGCCCGCCTGCTGCTCGGCGTCGCGGTGGCCACGTACTTCATCTACCCGCTCTTCTACGACGCCTTGAGCCACAACAACCCGATCATGGCCTTCGTCCTGACCGTCCGGAACGTGCTCCTCGTGGTCCTGTTCGTCTGGTCCGCGATCCGGCTCGTCCGGCTGGGCCGCAAGGGCGCGCCCGCGGTTCCCTCCTCCGACGCCGTGTAGCCAGCATCGAGGCCGAAGAACGCCGCACCGGGACGTCACGCCCTTCCCCGCGGATGGCGACGCGTCCTGGTGCGGCGTTCTTGGTCGGCGGCCCCGGTCAGGCCCCGCGGGCCTCGACGCCCCGCCGCTCGGCGCGGGTCCGCTCGAAAACGATGCGCCGCGTCTTGGGATCCAGCAGGACGAGGTAGGCGACGAATGCGAGGGCCACGAGCCCCGCGAGCACATCCGGCGGGACGGGGATGTTCACGAATCCGAAGACGTGCAGCTGGTCCTGCGCCCCGAAGACCACGAAGAACACCACCGTGAGGTACCAGAGCTTGACCTCCCAGTTGTCCCGCAGCCCCGTCACTGCAAGGAACGGGAAGAACCACAGGACGTACCACGGCTGGATGATGGGCCCGAGGACCACGATGGCCATGAAGGCCAGGCCGAGCCGGCGCACCACCCGACGGTCGTCGCCGCGCAGGATCAGCAGGACGGCGATGCCGATGCCGGCCCACTTGAGGACCGCACGGTAGCCCTCGGCGATGGAACCGCCGTCGAGCCCTACGGCGCTGAGCATTGTCGCGAGGATGTTGCTCGAGAACCCCGAGGGCGTGTACGCGATGAACCCAGGCGTCGGATCCACGATCGCGTTGACCCAGCCGAACCCGAGCCCGTAGACGAGCGCGCTCACGGCGAACAGTGCGAGGCTGATCATCCCGGTCCCGGCCCAGCACAGGAACCTCCGCGCCCAGGTCGCGCCCGGGCCGGCCCACAGCAGGCCGATGAACGGGAGCACGACGGCTGTGATCGGCTTGACGCCGATGGAAAGGGTCGTCAGGACGATCCCCATGAACCAGTTCCCCTTGGCCGCGTAGTACACGCCGGCGACAGCGAAGCCGATCATGAGCGCCTCGTTGTGGGCGCTCGCAATGCAGGAGATCAAGAAGAGCGGGTTGGCCACGCTGAGCCAGATCGTCCGTGCGCCGTCTATCCCATGCAGCTGGGCGAGGCGATAGCCGTAGTAGGCGCTCATCGCGACGCCCGCGAGAGCGAGGACCCGGAAGAGCAGCACCGAAGTATCGGGCTGGCCGCCGGTGATCTGGACGACCCAACGCTCGAGCCAGAGGAAGTAGGGACCATAAGGGGTGCGGGTCGAGGCCCACGAGGGGTCCGTGCCCAGCTCGAGCCAGTTGTTCAGGCTCGAAATGCCGTTCGTGTACGGATTGAGCCCGGCCGCCATGAGCCGCCCCTGCCCCACGTACGCATACACGTCCCTCGAGTAGATCGGCAGGGTGAGGGTCAGGGGCAGCCCCCATAGCACGACCGCCAGCACCGTGGGGCGCAGTGTGCCGGGCCCCCAGTTGCGCAGGCGCTGGCCGAGCCGGAGCCACGAGCGCGTCAGGAGCATGGCACCGATCACGAGGGAGACGATGCAGGTCGTGACCCCCCAGGTCTCCGTCCGCAGGGCGATGAAGAAGGGGTTCCGTGTGAACACCGACGCGTCGGCCAGCCAGCCGACGCCGAAGGAGCCGAAGACGATCAGGAGAGAGCCGACCATCCCCTGCCCAAGAGCCCAGTGGGGACGCTGGTTGACGCCCGCGGGGGGGACCGCCGTCCACAGGGAGCGCAGCCACCCGAGAAGTCTCCCGGGCAGGCCTGGGCGCTGTGAAGACATGGGTCACCCTTCGTTCAGTGCGGGAGAGCCTCACTTTACCATTTTGGGCGGGCCCGACGGCGGCCGCCGGACCGGCCGGCAGCGCTGCTGGCGGTAGTCTTGGCGGGTGCCCATCAGCAACGAACACATTGTCTGGATCGACTGCGAGATGACCGGCCTCGACCCGGTCGCGGATGCCCTCATCGAGGTCGCCGTGCTTGTGACGGATTCGGAGCTCAACATCCTCGGTGACGGCGTCGACGTCGTCATCAAGCCCAGCGACGAGGCGCTGTCCGGCATGAACGACTTCGTGCGCACGATGCACACCGAGTCGAAGCTGATCGATGAACTCCCCAGCGGGATGACGCTCGACGCCGCCCAGGCGGAGGTCATGCAGTACATCCGCACCTGGGTCAAGGAGCCCAACAAGGCCCAGCTCGGCGGGAACTCGGTCGGCACGGACCGGCTGTTCCTGGCCCGCGACATGCCCGAGGTCATCGAGCACCTCCACTACCGGGTGATCGACGTCTCGACCATCAAGGAGTTGGCCCGGCGCTGGTATCCGCGCGCCTACTTCCAGGCGCCGGCCAAGACCGGGAACCATCGGGCGCTGGGAGACATCCGCGATTCCATCGACGAACTCCGCTACTACCGCGAGACTGTCTTCGTCCGTGCCCCGGGGCCCGAGTCTGCAGCTGCACGGGAGGTCGCCCAGCGCATTGCAGCCGGCGCACCGGGGCCGAGCGCAGAAGAAAAAAGTTAGCCCCGACCGGCCGTTTTGGTCATGAGCACTCCCGCGAGCAGGTAGACTATTTCTCGTTGCTTTCGCGGGGAAGAACCCTGGAACCTCGTTTCCAGGACATCTCCCGAGTGCGCACGGTGGGTATAGCTCAGTTGGCAGAGCGTCTGGTTGTGGTCCAGAAGGTCGCGGGTTCGAGCCCCGTTACTCACCCCGAAGGGGCCGGGCATTCCGGTCAGCACGAGGCCGCCAGGGATTCATCCCGGCGGCCTCGTTCCGTTTCAGCGCCATCCAGCACATCAGGAGCCGCACCGTGACTGTCCACCCGATCACCATTTGGGGCGAACCCGTCCTTCACCAGCGGGCCGCCGAGGTCACGGAGTTCGACGACGCGCTGCGCACCCTCATCGCTGACATGCACGAGACGAACGACGCCGCCCACGGCGCCGGTCTCGCCGCCCCCCAGATCGGGGTCGGGCTGCGCGTCTTCGTGTACAAGTTCCGCAACGAGGACGGCGTGCCGCCGCGCGGCGCCATCGTGAATCCCCGCCTGACGCTCTCCAAGGTCTCCGGCGCCGCGCCGGACCCCGAGGAAGACGAGGAGGGCTGCCTCTCGTTCCCGGGCGAGGGCTACCCCCTGCGGCGGGCCGAGTGGGTCAAGGTCGAGGGGTTCGACGGCGACGGCCAGCCCCTCGAGTTCGTGGCCACCGGCTGGTTCGGGCGGGTCATGCAGCACGAGTACGACCACCTGGACGGCAAGCTCTATGTCAACCGGCTCATCGACAAGTACGCGAAAAAGGCCCGTCGCGCCGCCAGGAAGCACGGCTGGGGCGTACCGGGCCTGACCTGGATGCCCGGGGTGGACCCGGACCCGTTCGGGCACGGCGACCACGACGACGACGTGCATGAGCATGACCACTCGCATGGCCACGGCGGTCACGGACATGCCGGCCACGACGAGACCGGACTCTGAACAGCGGCCGCCCACCGAAGCGGCAGTACCGCGTCTGACAGCGCGGGCCGCCTCCGACACTGCAGGCACGGCGGGCCCCTGACGCGCGACCCGCAACGGCAAGGGCGCCGCACCCCTTCCAGGGGTGCGGCGCCCTTGCCGTCAGTGCCTTCTACTGTTCACGGGTCACGCGGAGGAGGTCCTCGTCCGCGGCCTGTCTGAGCGCCTCGAGCTGGGCGACGCGCTCAGGCGTGACGTCCCCTCTGGCGAGGGCGGCCTTCGCGTGGTCCACGAGGAGCTTGGCCTGCTTGGCGTTGGCCTTCGCGACGTCGAGCGCGTGCTCGAGAGTGCTGTCATGCTCGGTAGGTTCCATAGGTGCATCTTGCCCCTGGGCCCGTTGCGAATCCAGCACCGCTGGCGAATCGCTACCGAGTCGTTGCCAGCTCGTACTCGTCCGCCGCGGTCTGGACGGGGAACGTCGGAGCGTGGTCGCCCGCCATGTCCTCGAGGACGCGCACCACCTGGGTGGAGTAGCCGAACTCGTTGTCGTACCAGACATAGAGCACGAGGTTCTTGCCCGTGGAGATCGTCGCGAGGCCGTCGACGATGCCCGCGCGGCGCGAACCGACGAAGTCAGTGGAGACGACCTCGGGCGAGTCGATGTAGTCGATCTGCTTGCGCAGGTCGGAGTGCAGCGACATCTCGCGCAGGTACGCGTTGACCTCGTCCTTGGTGGTCTCCTTCTCGAGGCTGAGGTTCAGCACTGCCATGGAGACGTCCGGGGTGGGGACGCGGATCGCGTTGCCCGTGAGCTTGCCGGCGAGCTCGGGGAGCGCCTTGGCGACGGCCTTCGCGGCACCCGTCTCGGTGATGACCATGTTGAGCCCGGCGGCGCGGCCACGGCGGTTGCCCTTGTGGAAGTTGTCGATGAGGTTCTGGTCGTTCGTGAACGAGTGGACCGTCTCGACGTGGCCGTGGACCACACCGTACTTGTCGTTGATCGCTTTGAGGACCGGAGTGATCGCGTTGGTCGTGCACGAGGCCGCCGTGACGATCTTGTCGTCCTTGGAGATCGACGTGTGGTTGATGCCGTGGACGATGTTCGGAAGGTCGCCCTTGCCGGGGGCCGTGAGCAGGACGCGCGCCACGCCCTTGCTCTGCAGGTGCTGGGATAGGCCCTCCGCGTCGCGCCACTTGCCCGTGTTGTCCACCACGATCGCGTCGTGGATGCCGTACTGGGTGTAGTCGACGCTGGCGGGGCTGTCCGAGTAGATGACCTGGATGAGGGTGCCGTTGGCCAGGATGGTGTTGTTCTCCTGGTCGACCGTGATGGTGCCCTCGAACGCGCCGTGGACCGAGTCCCGGCGGAGCAGGCTCGCACGCTTGACGAGGTCCTGGTCGGAGCCCTTGCGGACCACGATGGCGCGCAGGCGCAGGCCGTCGCCGCCACCGGCGTGCTCGATGAGGATGCGCGCGACGAGGCGGCCGATGCGGCCGAAGCCGTAGAGGACGACGTCCTGGCTCCTGCGAGGATCCGCGCCGTGCTTGCCGACGATCGGGGCGAGCTCTGCGCGGAGGAACTCCTCGAGGCCGAGGGCCTGGCCCTCGGCGCGGAACGCCTCGTTCAGTCGCGCGATGTCGATCGACGCGGCGCCGAGCTCGAGGGTGTCGAGCACCTTCAGGATGGGGAGGGTCTCCTCGAGAGCCAGCTCCTCGCTGTCGATCTGGCGGGCCCAGCGGTGGGCCTTGAGGAGGCCGACCACCGACTGGTTGATGAGGCTGCGGCCGTGGACCGAGGTCACCACGTTGTTCTGGCGGTAGAGGCGCCCGATGATCGGGATCATCTCCTCCGCGGCGGCCTCGCGTCCGATCCACGTACCCAGGGCGGATTCCGTCGTTGTGCTCACACAGGTGCCTTTCTCTGCGTCTCGCGCGCACGCCGTCGTGCGCATGCCCGCCATAATGCCCAGGATTGGTCGACGGGCATGGAAAGAGCCGGTCCTGCGATCGCAGAGCCCGGCTCATGAGAACATCTACGTTCACCATCCAGTGTACGTGAGGCGCCGCCCGGCCGGGCCGGGGCGACCTGTGAAGTCACTCACACGCTCTCGGTTACGCCCGCGAGCCAGGAGCGGTGAAGGTGAGGACAGGCCGGCCTGTGAGCCGGGTTCTGTCTCCGCGCCGGGTTGCCCTGACGCGGGAGGCGACCATCCATCTAGGACCGCCGTTGCCGGCGGCCTCGAGCGGCCTACCCGGGCACTGGGGCGGGCAGCCCTCGTCACGCGCCCTGTCTGGCCTTGCTCCGGGTGGGGTTTACCGAGCCTCCCCGGTCGCCCGGGGAGCTGGTGGTCTCTTACACCGCCGTTTCACCCTTACCGGTGCGCTGCGCACGAGGCGCGGTGCACCGGCGGTCTGTTCTCTGTGGCACTGGCCTGCGGGTTGCCCCGAGTGGGCGTTACCCACCACCCTGCCCTGCGGAGCCCGGACTTTCCTCGCGGCCTCTCCCGAAGGAGCGGCCCCGCGGTCGCCCGGCCGACCTGTCCTCGAAAGCCCAGTCTAGCCGGGCGCGGCGCCGGCCGCCGTCCCGGTACGATCTTTCGCGTGCTCATCCTGCTTCCGCCCTCCGAGGGCAAGACGCCCGCGCCGCCGGCGGGCCCCGCCGTCGACCTCGCCTCGCTGAGCTTCCCGGCGCTCGAGGTGGCGCGCAAGGAAGTGATGGCCCACCTCGCGGAGGTCAGTGGCCGCGAGGACGCGCTCGAGTTGCTCGGCGTGGGCGCGTCATTGGCGCACGACGTCGAGCGGAACCGGCGGCTGCACGCGGAACCGGCGGCGCCGGCGCACTCGGTCTACTCCGGGGTCCTGTACGAGGCGCTCGGGTACGAGACCCTCACCCCGGCCCAACGGCGGCGCGCCGTCGAGTGGATCGTGGTCGTCTCAGCGCTGTGGGGCGCGGTCGGGTTCGGCGATCCCGTGCCCGCGTACCGTCTCTCGATGTCCACGGCGCTGCCGGACGTGGGCCGGCTCGCCTCCTACTGGAAGCCGCGCCTCGCCGAGGCCCTCGCGCCACGCGCCGCCGAGGGGCTCGTGGTCGACTGCCGCTCGAGCACCTACGCCGCTGCATACGCCCCTCCCCCGGCCTCGACCGTGACGGTGGACGTCTTCCGCGAGCGGGACGGGAAACGCAGCGTCGTGAGCCACTTCGCCAAGCACCACCGAGGCGAACTCGCGCGCCATCTGCTCACCCGGAGAGGGAAGGCGCCAGCGACGCCCGAGGCGCTGCTCGCCGTCGCGCGCGAGAAGTGGGAGGCCGAGCTGCGGGAGGGAACCGCAAGGCGTCCGCACTCCCTCGCGCTCATCCTGCGGGACTGAGCGGGCCTCAGCTCCACTCAGCGGAGCGGACGAGGATGCAGCCCGAGTCCGGGCAGAACACGACCTCGTCCTCGGCCGCCGCCCGGATCGCGGCGAGGTCGCCGGGGCTCAGCGCCATCCCAGACCCCTCCGAGGTCCCGTGGAACAGGCGCGCGGCACCCACGCCTCGCTTCGCCAGGGTCTTCTCGTACACCTCGACGAGAGCCTCGTCGACGCCCGCGGCGTACTGGGCCCGCTCGGCGGCCACGCTCGCCCGTTCTCCGGCGACCTCGGAGATCTGGGCGTCCAGCTCGGCACGGAGGACGTCGCTGGCTGACTGGGCCGCGGCCAGCGCGGCCGACGCGGACGACTGGGTCTCGCGGAGGCCGTCAAGGCGTTCGAGGATCTCGAGCTCGGCGTCCTCGAGGTCGCCCTTGCGCGCCGTGAGACCGGCGATGTCCTTCTGGAGCGCCTCGAGGTCCTTCGAGAGGCCTCCGGCGTAGAGCCGCTGCTCGTCCTTGGCGATCCTTGCGGACACCTCGGCGACCTTGTCCTCCGAAGCGACCAGCTCGGCGTCGGCCGCGGCGACGGCGTCGTCGGCCGACCGGGCAGCGAGGCCCGCCGCCCTCAGCTCGGCGGCCGCGGGAGCGAGCCGCGGGTCGTTCTCGAGTGCCCTCCGGCGCACGTCGAGGGCTCGCAGCTTCGCGTCGAGGGCCTGGAGCCCGAGCAGCTTGAGCTGTTCGGCGGCGGGGGCCTTGGGCATTGCGTACCTCCTGGGGTGGGGCTGCCGCCTCCTGGCGTGCGCGGCGGCGTCGAGCGGGGCGGCGGTATTGCGGCTGTCTACTCCTCGCCGGGGGTGAGGATGAAGTCCCACGGGTCGGTGTTGATGGTCGAGACCCGGATGTCCAGGCTGTGTCCCTGATCGGTCAGGACGTTGTCGAGCGCGTTCGCGGCGGCCGGGAGCCACAGCCACTCGCTCGCGAAGTGGCTCACGTCGACCAGGTAGGGTCGCCCGTCCAGAGACGATGCGCGGGCCTCGGATGCGGGGTGGTGGCGAAGGTCCGCCGTGATGTAGACGTCCGCCTCCGCCGCGCGCACGGCGTCGAAGAGGCTGTCCCCCGCGCCCCCGCACACGGCCACACGACGCACGAGCCCGTCACGGTCACCGGAGACGCGGACGCCGCCGGCGACGGCCGGCAGGATCGCGAACAGCCGCTCCGCGAGGGCTCCGAGGCTCGTGATCTCGGGCAGGTCCCCGACGCGCCCGATGCCCTCCTCCGGGAGGCCGTTGGCCGCTTTGGTCAGCGGCCCGATGCCGTCGAGGCCCAACGCATCGGCGAGCACGTCCGACACACCGCCGACGGCCGAGTCGCCGTTCGTGTGGACGCTCACGAGGGCCACACCGGACTCGATGAGGCGGTGCACCGCGCGCCCCTTGGGCGTGTTCGCCGCAACGGACGTGACTCCCCGCAGGAGTAGCGGGTGATGGGCGACGATGAGGTCCGCCTCCCACGTCACGGCCTCCTCGATGACTTCCAGGACCGGGTCGACGCAGAACAGGATCCGCCGGACGGGCTGGGAGGGGCGGCCCGCCACGAGGCCCACCGCGTCCCAGTCCTCGGCGAGGGACTCGGGCCAGAGCTCCTCGATGGCCACGAGGACATCGGCGAGCGAGACGCCTTCGGCGGGCGCGGCGTCCTGCCCGTCCTTCCCCGTCGGCGTGCTCTCGGCCACTGTGGGCTCGTGTGGGGACTGCTCGTTCTCTGGCGTGGCGGGCTCTGACGTTGCGGGGCCGGTCTGCTCTGACACGAGGGGCGGTCCTCTCTCGGGAATCTTCCGCGGGCTCCGGACATTGTAGGCAGCATGAGGACTTTCATTCTGGGCGGCGGCTGCTTCTGGTGTCTCGATGCGGTGTACCAGAAGACGCGCGGCGTGACCTCCGTGGTCTCTGGCTACACCGGCGGGCATTTCCCGGACCCGGACTACTACAGCGTCTGCAGCGGCATGACCGGGCACGCGGAGGTCGTCGCGGTGACCTTCGACGAGGAGGTCATCCCCCAGGAGACCGTGCTGGACATGTTCTTCGCGATGCACGACCCAACCACGCTCAATCGGCAGGGCTACGACGTGGGGACCCAGTACCGGTCCTCGATGTTCTACCGCACCGACGAGGAGAGGTCTCTCTTCGAGGAGGCGATCGCACGGAACCAGGCCCTGTGGAGCGCGCAGATCGTCACAGAAGTGACTCGTGCCAGCACGTTCTATCCGGCCGAGGCCTTTCATCAGGATTACTACGCGAACAATCAGGACACGGGCTACTGCCACGTGATCATCAACCCCAAGCTGGCCAAGGCCCGCAAATATTACTCGGAGTGGCTGACGTCCTAGCCGCGCCTCAGGGCGCTGGCTAGGCTGAAGCCGCGGCCGGCGCTCCGGTTACGCTCCGTCACGCCCACTTCCAGAAAGCAAAGGAATCATGGCCCGCATCTACGATGACGTCACCCAGCTGGTCGGCAACACCCCCCTCGTCCGGCTCAACCGGCTCACGGAGGGCCTCGGCGCGCAGGTCGCGGTCAAGCTCGAGTTCTACAACCCCGCCAACAGCGTCAAGGACCGGATCGGCGTGGCGATCGTCGACGCGGCCGAGCAGTCCGGTGCCCTCAAGCCGGGCGGCACGATCGTCGAGGGCACCTCGGGCAACACGGGCATCGCCCTCGCCCTCGTCGGCGCCGCCCGCGGCTACAAGGTGATCCTGACGATGCCTGAGACCATGTCCACCGAGCGCCGGGTCCTCCTGCGGGCGTACGGCGCCGAGATCGTCCTCACGCCCGGCTCGGACGGCATGCGCGGCGCCGTCGAGAAGGCCCAGGAGATCGTAGCCAACACCGAGAACTCGATCTGGGCCCAGCAGTTCGCGAACCCGGCGAACCCCGAGATCCACCGCAAGACCACCGGCGAGGAGATCTGGAACGACACCGACGGCGAGGTGGACATCCTCGTTGCCGGGGTCGGCACGGGCGGAACCATCACCGGCGCCGGCCAGCTGCTCAAGGAGCGCAAGGCGGGCGTCCAGGTCGTGGCCATCGAGCCGAAGGACTCCGCCATCCTCAACGGCGGGGCCGCGGGCCCGCACAAGATCCAGGGCCTCGGGGCCAACTTCGTCCCCGAGGTCCTCGACACCAATGTGTACGATGAAGTGCTCGACGCGACCCTCGAGGATTCCCTCGCGGCCTCCCGCGCCCTGGCCACCAAGGAGGGCATCCTCGGCGGCATCTCGGCGGGCGCGGCCGTGTGGGGGGCGCTCGAGCTGGCCAAGCGCCCGGAGAACAAGGGCAAGCTGATTGTCGCGGTCATCCCCGACTTCGGTGAGCGCTACATCTCCACCGTCCTGTACGACGACATCCGCGGCTAGGCCCGTACCTCGCGGACCCGGCCACACCTGAAGGAAGCCTGTGTCTCTGATCAAACGCACGGTGGCCCGGCTGCGCGAGGACCTCGACGCCGCGGCGGCCCATGACCCGGCCGCGCGGGGCAACGTCGAGAACTTCCTCGCGTACTCCGGCCTGCACGCCATCTGGATCCACCGCCTGACCCACGCGATGTGGCAGAAGCCGGAGCTCCGCTTCCCGGCCAGGCTCATCTCCCAGGCGGGACGGTTCCTCACGGGCATCGAGATCCATCCCGGCGCCACGATCGGTCGCAGGTTCTTCATTGACCACGGCATGGGCGTGGTGATCGGCGAGACGGCCGAGATCGGGGACGACGTGTTCCTGTACCACGGCGTGACGCTCGGGGGCCGCTCACTGGCCAAGGTCAAGCGGCACCCGACGATCGGCGACGGCGTGACCATCGGTGCCGGCGCGAAGGTCCTCGGGCCGATCACGATCGGCGCCGGGAGCGCCGTCGGGGCCAACGCCGTGGTGGTCAAGGACGCCCCGCCGAACTCGATCGTGACGGGCGTCCCGGCGACGTGGCGGCACCGCGACGCCGCCAAGGAGACCAAGCCCGCGGTCGATCCGGCGGAGTACTACTACATCTGAGGTCTCATCGGGGGTCGTCCCCGTGAGCGCACGACGACGGCGCCGCCCACCGCACGTGGTGGGCGGCGCCGTCGTCGTGCGCGCGGGAGGTGACCCCCAGAGGGTAGGGCCCAGAAGGTGACACCCGGGACGTGACCCCCAGACCAGAGAGCGTCTGGGGGTCACGTCCCGAGTGTCACGAGGCGGGGGGAAGCCGCGGTCAGTGGGTGTCGACTGCGGAGATCTCCGAGCGGTCCTCGCCCCAGAGCGTGTGGAACGTGCCCTCGCCGTCCACACGCTGGTAGGTGTGCGCGCCGAAGAGGTCGCGCTGGCCCTGGATCACCGCGGCGGGCAGGCGCTTGGCGCGCAAGGCGTCGTAGTACGCGAGCGAGGAGGAGAAGACCGGCACGGGGGATGCCCAGCTGCACAGCCGTCGCGACAACGCGCCGCCACGCCGGGACGGCCTTGCCGACGGATTCGACGAAGCCCGGCGCGAACAGCAGGTTCGCGGGGGCCGAGCCGCCCTTGTACGCCTCCATGATGACCTTGAGCAGGTCGGCGCGGATGATGCAGCCGGCACGCCACAGCGAGGCGATCTCGTCGAGCTTGAGGTCCCAGCCGTACTCCTTCGCCGCGGAGCCGAGCATATCCAGGCCCTGGGCGTAGGAGACGAGCTTGGACGCGTACAGCGCCTGGCGCACGTCCTCGACGAAGCCCTCGGGCACCTCGATCTCGGCCTCGTGGCCGGCGAGGGTCGCCTGGGCGATCGCGCGCTGGTCCCGCTGGGAGGAGATCCCGCGCGCGAACACGGACTCGGCGATGCCCGAGACCGGCGAGCCGAGGTCGAGGGCGGACTGCACCGTCCAGCGGCCGGTGCCCTTCTGCCCGGCGGAGTCCACCACGACGTCGACGAACGGCTTGCCCGTCTTCGCGTCGACGTGCCCGAGGACCTCGGCCGTGATCTCGATCAGGAACGAGGAGAGCTCGCCCTTGTTCCACTCGGTGAAGATCTCCGACTGCTCGGCGGGCTCGATCCCGGCCGCGCTGCGGAGCAGGTTGTAGGCCTCGCCGATGACCTGCATGTCGGCGTACTCGATGCCGTTGTGGACCATCTTCACGAAGTGGCCCGCGCCGTCGGTCCCGATCCACGCGCAGCACGGGGTGCCGTCGTCGGCCTTGGCCGAGATCTTCTCCAGCAGCGGCCCGAGCGCGTCGTAGGACTCCTTGGAGCCGCCGGGCATGATGGACGGGCCGTTGAGGGCTCCCTCCTCCCCGCCGGAGACGCCGACGCCGACGAAGTGCAGGCCCTTCTCGGCCAGGGCCGCCTCGCGGCGGCGCGTGTCCTGGTAGTGCGAGTTGCCGCCGTCGATCACGATGTCGCCCTCCTGAAGGAGGGGCACGAGCTGGTCCACGACCGCGTCGACGGGAGCGCCGGCCTTGACCATGATCAGGACGCGGCGGGGCCTCTCGAGCGCGCCGACGAGCTCCTGGAGCGTCTCGGTGCGGATAAAGTCGCCCTCGTCGCCGTGCTTGGCCAGCAGCGCGTCCGTCTTCTCCACCGAGCGGTTGTGCAGCGCCACCGTGTAGCCGTTGCGCGCCAGGTTGCGGGCGAGGTTCGCCCCCATCACCGCAAGTCCGGTGACGCCGATCTGTGCAGACATGTACTCTCCGTCTCTTCGCTGGGATCCCCGTCAAGGCTAGTTGAGCCGGGCAGGCTTAGGTGCTCTTTGACATCGTATTTCGGCGCACCTCACATTTGGCAAGCGATTGCTGCCACTTGCCACGCCGGCATCACACGACGGCGGTCATGCCGCCGTCGACGAAGATTGTCTGGCCGTTGACGAACGCGGAGGCGTCCGAGGCGAGCCACACGATCGGCCCTACGAGATCCGCGACCGTTCCCCACCGGGCGGCCGGGGTCCGGCCGAGGATCCACGAGTTGAACTCCGTGTCGTCGACGAGGTTCTGGGTCATCTCAGTGTGGATGTAGCCCGGCGCGATCGCGTTGATCTGGAGCCCGGACCCGGCCCACTCGGCGGCCATGGCACGCGTGAGGTTCCTCAGGCCGCCCTTCGCGGCCGTGTAGGGCGCGATGGTGGGACGCGCGAGGTCCGCCTGGACCGAGGCGATGTTGATGATCTTGCCGCGGCCGCGTTCGACCATGCCGCGGGCGGCCTCGCGGCCCACCAGGAACGCGCTCGTGAGGTCCGTGGCAATCACGCGGTCCCAGTCTGCCGGGTCGAGCTCGAGCATCGGTACCCGGTGCTGGATGCCCGCGTTGTTGACCAGGATGTCGAGGGGGCCGGCTGCCTCCTCGGCGGCATGGACGCCCCGGGCGACGGCCCGCGGATCGGTGATATCGAACGCGACACCGTGGAAGGCGGCCCGCCTGCCGGCCCCGCGGGCCCGCTCCGTGAGCTCGGCGCGGGTCGCCTCGACCCGCCCGGCATCCGAGCCGTGGAGCACGACGGCGGCACCCGCCTCCGCGAGGCCCGCGGCGAGGGCCCTGCCGATGCCGCGGCTCGAGCCGGTCACGAGGGCGGTTCGCCCGGTCAGGTCGAAGGATGTGCTGGTGCTCGTCATGGTGTGGCGGTCTCCCGGTCCGTCATGCCGCTCGCGCGGCGGGTGTACTCGTGCACGACTGCAAGGTCCTCGCCTCCGAGGCCGGCTTCGTTGAGGCGCGTGTAGATGTCGAGCGCCGCGGCCGCGAGCGGGAGGCGCGCGCCGCCGTCGTGCGCAGCGGCCTCGACGAAGCGGAGGTCCTTGGCCATGAACCGCGCGGGGCCGGTGACGGTGTAGTCGCGGGCGACGATCCGGGGCCCGAGCTGGTCCAGAACGCGGCTTCCGGCGAGGCCGCCGCCGAGCACGGCGAAGAGCTGGCCCACGTCGAGGCCCGCCGTCTCGGCGAGCACGGCAGCCTCGGCCAGCGCCGCGGCCGTGGCACCGACCACGAGCTGGTTGCAGGCCTTGGCGAGCGAGCCCGAGCCCCTGGGGCCGAGCCGGACGACCGTACTGGCGAGCGGGGCGAACAGCCCGGCGAGGGCCTCGGCCTGCGCGGGCTCCGCACCGACCATGATCGAGAGCGTGCCCCTGATCGCGCCGCGCTGCCCGCCGCTGACGGGCGCATCCACCACGGAGGCCGCACCGCGGCTCGCTTGGGCGACACGTTCGCCGAAGGCGCGCACGTCGACCGGCGAGACGCTGCTGAACACCACGACGAGCGTGCCCTGCTGGGGAGCCTCCAGCGCCCACCGCGCGAAGATCGGCTCGAACGCCGCCTCGATCTGGGGGAGGTCGGGCAGCATCACCGCCAAGACGGGCAGGGAGGCGAGATCGGCTGTTTCCGCCACGGCGCGGCCGCCCGCCGCCTCAAGGGAGTCCAGTGCCGGCCGGGACCGGTTCCACCCCGCCACGCCCCAGCCCGCCTCGACGAGACGGCTTGCCATGGGGCCGCCCATGAGGCCGAGCCCCATGAAACCCACGCTGCGCTGCATGATGACCTCCTGAATGATTCTGTTCAGTATTCTAGCCATGATTCAGTATAATGAACAGATGAGTGATTCCCCTCTCACCGTCGCCATCGCCGTCCCGCTCGAGGCCGAGCTGGTTGAGACGATCCGCGCCGTGGACCCCGCTGTCACCGTCCTCTACGAGCCCGGCCTCCTCCCGCCGGAGCGATTCCCCGCCGACCACGCCGGCGATCCGGCCTTCCGCCGGTCCCCCGATGCCGAGGAGCGCTACTGGAAGCTCCTCAACTCGGCCGAAGTCCTGTACGGGCTTCCGAACGAGTCCGCGTCGGGCCTCGCGCGCGTGGTAGCCGAGAACCCGCGACTGAGGTGGGTCCACGCTATGGCCGCCGGCGCCGGCGGCGCGGTCAAGGCCTCGGGCCTCTCCGCCGAGGACCTTGAGCGCGTCGCGGTCACCACATCCGCGGGCATCCACGCCCTTCCGCTCGCCGAGTTCGCCATGATGGGGATCCTCAACGGCTTCAAGCGCGTCTCAGAGATGGCCGCCGATCAGGCCGTCAGGCACTGGCCCGGGCTGCGCACCCCCACGCGGCTCGTCTCCGGCTCGAAGCTCGTGGTCGCCGGCCTCGGCGAGATCGGCCTCGAGACCGCACGGCTCGCCCGCGCTCTCGGCATGGGCGTGAGCGGCACCAAGCGCGCGGCTGCCGAGGTCGAGGGCATCGACCGCATCGCAACCAATGCCGGGCTGGCCGAGCTCGTCGCGGGCGCAGACGCCCTCGTCAACACTCTTCCGGGCACGCCCTACACCGAGGGCATCATCGGCGCAGAGGTGTTCGCCGCCATGAAGCCAGGGACAGTATTCGTGAACGTGGGGCGCGGGACCGTCGTGGACGAGGACGCGCTCGTCGACGCGCTCGACTCGGGCAAGGTCGGCTATGCGTGCCTCGACGTGTTCGCGGTCGAGCCGCTGCCGGCCGCGAGCCCCCTCTGGGAGCACCCGCGCGTGCTCGTCTCGCCGCACACTTCTGCGCTCTCCGCCGCCGAGAACCGGCTCATCGCCGAGCGGTTCGCCGCGAATCTCCGCCTGCTGCTGGACGGCGGACCCCTCCCCCACCGGGTGGACCCGATCCACTTCTACTGAGCCGAGAGCCCGCTCACCGTCCGAGGGTCACCTCCCGGAGGTTGCCACTCAGGAGGTGACTCCCGGACGAGGGAGCGCAGCTCGACGCACGAGGTGGGCCGCCGCCGTCGTGCGCAACTGGACGCACGACGTCGGCGGCCCACCTCAGGCGGTTGCGGCGCCGGAGCCTCGGCTACGCGCCGTCGGCCAGCACCGTGAGGTCGCGTCCGCGCGTCTCCCGCAGCGCGAACGTCGTGCCGAACGTGATGAGTGAGAGCACGAGCGAGAAGAGCCCGAGGACGAGCCACGAGTTGTGGGTCGCCTCCAGCGCCGCGGCGATGAGCACCGGCACGAGGCCAGAGGCGAGCATCGCCGAGATCTCGCGGCTCAGCGCCACTCCCGTGAACCGGTGGGTCGCACCGAACATCTCAGGCAGGAGCGCGCACTGCGGGCCAAGCATCGACTGGACGCCGAGCGCGATCCCGACCGTGATCACCACGATCACGAGCCACGCCTGTCCGAGCGTGAGGAGGTAGAACGCCGGCAACGCGATGATGGCCTGGAAGAGCGCGCCGTACCGGTAGACCGGCACGCGGCCCACGCGGTCCGAGAGCCAGCCGAAGAACACGACGGCGACCGCGGAGAACGCCGCAGCGATGAGGAGCGCCACCGGTCCGAGCGCCTTGTCGTCCTTGAAGACAGCGACGGTACCGAGGAAGCTCACGGCAATGGCCGAGAAGATCGACGAGTTGCCGTTCTCCGCCATGCGCACGCCGATCCCCTTGAGGACTGCGCCCTTCGATGAAGCCCAGACCGACTTCACAGGGTTCTTGACGACCTCCTCGTGCGCCTCGAGCTCCCGGAAGACGGGCGTTTCCTTAAGGCGCAGACGGATCACGAGGGCCGTGACGATGAGGATGAATGAGGCGAGGAAGGGCACGCGCCACAGCCAGACCTGCACGATCTTCGGATCGACGAGGCCCAGCAGTGTGAAGGTGCCGGCGCCGAGGAGTGTCCCGAGCTGGATGCCCACGAAGGGCAGCGCGGCGAAGAAGCCACGGCGGGGCGCAGGCGAGACCTCGGAGATCAGGGTCGTGGCGCCGGCCTGCTCCGCCCCCGCCCCGAGGCCCTGGAGGATGCGGAGGGCAACGAGCATGATCGGCGCGGCTGCGCCGATCTGGGTGTACGTGGGCAGGAGCCCGATGAGGAAGCTCGCGGAGCCCATCAGGGCGATCGTGCTCAGGAGCACGACCTTGCGGCCCCAGCGGTCGCCGATGAAGCCGAAGAGCAGGCCGCCGATCGGACGGGCCACGTAGGCGATGCCGAACGTCGCGAAGCCCACGATGACCTTGGCATCGCCGAACGGCGCGAAGAAGAGCGGGGCGAAGACGAGCGCCGTGGCAAGGCCGAAAATGTAGAAGTCGTAGTACTCGAGGGCCGATCCCACCGAGCTCGCGAGCGTTGCCCGCCGGAGCTGGTCGGGATCAACCTGGCTGCCCTGCGGCAGAGCACTCGTCCGTGCGGTGCCCGGGTCGCTGATGTTCATGTGTACTCCTTTGGACGCATCCCGTGACACGCGGGATGGTGAACAGCGCGCGGCATGACGCCGATCACTACTCTGAACAGAGTACAGAACTCTGAACAATCAGTCCATAGGAATGAACACTGTTCAACCCATCGGATTTCCGAGGACCTTGGCGAGCTCCTTCAGCTCCGCCACCATCGCGTTCTTCGCCGCCTCGGTGAAGCTCGCCTTGAGGTAGGTCACGGACACCCCGAGACTGGGGCCGTGGGCACCTCGAGTCGGCACGGCCACGGCGAGGCTCACCACGCCGATGGTCGATTCCTCATCCTCGAAGGCGTATCCATCCGTCTGGATGCGACGGAGCTCGGCCTTCAGCTCCCGGCCCGTCCGGATCGAATGCTCCGTGAGCACCGGGAGTTGCGCATCGTCGGGGAACAACTCGTCCAGATCGCGCTGGTGACGCCGCGCAAGGAGAGCCTTCCCGACGGCACACAGAGACGCGGGCATCTTGTCCCCGATGCTGGAGGTGAGCCGGACTGCCGGGTGGCCCTCATAGCGCGCGAGGTAGATGACACTGTCCCCATCGAGGAGGGCCACGCGGACCGTCTCATGCGAGAGCGTCGGAGCCTGTTCGCAGAAACGGTAGAACTCCTGGATCTCGTCACGCCGGCTGAGGTAGGCGGCCCCGAGTTCGACCAGCTTGCGGCCCAGCGAGTATTCGGACCCCTGTCGCGTGACCAGGCCCGCATCCTCGAGCGCTGTGAGGAGATTGGACGTCGACGACTTGGGGATGCCCAGCTCCCGGGCGAGGTCGCTCAGCGTGACCCTGCCGGCGTCCGAGGCCGCGAGGACGTCAAGGAGTGCGGCCGCGCGGGTGACCGCTGGCGCTGGGGACTGCGTGGACGAGGCCTGGGCGGGTGTGCCCTCGGCTGCTGCTACCGCGACCATCATGCTCCTTCGCGTGGTTCATTCTGCTGAACACGCTCCATCATACTGGCAGCGCTGTCAGGGCCTTCGGCGCCGGGCGTGGATCGTGCGATTTTGATTCCGGAAACGTTCACCCTATATTCGTCTTCAGAGCCTCCCGCCGCGGCAAACCCCCAATGGCCGCGGCGGGAGGCTCATTCCATGCCTGCTAGGGCCCGGGCAGGCCGCGGAGACGCGAGGGGCCGCCCGACAGCGGTCAGGCGGCCCGTGACTTCTTCCGTACGGCAGCTTCCGTGCCGCGACACTGGGAAGCGGCCCGGCATTCTTGGGATGGGTGGGTCCTACCGGGATCGAACCGATGACATCCACGGTGTAAGCGTGGCGCTCTACCAGCTGAGCTAAAGACCCTTCTGTCGGCGAACGGCCAGCGTCCCGACGGGGTCCAACAGTACCCCAGGGGGCGCCGCGCGGCGAAACCGCGCGCGGTCCGCACGCCTAGGAGGCCCTGGACCCGGCGACCTCGGCCAGCGCGGCGCGGTACTCGGCAATGTCGCGCGCCTGACCTCGCGGGTTGACAACGCGATAGCGGACCACGCCGTCGTCGTCGAGGATGAAGGTTCCGCGCAGCGCCATGCCGCTGTCCTCGTCGAACACCCCGTAGCGGCGTGCCACCTCGCCGTGCGGCCAGAAGTCGGCGAGGAGGGAGAACTCGTAGCCTTCCGCCGCGGCGTAGGCGCGTTGCGCGAACTTGCTGTCGACCGAGACGGCGAGCACCTCGGCGTCGACCTGCGCGAAGGCGTCCCAGCCGTCGCGGATCTCGCACAGCTCGCCGGTGCAGATGCCGGAGAACGCGAACGGGAAGAAGAGCACGACGACGGGCCGGCCGCGGTAGGCCGAGAGCCGGACAGGCTCGCCGAACTGGTTGGGCAACTCGAAGTCCGGGGCGAGATCGCCGACTGCGGGCGATCCGGCGCCCAGCGGGAGGGTCACTGCTTCTTCCGCACGAGTCGGGTCGCGCTCCAGTCTTTGGAGACGCCCACCGATGACGTCGAGTGGAGCCCGGCTGTCGGCGCAGACTCCTGCACCTCGACGGGACGCACATGGCCGTCACGCCCCTGCTTGGGCGTCAGCAGCCACAGGACACCGGATTCGTTGAGGGTCGTCTGGGCATCCACAAGCATGTCGACGAGGTCGCCGTCATCCTCGCGCCACCATACGATCACGCCGTCGACGACATCGTGGTCATCCTCATCGAGGAGCTCGGAGCCGACCGCCTCCTCGATCGCGTCCCTCAGTTCGAAGTCCACGTCCTCGTCGTAGCCGAACTCCTGGATCAGGTCCCCATCCTTGAAACCCAGTCGCGCCGCCACATTGCTGTCCGCGGCGGTGTCGGTCTCGCCCACGTCCTCTCCTCCTTGTCTGGCACCAGGTCCGACGCTGTGCGGCCCGGAATGCCGATCGCATCCCATGTGTCGCATCAGACGTGTCTACTCTGGCGCACTGTAGCTATAAGCCAACTACGTTTGGCGCGCTGCTTCAAGCAGGCACCGCGTCGACCGCCCCAATAGTCGCCGTTTCCGCGCCCGGCCAGCATCCATGATGACGGTCACAGAGCGGTGAGCGGCTAACCACCCCCGCCCGCGCGCGGCTAGAGTGGCGTGTGAACGTCGGCCGGCCGCAAGACCCCCATGGCCTGGCACGGCGCTTACTTTGCATCAACGGCCCTGCACGCAGGGCATCGTGACGAGACTGCCCGCCGCCGGCTGCCACCAGCTCCGGCCCCACGGGCTCGAAGAGAGGTTGGACGTGTCTGTAGGAGAGGAAACCTCGCACATCCTCAGCGGCCTGACGAATCAGTTGCCGGACCGCGATCCCGAAGAGACCGCCGAGTGGGTTGAGTCTCTCGACTCCCTGATCGAAGAGCACGGTACGGAGCGCGCGCAGTACATCATGCGCAGCCTCCTCCAGCGCGCGGGTTCGCGGAGCGTGGGCGTTCCCATGGTCACGACGACTGACTTCGTGAACACCATCCCGGCCGATCAGGAGCCGGAGTACCCTGGCAACGAGGAGTTCGAGCGCCGCTACCGCGCCTACATGCGCTGGAATGCGGCCATCATGGTCCACCGGGCCCAGCGGCCCGGCGTCGGCGTGGGCGGGCACATCTCGACCTATGCGGGCGCCGCGACGCTCTACGAAGTGGGCTTCAACAACTTCTTCCGCGGCAAGGACCACCCCGGCGGCGGCGACCAGGTCTTCTTCCAGGGCCACGCCTCCCCCGGCATGTACGCCCGCGCCTTCATGGAAGGACGGCTCGCCGAAGAGGACCTCGACGGCTTCCGGCAGGAGAAGTCCCGCGAGGGCCACGCCCTCTCCTCCTACCCGCACCCGCGCATGATGCCGGAGTTCTGGGAGTTCCCGACCGTGTCCATGGGCATCGGGCCGATGAACGCGATCTACCAGGCCCAGACGAACCGGTACCTGCACAACCGCGGGATCAAGGACACCTCGGACCAGCACGTGTGGGCCTTCCTCGGCGACGGCGAGATGGACGAGCCCGAGTCCCGCGGCCTCCTCCAGCTCGCAGCCAACGAGAACCTCGACAACCTCACGTTCGTCGTCAACTGCAACCTCCAGCGCCTCGACGGGCCCGTGCGCGGCAACGGCAAGATCATCCAGGAGCTCGAGGCATTCTTCCGCGGGGCCGGCTGGAACGTCATCAAGGTCATCTGGGGCCGCGAGTGGGACTCGCTGCTCGCGCGCGATGACAACAACCAGCTCGTCAAGATCATGAACGAGACGCTCGACGGCGACTACCAGACGTACAAGGCCGAGTCCGGCGGGTTCGTCCGCGACCACTTCTTCGGCAAGACACCTGAGACGAAGGAGCTCGTCGCCGACTACACCGACGAGCAGATCTGGAACCTCAAGCGCGGCGGCCACGACTACTGGAAGGTGTATGCCGCCTACAAGGCCGCGACGGAGTTCAAGGGCAAGCCGTCGGTGGTGCTGGCGATGACCGTCAAGGGCTACGGGCTCGGGACGCACTTCGAGGGCCGCAATGCGACCCACCAGATGAAGAAGATGACGCTCCAGGACCTCAAGGACTTCCGCGACCACCTGCGGATCCCGATCACGGACGAGCAGCTCGAGGCCGACCCGTACCAGCCGCCGTACTACCACCCCGGCCAAGACGCGCCCGAGATCCAGTACATGATGCAGCGCCGCAAGGAGCTCGGCGGGTTCCTGCCCGAGCGCCGCGACCCGCACGAGGGCATCACGCTGCCGGCCGAGAAGTCCTTCGAAGTCGCCAAGCGCGGCTCCGGCAAGCAGCAGGCGGCGACCACGATGGCGTTCGTCCGGCTCCTCAAGGACCTCATGCGGGACAAGGAGTTCGGCAAGCGCATCGTGCCGATCGTCCCCGACGAGGCGCGCACGTTCGGCATGGACGCGTTCTTCCCCACCGCGAAGATCTACAACCCCAAGGGCCAGAACTACCTCTCCGTGGACCGTGACCTGGTCCTCGCATACAAGGAGTCGCCACAAGGGCAGATCCTCCACGCTGGCATCAACGAGGCCGGCTCGGTTTCGGCGTTCACCGCGGCGGGCACGTCCTACGCGACGCATGGCGAGACGCTCGTCCCGGTGTACGTGTTCTACTCGATGTTCGGCTTCCAGCGCACCGGTGACGGCCTGTGGGCCGCGGCGGACCAGATGGCCCGCGGGTTCGTGATCGGCGCCACCGCCGGGCGCACCACCCTGACGGGCGAGGGCACCCAGCACGCGGACGGGCACTCCCCCATCCTCGCCTCGACGAACCCCGCGGTGGTCAGCTATGACCCCGCCTACGGCTACGAGATCGGGCACATCGTCAAGGACGGCCTCGAGCGCATGTACGGCGGGAAGCACCCCAACCCGAACGTCATGTACTACATCACCGTGTACAACGAGCCGATCGTGCAGCCGGCCGAGCCGGACGAGCTCGATGTCGAGGGCGTGCTCAAGGGCATCTACCTGCTGGCTCCCGCGAAGATCGACGGCCCCCGGACCCAGCTGCTCGCCTCCGGCGTGGCGGTGCCGTGGGCGCTCGAGGCCCAGGAGATCCTCGCCAACGAGTGGGGCGTCTCCGCGGACGTGTGGAGCGTGACGAGCTGGACCGAGCTGCGCCGCGACGGCCTCGCCGCCGAGGAGGAGGCGTTCCTCAATCCGGGGCAGGAGCCGCGGGTGCCGTTCGTCACGCAGCAGATGGCGGGCGCGACGGGCCCGATCGTGGCCGTCACGGACTACATGAAGGCCGTGCCCGACCAGATCCGCCAGTTCGTCCCGAACGAGTTCGCCACGCTGGGTGCCGACGACTTCGGCTTCGCAGACACCCGCGCGGCCGCCCGCCGCTACTTCCACATCGACGCGCACTCGGTGGTGGTGCGGGCTCTGCAGATGCTCGCCCGCCGCGGCGAGGTCGACGCCGATGCTCCGCGTCAGGCGTTCGAGCGGTACCGGCTCATGGATGTCAACGCGGGGACGACCGGAAACGCGGGCGGCGAGAGCTAGCCCGCAGAACACCGCGGCGAGAGCTGGGCTTCCGCTTCGGCAACCGCGCACGACGGCGGCGTTCCCCACACGAGGGGGCGCCGCCGTCGTGCTTCTGTGGCAAAGGTGACGTGACGTCTGTGGCCGCGCACACTGTGCCTTGTAGCCTTCACACAAAAGCAAGGATCGCCGGCTCGCTATGCTCGTGTGCATGGCCCAGCCGCACAAGTCCCCCGGCAGCTCGCAGAACGGCAAGCTGACCATCTCGCCCGCGAAGGCGGAGACCGTCAAGAAGCTCCGGGCCAACGTCGGCCAGCTCTCGACCACCACGATGCGCGAGCTCGAGCGCTCACTGCCGTGGTACACGCGCCTGAGCGCGGACGAGCGCTCCGCGCTCGGGCTCGTCGCCCAGAACGGCATCGCGGCGTTCGTCACGTGGTACGAGAAGCCGACGCTGCCAACGTGGATCCTCTCCGACGTGTTCGGCGCGGCGCCGACGGAGCTGACGCGGTCCATCAGCCTGCAGAAGGCGCTCCAGCTCATCCGGATCGTCGTCGAGACGGTCGAGGACCAGGTGCCGCACCTCGCACCCGAAGAGGACCAGCCCGCGCTCCGCGAAGCTGTCCTGCGGTACTCGCGGGAGGTGGCGTTTGCGGCGGCCGACGTCTACGCACGCGCCGCGGAGACGCGCGGCTCGTGGGACACGCGTCTCGAGGCGCTCATCGTCGACGCCATCCTGCGGGCGGAGAACACGGACGCGCTGCGCTCACGCATCGCGGCGCTCGGCTGGAAGGCCCAGGAGCGGTTCATGGTGGTGGTGGGCTCGTCTCCCCTCGAGCCGAGCCCGACCTACGTCGGCGAGTTGCGGCGCGCCGCCGGCAGGTATGCGCAGGACGCGCTCGTGGGCATCCAGGGCGACCGTCTGATCCTCATCCTCGGGGGCCTGCACGACCCACAGCAGGCGGTGTCCCGACTGGCCGAGCTGTTCGCCCCAGGGCCGGTGGTCTACGGGCCCGAGGCGGCGACCCTGACGGAGGCGAGCGCGTCGGCGCAGGCCGCCTTCGCGGGCCTCTCGGCCGCCCGGGCGTGGCCCAACGCTCCGCGGCCGGTCTCCGCTGACGACCTGCTCCCGGAGCGGGTCGTCGCGGGCGACGACGCCGCGCGGCGCGCCCTGGTGCAGAAGATCTACCGGCCCCTCGTGGCCGCCTCGAATGGGCTGGTGGAGACACTCAGCGCCTATATCGAGCTCGGCCATTCGCTCGAGGCGACCGCACGCGAGCTGTTCGTCCACGCCAACACCGTGCGCTACCGCCTGCGCCGCGTCTGCGACGTCACAGGGTGGGACCCGTTGATCCCGCGGGAGGCGTTCGTGCTGCAGACCGCGCTCGTGGTGGGGCGCCTCGCGGCGCCCGCGAAACCGGCCGCCGAACGCCACCCGCAGCGCACCTGATGTCCACGCCGCGCCGACCCAGGTTGTAGACTTCCTACAAATGGCGCCATGGAGCTTGGTGTGCGCTCCCTCCGCTCCGACCCCCCGCGATTTGGAAAGCTTGGTGACGTGTTAGCAATTGTCTGCCCTGGACAGGGCTCGCAGACCCCTGGGTTCCTGGCCCCGTGGCTCGAGCTGCCCGCCGTCGCCGATCGTCTCGGTGCCCTCGGCGAGGTCGTGGGCCTCGATCTTGTGGCCCACGGGACGACGTCCGACGAGGAGACGATCAAGGACACCGCAGTCGCGCAGCCGCTCATCGTGGCCGCCGGGCTGGTCGCCGCGGAGTCGATTTTCGACGCCGCCCTGTCCGACCTCCCCGTCGTGCTCGCAGGCCATTCGGTCGGCGAGATCACCGCCTCCGCCCTCGCCGGTGTGCTGACCGCTGAGGACGCGATGCGGTTCGTGGGCGTGCGTGCCCGGGGCATGGCGCGTGCCGCGGCCGTGACGCCGACCGGGATGAGCGCCGTCGTGGGCGGAGAACGGGACGACGTCCTCGCCGCCATCGCCGCTGCGGGCGCCGAGCCGGCCAACGTCAACGGTGGCGGCCAGATCGTCGCGGCCGGCACCTTCGAGCAGCTCAAGGCCCTCGCGGACAACCCGCCCGCCAAGGCGCGAGTCATCCCCCTCAAGGTGGCCGGCGCGTTCCACACGCAGCACATGGCCTCCGCGGTCTCGGACCTCGAGGCGCTCCGCCCGGAGTTGACCGTGAGCGACCCGACCGTGCCGCTCCTGTCCAACTACGACGGCGCCCAGGTCGCCTCGGGTAGCGCGGCCGTCGCGAGCCTCATCGCGCAGGTCTCCCGCCCCGTCCGGTGGGACCTGTGCATGGAGACCCTCGTGGCGCGCGGCGTCACCGGTGTGATCGAACTGGCCCCGGCGGGAACCCTCGTGGGCCTCGCCAAGCGCGGCATGCCGGGTGTGAAGACCGTGGCTGTCAAGACCCCTTCCGACGTCGACGCCGCACTCGAGCTGTTCGCCGCCGACGCCTCGGGCGACGCCCCGACCACAAAGGAGACGGTGTGAGCACGCCAACCCTCAAGCAGCATCAGACACACGAGCACGCCAGGATCCTCGGCATCGGCGGCTACCGCCCCTCGGTGGTCGTCACCAATGACGACGTGTGCCAGTGGATCGACTCGTCAGACGAGTGGATCCGCCAGCGCACCGGCATTGTGACGCGGCGCCGGGCCCCCGAAGACATCAGCGTTCTCGACATGGCCGAGGGTGCCGCCCGCGAGGCGCTCGCCTCCGCCGGCATCGAGGCCAGCCAGCTCGGCGCGGTCATCGTCTCGACCGTCTCCCACCCCTACGCCACGCCGTCTGCGGCAGCGGCGCTGGCCGACCGGCTGGGCGCGACGCCGGCACCGGCCTATGACATCTCCGCCGCATGCGCGGGGTACTGCTACGGCATCGCCCAGGGCGACGCCCTGGTCCGCGCGGGCTCGGCCGACTACGTGCTCGTGGTCGGCGCCGAGAAGCTCAGCGACTTCATCGACAACACCGAACGCAGCATCTCGTTCCTGCTCGGCGACGGCGCCGGGGCGGTCGTGATCGGCCCGTCCGACACTCCGGGCATCGGCCCGTCGGTATGGGGGTCCGACGGCAGCAAGTGGAGCACGATCGGCATGACCCATTCGCTCCTGGACGTGCGGGACCTCTCCGATGAGGCCGAGCGCAACGGCGCGAGCAACGCCGCGGCGGTCCTCGGCACCGAGGCCAAGATCTGGCCGACGCTGCGCCAGGACGGTCAGAGCGTCTTCCGGTGGGCCGTGTGGGAGATGGCGAAGGTGGCGCGCCGCGCCCTGGACGCCGCGGGCATCGAGCCCGAGGATCTCGGCGCATTCATCCCCCATCAGGCGAACATGCGCATCATCGACGAGATGGTCAAGCAGCTCAAGCTGCCCGACACCGTCATGGTTGGCCGCGACATCGCCGACGCGGGGAACACCTCCGCCGCATCCATCCCGCTCGCCACCATTCGGCTGCTCGAGGAGCACCCCGAGCTCCATGGCAAGCTGGCCCTGCAGATCGGATTCGGCGCCGGGCTCGTGTTCGGTGCCCAGGTTGTGACCCTGCCCTGAGAACCATGGCGCGCCCGGCACCGGGCGGGCCGAGACCAGGCCGCGGATCACGCGGCTGGACCCCCTGATCCGGCGGACCGCCGGGAACCAAGAGAAGGAGCCGACATGGCAACGAACGAAGAGATCCTCGCCGGTCTGGCCGAGATCGTCAACGAGGAGACGGGCCTCGCCACCGACGCGGTCCAGCTCGACAAGTCCTTCACGGATGACCTCGACATCGACTCGATCTCGATGATGACCATCGTGGTCAACGCCGAGGAGAAGTTCGGCGTCCGCATCCCCGACGAGGAGGTCAAGAACCTCACGACGGTTGGCGACGCGGTCGACTTCATCGCCAAGGCCCAGGCCTAAGCACGGCCTCCACGGCGGCCGGCGCCACGCGCCGGCCGCCGCCTGTTTTCCGCCAGCGTCGCTGGCACCTGACGAAGCACAGACGAAAGTAGCGAAGCATGGCGCGCAAAGTTGTTGTGACCGGCCTCGGTGCCACGACGCCGATCGGCGGCGATGTCCCGACCCTGTGGCAGAACGCCCTCAAGGGAGTCTCCGGTGTCCGCCGGCTTACCGACGACTGGGTTGAGCAGTACGAACTGCCTGTCAAGATTGCCGCCAAGCTCTCCACACCCGCGGAGGAAGTCCTCAGCCGCGTCGAGATGAAGCGCATGGACCCTTCCACGCAGTACGGCGTCATCGCCGCCCGCGAGGCGTGGAAGGATTCCGGAATCGAGGAGATCGACCACGATCGGCTCGCCGTTGCCTTCGCCACCGGCATCGGAGGCGTCTGGACCCTGCTGAACGGCTGGGACACGCTCAAGGAGAAGGGCCCCCGGCGGGTCCTGCCGATGACGGTCCCCATGCTCATGCCCAACGGCGTCGCCGCGGCAGTGAGTCTGGACCTGGGCGCCCGTGCGGGCGCCCATACCCCGGTTTCCGCCTGCGCGTCCGGCACCGAGGCGATGGCCGTGGGTCAGGAGCTGATCCGCTCGGGCAAGGCCGACGTGGTCGTTGTGGGAGGCGCCGAGGCGGCCATCCACCCGATGCCGCTCGCCTCGTTCGCCGCGATGCAGGCCCTCTCCAAGCGCAATGACGACCCGGAGCACGCCTCGCGCCCCTACGACATCGACCGCGACGGCTTCGTCATGGGCGAGGGCGCCGGCGCGCTCGTGCTCGAAGCGGAGGACCACGCGCTTGCCCGAGGAGCACGCATCTACGCCGAGCTCGCCGGGACGTCCGTGACCGCGGATGCCACCGCTCAGCGCATCGACCGCACGCGACCGCGACCCGAGGGCCTCGGCGCGACCCGCGCGCTCAAGGCCGCCATGTTCGACGCGAGGATCCAGCCCGAGGACGTCGTCCACGTGAATGCCCACGCTACGTCCACGCCCGTCGGCGACAAGCCCGAGTACACGGCCCTCAGGGCGGCATTCGGCGCCCATGTCGACAACGTGGCGGTCTCGGCGACGAAGTCCCAGATGGGCCACCTCCTCGGCGCCTCCGGCGCCGTCGAGGCCGTTCTGACGGTCCTCGCCGTCAAGGAACGCCGCGCACCCGCCACGATCAACCTCGATCACCAGGATCCGGAGATCCCGCTCGACGTCGTCACAACGGCGCGCGACCTGCCGCAGGGCGACATCGTCGCACTGAGCAATTCGTTCGGATTCGGTGGCCACAATGCGGTGATCGTGATCCGCAACGTCTGACCCAGACGCCGCGCTGTTGCGACGAGGGGGCCCACCATGATGGCGGGCCCCCTCGTGTCTGTAGCGTGCGTGGATGGAGGATGGTCTGGACAGCGCTAGCCGACCCGAGCTAGCCCACTTGGTGGAGCCAGCGCACAGGGGCGCCCTCGGCAGCGTGCCGGAATGGCTCGAGCTCCTCGTCCCACGCCTCGCCGAGCGCAAGCGACAGCTCGTGATAGACGACCGTCGGGTCGCCCGCGCCGGACTCGTAGGCGTAGCGGATCCGGTCCTCCGAGATGACGATGTTGCCGTGGACATCGGTCATGCCGTGGAAGATGCCGAGTTCGGGCGTGTGGGACCAGCGTGCCCCGTCCACGCCGGCGCTGGGCTCCTCAGTCACCTCGTAGCGGAGGTGGGCCCAGCCGCGGAGCGCGGACGCGAGCTGCGCACCAGTCCCGGGAGCACCCACCCAAGAGAATTCGGCGCGGAACATCCCCGGAGCGGCTGGCTGAGCCGTCCAGTCGAGGTCCGCACGCTTGTCAACGACCGCGCCGATGGCCCACTCGACGTGGGGGCACAGCGCGCTCGGTGCTGAGTGCACGAACAGCAGACCGCGGGTCTTCACTGCAGACATTCCATCCTCCATCGCTGTCGGTACGTCTTCCCCTACGACCGTCAGCCAGGTGGTGTCCCAGCAACCTGCGGTGATGAAGTTGTCTGCCCTCCGTGCAGCCTCAGGCTGCACGGCAGGCGGTTTCGCGACCATTCTGCCTGACGTGCTGGCGATGCGCCAGTGCGCCCCGCTGTTTAGGCCCGCGGATGTGACGCAAGATAGCTCGCCCGGAGCCTCTCGACGGATACGTGGGTGTACAGCTGCGTCGTGGCGAGGCTCGCGTGGCCCAGCAGCTCCTGGACGCTGCGGAGGTCGGCTCCGCCGTCGAGGAGGTGGGTGGCTGCAGTGTGCCTCAGCGTATGGGGCCCGCTGGCTGAGGTGTCACCGAGTTCGCGAAGGGCGCGGTCGACGACGTCGCGCGCCTGGCGCTGTCCGAGCCGGCCCCCGCGCTTGCCGAGGAAGAGCGCGGCCCCGCTGCCGGCAGTGGCGAGGGCCATGCGGGCGCCGAGCCAGCGGACGAGCGCGTCGGCCGCGGGGGCGCCGAAGGGGACGGTCCGTTCCTTGTTGCCCTTGCCGAGCACGCGCAAGGTCCTGCGTTCGAGGTCGATGTCATCGATGTCGAGGCCGACCAGCTCGCCGACGCGGACTCCGGTCGCGTAGAGCAGCTCGAGGAGAGCCATGTCACGCACGGCTGCGGGGTCGCCGTCCTGCGCGGCGGCCACGGCGTCTCCCACGAGCCGCTCGGCCTGGTCCCTGTGCAGCACCTCGGGCAGGTGCTGCTGGCGCTTGGGCGCGGCGAGGCGGATCGACGGGTCGGCGTCGACGTGCCCTTCCCGCGCCGCCCACGCGAGGAACGACCTCGCGGCCGCGGACCGGCGCGCGAGGGTGGACCGCGCCAGGCCCGCCTCGCTCTGCCGGCCCAACCACCGCCTCAGCATCGGCAGGTCCACGCTGCTCAGGTCCACGGCGCCATCGTCTGCAGCCGAGGCGAGCATAGAGCGGAGGTCGGCCTCGTAGGCCCGGACGGTGTGCTCAGAACGAGCCCGTTCGAGGGCGAGGTAGCGCAGGAAGGCATCGAGTGGGCGTGCCATGGGATCGGGCACGCCGGTGGGCCTCGGCTCCGTCTGTCCCACTCGATGCCCCTTCCTACGAGCTCCACTGCGTATCGTCACCTCAACTGTGTCGATGCCCACCGAGGGCGGCAAGCCGACACGCGGCCCTAGTGGGCGCTGCGCGTCCGGTGCCAGCCGCCCTCGGTACGCTCGGCGAGACCGAGCAGGGACAGTCTTCCGAGTCCTGCCCGGATCTCCGCCTCGCTCAGGCCCGCGACCACCGCGAGGTGTTCGACCTCGGAGCCTCGCCGGACGGGGAGCGCTTCGAGAACCATGAGGTCCACGAGCGAGAGGCCGTCGTGGGGCCTCGACGGTGTCGCTTGGTCTTCCACGAGCCCCTCGCCGGTCGGGGAGATGAGTTCGAAGGCTTCCTTCGCCTCGGTGACGCACGTGGCCCCCTCCCTCAGGAGCCGGTGGCACCCCGCCGAGTTGGCGCTGTACACGGATCCGGGGACGGCCGCGACGTGACGCCCCAGCTCGACGGCCCGGCGGGCGGTGCTCAGGGCCCCAGAACGCCAGCGGGCCTCCACCACGATGGTGAGGGCGGACATCGCCGCGATGAGGCGATTCCTCTTCAGGAAGCGATGTTTGGATGGCGAAGCCCCGGGCGGCAACTCGGAGACGAGATGCCCTCGTCTGGCCACCTCACGGAGGAGCTCCTCGTGGCCCGACGGGTAGTAGCGGTCCACCCCGCCCGCGAGGATCGCCACCGTTGGCACGGAGGGACCGGAGGATGTCAGGGCGGCACGGTGGGCCTGCCCGTCGATGCCGTACGCACCCCCGCTGACGATGGTCACGCCCAGGTCCGCGAGGCCACGGGCCAGCTCCCCCGCGACCGAGAGCCCATATCCCGTGGCATCCCGTGATCCGACGACGGCCACGCTCCGGTCCGTAGCGGGCAGCGGCTCCTCCCCGCGGACCCATAGGCAGAGAGGGGCCTCGGCGCCCAAGTCTCTGAACCCGGCCGGCCACTCGCGGTCCTCCGGCGTTACGATCCTGCCCCCGAACCTGGCGATCGTCTCGAGGTCCCGCTCGGGCGCAAGCTGGGACACTCTGGGCCGCCACCTCTCGAGGGCCCCCGCCAGGGTGCCCAGCGGCGCCGACGTGCTCGATCGTCCCTGCCTCCCGCCGGACGGATCGAGCACCGCCGCCATCTCGGCGATCTCGGCGCCGGAGGCGCCGCCGGTCGCGATCCGCAGGGCCTCCGCGGGACCGAAAGCCTCCACGAGCAGAGTCCCCATTGGGTCGAGAGGCTCGAACAGGCGAGAGAGGGCCGCCCGTGCAACGCGTGTCTGGTCCATGTCTCCCCCGTCTGCGGAGCCGAGCCAGCCGCCGCGTGCCTGATGTTGGATGCTCATGCCGCCATCACCGCCTGCCTCAGCATGAGTGCCTGCCCCACTTCGTCGCTGCCGGGCCGGTCGATGCCCGCGAGATCGGCCACAGACCAGGCAAGCCGGAGCACGCGATCGAAGCCGCGGGCGGTGAGGGTGTTCGTGATCATGGCCCGGTCCAGCATTCCGGTGGCGCCCGGATCGAGGCGGAGCTGACCACGCAGCAGCCGCCCAGGGACCTGCGCGTTGGTCTCGAGCCCGAACGGCTGAAGCCGGTCAGCCTGCCTCCTCCTGGCCTCCAGCACCCGAGCGGCAACGTCCGCCGTGGTCTCGCCGATCGCACCGGCACCGAAGTCGACCGCCGAGACCTTGCTCACCGGCAGCTGGATGTCGACTCGGTCCATGAGTGGGCCGGAGATCCGCCCGAAGTACCGCATCTTGGCCTGTGCGCTGCACGTGCAGTCCAGGCCCTTGCCGGTGCCTTTGCCACATGGACATGGGTTCGCCGCAAGGACGAGCTGAAACCGCGCCGGGTACGCCGCCGTCCCAGCCATGCGGTGGATCACGAGCTCACCGCTCTCAAGCGGCTCCCGCAGCGAGTCCAGGACACGCCGGTCATACTCGGGGGCCTCGTCGAGGAACAAGACGCCGCGGTGGGCCCGGGACGCGGCCCCGGGCCGGGGCAGCCCCGACCCGCCGCCGATGATCGCGGGGGCGCTGGCTGTGTGGTGGGGACTCTCGAAGGGTGGACGGCGGATCAGGTCCTCCCGGCTGCCGGGTACCCCGGAGAGGGAGTGGATCGCCGTCACTTCCATGGCAGCCTCGTCGTCAAGGTCCGGCAGGATGCCGGGAAGCCGCTCCGCGAGCATCGTCTTGCCAGCACCCGGGGGCCCGACGAGCATGAGGTGATGGCCGCCTGCAGCGGCGACTTCGACCGCCGCGCGGGCCTCGGACTGGCCGGCCACATCGCGCAGGTCCGGCTCGCCGAGGAGGGACCGTGACCGGGCCGGACCAACGGGCCCGGACGGCGCCGCATCCCGGGCCGGTGGGATCGAGACGGCCGCCGGATCCGCTCCGAGATCGAGCGCGAGGTGCCCGAGAGACTCGTACGCGTGCACGCGGGCACCCGGCACGAGGGACGCCTCGTGCGCGTTCGCCGTTGCGACCACCACATCGGGCCGGCTGGCCCGCACGGCCGCCATCACCGCGGGGAGCACGCCCCGCACCGGCCGGAGCTGGCCGTCGAGGCCGAGCTCGGCGAGGAACACGACGCCCGCCGGCGGCCGGAGATCCCCGCCCGCCGCGAGAGAGGCCACAGCAATGGCCAAATCGAAGCCCGTCCCTCGCTTGGGCAGGGAGGCCGGAACGAGGTTCACCGTGATCTTGCGCCGGCTCAGCGGCAGTCCGCTGTTCTTCGCTGCGCTGCGGATCCGCTCGCGGGCCTCGCTCAGGGCGGAGTCCGGCAGCCCGAGGAGCACAAAGTTGGGGAGGCTCTGGCCGATGTCCGCCTCGACCTCGACGAGATAGCCGTTGAGCCCCACGAGCGCCACCCCAAGCGCCCTCCCGACCCCGGACATCAGGCCACGCCTCTGAGGTGCTCGATCACGGGCTGAGACCCCGGGGGCCCGGTCACCGCGATGACGTCAACACGCCGCGGACCGCCATCCACCCCATGCGCCGATGCCCACGCCGCGAGCAGCCGCACCAGGCGTCCCAGCTTGGCGGGGCCCACCGCCTCGAACGGGTGGCCGAAGTCCCACGAGCGCCGCGACTTCACCTCAACAGCGACAAGCGTTCCAGCGTCAGCCGCCACGATGTCAAGCTCACCGTCACGGCACCGCCAGTTGCGGTCCAAGATCGCCGCACCGGCCTCCCGCAGATAGTCCTCCGCGAGACGTTCCCCGCGCTGACCGAGTCTGTCCTTGGCTCTCATGGGACAACGCTCGCGCGGCCAGACGAACCCCGTAAGAGGGTCCGCGCCCTATGTGGACAACACGCCCGGCATGCCCCTGTGGAGGAGAAGTCAGGAACCCCTACGTGCCCAGCCCGCCCTTGGGAAGCCCCAGATCCTCGACCTTCGGCAGTTCCTCGACGTTGACGTCCTTGAAGGTAATGACCCGAACACTCTTGACGAAGCGCGCGCTGCGGTAGACATCCCAGACCCACGCGTCCTGCAGGGTCAAGTCGAAGTAGACCTCGCCGTCCGCCGAGCGAGCCTGGAGGTCTACGTGATTGGCGAGGTAGAACCGGCGCTCCGTCTCCACCACATAGCTGAACAGCGAGATGACATCCCGGTACTCGCGGTAGAGCTGCAGCTCCATGTCGGTCTCGTAGTTCTCAAGGTCTTCGGCGCTCATAGTCCTATCCTTCCATCCGCGTCCGCGTCGGCCGCCTCGGCGTCCTCATCCGCTCCTGCGCCGTCCTCCAGCACACCGAGGTGCCAGGAGCGGCGGTGGAGCAGGGTCGGGCCGTACTCGAGGATCGCCGCACGGTGCTCGGGGGTGGCGTACCCCTTGTTCACGGCCCACCCGAACCGCGGGTCGTCCATGCCGTACTCAACCATGAGGGAGTCCCTCGCCACCTTCGCCAGGATGCTGGCGGCGGCGACCGCCTGACACGACAGGTCGGCCTTGATGGTGGTCTGGACCGGGGACAGGGGCCGCGATGGCTGCGGGTCGAACAGGGACCCCTGTCCTCCTCGGGAGAGCCAGTCGTAGTTCCCGTCGAGGTGAACGGCGTCGGGGACCACGCCGGCCGCGGCGATCTCGTCGAGCGCCCTGAGGCCCGCGAGGCGGAGTGCCTCCATGATCCCGACGGCGTCGATCTCCTCGGCGCTTGCGTGGCCGACGGCGGCGCCCACGCCCCAGCTCTGGATCATCGGCACGAGCTCCACACGCCTCTCGGGGGTGAGGAGCTTGCTGTCGCGCAGCACCGTCCGGGTCACGACCCTCCGCGCATCCACGACGACGATCCCGACCGTCACGGGTCCGGCAAGGGCCCCGCGTCCCACCTCGTCGCAGCCCGCGATGAGGGGACCGTAGGCCGAGGCGAGCCGGTTCACGAAACGCAGCGTGGGCGCCGTCGTGCGTCGAGGCCCTGCCGCGGCCGCCTTGGCGAGCGGAATCCGCGGGCTCATTTCGGTGCGGGCACGTCTTTGAACGTGTCGGGGTAGCTGTCCAGCGTGCGGAGCCGGTTCAGCGGCCATGCGATGACCGCGGCTTGGCCCTCCACGTCGTCCATCGAGACGAAGCCCGAGCCCGGCTGCATCGCCTCGTGGTAGCGGGAGTCCGCGGAGTGGTTGCGATTGTCGCCCATGACCCAGATATCCCCCTGCGGGACCGTTACGTCAAACGGCACGACCCGTGGGACCTCGGCGGGGTTGACGTAGGGCTCCGTGAGGGCCTGTCCGTTGACCGTGATGTGCTGGCCGGCGTCGCAGCACACGACGTGGTCGCCGGGCAGTCCGATGACGCGCTTGATGAGGTGCTGCTGGGACGTATCGGGCAGGAGACCGACGAACTCGAGGGCGTCGGTGAGGGGGTTCGAGGGTGTCTGTGGAACGGCGGGCAGCCACCCCTTGGTGTCCTTGAACACGACCACGTCGCCGCGGTGGAGGGGCGAATTCCGTGGCACGAAGAGGTTCACGAAGATCCTGTCGTTCTCCTCGAGGGTCGGCACCATCGACTCAGACGGGATGTAGAACGCCTTGAACAGGAACGTCTTGATGAGGAAGGACAGGACGATCGCGACGCCGAGGATGATGGCGATCTCCCTGAGCCAGGCCATCAGACCGCCGCGCTTGGGGGCGCGGTGACCGGATCCCGAATCGGCCGATTCCGGATCCGCGCCCGTTGACTCGGGTCCGGCGTGTCGGCTGCGCATCAGTGGGTATCCTCCGGAGTCTGGTGGGTGGTCAACCCGCCCAATCTATCAAGTGGCCACAGGATCGCCACCGGGCGCCCGATCACCTTGTCGGCGCGGACGAGCCCGCCGCCCGGCGCACCGAGCAGGGCGCGCGAGTCCGAGGATTCCGAGCGGTGGTCGCCCAGCAGCCAGAGGCGTCCCGCGGGCACGACGACGTCGAATGGCTGGATGCTCGGCGCGTCCCCCGGGTAGACGTACGGCTCGACGAGCGGCTGCCCGTTCACCTCGATTTTCCCCGCAGCCGTGCAGCAGCGGACGTGGTCGCCTCCGACGCCGATCACGCGCTTGACGTACACGGTCTCGTTGGGCACGATCCCGAACCACTCGCCCGCCCCCTGGACGAGGTCGCCGACCCATCCCCGCCCGGAGTTCAGGGGCGCGAAGGAGCCGCGGCCGTCGAAGACCACGACGTCGCCGCGGCGGATCGGCTCCTGGTCGATGAGGGAGCGCGCGACGGCGATCCGGTCACCGGGCGCAAGGAGCGGCTCCATGGAACCGGACGGGATGTAGAAGACGTCGAAGAGCGCCGCCCGGATCACGCCCCAGACGACGAGGGCGAGGACGATGGCCACAACGACCGAACGCCAGCCCCGCAGGCGGGACTGGCGTTCTGGTCGTGCCACGGTTTCTGCCATGGAGACGGTGAGCACGCGTGGGCAGCGCTGAGGCTACTTGGCGTTGCTGTAGTCGCGCTTCTCCTTGATCTTCGCGGCCTTGCCGCGGAGCTCACGCATGTAGTAGAGCTTCGCGCGGCGCACATCGCCCTTGGTCACGACCTCGATCTTGTCGATGATCGGGGAGTGCACCGGGAAGGTACGCTCCACGCCGACACCGAAGGAGACCTTGCGGACCGTGAAGGTCTCGCGCACGCCGTGGCCCTGGCGGCCGACGACGAAGCCCTGGAAGACCTGGACGCGGGAGTTCTTGCCCTCGATGATGTTCACGTGCACCTTGAGGGTGTCACCGGGGGCGAACACCGGGATGTCGGAGCGCAGCGAGGCGGCGTCGACAGCGTCGAGAATGTTCATGATCTTCTCCTGGCAGATGCCACAGGCCACCTGCTTTGGTGGTAGGCACGCGCCGCGCGTGGGCGGCGGAGCCCGAATCCTTGACCGCCAGCCGAAAGTCCCGGCAAGGCGGCGTGTCCGTCCCGTTGGCCAGGGCCCCCTGTGGCAGGTCCCGTGCCCGGCAGACACAACGATCAATTGTGCCACAGCGTGCGGGCACCGCGCACATCGGGCACCGCACGTCGGGCAACGCCCAGGTCAGGCCCGGCGCAACCGCCCGTCGGCGACCTCGTAGCCCAGCTCGCGCAGCACCGACCGCTCGGCCTTCCCGTAGGGCGCCGCATCCGCGCCGTCCAGCAGCTCCGGCCGCCGCGCCGCGGTGCGCCGCAGCTGCTGCTCGACGCGCCACGCGGCGATCCTGCCGTGGTTGCCGGACAGCAGGATCTCGGGGACCTCATGGCCGCGCCACGAGGACGGCTTCGTGTACACGGGATACTCGAGGAGGCCGTCGGCATGGGACTCCTCGACGAGCGACTCTGGATTGCCCACCACGCCGGGCACGAGCCTGCCAATCGCCTCGACCATGGCCATGACGGCGACCTCTCCCCCATTGAGGACGTAGTCCCCGATGCTCACGGGGCGGACGTCGAACCCCTCCGACGCCCACTCCAGGACGCGCTCGTCGATGCCCTCGTACCTGCCGCACGCGAACGCGAGCGTGGGCTCCTCTGCCAGCTCGTAGGCCATCGCCTGGGTGAACACGGCCCCGGCCGGGGACGGCACGATCAGGACCGGACGGCGGGAGGCGACCGGGCCGGCGTCGTGCGCTCGGCCCGCCCCGGGCACGCCCGACTGTTCGGCGCGCACCTTCTCGAGGGCGAGCGCCCACGGCTCGGCCTTCATCACCATGCCGGCGCCGCCGCCGTAGGGCGTGTCGTCCACGGTGTGGTGGCGGTCGAAGGTGAAGTCGCGCAGGTCATGGACGGCCACGCTCAGGAGGCCGTCCTCCTGGGCGCGGCCGAGCAGCGACAGCCGCAGCGGGGCCAAGTAGTCGGGGAAGATGCTGACGACGTCGATCCGCATCTATGCCTCCCGATTGAGCTCGAAGAGCCCGGGCGGGGGCACCACGACGACGAATCCCCCCTCGAGGTCCACCTCGGGCACGATCTCCTCGACGAAGGGCACGAGCACCTCGCCGTGGGGGGTGTCCACGACGAGGAGGTCTTGGACCGGCATGGTCTGCAGCGCGGCCACGGTCCCCACGTCCTGGCCGTCGACGCGGACGGCCAGGCCGACGAGCTCGTGCTCGTACCAGCCCTCGTCGTCGTCCTCGAGCTCCTCAGTGTCCACGAACAGCTTGGCCCCGCGGAGCTCTTCGGCGCGGTTGCGGTCTGGGACCTCCGCGAAGGACAGGAGGAGGATGTCCTTGTTCCACCGGGCACTGCGCAGCGTGAGGGGGCCGTGGGACGCGGGCTCGACCGTGAACTGGATGCCCGGCACGAAGCGGTCCTCCGGGGCGTCCGTGAGGACCTGGGCGGTCACCTCACCGCGGATGCCGTGCGGCTTGCCGATCCTGGCGACCTGGACGTGCATGCTTCTCGTGCTCCTGACATCGTGGAAAATACACACTGCTTGAAAGTTCCTGCGGAGACGGCTCCGGCCCCTCAACCCTAGCGGGGAGAGGGGCCGGATTGGCCTTGCGGGCGGCGTGACGCCTACCGGCGGCGGTCGGTGTCCACGACGTCGACCCGGACCTGCTCGCCGTCGGCGAGGGCTGCGACCACGGTGCGCAGTGCGCGGGCGGTGCGGCCCTGACGGCCGATGACGCGGCCCAGATCATCTTGGTGGACGCGCACCTCGAGGATGTCGCCGCGGCGGTTGGACTTCGCCTGGACCGCCACATCATCCGGGTTGTCCACGATGCCGCGGACCAGGTGCTCGAGTGCCTCGGCGAGCAATCTACTCGGCCTCGGCGGCGGCCTCGGCGGGAGCCTCCTCCTTGGCAGCCTTCGGCGCCTCGGGGAGGATCACGGAGCCCTTCTCGGGGGCCACGAAGGCCTCCTTGCCCTTCGCCGTCTTCAGCGTGCCCTCGGTGCCCGGGAGGCCCTTGAACTTCTGCCAGTCACCCGTGATCTTGAGGATGGCCGCGACCTGCTCGGTCGGCTGGGCGCCGACACCGAGCCAGTACTGGGCACGCTCGGAGTTGACCTCGATGAACGAGGGCTCCTCGGTGGGGTGGTACTTGCCGATCTCCTCGATCGCACGGCCATCGCGCTTGGTGCGCGAGTCGGCGACGACGATGCGGTAGTACGGGGCGCGCATCTTGCCGAAGCGCTTGAGTCGAATCTTAACGGCCACTGTTGTGGTCACTCCTGTATCTGCACATGAGGCGAGCCCGGACTTTTCCGCTCCCGTGGGGCGGGCCGTACTTTGTCAGGGCTCAGATGGACGCAATGGGCACGGAGAGAGGGGGCCGCGCACATCGAGTACCTGACCATTGTGCCACAGATGCCGGGCGATTCAGGAGCTGGCCCAGACGTACAGCTCCTGCCTGTCGGAATTGTCGACGTCGGCGGCGAGCTTTGCGAGCTGCTCGACGTAGCCGTAGGCCTCCTGGGCATCGAAGGGAAGGTCTTCCTGGTCGACCCAGGCGGCGGCGACGCGCTCGACGGCGTCGCCCTCGCCCTCCTCGGACTCGTAGCCGAGGAGCTCGGCGAGGGCACGGACCATCGTGGCCGGGACCGCGAGCAGGCTGTCCGAGCCGACATCGACCATGGTCAGCTCGTAGTCGGCGCCCGGGGCGTGCACCGCAGCGCCCACGAGGGTGCCGAGCTGCTCGATCTCGTAGTCGGAGACCCCGGGGATGCGGAGCCCCCCGTTGTCGTCGGCATCGGCGACCCCGCCGTCCAGCTCGGCGGCACGGCTGATGGCATCGGCGTGGGTGGAGACGAAGATCTCGGCGAAGGGACTGGGAGCGGACACTGTTTCCCCCTCTACGGGCACTGGGCGGATCGCCCCGGTTAAGCGACTCAACGTGCCCGCGGCAACCGCGGACACGTTGAGCGTAGCGCAGCCGGTCTCAGGCTTCCACGACGGCCATGCGGATCTGGTTGCGCCACGGATCCTCGAAGCGGAGCTCCGCGCCGGTGTGCTGCGTGGAGATGCCCGCGACCTTGAGCCGGTCGGCCGCTGCGAGCACGTCGTCCTGCCCGGGAACGCCGATGAGCACCTCGCCGAGGCCGAGCGTGTCCTTGCGGGGGCCGGCGCCGCGGGAGTTCCACACGTTCATGGCCATGTGGTGGTGGTACCCGCCCGCGGAGACGAAGAGGGCCTGGCCGTGCCACCCCGACGTCTTCTCGAACCCGAGGGTGTCGACGTAGAACGCGTGGGCGGTCTCGACGTCACCGACCTGGAGGTGGACGTGGCCGATCCCGGCCGCAGAATCCCGCTGGCCGCCCAGGGACGCCTCGGTGAGGTTCTGGTTGAGGAAGGCCTGCGGAGGCAGCGGAAGGCTGTCCATGACGACCTCGCCGCCGCTCCACCGCCACGTGTCGCGAGGCTTGTCGAAGTAGAGCTCGACCCCGTTGCCCTCGGGGTCGGTGAAGTAGAAGGCCTCGGAGACGAGGTGGTCGGCGCTGCCGGCGAAGAGGCGCGGATCATACTGCGCGGCCGTGGCGACGGTCGCCGCGAGGTCCGCACGGTTGTCGAAGAGGATCGCGGTGTGGAAGAGGCCCGCTTCGCCGCGCCCGGGGATCTGCAGGCCGGCGGCGGGGCTCAGGTGGATCACCGGGAGCCCCTTGCGACCGAGGTAGACGCCGCCGAGGGACTCGGTGATCGGCACGAGGCCGAGGGCCCGCTCGTAGTAGTCGAGCATGAGCTTCATGTCGCCGACCTTGAGCATCACGGTGCCCATCGTCAGGTCGGCGGGGAGGATGTCTCGGGCAGGCGGGGTGGGACGGGAGGTTGCGGCGGGAGTCGCTGAAGTCACGGGGTGCTCCTGGTGTGGTTGGTCCGCATCAAGTCTACATTTACTTGAAGCTTCAATCAACCTCGGATATTCCCACGCTGCCCCTGTGCCAACGGATCGCTGTGGCCAGCGATCCGCGCGCCCTCGCGCAGCACGTGCAGTGGCGAGGCGAGTGCCGTCACGTCCCGCCGGGGATCTGCGGCATAGAGCACGACGTCGGCCGGGTCGCCTTCGCCGATCCCCGCCGCCCCCCAGCCACGCGCGCGCACCCCAGGAGGCCGCGTCGAGCGCCGCGGGGAGGCCGATCGCCCTCGCGAGCTCGGCAACCTCGTCCGCGATCCGACCGTGGGCGATCACGGTGCCCGCGTCCGTGCCGGCGTAGATTGGCACCCCGGCTGCGTGCGCCGCGGCGATCCGCTCGTGGCGGCCCTCCCACAGGGCGCGCATGTGCGCCGCGTACCGCGGGAACTTCGCCTCGCCGCGGGCGGCGATCTGGGGGAACGTGGCGACGTTCACGAGCGTCGGGACGATGGGGATCCCCGCCTCCGCGAGCCGCGGGATGTGCCGGGTCTGGAGCCCGGTGGCGTGCTCGAGGCAATCGATGCCCGCGTCGAGGAGAGCATCGATCGTCTCCTCAGCGAACGTGTGCGCGGTGACGCGCGCACCCTCCTCGTGCGCCGCGGCGACGGCCTCACGCACGACGCCGGCCGGGAACGCGGGTCCTAGGTCGCCGGCGTCCCGGTCGATCCAGTCCGCGACGATCTTGACCCATCCGTCGCCGGCGCGGGCCTGGACCCGGACCGCGTCGACGAGGTCCTCCGGCTCGACCTCGAGCGCGAGGCCGCGCAGGTAGCGGCGGGACCTCGCGAGGTGGCGCCCCGCGCGCACGAGGCGGGGCGCGCCGTCGTGCGCCTGCAGCCAGCGGGTATCGGTGGGGCTGCCGCAGTCCCGCACGAGCAGCACCCCCGCGGCGGCCTCGGCCCGGGCATGGGCGAGCGCCGCGTCGCGGTCGGGTGCGCCGCCCGGCACGAGCCCGATGTGGCAGTGCGCGTCGACCAGTCCGGGGAGGACCCACCCGGCGACGGTCTCGGCGGGGCCGGGCGGAGCCGTGTAGGTCATGCGCCCGCCCACGATCCAGGCCTCCGGACGCTCCTCGTGGGGTCCGAGCAAGACAGGGCCGGTCAGGTGGATGACGCTGTGCATGCGCCCAGCCTATCGACCGTGCTAGGGTCCAACGCGTCCACACGGGTGCCCTCGCAAGGGCTGAGATCAGGCTGGCGCGGCCTGCGACCGTCGAACCTGTCCGGGTCATGCCGGCGTAGGAAGTGAGAACTCTCGTGAGTACACACATGCACGAACAGCACCCTGCCCACTCGCTCGCCTTCATCGAGGATTCCGAGCACGGGATCCGCGTCCCCGTCACCGAGATCGCACTCGAGGACTCCCCAGCGGCTCGGCCAACGCGCCGCTGCGGGTCTGGACCTCCGGCCCCGGGAGCGATCCCGTCGTGGGGCTGCCGGCGTTCCGGTCGGCCTGGATCGCCGAGCGCGGCGATACGGAGGAATACTCGGGCCGGGAAAGGAACCTGCTCGACGACGGCCGCTCGGCCGTGCGGCGCGGGGCGGCCTCCGAGGAATGGAAGGGCGCCAGGCCCGCCCCGTTGCGGGCCCGACCCGGACGGCGGGTGACGCAGATGCACTACGCGCGGGCCGGCGTCGTGACCCCCGAGATGCGCTACGTGGCGCTGCGCGAGGGGTGCGACGTCGAGCTGGTCCGCTCCGAGGTCGCCGCAGGCCGGGCGATCATCCCGAGCAACATCAACCACCCCGAATCCGAGCCGATGGTGATCGGCAAGGCCTTCCTGGTCAAGATCAACGCGAACATCGGCAACTCCGCCGTGACGTCCTCGATCGCCGAGGAGGTCGACAAGCTCCAGTGGGCCACCATGTGGGGCGCGGACACCGTCATGGACCTCTCGACCGGCGACGACATCCACACCACCCGCGAGTGGATCATCCGCAACTCCCCCGTCCCGATCGGCACCGTGCCGATCTACCAGGCGCTCGAGAAGGTCAACGGCGACGCGTCCGCGCTCACGTGGGAGGTCTTCCGTGACACCGTGATCGAGCAGTGCGAGCAGGGCGTCGACTACATGACGATCCACGCGGGCGTGCTCCTGCGCTACGTCCCCCTCACGGCCGATCGGGTCACGGGCATCGTCTCGCGCGGCGGCTCGATCATGGCCGGCTGGTGCCTCGCACACCACGAGGAGAACTTCCTCTACACCCATTTCGACGAACTGTGCGAGATCTTCGCCCAGTACGACGTCGCGTTCTCACTCGGCGACGGGCTCCGGCCGGGCTCGACGGCGGACGCGAACGACGCCGCGCAGTTCGCCGAGCTCGACACGCTCGCCGAACTGACGAAGCGGGCCTGGCAGTACGACGTCCAGGTGATGGTCGAGGGGCCGGGGCACATCCCGTTCCACCTGGTCCGCGAGAACGTCGAGCGGCAGCAGGAGCTGTGCGACGGCGCGCCCTTCTACACGCTCGGCCCGCTCGTGACCGATGTCGCGCCGGGCTACGACCACATCACCTCGGCCATCGGGGCCACGGAGATCGCGCGGTACGGCACCGCGATGCTCTGCTACGTCACGCCCAAGGAACATCTGGGCCTGCCGAACAAGGACGACGTCAAGACGGGCGTCATCACCTACAAGATCGCCGCGCACGCGGCGGACCTCGCCAAGGGGCACCCCGGCGCGCACGAGCGCGACGACGCGCTGTCCAAGGCGCGCTTCGAGTTCCGGTGGCGGGACCAGTTCTCGCTCTCGCTCGACCCGGCCACCGCCGAGGCGTTCCACGACGAGACCCTCCCCGCCGAGCCCGCCAAGACCGCGCACTTCTGCTCGATGTGCGGGCCGAAGTTCTGCTCGATGCGCATCTCTCAGGACATCCGCAACGAGTTCGGGTCCAAGGAGGCGCAGGAGGCGATCGCGGGGATGGCGTCCAAGTCCGCGGAGTTCCTCGCCTCCGGCGGCAAGGTGTACCTGCCGGAGACCATAGCGGTCGGCGCGCCGGAGTAGCCCGCCCCCGCCGAGGTGGGGCCCAGACCGCCGAAGTGGGGGCCCTGACCGGCGAGGCGGGGGTCGCGTCCCCCATGTCAGCGGTCTGGCCGGCGCGACGAGGGGGCGCCTCCCAGCGGGAGGCGCCCCCTCGGCGTCGCGCGTGCAGTGGCTACTTCCCGAGGTACTTCTCGAAGCCCTTGGGGAGGTTGAGCGAGGACGGGTCGAAGTCCTGGTTCTGGGCACCGCCGAACGAGGAGCCCTGGGCGTCGAGGGCCTTGGAGGCGCCGGCGGCCCGACGGGCCTCGGCCTCGCGGAGCTGCTGCGCGGCCTTGGCCGGGTTCCCCGACTTCGCCTTCTTCTTGCCCTTGGCCGGGCCCTTCTTCGCCCCGCCGAAGCCTCCGGGCCCGGGCATGCCCGGCATCCCGGGGATGCCGCCACCCTGGGCCATCTTGCGCATCATCTTCTGCGCCTGCCCGAACCGCTCGAGGAGGCCGTTGACCTCGGACACGTGCACGCCGGAGCCCTTCGCGATGCGGGCGCGGCGGGAGCCGTTGATGATCTTGGGGGCCACACGCTCGTGCGGGGTCATGGAGCGGACGATCGCCTCGACGCGGTCGATCTCGCGCTCGTCGAACTGCTCGAGCTGCTGCCGGAAGTTCTGGGCCCCCGGCATCATCATGAGCATCTTCTTCATCGAGCCCATCTTGCGGATCTGCTGCATCTGGGCGAGGAAGTCCTCGAGCGTGAAGTCCTCCTGGTCGACGAACTTCTTCGCCATCCGGGCGGCTTCGTCCTTGTCCCAGTTCTTCTCCGCCTGCTCGATGAGCGTCAGGACGTCGCCCATGTCGAGAATGCGCGAGGCCATGCGGTCCGGGTGGAACAGCTCGAAGTCGTCGAGGCCCTCGCCCGTGGAGGCGAACATGACCGGGCGGCCGGTCACCGACGCGACGGAGAGGGCCGCGCCGCCGCGCGCGTCGCCGTCGAGCTTCGAGAGCACGACACCGGTGAAGTCAACGCCCTCCTCGAAGGCCTTGGCCGTGTTGACGGCGTCCTGGCCGATCATCGCGTCGATGACGAACAGGACCTCGTCCGGGTTCACGGCGGCACGGATGTCCGCCGCCTGCTGCATCATCTCGGCATCGACGCCGAGGCGCCCGGCCGTGTCGACAATGACGACGTCGTGGAGCTTCGCCCGTGCCTCGGCCACGCCGTCCCGCGCGACGGCGACGGGATTGCCCGTGGGCGCCTCAAACTCGGACTGCACTCCGGGGTGGGGGGCATAGACGGCGACGCCGGCGCGCTGGCCGACCACCTGGAGCTGCGTGACGGCGTTGGGCCGCTGGAGGTCGGCTGCGACGAGGATCGGCGAGTGGCCCTGCCCCTTCAGCCACTTGGCCAGCTTGCCCGCGAGGGTCGTCTTGCCTGCGCCCTGGAGGCCCGCGAGCATGATGACGGTGGGCGGGTTCTTCGCGAGCCGGAGGCGGCGGGTCTCGCCGCCGAGGATCGCCTGGAGCTCCTCGTTGACGATCTTGACGACCTGCTGGCTCGGGTTCAGGGCCCCCGAGACCTCGGCGCCGAGCGCGCGTTCGCGGATGCGGCCCGCGAAGTCGCGGACCACGGGCACCGCCACGTCGGCGTCGAGGAGGGCGCGACGGATCTCGCGGACGGTGGCGTCGACATCCGCCTCGCTCAGGCGGCCCTTGCCGCGGAGATTCTTGAACGTCGCAGTCAGACGGTCCGAGAGGGAGTTGAACACGTGCCCCAGTCGCTTTCAGTCGAGGTTCGGTGAGCCCGTCTGCCGGGCCATGGTGGCCGACAGACGGCGGCCGACCCGCCGAGGGGCGGGTTCCGGCCATCCTTAAGGTTACCAACCAGCCGGGGGTGGCATGCTGGGGCCCGTGACGACGCACACATCGGATACAGCACAGAGCACCCCAGACGCAGCGCAGACCGCCGCGGCCACGGACCAGGGTTCCTCCCCCGCGGTGCGCAGCCTCCTGATTCTCGGCGCCTCGGGCGACCTGACGGGGCGCCTTCTCTTCCCGGGCCTCGCACGCCTGCTGGCCACGGGAAGGCACGCCGGCCTCACGGTCGTGGGCGCGGGCGCGGACGCATGGACCCCACAGCAGTGGAGCGAGCGCGTCCACGACGCCACCGAGGACGCCCTCAAGGACGCCACGGACGCAGGCCGCGAAGAGCTCGAACGCGTCCGCCGGGAGTCGACCTACGAGCAGCTGGATGTCACCGCGCCCGGCGCCCTCGGAGGGGCGCTCGCAAAGCTGCCGGCCCCCGTCGCCGTCTACTTCGCCCTGCCGCCGGCGATCACCCAGAAGGCGTGCGGCCTCCTGAAGGCCTCGGACCTCCCGGACGGCACCCGGCTGGTCCTCGAGAAGCCGTTCGGTTCCTCCGAGGCCTCGGCAGCACAGCTCAACGACACGCTGCGCCGGCTCGTCCCCGAGGGCCGGATCCACCGGGTGGACCACTTCCTGGGCAAGGGAACGGTCCTGAACATCCTGGGCCTGCGCTTCGCGAACAACTTCCTCGAGCCCGTCTGGAACCGAGACCACATCGAGAAGGTGGAGGTCGTCTTCGACGAGGACCTCGCCCTCGAGGGCCGCGCGGGCTACTACGACAGGGCCGGCGCCCTGCGGGACATGATCCAGAGCCACCTCCTGGAGGTCCTGGCCATCCTGGCGATGGACGCCCCGGCTCACCTGGACGAGCGCGACCTCCGAGACCGCATCAGCACCGTGCTGCGCTCGGCCCGCATCGAGGAGCCATTCACCTCGTCCACACGGCGCGCCCGCTACACCGCCGGCAGCATCGCCGGACGGGACGTGCCGGACTACACGGCCGAGCCGGGCGTCGACGCGTCCCGCAACACGGAGACGCTCGCCGAGGTCACCGTGACGCTCGAGAGCTGGCGCTGGGCAGGCGTGCCGTTCATCCTCCGCTCGGGCAAGGCCCTGGGCACGAAGCGCAAGGAGGCGGTCGTCACCTTCAAGCCCGTCCCGCACCTGCCGACGGGCTTCCACGGCGTGGACGAGCCCAACCGCCTCCGGATCGGGTTCGGCCCGGACGTGCTCCAGCTCGACGTCGACGTCAACGGCCCCGGCGACGTGCTCAGCCTCAACCGCGTCACACTCGACGCCGACCTGGCCGAGACCGATCTCCTGCCCTACGGCGAGGTGCTCGACGGCGTGCTCAACGGCGACCCGCTGCTCTCCGTGCGCGGCGACACGGCCGAGAGCTGCTGGCGCATCCTCGAGCCGGTCCTGGACGCGTGGGCCGCAGACGAGGTACCGATGGAGACCTACGCCGCCGGCACGCCCGGACCGGCGGATTGGCCGACGTCGGCGAAGGGCGAGGACGGCACCGACGGCCGCATGGAGGGCCCCAGCTCGGCAGGCGACGCCTGAGGTCCCTCCTTGGCATGGTCGCGAGCACCGCGACGAGGAGGCGGGCGACGGCGGGCGCGCACCCGCCGTCGCCCGCCTCCTTCGCGCTGGGTCGGCGCCTCAGATCGCGGCGGCCCCGCGCTCGCCGGTGCGCACGCGAACGGCGTCGTGCACGTCCACGACCCAGACCTTCCCGTCGCCCTGGGCGCCCGTGGAGGCGGCGATGACGATGGACTCGAGGATCTCCTCCGCCTGCTCGTCGGTGGTGAGGACCTCGACGCGGATCTTGGGGATGAGGTCGACGCTGTACTCGGCGCCCCGGTAGACCTGGACGTAGCCTCGCTGGCGCCCATAGCCGCTCGCGGCGCTCACGGTCAGGCCCTGGACCCCTTCGGCCTCGAGTCGTTCACGGATGTCGTCGAGCCGCTCGGGGCGGACGATCGCGGTGATGAGCTTCACCCGCTCACACTACCCGCCGGAACGGCGCTGGCCCGCACCTCCCCGGCGTGCTCCGCGTGGGCGCGCTGTCCGAGCCGGTCGAGGTGCTGCTCGAGGAGCGCCTCGACCGTGTGCTTGACGCCGAGCGGGTGGAAGCCGGCGCCCGTGGACGACGAGCCGACATGGGCCGCGTAGGCCGTCTCGGCGTGGATCACGAGGTCCACGCCCGTCTCCTCGACGTCCTGGGCGACCCGGAAGCCCATGACGGCCTTGATCGCGAGTCCGAGCCCGAGCGCCACCGCGAACGAGTAGCCGAGCACCGCTCCGGTTCCGAGCGCCTGCGTGCCCAGGAGCCCGAACCCGCCGCCGTAGAAGAGGCCGCGCCCGGGCACCGGCGCCGCCGGATCGGCGGCGAGACCGATGAACAGGGTGCCGACAATCCCGCCGACGAGGTGGACGCCGACGACGTCGAGAGAGTCGTCGTAGCCGAACCGGTACTTCAGGCCCACCGCGAGGGCGCAGACCGCGCCGGCGACAAGTCCGAGGACGATTGCCCACACGGGGTCGATCGACGCGCAGGACGGCGTGATGGCCACGAGCCCCGCGACCGCGCCGGACGCCGCGCCGAACGAGGTGGCGTGCCCGTCGCGGACCTTCTCGACCACGAGCCAGGCGAGGATCGCGGCGCACGGCGCCACGAGCGTGTTGATCCACGCGAAGCCCGCCTCGCCGTTGGCTCCGAGCGCCGAGCCCGCGTTGAAGCCGAACCAGCCGAACCAGAGCAGGCCCGCGCCGAGCATGACGAGCGGAAGGTTGTGCGGGCGGTGGTCCGGGTCCTTGCCGAACCCGACCCGCTTGCCGAGGACCAGCGCGAGGGCCAGGCCAGCCGCTCCTGCGAGGACCTCGACGGCGGTGCCGCCGGCGAAGTCGATGAGGCCGAGGTGGTTGAGCCACCCGCCGATGAACGTCCCGTGCGAATCCTTCTTGGAGTCGAAGACCCAGTGGGCCACGGGGAAGTAGACGAGCACCGCGAACGCCCCGGCGAAGACCATCCACGAGCCGAACTTGGCGCGGTCCGCGATCGCCCCGGAGACGAGGGCCACGGTCACCGTCGCGAAGACGCCCTGGAAGCCCACGAACACGATCTCGGGAATGGTGCCCACGAGCGGCATGTCCGCGCCGGTGGCGAGCAGGTTGTGGAGGCCGAAGTCCTCGAACGGATTCCCGAACAGGCCGTCGCCGGCATCCGTGCCGAAGGCGATCGAGTAGCCGAACAGCACCCACAGGACGCCGACGAGCGCGAGGGCCCCGAAGCTCATCATCATCATGTTCAGCATCGACTTCACACGGGTCATGCCCCCGTAGAAGATCGCGAGGCCCGGTGACATGAGGAGGACGAGCGCGGCCGAGACGAGGACCCAGGCGGTGTCGCCAGCGTTCATGAGTGAGGCCTTTCGGGGGAGGTGTCGCGGTTCCCCTCCAGAATCCCGTGCCGGTGTTTCGGTCCCGCTCCGCGAATGTTGCCCTCCGGTTACAGGATCCCCCGGGGGTTAAAGGCGCGTCACACGCATGTTAACGGCGTGTTTCGCGGACGACGGCGGGTGCGCGCCCGCCGTCGTCCGCGAAGGGTGTGTGCGGGGTGCTACACCGCCGCGGCCCCGCGTTCCCCCGTCCTGACCCGGATGGCCTCGTGGACCTCGACGGTCCAGACCTTGCCGTCCCCGGCGCGGCCGGTGTTGGAGGTGGTGATGAGGACATCGAGGATGTCGTCGGCCTGCTCGTCGGTGGAGAGGACCTCGACCCGCAGCTTCGGCAGCAGGTCCACGCTGTACTCGGCGCCTCGGTAGACCTCGGTGTACCCGCGCTGGCGGCCGTATCCGCTCGCGGCGCTCACCGTGAGGCCCTGGACACCGTAGGCCTCGAGGCCCTCGCGGATGGAGTCGAGCTTCTCGGGACGGACGATCGCGGTGATGAGCTTCATGCCTTGACCTTCTTCTCGGTGTTCTTCGCCAGCGGTGCCGTGAGGAGGTCGTCCGCGTTGAATGCCGCGACCTCGGCCTCGGCCTTGGCGCCCAGCGGGTGGAAGCCCGACCCGCCCGACGTGGTCGAGTAGGCGGTCTCCGCATGGAGCGCGATGTCGACGCCGGCCTCCTCGGCCTCGGTCGAGACCCGGAAGCCCATGGTCTTGGAGATGATCCAGCCGATCACCAGGGAGATGACGAAGGAGTAGACGAGCACCGAGCCCGCGCCGAGCGCCTGCTTGCCGAGGAGCTCGAAGCCGCCGCCGTAGAACAGGCCCTGGCCCTTGGACGGCGCGCCGGGGCCCGCCGCGAGGCCGATGAAGAGCGTTCCGACGATGCCGCCGACGAGGTGGACGCCGACCACGTCGAGCGAGTCGTCGTACCCGAAGCGGTACTTCAGGCCCACGGCGAGGGCGCAGACCGCACCGGCGAGGAGGCCGAGGATGATGGCCCACAGCGGGGAGATCGCCGCACACGCGGGGGTGATGGCCACGAGGCCGGCAACGGCACCGGAGGCCGCGCCGAGGGACGTCGCGTGGCCGTCGCGCAGCTTCTCCACGATGAGCCATCCGAGCACCGCGGCGCAGGGGGCGACGAGGGTGTTGATCCAGGCGAAGGCCGCGACGCCGTTGGCGCCGAGGGCGGAACCGGCGTTGAAGCCGAACCAGCCGAACCACAGCAGGCCCGCGCCGAGCATCACGAACGGGAGGTTGTGGGGACGGTGGCTGGGGTCCTTGCCGAAGCCGCGGCGCTTGCCCAGGACGAGGGCGAGGGCCAGGCCGGCCGCGCCGGCGTTGATGTGGACCGCGGTGCCGCCGGCGAAGTCGATGACGCCGAGGCCGTTCAGCCAGCCGCCGATGAAGTTGCCGTTGGCGTCCTTGTTCGCGTCGAACACCCAGTGGGCCACAGGGAAGTAGACGAGGATCGAGAAGAAGAACGCGAAGACCATCCAGGCACCGAACTTCGCGCGGTCCGCGATCGAGCCCGAGATGAGGGCCACGGTGATGATCGCGAACACGCCCTGGAAGCCCACGAACGCGAGCTCGGGGATCGTGCCGGCCAGCGGCATGTCATCGCCGGTCGAGAGCGTGCCGTGGAGGGCGAACTTGTCGAGGTTGCCGAGGAGGCCACCGAACCAGTCGGTACCGAAGGACATCGAATAGCCGACGAGCACCCAGAGCACGCCCACGAGGGCAATTGCGCCGAAGCTCATCATCATCATGTTCAGGACGCTCTTGGCGCGCGTCATGCCGCCGTAGAAGAACGCAAGCCCGGGTGTCATGAGCAGCACGAGCGCTGCCGAGGCGAGCACCCAAGCGGTGTCTCCCGCGCTGAGGGTGGGGGTCATGGCTTCTGCCTTTCGAGCGGTGGAGGGACCTTTCGCAACTAGATTCCTCCCGCGGTGTTTCAGTGGGACGCGGACCACATTGCGCCGCCGTTACAACTCGCTCCCCCGCGTTAATGCTGGGTCACGGGTGTGTTTCGAGCCTGTTTCGCTAGGGTTGGTCCATGCCCAGCACTCCCCCGCGCGTTCCCGTGCCCCGCGACATCTGGGTGCTGGTCGCCGCGGCGTTCGTCATCGCCGTCGGGTTCGGTCTCGTCGCCCCGGTCCTGCCGCAGCTCGCGACGAGCTTCGGCGTGGGCGCGACTGCCGCCTCGGTGATCGTCAGCGCGTTCGCCCTGTCCCGGCTCGTGCTGGCCCCCGCCGCGGGCTCCCTCGTGGACCGTCTGGGCGAGCGTCCCGTCTACGTCACCGGGCTGCTGCTCGTGGCCGCCTCGAGCGCGGCCTGCGCCTTCGCCCCCGACTACTGGACCCTCCTCGCGGTCCGCGGGCTGGGCGGCATCGGCTCCACGATGTTCACGATCTCCGCCTCGGGCCTGATCGTGCGCCTCGCCCCGCCCGAGGCGCGCGGCCGAGTGAGCGGGCTGTACGCGGCGTCGTTCCTCATGGGGAGCATCGCCGGGCCGGTGATCGGCGGGCTGCTGGCGGGCTTCGGGCTGCGGGTCCCCTTCCTCGTCTACGCGGCCGCCCTCATCGTTGCCGCCGCGGTGGTCCAGGCGCTGCTCGGCCGGGGCGGCGCGACCGGCGCGCGCACGACGGCGGCCGCTCGCCCCCCGCTGCTGCTCGCGGAGGCGCTCCGCGCGGCACAGTACCGCGCCGCGGTCGGATCGAACTTCGCCAACGGGTGGGCAGCGTTCGGGATCCGCATGGCGCTCGTGCCGCTCTTCGCCTCTGCGGCGCTCGGGGCGGGTCCGCAGGCGGCTGGCCTCGCCCTCGCGCTGTACGCGGTCGGGACGGCCGCGGCCCTGACGTTCACGGGGCGCCTCGCGGACCGCTGGGGGCGGCGGCCCGTGGCGGTGATCGGGCTGATGTGGACGGCCGTACCCACGGCCCTCCTCGGGGTGAGCGGCTCGGAGCCGGTGTTCTTCGCGCTGTCCATCGCGGCCGGCTTCGGCGCGGGCTTCCTCGGCCCGTCCCTCCAGGCCACGGTGGCGGACACGATCGGGTCGGACCGCAGCGGCGGCCGCCCGCTCGCGGTGTTCCAGATGGCCTCGGACGTGGGCAGCATCCTCGGCCCGCTGGTCGCCGGTGCACTCGCGGACGGGATCGGCTACGGATGGGCGTTCGCCGTCTCCGGCGGGTGCCTCCTCGCGGCCGTCCCCCTGTGGGCCCGGCGCTCGGTGCCCAGCCCCCGAGGGCAGCTCCCCCTCCGCGAGAGCGACCTGTCCTGAACCCCCACCCCGGACGGACCCGACCCGGGCCGCTCAGCCGTGCCGGAAGACCACCACGGCGGAGAGCCACGTGGTCCGGGCGCCGGTGCTGAACGTCGCATTGGGCGCAGCCCCAGCGACGGGCTGCTGGTCTTCGACGACGAACTCCATGTCCGGGGTGGGCGAGACGTTGACCCGCTGGGTGTAGCCGGCTCCCGCCCCCAGCGTGTCCCCGAACCCTGAGTCTGCATAGAATCCCACCGCGAGCTCGTTCGCGCCGGAGACCGGCGCCGTCGCACCGGACGCGACCGTCGCGGCCGAGCCGGCGGTCGTGCCGGTGGCATGCGCCTGGACGTCGACCGACCCGGTGCCCGCGGCTGTGGAGAGCCCCGCATACTCGAGGGCACCGATGCCGATGTCCGCTGGCGCCGTCGTCGTGGCGCTGACGCTCACCGGGGAACCGCCGCCCGCCGTGACCGGGGCGCTCCAGACGCTCAGTTCGGTGTGTTCCGAGGCGGCGAAGTGAGTCAGCTCCGTGTAGGTGTTCCCGGCGGAGTCGGTCACGGCGCTCGCGGTCGGCGACCCGGGGCCCCAGACGCCAACCTCGACGACGAACCTGTCGCCGGAGCGGACGGGCTTGCCGAGGGAAACGGTCGCGGAGGGGGCATTGGCCACGTGTGCCGAGGCCTGCTGGATGAACGCAGGTATGACCGCGGTCGACGGCGTGACGCTGTTGGACGGCGCCGATGCTGGCGAGGTCCCGGCCACGTTGGCCGCGGTGACGGTGAACGTGTACGGCGTACCGTTGGCCAGGCCGGACACGGTGGCCGTGGTGGGAGCTGGGCTTCCCGTCACCGTGGTCGGTGCGAGCGCCGTTCCTCCCGTCCACGGGGTCACAGTGTAGGACGTGATGGGAGCACCGCCGTTGGCCGGGGCGGTCCACCCGACGATGGCCGAGGTGTTGCCGGCCGTCGCCGTGACACCGGTCGGCGCGGCGGGTGCTGAAGGCTGGGGCCCGAGGTGGACGGTCGCCGCCAGGGAGGGGACACCGCTGGCGTTGAGGATGAACAGCATATAGTCGCCGGGCGGTGCGTAGGATCCGCCCGTCGGAGCCTGGATGCTCAGCGCCCCTGAGCCGGCGCTGAACGTCAGCGGAACGAAGTGCTGGTCCATGTCGGCCTGATGGGTGTCCGCGGCGAAGGAGACGAGGTTGACCGCCGAGATCGATGCGGCGTCCGGGGTGCTCACGCTGAACGTTGCGCCGTAGTACGCCGCCGAGGGCGCCTGGCTGATCGTGGGCCGCGCCCCGCCGAGCAGGTAGGAGGGCGAGTACACCTGCGCGCTGTACTGGCCCGGGTTGTTGAGCGAGTCCTCGTGCCCGCCCCCGGCCACGAGGACGCTCCCGTCGGGCTGGAGCACGGCACTCGAGTGGTAGTTGCGGGCCGTGGCGAGCGAGCCGATGACGCTCCACGCTCCCGTCGCGGGGTCCCAGATCTCGGCGGGCAGCACACCGCTCGTGACCTGCGTCTGGTCTGAGCTGGGCTCTCCGCCGACCGCGAGGACCCGGCCATCGGCCAGCGTCACGAGCGTGTGGTAGACCCGCGCATAGTTCATGGGCGCGATCGCGGTCCACGTGGGCGCGCCGGCCGTGAGGTCGATCGTCGCGGCCCCGGCGACCGCGGGCGACGTCGTGATCACGCTCTGCGCGCCGCCGCTGTAGAGGATCTTCCCGGGGCGGTACATGACCGGCGAGCCGTTCGTCAGTCCGCTCGGGCCGACGGAGGTCCAGGTCTGCGCCGCGGCGTCGAGCCAGTAGGACACGTCCTCAGATGGTCCGATGGTGAGGACCTTGCCGTTGGGGGCGAGGAACGAGAACGGGTACTCCTCCTCGTGGATCTGCGAGGTGCTGATCTTGGACAGGGCGGTCCACGTGTTCGCTGCGGGGTCGTAGACCTCGGGGGTGTCCGCCCAGGCCGAGGGGCTCGAGGAGTTCCCGCTGATCGCCACGTACCTCCCATCGGGGAGCTCGACGAGGTCCGGGTACCACCGCGGCGAGTTCATGCTCGCGGCCCGGCTCCAGGTCTGGTCCGTGGGATCGAACACGTTCGTGTCCGTCAGGCCGAGGTTGCCCGTTGTCGTGGCGCCATAGCCGCCAGCGACGATGACGCGCCCGTCGGGGAGCTTCGCGTTGCCCGAGCAGAAGATGCTTGACGGCGCGTTCACAGTGGTGAACGTCTTGGCAGCCGGGTCGTAGACCGACGTCGGCTCGGGGGTCTCCCAGCCGTCCCACACGAGGAGCTTCCCCGAGTCGAGCACCACGGAATGGACTGCGACGACCGGCCAGGTCGCGAGCGCGCCCCACTGGCCGTTGGCGGTGGTGCTCGGAGTGACCGCGTTCGAGGCGGCCGACGTCGGTCCGGTGCCGATCGCGTTCGTGGCGCTGACGGTGAACGTGTAGGACGTGCCGTTCGCTAGCCCCGTGATCTGGGCCGAAGTGGCCGGAGGCGTCCCGATGACCGTCGTGGCCTTCTGCGCGGCGCCCCCCGAGTAGGGGGTCACAGTGTAGGAGGTGATCTGGGATCCGCCGTCCGAGGGGGCGGTCCAGGATACGGTCGCGCCGCCGTTCCCCGGGCTCGCGGCGACCCCGGTGGGCGCCCCCGGTACGGTTGCGTTCGGCGTGCTCGCCGGGCGGAAGACGACCGCAGCGGCAAGCCACGTCGTGTTCGCGCCCGTCGTGAATCCGGCGCTCGGCGTTGCGCCGGACGCGACGGGCGCATCCTCGGCCGCGAGCTCCATGTCGGAGGTCTTCGAGACGTTGGTCCGCACCGTGAAGCCGGGGCCGCCGCCGATGGTGTCGCCGAAGCCCGAATCGGCGTAGAACCCCACCGCGAGCTCTCCGGCGGCGGTCGTGGCGGGCGTGGGGCCCGAGGCGACAGTGCCGGCCGCAGACGTGGTCCCCGCGGCCTGTGCGTGGACGTCCATCGCGGCGACGCCCGCCGCGGACGACAGTCCCGAGTACTCGAGCACGGCGATGCCGACGTCGGCGGCGGACGTCGGCTTGACCGTGACCGTGGGCTTCGTGCCGCCGCCGGCCGTCACCGGTGCGGTCCACACGCTCAGCTCGGTGTGTTCCGAGGCGGTGAAGTGCAGCAGCTCGGTGTAGGCGTTGCCCGCGGAGTCGGTGACGCTCGCAGCCGTCGCTGACGACGAGTTCCAGATGCCCACCTCAACGACGAGCCTGTTCCCCGCGGTCACGGCCGAGGCCGGTGCGACGGCGAGGGAAGCCGTTCCGCCTTTGTGTGCAGCAACCTGCTGGACGAAGGCGGGCGGGGTCGAGGCGGCGTGCGCCGGGACGGCAACGAGGCCGAAGAACGCGGTGGCGACCACGGTCACGGCGGCAAGGGCGGAAGTACGGCGTGCGGGGAGCATCGCTCCTCCTCGTGCTCAGACCAGGAAGGGAACGCGCCCCGTCTGAAAACCGTGCTCCGCTCTCCCCGCGCGTGTCAAGGCTCCGCGGTGTAGGCCGCGCGGACGGCCGCGGCGTCGCGCTACGCGAGGATCGCGTCCACGAAGCCCTCGGCGTCGAACGGGGCAAGGTCGTCCGGGCCCTCGCCGAGGCCCACGAGCTTGACGGGGACGCCGAGCTGCTTCTGGATGGCCACGACGATGCCGCCCTTCGCGGTGCCGTCGAGCTTGGTCAGGACGATGCCGGTGATGTCGACGACCTCGCCGAACACCTTGGCCTGGGTGAGCCCGTTCTGGCCGGTGGTCGCATCGAGCACGAGGAGGACCTCGTCCACCTCCGCCTGCTTCTCGATGACGCGCTTGACCTTGCCGAGCTCGTCCATGAGCCCGACCTTGTTCTGGAGCCGCCCGGCAGTGTCGACCATGACGACGTCGACCTCCTGCTCGATGCCCGCCTTGACGGCCTCGAACGCGACCGAGGCGGGGTCCGCGCCGTCGACATCCGACTTGACGGTGGGCACGCCGACGCGGGCGCCCCACGTGGCGAGCTGCTGGGCTGCGGCCGCGCGGAAGGTGTCGGCAGCACCGAGGATCACGTCCTTGTCCTCGGCCACGAGAACGCGCGCGAGCTTGCCGACGGTTGTGGTCTTGCCGACGCCGTTGACGCCCACCACGAGCACGACGGCGGGCTTGCCGTCCACGCGGGAGACCTTGAGGGAGCGGTCCATGGTCGGGTCGACGAGCTTGATGAGCTCCTCGCGCAGCATGGACTTGACCTCCTCGGGGCTGCGCGTTCCCATGACCTTGACCCGATCGCGGAGCGTGTCCACGAGCGCGAGGCTGGGCTCGGTGCCGATGTCCGCGAGCAGAAGGGTCTCCTCGACCTCGTCCCACACGTCCTCATCGATCTTGTCGCCCGAGAGCAGGGCCAGCAGGCCCTTGCCGAAGAGGCTGTTGCTCTTGACGAGCCGCTCGCGCAGGCGCTGGAGGCGGCCCGCCACCGGGGCCGGCGTCTCGGTGGGGACGCGCTCGGTGACGGCCTCATCAAGGACGTCCTCTGCGGGAGCCTCGCCCTCGGGCTCCGCCGGGGCGGGCAGCGTGCCCACGCCGGCGGGCGGCGCGTGGTCGGCGTCGAGGACGCTGGGCTGGGCCGGGGTGATGGCCCGGTCGTTGGCGTCGCGCGGGCCGGGGTAGTTGATCTTCTTCCGGCGGCCGCTGACGAGGCCGATGACGATCCCGGCGACGATCAGGATCGCGACCGCAACGATGATGATGACGGGCAGCAGGGCGGAAAGGTCTGTCACGGTCCTAGCTTCTCACAGCCCCGACGGGCGTTCGGGGGGCGTGCGCTGGCTCACGCCCCGACGTCGACGCGGTCGAGCTTCTGGCTGATCACGGTCGAGACGCCGTCGCCGCGCATCGAGACCCCGTAGAGGGCGTCCGCGACCTCCATGGTCCGCTTCTGGTGGGTGATCACGATGAGCTGGCTCGATTCGCGCAGCTCCTCGAAGATCGTGATGAGCCGCCCCAGATTCGTGTCGTCCAGGGCCGCCTCGACCTCGTCCATGACGTAGAACGGCGAGGGCCTGGCCTTGAAGATCGCGACGAGCAGCGCAACGGCGGTGAGCGAGCGCTCGCCGCCGGAGAGCAAGGACAGCCTCTTGATCTTCTTTCCGGCGGGCCGGGCCTCGACTTCGATGCCGGTGCCGAGAAGGTCGTCCGGGTCCGTCAGCACGAGCCGGCCCTCTCCGCCGGGGAAGAGCCGGCCGAACACCCGCTCGAACTGGACGGAGGTGTCCGCGAACGCCTCCGCGAAGACCTTCTGCACGCGCTCGTCGACCTCGGCAATGATCTGCAGGAGGTCCTTGCGGCTCTTCTGCAGGTCCTCGAGCTGGGTGGCGAGGAAGCGGTGGCGCTCCTCGAGGGCGGCGAACTCCTCGAGGGCGAGCGGGTTGACCTTTCCCAGCGCCGCGAGGTCGCGTTCGGCCTTCTTGAGGCGCTTCTCCTGCTCGGCGCGCACAAACGGCACTCCGCCCTCGAGCGGCTGCCCGTCGTCGTCCACCTCGACCCGGAGCGCGGCCCACTTGTCCGAACCCTCCTCCAGGGGGACGGGAACGGGGCGGTCCGGCCCGAAGCCACGGATCAGCTCGTCTGCGGCCAACCCGAGCTCGTCCACGGCCCGCTCGGCCAGCGCCTCGAGCCTGAGGCGCTGCTCCGCCCGTGCGAGCTCGTCGCGGTGGGCGGCGTCATTGAGGCCCGCGAGTTCCCGGGCAAGCTCGCCGTTGCGGCCGCGGAGGGACCCGAGTTTCGCATCGAGCTCGGCCCGCAGGGCTTCGGCCTCGTCCCGGGCGCTGGCCGCGTCGTCCACCGCCCGGTCCATGCGGGCCAGCCCGATCCGCGCTGCCTGTGCGACTGAGGCGGCACGCGCTGCCTCGCGCGACCGGTGCTCCGCGCGCCGCCGTGCCTCCTCGGCCGCGCGGCGCTCCGATTCCGCCGCCCGCTCGAGCGATTGGACACGCGCCTGCAGGGACCGGTGCTGCTCCTCGGCGGCGCGCAGCGCGAGCCGCGCCTCGAGCTCCCGTGCACGCGCGGTGGCCGCTTCCGCCTGCAGGCGGTCGCGGTCCTGGGCATCCGGTTCCTGGGCGTCCGGGGCCTCCTCGGCGAGCTCGAGTCGCTCGGCGGCCGCCTCGAGGGCCACTTGCTCGGCCTCGAGCTGCGTGCGGGCGGCCTCGAGCGCCGACCTCTGGCGCTCCTCCTCCGCGGCGGCGCCACGCAGCTGCGTACCGAGGGCGGCGAGCTTCTCGGCCACGGCGGCGAAGCGTGCGTCTGAGTCGTTCAGGGCCGCCAGCGCGGTGTCAGCGCGCTCGCGGGCCTCCCGCTCGCGCTCTTGGGCGCCGGAGAGGGCGAACCCGCAGCGCTCATACTCGGCCTGGGCCGAGGCGTGCGCCGCGCGGGCCGCCTCGAGCAGCCCCTGCAGCTCCATCGTCGAGGGTGCCCCCGACGATCCGCCGCGCATCCCCGCCGCGGTGACCAGATCGCCGTCGTGCGTCACCACGGTGAGCTCGGGATGCTTGCCGGCCAGCGCGATCGCCTCGGCGAGCGTACGCACGACGGCGGCCTGCCGGACCAGGTGCGCGACCGCGCCGGCGATGCGATGGTCCGGGGCCAGCACGTCGGAGAGCCAGCGCGCGCCCTCGGGGAGCGCGTACCCGGAACGGTCGATGGGCGCATCTATGTGTACCCGAGACGCTGAAGGTGGTGGATCTTGTGTACCCGAGACGGGGTGGAGGAGGGCTGCCTGGCCGGCGTCGTCCAGCCTGAGCGCCTCGAGCGCCTCCCGCGCCGCCTCGGCCCCCGCCATCGCGAGGCCCTCGGCGAACGGGCCGAGCACGGCGGCGGCCGCGGCCTCGAAACCGGGCTCGACCCGCACGAGGTCGGCCACCCTGCCGAGCACCCCCCGTGCGCCCGCGGCGACGGTGCCGGTCGCGTCGCGGTCCTTGAAGCCGGTCTGCAGGGCCTCGATCCGGGCCTCGTGCGCCTGCTTCGCGGCGGCAGCCCTGCGACGGCGCTCGAGCAGCGCCTCGCGCTCTGCCTCCGCCTCGGCGAGCTCGGCGGCGGCCCCCTCATAGGCCGTGTCGAGGTCCTCCTCGCCGGCCTCGACGCCGGCGATCTGGTTCTCGAGGGCCGTGTAGTCGCTCCGGGCCGCGCGCTGCCGCTCGGCGGCGCCGGCGAGGTTCTCGCGCAGGCGCCCGATCTCCCCCTCGGCGGCCTCGACGCGGCTCCGTACCGCGGCGACCTGCCCGCCCAGGCGCGCGAGGCCCTCCCTGCGGTCCGCCTGCGCCCTGAGGAGTGCTGTGTGCCGACGGTCCTCGGCCGTGGCCGCCTCCTCGGCCGTCACGCGCGCCCCCTCGGCCTCGGCGAGGACCTCGGCGCGCATCTCCACAGCGTCCGCGGCCGCCTCGAGTTCGAGACGCAGCTCGTCGGCCTGGCGTTGCAGCGCCTCCGGGTCCCGGCCTCGCGAGGGCGGCTCGGAGGAGCCGAGGAGGCGGCGGCGCTCCTCGGCGAGCGAGGCGAGGGCCCGCAGCCGCTCCCTGCCTTGCGAGAGGCGATACCACGTGTCCCGGGAGGCGTTCACGAGGGGCGTCGCGGCAGCTGCGGAACGCTCCGCCTCGGCCTGCTCGCGCTGGCCGGCATCGAGCTCGCCCTGGACGGCGGCCCGGCGTGCGTCCAGCGCGCTGAGGTCCGCCTCTTCCTGCTCCATCGCGGTGCGGAGCGTCACGAGGTCGTCGGCGAGGAGCCGAGCCCGGGCGTCTCGGACATCGGCCTGGATGGTCTGGGCTCGGCGCGCCACCTGCGCCTGCCGGCCGAGGGGGCCGAGCTGCCGGCGAAGCTCGGCGGTGAGGTCCCCGAGCCGGGAGAGGTTTGCCTGCATCGCCTCGAGCTTGCGGACGGTGCGCTCCTTGCGGCGCCGGTGCTTGAGGATGCCCGCGGCCTCCTCGATGAAGCCGCGGCGGTCCTCCGGCGTGGCATGCAGGACCCGGTCGAGCTGGCCCTGCCCCACGATCACGTGCATCTCCCGGCCCAGGCCGGAGTCGGACAGGAGCTCCTGGATGTCCAGGAGTCGGCAGGGGCTGCCGTTGATGGCGTACTCCGAGCCGCCTGCGCGGAAGAGTGTGCGAGAGATCGTGACCTCGGCGTACTCAATGGGGAGCGCGCCGTCCGCGTTGTCGATCGTCAGCGAGACGTGGGCGCGGCCCAGCGGGGGGCGCCCGGAGGTACCGGCAAAGATGACGTCCTCCATCTTGCCGCCACGCAGCGTCTTGGCGCCCTGCTCCCCCATGACCCACGCGAGCGCGTCCACGACGTTCGACTTGCCCGAGCCGTTGGGGCCGACGACGGCCGTCACGCCGGGCTCGAACTCGAATGTGGTGGCCGAGGCGAAGGACTTGAAGCCTCGGATCGTCAGGGTCTTAAGGTGCAAGGGTCCGCGGGCCTCCTCTCGTGTCCTGTATGTGCCCTCGGCATGGTGGCATTGTGCCACCGGGCGCCGACAGAACTCGCGCTACCAGCGGGCGTTGCGCGGAACCGGCTGGCACCGTGTGCACCGGTACGAGGACCGGTTCATGAACTGCTCGCGGACCACGACCCCCACCCGGCCCTCGGCCGCGCACCGCCGGCAGGGCAGACCGGCGCGGCCGTACGCGTCGAGCGAGCGCGCGAAGTAGCCGGACGCCCCATTGACGTTGACATACAGCGAATCGAAGCTCGTGCCGCCGGCCGCGAGGGCCCTGTCCATGACATCGCGGACGGCGTCCACGAGGCGCTCCGTCTCGGGGCGGCGCAGCGTGTCCGTGGGCCTCGCGTAGTGGAGCCTCGCGGTCCAGAGGGCCTCGTCGGCGTAGATGTTCCCGATCCCGGAGATGAGCCGTTGATCCAGGAGCGCCCGCTTGATGCCCGTCCGCCGCGAGCGCAGGCGCTCGTGGAACGCGGGGGCGTCGAACAGCGGGTCGAGCGGGTCGCGTGCGATGTGGGCCGCCTCCGCGGGGACGAGCGGGAGGCGGGCCTCCGAGCGGCCGCCCGGGCCGCCGTCGTGCGTCGGAATCAGGGGCACGACGGCGAGCCCTCCGAAGATGCGCTGGTCCACGAAGCGGAGCTCGCCAGGCATGCCGTCCGCGTCGCTGAGCGAGAGGCGGACCTTGAGGTGCTTCTCGGCGGGCTGGTCGGCGTCCTCGACGAGGAGCTGGCCGCTCATGCCCAGATGCGCGAGGAGTGCGGTGTGCGGGACAAAGCCCGGATCCGCCGGATCGTCGTCGGGGCCGGCGAGCGGCATCCAGAGGTATTTGCCGCGGCGGGCCGCGTCGAGCACGCGGGCGCCTTCCAGCTGGCCGACGAAGTCCTCGGGCCCGAGGAGGTGCCGCCGCACGGACCGGGGGTCGAGGACGGCCGCGGCGTCGATGCGCCGTCCGGCCACCCAGGCGGCGAGGCCGCGGCGGACGACCTCGACTTCGGGGAGCTCGGGCATATCAGCCCGGCTGTTCGGCCGCAGCCTCAGCGGCAGTCCCCGCGGTCGATCCGCCCGCGGAGGGGCCGAGCACCTTCCACGCGTTCGCTGCGGACTGCTGCTCGGCCTCCTTCTTGGAGTTTCCGGTGCCCGTGCCGTACGGCGTACCGCCGATGAGGAGGGTCGCCGTGTAGACGCGGGCGTGGTCCGGCCCGTCACCCACCACGGCGTAGTGGATCGCGCCGAGCTGCCGGTTCGCGGCCAGCTCCTGGATGTGGGTCTTCCAGTCGGTGCCGGCTCCGAGCACGGCGGCGTCCGCGAGGAGCGGCGTGACGAGCCCGACAACGAAATTCCGGGCCGTCTCGAGGCCATTGGAGATGAAGGTCGCGCCGATGAGCGCCTCCATCGTGTCCGCGAGGATCGAGGACTTGTTGTTCCCGCCCGTCACCTTCTCGCCCTGGCCGAGGAAGATGAACTCGCCCACGCCGAGGCGGCGGGCGATCGATGCGAGGGCGCGCGTGCTCACGACGGCGGCGCGCCGCTTGGCGAGGTCGCCCTCGCTCAGGCCGGGGTACTCCCGGTAGAGGAGCTCGGTCACGGAGAACCCGAGAATCGAGTCGCCGAGGAACTCGAGGCGCTCGTTGGTCGGGATTCCGCCGTTCTCGTACGCGTAGGAGCGGTGGGTCAGGGCAAGACGAAGCGTCTCGGCGTCGATGTCGACGCCGAGACGCTTCAGGAGCTCGTCATGAGCGATCATGCGCGAGGACAGCCGAATCAGACGTCGGCGACCTTGCGGCCCTTGTACTCAAGGAAGAGCTCGGTACCCGCGGAGTCGGTGACGACCTTGGCCTGGTGCGGCAGGCTGTAGGTCACGCGGCCGTTCTCGACGGTCTTGACCAGGGTCGGAACCGAGGCCTTCCACTGCGAGCGACGGGCGCGGGTATTCGAGCGAGACATCTTCCGCTTGGGAACAGCCACGGCTAACTCATTTCTCTCTTATGCCAACACTTACTCATCGTCGTGCCGGTCTGGCTTTGCCAGATCTGCCAAGGCAGCCCACCGGGGGTCGACGACCTCATGGTGGTGCCCCGGCTCGTCCGCGAGGCGCACTCCGCATTCGGAGCACAGGCCCTCGCAGTCTTCCCGGCACACCGGCTGGAACGGCAGCAGCGGTACCACTGCGTCCCGCAACACCGGCTCAAGATCGATGGAATCGTGCTCGACTCGACGTTGCTCTTCATCGTCTTCTCCGTTCGAGAAGCCCATGCCCTCGAAGAAGAAAAGCTCTTGCACCTCGGTATCGAGTCCGTACTCGATGGGATCCAGGCAACGGCCACACTCGCCCGTCACTGTGACGTGCGCCGTCCCCGAGACCAAGATCCCCTCGTGCACTGACTCGAACTTCAAGTCCAGATCCACAGGGGATCCTTCCTTGACACCGATGAGCGCCACACCGAGTTCTCCCGGTGCGGGTACATGCTCCTCAAGGGTCCGCATAGTCCCGGGGCTGCGCCCGAGATCCTTGACGTCGAACATCAAAGGCGAACGTGCTCCGCGCTTAATGAGAACTCCTGTAGAACATAGACCGACACACCATCCTAGCCGCTGCGGCGGCAGGCCCCAAAATGGAGCGCCCCAGCCTCGGACGGACGGCGTGCTGCTGGCTGTGCCCGTCTATTCTATGCCCTGAGCGCCGCGGGGCCGGTGACCTCAGCGCTCCGGGCGCGTCTCGGCCAAGCGGACCAGGACGGACCGCGGCACGTACTCGGAGACGTCCCCACCGAGGTCGTGGACCTCCTTGACCAGAGTCGAGGACAAGTGCACGTAGTGGGCCTCCGCCGGCAGGAACACGGTCTCGACGCCCGTGAGCTGGCGGTTCATGATCGCCATCGGCAGCTCGTAGTCGAAGTCCGACGACGAGCGGAGGCCCTTGACGATCGCGCTCGCCCCACGCTCGCGGCAGTACTCCGCGAGGAGGCCCTCGCCCATCGGCTCGACAAGGATCCCGCTGATCGCCCCGAGCGTCCGCCGCGCCATCGTGAGGCGCTCCTCGAGGCCGAACCGGTACTTCTTGGCGTAGTTCGTCGAGACGGCGACGATGACCTCGTCGAAGAGGTTCGCAGCCCGCGCGATCACCTCGAGATGCCCGTTGTGGATGGGATCGAAGGAGCCAGGGCACACTGCGCGTCGCATACCGCCAAGATAGTGCATGCCCTCCGGCCGTCGGCCCTCCATGACGCCCGGCGCGGCTAGCATGGGCGGATGAGTACCCGAGAGCAGCACTCCGCGTGGCGGCGCACAGCCGCGGGGGCCAACCTCCTCGGCCCGGACGGGACACTGGGCGTGACGATCTTCGAGGAGATGACCTCCCTCGCCGTGCGCCACGGCGCGGTCAACCTCGGCCAAGGGTTCCCCGACGAGGACGGGCCGGCGGAGATGGCCGACGCCGCGCGCACGGCCATCCTGCACGGGGCAAACCAGTACGCGCCGGGCCAGGGCATCCCCCGCCTGCGCGAGGCGGTCGCCGCGCACCAGGCGCGCTTCTACGGGATCCGCCTCGATCCGTACCGCGAGGCCATCATCACAACGGGCGCGACCGAGGGCATCGCCGCGTCGGTCCTGGCCCTCGCGGGCCCAGGGGACGAGGTGCTCACCTTCGAGCCGTTCTACGACTCATACGGGGCCATGATCGGCCTCGCCGGCGCCGAGCACGTGACGGTCCCGCTGCACGCGCCGCGGTTCCAGCCGGACCTCGACGAGCTCGCTGCGGCATTCAGCGCACGGACGCGGCTCGTCATCGTGAACAACCCGCACAATCCGACCGGCGCCGTGTTCGGCACGGACGTGCTGGCGAGGATCGTCGAGCTCGCCGCAGCGCACGACGCCGTGATCGTCACCGACGAGGTCTACGAGCACCTTGTCTTCGGCGAACCGCACGTCCCCGTCGCGACGCTCCCGGGCGCGGCCGAGCGGACGCTCACGATCTCCTCGGCGGGGAAGACGTTCTCCTTCACCGGCTGGAAGGTCGGGTGGGTCACGGGTCCCGAGGAACTGGTCGCGAGGGTCCGCACCATCAAGCAGTTCCTCACGTACAGTTCCGGCACGCCGTTCCAGGAGGCCGTGGCCCTCGGCCTGGGCTTCCCTGACGAGTTCTTCCACGGCATCGCGCACACGCTGCGGGCCAAACGGGACATCCTCGCCGAGGGACTGCAGTCCGCCGGTCTGGACGTGTTCCTCCCGGACGGCACCTACTTCATCACCGCAGACACGGCTGCGCTCGGATTCGACGACGCACTCGACCTCGCGCGGCGGCTTCCCGAACTCGTCGGGGTCGCCGCGATCCCGGTGTCGGTGTTCTGCCACGACGACGGCGCGCGGCGCACCCGCTCGCTGCTGCGGTTCGCGTTCTGCAAGAAGGAGCCGCTCCTGGCCGAGGCGGCCGCCCGCCTCTCGCGGCTGTCGGAGCTCGTGTGAGCGGTCCGGGCAGGCGGCCCCTGGCCTCCCGCTACCTGCGGGGCATCGGGGCGCACGCGAGTGTCGAACCCGACGAGCACGTCCGGGGCGCCTACGTGCTCGCGATCGGCGGCGCGGAGCAGTCCCATGTGGACCTCAACGACCCGTCGCACGTGTTCTACGCGTACCTGCGCCGCATCGCGAACGTCGTGGACCTCATCGCCCCTCCGGGCGAGCCCATCCGCGCCCTGCACCTCGGGGCGGGGGCACTCACCCTCGCACGGTACATCGAGGCGACCCGGCCCGGATCCGTGCAGTCCGCAGTCGAGCTCGAGCGAGAGCTCGCCGACTTCGTCCTCGAGCAGCTCCCCCTCGCCCCGGGCACCGACCTGTTGGTACACCTCGGGGACGCCCGCTGGACCCTCCCGGACGTTGCCGGCCGCGGGCCGTTCGACGTCGTGGTGCTCGACATCTTCTCCGGCCCCGAGGCACCCGGCCACATCGCCCACCGGGACTTCTACGCGGAGGCAGCGGGGCTCCTGTCCGAGCGCGGGGCGCTGATCGTGAACATCGGCGACGATCCGCCGCTGACCCTCGTGCGGTCCCAGTTGGCCGCGATGCGCGGAGTCTTCCCGGAGGTGGCCGCACTCGCCGAGCCGGACATGTTCACCGCAAGGTTCCCGGGGAACATCGTGGCAATCGGCCTGACCGGGGCCTGGCCTGAGGCGTGGACCGCGGCCCTGGCCGCAGCCGGGCCGTACCCGACGCGGCTGGCCCGAGGCACAGACCTGGACCCCCTCGCGGGCTGACGCTCGCCGACGCGACCATGCGCGGCCAGCCGGTCCGGGCGATCGGGGTCAGCTCGCGAGCTTCTGCTCCGCGAGGCGCTTGACCCACTCCGGGGTGGGGCGGTGGAGGCGCTCGTCCAGGACCACACGGAGCTTGGCGGCCGCGATCTGGACGCGGCGGTCCGACGCGCCCGGCCGGCGCTCTCGCGTCTGGTCCTCGCCCTGCCGTCCGGCACCCTCGTGGCCGGCGCCCTCGTCGGGAAGCTCGGTGCTGCCCTCGGTGTCCCTGTTCACCGTGTCTCCTTCACTCACATCTGCCCCTCCAGTATCGCCCGAGCACGCGGAGGCCGTCCATGTCCGCCTCTGAGTGCGGTCGTCTAGGCGCCGTCATCGCCGAGCTCCTCGTCCAGCCCAGCATCCTCGGCCTCGGCGATCGGCTCGACCCACACCGCGTCGAGCAGCTCGAGCTCCTCGTCGCTCGCGATGAGGTCGCTCTTCGCGAGGCTCGCGAGCACCATCGTTCCCATGACCGCGAGCTGCGGGTCCGGGGAAACCGAGGCCTCCAGGGCCCACTCGGTACGGCGCCAGAACTCGGCCCGCCGGTCCGAGTACGAACGCTGGCGGATCGTGCTCAGCCCCACGATCGCCGCGACCACGGCGGCGGCGAGCGTCCCCACGGGCGCGAGGGCAGAGACGATCTCCCACCAGTGCGGTTCAACGACGGCCGCGGCCCCCGCCGTCGGGGGCAGAGCCGACAGGGGCAGAGCCGTCAGGTGCAAACCAGCCGGCGGCAGCACCGCCGTCGTGCCCGTCAAGGCCGTGCGCGTGAGGGCAGTGCCGCCGAACAGAGCGGCGCTGTCGAAGATCATGGCGCAACGCTACCGGTGGACTCCGACGCTTCAGCGTCGACGTCGGGCTCCGGGCGGGGCTCGGCGAACCACAGGTGCGTCTCGCCGTACTTGCGGTCCGCGTAGTGCACGAGGTGGCGCGGCCACGCGGGTTCCGGCGAGCGGGCCGAGCGCTCCACGACGACGAGCGCGTCCGCGGCAAGGTGCGGGGCCAGTGCCTCGAGGACGCGGGCCAGCTGGTCCTCGCCCAGGGGGTAGGGCGGATCCAGGAAGACGAGGTCCCAGTGGCGGCCCTCGATGGTCGACTCGAGGAAGGCGCCGACCTTCCCGCGGTGCACGGTGACGGCACGGCGGCCCACGGCGTCGTTCACGGTGCGCGCGTTGCGCTGGCAGATGCCCACGGCCTTCGCGTCCGACTCCACGAGCTCGGCCGTGGAGGCACCACGGCTCACGGCCTCGACCCCCAGGGCGCCGGAGCCTGCGTAGAGGTCCAGGACCCTGGCCCGGGAGATCATCCCCAGGGCCTCGAGGCGCGAGAACAGCGCCTCCTTGACACGGTCCGTGGTGGGGCGGGTCCCCGAGCCGGGAACGGACACGAGGGGGGTCCCCCCGCAGATTCCGGCGATGATCCTGCTCATCGCACCGCCCGAGCCGTCGCGCCGGTCGGTAACGGAAGGGTCTCAGCCACGCTCGAGGAACACCTCCTTCTCGGGCTCGAGGTACGCGTCGATGGCCGCCCTCAGCACGGTGTGGTTGTCGAGGCCGGGGTCCTCGGCGACGATGGCGAGCGCGTCGGCGCGGGCGCGTTCGATCACCTCGGCGTCGCGCAGCACCCGCAGGAGCCGCAGCGTCGAGCGGCGCCCAGACTGAGTGGCACCGAGAATGTCGCCCTCGCGGCGGTGCTCGAGGTCCTTCTGCGCGAGCACGAACCCGTCCGTGCTCGCGGCGACCGCATCGAGGCGCGCCCTGCTCGGATGCCCCGGTTCGAGGGAAGTCACCAGGAGGCATGTGCCCGCGTGGCCGCCACGCCCCACGCGCCCGCGCAGCTGGTGGAGCTGCGCGATCCCGAAGCGGTCCGCGTCGAGAATGACCATGAGGGTCGCGTTCGGCACGTCGACGCCGACCTCGACCACTGTCGTCGCGACGAGCAGGTCCGTCGCGCCGGAGGCGAAGCCCTCCATCGCGGCGGCCTTCTCGGCGCTGTCAAGCCGCCCGTGCAGCACGCCGATGTGCGTCCCCGCCAGATCCGGCTCCTCGGCGAGCTGGGCCACCGTGGCGCCGACCGAGACGGCTGGCTTGCGGTCCTCGCGCGGACCGAGCGCGGTCCCGCCCCACGTCTCCTCGTCAAGCGCCTCGAGGTCGCCTTCGTCCTCGCCGGACTCGCCGATGGTCGGGCAGACCACGTAGACCTGCCGCCCGGCGTCGATCTCCTCGCGGGCCCGTTGCCAGATGCGGCGAGCCCAGGACGGGTTCTCGGCGAGGCCAACCACGTGCGTGGCGATCGGCGACCTGCCCGCCGGGAGCTCGCGGAGCATGGACGTTTCGAGGTCGCCGAAGACGGTCATGGCCACCGTGCGCGGAATGGGAGTCGCGGTCATGACGAGGAGGTGCGGAGTGGCCAGGCTCTTGGCCCGCAGGGCGTCCCGCTGCTCGACGCCGAAGCGGTGCTGCTCGTCGACGACCACGAGGCCCAGGTCGGCGAACTGCACGTTTTCGGACAGGAGCGCGTGCGTGCCCACCACGATCCCGGCCTCGCCGCTCGCGGCTGCGAGCAGGGAGCGCTTGCGTTCGCCGCCGCTCTGCCCGCCCGTGAGCAGGACGACTTCGACGCCGTCGTCCGCGCCGAGGAGCCCGTCGCGGGCGAGGGGCCCCAGCGTCCGCCGGATCGACTCGTAGTGCTGGCCCGCGAGGACCTCGGTGGGTGCCAGGAGCGCGGCCTGCCCACCGTCGTCGACCACTTGGAGCATCGCCCGCAGCGCCACGACCGTCTTTCCTGAGCCGACCTCGCCCTGCAGGAGGCGGTTCATGGGGTGATCGGCGGCAAGCTCGGCGGCGAGCGTCTCGCCCACGTCCTTCTGGCCGGCCGTGAGCGTGAAGGGCAGCTGGGCGTCGAACGCCTCGAGCAGCCCGCCGCGCCGGGCCGGGCTGGGACGGGACGGCAGGAGCGCGTGCTGCGCCTTGCGCCGCGCGAGCGCCGTCTGCAGCACCAGCGCCTCCTCGTACTGGAACCGCCGCCGCGCCGCTGTCCACTCCTGCGCCGCGGCAGGCGTGTGGATCATCCGGTAGGCGTCCGCGATGGCGGGCAGCCGGTACTGCGCGCGCAGCGCGTCCGGGAGCGGGTCGGGGAGGGTCTCTAGGTCCAGCTGGCCGAGGAGGGTGGCGGCGGACTGGGCGATCTTCCAGCTCGGCAGCTTCGCCGTGGCGGGATAGACGGGAATCGGCCGGTCCGCGAGCTCCTCGGCACTCGCGCTCGCGTCACCCATCGATGCGTCGTCGAGCAGCATGTAGTCCGGGTTGGTCAGCTGGAGCCTGCCCCGGTATGCGCCGACACGGCCGGAGAACATGGCAACCGTGCCCGGCGTGAGCTGCTTCGGTGCGGCGAAGCTGTTGAAGAACGTGAGGCTGATCGTGTCCAGCGCGCCCTCGAGCCCGTCGCTGACCAAGACCTCGGTAATGCGGCCCTTTCGCGTCGCCATTGTCCTGCTCGTGGTCTTCACGACGCGCCCCACTAGCGTCACGTCCGTGTCGATCGGCAGATCGGCGATGCGCGTCAGCTCGCCGCGCTCGGCATAGCGGCGGGGGAAGTAGTCCAAGAGCTCGCCCGCGGTCGTGAGGCCCAGATGGTCCTTGAGCTTCTTGGCCGAGGCTCCCCCGAGGAGCCGGGCCAGATCGGTCTCACGCCGAGCGGCCACGCCGGTCCTCCTGCACGAGGTGCTCCGTGCCGTCCCCCGGAGCGCCTTCCGAGCGGAGCTCGGTCATCGCGACGCGCTCCGGCTCGCCGATGGCTCGGATCAGCGCGAGCGCTCCGTCCGGGTCCGCGACATGGACGTGCACGCGCCAGCGGCACACGCCTGCCTCATCGTCGAAGGCGCCGACCGGGCTCATGATCACCGAGTCGCCCACCTCATCGAGACGCTGCCGCAGCCCGGCGGCATCCAGAGGGCTGAGCCGGATCGTGCACATGATCTCGACGCCCTCGGCCTCCGGCTGGTCGCCGTGGATGTGGGGGTCCTGGACCCTGAGCCCGTGGAGCGTCTCGAGGGTGTCCTCGGCGATACCCTCGCCGAGGACCGCGGTCCGCAGCGCGGCGAGGACCAAGAGCAGGCCTACTCCGCCGGCGTCGACCACCCGGGCAGAAGCGAGCACTCCGAGCTGGCCCTCCGTGGCGACGACGGCGCCGAGGGCCGCCTCGACGGCGCCGTCGAGAGCGGCGGCGAGCGCGAGGTTGCTGTCCTCGTGCGCCGCGGATCCGGAGGCGGCAGCGGCGCCGCCCGCTGCGGCCTCGAGGACGGAGAGCATGGTTCCGCCGACGGGCTCGCTGAGCGCGGACCACGCGCGGATCTGCGCATGGTGGAGGGCGCGGGCGAGGAGCGGGCCGCTGAGCCGGACGTGGCCCGCGAGGGAGGCGGCGAACGCGTCGAGGAATACGGCGAAGAGAGTCCCTGAGTTGCCCCACGCCTCTTCCATGGCAGCCTGCCCGGCGGCACCGAGGACCTCTCCGAGGTCTGTCCCATCGGCGGCGGCCGCGGCGACGGAGGCGACACGCACGGTGTGGTAGAGGTTCGTGCCGGTATCGCCGTCCGCGACGGGGAAGATGTTGATCGCGTTGAGGCGGTCGCTGTGGTTGGCCAGCGCGGTCTCGGCATCGTCGAGCCACCGGCGCATCGCGGCGGCGTTCGAGGCGATCTTAGCGTGCAAAGTGATCCCATCCGCTCGGTTGCGCGGGACGCCCGGCGACGGCGACCCCGCCCGGCCCGCCGGCCGGAGGCACCACCGAGCCTATCGCAGTGAACCCATCTGGCAGCTGTGAGGTCGAGGGGAACGTCGCGAGGAGTCCGTGGTCCTCTCCTCCGCCCAGCACCCATGCGAGCGCGTCGGCGCCCAGGAGGACGGCGGGCTCGGCAAGGAGCGTGGCGTACGCACCGAGCGCCGACTCGTCGAGATCGAGCACGACGCCGCTCGCCCGCCCCATGCGGTCGCCGTCCCTGAGCAGTCCGTCCGAGAGATCCATGAGCGCGCTCGCGCCGGAGCGCGCGGCGAGGGGACCGGCAGCGAGCGGCGGCACAGGGCGGCAATGGCTCTGCACCACCCCGCGGAGGGCTGCGCCGAGCTGTCCGTACCGGGGGCCATGCTCGAGGAGCGAAAGCCCCGCCGCGGCCGTCCCGAGCCGGCCGGCCACGGCAACGACGTCGCCCTCCCGCGCCCCGGAGCGCAGCACCGGGGCGCGCCCCGCGAGCGTCCCGAGCACCGTGACGGTCACGGACAGCTCCCCCCGCGGCCGAGGTCGCCGCCGGCCACCGTGCAGCCGTCGGCGCCGAGTGCCCGGATGGCCTCGACGAGCCCGTCGGCGAGGCCCTCGACCCAGTCGGCCCCCGTCTCGGGCGGGAGGGTGAGGCTCACGACCATGCTGGTCGCCACGGCGCCCATCGCGTTGATGTCGCTGAGGTTCTGGGCGGCGGCCTTCCACCCGACGTCCGCCCCGGTGCTCCGGTACCCGTTGGGCCACACGAGCCGGAAGTCCTGCCCCTCCGTCTGGGTGTCCGTGCTGACGACGACCCTCCCGTCCGGTGCGGCGATGACCGCGGCGTCATCGCCCGGGCCCAGGATCGGCGAGCCGAGGACCGCGAGGCGGGGGAAGATGCGTTCGAGGAGTTCTCCCTCGCTCAGCTCGCCCACGCGGGGCGCCAGTCGTGGGGAATTGGTCACAGCCATAGCGTATCGGCACCCGTCCGGGCCAGAGGCCGTCCGTCGCGGCGGTACGCTGGAGGGAACCCCTGTGCCCCGGATGGAGAAGCATGCCCGCACGCCGCCAGCCCCTCGCAGCCCGCCTCGTCGCCCCGACGGCTGGCATGGCCCTCGCGGCGGTCCTCGCAGGGTGCTCGGTCCCCGTGACCGTCCAGCCCGCACCGGACGCGGCGAATCCAGCGTGCGCGCCGCTCATGATCGCGCTCCCGGACACGCTCGGCGACGCCCAGCTCCGCAAGACCACGAGCCAGGCCACCGCAGCGTGGGGCGACCCCTCCGCCGTCGTGCTCCGGTGCGGGGTTGCCTCCCCGGGGCCGACCACGGACCGGTGCGTGAGCGTCAACGGCGTGGACTGGGTGATCAAGGAGGACGGACCGTCCTCCGGCGCCGCGGCGGAGCCGTCGGGCCAGGCAGCGTCGGGCCAGGCATCCGGTCAGCCGGACAGCGGCACCTACACGCTCACCACGTTCGGCCGGGAGCCGGCGACTGAGCTCCTGCTGGACACGAGCCGGATCAGCTCGGCGACGGTGCTCGCGAGCCTGTCCTCCGCGGTCTCCAAGATCCCGGCCACCCGCCACTGCGTAGGCCAGGAAGACCTCGCGAAGCTGCCCGCGAACGGCTGAGGCTCCGCCCTACCGCAGGCCCGTGGGCCGGGCGAGCGCGAGCTGGATGAGCTCGTCGATGAGGTCGCGGTAGCTGATCCCGGTCGCGGCCCACATGGCCGGATACATGCTGATCGGGGTGAAGCCCGGCATCGTGTTGATCTCGTTGATGACGAACTCGCCCTCGGGCGTGTAGAAGAAGTCGACGCGGGAGAGGCCCTCCGCGGAGACCGCGTCGAATGCGATCGCGGCGAGCTCCCGCACCTGGTCGATGGCCTCCTGCGGGAGGTCGGCCGGGCAGGAGAGGGACGCGGCGTCGTTATCGACGTACTTGGCCTCGAAGTCGTAGAACGTGTGGGCGCCGCCCTGCACCACGATCTCGCCGGGCAGCGACGTGCGGGGCGCGTCGCAGCCGCGGCCCTCGAGCACGCCGCACTCGATCTCGCGCCCCACGATCCCCGCCTCGATGACCAGCCGGAGGTCGTGCCGCCGGGCCTCGGCGATCGCCGCGTCGAGCCCCTCGGGGCCGTCCACCTTCGTGATGCCCACGGAGGACCCGGCACGGCACGGCTTGACGAACACGGGGTAGCCGAGGCGGGCGACGGCGGCGCGCACCGCCTGGGGGTCACGGCGCCACTCCTTGTCGGTCACCGTGACGTACGGGCCGACGGCGAGGCCGGCGGCCTCGAACGCCACCTTCATGAAGTGCTTGTCCATGCCCACGGCAGAGGCCAGGACGCCCGCCCCGACATACCGGACGTCCGCGAGCTCGAGGAGGCCCTGCACCGTCCCGTCCTCGCCGAAGGCACCGTGCAGGAGCGGGAAGACGACGTCGACGTCGCCGAGCTCGCGCGGGACCCGGTTGGGCTCGGTGACCAGGAGGTGCGCCGCGCCGTTGGACTCCGCCAGCCGCACGGTGGACTCGCTCGGCTCAACCTGGGGCTGATGCCCCGTATTGAGCGCCCACTGGTGCCAGTCGCTGTGCGAGAGGACCCATTGGCCCGCGCGGGTGATCCCGATCGGCACGACCTCGTACTTGTCGGGATCGATGGCACCCATCACGCCTGCCGCGGTCACGCAGCTCACGGCGTGCTCGCTCGACCGGCCGCCGAAGAGGAGGGCCACACGCGTCTTCCGGGGGTTCGTGGTTTCTGTCACGCTTCTAGTCGCCTTCTGATTTGAGCTGCCGCGCGAGCAGCAGGGGTTCGAGCTGGTCTACCGGGAGCTGGCCCCTGAGGACGGCCACGACGCCGGCGGTGATGGGCATGTCGACTCCGTGCCGCTTCGCGAGCTCAAGGACGGCCGGGGCCGATTTGATCCCCTCCGCGATCTGGGTCATGCGCGCGCCGACCTCGTCGACGGACAGGCCCTGGCCGAGGAGGCTTCCGGCGGAGTGGTTCCGGGAGAGCTTGGACGAACACGTGGCGACGAGGTCGCCGAGGCCGGCCAGGCCGGACATGGTGGTGAGGTCGCCGCCGAGCGCCATGGCGAGGCGCGTCGTCTCGGCGAGGCCGCGCGTGATGACGGTGGCCTTCGTGTTGTCCCCCATCTCCTTCCCCTCGCAGATGCCGACGGCGAGCGCGATGACATTCTTGACGATTCCGCCGATCTCGACCCCCACGACGTCCGAGCTCATGTAGGGGCGGAAGTAGGGCGCGGTCGAGGACTCCGCGATCCACTGGGCCGTGTCGTGGTCCGCGCACGCGACGACCGCGCCGGTGGGCTGTGAGCGCGCGATCTCCATGGCCAGGTTGGGCCCCGAGAGCACCGCGATCTGGCGCGGCGGCAGCCCGGTGAGCTCTGCGATCACCTCGCTCATGCGCTTGTCGGTGCCGATCTCGAGGCCCTTCATGAGGGAGAGCACGACGGCGCTGCGCGGCACGTGTGCGCCCCATGCAGACAGCTGGCCGCGCAGCGACTGGGAGGGGACGGCCAGCACCACGAGCTCGGCGCCCTCGAGCGCCTCCGCCGGGTCGGTCGTGGCGGTGATGCACTCGGGCAGCGCGATGTCATCGAGGTACTTCGCGTTGCGGTGCCGTCCGATGTCGCGGACCACGTCCGCGCTGCGGCCCCACACCCGGATGCTCCGGTCGGTGCCGTGGCTGGCCGCCGCGTCTCCGAGGACCTTGGCGAACGTGGTCCCCCAGCTTCCGGCCCCCATGACGGCAACGCGCCTCAGGGCGCCATGCGCGGCGGCCTCGGGGCGGTCGGGCGGCATGGCCTCCGCGCTCACGCGAGGGTCCCGCCGCGCTCGACGTCCCGCCCGTGGTTCGACTGCTCGTGCTGGGTCGGGTCCCAGCGCGTGGCCGGGGGCTCCTCGCCGCGGAGCTCGGCGAGCAGTGCGGTGATGGCGGCCATGATGCGCTCGGTGGCCTCGACGAGGGTCGTCTTGTCCAGCGGCCGGTCCCGCAAGTCGCTGAGGTCCACGGGGTCGCCGACGGCCACCACGGCCTTCTTGCGCGGGAATGGATAGAGGCGTTTGGCGTACCGCGGGAAGAGCTCGTGGTCGCCCCAGTGTGCGATGGGGACCACGGGCGCGCCCGTCTTGAGCGCGAGCCGCGCCGCGCCGGTGTGGCCCTTCATGGGCCACAGGCCGGGGTCGCGGGTCAGGGTGCCCTCGGGGTAGACGATGATGGCGCCGCCCTCGTCGACGACCTCCCGAGCGATCCTGAGCGAGGCGCCTGCCCCCGCGCCGCCCCGGTCGACCGGGATCTGCTTGGTTCCGCGCATGAGCGGGCCGAGGATCGGCGGCTTGAACAGCCCGGCCTTGGCGAGGAAGTGCGGCGGGCGTCCCTGGTTGTAGAGCATGTGCCCCACGGTCAGGGGGTCCAGCTCCGTGCAGTGGTTGGGACAGGCGATGAAGCCGCCTCCCCCCGGCAGGTCCCTGAGCTTCTCGGTCCCGCGCCACTCCTTGGACATGAGCATGTTCATCAGGGGGCGCACGACGCTGGCCGCGATCGCGAACGCGATCTTCTCGCCCGTGCTCTCGTGAGCCTTCCGCGCGGCCGGGACGCTCACTTGGCCTCCTCGACGTCGAAGTCAGCACCGAGGCCCGCGAGCTTCTCGGTGAAGTGCTCGTAGCCCCGGCGGATGACGTCGACGCCCGTGGCGCGGGACACGCCGTCGGCCGCGAGTGCCGCGATGAGGTGGCTGAAGCCGCCGCGCAGGTCGGGCACGTTGAAGTCCGCTCCGTGCAGCGGGGTGGGACCGGAGATGACGGCGGAGTGCAGGAAATTCCGCTGGCCGAACCGGCAGGGCACGCTGCCGAGGCACTCCCGGTGCAGCTGGATCGTGGCGCCCATGCGGCCGAGGGCCTCGGTGAAGCCGAACCGGTTCTCGTAGACCGTCTCGTGGACGATCGACACGCCCTCGGCCTGGGTCAGGGCCACGACGAGCGGCTGCTGCCAGTCGGTCATGAATCCCGGGTGGACATCTGTTTCGAGGACGAGCGGGGAGAGCTTGCCGCCCGTGTGGTGGAAGCGGATGCCGTCATCCTCGATCTCCAGTCCGCCACCGAGCTTGCGGAAGACGTTCAGGAAGGTGACCATGTCCAGCTGGCTCGCGCCCTCGACGAAGATGTCGCCGCCCGTCGCGAGGGCCGCCGAGGCCCACGAGGCCGCCTCGTTGCGGTCCGGCAGGGCCCGGTGGGTGTACCCGCCGAGCTCGGGGACCCCCTCGATGCGGATGGTGCGGTCGGACATGACGCTGATCAGGGCGCCCATCTTCTGCAGGACCAGAATCAGGTCAATGACCTCGGGCTCGATGGCCGCGCCCGAGAGTTCGGTGATGCCCTCCGCGCGCGTGGCCGAGAGGAGCACCTGCTCGGTGGCCCCCACGCTCGGGTAGGGGAGGGAGATCTTCGCACCCTTGAGGCCGTGGGGCGCCGAGATGCTGATGCCGCCGGTGCGCTTGTCCACGACGGCGCCGAACTGGCGCAGCACCTCGAGGTGGTAGTCGATCGGCCGGTCGCCGATGCGGCAGCCGCCGAGGTCGGGGATGAATGCCTCCCCGATCGCATGGATGAGGGGGCCGCACAGCAGGATGGGGATGCGGGAGTCCCCTGCATGCGCATCGATGTCCTTGACGTTCGCGGTGCGCACGTTCTGCGGGTCGAGGGTCAGGTCGCCGGTCGCGGGATCGGCCTCGACGCTCACGCCATGCAGCTGGAGGAGGCTCGTGACCACCTCGACATCCTTGATCTCGGGCACGTTGCGCAGGATCGACGCCTCGTTGCCCAGGAGCGCGGCCACCATGGCCTTCGGGACCAGGTTCTTTGCGCCGCGGACCCGCACTCTGCCAGAGAGGGGGATGCCGCCACGAATCGTCAGGACACTGCTCATCTGCACCTATTCCTCACTGGCCCCCATTGCCTGGCTCCGGACCCGCCCGGCTGGGGACCCAGCTAAGCATAGGGGCTCGCGTCCGGGGAGGTGAAAACCCCGGCCGCGAGCCCCGGCAGCGGGCCGCCGTGTGCGCAGTGCCCGCTGCGCGGTCTACGTGCGGGCGGGAAGGGTGGTGGGCTTGAACGGCGGGCGGTTCGTCTCGTACGCGGAGATCTCGTCCGAGTGCTGGAGGGTGAGCCCGATGTCGTCGAGGCCCTCGAGGAGGCGCCAGCGGGTGTAGTCGTCGATCTCGAACGGCGCCACGAGGTTCCCGCACGTGACGGTCTTCGAGCTGAGGTCCACCGTGATCTGGGTGCCCGGGTGGTTCTCGAGCTCCTTCCAGATCAGCTCGATGTCGTCCTGCGCCACGACCGCGGCGAGGAGCCCCTGCTTGCCCGAGTTCCCGCGGAAGATGTCTGCGAACCTGGCGGACAGGACCACCTTGAAGCCGTAGTCCTTGAGGGCCCAGACGGCGTGCTCACGGGAGGAGCCAGTGCCGAAGTCCGGGCCGGCCACCAACACCGAGCCGCGGTTGAAAGGCTCCTGGTTGAGGATGAACGATGGGTCCTTCCGCCAGCTCGAGAAGAGCGCGTCCTCGAACCCCGTGCGGGTGATGCGCTTGAGGAAGACGGCGGGGATGATCTGGTCGGTGTCCACGTTGCTCTGGCGCAGCGGGACGCCGATGCCGGTGTGGGTGGTGAACTTCTCCATGGCTGGTGTCCTTCCTCAGGCTGCGGCGTCAGCCGTAGCGGGGTCGAGGTCCGAGGGCGACGAGAGTGTGCCGCGGATGGCCGTGGCGGCCGCCACGACCGGGGAGACGAGGTGGGTGCGGCCCCCCTTGCCCTGGCGTCCCTCGAAGTTGCGGTTCGAGGTCGAGGCGCACCGCTCCCCCGGGGCCAGCTGGTCCGGGTTCATGCCGAGGCACATCGAGCAGCCCGCGAAGCGCCACTCGGCGCCGAACTCGGTGAAGACCTTGTCGAGGCCCTCGGCCTCGGCCTCGAGGCGGACCCGGGCCGATCCGGGGACCACCATCATCCGGACGTTGGGGTCCTTGGTGCGGCCGCGGATGATGTCCGCGGCGGCACGCAGGTCCTCGAGGCGGGAGTTGGTGCACGATCCGAGGAAGACGGTGTCGACCCGGATGTCCTTCATCGGCGTCCCGGCGTCCAGGCCCATGTAGTCGAGGGCACGGCGGGCTGCGGCCTTGGCGTTCTCGTCGGCGAAGTCCTCGGGGTCGGGGACAGACTGGGAGAGCGAGACGCCCTGGCCGGGGTTGGTGCCCCACGTGACGAACGGCTCGAGCTCGTCAGCGTCAAGGAAGACCTCGGCGTCGAACACGGCATCATCGTCGGTGCGCAGCGTGTCCCAGTACTCGACGGCGGCATCCCAGTCCGCGCCCTGCGGGGCGTGCGGGCGGCCCTTGACGAACTCGTACGTCGTCTCGTCCGGGGCGACCATGCCCGCCCGGGCGCCGGCCTCGATCGACATGTTGCAGATCGTCATGCGCGCCTCCATGGAGAGGGCACGGATCGCCGAGCCGCGGTACTCGAGGACGTAGCCCTGCCCGCCTCCGGTGCCGATCTTGGCAATGACGGCGAGGATGATGTCCTTGCTGCTCACACCGGGCTTGAGCGTTCCCTCGACCGTGACGGCCATGGTCTTGAAGGGCTTGAGCGAGAGCGTCTGGGTGGCCATGACGTGCTCGACCTCGCTCGTGCCGATGCCCATGGCGAGGGCGCCGAACGCACCGTGCGTGGAGGTGTGCGAATCGCCGCACACGATCGTCAGGCCTGGCTGTGTGAGGCCCAGCTGGGGCCCCACCACGTGGACGATGCCCTGCTCCTTGTCGCCCAGGGAGTGGAGGCGGACGCCGAACTCGGCGCAGTTGGCGCGCAGCGTCTCGATCTGCGTGCGGCTCGTCGGGTCGGCGATCGGCTTGTCGATGTCGATCGTCGGGGTGTTGTGGTCCTCGGTGGCGATCGTGAGGTCCGGCCGGCGCAGCTGGCGCCCGGCGAGGCGGAGGCCCTCGAACGCCTGCGGCGAGGTCACCTCGTGCACGAGGTGGAGGTCGATGTAGAGCAGATCGGGCTGCCCGTCCTCGCCCTTGCGCACCACGTGCGCATCCCAGACCTTCTCGGCCAGTGTGCGTCCCACGGCCTACTCCCTCCGACTCGTGCCAGTCTTGTGCCGGCGCCAGTCTCGTGCCGGCGCGGCAGGCCGCAATGGCTGCCTAGGTACCAGTGGACCAGTGGCGGGACCGTGCTGGCCACTCCGCCAACTTGCATCTCAGATATTGAGACGCCAATATCAACCTATGGACAATTCTAGTGGCGTCGGCGTGATCGACAAGGCTGCCCTCGTCCTCGACGCGCTCGAGGCCGGCCCGACGACGCTCGCGCAGCTCGTCGCGGCGACCGGACTCGCGCGCCCCACCGTCCACCGGCTCGCCCTCGCGCTCGTCCACCACCGCCTCGTGGCGCGTGACATGCAGGGCCGGTTCGTGCTCGGCTCGAGGCTCGTCGAGCTCGCCTCAGCGGCCGGGGAGGACCGCCTCATCGCAGCGGCGGGCCCCATCCTGGTCCAGCTCCGTGACGCGACCGGCGAGAGCGCGCAGATCTTCCGCCGTCAGGGCGACTGGCGCGTGTGCGTGGCCTCTGCCGAGCGCCCCGTCGGGCTGCGGGACACCATCCCGGTCGGCACGCAGCTGAGCATGAAGGCCGGCTCCGCGGCGCAGATCCTCGTCGCGTGGGAGGACCACGACAGGCTCCTCGAGGGTCTCAACCACGCGCGTTTCACCCCCACCGTGCTGGCGGGCGTCCGACGCCGCGGCTGGGCCCAGTCGCTCGGCGAGCGCGAGCCGGGGGTCGCCTCCGTCTCCGCCCCCGTGCGCGGCCCCTCGGGCCGGGTGATCGCCGCCGTGTCCATCTCGGGCCCCATCGAGCGCTTGACCCGGCAGCCCGGCCGTCAGCATGCTGAGGTGGTCTGCAACGCGGCCCGGCTGCTGACCGAGGCCCTGCGGAAGGGCAACGACTGAGCGGAACAGCACAGCGCGGGACGACGCAGGGAGAGTGAGGCGCTCCATGGGCGAGTACGCGGTGTTCCTGCGCGGCGTCAACGTCGCGGGCATCACCATCAGGATGGCGGACCTTCGCACCGCCCTCGCCGAGCTGCCCGTCAGCGGGGTGAGGACCCTGCTCGCGAGCGGCAACGCCGTTCTGGCCACAGACCTGGGGCGGGGCGAGCTCAAGGAGCGGATCGAGGAGGCCCTGCGCAGGACCTTCGGGTACGACGCGTGGGTTGTCGTCCTGACACGCGACGAGGTCGAGTCGCTCGTCGACGGCTGTCCCTACCCGCCGGACAACGCCGAGGTGCACTCCTACGTCACGCTCTCCTCGGACCCCTCGGCCCTCGACGAGCTGTGGGAGGTGACGTCGGAGGCCGGCACGGAGCGGACCCGTCTCGCGCCGTTCGCCACGGCGTGGCTGAGCCCGAAGGGCGCAACCCTCGACTCCCCCATGTCCAAGGCGACCGCCAAGGCCAAGTTCAAGTCCACGACCACGACCCGCAACCTGCGCACGCTGCTGAAGGTCCGGGACGCGCTCGCGTAGTCGCCCCGCTCAGCCCCTCGCGCGCACGACGGCGGCGGCGAACCTCGTGCGCCGCTCGATCGCCTCCTGCACGGGGACCACGACCTCCGTCTCCGCCACGGCGCGCACCGACGAGGTGAGCTTCCGGCGCACCCGGGCCGCGCGGCGTCGTGCGCTCAGGGCCGCGAACGGCGCGAGGACGAGCGCGAGCACGATCCCCAGCAGGATTCCGCCGATCACCATGAGCGTTGGGATCGGCCAGCCCTGGACTCGCGGCACCTCCGGGACGGGCATCTGCAGGTAGCCGATCACGGCGAGGACTCCGAGCCACCCCGCTCCCCCGAGGGCGGTCAGGAGGGCAAGCCACTGCAGGACGTTGGCGAGGGGCCACCACCACGAGCGCCCGCCCGCGCCCAGGTCCGTCCCGGCTACGGCCTGGTCGAGGGCGTCAGGGAGGCGTTCGCGGCCGTCGCGCGCCGCGGACCGGATCGCGGCGCGCCACGGCCCGGATGCGCCCTCGCTCGCGGCGTCCGCGAAATCGCGGACCGCCGCGTCGGTGCGGGCCCGCTCGGCGGCCGACGGCGCGGGGAGGGACGTGCGGTTGACGCGGGCCGAGGCGCCCGGGCGGGCCAGGCCGAGCCGCACGAGCGGGTCCCTGCCGAGCCGGCGGACCCAACGGGTGAGCGGCCACCCCGTGTGCGCCGCCGCCTCGCGGCCAGTGTGGACCCGGACGGCCTCGACGACGAGGGGCACGTTCGCAGCGGCGGCGAGCTCTTCGGCGAGCCTCCGGGAGGCCCCGGATCGGACGCCCACTGGCTCGCCGTCGCCTGAGGCCTCGGCGAGCCGCGAGGCGGCCGCGGCGACCTCGCCGGAGAGCCGCTCGCTCGCCGCCTGACGCCCGGCCGCGACCCTCTTGAGCGCCGCGCGGACCGCCGGGACGCCCTCGCCCGTGCGGGCCGAGGCCTGGATGACCTCGATTCCGCCGAGCCCCTCAGACGCGAGGAGCGCGCGGAGCGAGTCGAGGACGTCCGGCCGGTCCGCGTCGTCGAGCCGGTCGATCTGGTTCAGGACCGCGAGGGTCACGGCGTCCCTGCCGCGTAGGGGCGCGAGGAAGCCGGAGTGCAGCGCGTCGTCGGCGTACTTCTGCGGGTCGAGGACCCACACGAGCACGTCGACCATCCCGACAAGGCGCTCGACGATGGCGCGGTGCGCGGCCTCGGTCGAGTCGAAGTCCGGCAGGTCGAGGACGATGATGCCGCTCGAGTCGTCCGCGAACCCCTCCACCGGGGCCGCCTCGTGGCGGCGGCCAACCCCGAGCCAGTCCAGGAGGGGCCCGCTGCCGTCCGGTCCCCACACCGCGGCGAGGGGCTCGCTCGTGGTGGGCCTCGTCGCCGCGGCCGTCGCGACGGTCTCGCCCAGCACCGCGTTGAAGAGCGAGGACTTGCCGCTGCCGGTCGCACCGAAGAACCCGACGACAGTGTGGTCGGCCGAGAGCGATCGGCGTGAGGAGGCCCGGTCCAGGACGCCGTAGGCGAACCGGAGGTCCTCCTCGGGCAGGACGCCCTCAGCGAGGCCGCGGGCCGTGTCGAGCGCCTCGAGCCTCTCGTCGAGCCGAGTCGCCGTGCTCTTTCCGCGGTGCCGGCTCATTGGTCCTTCCCCTGCGCGGTATTCCTCTGCGCGGTCTTCCCCTGCGCGGTCTTCCCCTGCGCGGTCTTCCCCTGCGTCGTGTCCTTGCCGAGGCCCGCGAGGCTCTCGGCATCCGCCCTGAGCGCTTCCGCGGCGTCGGAATCCTCGGCGACCCCGGCGAGGCGCTCGTCGAAGCGGACCCGCTCCCGGTCCAGGAGGCGCCCACAGCGCGCTGCGAGGTCCGCCCGGGCCGTCTTGGCCAGGCGCCGCACGGCGTCGTCGCCGAACACCGCCTCGAGCACCTTCTGGCCGATCACCGCCGTCCCGGCCGCGATGCCGCCCTCCGCGAGGGTGAGCCCGCCCGTCATGGAGAACACGACGATCATGAGGGCGGCGCCAAGCCCGTTGATGCCGAATGAGATCCACCGGGCCCTGATGCGCTTGTCCGCGCCTTCCTCGCGGATGAGGTCGATGAGGGCGCCCTGCCAGTCACGGATCTCCCTCGCCGCGCGGTCGGAGAATCCCGGGGTGGGCCCCGAGAGGTCGTCGCCCGCGAGCAGCGCCCGCCCGGCGGGGTCCGCACGCCAGCGGCGGTCCGCGTCCTCGGCCGCGGTGGCGGCCTCGTCGACGATCACGGCAAGGAGTCCGCTCTCGATCGCGGTCTCGACCTTGGCAACGGGAGGCGGCTCGCCGCGGAAGAACGCGCCCACCCGGTCGCGCAGGCGGCCGATTCCCTGCTCGATGCCCCGGACGAGCTCGCCCGTGCCCACGAAGTCCTGCCAGCGGGCGAGGACCTCGCCGCGCAGAAGGGCGCCGTCCTGCGTCGAGGCGGTGATGCGCGTCAGGGCCCCCTCGTACGCGTCCGAGGCGTCGGCGGCGAGCTGCCCCGCGGCGTCGCTCTGCGCCTCGAGCGCGTCCGCGGCGCGTCCCACCCTGCCTGCGAGGGCGCGCACCGCGCCGTCGAGCGTCCGGCGGGCGACGGCGGAGCGCGCCGCCGCGTCTGCGGCGAGCCCGGAGAGCCACTCGCGCAGCGGCCCGACGGCAGAGGCGGGGAGCATCCCGAGCGCGTCCAGACGGTGCTCCTGGATGACGAACAGCCGCGCGGTGCCGAGTCCCTCGCGCTCGAGCATGGAGGACAGATCCGCGGACACCTCCGTCTCGGCCTCCGCGGGCACCCGGTCGAGCACCACCGCGACGAGGATGTCCCTCGAGGCCGCCTCGGAGAGGATCCTCCAGGGCACGGCGTCGGCGTAGCGGTTGGCGGTGGTGACGAAGACCCACAGGTCCGCAGCGGCGAGCAGCTGTCCCGCGAGCCTCCGGTTGTCGTCGGCGACCGAGTCGACGTCCGGGGCGTCGAGCAGGGCAAGCCCACGGGGCACGGCGTCGTCGGCGAGGAGCACGATCGAGCCGTCCGCCGCCGGCTCCGGTGCCGGGCCGGCCTCGCGCGCGGGGACGTTGCCCTTGGTCAGCGCGCCCCGCACCCTCGCGAGGCCGGGCAGGATGCGCGTGCCTTCGAACCACGGCGCCTCGTCCGGGTGGTGCAGCAGCAGCGGACGCCGCGTGGTGGGGCGGACCGCGCCGGCCCGGGTCACGGGGTGCCCGACGAGCGCGTTGACGAGGGTGGACTTGCCGGCACCAGTGGAACCGCCCACCACCGCGAGCAACGGCGCGTCAAGGCTTCGGTAGCGTGGCAGGACATAGTCGTCGAGCTGGGCGATGGCCCCGGCGACGTCGGAGCGGGCCTCCTCGGCGCCAGCGATCGCGAGCGGGAGGCGTACCTCTGCCAGACGCCCGCGGACGCCCTCGAGGACGTCGAGTGCGCCGGACGGGGCGGCCTTCCCTGCCGGCAACTGATAGCTCACGAACCCCATCATGCCAGCCGCGGCACGCGTCGGAGGTCAACGAGAGGGGAGGCTGTGCGCGCGGATGCGGTGCCCGGCTCGTGCTGACTGCGGCCGCAAAAGAAAGAGGGCCCGGTCCGAAGACCGGGCCCTCTTCGAGGTGACCCCAGCGGGATTCGAACCCGCGTTACCGCCGTGAGAGGGCGGCGTACTAGGCCGCTATACGATGGGGCCTTGCACCTTGCCTATTCAGTGGTATGAGTCCCGGCGCATGCCAGAACCCATTCCGTGACCCCAGCGGGATTCGAACCCGCGTTACCGCCGTGAGAGGGCGGCGTACTAGGCCGCTATACGATGGGGCCGTGGTACTTTACCGTGCTCAGGAATGAGCAATCCTTCTGCCCGCGAGGCGGATTTCAGGAGCTGGGATACCAGGACTCGAACCTAGAATGACGGTACCAGAAACCGTAGTGTTGCCAATTACACCATATCCCACTGTGTCTTCCGGGCCGGGTCCACCGGGTCGCCCCGACTCGCTCCGTGCCCCTCAGCACGAGTAATTACTTTACCCGATGCTCCCGTGCGCTCCAAATCGGGCGAAATACCCCGCCAGAGACCCACACCGATGCGAGTCTCTGGCGGGGTATTGCCGGGTCTCAGGCGAACCCGAGGAGCCTGGGGACCTCGCCCAGGCTCACGACCTGCTCGGGCACAGACCGCGCGGCCTCGGCATCGAGGACGGCCGCGCGGCGGTTGAGCCAGATGCCGCGGAGCCCCGCGCCGGCAGCGCCGATGACGTCGTGGGCCGGGTTGTCGCCGATGTAGATGGTCTCCTCGGCCCTCGTGCCGAGCTGACGGAGCCCCTCACGGAAGATCGCCGGGTCCGGTTTGGCCACGCCCACCGCGTCGATGCCCACGAGCACCCCGATGCGCTGCAGCCCGGCGGTGTCCAGCTTGGCCCGCTGGTAGTCGTGAACGTTGTTGCTCACCGCCCCGTACGCGACCCCCGCCGCCTCGAGGGCGTCCAGGAACGGCATGACGTCAGCAAACGGCCGCACGTACGAGGGTTGCGCCCTCTCGTACTCCGCGAGCCATTGCGCCGCCTGGGCGCCTGAGTCGAATGCCGCGCCGAAGTGGGCCAGGCACCGCTCGGCCCGCAGCACACGCTGCTCGGCGAACGTGATCTCACGGGCGATGTAGCGGTCGTAGATGTCGTCCGACCCCCGGGTGAAGATGCGGCAGAACGTCACCCAGTCGTCCTCGCCCAGATGCGGCAGGAGCGGCCCGCTCACCTCGCGCAATGCCCGGTCCATCGCGCCCTCGAGGTCCACGAGCGTCTCGTCGATGTCGAGGAGGACGCCGCGAATGGTGCCGGGGCGCGCGGGACCCGAGCGCATGCCGCCGCCGGGCAGAGAACTGGCCTGCCCGCCGTCGTGCGTCTCCGCAGTCTCCACAGCCTCAGGCTCGGCGAGGGCCTCAGCCACGGAATGCCTTGATACGGTCCAGCGAGGACTCCTTGCCGAGGATCACCATGGACTCGAAGAGCGGCGGGGAGATCCGCCGGCCGGACACCGCCGTGCGGACCGGGCCGAACGCGAGGCGCGGCTTGATGCCGAGACCATCCACGAGCGCGGAGCGGAGGGCGGCCTGGATCGCCTCGGCCGTCCAGTCGGCGAGCGGCTCGAGGGCCGCGAGTGCCGCGTCGAGCACTTCGGTGAGGTTCTCGGGCATGCCCTTGAGCGCGTCGGCGGCGACCTCGATCGCGGAGTCGTCCGCGAAGAGGAAAGCGAGCATGTCCGGGGCCTCCCCGAGCAGCGTGATGCGCTCCTGGATGAGCGGCGCGGCCTCTGTCAGGATGTCCTCCTGCCGTGGGGTGAGCTCCTCCCCCACGATCCCCGCCTCGCGCAGGTACGGCACGAGGCGGTCGCGGAAGTCGGCGGGCTCCAGCATGCGCACGTGCGTGCCGTTGATCGCCTCGGCCTTCTTCAGGTCGAAGCGGGCAGGGTTGGGCAGGACGTCGGCGATGTCGAACGCGGCCGTGAACTGGTCCACCGTGAAGATGTCCTCGTCGGCCGAGAGGGACCAGCCGAGCAGCGCGAGGTAGTTCAGGAGTCCCTCGGGGACGAAGCCGCGCTCACGGTGGTGGAAGAGGTTCGACTCGGGATCGCGTTTGGAGAGCTTCTTGTTGCCCTCGCCCATGACGTACGGCAGGTGGCCGAAGATCGGCATGTAGCTCGCAACGCCCACGGCGTGCAGCGCGTAGTACAGCGCCACCTGGCGCGGCGTCGAGGAGAGCAGGTCCTCGCCGCGCAGCACGTGGGTGATGCCCATGAGCGCGTCGTCCACCGGGTTGACGAGCGTGTACAGCGGCGAGCCGTCGGCACGCACCACCACGAAGTCCGGGACCGACCCGGCCTTGAACCGGATCTCGCCGCGGATGAGGTCGTTGAACACGACGTCCTCGTTGGGCATGCGGAACCGCAGCACGGGCTCGCGGCCCTCGGCGCGGAACGCGGCCTTCTGCTCGTCGGTGAGGTCGCGGTCGGAGTTGTCGTACCCGAGCTTGGGGTCGCGGCCGGCCGCCTTGTGGCGTGCCTCGATCTCGGCGGGGGTCGAGAAGGACTCGTACAGGAAGCCGGCGTCCGTGAGCTTCGCGGCGACGTCCTTGTAGAGGTCGAGCCGGCGGGACTGGCGGTACGGCTCGTGGGGTCCGCCCACGTCGATGCCCTCGTCCCAGGTCAGGCCGAGCCAGCGCAGCGCCTCGACGATCTGCTCGTAGCTCTCCTCCGTGTCCCGCTGAGCGTCCGTGTCCTCGATGCGGAACACGAACGTGCCACCGGTGTGGCGCGCGTAGGCCCAGTTGAACAGGGCGGTGCGGACCATGCCGACGTGCGGCGTACCGGTCGGCGACGGGCAGAAGCGCACGCGCACCGGGGTGTCCGGCGTGACGGTCGGGATGGAGGCGGGGTCGAGCAGGGGGGCTGCGGGCGAGGAAGTCATAGTGCCCCTATTCTATGGGGCTCCCTCCATGCGGCTGTCCGCCCACCGCCGGGGCGGGGACACACGTGCTGCCCCGGGTCCGTCCTTCCGGCTAGCGCCGCACGATCGGGTTGGCGAGGGTGCCGATGCCCTCGATCTCGATCTCGACGCGGTCGCCGTCCTGGATGAGGCCGACGCCGGCGGGGGTCCCGGTCATGATGACATCACCGGGCAGGAGCGTGAACGCCGAGGACACGGCCGCGACGAGCTCGTTGACGCCGAACACCATGTCCGCGGTGGTGCCGTCCTGCTTGGTCTGGCCATTGACCGTGGTCGTGAGGCGGAGGTCTTCGACGTCGAGCTCGGTCTCGATCCACGGGCCGAGCGGCTTGGACGTGTCGAACGACTTGGCCCGGGCCCACTGCAGGTCGGAGCGCTGTTTGTCCCGCGCGGTGAGGTCGTTGCCGACCGTGTAGCCGAAGATGACATCCGCGGCCTTCTCGGCGGGCACGTCCTTGCAGATGCGGCCGATCACGACACACAGCTCGCCCTCGTAGGAGACCTCCTCGGTCCACTCGGGCAGGACCACCGGGTCGCCCGGGCCGACCACCGCGGTGTTGGCGACGAGGAACATGGACGGCTCGGTGGGCAGCTGGTTGCCCATTTCCTTCGCGTGGTCCGCGTAGTTGCGGCCGATCCCCACCACCTTGCTGCGGGGGATGATCGGGGCGAGCAGGCGGACGTCGTCGAGCGGGTGGGTCTCGCCGGTGGGCTCCACACCGTTGAAGAACGGGTCGCCCTTCATGACGGCGACCTTCTCGTGGCCTGGCTCGCCCTGGACCACGCCGTAGAAGGGGGTCGAATCCGAGCCGGAGATGCTGACACAACGGGCAATGCGCATGGGGTTCACCCTATCGCGGCCACCGGTCGGCCAAGGCCACAGGCCGGGGAGCTTCCGACAGCGCAACGGCGCGCCCCCAGCGGATGCCGGGGACGCGCCGTCGTGCGCGACGCAGCGAGCGTCAGGCGAGCTGCGTGAGCCAGCCGTGCAGGTCCTCAACCGTTCCGGTCTGGATGCCAAGGAGCTGCTCGCGGATGCTCATCGCCACGGAGTCTGCCGGGAGCGGCGGGGTGAGGAGCGAGCCGTCCTTGGTCTTGAGCTCGCCGATCGGCGTGATCACGGCCGCGGTGCCGCACGCGAAGACCTCCGCGAGCGTGCCGTCCGCAACGGCCTTGCGCCATTCATCGATCGTGATCTTGCGCTCCTGGACCGTCAGGCCGCGGTCGGAGGCGAGCTGGAGGACCGAGTCGCGCGTGACGCCGTGGAGGATGTTGCCGTTGAGCGCCGGCGTGACAACCGTGCCGTCGGTGAAGACGAAGAAGACGTTCATGCCGCCGAGCTCGTCCACCGCGTTGTCGTTGGTCGGGTCGAGGAAGAGGACCTGCTTGCAGCCGTTCTCCTCGGCCTCGATCTGGGCCGCGAGCGACGCCGCGTAGTTGCCGCCGCACTTCGCCTCGCCGGTGCCGCCGTGGCCGGCGCGCGCGTAGTTCTCGGAGAGCCAGATCGAGACGGGCTTGAGCTCACCGCCGAAGTAGTTGCCGGCCGGGGAGGCGATGACGCGGTAGGAGACCTCGCGGGCGGGGCGCACGCCGAGGAAGGCCTCGGTGGCGATCATGAACGGGCGCAGGTAGAGGGACTCGCCGTCGCCGTCAGGGACCCAGTCCTTGTCCACGGAGACCAGCTGGCGCAGCGACTCGATGAACGCCTCGGGCGGCAGCTCCGGCAGCGCGAGGCGCTTGGCCGACTTGTTGAAGCGGCGCGCGTTGGCCTCCGGCCGGAACGTCCACACCGTGCCGTCCGCATGGCGGTACGCCTTGAGGCCCTCGAAGATCTCCTGGCCGTAGTGCAGGACGGCCGCGGCCGGGTCCATCGCGATCGGCCCGTACGGCTCGATGCGCGCGTTCGACCACCCACCGTTGCCCTCCTCGTCGACCTTGTAGTCAATCACGGCGGTGTGGTCGGTGAAGTAGTCGCCGAATCCCGGGTTCGCCAGGACGGCCGCACGCTCCTCGGCGGCCTTCGGGTTCTCCGAGAGCCTCCGTGTGAATTCAACGCCGAGGGCGTTCTGAGTCATGATTCCTCCACATCGTTCGGGCACGCGGCGCCTCTGCCGCGGGGCCCGGGCCTGTCAGTGCCACCAGCTTACGCCTGCGGCGTTCTTCGAAAACGGAGCGCACGACGGCCGGTGAGTGGCCGCCGTCGCGCGCTCCCGTGAGGTTCTGGGGGCTACAGGCGGGACGCGATCGCGTCGCCGACCGCCGCCGTAGTGCGGGACTCGCCGGCGGTACGCGACTCGACGTCCGCCTGGACCGCGGCCTGGATGCGCGCGGCGGCCTCCGGCTGGCCGATGTGGTCCAGGAGGAGGGCGGCCGAGAGGATCGCGGCGGTGGGGTCCGCCTTCTGCTGGCCGGCGATGTCCGGGGCAGAGCCGTGGACGGGCTCGAACATGGACGGGGCGGTGCGGTCGATGTTGATGTTGCCGCTCGCTGCCAGGCCGATGCCGCCGGTGACGGCGCCCGCGAGGTCGGTGAGGATGTCGCCGAACAGGTTGTCGGTGACGATTACGTCGAAGCGGGACGGGTCCGTGACGAGGAAGATCGTGGCGGCGTCGACGTGCAGGTAGTCGTGCTCGACGCCGGGGAACTCGGCGGCGACGGCCTCCACCGTGCGGCGCCACAGGTGGCCGGCGTGGACGAGGACGTTGTGCTTGTGGACGAGCGTGACCTTGTTGCGGCGCCCGGTCGCGCGGCGGAACGCGTCGCGGACCACGCGCTCGACGCCATACGCCGTGTTGACCGAGACCTCGGTGGCGATCTCGTGCGGGGTGTTCACACGGAGCGCGCCGCCGTTGCCCGTGTAGGGGCCCTCGGTGCCCTCGCGGACCACGACGAAATCGATCGCACCCGGCTCTGCGAGCGGGCTCGGGACACCCGCGTACAGGCGGGACGGGCGGAGGTTGACGCAGTGGTCGAGGCTGAAGCGCAGCTTGAGCAGGATGTCACGCTCGAGGATGCCCGAGGGGATTCGGGTATCGCCCGGGGCTGCGCCGACGGCGCCGAACAGGATCGCATCGCGGCCCCGGATGTCGGCAAGGGTCTCCTCGGTGAGGGTCTCGCCGGTCGCGAGCCAGTGCTCGGCCCCGAGGCTGTAGCGCGTCTCCTTGACCTCGAGGCCCGTCCCCTCGAGGGCCTTGTGGAGTACCTTGAGGGCCTCGGCCGTCACCTCCGGGCCGATGCCATCTCCGGGGATCACTGCGAGGTCGAGCTGCGTCTGCGTCATGGACGCAAGACTAGCGCGGGCATCCACATGCTGGTCACATCGGTCTCGCCATGCGGACCCCCATCGCCGAGATGGGGGTCCCGACCGCCGAGGTTGGGGCCCTGACTGCCGAGAGGGGGTTCCTGACTGCCGAGGTGGAGTGCCGAGATATCCTCCACACCAGCGGCAGTTCGGCCGAGTTGTCCACATACGCTGGCGCCGGCCACCCTCCCGCATGCGTACTGCGGAACAGTTGGCGACCATGGACCTCAACCTGAACCCGGACGCGCGCCGAAATCTCCGTACCCTCGCCGCCCACACGCCGTCGTCCGCTCCACTGTTGCTCACGACGGCGGATCTCCTCACCGCCGGTGTGGACCGGGCCGCCATCCGCCGGCTGGTCGACGACGGCGAGCTCACCCGCCACGAGCGCGGCATCTACGCGCCCCAGCTGTCCGGGACCCCGGACCCCATGATCGTCCGCATCGGCGCGCACCATGCCGCGGCATCGGGCGAGGCACACGTGTACAGCCACACGTCCGCAGCGCTCCTCTGGGGTCTATCGGTGTGGCGGGCGCGTCCACTCGTGCACGTCGCCCACGCGAGCCGCGCCGGCGAGAGCGGCACCCGGAACGACGTGGTGCGGCACAACCAGCGCATCCCAGACCGCGACATCCGCATCCGCAACGGCATGCGGGTCACGTCCCTCGAGCGGACGATCGTCGACTGCGCGCGGCTCCTGCCCTTCGAGCTCGGGGTCATCGTCGCCGATTCGGGTCTCGCCCACGGCGCCGACGTCGCCGAGCTGCGGCGCCTCGTGCTCGAGGGGAAGGGCACGCGCGGGATCCGCCGCGTCCGCGACGTCCTCGCCGCGGCGGACGGCCGCGCCGAGTCTCCCGCCGAAACGCGACTCAGGCTGCTCCTGGCCGAGTGGAACCTGCCGGAACCCGAACTCCAGCGGTGGATCACGACGGCGGGCGATCGCGAGCGTGTGGACTTCGCCTGGCCAGCGCGGCGCCTCGTGGTCGAGGTGCATGGCTTCGCAAAGTACTTCGACTACGGCCCCCCGGACGCCAAAGTCGCGGCCCAGCAGGCACGCGAGGCCCGGCTCATCGCCGAGGGATGGCGGGTGCTGAACATCTACTGGCCCGAACTGGACGACCCGGAGACGCTGCGCGCGAAGATGCGGGCGTTCCTCACAAGGCCCCATGGACTCGACTCCGTCGCGTGAACCCGGCCCCTGGGAGATCCACGCACGACGGCGAGTGGTCGCCGTCGTGCGCCACGCCCCACCTCGGCGGGCCACGCCCCACCTCGGCGGGCTACTCCCCCATCTCGGCGGGGGCGGACCTGGGTCACGCGTCCTTGGGCTCCTCGTACCGCGGGAACACCGGCGCCGGAGCGGGGAGCTGGGTGCCCGAAGCGATCGGGGTCGCGAGCGCCGCGAACTGCCGCGCCTCGCCCTCGGGCTGGCCGAGCACGTCCAGCAGCTTCCCCGACGAGGCCGGCATCACCGGCTGGACGAGCAGCGCCACCTGCCGCACGACCTCGAGCGTCACGTACAGGACGGTCGCCATGCGCGCCGGGTCCGTCTTGCGCAGCACCCACGGCGCCTGCTCGGCGAAGTAAGCGTTCGTGTCGCCGAGGACGGCCCAGATCGCCTCGAGCGCCCGCGAGAACTCCTGGCGGTCGAAGAAGTCCCGCACCACCGTCAGGAGACCGGCGGCGGCGTCGAGGATCGTCCGGTCCGCCTCGGTGAACTCCCCCGGCTCCGGGACCACGCCGTCAAGGTTCTTGGCGACCATCGAGAGCGACCGCTGGGCCAGATTGCCGAGGTTGTTGGCCAGGTCCGCGTTCATGCGGCCCGTGATCGCCTCGTGGCTGTAGCTGCCGTCAGCACCGTACGGCACCTCGCGCAGGAAGAAGTACCGCACGGAGTCGAGCCCGTACTGGTCGATCATGTCCGCGGGCGCCACGACATTGCCCAGCGACTTGGACATCTTCACGCCGTTGTTCTGCAGGAACCCGTGGATCATCACGCGCTTGGGCAGCTCGAGCCCGGCGCTCATGAGGAACGCGGGCCAGTAGATCGCGTGGAACCGCGAGATGTCCTTGCCGATGATGTGCACGTCCGCCGGCCAGTACCGCTGGAACAGTTCGGACTGGACGTCCGGGTAGCCCACGCCGGTCAGGTAGTTGGTCAGCGCGTCGACCCACACGTACATGACGTGGCCGGGCGCGTCCGGGACGGGAACCCCCCAGTCGAAGGAGGTCCGCGAGATCGAGAGGTCTTCGAGGCCGTGCTTGACGAACGAGATGACCTCGTTGAAGCGGTAGCCCGGCGCCCCGAACTCGGGGTGGGACTCGTAGTACGCGAGGAGCTTGTCCTGGTAGGCCGAGAGGCGGAAGAAGTAGCTCTCCTCCGCGGTCCAGGTCAGCTCCGTGTCGGTCTCCCTCGAGTACCGCACCCCGTCGCGGACCACGGTCTCGTCCTCGGCGTAGAAGGCCTCGTCGCGCACCGAGTACCAGCCCTCGTACTTGCCGAGGTAGATGTCCCCGTTGGCCTCCATGCGCTTCCAGATGTCCTGGGCCGCGCCATAGTGGTCGGAGTCGGTGGTGCGGATGAGCCGGTCGTAGCTCGTGCCGAGGATCTCGTGGACCTCGCGGTACACGTCCGCCTGCCGGTCCACGAACTCCTTCGGGGTGATCCCCTCCTTCTCGGCAGTCTGGGCGATCTTGAGCCCATGCTCGTCCGTGCCGGTGAGGAAGAAGACGTCGTAGCCGTCAAGCCGCTTGAAGCGCGCCATCGCGTCCGCGGAGATGTACTCGTACGCGTGCCCGATGTGCGGCGCACCGTTGGGGTACGTGATGGCGGTGGTGAGGTAGAAGGGGGTCTTCCCAGATGCGGACGTCACCCTACGAAATTACCGGACATCGGCCTCGCCGGCCGAATTCCGGGCAGAGCAGGTACCCACGCACGACGGCGACCCCCACCGCGGGCGGTGAGGGTCGCCGTCGTGCGTGATCGCTTCAGGCCGCGAAGGGCCGGAAGCGCGCGGGGAGGGTCAGTCCGCGAGGTCGATCTCGCGCAGGACCGTCGCGCCGATCTCGCTCTTGACCGCCTCGAGGACGGTCGTGGGGATCGCGGAGTCGACCGTGAGGAGGGCCATCGCCGTGCCCGTGTCGTCGGCTCGGGCCACCTGCATGCCGGCGATGTTGATCTCGTTCATCCCGAGGATGTGGCCGATCGTGCCGATCACGCCCGGGCGGTCGGAGTAGAACATCACCACGAGGTGCTCGGAGATCGGGATCTCGACGTCGTAGCCGTTGATCCCCACGAGCTTCTGGACCTGCTTCGGGCCGGTGAGGGTGCCTGCCACGGAGACCTGGGTGCCGTCCTGCAGGAGGCCACGGATCGTGAGGACGTTGCGGTAGTCCTCGGCATCGGTGGTGGTCAGGAGGCGGACCGCGACGCCGCGCTGCTCGGCGAGGACCGGCGCGTTGACGTAGGAGACCTGCTCGGAGACGACATCCATGAAGACGCCCTTGAGCGCGGCGAGCTCGAGGGACTTCACGTCCAGGCTCGCGATCTCGCCTGCCACCTCGACGTCGATCTGCGTGACCGAGTCGTGGGCGAGGGCGGTGAAGATGCGGCCGAGCTTCTCGATGAGCGGGATGCCGGGGCGCACGTCGGGGGCGATGACGCCGCCGGCCACGTTGACGGCGTCCGGGACGAGCTCGCCCGCGAGGGCGAGGCGGACACTCTTGGCGACCGAGATGCCGGCCTTCTCCTGTGCCTCGTCCGTGGACGCGCCGAGGTGCGGGGTCACCACGACACTGTCGTGGCCGAAGAACGGCAGGTCCGTGCTCGGCTCCTTCGCGAAGACGTCGATGCCGGCGCCGGCGATCTGGCCGTCCTCGAGGGCCTGGGCGAGGGCCTCCTCGTCGACGAGGCCGCCGCGGGCCACGTTGACCACGTACGCGGTCTTCTTCATCTTCGCGAACGCGTCCTTGCCCAGCATGCCCACGGTCTCGGGGGTCTTGGGCATGTGGATGGTGATGAAGTCGCTCTGGGCGAGCAGCTCGTCGAGGGTGACGAGCTTGACGTTCAGCTGCGCGGCGCGTGCGGCGGTGACATACGGGTCGTACGCGAGGATCTCCATCTCGAACGCCTGCATGCGCGCGGCGACGAGCGCGCCGATGCGGCCGAGGCCGATCACGCCGAGCTTCTTGTCCAGCAGCTCCGTGCCGGCGTACTTGGACCGCTTCCACTCCCCGCCCTTGAGGGACTTGTTCGCGGCCGGGATGTTGCGGGCGAGCGAGAGGATGTGGCCGCACGTGAGCTCGGCCGCCGAGACGATGTTCGAGGTCGGGGCGTTCACGACCATGACGCCGGCCTGGGTCGCGGCCTTGATGTCGACGTTGTCGAGGCCGACGCCCGCGCGGGCGATGACCTTGAGGTTCTTGGCGGCGGCGATGGCCTCGGCGTCGAGCTGGGTGGCGGAGCGGACGAGGATCGCGTCGACGTCGGCGATCGCGGGCAGGAGCTGCGCGCGGTCGGCGCCGTCAGTGTGGCGGATCTCGAAGTCCGGCCCGAGGGCGGCAACGGTGGCGGGAGAGAGTTCCTCGGCGAGGAGGACGACGGGCTTGGTCACGGGGGTGGTGCCTCTCCAGAAAGTGCGGAAATCAGCGGAAGCAGTATAAGCGGGACAGGGTGCGGTTTCGGGGTGGGGGGACGGACGACGGCGGGCGGCCGTCTCGTGAGACAGACAGCGGCGGGCGCCGTGGGCGCCCGCCGCTGCGGTCGAGGGTCAGCGCGCGGCCGACCCCTCGGTGTAGTCGGCGTCCTGCTGCTGCCACGAGAAGTGGGCGCGCAGGGCCTTGCCGGTCGCCTCGATCGGGTGGCCGGCCTCCTTCTCGCGGAGGGCCTTGAACTCGGCGGCACCGTTGTCCTGGTCGTCGATGAAGCGCTTCGCGAACGCGCCCGACTGGATGTCCGCGAGGACCTCCTTCATCGACTCCTTGACCGCCGGGGAGATGACGCGGGGGCCGGAGACGTAGTCACCGTACTCGGCGGTGTCCGAGATGCTCCAGCGCTGCTTCGCGATGCCGCCCTCCCACATGAGGTCCACGATGAGCTTGAGCTCGTGGAGGACCTCGAAGTAGGCGATCTCCGGCTGGTAGCCGGCCTCCGTCAGGACCTCGAAGCCAGCCTGGACGAGGTGGGACATGCCGCCGCAGAGAACGGCCTGCTCGCCGAAGAGGTCAGTCTCGGTCTCCTCGGTGAACGTGGTCTTGATGACGCCGGCGCGGGTGCCGCCGATGCCCTTCGCGTACGCCTTGGCGAGGTCCCAGGCCTTGCCCGTGGCGTCCTGCTCGACGGCGATGATGTCCGGGATGCCCCGGCCCGCGACGAACTCGCGGCGGACGGTGTGGCCCGGGGCCTTCGGGGCGACGAGGATGACGTCCACGCCCGCCGGCGGCTGGATGTAGCCGAAGCGGATGTTGAAGCCGTGGCCGAACACGAGGGCGTCGCCCTCCTTGAGGGCGGGGGCGATCTCGTCGGCGTACAGGTGGCGCTGGACCTGGTCGGGGGCGAGGATCACGACGACGTCGGCTTCCTCCGCGGCCTCCCGCGGGGTCAGGACACGCAGGCCCTGCTCCTCGGCCTTGGCGCGGCTCTTGGAGCCCTCCTGCAGGCCGACGCGGACGTCGACGCCCGAGTCGCGAAGGTTGAGGGCGTGCGCGTGGCCCTGGCTGCCGTAGCCGATCACGGCCACCTTGCGGCCCTGGATGATCGACAGGTCGGCGTCGTCGTCGTAGTACAGCTCGGTCACTTTGTCTCCTTGACTTTCTTTTCAGGTGTGGGGTGCCCGTGTGGGCTTGAAGCTAGCTGGCGCGGAGGGCGCGATCGCTCATGGACCGCGAGCCGCGTCCGATCGCGAGCGTCCCGGACTGGACGATCTCGCGGACGCCGAACGGCTCGAGGACCGCCAGGAGCGCCTGGATCTTCTCGCTCGTGCCGGTGGCCTCAACCACGAGGGAGTCGGTCGAGACGTCCACGATCGAGGCGCGGAACAGTTCGACCGCCTGGGTGACCTGAAGCCGGGTGACGGCGTCGGCGCGGACCTTGATGAGCAGGTGGTCGCGCTGGACCGAGTTCTCGGGGAGGAGCTCGACGATCTTGATGACGTTGACGAGCTTGTTCAGCTGCTTGGTGACCTGCTCGAGGAGGTCTCCCTCGGCGTCGACCACCACGGTGACCCGCGAGATGCCGTCGACCTCGGTGGGGCCCACGGCGAGGGAGTGGATGTTGAACGAGCGGCGGGCAAACAGGCCCGCGACGCGGGTGAGGACGCCGGGCTTGTCCTCGACCAGCACGGACAGGGTGTGGCGCGACATGCTCAGTCCTCCTCTTCCCAGTCGGGGGTGGAATTGCGGGCGACCTGGATGAGGTCGTTGCTGACGCCCGAGGGCACCATGGGCCAGACCATCGCGTTGGGGCTGACCACGAAGTCGATGACCACGGGGCGGTCGTTGATCTCGAGCGCCTTGGCGATCACGGTGTCGACGTCCTCCTCGCGCTCCACGCGGAACGACGCGCAGCCGTACGCCTCGCCGAGCTTGACGAAGTCCGGGATGCGCACGGTGTCAGCGCCGGTCTGGAGGTCGGTGTTGGAGTAGCGGCCGTCGTAGAAGAGCGTCTGCCACTGCCGGACCATTCCGAGCGAGGAGTTGTTGATGACCGCGACCTTGATCGGGATGTTGTTCAGGGCGCACGTGGCGAGCTCCTGGTTGGTCATCTGGAAGCAGCCGTCGCCGTCGATCGCCCACACCACGCGGTCCGGGTTGCCGACCTTGGCACCCATGGCCGCGGGCACGGAGTAGCCCATCGTGCCGAGGCCTGCCGAGTTCAGCCACGCGTGCGGACGCTCGTACTTGATGAACTGCGCGGCCCACATCTGGTGCTGGCCGACGCCCGCCACGTAGACGCCCTCGGGGCCCGTGAGCTCGCCGATGCGCTGGATCACGTGCTGGGGGCCAGGAGTCCGTCCTCGGGCTCCGTCCAGCCGAGCGGGTAGTCCTCGCGCAGCTTGTCCAGGAACGACCACCAGGCGGTGAGGTCCGGCGCGCCGTCCTTCTCGCGGCTGGCCCTCACGGCCTCTGTCAGCTCGGGGAGGATCTCCTTCACCGAGCCGACGATCGGCACGTCAGCGGTGCGGTTCTTGGAGATCTCCGCCGGGTCGATGTCGGCGTGGATGACCTTCGCGTTCGGGGCGAACGTGCTCAGGACGCCCGTGACGCGGTCGTCGAACCGCGCACCCAGGGTGATGAGGAGATCGGCCTGCTGGAGGGCCGTGACGGCCGCGACGCCGCCGTGCATGCCGGGCATGCCGACGTGCTGCGGGTGCGAGTCGGGGAAGGCCCCCCGCGCCGTGAGCGTCGTGGCGACCGGGGCCCCGGTGGCCTCGGCAAGTGCGAGGAGCTCGGCCGAGGCGTGCGCCTTGACGACACCGCCGCCCACGTAGAGGACCGGCTTCGAGGCGGCCGCGATGAGGCGCGCGGCCTCGCGGACCTGCTTGCTGTGGCCGCGCGTGACCGGCCGGTAGCCGGGAAGGTCGATCTTGGGGGGCCAGCTGAACATCGTCTTGGCCTGCTGGGCGTCCTTCGTGACGTCCACGAGGACGGGGCCGGGGCGGCCCGTCGAGGCGAGGTGGAATGCCTCGGCAAGGGTCTGCGGGATGTCCTCCGCCTTCGTCACGAGGAAGGAGTGCTTCGTGATCGGCATGGTGATGCCCACGATGTCCGCTTCCTGGAACGCGTCCGAGCCGATGACCGTGCTCGAGACCTGGCCGGTGATTGCAACGAGGGGAACGGAGTCCATGTGCGCGTCGGCGATCGCGGTCACCAGGTTGGTGGCGCCCGGGCCCGACGTCGCGATGCAGACTCCCACACGGCCGGTGACCATCGCATACCCTTGGGCAGCGTGGCCGGCGCCCTGCTCGTGGCGCACCAGCACGTGGTTGATCTTCGAAGCCATCAGAGGGTCGTAGGTCGGCAGGATCGCGCCGCCCGGGAGACCAAAGACATCGTCCACGCCCAGTTCCTCGAGCGAGCGGACAATTGCTTCAGATCCAGTCATCTCTGTGGGCTCAACGACGCGGTTGGGCCCCAGGACGGCAGAGGCAGAGTCGACGGTGTCGACAGGATCCGCGGCCTTGGCCGCGGACGGCTTCGAAGCCATCAGCGATGGGCTGATCGGCGTTCCTTTGCTCATCAGTCTCTTCCTTAGGATCTTCGTGGCGAAGGTTTTGTGCTCAAAAACGAAAAACCCCTCGGCCGTCTGGCGTCTCGAGGGGTTGCGCGTGACAGATCGTGCCAGACGTGCTCAGTGAGCCACGCGCTTGGCAAGGACGACGACATCGAGCACCATGCTCGCCGGGACGATCTGCATGCCCACAGTCTTGCCAATCCGGCTCCGGGGTGTCAATCTGGCCCGCACCCGTCTCAATATACGGACACGCATCCAGCACGTGAGACTGACTCGTCATCGATGCTCGGCACCCGGACGGCTCACCCCAAGACGGCGCCCTCGCTCGCGGAATGCACGAGCTTGGCGTACTTCGACAGCACCCCCCGTGTGAAGCGGGCCGGGAGCGGCTCCCAGCCCTCTCGCCGCGCGGCCAGCTCGGCGTCGTCCACCAGCAGGTCCAGCGTACGGTTCGGGATGTCGACGCGGATCCGGTCGCCGTCGCGCACGAGGGCGATGGGGCCGGCGTCGACCGCCTCCGGCGCGACGTGGCCGATGCACAGCCCGGTGGTGCCCCCGGAGAACCGGCCGTCGGTGAGCAGCAGGACCTCCTTGCCGAGGCCGGCGCCCTTGATGGCGCCGGTGATGGCGAGCATCTCCCGCATGCCCGGGCCGCCCTTGGGGCCCTCGTAACGGATCACGACGACGTCGCCCGCCGCGATCTGCCCGGCGTCGAGCGCGTCGAGGGCGCCCTGCTCGCGCTCGAACACGCGGGCGGCGCCCTCGAACACCTCGGCGTCGAACCCAGCCGTCTTCACCACTGCACCCTCGGGCGCGAGCGAGCCGTGCAGGATCGAGAGTCCGCCGGTGCGGTGGATCGGGTTGTCCATGGCGCGCACGATCTTGCCGTCGAGGTCCGGCGGCGCGATCTCGGCGAGGTTCTCGGCCACGGTCCTGCCGGTAACGGTGAGCGCGTCGCCGTGCACCAGCCCGGCGTCGAGCAGCGCGCGCATGACGACGGGCACGCCGCCCACGCGGTCGAGGTCATACATGACGTAGCGGCCGAACGGCTTGAGGTCGCCCAGGTGCGGGACCCGGTCCCCGATCCGATTGAAGTCCCGCAGCTCGAGCTCCACTTCCGCCTCGCGCGCGATCGCGAGCAGGTGCAGCACGGAGTTGGTCGAGCCGCCGAAGGCCATGACCACGGCGATCGCATTCTCGAAAGCCTCCCGGGTGAGGATGTCCCGGGCGGTGATGCCCTGCCGCAGGAGGTTCACGACCGCCTGGCCGGAGCGGTGCGCGAACATGTCGCGGCGCCGGTCCGCGGACGGCGGCGCGGCGGAGCCCGGGAGCGACATGCCGAGGGCCTCGGCAGCGCTCGCCATCGTGTTGGCCGTGTACATGCCGCCGCAGGCGCCCTCGCCGGGGCAGATGGCGCGCTCGATCCGGTCGAGGTCTCCAGTGGTCATCCGCCCCGCGGCGCAGGCCCCGACGGCCTCGAACGCGTCGATGAGCGTCACATCCTTCTCGGTGCCGTCCTCGAGCTTGACCCAGCCGGGCATGATCGAGCCCGCGTAGAGGAACACGCTCGCGACGTCGAGGCGCGCGGCGGCCATGAGCATGCCGGGCAGCGACTTGTCGCAGCCCGCCAGCAGGACCTGCCCATCGATCCGCTCGGCCTGCATGACCGTCTCGACCGAGTCCGCGATGATCTCGCGGGAGACGAGGGAGAAGTGCATGCCCACGTGCCCCATCGAGATGCCGTCGGACACCGAGATGGTGCCGAACTGCATGGGGAACCCGCCCGCCGCGTGCACGCCCTCCTTGGCGGCCTTGGCGAGCCGGTCCAGCGAGAGGTTGCATGGGGTGATCTCGTTCCACGAGCTCGCGATCCCGACCTGCGGCTTGGCGAAGTCCTCGTCGCCGAAGCCGACCGCACGCAGCATGCCCCGCGCGGGAGCCGCATGGATGCCGTCCGTGACCACGCGGCTGCGCGGCTTGGGATCGACCGCCCCCGAAGTGGCGGAGGCCGCCGTCGTGCTCACACCAGTCGTCCCGCTGCGCTCGGTCATGGGGCACAGTCTAGGACCGCACCGTGACAGAGATCACGCTCCCGTCAGCGATCGCTGCTCCGCGCGCTCAGCCGTTCAGCCCGTCGCCCGCGAGGACACGCTCGGCCTCGTCGTGGACCATGTCCATGACCGAGCGGACGGTGGGCCGCGCGGCGACCTCGGCCCGGGCCAGGAGCACAATGCTCCGCGTGGCGTGCACACCCGCGAGCGGCCGCAGGACGAGCCCGCTGCGCAGCGCATTCCGCGCGGTGAAGCGCGGCATGAGGCTCAGCCCGTGCCCGCCGCCCACGAGCGCCTCCATGGCCCGAAGGTCTGGCATGAGCTGCGTGCGCTCGAGCGTCCTGCCGGCCTGGAGCTCGATCTGGCGCAGGACCGTGTCGAAGGGGAAGCCCGCCGGCACCCCGATCCACGGCCAGGGAGCCACGTCGGCCGGCTCGAGGACTGCGGCCTCGGCCAGCGCGTGCCCAGCCGGAAGCGCGACGTCCAGCGGTTCCTCGAGGAGCAGCTCCACCACGAGCCCCGAACGGACGAATTCCTCGGGACCGTTGACAGAGTGGCCCAGGACGATGTCCGCGTCCGCGGCGAGGTCCACGAAGCCCTGGACGTTGGGGTCTTCGAGCCGTGCGTCGATACGAAGACCGTCCCGCTCGGCCGCCCGGTCCAACAGCCCGGGGAGGAACATCTCGGCCGCGCTGGGGAAGAACACCGCCGTCACGGTCGCCTGCTCGCCCCGGCGGTACCCGGCCGCCGTCGCCTCGGCCCGCGCCATGGCGACCGCGACGCCCGCGGCCGCCGCGGCCATCGCCTCCCCCGCCTCGGTGAGGCTGATGCCGCGGCCCTGGCGCTCGAGGAGCACGATCCCCAGCTCCTCCTGCAGGAGCTTGAGCTGCTGCGAGACGGCCGACGGCGTGATCCCCAGGGCGTCGGCCGTCGCACCGACGGTGCGGCGATCGGCCAGCTCCCGCAGGAGCAGCAGTCGGCGGAAGTCCATGCGCACACAGTACTTGTGACACCGCGCGTCGGCGTCGCGTACGTAGACTGGCCGCGGCGAAAGAGAGGACCAGCCGTGAGCACCACATCGCCGGGCGTTCCAGTGCCCGGATCCGACACCGCGCTGAAGGCAGCCCTCCACCGCGTCTTCGACGGCCAGATCCCGAACTACGGGGACTACAACCTCGTGTGCGTGACGGAGAGCGGCGGCACGGTGGCCGGGCAGCGGCCCGGTGCGCCCGCGCCGTCGGGCCTCATCGTGGGGTACCGGCGGCGGCCGGTGGAGCTCGTCGCCGTGCCATTCCACCGCGAGACGCTCGCCGCCCTGGGCCAGCCGATCACGATCGACATCACGAATCTCGCCTACGTCGTCGAAGCCGCTCGGGACGCGTTCGACGTCGCCACCAGCACGGGCCGCGTCGTCACGTTCACCCTCCGGCCCGCGTGCACGCTCGGCCCGGGCGCGACCGCCGCGCTCGAACAGGAGGACGACGCCGAGGACCTCGCCGAGTTCCTCCGCGAGCTCGTGGAGCTCTAGGTCTGGACTGGCGCCCGGGCGCGTCGTTCAATGAGCACATCCGTCCTGAAGAGACGGGTCCCTCGCGGAGGCTGCCATGGATATGGTGCTCATCGGAATCTCCAGCGCGATCGCGATCGCCCTGGCGGTGTGGACGGTGGTCCGCGAGGACTCCTCGACGGCCCTCCGCGGCCGGCATCGCGGCCTCAAGCGGCTCTCGGCACGCTGATCCTCCGCGGTGGGCCTCGGCCCCCGGATCTTCCGCAGACGCACTGAGGGCCCCGGCCTCAGCCGGAGCCCTCAGGAGTGAAGTGCGCCCCCCGGGACTCGAACCCGGAACCCATTGATTAAGAGTCAATTGCTCTGCCAGTTGAGCTAGAGGCGCATTCCGCTGCGGGCCGGTCTCGAACATCTCCGTGCCCCGCAACGACATGAAACTCTACCGGAGTTCCTCGGAAAAGCGAAATCGGACCCGGCCCCCTTTTCCGTGACCTCGGTCACCATCATTCGACACCCAGGGGACCCATCAGACGGCGGGCACCAGGGCGGCGGAACGGCAGCTAGGCTCATGGTCGTGACGACTCCGACTCCCGCCCGGCGGCTGGCCGTGGGCGATGCCGCCCCAGACTTCACCCTCCCCGACTCGACGGGCGGGACGACTTCGCTCGCCGACCTCGCCGGCACCCGTACCATCCTGTACTTCTTCCCCCAGGTGGACACACCCGCGTGCACCCAGCAGGCCTGCGACTTCCGAGACAGCCTCGCGGGCCTCGCCGGCGCGGGACTGAAGGTGGTGGGCGTCTCCCCCGACCCCGCCGCGGACGTGGTCGCGTTCGCCGCCGAGCAGAACCTCGGGTTCCTCCTCCTCGCGGACGAGGACCACCGCGTCGCCGAGGCCTACGGGACATGGGGGGAGAAGGTGAACTACGGGCGCGCCTATCAGGGGCTCATCCGCTCGACGTTCGTCATCGGCGCGGACGGCCGGATCGAGCTTGCCCAGTACAACGTCCGAGCCAAGGGCCACGTCGCGAAGCTCCACAGGGATCTGAAGATCCTCCCGGTAGACTGATCGGGTTGCCCCGCGGTCATCGTCCCGCCGTCGCGGGGCTCCGCGCGAGTGGTGGAATTGGCAGACACGCAGGATTTAGGTTCCTGTGTCCTAGGACGTGAGGGTTCAAGTCCCTCCTCGCGCACAGAATGAAAGGCATGAAGACGTCGTGACGAGTTCGCGGACGATCAGGCGCAGGGAGCTGCTCCAGGCGGCGGCGACGGCGCTCCTCCTCGCCGGCTGCACGCCGTTGCCCTCCCCCCGCCCCCTCCCCGTCGCCGAGCGGCACCGGGCCGGCTGCGAAGTTCACCTTCGCGACCCCGGCGCCGCCCATCGCGCTCGACCCCGCGGTCACCTCGGACATCGAGTCGTGGCGCGTGACCCGGCAGGTCCTCGAATGCCTCGTCACCACTGACCCGGAAACGGGGGCTCCCGCCCCGGCCCTCGCCACCAGTTGGACGCAGAGCTCAGACCTCATGTCCTGGACCTTCACGCTCCGCGAGGGCGTGTCCTTCCACGACGGCGCGCCGTTCAACGCCGCCGCAGTCAAGGCCAACTTCGACCGGTGGTTCTCGTTCACCCCCCAGTTCCGGGCGACCCACCCTGGGGTGTCGTTCACGTCCGTCTTCAAGGCGCATGCCGACCAGGCCTCGCTCTCGCTCTACAAGGCCTGCACGATCGTGAGCGAGCACGAGGTCCGGATCGACCTCACCCAGCCGCTGACGAGCTTCCTCGCCGCCATGACGGCGCCAGGGTTCGCGATCTCCTCCCCGGCCGCGCTGACGGCGGGCACCGCGGACGTCGAGGACCAGCCGTCGTCGGGCATCAAGATCTCCAAGTACGCCCAGCACCCGGTAGGCACCGGGCCATTCCAGTTCCGCTCGTGGACCAAGGACGCCGTAGTCCTCGAGTCGTCGCAGGGCTACTGGGGCACCCGGGGCCAGATCGCCCAGCTCTCCTTCGTGGTCTACGACACCCCCCAGAGCCGCCTTCAGGCGCTCGTTGCCGGCACGATCGACGGCTATGACGCCGTCACCATCGACAACATCGAGACTCTGGTGCGCAAGGGCTTCCAGGTGGTCCGCCGCGACCCGTTCTCGGTGATGTACCTCGGGATGAACCAGTCAGTTCCGCTCCTGCAGAACGACAAGGTGCGCCAGGCCATCGCGATGGGCATCAACAAGGACGCGGTGATCAAGCCGTATTTCCTCGAGGACACGAAGCCCGCCTCGCAGTTCGTCCCACCCAAGCTCAGCGGGTTCAACACTCCGGGCGGCTTCCCGGGCTACGACCCTGAGAAGGCCAAACGGCTCCTGAGCGAGGCGGGGTACAAGGGCGAGGAGCTCCCCTTCTTCTACCCGCTCAACGTCACGCGGCTCTACCTGCCGAGCCCCGAGAAGGTCTACGCCGAGCTCTCCGCGCAGCTGACGCTGCTCGGGCTCAACATCAAGCCTGTCCCCGTGGACTGGTCCGACGGCTACCTGCAGAAGGTCACCTCACCCGGCGACCACGCGTTCCATCTCCTCGGACGGTACGGCACGTTCGCGGACCCGGATGACTTCCTCGCCCCGCTCTTCGGCGCGAAGAGCGGGGAGTTCGGCTTCTTCGACGCCCAGATCTTCAGCAAGATCGAGCGGGCGCGGGGCCTGCCGGACGGCACCGACCGTACGCAGGCCTATCAGAACATCAACGCGCAGATCGGTTCCTCGGCGCCGGCCGTTCCCATCGCGTTCCCCATCTCAGCGGTGGCGGTCTCCTCCCGGGTGGCGACCTACCCGACGTCGCCCGTGCTCAACGAGACGTTCAACCACGTCACGCTCGCCGCCGGCTGACAAACGGGCCAGCCGAGCCAACCAGCCGGGAAAAAAGATTCGCTGTAAGTCTTGACTCTTCGGTGGGGGAGGATTTAACGATCCGGGCGGGCGAGGGATATTCTGCCACTGGTCCATTTGTGCAGGGAGACGATCCGTGACCTTCATTTCCACCACCCGATCTGCCGATGTCGTTCTGATCGGCGGGGGCATCATGAGCGCCACCCTCGGCGCATTCCTCAAGAAGCTGGAACCCAGCTGGAGCATCGTGCTCTTCGAGCGCCTCGACGAGGTGGGGCTCGAGAGCTCTGGTCCCTGGAACAACGCCGGGACGGGACACGCGGCCTACTGCGAGCTCAACTACACCCCCCAGGCCAAGGACGGCTCGGTCAACCCCGCCAAGGCGCTGGGCATCAACGAGGGCTACCAGCTCTCCCGCCAGTTCTGGTCGCACCTCGTGGACGAGGGCAGCATCGGCGATCCCTCGGGCTTCATCCACAACGTCCCGCACATGAGCTTCGTCATCGGCGACGCGCACGCGGACTTCCTCAAGGCCCGCTACGAGGCGCTCCACCCGAACACCCTGTTCTCCACGATGGAGCACAGTGAGGACCCGGCGCAGATCGCCGAGTGGGCGCCCCTCGTCATGAACGGGCGCGGCGCCGGCCGCGTCGCGGCGACGCGCGTGGCCGAGGGTACCGACGTCGACTTCGGCCGTCTGTCCAAGGAGCTCGTGGGCTTCCTCGGTCGCAGCGGGGTCGAGGTCAACTACGGCACGGACGTGACGGACCTCGAGCGGTCACGCGGCGGCTGGAGCGTCGCGACGAAGCACCATGCCTCGGGCGAGCGGGGCGGCATCCACGCCAAGTTCGTGTTCGTCGGCGCGGGCGGCGGCGCCCTGCACCTGCTCCAGGCCTCCGGCATCGCCGAGAGCAAGGGCTACGGCGGCTTCCCCGTCTCGGGCCAGTTCCTGCGCAGCACCGTCGAGTCCGTAGCGGTCCAGCACAACGCCAAGGTCTACGGCCAGGCCTCGGTCGGGGCACCGCCGATGTCGGTCCCCCACCTCGACACGCGGTACGTCGACGGGAAGCGGTCCCTCCTGTTCGGCCCCTACGCCGGCTTCTCGACCAACTTCCTGAAGAAGGGCTCGCTCTGGGACCTGCCCCTCTCCATCCGCCCCAGCAACATCATCCCGATGCTCGCTGTGGCCAAGGACAACATGGACCTCACGGCATACCTCATCAAGGAGGTCGCCAAGAGCCGCGAGAAGAAGCTCGACGCCCTGCGGGAGTACTTCCCGGAGGCTTCGGGCGAGGGCTGGGAGCTCATCACGGCCGGCCAGCGTGTCCAGATCATCAAGAAGGACGCGGCCAAGGGCGGCGTGCTCCAGTTCGGCACCGAGGTCATCACGGCCCGAGACGGCTCGATCGGTGCCCTCCTCGGCGCCTCGCCGGGCGCCTCCACCGCCGTGCCGATCATGCTCGAGCTCATGCAGCGCTGCTTCCCGAAGAACTTCAAGGGCTGGGAGCCGAAGCTGACGGAGATGATGCCCGGCTACGGCGTCAAGCTCAACGACAACCCGGAGCTCGCGGCCGAGGTCGCCACGAGCACCTCCGCATCCCTCGGCCTCACCGCGGCCGCACACTGAGGCTGCTGCGTCCTCGGCCCGCGTCCTCCCTGTGAGGGCGCGGGCCGTTCGCTACCCACCCACCCCGGCCACCTCACTCCGTCGCCTCTCCCAGGCACGGCCGGCTTCATGCGAAAGGGCCACCGATGTTCCGGCTCGCCCGCCTCTCCATGGCGAACAGGGCGCTGATCGCGCTCATCATGGTCTTTGCCTCGGTCTTCGGGGTCATCACGGCGGGGAGCCTCAAACAGGAGCTCATCCCGTCGATCGAGTTCCCGCAGCTCACCGTGGTCACGTCGATGGCCGGCGCGTCGCCGGACGTCGTGGACAAGCAGATCGGCCAGCCCCTCGAGAAGGCGCTTCAGGCCGTCGAGGGCCTCGAAAGCAGCGCCTCGACCTCCCGCACCGGCGTCTCCACGATCCGGCTCTCCTTCCAGTACGGGACCAATCTGGACCGCGCGCGGAACCAGATCGACCGCGCCATCTCCAACGTCAAGTCACAGCTGCCGGCTGACGCCTCGCCGAACACGCTCGCGGGCAGCATCAGCGACTTCCCGATCGTCTTCATCGCCGCGTCCTCGGACAGGCCGCTCAGCGAGCTCGACACCCAGCTGATCCAGCAGGCTGTGCCGAAGCTGACGAAGATCGACGGCGTGCGCAGCGTCGACGTGACCGGCGGCGCCACGCAGCACCTCCAGATCCAGCCGGACCCCGCCGCGATGGCCGGCCGCGGCGTCGACATCGGCTCGATCCGCACCGCGCTGCAGAACAGCGGCGCCCTCGTTCCGATCGGGACGGTGACCGAGCAAGGGAAGACGCTCTCGCTCCAGGCCGGCAGCCCCGTGGACTCGACCGACGCCGTGAAGGGGCTGCCGCTCACGGGTGCCAAGCAGCCGACGACGATCGGCGACGTCGCCGCCGTCACCATCGAGGACGACGCCGCGACGTCCATCACCCGCACCGACGGCAAGCCGACGCTCGCGCTGTCGGTGACGAAGAAGCCCGAGGGCGACACGGTCGCCATCTCGCACGCCGTCCGCGACGCGCTCCCTCAGCTCGCCTCGGACCTCGGCTCGAACGCGAAGCTCACCACCGTGTTCGACCAGGCGCCGTTCATCGAGAAGTCCATCCGCGACCTGACCACGGAGGGCGCCCTCGGTCTCGGGTTCGCCGTCCTGACGATCCTCGTGTTCCTGCTCTCGGTCCGCTCCACGCTCGTCACGGCGGTGTCGATCCCGCTCTCGCTGCTCATCACGTTCATCGGGCTGTTCGCTGCGGGCTACTCGCTGAACATCCTGACACTCGGGGCGCTCACCATCGCGATCGGCCGCGTCGTGGACGACTCGATCGTGGTCATCGAGAACATCAAGCGGCACCTGAGCTACGGCGAAGAGAAGACGACGGCGATCCTCAACGCCGTGCGCGAGGTCGCCGCGGCGGTGACCGCCTCGACGCTCACGACGGTCGCGGTGTTCCTCCCGATCGCGTTCGTGGGCAACCTCGCCGGCGAGCTGTTCCGCCCGTTCGCGCTCACGGTCACGATCGCCCTGCTCGCCTCGCTCGCCGTCGCGCTCACCATCGTGCCGGTGCTCGCGTACTGGTTCCTGGGCCACAAGTCCCCCGGCGCGGTGAACCGCGCCGAGATCGAGGCCGAGGCACACGAGAAGGAGCGGCGGAGCCTGCTCCAGCGGGGCTATCTGCCGATCCTCCGCCGCACGCAGAAGCATCCCGTGATCACCCTCGTGGCCGGGGCCCTCATCCTCGTCGGGACGTTCGCCCTCACCCCGCTGCTGCCGACCAACCTGCTCGGCAACACGGGCCAGAACAACTTCACGGTCACCCAGAAGCTCGACCCGGGCACGAGCCTCGACGCGACGAGCGCCGCGGCCGCGAAGGTCGAGGACGCGCTCAAGGGCGTCGACGGGATCCAGACCGTCCAGGTGACCATCGGCAACTCGACGACCGGGTTCAGCGCGTTCCTCTCCTCGGGCGCCTCGAACGCGACCTTCACCGTCATCACCGACGAGTCCAAGGACCAGGCGGCGCTCCAGCAGCAGGTGCGTGACGCCGTCGGGCGTCTCTCGGGGGTGGGCACGGTCGCCGTGGGGAGCCAGCAGAGCGGATTCGGCACGGCGTCGACCGTCGACGTGACGGTCAAGGCGCCCGACTCCGCCTCGCTCGCGAAGGCGAACGACGCCGTCGTCGCGGCCCTGCAGGACATCCCCGGCGCGACCGGCGTAGCGAGCAACCTCGCCGCCGGACAGCCGGTGGTCCAGGTCAAGGTGGACCGGGCGAAGGCCGCGGCCGTGGGGCTGAACGAGCAGCAGATCAGTACGGCCCTCGCCTCGACGGTGAGCCCGATCCCCGCCGGGACCGTGCGCATCGACACGACGGACTACCCGGTCCGCATCGGGAAGGGCACCCAGTTCCAGAGCATCGACGCGGTGCGCTCGATGCCGATCGCCGGCGCGCCCGGAGGGCTCACCCTCGGGCAGATCGCATCGGTGACCGCTGTCGACGTCCCGGTGACCGTGACGAGCACGGCCGGGCAGCGCACCGCGACCGTCTCCGTGACCCCGGGAGACACGAACCTCGGCTCGGTCAGCGGCGAGGTCACCAAGCGCGTGGCGAACCTGGCGCTCGACGGCGGCGCCACGGCTTCCGTGGGCGGTGCGGCGAGCCAGCAGGCCCAGTCCTTCCAGCAGCTCGGCCTGGCCCTCCTCGCCGCGATCGCGATCGTCTACGTCATCATGGTCGCGGCGTTCAAGAGCCTCCTGCAGCCGCTCGTGCTGCTCGTCTCGGTCCCGTTCGCGGCGACCGGCGCGATCCTGCTCCTGCTGGCGACCCGCATCCCCCTCGGGCTGCCGTCCCTCATCGGCCTGCTCATGCTCGTGGGCATCGTCGTGACGAACGCGATCGTGCTCATCGACCTCATCAACCAGTACCGGCGCCCGCACCTGGGCCGGGGCCCCCTGCCGCTCGCGGAGGCGATCGAGCACGGCGCGCGCCAGCGGCTCCGCCCGATCCTCATGACCGCGCTTGCGACGATCTTCGCGCTCACCCCGATGGCGCTCGGGCTCACCGGCGGCGGGGGCTTCATCTCGCAGCCGCTCGCCGTCGTCGTGATCGGCGGGCTCGTGTCCTCGACGGCGCTCACGCTCGTGCTCGTGCCCGTGCTCTACCGGCTCGTCGAGGGCCGCCTCGAGAAGCGCCGGCTCCTGCGCGACCTCAAGCGCACCCCGGAGGCGCCGGCCGACGACGACGTCGATGCAGACGAGGGAGACTGGACGACCGGCGCCGTGCCCAAGGTCACGGGACGCCGCGCGGCGAAGGCCTGACGGGCCGGGAATGATCCGTGGCCGCCGCCCGTTGAGATACATGCAAATGCATTTATCTCACCCAGCGGCGGCCACGGGCCACCCGAGGAAAGGTCGTTCCATGCAGTTCGGCATCTTCAGCGTCGGCGACGTCACGCTCGATCCCACGACCGGCCACATGCCCACCGAAGGCGAGCGCATCCAGGCCATCGTCAAGATCGCCAAGCACGCCGAAGAGGTCGGCCTCGACGTCTTCGCCACCGGCGAGCACCACAACCCGCCGTTCTACCCGAGCTCGCCCACAACGCTCCTCGGCTACATCGGCGCCCAGACCGAGAGGATCATCCTCTCCACCGCCACGACCCTCATCACCACGAATGACCCGGTGAAGATCGCCGAGGACTTCGGGATGCTCCAGCACCTCACCGGAGGCCGCACTGACCTGGTGCTCGGCCGCGGCAACACCGCGCCCGTGTACCCGTGGTTCGGCAAGAACCCGCAGGACTCCCTCGAGCTCACCATCGAGAACTACGCACTCCTGCGCCGCCTCTGGGACGAGGAGACCGTCACGTGGAGCGGCAAGTTCCGGACCCCGCTGCACAACTTCACGGTGACCCCGCAACCGCTCGACGGCGTCGCGCCGTTCGTGTGGCACGGCTCGATCCGCACCCCGCAGATCGCCGAGCTCGCGGCCTACTACGGCGACGGCTTCTTCGCCAACAACATCTTCTGGCCCAAGGAGCACTACATCCGGCTCATCAACCTCTACCGCGAGCGGTTTGAGCACTATGGCCACGGCAAGGCGCATCAGGCGATCGTGGGCCTCGGCGGCCAGTTCTTCATGCGCAGGAACTCCCAGGACGCCAAGCGCGAGTTCCGGCCGTACTTCGACAACGCGCCCGTGTACGGGCATGGCCCGTCGATGGAGGACTTCACTGCCCAGACGCCGCTGACGGTCGGCAGCCCGGCAGAGTTCGTCGAGAAGACCCTCGCGTTCCGCGACTACTTCGGCGACTACCAGCGCCAGCTCTTCCTCGTGGACCACGCGGGCCTGCCCCTCAAAACGGTCCTCGAGCAGCTCGACCTCCTCGGCGAGGTCCTCCCGGAGCTCAAGGCGGGCTTCGCCGAGCGTCGCCCTGCGGACGTGCCCGAGGGTCCCACGCACGCGTCTCTGGTCGCGGCGAAGCGCGCGCCTGAGGCTGTCACCGCCGAGGCCGCTGCGGAGGCGGCGGCCCAATGAGCGCGCAGCCGGCGCCTCGGCCCACGCCGTCGGTGAGGGAGCTCTCCGAAGCGTGGGAGGCCCTGTTCCGCGCGCAGGTGGCCGTGATGCGGCGCCTTCAGCGCGACCCGGCATTCCGGACGCTCGGCATCAACGGCTACGACGTGCTGTTCACCCTGAGCACCTGCGAGGGCGCCGGCCTGCGGCTCAACGAGCTCAACGACCACGTGCTGCTTGCCCAGTCAAGCCTCTCGCGTCTCGTCGAGCGCCTCGAGAAGCAGGGGCTCGTGGCGCGGGAGAGCACTCCCGAGGACGGCCGCGGCGTCGTGGTGCGGCTCACCGAGGAGGGCGCGCGGGTCCAGCGCGAGGTCGGGCGCGCCCACGTGCGCGAGATCGCCCGGATCATGGGGGGAGCGCTCGACGGCGGCGAGCTCGCCCAGTTGCGCGACCTCACGGGCCGCCTGCGCCAGCACGTGGTCACCCGCCACCCGCTCTGATTCGCCGCCGTCCCCGTCTTACGCGCCGTCTCGGGTACGCGAATTGGCGTACCCGAGATGCAAGGGCGCGCGAGTTGGCGTACCCGAGATGCAGCGGAGAGAGGGGCCTAGGCGAGGCGGATCAGGGCGGCCGGGTCCTCGGCGGGGAGGGCGTCCGCCTCGGCCGTGACGGACATCCGCTTGAGCGTGAGCCGCCCACCGACGGTGGAGAGGAACGCCGTGTCTGCCGAGTCGCGGCCCGCCGTGATGCGGAGCATCGACGCGCGCGGAGCGAGCCCGGTCGGGTCGACCACGTGCCACTCCCCCTCCACGTAGGCCTCCGCGACGGCGTGGAAGTCCATGGGGGCCAGGCCCGGGGCATAGACGGCGGCGAGCCGGGCCGGAACGTCCTTGGCCCGCAGGAACGCAATCGCAAGGTGGGCGAAGTCCCGGCACACGCCGCGGCGGTGCAGCAGGGTCTCCACGGCGCCGTCCGTGCCCCGGGACGAACCGCTGACGTAGGCCAGGTGTCCGTGGACCCAGTCCCGCACGGCCTGCACCAGGTCCACCCCGCCGAGCGACCCGAAGTTCGCGTAGGAGGTGGGCAGCAGCCTGTCGCTCTCCGCATAGCGGCTCGGCCTCACGTAGCGGATGAGCTCCATCTCGTCCACCGGCTCGGGACCGCCGTGGCCCCCCACGCGGGCGGTGTAGCTGACCTCCACATGGGCCGGCTCCGCCAGCTCGATCGCATGGAATCGCCCGCCGTGCCCGTCGAGGAGCTCATGCGGTGCGAGCGGCACACCGTCGGCGGTCACGACGAGGTCCTCGTCGAAGGAGTCGTAGCCAGGGTTGCGCGCGACGGCGATCGCCATCGCGACTTTGGTCTGCGCCACGGTAGTGAACGACAGGTGGGCACCGACGGTGCGCTGCATGGGGCTCCAGGGAGGCTAGTTCTCAGGTGAAGGCCAGCGACATGATCATGCGCTGGGCGTCGGCGAAGTCCCCAGAGTCACGGACGTAGGCCGACGCCTGAGCAAGGCTATCGAAAGATTTCAGCGGCGCAACCCTGGCTTCCTGGGCGGGCGCGGTGACCTCTGTGGCATCCGCGAACGAGTACCCACCGATCCCTGCGGGCCCCGGGACGATATTGGTCAGCTGGCACGCCTTGCCGTCCTGCGCCGCCGTCGGGACCCCGGTCAGGCCGAACGAACCGAAGAACTTGTAGCCCTGGATCACGCGGAACACGAAGCGCGGCGCGATGACGTTCGGCCCATCCGCGAAGGGAACCGTGACCGGCACGCTGTTCAGCACGGAGTAGGACTTGGCCTGGGCGGGATCGCACGCAGGTGCGGTGGGGATCGGCAGCCCGGTGGCGAGGGCGGCCACGAAGGTGCCGTCTGCCTTCTTGACCTCGAGGCGCAGCGACCCGGCGGCGGCGCCCGGTGCGGGGTCCGTGGACTGGACGATCCACGAGGCCGGCAGCTCGAAGCTGATCTTCTTGGCGGGGTCGGTGTACCTCTTCCACTCGGCACTGGTGGCACCGGGCGACGGCGTGGCGGAACCGCTCGAGGAATTCCCCGCACCCGACGGCGTGGCGGAACCGCTCGCGGAGGGCCCTCCCGCGGTGGGGCCGCCCTGCGCCCCGGCGGACGCCGACGGGCCCGCGACCCCGGTCCAGGCCGGCGAGGCGGAGCCTGGGCCGCACCCTGAGAGAGCCGTTGCGAGCACGACGGCGGCCGTGGCAGCGGCAGTGCGCGGGCCCACCTGCAGCAGGCCGTGGGTTCGATGGCGGGAATCGCTCATGCGTCTCACCCTAGCGAAGCGAGGCTGGCGTACCCTGTCGCCATGCCTGATGTGCCACCGATGCAGGATGCGCCGCCTCCGGGCCCCGAGTGGGAGGAGGCCGAGGCCGCCCTGGACATCCCGGCGTTCCACGTCGCGGACTGGCGACTGCGGGTCTTCTCGCTCTACGAGCGCGTCCGGGCGGCGCCCAGCCCGGCGGAAGGCCATGACGTGTGGCGCCGCGGGCGGGACGCCCTCACGGGGACCCATCCCGCCTCGCCCCTGCTCCCACGCGACCGCGACCGGTTCACGGGACTCCAGGTGGCCGCCTACGACCCCGCGTACCGGTTCGAGCTCCCGCTCCTCCCCGAGGGCGTGGGGCAGGAGCGGCCGGTGCGCACGGGCACAGACGGGGTAGTCCCGTTCGTGCGCCTCGGCACCTTCGAGGTCCCCGGCATCGGGTCGCTGGCCGCGTGGCGGCATCAGGGGTATGGCGGAGGGATCTTCGTCCCGTTCCGCGACGCGACGGCGGGACGGCGCGGCCCAGGGGCCTCGTACGGGGCGGGGAGGTACCTCATCGACACGATCAAGGGTGCGTACCTGGGGACGTCGGGCTCCGCGGGGCACGACGTGCTCTATGTCCTCGACTTCAATTTCGCATACAACCCGAGCTGCGCGTACAACGAGGCATGGGCCTGCCCACTGCCCGGCCCCGAGAACCGGGTTCACGCCGAGGTCCCGGTCGGCGAGCAGTACACCGCGCACGACGACGCGCCGGAGTGATGCGACCCACAGCCTAAGGACATAGGATGTCCGCTGTGACTGACACTTCCTCGTCCTTGGCCCACCCGCTCCCCCTGCGCATCGCGAGGGTGAGGCCAGCGGACGCCACCTCGCCGGACGAGGCGTTCTACGTGGCGAACGACGCCCCGGACTTCGATTCCCCGGCGGGCCGCCGCTGGACAGTCACGACGACGCCGTTCCCCGGCTCGCGCGCCAACGCCGCCTCCCCCGCGCGTCCCGGCTGGGAGGAGGGCAGCGAGGTCGACGAGGACGCCTTCGCGTTCCTGGCCCCCTGCGCTCCGGCGAACGTCCTCGGCATGGCGCACAACACCGGCGCGCCGGGCCGCGCCCTCCCCCTGCAGGCATTCCACAAGGCCGCGACGAGCGTGATCGGCCCCGGCGAGGCCATCGAGGCGCCAGCCGGAGCGCGCGTCGAGCCAGAGGCCGAGCTCACCGTGGTGATCGGAAAGCCCGCGCGCCACCTCACCCTCGAGGACGCCATGGACGCGGTCCTGGGCTTCACCATCGGCAACGACGTCACCGACCGCGATGCCCAGGGCGCGGACGAGCTCTGGATCAGCGCGAAGAGCGCGGACACGTTCACGCCGCTCGGGCCATGGATCGTCACGTCCCGCCCCGGGCCCTCCTCGGAGGTGGGCGTGGCGATCGCCGGCGCGGCACTCCCCGCGGGGACCATCGCCGACCTCGGCTGGGGCGTCGAGGAGATCCTCGTCTACGCGAGCTCGTTCATGACCCTGCGCCCCGGGGACGTCATCCTCACCGGCTTCCCCGGCCAGTCCGGGGCGGTCGCCGCCGGCCAGTCCGTCGAGTGCCGCATCGGCGGCATCGGCGTGCTCAAGAACGAGGTCGTCGCCGCCGCGCTTTGACATCACGGTGTGACGGGTGCCATAGTGATGGCGTGAACCTGTCAGACAGCCGAACAGCCGGACAGTCCGTCGGGAGGCCAGCCGGCCAGCCGGCCGGACGCCGTCCGCTCGCCCGTCTGAGCGCCGCTGAGGCGGTGCTCGCCGACCTCCGCGGAGAGGTCGAGAACGGGATCGCCCCCGTCGGGGCGAAGCTCCCCTCCGAGGCCGCACTCGCATCCCGGTACGGCGTGAGCCGTTCCGTGGTGCGCGAGGCCCTCCGCTCGCTCGCGGCGCTGGGCCTGACGGAGACCCACACCGGCAAGGGCACGTTCGTCGTCTCGCGCCACACCGCGGACAACCTCGTGCTGGGCCAGTACTCGGCGCAGGACCTCACCGAGGCCCGACCGCACATCGAGGTCCCGGCCGCAGGCCTGGCCGCCCGGCGGCGCAGTGCGGAGGAGCTCGCAACCCTGGAGGGCATCCTTGCTGAGATGTCGCTCGAGGACGACCCCGCGGTGCTTGTCGAGCTCGACGCGTCATTCCACGGCCTCATCGCACGCGCAAGCGGCAACCGCGTCTTCTCCTCGGTGATGGCGGACCTCAAGGACGCAATCGCCCACCAGTCCGAGACGCTCAACCTCATCGCGGCCCGGCGACGCGACTCGGACGCGGAGCACGGCCGAATCCTCGAGGCCATCCGCGCAGGCGACGCCGAACTCGCCAGGGCCGCGATGGCAGAGCACCTCGCGGCGGTGGTCCACGCCGTCGTGGGCCTCCGCTCGACGTGACGGTTCGGCGCGCTCTTCACCGCCCCACGCATCCCTCCCCCGCCCCCCACGAGGAAGCTCACCCATGACCTCCGCGATCGCGCAGCGTGCCCGTCAGACCGCAGACTCCGACACCCTCACACCGCCTGTGCCGGCCCACGTCCCCTTGGCAGTCCAGACGCGTGACGGTCTCGTGGAGGCCGTGCACTACGGCAGCGCCGTGGCCACGGCACCGGGCGGAGACATCCTCTGGTCCGCCGGGGACGCGCAGACCCCGTTCTATCCCCGCTCTGCACTCAAGCCGCTCCAGGCTGTGGCCCTCGTCCGAGCGGGCCTCGCCCTCGCTGACGACCTGCTCGCCCTCGCTGCGGCAAGCCACAGCGGCGGCCCGACCCACCGCGATGGCGCTCGCCGTATCCTGGCGATGCACGGCCTCGACGAGTCCGCGCTCGCGAACACCAGGGATCTGCCGTACGGCGCTGCCGAACGCGAGGAATGGTTGCGCGGGGGCGGAACGGCGGACCACGTCTGCCAGAACTGTTCCGGCAAGCACGCGGCCATGGCTGCCGTGTGCGTAGTCAACGACTGGCCCGTGGCAGGCTATCTCGATCCCTCCCACCCGCTTCAGGAGCGCGTCGCCGCAACGATCGAAGAGCTCACGGGTGAGATCCCCGCCCTGTGGAGCACGGACGGCTGCGGGACACCGCTGCCGGCACTCACGCTCGCCGGGATGGCCCGCGCGTACGGCCGCCTCGCGGCTGCGTCGTCAGCCCCTGCGCACGACGACGCCGCGCCCTCGCGCGCGGAGGCCGCCGTCGCGCGCGCCATGCGCAGCCACCCTGAGATGGTCGCCGGCGAGGGCCGCGACGTCACGGACCTCATGCGGCTCGTGCCCGGCCTGGTTGCCAAAGACGGGTTCGAGGCGGTCCAGCTCGTCGGCCTCGCCGATGGACGCGGGCTCGCGGTCAAGGTCTCCGACGGCGGCGACCGCGCCCGCATGCCGATCACCGTGCGCGCCCTCGCCGCGCTCGGCGTCCCGGAGGCCCTCGATGGCACGCTCGACCCTCTCGCCAGCCAGTCCGTCCTCGGTGGCGGCAAGCGCGTCGGGACGCTCTCCGCGGTCGACGGCGTGCTCCCGGCAGCCCGCTGACCCTTCCCTCGCACACCCACCCCACGCCCCTTCCCCATCTCTTCGCTGCGGCACGCCTACTCACGTGTGCCCAGAAAGGCAGCCATGACCACGACCGCAACGGTCAGCACAGAGAACACGGGCAACACCGCCCCGTCCGTCCGCACCGAGCACGACCTCCTAGGCGACCGCGACGTGCCGTCGGACGCATACTGGGGCGTCCACACGCTCCGGGCCGTCGAGAACTTCCCGATCACCGCGCGGGCCCTCTCCACCGATTCGCACCTGGTGCGGGGGCTCGCTGCGGTCAAGCTCGCCGCGGCCCGGACCAATCGCGAGCTCGGCCTGCTCGACGACGAGCGCAGCGCCGCGATCGAGGCCGCCTGCCGGGAAATCCTCGACGGCGCGCTCGCTGACCAGTTCGTCGTGGACGTGGTCCAGGGCGGGGCGGGCACGTCGTCGAACATGAACGCCAACGAGGTCATCGCGAACCGCGCACTCGAGCTCCTCGGCCATGCCAAGGGCGAATACGCCGTCCTCCACCCCAACGACCATGTGAACCTCAGCCAGTCCACCAATGACGTCTACCCGACCGCCGTGCGGGTCGCGACCGTGTTCGGGATCCGGGAACTCCTCAGCGCGCTCGAGGCCCTCGAGTCCGCGTTCGCCGCGAAGTCCGACGAGTTCCGCACGGTGGTCAAGATGGGCCGCACCCAGCTGCAGGACGCCGTGCCCATGACGCTCGGCCAAGAGTTCGGCACGTACGCCGTGACCATCGGCGAGGATCGCGAGCGGCTTCGCGAGGCGTCCTGCCTCATCCACGAGATCAACCTCGGCGCGACCGCCATCGGGACGGGGCTCAACGCGCCCGCCGGGTACGCCGAAGCGGCGTGCCGGCACCTCGGCGAGGTCACGGGCCTGCCGCTCGTGACCGCCGTCGACCTCATCGAGGCGACCCAGGACATGGGCGCGTTCGTGCACCTCTCCGGCGTCCTCAAGCGCGTGGCCGTCAAGCTCTCCAAGATCTGCAACGACCTCCGGCTGCTCTCCTCCGGTCCCCGCGCGGGCCTCGGCGAGATCAATCTGCCTGCCGTGCAGTCCGGGTCCTCGATCATGCCCGGCAAGATCAATCCCGTGATCCCTGAGGTGGTCAGCCAGGTCGCCTACGAGGTGATCGGCAATGACGTGACGATCACGATGGCGGCGGAGGCCGGCCAGCTCCAGCTCAACGCGTTCGAGCCCATCATCGTGCACAGCCTCAACAAGAGCATCACGCACCTCACAGCGGCATGCCGTACGCTGACCGATCGCTGCGTCGTCGGCATCTCGGCCAACGCCGAGCGGCTGCGGGCGGGCGTCGAGCAGTCGATCGGCCTCGTCACTGCCCTCAACCCCTACCTCGGATACGCCCAGGCGACCGCGATCGCGCAGGAAGCCCTCGCAAGCGGCCGCGGCGTCGCGGAACTCGTCCTCGAGCGCGGCCTGCTCACGGCCGACAGGCTCGAGGAGCTGCTCCGCCCCGAACGTCTGGCCAACCTGGGCGCATAGTCCCCTATCCCCTATCCCCTAGCCCACCTGACCCTGCACTCCCCCTCCCCCTCCCCCTAATCCCCCTCCCCCTCCCCCTGACCATCCATTCACCGAAAGGGACCCCGATGTCCTCAGCCAACCCAGCACCGCAGCCGGGCGCCCCGGAGATCCCGGACCATCTCGAAGACCATGGGCATGCCCATGTGGCCGACCATGTCATCCATGCCGAGGACGCGGGGTACCACAAGGGCCTCAAGGCGCGCCAGATCCAGATGATCGCCATCGGCGGGGCGATCGGCACCGGCCTGTTCCTGGGCGCCGGCGGGCGCCTGGCCGCCGCCGGGCCCTCCCTCGTGTTCGCCTACGCGATCTGCGGGGCCTTCGTGTTCCTGATCCTGCGGGCCTTGGGCGAACTCGTGCTCCACCGCCCCTCCTCCGGCTCCTTCGTCTCCTACGCCCGCGAGTTCTTCGGCGAGAAGGCCGCCTACATCTCCGGCTGGTTCTACTGGATCAACTGGGCCATGACCACCATCGTGGACACCACCGCCGCGGCCCTGTACATGCACTTCTTCGGCAAGTACGTGCCCTGGATCGCCGCCGTGCCCCAATGGGCCTGGGCCCTGATCGCCCTGGTCCTGGTCCTGGCCCTGAACCTGGTCTCGGTCAAGGTCTTCGGCGAGATGTCTGGTTCGCCCTGATCAAGGTCGCCGCCCTCGTGGGCTTCCTGCTCCTGGGGATCTACTTCGTCCTCTTCGGCACCCCCACCGGCGCCCCGACCGGCCTGTCCCTGATCACCGACCACGGCGGCATCTTCCCGATGGGCATCGCCCCGATGATCCTGCTCATGCAGGGCGTCGTCTTCGCCTACGCCTCCGTCGAACTCGTCGGCACCGCAGCCGGGGAGACCCAGAACCCCGAGAAGATCATCCCCCGCGCGATCAACTCCGTCGTGGTCCGCATCGCCGTCTTCTACGTCGGCTCCGTCATCCTGCTCTCCCTCCTGCTGCCCTACACCGCCTACCAGCAGGGCGTGAGCCCCTTCGTGACCTTCTTCGGCTCCATCGGCGTCCAGGGCATGGACGTGATCATGAACCTCGTGGTCCTCACCGCCGCCCTGTCCTCCCTCAACGCCGGCCTCTACTCCACCGGACGCATCCTGCGCTCCATGGCCGCCGCCGGCTCCGCACCCAAGTTCGCCCTCCGGATGAACAAGGCCGGCGTCCCCTACGGCGGCATCGCCATCACCGCCCTGGTCTCCCTCCTGGGCGTGCCCCTGAACTACCTCGTGCCCGCCGACGCCTTCGAGATCGTCCTGAACGTGGCCTCCGTGGGCATCCTCTCGACCTGGGCCACGATCGTGCTGTGCCAGATCCAGCTCCAGCGCTGGGCCAGGAAGGGCTGGACCCAGCGCCCCGCGTTCCGCATGCCCGGCGCCCCCTACACCGGCTACATCACCCTGGCCTTCCTCGCCATCGTGTTCGTCCTCGTGCTCATCGACTCCCCCTGGACCCTCCTGGCCACCGCAATCGCCTCCATCCTCATGGTCATCGGCTGGTACGCCAGCCGAGAACGCATCCACGCCATCGCCGCCGAACGCAACGGCTACACCGGCACAGCACCCGTCATCGCCAACCGACCCGCCGGGCGCCGCTAGCGCTCCCGCCAGCGGGGCTCCTCATCCCTGTGCCACAGCATGGCCACAGCGAGCCATGAGAGCCTAGGGGCATGGACAACCCGCTCACCCCGCCCGAGGCCCGCCCGGACAGCGCTCTCCTGGAGCCGGTCCGGGCGGGCCTCGGCGGTGTGCGCGCCCTTGCCGGCCGGGCATTCCGGGGCGTGTGGGGAATGCCCGTCATGCGCCAGCTCACGAGGTTCACCGGCGTCGGAATCGTCTGCACCGTGAGCTCGCTCGCACTGTACGCAGTGTGCCGGCCTTTCCTCGGCGCGCAGGCCGCCAATGCCGTGGCCCTGATCGTCACGTCTGTGATGAACACGGCGCTCAACCGCCGCTACACGTTCAAGGTCCGGGGGCCGGGCAGGCTCGCCCAGGACCACCTGAACGGGCTCGTGGCGCTGGCCGTGGCCCTCGTGCTCACGGCGGGGAGCCTCGCCGGGCTCCACTGGCTCAATCCTTCTGCGGACGTTGCGGCAGAGCTCTGGACCACGACCATCGCCGGCTGGGTCGCGACCGCCGTCCGGTTCTCCCTCCTGCGCCACTGGATCTTCCGCCGCGCCCGCGACGCCTAGGCGACCCTCGCGGGCACATCCCGACGCAGGACTGCGGTCAGCAGCCTTTGATCCCGCGAAGGTCGAGTACTTCTCCTCGCTGGTCCCCGGCGACAGGCCCGCAGGCTACCGGTGCGCGATCCCTGTGACGGCGGCGTACGCCTCGCCCAGGGCCGCCGCTGCCTCTTCGAGGTCCTCGGCCGTGATGGATGCCGGTAGGGTGAAGCGGACCGCGGTCTGCGCCACGATCGGCTCGAGCCCCATCGCGAGCAGCACGTGCGAGGGGTCGCTTGAGCCCGCCGCGCACGCCGATCCGGACGAGCATACGACGCCCCGGCGCTCGAGCTCGAGCAGCACGGACTCGCCGCTCACCCGCGGGAAGCAGAAGGACGCGCTCCCCGGGAGCCGGTCCGTCGGGTGCCCGGTCAGTACCGCGTCCGGCACGAGCTCGAGGACTCGCGCCACGAACGCGTCACGCAGCCCGGCGAGGCGAGCGGCCGCCGTCGTGCGCTCGGCGTCTGCGAGCCGCAGCGCGGTGGCGAGGGCGACGGCGCCCGCGACGTTCTCGGTGCCCGAGCGCAGCCCGCGCTCTTGGCCGCCGCCGTCGATGACCGTCTCGACCGCGAGGCGCCGCGCGGCGTAGAGTGCGCCGACGCCCTTGGGTGCGCCGAGCTTGTGCCCCGAGATGGACAGCGCGTCGACGCCGAGCTTCCGCACGTCCAGGGGGAGCCAGCCGGCGGCCTGGACGGCGTCGGTGTGGAACGGCACGCCCGCAGCACGCGCGGCGGCGGCGAGCTCGTCGATCGGCTGGACGGTGCCCACCTCGTTGTTCGCGTACATGATCGAGACGAGGGCAGTCTCGGGGCCCACGACGGCGGCGAGCGCCTCCGGCGCGACGCGTCCGGTCGCGTCGACGGGCAGCTCGTCCACGGCGAATCCGTGGAGCCGGGCGAGGGCACGGGCCGACTCGAGCACCGCGGGGTGCTCGATCGCGCTGACGACGACCCGGTTCCGGTCGGCGGCCGCAGCGTGCCGGCCGAGCATCATCCGGCCCAGGGCAATTCCCTTGACGGCCAGGTTGTCCGCCTCGGTCCCGCCGGACGTGAACGTGACCTCGGACGGGCGGCATCCCAGCACCTCGGCGACCTCGGCTCGCGCGCGTTCGAGCCCGTCACGGGCGCGGGCACCGAGCTCGTGGTGGCTCGAGGCGTTGCCGAACTCACCCGTGAGGTACGGCCACATGGCCTCGAGCACCTCACGGCGCACCGGAGTGGTCGCCGCGGCGTCGAGGTAGATCACGAGGACTGGCCGATCTGCTGGGCGCCGATCACCACGTCGAGGCCGAGGTCGAGGTTGACCACCGAGTGGGTCAGGGCGCCCACGGAGATGACGTCGACCCCCGTCGCGGCGATCGCAGCGACGGTCTCGAGGTTCACTCCTCCGCTGGCCTCGACGACGGCCCGGCCCGCGACGAGCGCAACGCCGGTCCGCAGGTCCTCGAGGCTGAAGTTGTCCAGCATGATCGTGTCTACGCCCGCGGCCAGGACCGGCTCGATCTGCTCGATCCGGTCCACCTCGACCTCGAAGTGCGTCGTGTGGCCGAGCCGCTCGCGCGCCGCGCGGAGCACGCCCGTGAGCCTTGCGAGGTCCCCTCCGGTCAGGACGGCGAGGTGGTTGTCCTTGGCCATGACGGCGTCCGAGAGGCTGAACCGGTGGTTGCGGCCTCCGCCGCAGCGCACGGCGTACCGCTCGAGCTCGCGCAGGCCCGGCGTCGTCTTGCGCGTGTCGACGATCCGCGCCGCCGTGCCGTCGGTGAGCGCAACGTACCGGGCGGTGAGCGCCGCGATGGCGCTCATGCGCTGGACGAGATTGAGCACCACCCGCTCGGCGGTGAGGATGGCCTGGGCCCGGCCGGTCACGCGGGCCAGGACCGTGCCGGCGTCGAAGGGGCCGCCCTCGGCGACGAGCAGCTCGACCCGTGCATCGGGGTCGTGGAGCCGGAAGCCGGCCTCGATCACCGGACCGCCGGAGAATACGCCGGGCACGCGGGCGCGCAGCTCCGCCGTCGCGCTCGCATCGGCGGGGATGAGCAGGAGCGAGGTGAGGTCGCCGCTCGGCGCGTCCTCGGCATAGGCGCCCTCGAGGACCCGGCGGAGTGCCGCGGGCGCGAGCGGGATCGGGGCCACGCGCGTCTCGGAGAGCACTGCGGGGATCATGAGGAGTTCCTTCCGGTGAGGACGAGTTCTGGGGCCTGCGCGGCACGGCTGCCTCCGCGCACGACGTCGATGTGCGCCTCCGCGGCCTGCCCGCCACCCGCGCCGGGCAGCGTCCGCTGGGGGAAGTCGACCCTGAAGTGGGCCCCGACGGACTCCTCCCGGGCCGCCGCAGATGCGGCCAGCAGCCGGCCGAGGAGCAGCAGGTGCGAGGTCTCGGGATCCTCCGAGGCCCATCCGCCGAGCGTGCGGGCCAGCCGTGCGAGGCCCTCGCCGTCGCGGATCACGCCGGCGTCGGACTGCATGGCCGCGGCGACCCGGTCGCGCGAGGCCTTGGTGCAGTCGGCACTCGCACGGTCTGCGCCCGCCCCCTCGGCCGGCGCCGCGAGCCGGACCGCTGCCGGATGGGGCCCGGACCATTCTCCGGTGCCGGAGACGGCGCGGGCGTGCGCATGCCCCACGGCCCGTCCCGCGAACACGACGCCCTCGAGCAGCGAGTTGGACGCGAGCCGATTGGCGCCGTGCACGCCCGTGCAGGCGGCCTCGCCTACGGCGTAGAGCCCCGGGACGCTCGTTGCCCCGTCGGAGTCGGTCGCGACCCCGCCCATCCAGTAGTGTGCCGCCGGCCCGATCGGAAGGGGCTCGCGGCGCCAGTCGAAGCCGGCGGTGCGGACCATCGCGTCGAGGGTCGGGAAGCGGCGGGCGAGGAACCCGGCGCCGTGCTCCGCCTCGAGGGCCGTCGCATCGAGGTACGCCTGGCCGCCGCCGGCGCGCTCATGCAGGGCGAGGGCGCGCGAGACCGCGTCCCGGGGCGCGAGCTCCCCCAGCGGGTGGTAGTCGCCCACGAACCGTCGCCCGGACGAGTCGCGGATCACGGCACCTTCCCCGCGCACGGCCTCCGAGACGAGCGACGAGCGCACCGTCCCGTCAGGCGCCGAGACCTGCAGGGCGGTCGGGTGGAACTGGTAGAACTCGAGGTCCCGGAGGACGGCGCCGGCGGCGAACGCGAGGGCGACGCCGTCGCCGGTCGCCACCGTGGGGTTGGTGGTCTGGCTGTAGAGCTGCCCGGCGCCGCCCGTGGCGAGGACCACGGCGCGCGCGGCGATGCGGTGCGGCGCCGGGCTGCCAACGCCGAGCGTCGTTTCGCCGCCGTCCCGCAGGACATAGGCGATGCCGGCGGCCTCTCCCGCGTCCAGCAGGATCTCGGTGACCGTGGCGTGCTCGATCACATCGAGGCGGCCCTCGGCCTCGAGCCGCCGGACGCGGGCCATGAGCGCGCGGGTGATCCCCGCCCCACTCGCGTCACCGCCGGCATGGAGGACGCGGGGGAATGAGTGCGCCGCCTCGAGTCCGAGCAGGAGCCGCCCATCGGAGCCACGGTCGAACGCGACGCCGCGCCCCGCGAGCTCGACAACCGAGTCCGCGGCGGCGCGGCACATGCGCTCGATCGCCGCGCGGGTGCCGAGCCCGGCGCCCGCCGCGACGGTGTCCGCGACGTGGCTCGCGACGGTGTCGCCGGGCGCGCACTGGCCCTCGGGCAGCACCGCGGAGTACCCGCCCTGGGCGAGCATGCTGTTGCTGTCCTCGAGCGCGGCCTTGGTCACGAGCACGACCGCCGTGCCCTGCTCAGCGGCCGTGATCGCCGCGGTCAGGCCCGCGACGCCGCTGCCGACGACGACCAGGCGAGACGGTGTGGTGCGCGACAATGTCGTGCGCGACAGTATCGTGCGACCGGCGCCGCCCGACGCGGGGCCCGCACCCGACGAGCGCCGTGTCACGGCCGCGCCGCCAGCATGCGCTCGAGTGCGACGCGCGCGTGCGGGGCGACGTCGGCGGGAACCTCGATGCGGTTGCGCACCTCGCCCTCGACGAGGCCCTCGAGGACCCATGCCAGGTACCCGGGGTGGATGCGGTACATGGTCGAGCACGGGCAGATCACCGGGTCGAGGCAGAAGACCGTGTGCTGCGGGTACTCGGCCGCTAGGCGGTTGACGAGGTTGACCTCGGTGCCGATGGCGAAGACGGTGGGCTCGGTCGCGGCGGCGATCGCCTTGCGGATGTAGTCGGTCGAGCCGTACTCGTCCGCCGCGTCGACGACCTCCATGGGGCACTCGGGGTGCACGATCACGCGCACCCCCGGGTAGTCGGCGCGCGCCTTCTCGATCTGGGCGACGTTGAAACGCTTGTGGACCGAGCAGAAGCCGTGCCAGAGGATCACGCGGGAGTCCTGCAGCGTCTGGGCGTCGTTGCCGCCGAGCGGCTTACGCGGGCTCCACATCGGCATCTGCGTCAGCGGAACGCCCATGGCCTTGGCCGTGTTGCGGCCCAGGTGCTGGTCCGGGAAGAACAGCACGCGCTGGGCACGGGCGAACGCCCACTCGAGGACCGTCGCGGCATTCGAGGACGTGCACACGATGCCCCCGTGCTCGCCGCAGAAGCCCTTGAGAGCGGCAGAGGAGTTCATGTAGGTCACGGGGATGACGGGGACGCGCCCGTCGGCGTCCGGCTCGGTCCCGAAGAGCTCCTCGAGCTGGGTCCAGGCCTGCTCGACTGAGTCGATGTCCGCCATGTCCGCCATCGAGCAGCCCGCGGCGAGGTTCGGGAGAATCACGGCCTGGTCGCCACGCGAGAGGATGTCCGCCGTCTCGGCCATGAAGTGCACGCCGCAGAACACGATCGCCTCGGCGTCGGGGCGGGTCAGCGCCGCGTTGGCCAGCTGGAAGGAGTCGCCCACGAAGTCGGCATGCTGGACCACCTCGTCGCGCTGGTAGAAGTGGCCGAGCACGACGACGCGTTCCCCCAGCTTCTCCTTCGCCGCGACGATCCGCTCATGCAACTCGGCCTCGCTCGCGTCCCGGTACTCCTGCGGAAGCTGACCCTGGCGTGGCGTCGAGGCGGGGGCGACATCGCCGCTCGAGGCGCCGGGCCCGTACGCGGGCATGCCAGCGAGCGCCTCGGCGGCATCGAACTCCCACGGCCCCTTGGCGAGGTCCGCGCTGCAGGTGCCCGCTCCGGACGTGCTCGTGCCGGCCTGGCTGCGCGGGATGAGGCTGATAGCGGTGGCGACAGAGGTCATGACATGCTCCTGATGGATGCTGCTGGGTCAGTGGTCGGGGCTTCGGCCCCAGGGGGAGCGGTGCTCGGGTCGAGACCGCCGCGTACGCCGGTGTAGCGGTAGAGCCGAGGCGGCCGGTGCCTGCCGCCTTCGAGGAACATCTCGGTCGGCTCGATCTCCGCCATGGCCTTGAGCTGGCGGCGGAAGTTGGCGGGGTCCAGAGGCCGGCCGAGGACCGCCTCGTACACCTCGCGGAGCTGGGCGAGCGTGAACGTCTCGCCGAGGAAGTGGTACGCGATCTGTGCGTACTCGAGCTTGCTGCGCAGGCGCCAGAGCGCATAGTCAACGATCTCGCGGTGGTCGAAGGCGAGGCCGCCCTCTCCCGAACCAGCGGTGTCCGCGCGGTGCCAGGCCACGTTCCCCGATTCCTCCCCGCCACGCAGGAGTTCGGCCTCGGTGGGACGCACGAGCGCCCAGTAGACGATCGAGACGACGCGCTGGCTTCCGTGCTCGGGCCTGCTGGAGCGGTTGAGCCCGCCGAACGCGTAGAGCTGCTCAAGGTACTCCGGAGCGAGGCCCGTCGTGTCCGCGAGGTTCCGCCGGGCGGCGTCCTCGAGCGACTCGTCTGCCGCGAGCGGGCCGCCGGGCAGCGCCCACTGGCCCCTGAACGGCTCCCTCACGCGGCGCACGAGGGGCAGCCACAGGGTGGGACGCCCGGGTGCGTCGGCCGTCCGCGCGCCGTCGGGCGTGAGCGCGAAGATCACGGTCGAGATCGCGAGGGAGGGCGGGAGCTGCGCGCGTTCGGAGACGTTCGCACCGGTCGGCACGCTGAGTGCCGCACCCGCGGCCGACGGCGCCGTGGCGAAGATCCCGCTCATGCCGCCTCCTTGCCGTGCGGTGCAACATCTCGTGTTCAACGCGAGTTAAAGTCAATTTGACTCTAAGTCATCATACGCCTGCCCGGGGACAGGACCAAACAGTGACGTGGAGCGGGGGCTGCCGCTCAGGCCCGGGCGGCTGCTTCGAGCAGCGGGAGGGTGCGCCCCTCGAAGTGGGTATTCAGCACGATGACCGAGGAGGACCGGACCACCGACTTCGTCGCCGTGACGGCATCCAGGACGCGCTGCAGGTCCGAATTCGATCTGGCCACGACGCGCACCATGAGGTCGCTGTCCCCCGAGACGGTGTGCACCTCGAGGACCTCGGGGATCCGCGCGAGGGCCGCCGCGACGGCGTCGTGCCCCGAATCCTGGTTGATCGTGAGCGAGCAGAACGCGACCACAGGGAACCCGAACGCCTGCGGCTCGGCGTGGGGCGCCCAGCGGCCGATGACCCCGCCGGCCACCATGCGGTCGAGGCGGGCCTGCACGGTCGCCCGCGCCACCTTGAGGATCCGGGATGCCTCGAGCACGTTCATGCGCGCCTCGTCGGTGAACAGACGCACGATCTTGGCGTCGAGCTCGTCGACCTTCATGCCACGCCTCCAGGTGGTGTCAGGTGCTCAATGGGGGGCTGAGGGAATGCTACAGATTGATGACCCTCCGCGCATGCACTGCGCACTGTGCCAACCGCAATGCCGCTCTCAGCAAGGATACTGCACACCGTGCACAGGCCCGTGAGGTGGACCACACACCGGCGCTCCAAAGGCGCTATGGTCATCGAGTCCTCTGGCTGGAGCGCCCACCCGAACGCGCCGCCACCGCAGCATCCGAAAGACGGAAATGACAGCTATGCACACGTCAGACAGCACCGGCACCGCGTCGACGACGACGCAGGGGCCGCGGCTGGGACACTCCATGTCGCCGCGCCAGCTCACGATGATGGGGCTCGGCAGCGCCATCGGCGCAGGCCTCTTCATCGGCTCCGGCGCCGGCATCCAGGCCGCCGGCCCGGCAGTCCTCATCTCCTACCTCGTGGCGGGCACGCTCATCATCATCGTGATGTGGGCGCTCGGCGAGATGGCCGCCGCCAACCCGAACAGCGGCGCATTCTCCGTGTACACGGGCAAGGCGCTCGGCGGCGTTGCCGGCGCCACCATCGGCTGGCTCTGGTGGGGCCAGCTCGTGGTGGTCATCGCGGCAGAGGCCCTCGGCGCGGCGGGCCTCCTGGCCACGGTCTTCCCAGTCCTGCCGGTGTGGCTCATGGCCCTGGTCTTCATGGCCGTCTTCACAGGCATCAACCTCACGGGCGTGCGGAACTTCGGCGAGTTCGAGTTCTGGTTCGCCCTCCTCAAGGTCGCGGCGATCGTCGCGTTCCTCCTCGTCGGCGCCGCGCTCCTCCTCGGCTGGATTCCAGGTGTCGCCTCGCCGGGCCTGCACCACTTTGCGTTCGACGCCGGATTCGCCCCCCACGGCATGGCCGGCATCGCGACAGGCCTGTTCGTCGTGGCCTTCGCGTTCGGCGGCACCGAGATCGTCTCGGTCGCCGCGGCCGAGACCCGCGACCCCGAGCGCAGCGTGGCGCGGGCGGTCCGCACGGTCGTGTGGCGCATCCTCGTGTTCTACATCGGCTCGATCTTCGTGATCGCCGCCGTGATCCCCTCGGACTCCCCCGAGCTCAAGAGCCCGTTCGCGGGCGTCCTGGACATCGCCGGGCTGCCCGGCGCAGCGGCCGTCATCACGCTCGTGGCCGTCGTCGCCCTGCTCTCGGCCCTCAACGCGAACCTCTACGGCGCGTCCCGCATGATCTTCTCGCTGGCCGAGCGCCGGGAGGCCCCGCGGGTGCTCACCGCCCTCACCAAGGCCCGAGTCCCCGCGATCGCCGTCGCCTCCTCCGTCGCGTTCGGATTCATCGCCACGGTCCTCGAGCTGCTCTTCCCCGACCACGTGCTCCCGCTCCTGCTGAACTTCGTCGGCTCGACCTGCCTCATCGTGTGGGGCTCGGCCCTCGTCTCCCAGATCGTGCTGCGCCGCCGCGCGGACGCGGAGGGCACTCCGCTCCCCCTGCGGATGTCCGGCTTCCCCTGGCTCTCCGGGCTCGGCGTCGTGCTGCTCGCCGCCATCTTCGCCGTCGGGCTGACCGGCGCGGACAGCCGCGTGCAGCTGCTGAGCACGTTTGCGCTCGTTGCCGTCATCGCCCTTGGCTCGTGGCTCCGCCGCCGCTCGCTCGGCACCCAGGCCGAGGCCACCAAGGCCTGACACTCCGAGGTCCCTCTAGGGCCCGGGCCACCCGCTAGGGAGCCCGGGCCCTGCCTCGTCCGGCGCCTCATCCGTGGGACTGCACACAGTGCACAGTGACGCAGGCCACAGAGCGGCGTGTGGACACAAAATGCCTAGTGAAATCGCGGCTCTATTGCGCACAGTGTTCCCTGAACCTACGGTCCTGCTATGCAGACTTCAGCAACCATGACGGCCGCCCTGGGCCGCGCGGGCCTGGCCGGGGTGCCCCGGAAGCCGATCCCCCAGCTCCCGGAGGCAGCCGCGGTCGGCGCCGTTGTGACGGACACCGAGCTCATCGAGCTCTACCGGCTCATGACCGCGGTCCGCCACCTCGACCAGGCCGCCATCGCGTGGCAGCGGCAGGGCATCCTCCCCGCCTATGCCCCCGAGCTCGGCCAGGAGGCGGCGCAGGTCGGCTCGGCACTCGCGATGGACACCTCGCGCGACTTCATCTTCCCGACCTACCGCGAACTGGGCGTGGCCCGCGCGGCCGGCGTGGACATGGTCCAGTACATGTCCACCCATCTGGCCACGTGGCACGGCGGCCTCTGGGACCCGGCGGCCACGCACGTGGCCCCGATCCAGGCCGTCGTGGCCGGCTCGGTGCTCCACGCGGTCGGCTGGGCCCACGGCCAGACGCTCGCGGCAGGCGGAACCGGCACGGCCGGCGCGGCTCCCACTGGCCCGGCCGCCGGCCTCAATGTCGCCATCACCTACCTCGGCGATGGCGCCTCGAGCCAGGGCGACGTCCATGAGGCCATGAACTTCGCCGGGGTCTTCAAGGCTCCGGTGGTGTTCTTCGTCCAGAACAACGGGTGGGCGATCTCCGTCCCGACCGAGCGCCAGGTGGCCGGTGGCCGCGTCGCGGCCCGCGGCGCCGGCTACGCCATCCCCGCACTGCAGGTGGACGGCAACGACGCGGCCGCGGTGCTCGAGGCGACCCGTCGCGCCGTCGCCCACGCCCGCGCAGGCCACGGCCCCGTGATCATCGAGGCGATGACGTACCGCCGCGGCCCGCACGCCACGAGCGACGACCCGGGCCGCTACCGATCGCTCGACGCGGAGCGCGCCGACGGCGGCGCCGACCCGCTGGCCCGCCTCCGCGAACGGATCATCGACCGCGGAATCGCCGACGCCGGTGCCCTCGACGCGCTCGACGCCGACGCCGCCCGCGAGGCCGAGGTCGTCCGCGCCGGCGTGCTCGCCCTGGGCCCGCGCCCCGGCGCCGAGATGTTCGACTTCGTCTTCACCGAGCCCACCGACGAGCTGCTGCGCCAGAAGAAGCGATGGAAAGAAGAATCCGACTGGCGTGAGGAGTCCGAGCATGCCTGAGACGCTGGCCACGACCCCGGGGACCGCCCCACCGGCGGCCCGCACCCTCTCGCTCCAGACCGCGCTCAACCTCGCCCTCGACGAACTGCTCGCCGAGGACCCGAAGGTCCTGGTCCTCGGGGAGGACGTCGGCACCCTCGGCGGGGTCTTCCGCGTGACGAGCGGCCTCGCAGCCGCCCACGGCACGCAGCGGGTCTTCGACACGCCGCTGGCCGAATCCGGGATCCTGGGCATGTCGGTCGGCCTCGCGATGGCCGGTTTCCGGCCCATTCCCGAAGTGCAGTTCGACGGCTTCGCCTACCCGGCGATGAACCAGATCATCACCCAGCTGGGCCGGATGAACTACCGCTCGCGCGGCACGATCCCCATGCCGGTGACCCTGCGTGTCCCGAGCTTCGGCGGGATCCGGGCACCGGAGCACCACGGCGAGAGCCTCGAAGCCGTGTTCGCGCACGTCCCCGGGCTCAAGGTCGTCTCCCCCGCGGACCCTCAGCAGGGCTACACGCTCCTGAAGGCGGCCGTGCGGATGAACGATCCGGTGATCTTCATGGAGCCCAAGTCCCGCTACTGGCAGAAGGGGCCCGTCGTCACCGAGGCTGACGCGGCAGGCGCCGTCGCGACCGGCGCAGCGCACGACGGCGGCGCCTCGCCTGATGCGGGCACGGTCACCGGAGCGCGGGTCGCCCGCAGCGGCCGCCACCTCACGCTCGTCGCCTGGGGCGCCATGGTGGCCCGCTGCCTCCAGGTCGCCGAGCTGGCCGCAGAGGACGGGATCGACGTCGAGGTCGTGGACCTGCGCTGGCTCAAGCCAATCGACGCCGAAACCCTGGCGACGTCCGTCGCGAAGACGCGGCGCGCCGTCGTCGTGCATGAGGCCCCGCTCACCGCAGGCCTCGGCGCCGAGGTGGCCCAGCTCATCACCGAGCGGTGCTTCGGGACGCTCAAGGCGCCCGTTGAGCGCGTCACCGGCTTCGACGTACCGTATCCCTCAGGTGACCTGGAGGACGAGTACATCCCGAATATCGACCGCATCCTGTTCGGCATCCAGCGAGTATTGGAGTACAAGCGTGGCTGAGATCTCCTTCCCCCTCCCCGACCTCGGCGAGGGCCTCATCGAGGCCACAGTCCTCGAGTGGCTCGTCGGCGAGGGCGACCAGGTCGAGCGCAACCAGCCGATGGTCGAGGTAGAGACGACCAAGTCCGCCCTCGAGCTCCCGTCGCCGCAGGCCGGCGTCGTGAAGAAGGTGTACGGCGCCCCGGGCGAGGTGATCAAGGTCGGCGAGCCGCTCATCGTCTTCGAGGTCGCGGACGAGACCGCGGGTATCGTGGGGACCGTCCCGTCAGAGGGCACTCCCAAGCGACGGGTGCGCCTCTCCGCGAACCTCGACGACGACTGAATATGCAAGGAGTGATCAGCGTGATGGCTGGGCAGCACGCGGGCGCCCCCGCGCACCACACGGTCGAGGGGACCGACCCCGGGCTCAATGTCGTCGTGGCCGAGCCCGAGAGCCCGGCGGCGCTCCCGCCCGTCCTGCTCATTCACGGGTTCGCCTCCTCCGTAGCCCTCAACTGGGAGCAGAGCGGGTGGATCTCGGCGCTCACGGCGGCGGGGCGGCGGGTGATCGCCGTCGACCTTCCCGGCCACGGCCTGAGCCAGGCACCCGAGGACGTCGACTCGTACACGCCCGGGCGGATCCGCGCAGACCTGCTGCAGATCGTGACCGATGCGGGAGCGAGGCCGATCTCCGCCGCGCATCCGGGCAGCGGCCTCGACGTGGTCGGCTACTCGCTCGGCTCACGGCTCGCGTGGGAATTCGGGGCGACGCAGCCCGCTCTCGTGCGGCGCCTCGTGCTGGGCGGCCCGAGCAGCCGCGACCCCCTCGCGGAGTTCGACCTCCCTGCCGCACAGCGGTTCCTCGCGGACGGGACGCCGATCGCCGACGCGTCCACGGCGAACCTCGTGACCATGGCTCAGGCCTCCCCCGGCTCGGACATGTACGCGCTCCTCTCCCTCGTGGAGGGCATCAAGGAAGAGCCGTTCGAGGCCGCCGAGGCCGTGCCCCACCAGCCCATGCTCATGGTCTCGGGCGAGAGGGACGAACGGATTGCGGCGCTCGAGGTGCTCCGGGGCCTCGCCCCCTCAGCCGAGGTGCTCATTGTCCCAGGACGCAACCACGTCAACGTGGTCACCGCCCGTGCGTTCAAGCAGGCCGCGATCGAGTTCCTCACCCGGGCCATCTGAGGGTCAGCTTCTGGAAGTCAGGTCCTGCGGGTCACCACCCGTCGGATCTGACCTCAGTGTGAGTATCCGCGAGTCGACCTGCTGGATGTGACTCCTAGGACCTGACCTCCAGCATGGGGGCGCCGCCTGCGGGGCGCACCGTGGTGCGCGAAGGTTCGTGCGTGGCCGGTGGTTGCGCCGTGTGTGTGCGGGATGGATGCTGGGGGTGTCCGTCGCGGTCGACCCCGAACCTTCTGTGGTGCCGGTGAGCCTGTCCTCCAGCATGGTGGCGGAGGGCCTCCGCGGGAACCGTGGATTGGTGCCTTTGAGCCCGAGCGTCAGACTTCCGAATCTCTCCTGCCCTCCCCGCGGCGGACGCCATTCCGATCGGAAAGGAGCCAGGCGATGGAACTCCTCCATCCCAGGTGCGCGGGAATCGACATCTCCAAGCGGGACGCGAAGGTCTGCGTCCGCATCGCCGGGACGGGCCGCGTCAAGGCCGTCGAGACGGTCACGACATGGTCCTCCATGACCGGTCAGATCCTGGCCCTGCGCGAACACCTCGCCCAGCAGCAGGTCACGTGCGTGGTCATGGAGGCCACCAGCGACTACTGGAAGCCGTTCTACTACCTCCTCGAGGACCTGCCCGGGGTCGAGGTCATGCTGGTCAACGCCCGGCAGGTGAAGAACGTCCCGGGAAGGAAGACCGACGTCGCCGACGCGACCTGGCTGGCCCAGCTCGGGAGGGTGTCAGATGGTTTGTGTGAGGGCGGTGTCCCTGACAGAAAGCCGAGACACTGATGAGCATGGTCAGCAAGGAAGAGCGGCAGGAGCGCCGCAGGGCCCAGCGTGAGGGCGTGGAAGCGCTCGAGGCGTCGGGGGCGCTGGATGAGCTGTACTCGATGATCGATGCCGGGCAGGTCCAGCTCGAGGGCAGGGACGGGCTGATCCAGCAGCTGATCAAGGCCGGCCTCGAGCGCGGGATGCAGGCCGAGCTGTCGGACCACCTCGGGTACGAGAAGGGCGACCCGGACGCGGCGCTGTTCCCGAACTCGCGCAACGGCTCGTTCCCGAAGACTGTCGGCACGATCGCCGGGGACGTGGAGCTCGCGGTCCCGCGGGACCGGGACGGGACCTTCACACCGATGCTCGTGCCCAAGGGCGCCCGGCGCCTGTCCGGGCTCGATGACATGATCATCTCCCTGTACGCGGGCGGGATGACGGTGCGCGACATCGAGCATCACCTCGTCTCCACGGTCGGCACCGAGGTCAGCCGCGAGACGATCTCCAAGGTCACCGACGAGGTCCTGGACGAGGTCCTGGCCTGGCAGCGCCGGCCGCTGGAGTCCTTCTACCCGGTCATCTACCTGGACGCGATCGTGGTCAAGGTCCGCGACGGGGCGCACGTGCGCAACAAGGCCGCGCACATCGCGGTCGGGGTGGACATGGACGGGATCAAGCACGTGCTCGGGATCTGGGTCCAGGCCGCCGAGGGCGCGAAGTTCTGGGCCGGGGTATGCGCCGAGCTGGCCAACCGCGGCGTCCGGGACGTACTCATCGTCTGCTGCGACGGGCTCACCGGCTTCCCCGAGGCGATCGAGGCAACCTGGCCCGAGTCGCTGGTGCAGACCTGCGTGGTGCACCTGATCCGGGCCTCGATGCGGTTCGTGGCCTACGGCCAGCGCAAGGCCGTCGCCGCGGCCCTCAAGACGGTCTATCAGGCCCCGAACGAGGCCGCCGCGAAGGCGGCCCTTGAGGAGTTCGCGGCCTCCGAGCTGGGGAAGAAGAACCCCAACACGGTCCGGGCGTTCCAGGACGCCTGGGAGCGGTTCATCCCGTTCCTGGCGTTCCCGCCGATGCTGCGCCGGGTCATCTACACCACCAACGCGATCGAGTCGCTGAACTACCAGCTGCGCAAGGTCATCAAGAACCGCGGCCACTTCCCCTCCGACGACGCGGTCGTGAAGCTGCTCTGGCTCGCGATCTGCAACATCGAGGACAAGCGCGCCCGCCAACGGGCCAAGGAGCGCGGACTGCCCGCACACCGGCGCAAGGCCGACGGGCGCCTCGTCCAAGGCCAGGTCACCACGAACTGGAAGCAGGCCCTGGCCCAGCTCGCCCTGGCCTACCCCGAACGCATCAACCCCTACCTCTGAACCAAACCGGAGACCGACCACTCACACAAACAACTTGACACGCTCCAGCTCGGCGCGCACGGGCTCGTGCGGGCCTCGCTCGTCCCCCCGGCCCCGATCCGCCAGCTGCGCGACCTGACCCGGACCCGCACCGCGATCACCCGCGACCGGGCCCGGGAGGCCCAGCGACTGGAGAAGCTCCTGGAGGACGCCGGGATCAAGCTCTCCTCCGTCGCCACGGACATCCTCGGGGTCTCCGGGCGGGCCATGCTCGAGGCCCTGATCACCGGAAACACCGACCCCGGGGCCATGGCGGAGCTGGCCAGGACCAGCCTCAGGCCCAAGATCCCAGCCCTGACCGAGGCCCTGACCGGCCGGTTCACCGCCCACCACGCCTTCCTGGCCCGGATCCACCTGGACCTGATCGACCAGCACACCGCCGCGATCGAGACCCTCACCGCACAGATCGAGGCGCTCATGGAGCCCTTTCGCGGCTTCCACGACCTGATCACCACCATCCCGGGGATCAGCACCACGATCGCCGACGTCATCGTCGCCGAGACCGGCGCGGACATGTCCCGCTTCCCCACCGCCGAGCACCTGGCCTCCTGGGCCGGCACCGCCCCGGGGAACAACGAATCCGCCGGCAGGGTCAAGTCCTCCCGCACCCGCCCCGGCAACCCCTACCTCCTGGGAGCCCTGGGCATCTTCGCCATGGTCTGCGCGAACCACCCCGGCACCTACCTCCACGCCAAATACCGCCGCATCGCCGCCCGCCGCGGCCCGATGAGGGCCATCGTCGCACTCGAGCACACGCTCCTGGTCACAATCTGGCACATGGGCACCACCGGCACCCTCTACCAGGACCCCGGCCCCGACTACTACACCCGCAACCACCCCGACCGCGCCAAGAACCGCGCCATCCACCAGCTACAGGCCCTCGGATACAACGTCACCCTCGACCACGCCTCATAACCCAACGAGCACACCCCACCGGAACCTTCGCGTCAGAAGGTGACCCCCAGGAGAGGACCTTCAGATCCGCGTCTTTGGGGTTGACGCCATGGGTGTTCCACGGCACACTGGATCGTATACGATGATCGTATACGATCCAGTTCCGGTTGACGGGGCTGCAACTCGAGGGAGAGGGAACCGTGGAGCGAGCAGAACAGCACGACCAGCTGCGCCAGGACACCATCAGCGCCGCAGGCAAGGTCATCGCCGTCCACCTCAACTACCCCAGCCGCGCTGCACAGCGCGGCCGCACCCCGGCCGTGCCCTCGTACTTCCTCAAGCCCGGCAGGTCGCTCGCGCTCGACGGCGCCGAGCTCGCCCGGCCGAAGGGCGTCGAGCTCCTCACGGTCGAGGGCGAGGTGGCCCTTATCATCGGCGCTGCCGCCCGGAACGTGTCCCCCGAGGACGCCTGGGCGCACGTGAGCCACGTGACCGCCGCGAACGACGCCGGCCTCGCGGACCTCCGCTGGCCCGACAAGGGCTCCAATCTCCGCTCCAAGGGCGGCGACGGCATCGCCCCGATCGGCCCCGTCCTCCTCCCCGCCCAGGAGCTCGACCCCGCAGGCCTCCGGGTCCGGATGTGGATCAACGGCAAGCTCATCCAGGAGGACTCGACCGCGACCCTCTTCTTCCCGTTCTCCCAGCTCATCGCGGACCTCTCCCGCCTCATGACCCTCGAGCCCGGGGACGTGATCCTCACCGGCACCCCGGCCGGCGCGACCGTGGCTCAGCCCGGCGACGTGGTCGAGGTGGAGGTCGACGGCGAAGCGGCCGACGGCGCGATGCTCACCACCGGGCGCCTCGCCAACAAGGTGGTCGAGTCCGGGCTGGTCCTCGAGCCCTTCGGCGCCCTGCCCAAACTGACAGATGCAGACAGGATCGACGCGTGGGGCTCCGCCGAGGCGGCGGGGATCACAGCGGCCGGCGAGGCCGCGCCGTCGTCCTCCACGGAGCCTGCCGCTGCGGGAGACGATCGCCCCAAGAGCGTCCTGACGCCCGAGCTCATCGAGAAGCTCAAGAGCGTCGGCACGGCGACGCTGAGCGTCCAGCTGCGCAAGCGCGGCATGCAGAACTGCCACATCGAGGGCCTCACGCCCACCCATCCGGGCGCCAAGGTGGTCGGCACCGCCCGCACCCTGCGCTACATCCCGGCCCGCGAGGACCTGTTCAAAGAGTTCGGCGGCGGATACAACGCCCAGAAGCGGGCGGTCGACTCGCTCCGCCCGGGCGACATCCTCGTCATGGACGCCCGCGGGGAGAAGGGAACGGGCACCCTCGGCGACGTCCTCGCGCTCCGCGCCCAGGTCCTCGGCGCCGCGGCCATTATCACCGACGGCGGCATCCGCGACTTCGGCCCCGTCTCCGGCATGGACATCCCCGCGTGGGGCGCCAACCCGCACCCCGCCGTCCTCGGGCGACGCCACGTCCCGTGGAGCGTCGACGACACGATCGCGTGCGGAGGCGCGGCGGTGGTGCCCGGCGACGTGATCGTGGGCGACGAGGATGGCCTCGTGGTCATCCCGCCGGCGCTCGTCGCGGAGGTCGCGGAGGACGCCGTCGTCCAGGAGCGCATGGAGGCCTGGGTCGCGGACCGCGTCACCGAGGGCCACCCGGTGGACGGACTCTTCCCGATGAACGCCGAGTGGAAGGCGAAGTACGAGGCGTACCTCGCCGGGCACGCCCAGTCGGATCAGGCTGCCCCGCAGCAGGGAGCCCACAGGCCGTGAGTACCGCGGCCCATGGAGTCTCCGCCCCGCCGGGCGAGCGCAGCGCGAGCAAGTCCGAGCTCGCGTACGAGTGGCTCCACGAGCAGATCGTCACCGGAGCGCTCGAGCCCGGCGCCCGCCTCGTCCTCTCCCAGGTCGCGGACAAGCTCGATGTGTCCGTGGTCCCGGTCCGCGAGGCGGTGCGGCGGCTCGAGGCCGAGGGCCTCGTCACGTTCGAGAAGAACGTGGGGGCCACGGTCGCCGGGATTGACCCGACAGAGTACCTGTACACGATGCAGACGCTCAGCCTCGTGGAGGGCGCCGCGACCGCACTGTCCGCGCCGTCGATCACGGCGGAGGACATCGCCGCGGCCCGCGAGGTCAACGAGCGCATGCGCGTGTTCCTGGCCCCCGACCCGCTCCACTTCGATCCGGTGGTGTTCACGGCCCTCAACCGCGAGTTCCACTCCGTCCTGTTCGAGCACTGCCCGAACCCGCACATCCTCGACCTCGTGCACCGCGGCTGGAACCGGCTCAAGGCCCTCCGCGGCTCGACGTTCAGCTACGTCCCTGAGCGCGCCACCGAGTCGATCGAGGAGCACGAGGCCCTCCTGTCGCTCATCGAGACCGGCGCGCCCACGGGCGAGATCGAGCTCGCCGCGCGGCGCCACCGCTCGGCCACCCTCGAGGCCTACCTCGCCCACACCGGCGAGAACCCCGGGTTCCCGACCCTCTGACCTGTCCACCCCCACAGTCCACATACTCACCTGCACACCAGCGGAAGGATTCCTCGCATGAGCAGCCATCCGGTCCCCCAGGACCTCCCCACCCGGATCCAGCACTACATCGACGGCAAGTTCGTCGACTCGGTGGACGGCGACACGTTCGACGTCCTCGAGCCCGTCTCCAACGAGGTCTACGTCAAGGCCGCCGCCGGCAAGAAGGCGGACATCGAGCTCGCCGTGGCGGCCGCGAAGCGCGCCTTCGAGGAGGGCCCTTGGCCGAAGATGCTCCCCCGCGAGCGCTCCCGCGTGCTCCACAAGATCGCGGACATCGTGGAGTCCCGTGACGCACGACTCGCCGAGCTCGAGTCCTTCGACTCCGGCCTGCCCATCACGCAGGCCCTCGGCCAGGCCCGCCGCGCCGCTGAGAACTTCCGCTTCTTCGCGGACCTGATCGTGGCCCAGGCGGATGACACGTTCAAGGTGCCGGGCCGCCAGATCAACTACGTCAACCGCAAGCCCATCGGCGTCGCCGGCCTCATCACGCCGTGGAACACGCCGTTCATGCTCGAGTCCTGGAAGCTCGGCCCCGCGCTCGCCACGGGCAACACCGTGGTGCTCAAGCCCGCCGAGTTCACCCCGCTCTCGGCCTCGTTGTGGGCCGGGATCTTCGAGGAGGCCGGCCTCCCCCAGGGCGTCTTCAACCTCGTCAACGGACTCGGCGAGGACGCCGGCGACGCGCTCGTGAAGCATCCCGACGTGCCGCTCATCTCGTTCACGGGCGAGAGCCGCACGGGCCAGATCATCTTCGGCAACGCCGCCCCCTACCTCAAGGGCCTCTCGATGGAGCTGGGCGGCAAGAGCCCCGCGATCGTCTTCGCCGATGCCGATCTGGACGCGGCCATCGACGCCACGATCTTCGGCGTCTTCTCCCTCAACGGCGAGCGCTGCACCGCCGGCTCGCGCATCCTGGTCCAGCGGGACATCTACGACGAGTTCGTGGAGCGCTACGCCGCCCAGGCCAAGCGCGTCAAGGTCGGCTACCCGCACGACCCGGCCACCGAGGTGGGCTCGCTGGTCCACCCGGAGCACTTTGAGAAGGTCATGGGCTACGTCGAGATCGGCAAGAACGAGGGCCGCCTCGTAGCCGGCGGCGGGCAGCCTGAGGGCTTCGAGTTCGGCAATTTCGTCGCCCCGACCGTGTTCGCGGACGTCAAGCCAGATGCACGGATCTTCCAGGAGGAGATCTTCGGCCCGGTCGTGGCGATCACGCCGTTCGACTCGGACGAGGAGGCCCTCGAGCTCGCCAACAACACGAAGTACGGCCTGGCCGCCTACGTGTGGACCTCGGACCTCAAGCGCGCACACAACTTCGCGCAGTCCGTCGAGGCCGGCATGGTGTGGCTCAACTCGAACAACGTCCGCGACCTGCGCACCCCGTTCGGCGGTGTGAAGGCCTCGGGCCTGGGCCACGAGGGCGGCTACCGCTCGATCGACTTCTACACGGACCAGCAGGCCGTGCACATCACCCTCGGCAAGGTGCACAACCCGACGTTCGGCAAGCAGGATCCGGCCGCGGACGCCAACGCGGAAATCAACACTCCGACCGACCTCGACGACCCGGATCCCCGCTGATCCCCGCCGCCATCCACCCCCGTACCAGGAAAGCAAGGACGCTGCCATGACCAACCGTGAAGACATGACCCTCACCTCCTCCGGGTTCTACGTGTCGCAGGAGGCCCCCATCCGCACCGACAACCCGGTCCCGACGCCGTCGGTGCCCGCCCCGGACATCCTGCGCTGCGCGTACATGGAGCTCGTGGTGACCGACCTCAAGCGCTCGCGCGACTTCTACGTCGACGTGCTCGGCCTCACCGTGACCGAGGAGGACGAGAACGCCGTCTACCTGCGCTCGCTCGAGGAGTTCATCCACCACAACCTCGTGCTGCGCCAGGGCCCTGTCGCCGCCGTCGCCGCGTTCTCCTACCGCGTCCGCACGCCGGAGGACCTCGAGAAGGCCGTGGCGTTCTACACCGAGCTCGGCTGCCGCGTGGAGCGCCGCAAGGAGGGCTTCACGAAGGGCATCGGCGATTCGGTGCGGGTCACCGACCCGCTGGGCTTCCCGTACGAGTTCTTCCACGACGTGGAGCACGTCGAGCGCCTCGCGTGGCGCTACGACCTCTACACGCCGGGGGCCCTCGTCCGCCTCGACCACTTCAACCAGGTCACCCCGGACGTGCCGCGCGCCACGAAGTTCATGCAGGACCTCGGCTTCCGCGTCACGGAGGACATCCAGGACGAGGAGGGCACGGTCTACGCCGCGTGGATGCGCCGCAAGCCGACCGTCCACGACACCGCGATGACCGGCGGCAACGGCCCGCGCATGCACCATGTCGCGTTCTCGACCCACGAGAAGCACAACATCCTCGCGATCTGCGACAAGCTCGGCGCGCTGCGCATGTCCGACGCGATCGAGCGTGGGCCGGGCCGCCATGGTGTCTCCAACGCGTTCTACCTCTACCTCCGCGACCCGGACGGCCACCGCGTCGAGATCTACACGCAGGACTACTACACGGGCGACCCGGACAACCCCGTCGTCACGTGGGACGTCCACGACAACCAGCGCCGCGACTGGTGGGGCAACCCGGTCGTCCCGTCGTGGTACACCGAGGCCTCGCTCGTCCTCGACCTCGACGGCAACCCGCAGCCCGTCGTCGAGCGCACCGAGTCCTCTGAGATGGACGTGACGATCGGCGCCGACGGGTTCTCCTACACCCGCGCGGACGACGAGAACGGCTCGTACCACGGCCAGGCCTCGAAGGGCTTCAAGATCGGCAACCAGCTCTAAGCCATGCTGAACGAAGAGACCATCGCGGCAATCGCCGATGAGCTCGTGGAGGCGGGACGGACGCGCACGCCCGTCCCGCTCCTCCACACGCGCTACGAGAGCATGGACGTCGAAGACTCCTACGCCGTCCAGAAGCTCTGGGCCAGCCGGCTCGAGGCGGAAGGACGGCGGGTCGCCGGACGCAAGATCGGCCTGACGTCCAAGGCCATGCAGGCGGCCACGGGCATCACCGAGCCGGACTACGGCGTCATCTTCGACGACCAGGTGCTGGAGAACGGCGCGGTCGTGGAGTGGAAGCGCTACACGCATCCGCGCATCGAGGTCGAGCTCGCCTTCAAGCTCGGCCGTGACCTCAAGGGCCCCGGCGTCACCCTGTTCGATGTGCTCGACGCGACGGACTACGTGGTGCCCGCCCTCGAGATCCTCGACTCGAGGATCGAGATGGAGGGCCGCACGATCGTGGACACCATCTCGGACAACGCGGCTTTGGGCGCCATGGTGGTGGGCGGACGCCCGGTGCGGCCGCACGACGTCGACCTCCGCTGGGTCTCGTCGCTGCTCTACCGCAACCAGGAGATCGTCGAGACAGGCGTCGCGGCCGGCGTCCTCAACCACCCGGCGACGGGCGTGGCGTGGCTCGCGGACAAGCTCGCCCAGCACGGGCAGGACCTGCGCGCGGGAGACATCATCCTGGCGGGCTCGTTCACGCGGCCCATGTGGGTGTACGAGGGCGACACGGTGTACGCGGACTACGGACCCCTGGGGACGGTGACATGCCGTTTCGTCTAGAGCCCGAGCGGACGTTCCGCCACGCCCTCGCCGCGGCCGCCCAGGCCGCGGGCCCCGATGGCCCGGCCGCGCAGATCGGCCTGTGGGTCTGCTCAGGGAGCCCGCTCGTCGCCGAGATCATGGCAGGGTCCGGCGCGCAGTGGCTCCTGATCGATGCCGAGCACAGCCCGAACTCGCTCGAGTCGGTCCTTGCCCAGCTGCACGCCGTGCACGGCTACGACGTGCTGCCCATGGTGCGGCTGCCGTGGAACGACACGGTGCTCATCAAGCAGTACCTCGACCTTGGGGCGCAGAACCTCCTCATCCCGATGGTCAACGATGCGGAGCAGGCCCGCGCCGCCGTCGCGGCGGTGCGGTACCCGCCTCACGGCGTCCGCGGCGTCGGCTCTGCGCTTGCCCGCGCGGCCCGGTGGAACCGCATCCCCGACTACCTGGCCCGCGCGGACGAGACCATCTCACTCACGGTGCAGATCGAGACGGGCGAGGCCGTGGGCAATGTCGAGGAGATCCTCGCCGTGGACGGCGTGGACGGGATCTTCATCGGACCGTCCGACCTCGCCGCCTCGATGGGACTGCTGGGCCAGCAGGAGCATCCCGAGGTGCGCGCCGCCGTCGAGCGCTGCATCGACGCCGCCCAGAAGGCCGGGAAGCCGGCGGGCGTGAACGCGTTCGTCGAGGCGACCGCGCGGCACTACATCGAGCACGGCGCGCGGTTCGTGCTCGTCGGCGCCGACGTTTCCATCCTCGCCCGCTCGAGCGAGGAGCTCGCCTCCCGCTTCGCGCCCGCGAGTGACACGGCGGACGATGGCGAGCGGCCGGCGAGCTACTGACCTCGCCGCCGACGGTGGTTGAACACAGCGGAGCCGAAATCCGGTCGGGTTTCGGCTCCGCTCCGCTGTGCCCCCAGACACAACTCGCGGCCCCTTTCAAGCGCGTCTTGCCCGAATGGGGCCCGAGTTGTGCGTGAAGGCACGGTCAGGGCTCAGGCTCCGGTCTGGCGCCGGAACCAACGGCGCCAGAACGACGGCGGCCGCGTGGCGTCGTCGTGCGCCTCCCCCTCGGCGCGGGAAGCCTCAGCGGCCGCACGGCGATCGTGCCATGCCGCGACCTCGGCCTCGACATCACGCAGCTTCGTCACGACCGGCGGGCCACCCAGGAGCTGCCGTCTGGCTTCGATGACGCGGCGGTTGAACGATTCGAGCGCGTCGCGGACCTGCTTCTCCGTGTACAGGTCGTCCAGGGTCTCAGGGAGCCGGGCGTCCTCGACGCGCAGGACGAGGGCCTCGGGCCCGAGCCCCGTGAGCTGCTCGCGCTCGATGAGGCCCTTGATCCACCAGTCCGGGTCGTTGACGTTGTCGAGGTTCGGGATGGGCTTGCCCGCGTACTTCAGGTGGTCGAACTCGCCGCGGGCCATCGCGTCGCGGATGAGGTAGTCGGCGCGGCGGGCGGTATCGACCTCCCGGCGCTTCCGGTTGAGCTCCTCTTCGCGTGCGAGCTCCTCGGCTTCCTCCTGGGAGTGGGCTAGGCCGCCCGCCCGCAGCTCGGCGGCGCGCTCGAGGCGGCGCCGGAGCTCGTCCTCGCGTCGGCCACCGGCCATGGCGTTCCTCCCTTCACATCGCCCCGATCCCGGTCCTGCACACGACTGTGCCGTCACATCCCACGGTAGGACGCGACGGCACAGACGGGCGAGCGACGACGAACGGGCAGAGGGGTTCCTCAGTCGTCCTCGCCGAGGTGGTGCGCCTTCGCGCCCTCCTCGCCGTGGCCGATCCGGGCGTACAGCGCGGGGTGAGTGCGGCGGAGCCGCAGCGCCCAGAAGATGCCCAGGACGCCGGGGACCACGACGATCGCCGGGAGCACCCAGCTCAGGACGCTGGGCTCGGTCAGGCCGAGCAGGACGTCGAAGTTCGCCACGATGAGGGCGAACACGACGGCGAGCGCCACGGCCCCGATGGCCGGCGCCACGACGGCGGTCCAGGCGCCGACTCCGAGGTTCCGGCGGCGCCGGAAGAACCCGATGACGGCGACGGAGACGATGGCCATGAGCAACACGAGGCCCATGGCGCCCGCGTTCGTGAGCCACGTGAACATCGTCAGGACCGGGTAGAGCGGGCCAAGTTCCGAGCCGTTCCCCGCGATCGCGAAGCCGATGGTGACGAGGACTGCGATGCCGGTCTGCACGAGGGATCCGGCCTTGGGAGCGCCGTGGTGGCTCGTGGCCTCGAGCCAGCCCGGCAGGACCCGCTCGCGGCCGAGGGAGAAGAAGTACCGGGCCACGGCGTTGTGGAAGCTCACGAGCGCGGCGAAGAGGCTCGTGATGAACAGGACCTGGGCGATGTCCGCCGCGATCTGCCCCACGTGGGTGCCGAGGAACGTGAAGACGAGGTCCGGCCCCTGCTGCCCCGCCGCGTCGAACAGCTGCGAGGGGCCCGTGCCCACGGCCATGGCCCATGCGGACACCGCGTAGAAGACGGCGATGATGCCCACAGCGGTGTACGTGGCGCGCGGGATGGTCCGGTGCGGCTCCTTGGCCTCCTCGCCGTAGATGGCCGCGGACTCGAAGCCCATGAAGGCCGCGATGCCGAAGGAGAGCACGGCGCCGATGCCGGGCACGAAGAGGCTCGACGGCTCGAGCGGCGCGGCGGTGACGCCCTCGGGGGCGACGGCGAACGAGGCGACGTCGTACACGATCACCACGAGGAATTCCAGGGCCACGAGGACGCCGAGGACCTTAGCGGAGAGATCCACGCGGTTCACACCGAGGAGCGCGACGACGGCGATGCAGACGAGGATGGGAGCCCACCACGGCACGTCGATCCCGAACCGCTCGGACAGGAGCGAGGAGACGGTGAAGCCGAAGATCCCGTAGATGCCCACCTGCATGAGGTTGTAGGCCATGAGGGCGGTGAGGGACGCGCCCACGCCAGCTGGCCGGGAGATGCCCTGGGAGACGTAGGCGTAGAACGCGCCGGCGTTGGTCACGTGGCGGCTCATCGCGGCGTAGCCGACCGCGAAGACGGCCAGGATGGCGCCGAGGATGAGATAGGAGAGCGGAACGCCCAGGATCCCGGTCACGGCGAACGTCGTCGTCACGCCTCCGGCCAGAACGGTCAGCGGCGCCGAGGCCGCGATGATCATGAGGGTCACGGACGCGACCCCGAGGCGGCGCACGCGCCCGTGGGCGGTGGCCTGGGCCACTGCTGCCTCCTTCACTCTGCGCTGCGAGCTCGTCGAGGTGCTCATGGGTCCTCCAAGTATGTCGGGGTGGGCTGGGGGTGCGGCGATGCTGATTCAGCATGCCGCCGCAGCGCGTGCTGTGACTTGTCGCACAGCGAACGCTTGTTGTCCTCCGGAGCGCGGCAGGTCGTCCGGGGGGTGATGCACGACGGCGCGCGCTCACCGCTCGGGTGAGCGCGCGCCGTCGTGCGCATGAGCCGTGCGCTACATGTGGCAGTGCCCGCCCGCCGCGGGGGCCGGGACGTCGAGGACCGGGCTGCGGTCGAAGAAGCCCTCGGGGCGGATCTTGAAGCCCACGTGGTCCACGGGCATCATGGGCCAGTCCTCGGGCCGCGGGAAGTGGGTCAGGCCGAACGTGTGCCACACGACGAGGTCGGTGCCGTCGAGGTCGCGGTCCTGGCTCTGGAAGGCCGGCAGGCCGGCGCCGCCGGGGTGCTGGTTGACGAAGTCCCCGGTCGGGTAGCGCTCGGACTCGTCGTAGCGAGTCACCCAGAGGGCCTTCGTCGCGAACGCGGCGCGCGCCGCGACGGACGAGCCCGGGTCCGCCAGGAGCGTGGGCATGCCCTGGGCATGGATCTTGTACGCGACGGGATCGCCGAGCCGGTTGAGGGACTCGGGGTTGGAGACGACCCACGAGCGGCCGGCCGCCGTGTTGTTCTCCCGGGCTGCCTCGGACTCGCGCGCGATCACCGTGCGCCTGCGGGTGAACGCGTTGCCGCGCTCGTTGCCCGGGCCCATCGGAACGCGCACGGCGTCCTCCTCCTCGACGCGGTTGGGGCCGCCGTCGAGCGCGAAGTCGAGGCGCGCGCTGAAGAGGTGCTGGTGGAACGGCGCGCCGAGGCCCGGGGCCATCTCGGACGAGTACGGGTAGTCCTTGGACGGCTGGGCGCTCGTGAAGACGATCCCGGTGGCCTTGGCCTCGAACTCGATCGTGCCGTCGAGGTAGAGGTACCAGTAGAAGCCGTAGTCGTAGTTGCCGATCGTGGTGAAGAAGCTGATCACGAGGCGCCGGTTGCGCCGCACGTAGCTGATCCCGGTCCACAGGTCGGAGTGCTTCGAGAGGATGGACCAGTCCTCCTCGTGCATGCAGATGCCGTTCGTGATGGTGCGCGGGTTGCCGAACGCGTCGCTCACCACCGGGCTCAGGTAGGTGATCTCGCCCAGGCAGTCGCAGCCGAGCTCGAGGGAGTTGGCGTACTGGCCCACGAGGTACTCGCCCGTGTCGAAGTAGTTCTGCCACGAGCGCACCGGGGAGGGGTCTCCGTACGGGACCACCATCTCGGCGATCGACGCCCGGTCGAGGATGCGGCGGCGGCGCGTGGTGCCGTCAGGCTTGACGTCGTCGAACGAGATGTTGTGCAGCACGAGGCCCTCGCGCACGTCGAACCCGACGTCGAGGCTCCAGCGCTCCCACTCGACGTGGTTGCCGCCCGCGACCGTGAAGCTGGGGCCCTCGGGCTGGGTGATCTCGATCGGCTTCTGGCTCGTCCTGATCTCCCCGGTGAGCTCGGGATCGGTGAAGTTGCCGTGCTCGGCCGGCACGGGGACCATGCCGAAGTCGAGGACCTGGTCCACGGAGCGGTTGACCACGTCGATGTACGCGACCAGCCCGTCGACCGGATGCGCCCACGGGCTGTCCGTTGCGTGCTCCTGCACGAACGCGAGGCCGCGGAGGATCCGGCGGCCCTTCTCCTCGGGGTACTCGAAGACGCCGGCGGACAGCGGGGCCACGCGGACGGTCGCCGGGTCGAGGCCGCGGGCAGCGAGCGCATCGAGCCAGCGCTCATCGGCATTGAGGATCTGCTCCACCGCCTCGAACTCCTCCTCGAGCACGGGAAGTTCGCCGGTCACGGAAGTGTCGAGCTCGACGTCGGTGTCCACCTCGCCGCGCGTCACCGAGACGGTGACGTCGTGCGGGGCCGCGCCCGCGACGTCGTGCAGGAACACGCGGAACCTTCGGTCCACCTCGGGGAGCACGACGCCGGTCTGCTCGCCTCCCGCCGCGGGGCGCGAGCCGCGCGGCGGATCGACGAGGCCGAGATAGGCGATGCGGGTGGTCTCGGTCCACAGGCCGGCACCCGCGAGGATGGCGCGGACGGCCGTGATCTCCTCGGCGGTCGCGAGCGCGAACCGGGCATCGGGATGCCCTGACGTCGCCGCCGCGGTCGCGGCGTCCTGGGGCTCGTGGCAGGCGTGCTCGTGGGTCGCGGTCTCAGCGGTCATGGCGGTCCTCCATTGGTCGGCCAGGTTTTTATTCTATGGACGTAGAGAATAACCGCCTGTAAGCTGAATCACAACAGGCGTAGAAAAAAGAGATCGGAGTCCCGGTGCCGAAGATCGTCGACCACCACCAGAGGCGGCTCGAGCTCGTCGACGCGACGTGGCGCATCATCGCCGAGCGGGGCCTCGACGCCGCGACGATGCGGGAGATCGCCGCTGCGGCAGGCTTCACCAATGGCGCCCTCAAGCCCTACTTCGACTCGAAGGACCGCCTCCTCGACTTCGCCTTCGAGCACATCTTCGACCAGACCAACCGGCGCATGGAGGAGGCCACGGCGGGCCTGACCGGGCGCGACGCCCTGCGCGCGTACTGCCACGAGATCCTCCCTCTCGACGAGGATCGCCTCGCCGAGGCCCGCGTCGCGATCGCGTTCTGGAACAAGGCAGTGCGCGATCCGGCCAAGGCGGCACTGCACGAGCGCTCCATGGACCAGTGGCGGACTGCCATCGCCGGGTTCCTGGCCGCGTCCGGCCTCGAGGACCGTCCGGGCCCCGGCGGGATGGGCGCGGCGGTCGGAGCCATCATGGACCTCGTCCTCGGCGCGCAGATCACCGCGATCCTCTCCCCCGTCGTCCACGACCCGCATCAGCTCGTCGCACAGCTCGACCTGCTCCTCGACGCCGTGCTCGTAGGTGCGGCCGCATGAGCGCGCTCCTGACACCCCGCCCCACGGTGCCGGCACGGCCTGCGGCCGCGCCCGCGGGCCTGGACGTCACCGTGGCGCGCGACTTCGATTCGTGGCGCCGCGCCGTCTCGGCCTCTTTCGTGCCGCTTGCGGTGGAGGCCGACCACCGCGGGTCCTTCGAGGGAACGATGAGAGGCACGCACCTCGCCGCGGAGGACCTCAGCATGATCGAGGTGGCCGCGGGCAGGCACACGGTGCTGCGCACGCCCGAGCTGGTCGCCGCATCGGAGCGGAAGTACTTCAAGCTCAGCATCCAGCTCGCCGGCACGGGCCTGCTGATGCAGGACGGCCGCGAGGCCGTGCTGACCCCGGGCAACCTCGCGGTCTACTCGACGGACCGGCCGTACACGCTCGCGTTCGACGGCGACTTCCGCTCGCTCGTGCTCATGTTCCCGCACAGTGCCCTGGACCTCCCGGCCGACGCGATGGCCCAGGTGACCGCGACAGGCATCAGCGGCACTGACGGCCTCGGCGGGCTCGTGGCCCCGTTCCTCGTGCGGCTCTCGGAGAACCTCGAGACCATCGCGGGGCCCAACGGAGCCCGGCTCGTCAACAACGCGCTGGATCTCGTCACCACGCTGTTCAACGGCGAGCTCGACGCCCGGTCGGCCGTCTCCCGGGACCCGCACCAGATGCTGCTGGCCCGGATCCATGACTACGTCGAGGCCCACCTGCCCGATCCGGACCTCGCACCGGGCGCGATCGCCGCGGCCCACTTCATCTCGACCCGCCACCTCCACGACCTGTTCCGTGAGCTCGGAACCACGGTCTCGGCGTCGATCCGCGAGCGCCGGCTCGAACGGTGCCGCCGCGACCTGCGCGATCCAGTCCTTGCGGACCGTCCCGTCACGGCAATCGCCTCGCGCTGGGGCCTGACCGATTCGGCGCACTTCAGCCGGATCTTCCGTGCGGCGTACGGGGAGCCGCCCACGGCGTACCGCGCGGGCGGCCGCTAGCATCGTCCCCATGACGGGGAAGCGGGGGCGCGACGCCGGCGGATGGGTGCCGGACGTGCTCGGCGACGGGTTCGAGCAGCTCACGGTCGAGCCCGACGGCGGCGCGCCGGCCACGGTCGTGCGGTACCGCGGGACGTCGCGCCGGTGGTGGCGCCGTCCCGCCGTCGGCACCGACGTGCTGTACGTCCATGGCTGGAGCGACTACTTCTTCCAGCGCCCGCTCGCCGAGTTCTGGCATCGAGCCGGCGCCCGGTTCTACGCGCTGGACCTCCACACCTTCGGCCGCAGCCTGCGCCCGGGGCAGGTCCCTGGCGACGCGAGGGACCTCGCCGACTTCGACCCCGACATCGCGGCGGCGCTGGCCGTGATGGGACACGGCGTGGGGCCGGGCGGCGCGGCGAACGACGGCGCTGCCCCCTTGGGCACGGGCCGTCGCCGCCTGCTCCTGCTCGGACATTCCACGGGCGGGCTCGTGCTGAGCCTGTGGGCCGCCCGCCACCCAGGAGCCGTGGACGCGCTCGTGCTGAACAGCCCGTGGCTCGAGTTCCAGGCGTCGGAGATCGCACGCCGTGCCATGACGCCCCTGCTCGAGGCCCGCGCCCGGCTGCTCCCGAAGAGGGCCCTCCCTGAGGTCGACTCGGGCAACTACGCCCGCACCGTCTCGGCGGAGCTCGGCGGCGAGTGGACGTACAACGCGGCATGGCGGCCCGCGAAGGCCTTTGCCCTGCCGCCGGCCCTCCTCGCCGCCGTGTTCGCCGGCCAGGAGCGGGTTGCGCGTGGCCTCGACCTCGACCTGCCGGTCCTCGTGCTCCTCTCGGACCGCAGCTACCTGGCGGCCCGGTGGCGGGACGATGCGGCGTCGGCCGATGTCGCGATCAACGTCGACACGGTCGCGCACCGGGCCCTCTCACTCGGTGAGAACGTCACGATTGTGCGCGTGCCGGGCGCCGTCCACGATGTCTTCCTGTCATCTGCGCCCGTAAGGCGCCGGGCCTACGCGCGTATGGCCGCGTGGACGACCGGGGCGCTCCGGCTCGGCGGGCCGGACGCCTGGGCGGAGCGTGTCGAGGGGCTGTAGGCGCGCGAGGTCCTACGACGCGGTGCGCAGGAATGGCACGAGCTCGTCCAGGATCGGCCCAGCGGGGGCGAGCGTGCCCGCGTGCGTGCGGCCGGGCAGTTCCACGAACCGCGCGTTCGGCATGAGCTCGGCGGCCCTGCGCGAGTCCGCAAGGCGCTGCGGGTCGCGAGTGCCGGCCATCAGGAGAGCGGGGAGGGTCAGCTGGGCGACGACGGCCTCGGGCAGCCCCGGATCCTCCTCGGTGCCCGTGAAGCAGGCCGCGAGCGCTGCGGGGTCGTTGGCGAGGAAGGCCTGGCGCGTGGCCGGGTCCACGTTCTTCCCGGCGGCGTCGAGCCCCTCGACGAACGCCTCGATCCGGCCGGACTGCAGGGCCTGAAGGTACCCGGGGAAGAACACCTTCGCGACTTCCCCGTGCTGGGGCCGGTAGGTCCCGCCGAGTGCGGTGAGGGACCTGGTGCGGTCCTGGGCGGTGGCCGCGAGTGAGAAGGCGACGCGCGAGCCGAGCGAGTATCCCACGGCGTGTGCCGTCTCGATGCCCTCCGCGTCGAGCACGGCGAGGACATCCCCGATGTGGCGGGACATGCGGTACGCCTCGGCGTGCTCGGGCTTGCCGCTGCGCCCGTGTCCGCGCAGGTCGATCCGCACCACCCGGAATCCCTCGAGCGCACCGACATAGCCGAGCCCGCGCCAGATCGCCTTCGAGAGGGCCGAGCCGTGCAGCAGGACGACCGCGGGCCCCTCCCCCGCGGCGTCGTAGGAGATCTCGGTGCCGTCGGACGGGTTCAGGGCGGTGCTCACCGGCACACCCTACCGCCGCTGACAGCCTTGCTGGCCTCCCGTGTGGCGAACCCCTCAGGCGCGCACGACGGCGGCACGCGCCGTCCGCTGCCTGCCCACCCACGCGGCGGAGGCCAGTGCGGTGACGAGCTCGATCGCGATGACGACGAGCATCACGGCGATGTGTCCGTCGTCTGCGCCGGCGGCCGTGATCTCGTGGACGCCATGGGAGTGTGCGCCGGCGGCTCCGCCGCCCATGGCACCCATCGCACCCATGGCACCCACCGCACTGAGGACGAGGGCCGCGTGGACGGCGACCATGGCCAGCGACATCCCGATCACTGCACGGGCGGCCCGCACGCTGGGCCGGCGCCAGAGGTGCCACGCGCACGGCAGGCACGCGGCCGCCATGGCGAGCCCGAGCACAGCCATCCAGCCGCCCGCCGGGACCATGGCGAGGTGCGCCGCGCCGCCTGCCGTCGCCGCCGCGGCGGCCCATCTGCCGGTCGTGTGTGTCATGGACCCACTGTCCCGCAGTCCCCCACGCCGGGTCCGCGCGCTGAGCGCACGCCCCTTGACGGCCAGCGCATGGAACGCGGCACTGTCCCCACCACGCTTGCTCCCCCGCCACAGCGCAACGGCGGGCCCACCCCAGAAGGGGTGGACCCGCCGTCGTGCGTCCTTAGCTCTGGGCTGTCAGCGCACCGCGTCCGGGTGCTCGCTGATGTACTCCGCGTGGGCATCGGCAACGTGGAGGTCGACCCCCTTGGTCTCCTTGACCAGGGAGACGCCGATCAGCGAGATGACCGCGGCGATCGCGATGTAGACGCCGATCGTCCACGACATCTTGAACTCGTTCATGAGCATCTCCGCGATCATGGGGGCGAACGCACCGCCGAGGATCGCGCCGAGGGCGTAGCCGATCGAGACTCCGGAGTAGCGGACCCTGGCCGGGAACATCTCGGCGTAGAGGGCCGACTGCGGGCCGTAGGACAGGCCCAGGCCGATCGTCATGACGAAGATGGCCACGAAGTACCAGACGATGTTCTTGGTGTCGATCAGGAACCACATCGGCACCGCCCACAGGGCGAGGAACGCGTAGCCGATCTGGAAGGTGCGGACGCGGCCCAGCCTGTCCGAGATGATCCCACCCCAGAGGGTGAAGACGAGCCATCCGAACGACGCGAGGGTGGTGGCCAGCAGGACCGTGGGCTGGTCCATCTTCAGGACCTTGACCGCATAGGTCGCGAAGTACGCGATGAGCAGGTACCCGGCGGCGTTGTTGGCGATGAAGATGACCGCGGTGAGGATGACTTCCTTCCAGTTGTGGCGGAAGAGCTGGCCCAGCGGGGCCGAGGACTCCTTCTGCCGCTCCTGGAGCTGCTTGAAGACCGGGCTCTCCTCCACCGCGCGGCGGATCATGTAGCCGACCACGATCAGCACGATCGAGAACAGGAACGGCAGGCGCCAGCCCCAGTCGGTGAACGCCGGGCCCATGACCGTGGTCAGCAGCCACAGGGTGAAGGTCGCCAGGATCATGCCGATCGGCACGCCGATCTGCGGGTACGCGCCGAAATAGCCGCGCTTGTTCTTCGGTGCGTGCTCGACGGACATCAGGGCCGCGCCGCCCCATTCGCCGCCCGCGGAGAAGCCCTGCAGCACGCGCAGCAGGATGAGGAGGACGGGGGCGAGCGCCCCGACCTGGGCGTACGTGGGCAGCACGCCGATCAGCGACGTGGACAGGCCCATCATGATCAGCGTGAACACGAGCATCTTCTTGCGGCCGAGGCGATCGCCGAGGTGGCCGGCGACGATCGCGCCCAGCGGGCGGAACAGGAAGGAGATGCCGATCGTCGCGAACGCGATCACCTGGGACAGTCCCGGGTTCTCCTTCGCGACCGGCGCCAGGAAGAGCGGGCCGAGGACGACGCCGGCGGCCTGGGCGTAGATGAAGAAGTCGTACCACTCGATGGTGGTTCCGACGAGCGTGCCAGCCAGAACCCGACGTTCCTCACGCGACATCGCGGAAGCGGGCTGGGCGGCATTGACTGCCTGGGACATTCGAACTCCGTGGTTCTAGGGTGCGGGGCCCGGGGGCCGAACGGTTGACCGGGCTGCCTGGCTGGCAGCCTTCCCCCGATTTACTTACCGATTGGTCGGTCAATAAAGAGGAGCATACATGATGTGTGAGGTACCACACACCCGCTTCCGGCCCTAGACGGCCGCAGTCGCCGAACGGTACCGCGCGTGCGCCAAATGGCGGACCATGCTTGACTGATACCTTTGGTGTTCGATAATTGAACGAGATGTGCTGATATGGAACGACATCACGATGAGCCGACGCTGCCGTTCCGACCCCTGTGAGGACACCCCATGCCACGAACCGCCGCCGAGACCGGGCCGCATTCCCAGACCCTCTCACGCGGAATCCGCGCCCTCGAAGTGCTCGCCGAAGCCAGGACACCCCTGACGATCGCTGAGCTCTCGACCGCGCTGGACGTCCACCGATCGATCGCCTACCGGATCGTGCGCACCCTCGAGGACCACGCCCTCGTGACCCGCGACGACTCAGGCCGTCTGCAGCCGGGGGCCGGCCTCGCCGTCCTCGCGCGCTCCGTCTCGCGGGACCTCCAGGCCGCGGCGCTGCCTGAGCTCGGCCGGCTCGCGGCCGAGCTGCACATGACGGCGTTCGTTGCCGTCTGGGACCGCTCCGACTGCATCACGCTCGCCACGGTGGAGCCCCAGCACAGCGGCGCCACCCTTGCCCAGCATCCGGGGACGCGCCACCCGCTCGACCGCGGTGGCCCGGGCATCGCGATCCAGTCCGCGCTCGGGCGCGAGGAGTGGGCGGTGCGTGCCCCCGGAGTGCGTTACCGTCCCGAGTCGGACGAATCGCGGGCACGCGGTTACGCGCTCAGCCACGACGAGGTGATCCCGGGCACCGCGTCGGTGGCGGTGCCGCTCCTGCTCCCTCACCATCGCCCTGCGGCACTGGCCGTGGTCTACCTCAGCGCGGACGCGGTGGACACGGGATCAATCGGCACCGCGCTCATCGCCGCCGCGGAGCGGATCGCCCACGCCGTCGGCTGAGTCGACCGCGCTCCGCGAGCCGAGCTCACATCAGGCGCGGCGCCGCACGATCGCCACGACCACACCAAGGGCCAGGAGGACGGCCGCGGCCGCGATCGGAACCCACGACGCCGCGTGCGCGCCTCCCGCCTCGGCGAGGGCACCGGCGGTGCCGGCCCCGAGGGCGACCCCTGCGACGAGCCCGCTCGCCAGAGCCGTCATGACGGTTCCGACGCGGCCCTTCGGCGCGAGGCGGCCGCCGATCCCGTAGACCGTCACCATGATCGGACCGACAGGGATCCCGATGACGAGCATCACCGCCGTCATCGCCAGGAGCGTGCTGGGAGCGAAGAGGAGGAACGTCACGGCCAGGAGCACGGCGGCACTCGCCGTCCAGCGCGCGGGGAGGGCGAAGCGGCCCGGCCACACTGCCACGCTGAGGGCCGCCGCCGCTGACGTCAGACCGAGTGCGGCGTAGAGCAGCCCCCGGCCTCCGCCGCGCCGAGGCCGCCGGCGAAAGCCGTGAGGGCGCTCTGGGTGCCGCCGAAGTACGCGCCCATCGCGACCATCGCCCCGATCGGGACGAACACGATCGCCCCGGCGCGCTGCCCGGCCGCTGGCCGCCCGGCCGCTGTTGGAGCATGGGTCAGCTTGGACACGCTCGGGCGTACGGCCTGGACGGTGGGGTGGATGGCGAACGCCGTGACGAAGACCGCCGTCAGGACGGCGGCGACCACGAGCGGGAGCCACGGGGCGACGAACGCCGCGAGCGCGCCGACGAGGGCGGGCCCGAGGACGAACGTCGCCTCGTCCGCGGTCCCCTCGTAGGAGAAGGCAGCGTCCCTCTCGAGCTCGCGCAGCGGGCGCCCCTCGGTGAGCGCCATCCATCGCGCCCGGGCGAGCGGGCCGACCTGCGGGGTGGTGAGGCCACCGACCAGTGCCGCGGCGAGCACCGGGATCGGCGCCAATTCGCGGAGGCCTCCGGGCGGGTAGCAGGCGGCGACGATGGCGACCATGGCGGCGGCATTGGCCAGTCCCGCCACGAGCACGACGTTCCGTTGGCCCTTCCGGTCGGCGAGCCAGCCGAGCACGGGAGCGCCGATCGCGGCACCGATGCCCACAGCCCCGGCGGCAAGCCCGCCCAGGGCGTACGATCCGGAGGCGACCGAGGCCAGGGTCAGGGTTCCGATAGTGAGCATCGCAAGGGGCAGCCGTGCGATGAGCGCCACGGGGATGAAGACCGGTCCGGCCAGCTGCGGGAGCACAGCGTACCGGGCAAGGAGGGAGACTCGGATGGCCACGGAGTACCTCGAGGACGTGCACGGCGTCCCCGCCACCCGCCGTGCTGGACCCGGTAGCCCTCACATCCTAGCGTGGACACGGCCATTCCTGACGTGGGTACCGCTGCGGTCGCCTTGTCCCGAGTCGGGTCGATGGGGCCGTCGTGCGGCCGGCGAGGCCCGTCAGGCGGCCGGGCTGCCGGTGACGCCTACAGACGCTATATGGGAGCCTGTCCTGCCCTTGGCAACCCTGATCTGGGCCGGGATCCTCTGTTTGAGCTCGGAGACGTGGCTGACGAGGCCGACCACCCGCCCCCCGGCGCGCAGGCCCTCGATCGCGTCCATGACCTGCTCGAGGGCCTGTTCGTCGAGGCTCCCGAAGCCCTCGTCGACGAAGAGAGTCTCGATGTCGATGCCGCCCGACTCGTGCTGGACCACGTCCGCCAGGCCGAGAGCGAGGGACAGCGCTGCCATGAACGATTCGCCCCCAGAGAGGGTGGACGGATCGCGCCTCTGCCCGGTCCAGCCGTCGACGACGTCGAGGCCGAGCCCCGACGCCGCCCCGCGGGCGGCGAGGGCGTCGCTGTGCTCGAGGCTGAATCGGCCGTCGCTCATGGCGAGCAGCCGTTCCGTGGCGGCCAGTGCCACCTGTTCGAGGCGCGCTGCCAAGACGTAGCTGTGCAGCGACATGCGGCGGTCGTTGTCTCCCTGGCCCCGCACAGTCCGAACCAGCTCCGCGAGGCTCTGAGACCGCCTGCGGGCATCCTCGAGCGATGGCACTGACGCCTCGAACTGCTCGCGGAGCGCCGCAACGCGTTCCCGGGCCGCGGCAGCGTCCCGGGCCGCGGCCTCGGCGCTGCGCAGTCGGCGCTCGGCCCTGTCCTCGACAGTGCGCAGGGCGTCGAGGTCCGCGCGGGACACGGCCTGCCCCGCAACCTCGGCCTCGAGGCCCCGTCGCACGGCAGCCGAGGCGAACAGGCCCTTCAGCTGCTGCTCTTCCGCCTCGTGGGCTCGGATCCGGGATTCGGTGCGGACGGCGGCGTCATCGTCCAAGAGGGCCGCTCGCGCAGCATCCCCGTCGGCGAACTCGGTCGCGCCGAGCGCGGCCTCAAGCAGCTCAGCCGTGCGGGACTCCTCCGCGACAGAGGCACGGGAGCGCACGAGCGACTCCTCGAGGGCCGCAAGAGTGCGGGACAAGGCCGCGACGTGCGCTTGTCTGGCTCCGACGCTGGGGAACCCCGCACGCCACCCATCGACCTCCGCCCGCAACCGCTCGATGTCCTGGGTCCTCCGGACCACGGATTCCTCGGCACGAATCCGGAGGGCAGCGGCCTCGTCGCGTCCCGCCACCGCCGCGTCCAGCTGGGGGCCCAGAATGCCGAGTCGCTCCACGACGGCACGAAGCCGCGTGTCCGCCTCGGTCGCCGCCCGTACCGCCGCGAGCTTGTCCTCGCGGACGAGGACTGCCTTGTCGGGATCGGTTGCTCCTCCGCGCGCTTCGATGCCCGCGAGCGCCTCCCTGGCCGCTGCGACGGCCTCCTTGGCCTGGTCCTCCCTCGCGCGCGCGGCTTCAGATTCCTTGGCTGCCGTTCGCTCCGCGTCGACGAGGGCAAGGGGGTCCTCGGCGCCGATCGCCGGGGCCGGATGCTCCCCGGATCCGCACACGGGACACGGGACCGCGTCGGTGAGCTGTGCCGCGAGCTCCGCCGCGCTCTGCTCGAGCCTGCGTTCTCGCAGGTCGAGCCAGGACTGCCTCGCATCGAGCGCCGCGGCACGGCACCGTTCGAGCTGCTCGCTGGCCGAGCCGACGGCTCGCGCTGCCCGGGCGTGCTCCTGGACGGCCGTGACCACGGACTCGGCCGCCGTGGCCTCGAGCCTGGCCGCCGCGAGCGCCGCGGCCGCCGGTTCGAGGAGGGTCCGCTCCCCCGTGAGCTCGCGGATCTCGTGCGACAGGCCTTCCGCCGCCGCCGCGAGACGGCTCGCGGTCGCGCCGGCGTCCTCAAGGGCGTCGCGGTCAGCGCCGAGCGCTGTCTCAAGGCTCGCCAGTTCCTGCTCCGCGACCGCACGCTCGGCGAGCACCGCCGCCTCGGCAGAGGCTGACAGTGCGGCCGCCCGCGCGCGCTCTGCCTCTGGGAGTCCGAACGAGTCGAGGGCACCCCTGTCCTCTCGCCCGGTGCCCCACCCCGCCGCCACGGCGGCCTCGAGGTCCGTCCGCGCGGCCGCACGGGCTGCCTCTGACCTCCGCGCCGCCGTCGCGGCCTCTGCCAGTGGGGTCCTCAGGCCGCTTGCGGCGGCGTGGCGCGCGAGGCGTGCCTGCCGCTCTGCATGCCCAGCCGATTGTTCCTCCCAGTCGTGGCGGCGCTTCCGCGCCTGCGTGAGCTCGGCGGCGTCCTCGAGCGCGCTGGCGACCTCGGCCGCGCGCGTGCGTGCGGCCGCCAGTTCCTCCTCGGCCGGCCCTCGCTGCCGCAGGGCGACGGTGTGGCGCCGGACGAGGGCTGAGTCGGCCCACTCGAACAGCGCCCTCGCTTGGGCGGGATCGAGCGGTCCGTCGGGGTCCAGCACCGGGGCGGCTGCCAGCTCGGAGGGCTCGGTTCCCTGCTCCGAGCCAGGCCGCGAGGTTCCAGACACGCCCGCCTCGGCCGGAGTCGCCTCGGGGTCGGGCCCGAAGGCATGTGCGTCGATCTCGCCCTCCAGCCTCAGGACGGGCGTTGCCGCCGCCCGCTCGGCGGCCTCCGAAGCGGACCTCGCCTCCTGGGCCAGGGCACCGAGCTGGGCCTCGACGTCCGCGAACCGCTGCGTGCCGAAAAGCCTCTCGAGGAGCTCGACGCGGTCGGACGCCTTGGCGCGGAGGAAGGAGGCGAACTCTCCTTGCGGCAGGAGCACCACCCGCGTGAACTGCTCCCGGGCCATGCCCAGGACGTCGGCCAGCAACGCTCCCGCCTCGTCATTGCGCGACGTGAGAGGGCGCCATTCGCCGTCGACGAGCTCGCGGACGTGGGTGGAGGCCTTCTGGGCGACCCATCCGGCGGACGAGCGGAGGCTCGGCCGGGCCCACTCGGGGGTGCGCCGGACCTCGAAGCGGCGCCCCCGGGCGCTGAACTCGAGGAGGACCGCCGGCTCCGCGTCGGCTGGCGCGTGGTGGCTCTTGAGGGACTTGGTTCCCTGCCGTGCCCCGGGAAGGGACCCGTAGAGGGCATAGCAGACCGCATCGAGGATGCTGGTCTTGCCGGAGCCGGTCGGCCCGTTGAGGAGGAACAGCCCGTGCTCGGCGAGAGCATCGAAGTCGATGCTCTCGTTCCCGGCGAAAGGTCCGAACGCGCTGACCTCGAGTCGGTGGAGCCTCATCGCGACACCTCCGCAAGGCGTACGGCCTCGAGCGCCTCGCCCAGCGCGGCCCGCTCTGACTCATCGGGGCCACGGCCTCGGACGTGCTCAAGAAAGCCGCAGCAGAGATCGAGGTCGCTGCTGGCCGCCGCGAGCCGCTCGCTGTAGCTCGCCACGGGGGTTCGGCCGCCGCCGTCGGGCTCGAAGACGAGGGCGACCGCGAGGGGGAACCGCGCCCGCAGCCGTTCCATGGCGCGCTGGGGGCGTTCGGCATCGGTCAGGGTGATGTGGCAGTAGGCCGTCTCGGCACCGGCATGTGCGGGGGCCTCGAGCAGTTCCTCGAGGGGACCGCGCAGCACGGCAAGCCGATGGCCGCTGGCCCAGCCCACGGACTCGACCGAACCGATGCCCTCCGGCCCGATGTCGAGCAGCCACGCCCCCTTGGCCTGCCGGGCCTCGGAGAAGGAGTAGGCAAGGGGCGAGCCCGAGTACCGGATGGTCGGGGCGAGCTCCTGCCGGCCATGCAGGTGGCCCAGCGCCACGTAGTCGAACCCCCCGAACACCTCCAGGGGGACGACGTCGAGCCCGCCGACGGACAGGGCCCGCTCGCTCTCACTCGGGGCGCCGCCGCCCGCGAAGGTATGGGCCATCACGATGGAGTGGACGGTGCCCTCGCCGCGGCGGCGGGCCAGGTCCCCCCGCGCGCGCTCGAGGGCGGCGGCCGTGACGGCGGTGTGGCCTGGAGCGTCCGCGCCGAGGGAGTCCGCGACGAGACGGGGCTCGAGGTACGGGAGCCCGTAGACGGCCACGTGTGCTCCATCCCCCAGAGGCAGCAGCACGGGCCGTGGGATGTCCTGGATGCGCGTCCTCACGTGCACGCCGCCGTGTTCGAGGAGGCTCGAGGCGAATCCGAGCCGGACCGCCGAGTCATGGTTGCCGCTCGTGATGATGACCTGCGCCCCGGCCGCCGTGAGGCGCACGAGCGTCCGGTCCAAGAGCTCGACGACGTCCACGGCCGGGAGCGCGCGGTCGTAGACGTCCCCCGCTACGAGCACCGCGGCGATGCGCTCCGAGTCCACGAAGTCGACGAGGTGGTCCAGCCACTCCGCCTGGGCGGCGAGCATGCCGACACCGTGGAACGACCGGCCCAGGTGCCAGTCGGAGGTGTGCAGGATCTTCATGCGGACGACGCTAGCCGGTGGCACCGACATTTCTGGGGCACCACCGGCTGATGCGCTGAATCAGCGGTTCTTGTCGAAGAAGTCGCGCGCGTCGTCGTCGGTCGTCCGGCCGGGGCCAGGCTCGGTGGGAGCGGGCTCGGCGGAGGACTCGGGGGCATCGGCGTCCACCGCGGCGTCATCCTCCGCGGCAGTGCCCTCAGCAGCGGCGGCCTCCTGGTCGGCGAGCTCGGACGCGCGGGCAGCGTCGTCGCGAGTGGCCTCGGCCGTGATGTCGCCGATGCCGCCCGCGGTCGCGCTGTGCAGCTCGTCCGGGGAGCCGAAGCCGCGGAAGATGAGGCCGGTGATGACCGCGCCCAGGATCGGGGCGGCCCAGAAGATCCAGAGCTGGCCGATCGCCGAGCCCTCCGCGAAGACGGCGGTCGCGGTGGAGCGGGCCGGGTTCAGCGACGCGTTCGTGATGGGCGCGATCGCCTGGACCAGGACGGCGAGGCCGAGGCCGATCGCCCATGGCGCCATGCCCTTGACCGCACGCTTGCTCGTGACGAAGAGGATGATGGCCACGAACGCGGCCGTCGCGACAACCTCGGCGAGGAGTCCGCCGGCCATCGGGAACTTGCTGGGAGAGAGGTCGTCCACGCCGTTCGAGAGCTGCGTGAAGATCGTCTGGACGTTGTTCCCGCTGCTGAGGCTCGGGAGCGTGCGCACCGTGACCCAGAGGATCAGCGTCCCGAGGATGCCGCCCACGAGCTGGGAGGCGATGTACCCGGGCACGAGGCGCCAGTTGGTGCGCCCCGCGACAGCCAGGCCCAGCGTCACGGCCGGGTTGAAGTGTCCGCCGGAGACGTGGCCGACCGCCGCGATGCCTACGGCGATGCTGAGGCCCACGGCGAAGGGGGTGGGGATGGGCGCCGACGAGGGGCTGCTGAAGAGCGCCACGCCGAGCCCGCCGAACGTCAGCAGGAAGGTTCCGAAGGCTTCCGCGACGAGCTTCGAGACGACGCCGAACTCGGCGGGCTTTGCGGCCGGTGGCACCGAGATGCCTGTGGTCATGACGAATCCTCATTTCGTGGAGTGTCGCTGGAGTGTCGCTGTGCCCACGCACATGCATGCAGCTCCGCGCCGTCGGGGCAGAACCCTCAGCAGAGTATCGCCTTCTCGCCGAGGGACCGAACCGGCACCGGCGGCTGCCCCGCTGGTCACAGAGCAGGGAGCCTTCGTGACTGCGACTAGGCTTGGCGCATGAACGCGCCAGACAGCGGTCCCGGCGACGCGTGGGGCCTGACCGACGTCATCACGCGTCTGCGCAGGTCCCTGCGCGCCGGTGTCCGCGACGAGCTCCCCTGGGAAGCGCTTCCCATGGCGCAGGTGGAACTCCTCCAGCGGCTCGCAGACGAGCCCGGGCTCACGGTCAGCGAGCTCGCGAAACGGCAGAATCTCGCGAAGAACACCGTCAGCAACCTCGTCCAGCAGATGGTGGTCGGGGGCCTGCTCGATCGGGAGTCGAGCAAGACGGACCGGAGGGCATTCCTCCTGCACCTGACCCCGGACGGTCTCGAGCGGCTGCTGCATTGGCGTCAGGCGAACGAGCGCCGGATCCACCGCGCGTTCAGCGCCCTCCGGGACTCCGACCAGACCTCGATCAACCGGGCACTCCCGGCCTTGCAGGCCCTCGCCGCGCGGATGGAGGCCGAGGCCGAGGCCGACCCGAGCAGAACGCTGTGACGGGCCGCCTCCGCTACGGGATGTCGGAGAGCCGCGTGCGCTCGAGGAAGTAGACGACGCCGAGGGCCCCTGCGGTCGCGAGCATGGCAGGAACGAGCATCTCCGGGCCGGTACCGGTGAACTCGGAAGCGAGGATCAGACCGGTCATGGGTGCCTTCATCGTGCTCGCGAGGAAGGCCGCCGCGCCGACGAAGGCAAAGGCTGCGACCGATGTGCCCGGCGCTACGGCGTTGACGACGGTTCCCAGCGCGATCCCGAGCATCGCGCCGATCGCGACGGAGGGCGTGAGCGTTCCACCCGCGGCTCCGGCCTTGATCGTGGCAAGTGTGGTGGCGGCCTTCGCGACGAGGAGGAGTCCCACGAGCGCGAGCGGCGCCGTCGCGGAGAATGCGGTCTGGGCAGCGGCCTTCCCATTGCCGACGACTTCGGGCAGGACCATGGCGACGGCCCCCACTCCAGCAAACAGCAGTGGCATCGCCCAGAGGATGCCGGCCTTCTTCGGCCTGGTCGCAGAGGCCCACTGGGTGGCACGGGTGAACGCCGCGGCCCCGAGGCCGATCACCGGACCGGCCAGAACAGACCAGACGAAGAGCTGCGGCGTCAGGCCGAGGGGCGGCAGCGCGTACATCGGGGTCGTCGGCACCACGAGACGCGCGATGCCGGCCGCGATCGCCGAGGTGGCAAACGCGGGAAGCAGGACGGCGAAGCTCACATTCGCCAGCAGCACCTCGACCGCGAACAGCGCGCCCCCGAAGGGCACGTTGTACACCGCGGCGAGTCCGGCGCCGGCGCCGCATGCCACGAGAATTCCGACCTCGCGGGGGGCCAGGCCCGCGGCCCTCGCGACCTTTTCCGCGAACAGCGCGCCCAGCTCGCGTGGAGCGGCCTCGCGTCCGATCGATGCGCCCAGGCCGACGATGCCGATCTGCAGTACGGCGTTGGCCACGGTCGTAAACCACGGCATGCGAGTGCCCTTGGAGGCCTGTTCGACCGAAATCACCCGGGCCGCCCACTTCCGCAGGGCCCACCAGCCTACGGCGCCGAGGACCCCGGCCGAGACGAGCGCCGCAAGCCGTCGCCAAGGCGGAGCCTGACTGGCTCCCTCCAGCAGTGAGCCCTCCGAGTAGCCGAATGCAGCGTGCTCGAGAAACTGGAGGGCCAGGTCCACTGCGATACCGATGAGTCCGGCGCCGATCCCGACGACGAGAGTCACCAGTGCGATGTGGAGGACCCTCCGTCCCTGACCACGCAGCACGGTTGCGTTCACAACGGCCCCACAGCACAGGGGACGGCCGTGTGCGCCAGACCAGAGGGCGCGTCCATCGTCAGGGAAGGGCAGCGAGGTAGTTCTGACATAGAACTATTCTAGGTCAGAACTACTTTGCGGTCATCCTCGCGCCGTCTGACTCGCGCACGTCCGCACCGACTAGCACCGACTTGCACCGACTAGCACCGACTAGATTGTCCCTATGGACATGCCCTCCCCCGCGTCCCGGATCCGGGGCTGCCTCCTCGGTGCCGCCGTCGCGGAGGCCGCCGCCATCGCGGGCACTGCCGATGCCTCGCCGACATCCCCGACCTCCCTCACCTCCACGGGCCAGTTGCGCCCGCTCGGCCCGGAGGGCCAGCTGACGCTGTTCACGGCGGACGCGCTGACCGAGGCGATCGAGTGGGCCAATGATGGGGTCCACGCCGATGAGGCGGCGTGCGTGTGGCTGGCCTCGCTGCGGTGGCTCTCGGCCCAGGGGGTGCCGGTCTCCCCGCAGGCGCCGATCGCGCAGCCGCGCTGGCTGGACTCTCAGGACGGCGTGAGTGTCCCGGCCGCGGTGCGCCCGGCGTGGGTCGCCTCGCTGGCGGGGGGCGAAATGGGCTCCCCCTCCCGGCCCATGGGCGTCGAGTTCGACGACGCGGGTGCCGCTGCCCACGCCGCGCCATACGGCCTCGTCCCGCATATCCCGGCCGCCGCCGTGGTCAAGATGAGCGCCGATGGCGCATCCCTCACCCATGGCGCGACGGTCGCGGTGCAGGCCGCCGCCGCAGTCGCGGCCATGACCCATTTCCTGTCCCTCGGCGCCGACTGCCGGACCGCGGCCGGGTCCGCGCGGGCCCAGATTGCCTCGCTGCGCGCCCCCGACGAGCGAGTGCTCGGCGCGTTCGCCCAGGACGACGACCCCTGGCACCCCGGATCAAGCCCCCAGCAGAGCTCCCCGGCGCGCGACGACGACGCGGCAGCGGCGCTCGCCGGTGCCCTCTCGGCGGTGCTCGCCGCCGAGAGCGCCCGCGACTCGGGCGACGCCCTCGAGGTGGCCTTTGCGGCCGGGGTCGGCCTTGCCGCCGCCTATGGTCCCGACGCCGCTGCGATCTCCGGCGCCCTCCTGGGCACGCGGTGGGGCCAGGACTCGGTCCCGGCGGCATGGCTCACTCAGACAGCGGGCACGACGGCGGCCCTCGGCGTCGCGGACCGGCTCGCCGAGGTCACTGGGGCCTGACGAGGTCACTGGCTCCTGACGGGTGCAGCGGAGGTCAGCCGGCCTTGCGGCGCAGGGCGATGTCGCTGCACGCCTCGCACACCGAGGCGGGAATCCAGCCTGCGAGCTGCATCCGGCCGAAGATCCAGCAGCCGAGGCAGAACCCGGCGAAGGCCTCGAAGGACGCGGCCGCGATGAGGACGGCGAGCGCAGACCAGGCCGCACCGGCAAGGCCGAAGGCATAGAACAGCGCGGCGCCCGTCGAGACGGCCGCGCCGATGCCCTGGGCGAACCGCTTCGGAGGGCCGGCGACGAGCCTCGCCGCGCCCAGCCGTGGGGCGATCACGTGCACCGCGAGGCGCCCGGCCGGCGAGAATCGCGGTCCCCACGCGACGCGCAGCCAGAACCCGGCCGCGATCACCCAGAGTCCCCAGCCCGCTCCCGTCGCGAGACCTACGGCGAGGACGGTGCAGCTGAGCACCACGATGATGCCGGCGGTCGAGCGCGCGGCGAACTCGTTGACGGGGTTCGGGAACGGGAAGATCCGGGATGCGAGGCTGCGGCGCGGCTCAATCGGCGCCACGAACGCCCCCGTGGCGACGGTGTCGAAGATCGTGTCGACGGTGGAGCGGGAGCCTGACGGCGCGTGCGGGGACATGCCGACCATGGTAAGGAAGGACCTCGTCTCACCCGAAGGAACGTTGCGCCGCATGACGGCCGGACCGGCCCCAGGGGAGGAACAGCGGCGGAGCCTGCGGACGCTTCAGGCGCTGGCGGCGGGCCAAGGGCCGCCGAGCATCTGGAGGAACTCGCCCTCCGAGAGCACCTCGACGCGCTGCCCGCGCTCGCGCAGCGCCATGGCACGCCGGGCCTTGGTGGTGACCCGCCCGGACATGAGGTCCGAGGCCACGAAGCCGTCCCCGACGACGAGCACGGTGGTCGCGCGGGTCACCGAGCTCGCAGGCTGCGCCCCGAGCTCGGCGGCACGGGACTTCGCCTCGGTCCGGGTCATCCCGAGGGCCCCGGTGAACACGATCCGCTGCCCGAACAGCGGATGGTGCGGGTCGGCGGCGGGGTTCGGCGTCGGATTGGCGCCCTCGTCGGGCCACGGCGCCCAGGTGCGGGCCCCGCTCGAGCGGCCAGGCGCCGTCGTGCGCGCAGCGGTGCCCCCGCCGGCGCCCGCGCCGCCGCGCGAGAGGGCGCGCGCCGTGGCGGGCGAGACGGCGTCGCCGGGCGTGAACGCGTCCTGGCGCGGCAGGGAGAGCCCGACGGCACCGTACACGTCCGCGACGGTGCCGGCATTGCTGTCAACGCCGAGGCGGTGCGCGATGTCGATGAGGATGCCTGCGCACGCGGCAGCGTCCTCGGTGGCGTCGTGGTGGTGTTCGAGGGGGACCCCGGCCTCGCGAGCGGCAAAGGGCAGGGAATGCGAGACGAGCTTGTAGGTCTTGCGGGAGAGGACGACGGTGCATGCGTAGTCGTACGCCGGCGCCTCCATGCCGCTGACCTCGAGGGCGGAGCGGATCACACCGAGGTCGAATGCGGCGTTGTGCGCCACGAGGACGTCCTCGCCGATGAACCCGCCAATCTCCGCGAACAGCGCGCCGAAGCGGGGCGCGTGCGCGACGTCGTGCGGCCGGATCCCGTGGATGGCGACGTTGCGGGGGTCGAAGTCGTCGTGGCCCTCCGGCGGCCGCATGAGCCACGACGCGCGCTCGACGGCGCGGCCGCCGCGGACCTTCACCAGTCCCACAGAGCACGGGGAGCCCCGGAATCCATTCGCCGTCTCGAAGTCGATCGCGGTGAAGTCCAGAGCCACGCGACGAGCCTAGCGCCCCGGCGCCCCCAGTCCGCGCACCGCCGCGCGGGATAGGGCATCCCGGGCCGGTACCCTTGAAGGGTGATCCCTGCAGCCCTGGCCGACCCCGTCTCCGTCCTCGCGCTGGCCGTCCAGCCCAAGACCGCCTCGTTCCTGCCCGACTGGCTCAACCCCGATGTGTTCCTGCGGGACTCCCCGCTGGGGCCGTGGGTGGTGCTGGTCGTCTGCGGGATCATCTTCGCCGAGACGGGGCTCCTCGTCGGGTTCTTCCTCCCCGGCGACTCGATGCTCTTCACGGCCGGCCTCCTCGTGGCGACCGGCGCGATCAGGTTCAACCTGTGGCTCATGGCCGGGCTCATCATTGTGGGCGCCATCCTCGGCAACCAGTGCGGCTACCTCATCGGCTCCAAGGCCGGGCCCGCGATCTTCAGGCGTCCCGACTCGCGGCTGTTCAAGCGCGAGAACGTGGACAAGGCGCACGCCTTCTTCGAGAAGCACGGTGGCAAGGCGCTGATCCTGGCCCGCTTCGTGCCGATCATCCGCACGTTCGTCCCCGTGATCGTGGGCGTCGCGGGCATGAACCGCGCGAAGTTCTTCCTCTACAACGTGATCGGGGCGGTCCTGTGGGGCGGCGGCGTTACGCTGCTGGGCGCGTGGCTCGGGCAGTACGAATGGGTCGGCAAGAACATCGACCTCATCTTCATCGCCATTGTCCTCGTCTCGATCCTGCCGATCATCGTCGAGTTCATCCGCGGCCGGTCGGCCAAGCGCCAGGCCGCATCCTTCGGGACCGACGTCGTGGACGAGTTCATCGAGGAGCACGAGCCGATCGAGGAGCGCAAGACGAACCCCGACTGGAAGTAGTCCTCCCGCGCGAAGGCCCGCCCTGCCCTCGGCAGTGGCGGGCCTTCGCGCTACGGGGCTTGCGACGGACGCCGTCAGCGGCGCAGTGCCTCGACGATCGCGGGCAGCAGGGCGCGGAACGCGCGGCCCCGGTGGCTGATCGCGTTCTTCTCCTCGCGCGTGAGCTCGGCGACGCTGGCCGAGAGGCCCTCGGGCCGCAGGATCGGGTCGTACCCGAATCCGCCCGCCCCGCGCGGCTCACGCAGCAGGGTCCCGCGCATCCGCCCGAGTTCCACGGACTCGCTCCCCGCCTCGGCGGGACCCGGCACTACGAGCGCCGCCGCGCACACGAACGCGGCCTGACGATGCTCCTCCCTGACGTCCGCGAGCTGCGCGAGGAGCAGCTCCAGATTCGCCCGGTCGTCGCCGTGCCGGCCTGCCCAGCGCGCAGAGAAGATGCCGGGAGCACCGCCCAGCACGTCCACCGAGAGCCCCGAGTCGTCCGCGATCGCCGGCAGGCCCGTGGCCTCAGCGACCGCCCGCGCCTTCTTGAGCGCGTTCTCGGCGAACGTCACCCCGTCCTCGAGCACGTCCGGCGCCCCCACGGCCCCCGCGTCCACCACCTGGGAGTCCACGTCGAGGCCGGGCACCTGGCCGCGCAGGAGATCCCGCAGTTCCACGAGCTTTCCCCGGTTGTGCGTCGCGAGCACCAGTCTGGGCCCGGACGACGGCGAGTGGTCGCCGTCATACATCCGCGCGGGGGCGGCGGCGCTCACCGCAGTGCCGCTGTGCTCGTCCGCGCCGGCTCCGCCGGTGCCGGCAGCGCTCACCGCAGCGCCTCCGCCAGCGTCTCCCGCTGGATATCCGCCAACTGGGCCGTCCCGAGGAGGGAGAGGTCGAGGAGGCTGTCGAGCTCCTCGCGGTCGAAGGGGGCGCCCTCCGCCGTGCCCTGGACCTCCACGAACTTGCCCGAACCCGTCACGACGACGTTCATGTCCGTCTCCGCGCGCACGTCCTCGACGTACGGCAGGTCCAACATCGGCACGCCGTCGATGATGCCGACCGAGACCGCGGAGACCGTGTCGATGAGCGGCTCCGCGCCCGGCTCGACGAGCCCTTTCTCCTTGGCCCAGCGGATCGCCTCGGCGAGGGCAACGAAGGCGCCGGTAATCGCGGCGGTGCGGGTGCCGCCGTCGGCCTGGAGGACGTCGCAGTCCAGCACGATCGTGTTCTCACCCAGCGCCCGGGTGTCGATGATTGAGCGCAGGGAGCGCCCGATGAGCCGCGAGATCTCGTGCGTCCGGCCGCCGATCCGCCCCTTGACGGACTCACGGTCCGAGCGCGTGTTCGTGGCACGCGGGAGCATCGCGTACTCGGCGGTCACCCAGCCACGCCCCTCCCCCTTGAGCCACCGCGGAACGCCCTCGGTGAACGAGGCCGTGCACAGCACGCGGGTGTTGCCGAACTCGATGAGCGCCGATCCCTCGGCCTGCTTCGACCATCCGCGGGTGATCGAGATGGGCCGCAGCTGGTCGGGGGCGCGCCCGTCGGCGCGCACGACGATAGAACTTCCAGGGGTGCTCGGGGTCATGCCACCAGCTTATAGACTCTCCGCCATGGCCAGTGAAGTCCGTTCCCTCGCCCTCCCCAACGGCACCCGCGTCCCCGTGCTCGGCCAGGGCACGTGGTACCTGGGCGAGTCCCGCGCTACGCGCGCCGACGAGATCGCGGCCCTGCGCACCGGCCTGGACGCCGGGCTGGCCCTCATCGACACCGCGGAGATGTACGGCGACGGCCGGAGCGAGGACCTCGTGGGCGAAGCCATCGCCGGCCACCGCGACGAGGTCTTCCTCGTGAGCAAGGTGCTGCCATGGAACGCGACCCGGCGCGGAACGGCCAAGGCGCTCGAAGGCAGCCTGCGCCGGCTCGGCACCGATCGGCTCGACCTCTACCTGTACCACTGGCGAGGGGGGACGCCCCTGACCGAGACCGTCGAGGCGCTGCAGCGGCTCGAGGAGCAGGGCAAGGTGCTCGGATGGGGCGTCAGCAACTTCGACACAGCCGATCTGGATGACCTCGCCGCCCTCCCCGGCTCGGCCGGCATGCAGACCGACCAAGTCCTGTACAACCTCGGCCGGCGCGGCATCGAAGCAGACCTCCTCCCGCGGCTGGGCGCCCAGAGAGTCCCGGTCATGGCCTACTCGCCCATCGAGCAGGCCCGCCTGCTCGGGCACCCGGTCCTCGGCGCCATCGCCGGCAAGCACGGAGTCCGGGAGGCCGCCGTCGCGCTCGCGTGGGTGCTGCGCGCCCCGGGAGTCATCGCGATCCCAAAGGCTGGCACCGCCGACCACGTGCTCGCGAATCGCGCTGCGCTGGACGTGACGCTCGACGCCGACGACCTCACCGCGCTCGACGCCGCCTTCCCCTCACCCGGGCGGCCGATCCCCCTCGAGATGCTCTGATCCCAAGGGGCCTCTGGCCCTGTTGCGGGCGCCTGCAGGGTCCTATGGTGAGCTCGGGGGCCCGACTGTCCGACCCACAGCACCGAAGGGGATCTGCCATGAACGTCGAACTCGGGAAGGGCGCTGGAGCCCCCGACGGCGGAGGCTTCAGCCACGAGGCAGCCCTGCGGGCGCTCGCCCTCGAATCCCTCAAGAAGAAGTCCGACTTCCGCATCCACCTGCTGATCTACGTCCTCGTCAACGCGATGCTCATCATGATCTGGGCGATGACGGGCGCAGGCTACTTCTGGCCGGCCTACCCCATCGCGGGCTGGGGCATCGGCATCGTCGCCCACGCCTGGGATGTCTACTGGAAGAAGCCGCCCACCGAGGACCAGGTGCAGGCGGAGATGAGGCGGCTCCGCGGAGCAGGATGACCCGCATGGAGCGGGCCGACCCGGTCGGGACGGAGGCAACGACGCCCGACGGCACGCCACACGGGGGCACGCCACACGGGGGCACGTCAGACGATGTAGTGCACGCCCGCGACGGCGACGGCGATGGGTCCGTCGTACGCCTTCTGGGCCTCAGCGACCGACCGGTTGGCGTCGTTCCACACCGGAAGGTGAGTGAGCAGCAGGCGCTTCGCCGCGGCGTCGTGCGCCGCCTGGCCGGCGCGAAGGCCGGTGAGGTGCACGCCCTCGATCGCGTCATCCCGGCCCTCGTGGTACGCCGCCTCGCACAGGAACAGGTCCGCGTCCCGCGCGGCCTCGACCAGGTTGGCGCAGGCGTCGGTGTCCCCGGAGTAGGCGAGGACCCGGCGCTCGGCCCCGCCCGCGCCGTCAGGCTCGGAGCACTCGATCCGCAGCGCGTACGGCTCCGCGATCGGGTGGCGCACGGTGTAGGCCGTGAAGCGAAATGGTCCGAACTCGACAGCCTCCCCGGGCACCCAGTCGTGGAACTCGAAGTCCTCGTCGAGATCCATCTCGGGCTGCATGTCCAGGGCAGTGGTGATGCGGTTCTTCGTCGCCGCCGGACCCCACACCGGGACCCGGCCCGCGGTCCAGCCGTTGGGGTCCCAGTGAACCGCCACGTGCAGCCCCGTGAGGTCCATGCAGTGGTCGGGATGCAGGTGGCTCAGGAGCACGCCGTCGATGTCGCTGAGGTCCGCGTAGCGCATGAGGACGCCCAGCGCCCCCGAACCGAGGTCAAGGAGGATGCGCCAGTCCCGCTCGCCGTCATTCGCGGTGACCAGGTAGCACGACGCGGGCGAGCTCGGACCCGGGAACGACCCAGAACAGCCGACAATGGTGAGCTTCACGGTGCCATCCTGCCCGCATCGTGGGCCGCGAAGTGGGAGATCCTGCTCGACCCGCCGCGGGCGCGGGCCTCGGCGAGCATCTCCGGCGTGATCGTCGCGAGACTCGCCGTGGGATACCGGGCGGCCACGTGCTCGGCATGCTGGACCCCCTGCACCTCCGGTCCCAGGAACCGCCGCGCGAGGACCTCGAACTGGGCCGGGTCCCCGGTCGCGACGAAACTGTGCACCGGCGGCGTGGTGCCCGTCCGGACGAGGCCGTTCTTCATGAGCGCACGGTAGACGTCCTTGGCCGTCTCCTCCGCGCTCGAGACCAGGGTCACGCCCTCGCCCATCACGTAGGAGATGACCCCCGTGAGGAGCGGATAGTGCGTGCAGCCCAGCACGAGGGTGTCCACGCCCGCCTCCCTCAACGGCGCGAGGTAGCCCTCCGCCACCTCGAGGAGCTCGGGGCCCGTGGTGACGCCCGACTCGACGAATCGGACGAACTCGGGACACGCCGCCGAGGTGATCTGCAGGTCGGGGGCGGCGGCGAACGTGTCCTCGTAGGCGCGTGAGCCGACCGTCGCACTCGTGCCGATCACGCCGACCCTTCCGTTGCGGGTGGCGACCACGGCGCGCCTCACCGCCGGCTGGATGACCTCGATGACCGGGATGCCGTAGCGGGCCGTGTACCTCTCGCGGGCATCGCGCAGCACGGCCGCGGATGCCGAGTTGCACGCGATCGTGAGGGCCTTGACGCCGGAGTCCACGAGCTCGTCCATCACGCCGAGGGCGAAGGCGCGGACCTCAGCGATGGGCAGCGGGCCGTAAGGACCGTGTGCCGTATCCCCGACGTAGACCACCGATTCCTGGGGCAGCTGGTCGATGACCGCGCGGGCCACCGTCAGGCCGCCCACCCCGGAGTCGAAGATGCCGATGGGCCGCTCGGACGGGGCCAGTTCAGCTCCGCCATGCTCACTCATGGCCGCTCCGCTGCGAGCGCACGCGGTGGGCGTCCAGCATGGCGTCCATGAGGGTCGTCTGGAGCCACGTGACGAAGTTGTAGACGAGGGCGAGGTAGGCCTCGACGTCCTCGGCCTGCGCCCAGTCGGTAACCGCGTGGACCTTCTCGGCGTCCTCCTCGCTGTGGATCCCGAGGCGCTCGGCGAGGACGAGGCGGACGTCGTTGAGCGCCGTCGACCAGTGCCTCGCGGCCGCGTCGTCGAGGACGAGATGCGCCGAGTCGAGGGACAGCGTCGCCGCGCGGAGGGCGCCGGCCTTGCCCTCCCTCAGGGAACGCTCGGTGAGGCGGCGGAAATCGAGGGAAGCCGCGGCGTCGTCCTTGAAGGCATTCGGCAGCAGGCGCGCCAGGGCCGGGTCCTCAGGCTCGGTAGCGTTCGGGCTGAAGCCGACGAGCGCCTCGAGCGGGTCCTCCTGCGCTGCACCGGGATCCAGCATGCTCACCACGTCATTGAAGAGTCCCCGCAGCAGCTCGCGCTCGGGCTCCTCGAGCCGCGCGGTGATGCCCCTGCGGCCGTACACGAATGGCTCAGCCATGCTGCCCGGACCTCTCCACGGTGGCCCACAGCCCGAAGGTGTGCATCGCGACGGCATGCTGCTCGACCGCCTCCTTCGATCCATGGCTCACGATCGACCGGCCCTCGGTGTGGACCTGCATCATGAGGGCGTCCGCTTTGGCCTCGGAGTAGCCGAAGTACGACTGGAACACATAGCTGACGTAGCTCATCAGGTTGACCGGGTCGTTCCAGACGACCAGGTTCCACGGGGTCAGCCGTGCGGCGTCTTCCCTCGCTTCGGTCTGTCCGGCGACCTCCTGGGAGGGTTCGGTGGCGACGCTGATGCTCATGGCCTCCATTCTAGGCAGGGCCGGTGCGCGCCCCTCGCGCACCCCGGGCACGCGTTGTATAGGGTGACACCGTGACCGACACGAGTCCGTGGGCCCAGCCCCGCACCTCCTTGTTCACCGACCACTACGAGCTCACAATGCTCCAGGCCGCGCTGCACTCGGGCGCCGCCCACCGTCGCTGCGTCTTCGAGGCGTTCGCCCGCAGGCTCCCCGACGGGCGCCGGTACGGCGTGGTCGGCGGCACCGGACGCCTGCTCGAGGGGCTCACGGCGTTCCGCTTCGGCGATGAGGAGCTCGGCTTCCTCGAGCGCACCAAGGTCGTGAACCGGGAGACGCTCGACTACCTCGCCGGGTACCGCTTCTCAGGCAACGTGTTCGGCTACGCCGAGGGCGAGGCATACTTCCCCAACTCCCCCATCCTCATCGTCGAGTCGACGTTCGCCGAGGCCTGCATCCTCGAGACCTACATCCTCTCGGTGCTCAACCACGACTCCGCGATCGCCTCCGCCGCCTCACGCATGACGACGGCGGCGCACGGCCGCCCGTGCATCGAGATGGGCTCGCGCCGCACACAGGAGGAATCCGCCGTCGCCGCCGCGCGGGCCGCCGTGATCGCCGGCTTCGCGAGCACCTCCAACCTCGAGGCCGGGCTGCGCTTCGGCATCCCGACAGTCGGGACTGCCGCCCACTCCTTCACGCTCCTGCACGACACCGAGCGGGAAGCCTTCGAGGCCCAGGTGGCGTCCATGGGCGCCTCGACGTCCTTGCTGGTGGACACGTACGACGTCGAAACGGCCGTGCGCACCGCCGTCGAGATCGCGGGGGACAGGCTCGGCGCAGTCCGCCTCGACTCGGGTGACCTCATCGAGCAGGCCCACTGGGTGCGCAAGCTCCTCGACGAGCTCGGCAACGCGAACACGCGGATCATGGTGACCTCGGATCTGGACGAGTACGCGATCGCGGCACTCCAGTCCGCGCCCGTGGACGCCTACGGGGTGGGGACCTCACTCGTGACCGGCTCCGGCGCGCCGACAGCATCGATGGTGTACAAGCTCGTGAGCCGGACGGACGACGACGGCAACTTCGTCTCGGTCGCGAAGGCCGCCAAGAACAAGGCGAGCGTGGGCGGGCGCAAGTACGCGCTTCGGCGCCTCGACGAGAGGGGGCGCGCGACCCACGAGGTGGTCGGCATCGGGCACCGCCCGCACGACGACGGCAACGACCGCCCCCTTCTGGAGCACTTCATCGTCGACGGCGAGCTCAAGCCCGGGTGGACCGGCCACGAGGGCGTGACGCGGGCCCGCGAGCGGCACGCGGCCTCGATCGCGGAGCTGCCGTCCTCGGTGCAGCGCATGCACCGAGGCGAGGCGGCGATCCCCACGGTGTACGAGGACGACTGACCCGCCGCCTGGTCTGGAAGTCACCTCCTGGGAGCCAGCTCCTGAAGGGCACCTCCTATGGGCCAGCTCCCGCGGGTCGTCAGGCAGCGGCTGACGCGAGGTGCGAGCGGATCTCTCGGATGACGGCGCTGAAGTCATCTCTCAGATCCTCGACGCGCACGAGGATGATCGTCCAGCCAGCATCACGGAACGCACGGTCCCGGCGAGCGTCGCGAAGCCTCTGGGCCTCGTCGTCATGATGGGCCCCCTCGTACTGGATCACCAGTTTGAGGCTCCGGTAGCCCATGTCGCCGGACGGGGAGTAGGGGTCGCAGCATCTCCCCCAGGTCCGTCAGGGTCGCGAGCGGTTGGTCCCTCCCGCCCTCCAGTTCTGCCCGCGGCCGCCGGATGAGCTGATCACCGAGGGCGATACGGAAGGCATCGCCCAGCTCCACGGACAGGTCCAGCCCATGTCCGTGCCGGCGTGGTCATGAGAAGCCCGTCGACGTGGTGGAGCTCTCCGGGGCGAATCCTCGTGTGATGGCCCACGACGCCCATCCTGCGGACACGGGACAAGTGTGCAGGCCTGCTCAGATGGACCATCTCGTGGTCGTCGACCCACGGCGGGAGGAACATTCCTTGGAGGGCCGCAGCGGTCCGGTGCGAGACCCACCCATCATCTGTCACTGCGAGGAGCACCTCGGCCCGTTCGCGCAGGGTCGCGGCATATCCTGCGGGAACGTAGATGCAGCGACTCCACCGTTCAAGGTCTTTGGCGCGCAGCCGGCCCGGACTGACCCCAGCCGCCCGAGCGTCCTGAAAGGTGAACGCCCTGCCTCCGAGGCTCATTGGAAGGTCCCCACGTGCGCTCATGGGGAAAGTCTGCTCGAATCCGCCGCCGCCGGGTCAAAGTTATCCACAGGAACCCGCGGAAGGTGACCTCCAGAACGTGACTCTCAGGTGGTGACTTCCAGATGGTGACTTCCAGATGGTCAGGCCACCGCAACGCCGGCCGCCCGGAGGTCACGGTAGGTTGCCTCAAGGTCTCCGGCGATCCCCGCGCTGAGGCCAGTCAGCACGCGCGTGTCATAGCCTGCCCGGGCCGCGTCGGTGGCGGTCGCCTTGACGCAGAAGTCAGTGGCGATCCCGACGACGTCCACCGCCCGGATGCCCCGCGCACGCAGCCAGGCATCGAGGGTCGCGGAGTCCCCGGATTCGCCCCCCTCGTCTCCGTACTGGGCCAGATGCCCCTCGAACCCCGAGTATGCGGCTGCGTACTGGCCCTTGCGGAACATCGCATCCACCCCCGCGATATCCAGATTCGGATGGAAGTCGGCGCCTGTCGAACCCGCCACACAATGCACGGGCCAGGAATCGACGTAGTCGGGGGCCTCGGAGAAGTGGGGCCCGGGGTCGATGTGCCAGTCCTGGGTCGTCACCACGGCGTCGTACTCGTCCCCGTGGTCGGCGAGGAAGGAGGTGATACGCGACGCCGCGGCAGCACCGCCGTCGACCGCCAGCGATCCCCCTTCGCAGAAGTCGTTCTGGACGTCGACGATCACGAGTGCGCGGGAGGCGGTCATGGTTCCATTGTCCTCTCCGTGCCGGAACACCAGCTGAACGTGACCCCCAGAACGTGACCCCCAGAACGTGGGTGGGGGTCAGCGGCGGCCCACGAACCAGTCCGCGAGTTTGGCGAGGCGCGCCTTGAGCTGCTCCTCGCTCGCCTGGGCAACGGCGGGCCCGCCGCACAGCTCCCGAAGCTTGTTGTGGACCATTCCGTGCGGCGTCCCGGTCCGGGCGCTCCATGCCGAGACGTTCTTCGCGAGCTCGTTGCGCAGGTCCATGAGGCGGCGGTGGTCGGGCACGCCCGATGGGCCGGTCGACGCGGCGGGCCGCGATCGGCGGCGCGAAACCTGCTCCTGCTGCCGCTGGCGCAGGAGGGTGGCGACCTGGTCGGCATCGAGAAGGCCCGGGATGCCGAGGAAGTCGAGCTCCTCGTCCGAGCCCACCTCGCCGCCGGTGCCGAACTCGCCGCCGTCGAACAGCACACGGTCGAAGGCCGCCTGCGACTCGAGCGCCTCGTACTTGCCCTTGGTGAGGGTGTCCGAGGCCTTCTCCTCGCGGTTCGCCTCGTCCATGAGCGATTCCTCGAGGTCCATGAGCCCGTCCTCGTCGTTGGACGGGCGGTCGAGGGCGTGGTCGCGCTCGGCCTCCATGGAGTTGGCCAGCGCCGTCAGCTGCGGCACCGAGGGGAGGAAGACCGAGGCGGTCTCGCCACGGCGTCGTGCGCGCACGAAGCGCCCCACGGCCTGGGCGAAGAACAGCGGAGTCGACGTCGACGTCGCGTACACGCCTACCGCAAGCCTGGGCACGTCGACGCCCTCGGACACCATGCGCACGGCGACCATCCAGCGCTTGCGGCTGTCGGAGAACTCCTCGATCTTGGCCGATGCCTTGGCGTCGTCGGAAAGGATAACGGATGGCGACTCTCCGGTGATCTTCTTCAGCAGGCCAGCGTAGGCGCGGGCGTCCTCGTGGTCGGTGGCGATCACGAGGCCACCGGCGTCCGGCACGGCGCGCCGGACCTCGGTCAGCCGCTTGTCTGCCCCCGCGAGGACGGCGGGGATCCACTCCCCCAACGGGTTCAGGGCCGTGCGCCACGCTTGGGCGGTGACGTCCTTGGTCACGGCGGCCTCGCCGAGGGACGCGGCCATCTCCTCGCCCGCGCTCGTGCGCCAGCGCATCTGTCCGGAGTAGGCCATGAAGATGACCGGCCGGACCACGTGGTCCCGCAGGGCCTGTCCATAGCCGTACGTGTAGTCGGCCCGCGAGCGGCGGATGCCCTCCTTGTCCTCGGCGTACTCGACGAACGGGATCGGCGAGGTGTCCGAGCGGAAGGGGGTGCCGGTGAGGGCGAGGCGGCGCACGGCCGGGTCGAAGGCCTCGCGCAGCCCGTCGCCCCAGGACAGGGACTCACCGCCGTGGTGGATCTCGTCGAGGATCACAAGGGTCCGGGCGGCTTCGGTCTTGGCGCGGTGCAGGAGCGGCTTGCTCGCGACCTGCGCGTACGTCACGGCGACGCCCATGAACCCGCGCCCGTGCGCGCCGTCGGCGTTCTTGAAGTTGGGGTCGATCGCGATGCCCACGCGGGCCGCCGCGTCGGCCCACTGGCGCTTGAGGTGGTCGGTGGGCGCAACGATGGTCACACGGTTGATGGCGCCGCGCTCGATCAGGGTCGAGGCGACGCGCAGCGCGAAGGTGGTCTTGCCAGCGCCCGGCGTGGCGACGGCGAGGAAGTCACGAGGGGCCTGCGCGAGGTACTTGTCGAGGGCCTCCTGCTGCCATGCGCGGAGTTTGGGGGCGGTGCCCCAGGCGGCGCGCTCGGGAAAGGCAGGGGGGAGGGTGGGAGAAGCACCGGGGAGGGTGGGAGACCCACCGGGGACTGACGGAGAAGCGTTCGACGACGAGGACTCACCGAAGAGTGTGTCCGTCACGCGCTCTCCCCCCGGGTCCGCGATGGCGAGGGCACGGCGGCCGGGCGCCTCCCGGACCGTGCACCGGTGGCGGCAGCGAGCAGGGCTGAGACTGCGAGGGACGCGGTGAGGACGGCGAACACGCCGGGCCCCGGAGCCCGTTCCGGGGTGAGCAGCAGGGAGTACAGCGTTCCGGCTCCGGCGGTTCCAATCACTCCACCGAGCATATCGGCCATCTGGAGCGAGGCCGAATTCCGCCCCCGCGTGGCGTCGTCGCTGTAGTCCAGCACGAGGACGGACGTGGTGGACAGGGCCATGCCCATGCCTGCACCGGCCAGGGTCCACGCGCCGGCGAGCAGCCACGGCGTGGCCGCGACCGAGACGACGGCGGCGATGACCGCCATGCATCCCGCGAGCAGCGCGGAGCCGGTGACCAGGAAGCCGGGTTTGGTGAGCCAGCCGCGGGCCTGCGCGAAGGACCCCGCCGTCCAGCCGAGCGCGCCGCCCGTGAGCGCGAGCCCGGCGATCGAGGGCTCGAGCCCGTACCGGTCCACGAGCATGAGCGGGATGAACGCCTCGGCACCGAAGAACGCGAGTGTGAGGAGCCCACGCGCGAGCACGACGGCAGGGAGCCCCCGCGCCACGCGCACGACGCCGCGGGGCATGAGCCGCGGTGCCGTCGCCGCGGCGGTGGCGATCCCGGCAAGCACGACGGCGCCGATCGCCGCGGGCGGGAGCGTGGCCCTCGTGTCGGGGTCGCCCCAGGACTGGGCGGCCCACTGTGCCGCGGCGACACCGGCGGCAAGGAGTACGCCGAGGAGGGCGCGCCGTCGCCCGTCGCGCCTGGAGGCGTGCACCGTGTCTGGCCCCCCGTCCGACCCGACCGGAGCGTCCCCGCGAGGGGCGGGGCCGGGCGCTCCGAGGTGGCGCACCCGCGGCCACGTGAGCGCGACGGCCACGAGCACGATCGGGGCCACGCCGAGGAACGGCCAGCGCCAGCTCGCGTGCTGGGCGAGGAGTCCCGACACGTAGGGCCCCACGAGCGAGGGCACCACCCAGCCGGCCGAGAACCAGCCGAACATGACCGGCTGCAGCGCCGAGGGCAGGACCTGGCCGATGATGACGTAGACGGGGACGATGAGGAAGCCCGCCCCCGCGCCGGAGACGGCACGGCCCAGGGTGAAGATCCCGAAGTCCCACGCGCCGCCGCAGAGGGAAAGCCCGACGATCATGAGTCCGAGCCCGGTCAGGAGCGCGGGACGTGGGCCCGCGCGGTCGCACCAGGGGCCGGCCGCGGCGGTCGCGGCGAGCGAGCCCGTGAGGTAGAGGGAGAACGCGAGCCCGTACGTGTGCTCGCCGCCGAGGGCGGCCGCCACGACCGGCATGGCCGTCGTGACTGCCATCGCCTCGAACGCGAAGCACACCGTGGTGGCGAGCAGCCCGATGACGAGCCCGCGGTAGGCGGGCGCCATGAGGCGCTCGCGGGGCTCCCCGGCCACGGCCGGGCTCAGGGCTTCTTGTCGTCGCCGCCGGGGCGCAGACCCTCGTAGATCTCCTTGCACGTGGGGCACACGGGGAACTTCTTCGGGTCGCGGCCCGGCGTCCACACCTTGCCGCACAGGGCGATCACGGGCTCGCCGGTCAGGGCGGACTCCATGATCTTCTCCTTGCGCACATAGTGGGAGAAGCGTTCCCGGTCGCCGGGCTCGAGCTCCTCGCGGAGCTCCTCGCGCTCGATCGTCGCAGTCGAGCCTCCGCGCGAGGGATCGCGTGGGTCCGGGTCGGAGCTGAACGGGTCCGGGGGCATCGTGGTCATGGATTCCATGCTAGACCCCGCGCCGGGGCCCTGCCCGGGCGGCACCGGCGCCGCGGCAGAGCCGCGCGGTCCCAGGGCCCGCACTTCGGTCCGGGGACGGACGGTCAGTACCGCTGCCACGCGGGCTTGTTCTCGTAGACGTGGCGGTAATAGTCGGCGAGCCGGAGCGAGGAGGCGGCAGCCTCGTCCACGATGATCGTGGCGCGCGGGTGGAACTGGAGGACCGAGGCGACGCACATGGCAGTGACCGGGCCCTCGACGAGCCCGTGGACCGCCTCGGCCTTCGCCGCGCCGGTGGCCACGAGGACCACATGCCGGGCCTGCATGATCGTCCCGACGCCCTGGGTGAGGACGTGGTGCGGCACCTCGTCGATCGAGTCGAAGAAGCGCGCGTTGTCCTTGCGGGTCTGCTCGAGGAGCGTCTTGATGCGGGTGCGCGACGCGAGCGACGACGCCGGCTCGTTGAAGCCGATATGCCCGTCGGTGCCGATCCCCAGGATCTGGATGTCCACTCCCCCGGCCGCCTCGATCGCCGCCTCGTAGGCCCCGCACGCGGCCTCGAGGTCCTCGGCGCCGCCGTCGGGGCTGTGCACGTTCGCGGGATCGATGTTCACGCGCGAGGCGAAGTCGCGGCGGATCACGGAGCGGTACGACTCGCGGTGGTCCTCGGGCAGCCCGACGTACTCGTCGAGGGCGAACCCGGAGGCCTTGGAGAAGTCGAGGCCGTCCTCCGCGTGGAGGCGGGCGAGCTCGTCGTAGACGGGGAGCGGGGAGGAGCCGGTCGCGAGCCCGAGGACCGCGTCGGGCTTGCGCCGCAGCGTGGCGGCAAAGGCTGCGGCGGCGGCGCGGCCGACCTCGCGCGCGTCCTTGAGGATGACAACTTCCATGGTGGGGGCTCCCGTCGTGTAGCTGGCACGTTCGCGCTCGCCCGCTGACGCGGCCGACTCCTAGATATCCTACGTCCGACAACCGCGCGGAGGCTAGCCCCCGCGCACGACGGCGCGCGGTCGCCGTCGTGCGTCGGGCGCCGTTGACGGGCCCTCCTGACGCATGCCGCCTCAGCCGTGCCGCCTCATCGGACCCTGGTCAGGCTCGCGTAGAGCTCCGGCGCGCGCCGGTCCATGAGCAGGCCGCCCAGCAGGATCCCGCCCACGAGGAGGGCGGCACCCAGAACACTGCCGACGCCGAGCACAGCCCACGCGTAGCCCGCAGATCCGGTCGTCACCGCCAGGACGGCGAGGACGATCTCCGGCGCCACGAGGATCCCGAGCACCACCATCCCGCCCAGCTGCACAAGCAGAGTCTGCGCGCTGTTGCCTGCGGGCCTCTTGAACGGGCTCTCCCCCGGCAGGGGCACCACGACGGTGTAGCGGGCCGAGACGAGCGAGGAGAGCCCCACCCCGGAGAGCAGCACGCCCAGGGACAGCCCGAGGAACGCCGGTGCCAGCCGCCAGTCCCCCGCAAGAAGGAACGGCAGGATCGTCAGCACCGCGACCGTGGGGAACGCGAACAGCAGGAGGGCGGCGGCACGGCCCAGCCGGTCCGAGCGGCCGCGCAGCCCCGCCGCGACATGGAGGGAAAAGGCGGTGGAGTCGTACGAGACGTCCGCCGAGATGGACCAGGCCAGGATGAACGCCGCGAGTGGGCCCGCGATGATGAACGGGCCCTCGAGCAGCGACCCGTGGGCGCCGCGCCCCGTGAGCGAGGAGACGTACAGGATGACGGGCAGCAGCGGGACGACGATGAGACCCGCCGTGTAGCGGGGGTCGCGGATCCAATAGGTCAGGGCCCGGGCCGCGACCGCCCCTGCTGGCGTGGGCGGCATCCAGCCGAACGCGCCGAGGCCCCGACGGGAGGCCGCCCGCGCTCCCGCACCGCCCGAGGATCGGCTCCCCGGGCTCTCGAGGGCCCGGGCGAGCGCCCAGGACCATCCCCAGGCGGCGAGGGCAAGCCCGGCGGCGGCAATGAGGAGCTTGGCGAGCGCCTCGAGCACGCGGCCGTCGGCGGCGTCGGCCGGCGCCGAGAACGGCGCGCCGAGCGGCGTCCAGCCGAGGACGTGCGCCGCGGCGGCAACCCCGGTCGTCCCGCTGTCGCCGATCCCCCGGGCCATCAGCGAGATCGCGGGGCCGAGGAGCACGAGGGGGACGATGAGCACGATCCTGCTCACGTCCCTGAAGCGGCGTGACGAGGCGAGCTCGGACGCGACGCTCGCCACGAGCCGGCTCAGGACCACGCACAGTCCAAGCGCGAGCACCGCACCGAGCACCGCCACCGCGAAGGGCAGGGGTCCCCGCGCCCAGGTGATCGTCGTGGCAGCGAGCGCGAGCGCCGTGCACACGCCCGGCACGCCGATGAGCCCCGCGGCGGCCTGGCCGAGGAGGAGCTGGCGCAGCGGAATCGGGAACAGTGCGAAGCGGGCGGGGTCCAGCGTCAGGTCCACACCGGAGAAGATCACCGGGGTCAGCGCCCACCCGACCACGAGCAGCGCGCCGGCGAGCGCGAGGACCGTCCCGGCCAGATCGGTCGGCACGGCACGGAGCAGGACCAGGCCCGCGACCGCCAGGAACAGCAGCCACAGGCCGTACAGCGCGCCGATCACGATGCCGACGAGCTGCCAGGGGCTGCGCCTCAGGCCGTTGCGCACCAAGAGGAGCTTGAGCCGGATCAGGTGTGCAACCACGTGAGCCCCTCAGTCCGGCCCGGCCCGCCGACGAGCTGGACGAAGCGGTCCTCGAGCGACGCGCCCGCCCGCACGTCGTCGACCGTGCCTGCGGCGAGGATGCGCCCCTGGGCGACGACGGCGACGTGGTCGCACATCCGCTGCACGAGGTCCATGACGTGGCTTGAGACGACGACGGTTCCGCCGGAGCGCACGAAATCGGTCAGTATGGCCCTGATGCTCGCCGCGGAGACCGGGTCCACCGATTCGAAGGGCTCGTCGAGGACCAGCACGCGCGGCGCGTGCACAAGCGAGGCGGCGAGGGCGATCTTCTTGGTCATGCCCGCGGAGTAGTCCACGACGAGCGTGCGCGCGTCCCCGGCGAGATCGAAGGCCTCGAGGAGGTCGCGGGTGCGCTGGGCCACGGTGGCCCGGTCGAGGCCGCGCAGGAGGCCCGAGTAGGTCAGCAGCTGCTCGCCGCTGAGCCGGTCGAAGAGCCGGACGCCATCGGGGAGAACCCCGAGGAGACGCTTGGCGGCCAGTGGTTCGGCCCACACGTCCACCCCCAGCACGGCCGCGGAGCCGGCGTCCGGGCGGAGGAGGCCCGTGGCCATCGAGAGCGTCGTGGTCTTGCCGGCACCGTTGGGCCCCACGAGCCCGTAGAACGAGCCGGTCGGGACCTCGAGGCTGATGCCATTGACGGCCGGCTTGCCGCCGAACGCCTTGACGAGGCCGCGGAGCGAGAGCGCTGCCTGCCCGGAGGGCGACGATGGGTGCGGGTGGTCCATGCGTCCACGCTAGCAACCGGCGCGGCTGCGGGGATCGGCCGCGAGGATGAACGCGGGCCTCAGCCTTCGGGATGAGGCCCGCGCGGGGAGGCGATCGTCGGCGGCCGGCCGGTCAGAAGAGCGTGCGGGTCAGAAGAGCGCGCGGGCGAGCTGGGCCCGCGCGGCGCTTACCCGGGGGTCGGCGGCGCCGATGACCTCGAAGAGCTCGAGGAGCCGGACGCGGGCCTCCTCGCGCTCCTCGCCCGCGCTGCGCGCGATGAAGGCAACGAGGCGCGAGAAGCCGTCCTCGACGTGGCCGCCCACGATGTCGAGGTCCGCCACAGCGAGCTGCGCGGCGACGTCGTCGGGGGCTCCGGCGGCGTCGGCGCGGGCGCGTTCGGCGGCGGGCTGGTCGATCCCGGCCACCCGGGCCATGAGCTGGACCTGGGCGAGGCCGGCCTTGGCCTCGCGGTCCGCCGGATGATCGGCGAGGGCCTTGCGGTAGGCCCCCTCGGCGGCGGCGAAGTCCCCGCGGTCGATCGCGTCGAACGCCTCCTGGTGCAGCGGCGGGAGCTCAGGCTCGACCACCGGCGCGGGTGCACCGCTGACCGTCCCCGTCACCCCGTTGGCCTCGGCGACCCGCAGGAGCTCGTCGAAGAGCTGGCGCGACTGCTCCTCGGCCGCCGCCCCCTGGAACAGCGGGATGGGCTGCCCCTTGAGGATCGCGACGGCGGTCGGCACCGCCTGGGCGCCGAACGCCTGGGCAAGCTGCGGGAACGCGTCGACGTCCGCCGCCGCATACAGAAGCCGCCCGCCGTACGAGGCGACGACGGTGCCGAGCTCGTCGCGGAGGCGCTGGGACTCGGGCGAGTAGGAGGCCCACAGGAGCACGACGACGGGGACCGTCGCCGAGCGCTGCACGATCTGGCCGAAGGACGCCTCGTCCAGGTCGATCCGGCCCCCTTCGGGTGCGGCGCCGGCCGGAGCCCCGACTGGGGGCGGCGCGGAGTCGTCGGGCACGGCCGCGCCGGGCGCGGCTGCTGACGCAGCGGCGGGAGGTGTCGCCGTCGCGCGCGCCTTGAGGGCGGAGAGGTCGACGGCGCCGCGGAAATTCAGCTGCGGCTGGGGCTGGCGGGAACCGGGAACACTCATGGGACCAGCTTAGCGAAGCCCCCGGACACACTTCAGGGGCGGGTCCGCGCGTGCGGACCCGCCCCTGAAGGAGCAGATGGAACGGCTACCCGACGCTAGCCCCGGAGAGGTTGCGGGTCGCACCGATGAGCGTGACCTGGGTCGAGGCACCGTCCTTCGGCACGTAGATCGTGACCGACTCACGGAACGTGAGGGTCATCTTCGACGTGGCCTCCTTGCCGCCGGCGAGCGCGGCGGCATCGTCGGCGAGGGTCAGCTTGTCGCCGGTCTGCTTCGGGGTGCCCTCGAGCACGAAGTCGAGCGGAGCGGTCACGATCGCGCCGCCGTCGGCCGTGCGGAAGGCAGTGGCCTCGTCCCCGACGAGGGTGTGCCTGGCGGTGAAGTTGCCGTTGGGGCTCTTCGAGACGACGTCCGCCTGGTAGCCGATCGTGTCCGTGATGTAGGCGTTGTCGGCGATCCGGTCCTTCCAGACGCTGTCCGGGTAGGTCAGGCGGTCCGCGACGCCGGCAATCGCCTCGGCGGGCGTGTAGACGAGGCCGTTCTTGGCATCGAGCGCGAGCTGGTCGGCGCCGGACTTGGCCGTGCCGGGGAACGTCGCCCCGGGCAGCAGGGGCGCCGCCTCGATGAGCTTGTAGTTGTCCCGGGCGGTCTGCTGGCGGAGGGTGAGGATCTGCGGCGTCGTGTTGCCATCCCCCTGGGTGACGGCGATGACCGTCCGGGGCCAGGTCCGCTGGGTCGTCACGACGCTCGTGAGCAGCTTCGACGCGCGGACCGGGGCCACGGCCGGGGCGCTCGAGACGGCGGCGCGCACCTTGTAGTTCTGGGTGCGGGCCAGCAGCGCTGAGCCCGAGGCGCGCAGGGAGAGCTTGGCGGCGTCCTTCGCGTCGTCGCCGGCTTGGGTCGCGCTCGCGGTCTGGTCGAGGATGCGCGCAAGCTGGTCGTCGAGGAGCACGCGTTCCTTGGGCGCCTCGGCGGCACTCGGGGAAGCGGAGGCGCTCGGGGACGCACTGCCCGAGGGCGACGGCGCAGTGGTCGCCTGGGCGGGGGCGGCACCGAGGCCGGCGCCCGCTACGAGCACCGTCAGCACTGCGATGGCGGTGCCCGGGAAGGCTCGGCGGCGGGCGTCGAGCGCGCGGCGGGGCACGCCGTCGTGCGCGGTGTTCGACGCGGTGCCCGCCGCAGCGATCTCTGCGGTGCCCTGGCCGCCGCCGGGCGCCCGGCGCGGCGCCCGGGGGATCGCGCTCGTGGCCGGGGTCGTCGAGGCTCGGCGCGAGGGCGCACCCGTTCCCGGGCGCCCGCCGGAGCGCCGGCTGAGGAGGCCGAGGATGATCCCGGCCAGCGCGAGCAGGGCGCCGATCACGATGAGCGGAACGGCCCACGGCGTGCTCGCATGGCTCGGCCACGTAATCGTCACGTCGTGCGGGGCCGCGGCGGTGCCGTCGGTGGCGAGCAGGAGCTGCCAGTCGCCGCTGTCCGGGACGTCCCAGTGGTACTCGAGGCTGCCGGAGGCATTCTGCGTCGTCGCGAACACGTCCGCGCCGGCCGGATTCGGCGAGGTCGGGTCGCCGTCCACATGGGTCGCCGAGAGGACCTTGCCGTCCGAGGACGCGCCGTCGATTGTCGTGTGGGCGGTCTTGCCGACCCAGCCCGACACGTCGTCCGGGCGGCCCGCGGACAGCGAGAAGTTCCCCTCACCGCGGATCGTCAGGGTCGCCTCTCCACCGCGGAGGTCACGGAGCTTGGTGTCGATCACGGTCAGCGGAGCAGCCGGGGTGTCGGCCGGGAGCGTGGCGGTGACCTGCTCGTCCGGCGCCCACCACGTCAACTGGCCGATGCCGGCCACGAGGGCTACAAGGCCGAGCAGCAGGAGCGCAGCTGCGGTCTTCAATCGCACAGGAAATACCTCACGTCGGGGAAAGGGAACCTCACCATGGTAACCAAATCGTGATCCTAGGGCCGCATCGGACCGGCTGGTAACGTGTGCGCAGACGGCCCGAGAAGCCCTCGGAAGCAGCGAAAGAGACCGAGAGACACCGAGAGACAAGGCGCACTCCCGTGGCAGAGAACCACCAGCCCGGTCCCATTGAGCCGGAGAACGGCCTCGGTGGTGGCTCGAACCCCCCGGTCGGGAAGCCGGTGATCGGCGGGGACCGCGCGTCCGGGCACCGCGGCCTGACCGGGTTCGTGCGCGACATCGTCCACCGGCTGCGGACGCCGCTTCCGGGAGCGCAGCCGCGGGTGCGCTTCGAGATGCCGCCCCTGCGCGAGGCCGATGGCGCCCAGGCTCCCGAGGCCGTCGAGCCCGAGGGGGAGTTCGGCGAGCCCGGGCCGCGCGTCTCAGCCCGCAATCCGGTGTACATGGGCTTCATGGGGACCGTCGGCGTCGGAATCGCCCTCGCGCTGTACTACGTCGCCTCCCACACCACCCAGCTGCTGCTCTGGATCCTCGCCGCGCTGTTCATCGCCCTCGGCCTGGACCCCGTGGTGCGCTGGCTCGAGTCCCACCGGGTTCCGCGGGCCCTCGGGATCGCGGCGACGATCCTCGCGCTGCTGGCCGTCCTCGGCGCGTTCTTCGGCACCCTCATCCCGACCATGGTGGACCAGATCACCCAGCTGGTGAACAACGTCCCCATCTGGATCCAGGACTTCCTGCATTCCGACTTCTACCGAAGCATCGACGAGCAGTTCGGCATCAAGACCCGTGTCACAGAGGAACTGCAGAAGTTCGGGCAGGATTCCACGGCGATCTCGAACATCTTCGGCGGCGTCCTCGGCGTCGGCTCCACCATCGCGAACTCGCTGTTCGGCGTCCTGATCGTCGTGGTGCTGAGCCTGTACTTCCTCTCCGCCATGCCCGCCATGAAGGTCTGGGCCTACCGCCTTGCGCCGCGCTCGCGCCGCCGCCGGGTCGAGGCGCTCAGCGAGGAGATCACCCGCTCCGTGGGCAACTACGTGATCGGGCAGGTGTGCGTCGCCGTGCTGAATGCGACGTTCGCCTTCATCGTGATGGGCATCCTGAAGGTCCCCTTCGCTGCCCTGCTGGCCTTCGTGGTCGGCTTCCTCGCGTTCATCCCGCTCGTGGGCGGGGTCGTGGCGGGCGTCATCATCTCGCTCGTGGCGCTGACGGCGGGATGGCAGACCGGCGTCATCATGGCCATCGCGTACTTCGCGTACCTGCAGTTCGAGGCATACTTCGTGTCCCCGCGCATCATGCAGCGTGCCGTCGCCGTCCCTGGCCCTGTGGCCGTCATCTCGGTCATCGCCGGCGGCAGCCTCCTCGGAGTGCTCGGGGCGCTCATCGCGATCCCGACGGCCGCCTCCGCGATGCTCCTGATCAAAGAGGTGTTCATCACCCGGCAGGACAAGCACTAGGACGGGCGCTGGGTGCGCACGCGCCACCGTCCGGGCACTACGCCGCGGCCGCGACCATACCTTCCCAGTCCGTCGGCAGCGTGCCCCCCGGCGCGGTCCCGGCGGCGCCGTGCCCGAGGACGTCGGCCACGATCTCGCTCAGGGCACGGTGGACGTACTTCTCCCCGACCCACAGGTGCTTGGCGCCGTCCACTCCCACCACTTTGGCCTGGGGGACGCGGGCGAACCGCTCGGCGGCCTCGGCCGGGCGGAGGTAGTCGTCGAACTCCGGCACGAGCGCAGTGAGCGGCCGGCCGTAGTCGGCCCAGGCATCCAGATCGGCGTCGCCCGCGCGGTGCAGCGGCGGAGAGAGAAGGACTGCGCCCTCGATGGCGTCGGCGACCGGCGCGGTCGCCCCGTACTTGAGCGCGAGCTCCGTCCCGAAGGACCAGCCCACGAGCCAGCGGCGCGGCAGACCGCGCTCAGCGGCGAAGAGCACGGCAGCCTCGACGTCGGCCCTCTCCCCCACGCCCTCCTCGAAGCGGCCCCCGCTCGTGCCCCGGGGGCTGGAAGTCCCTCGCGTGTTGAACCTCAGGACGGCCAGCCCGGAGAGGGCGGGCAGCCTGAACGAGGCCTTGCGGAACACGTGCGAATCCATGAACCCGCCATGGGTCGGGAGCGGGTGGAGGGTCACGAGGGTCGCGGACGGCTCGCGGTCCGCGGGCAGCGCGAGCTCCCCCACGAGCGTGAGCCCGTCGGAGGTGTGCAGCTCGATGTTCTCCCGGCGTGCGGGCAGCACCGTGTTGGCGCGGATCGGCGTGGGGCCGTCGGACTCGGTGAACACGTACGAGGCGGGATCGAAGCTCATGCGCCCACAGTAGCGAACGGTCGCCGAGGGGAGTGGCGTGCGGACACAGGCCGACGCCGCCTCCCCGTGTGCTTCCGCGGTACGAGCGTTCAGCGGTACCGGTAGTTGCGCGTACGCCAGCAGTGCGTGTGCCAGTGTCGGCGCTCCGCGATCCCGGCCTCGTCGCCGAAGAGGTGGTCATCGGCCCACACCACGAGGTGTGCCACGCCGGGCGGGATGATGAGCGAGCAGCCGGGGCAGGTGTAGTCCTTGGCCGCGTTCCTCGTGGTCACCTGCCGGACACGCCACTCGCCGTCGGGCGCCGACTCGAGGCGCGCGAACCCCGCGAGGACCCTCTCCGGGCTGAAGTCGTCGAGGTCCTCCCTCGCGTTCGCCGCGGCCCGCTCGGTCCGGGAGACGGCTGGGCGGCGGCGGGAGCGGTTCGAGCGGGGCATGGTCCCATTGTGCCCCGGCCCGCGCTTCCGCCTTCCGGCCCCGCCCTCCGCCCGGACGCAGCACGATTCGATAAAGTTCTCGGGTGCGACTCGTCATTGCCCGCTGCTCCGTCGACTACGTGGGGCGGCTCAAGGCCCACCTCCCCCTCGCCACCCGTCTCCTCGTGGTCAAGTCGGACGGCTCGGTACTGGTGCACTCCGACGGCGGCTCCTACAAGCCGCTGAACTGGATGAGCCCGCCCGCGACGATGCGCGTCACGTCCCCCGAGCAGGCCGAGCTCGAGGACGGCGTGGCCGAGCAGTGGACGGTCCAGTCCGCCAAGACCGACGACCGCCTCATCGTCAACGTCCACGAGGTGCTCCACGACTCGTCCCACGAGCTCGGAGTCGACCCCGGCCTGGTGAAGGACGGCGTCGAATCCGATCTCCAGCGGCTGCTCGCGGAGCAGATCGAGACGCTCGGAGCGGGCTACTCGCTCATCCGGCGGGAGTACTACACGGCCATCGGCCCGGTGGACATCCTCGCGCGGGACGCGACGGGAGCCACGGTCGCGGTCGAGCTCAAGCGCCGGGGGGACATCGACGGCGTCGAGCAGCTCACGCGCTACCTCGAGCTGCTCAACCGCGACCCCCTGCTCGCGCCCGTTCGGGGCATCTTTGCCGCCCAGCAGATCAAGCCGCAGGCGCGCGTCCTCGCCGCGGACCGGGGGATCGACTGTGTCACCCTCGACTACGACGCGATGCGGGGGGTCGACGACGTCGAGTCGCGTCTGTTCTGATCGCACGACGCCGGGGCTCGCCTAAGGTAGTTCCATGACCTCCCCCGAGACCCCCGCCCCGGAGTCCCCCTCCCGTCTCACCCTCCGCGGCCGGATCGTGAGCGACGGCACCGAGATCGCGGACGGGCTCATCGCGGTCGAGGACGACCGGATCGAGTACGCCGGGCCCGCCGCGGACTTCGACGCAGCGGCGTTTGGCGGGACAGAGGTGCCCACGCCCGAGGGCGCGCTGCTGCTCCCCGGGCTCGTGGACCTCCACTGCCACGGCGGGGACGGGGTCGATTTCCCCAGCACGGACGAGGCGGGCGCGCGGCGGGCCATCGGCTTCCTCCACGGGCGCGGCACGACCATGCTCCTGGCGAGCCTCGTGACGGCCTCCCGCGAGGAGCTTCTGCGCGGCACCGAGCTCTTCGCGAGGCTCGACACCGAGGGCCTCATCGCCGGTGTGCATGCCGAGGGCCCGTTCCTCGCGCACGCGCGCTGCGGCGCGCAGAACCCAGACTTCCTGCTCGAGCCGGACGTCGACTTCGCGATGGAGCTCATCGAGACGGCGGACGGGGCCCTCGCGACGATGACCTACGCGCCGGAGCTGCCCGGCGCCTCGGACCTCGTGGACCTCCTGACGGCGCACGGTGTGACGCCCTCGCTCGGGCACACCGACTGCGACGACGCCACCGCGGAGGCCTCGCTCGAGCAGGCGAGGGACGGCCTCACCGCGGCCGGGTTCGACGGCGCCGAGGGCCTTCCCACCGTGACGCACCTCTTCAACGGCATGCCCCCGATGCACCACCGCTCCCCCGGGCCGGTCGCCGCGTGCCTGCGCACCGCGGCCGCCGGCGGCGCGGTCGTCGAGCTCGTGGCCGACGGCGTCCACCTCGCCCCCGCAATGGTCCGCACCGTCTTCGAGCTCGTGGGCTCGGCGAACATCGCCCTCGTGACGGACTCCATGGCCGCAGCAGGACTGGGCGACGGGCACTACATGCTCGGCCCGTCGCCGGTGACAGTGGCCGGGGGCGTGGCCACGCTGGACGCCACGGGGTCGATCGCCGGCGGGACCGCGACGCTCTTGGAGGTCGTGGCGCGCACGGCGGCCGCGGGGATCCCCCTCGCCGATGCCGTCTTCTCGGCCACGGCCGTACCGGCGGCGGTCCTCGGCCGCTCCGACGAGCTCGGCAGCCTCCGCCGCGGGCTCCGGGCCGACATCGTGGCGACGGACCCCGATCTTGGCCTCGGGGCGGTGGTGCGAGCGGGCGTGCTCCTCCCCCGGACCCCTTCCCCATCGCGCCCATTGCGTGGCTGAGAACGCGCAGCGCGGGGTTTCCGCGGCGTTCTCCGGCGGTTGGCAGGGAATTCCTCCATCGTTGGCAACAAAACCCGTCTATCCCGTTGACCGCACTTGCCCGGCATGATTGGCTAGTCCCAGTCTTGATGTAGGTAGCAGTGTTTTTCATGCAATGCATGCTCGCAAGACCGTTGCGAGCGTGGAGTTCCCGGCATACTGGGCCCTCCCGCGGAGTAACTCGGCCGTCACACAAGTGCCGGCGTCACGATGAAATCCACAGGAGAATGCAGGACATGGCACAGGGGACCGTCAAGTGGTTCAACGCTGAGAAGGGGTTCGGATTCATCACTCCGGACAACGCCGAATCGGACGTGTTCGTCCACTATTCGGAGATCAAGTCGAATGGGTTCCGCACGTTGGAGGAGAACCAGCGCGTGGAGTTCGAGATCGGCCAGGGGGCCAAGGGCCCTCAGGCCACGGGTGTCGTCGCTCTCTGAGCGGCTGACTGAACCGGCGTCGCGCCGGCGTCAGGGGCTCCGGTTCGCCGGGGCCCCTCCCTTTTGTCCGATATTCACGGGAAAAGCAAAGAATCATTCCGCATGCAGAATTAGCCGACCATCTGCCGCAGGATCCGCATGCGGTGGCGCATTGTCAGCCCGGGCAGATAAGCCTGCGCGAGGGCCTGCCCGATCGCGGGCAACTGGAGCGGATCCTGGTAGTACATGTAGAGCGCGTGGTATTCGGGCTGGAACCGCGACTTGAACTTGGCGAGGGACCGGAATCCGTAAACCGGTTCGAGTGCATGGCCCACGGCATTCAGCAGGCGGGACAGGAGCTCGTCCCCGGCGTCGACCTCAGCGCGCTCCCCCGTCGGATCCGCGGCGAGCGGCGACCCGGACAGCGAGATCCACTCGACGCTGCCGCGCAGCTCGTGCACCGCCGAGGCGATGAGGAACTCCATGACGCCCGGGAAGCCCTCCGGCCCACGCCGCATGAAGTCGAGGGTCCAGCCCACCACCGTGAACTCCTCGTAGACGGGCAGCCAGCTCGTCACGCCCTGGATCCTCCCCTCGCGGTCCATGGCGAGGCACACGAGGACCTCCGGGTCGTTGAGCTCGTCGAGCCCTCCCAGCGTGAACCCCATGTCCGGAAGCGCCTTCTGCGCAGACCATTCCTCCGAGAGCGCGCTGAGCTGCTGGCGCTGCGACGGCGAGAGCAGGTGGTACCGCGTCCACACGGCCTCAACCCCCATCTTCCGCGCCTTGTTGACGGCGGTGCGGACGTTCTGCCACTCCTTGCCCACGAACTCGAGGTCCCGGACCCTCAGCCGCGTCTCCTGTGCGACTTCGACACGGTGGAATCCGCGCGAGCGGAGCTCTGGCCACAAGTCACCCGAGAGGGAGTAGAAGCAGGGGACCAGCGCGTTGCGCGCGCAGTGGGCGATGAACTCCGCGACCGCCGCAGGCCCACGTCCGGCCGCGCCGATCGGCCCCGCGACCGAGAGCGCGATCCGGCCGTGCACCTGGAACGCGAGGCCCACGGTCGCGTGCCTGTCAAACCAGAACCGGTTGGGCGGCCACAGCGTCATCCACGACAACGAGCCGCCGCCGCGCCGTGCGAGTTCGCGGGCGAGCTCGAGGCTGTCGTCCCGGTCGCCGAGCGACTGCCGCCCGCGCAGCACCACGACGCCCACGAGCACGAGGGCCACGAGCCACGCGATGAGCCCGCTGTGCGTGAAGAGCCAGAGCTCGGCGGCACTGCGGGTCCTGAAGGCGACCTCATAGCTGCTCGGGATGGGCGACGGCAGGTACTGCCGCACCAGCTCCCCGGCCAGGCCCCACACGGAGTCCCGGCGCGCCAGGCCGCCCCCCTGCCACCACAGCGCGGTGTAGGTGACCACGAGTCCCCCCGCGACCACGGCGGCCGCGGTGCCCAGCCGTCGCCGCATGCCGCGCGCCGTCTCCACCGGAAACAGCTCGCGGTTGAGCCAGAGCACGAGCACGAGCGCGACTGCCGTGAGGGCGATGGGCAGGATGTGGACAAACCCTGAGGCGAGAACCGAGAAGCGGGGCCTCCGCGGCGACGCGGGCATGCGCAGGAACAGAGCAAGGTAGCCGATCGCGAGGGTCCCGACGGCCACCTGCACCGCGACGGCCAGGCGCAGGGCCACCTTGCGCCCACGGCGGAGGCCCTCGGCGCAGATGAGGAGAATCGCCATCGGCACCAGCGATGTGATGTACCCTTCGGCCGAGAGCGCGGCGGGCTGGGCGGCCTGGAGGCACGCGGCGTCGACCGTCCCCCCGCAGTCCTGCTGGAGCTGGGCGAAGATGGGCATCGGGTTCAGGACCATCTCGCGCACGAGTGCCAGCGGTCCCGAGGGGCTGCGGGAGAGCGCCGCCAGCACTGGGCCCACAGCGGCCAGGGTCACGAGGACCACGAGGATGTTGCGGCGCTCCCGAACGGAGGGCACCACTGCGTGCGCCTCACGGCGGGTGCCGGCGGACCACCAGGACGCCACGAGGCCCAGGAGCGCCCCGATGAGCCCGAGGACCGTCTCGGAGTGACCCACGTACAGCGTGAGCATCGCGGCGATCCCGATGACGGCGGTGCGGAGGCGGCGCCGCCACAGGATTCCCAGTGACGGGCTCGCCGCCATGGCCGTGAAGAGGGCCGCGGGGTACGGGCCGAGCACGGGATCCCCCACCATGGAGCCGAGCCAGCCGTCCCCGCCGAACCGGGCGAGCTGCGTGAGTGCGAAGAACACGGTCACGGACGCGAAGTCCCCGATGAAGAAGAGGGCCGCGGCCTTGAGGGACCCGTACGCCATCTCGGCCACCGGGACGAGGACACCGACGACCACCGTCGCGGCGAGGTAGGCCAACGGGTTCGTGACGAAGAAGATCGACGTGATCGCGGCCCACCACTGCCCTTCCCGCAGCGAGGCAAGGTCGCCTCCGACGACGTCGAGCACGGCGGGGGGCGGGCCCGCGAGGATGCTGCCCGTCGCGGCCCCGGTGATCCACATCGCGGCGATGACGGCGAGCGTGAAGGGGATGCGCCGCGCTCCCCTCGCACTCGCCCGTGCCACCGCAGCGAACGAGGGCAGCCGGATCATGGAAGCCGCCACCGGTCCCCCAGCGCGTCCAGACCCGTCGGAATGGCGCGGGCGATCATCTCCCACGAGTGCCCCTCGCCGGGAATGAAGTCCTCCTGCACCTGCACGCCGCCGCCCCGAGCCTGGGCGGCGATGACATCGGCCTGGGCCATGAAGTCAGTGTCGCGGCCTCCGGCCGCCAGGAACAGGAACTGGCCCTCATGTCCCCCCTCCGCGAAGAAGTGCGCGGGGATGTTCGCGTCGAACGCCGCCTCGTCCCCGCCGAATGCCGCATCGATGGTCTTGCGGCGCTCCTTCGCCAGCGAGGGCTCCTTCTCGGCGGCGAAGCCGAGCGCGGAGCCGAAGAGCTCGGGGTGCTTGGCGAGGAGCTGGACCGCGCACGTGCCTCCGAAGGAGAAGCCTCCGGCCGCCCAGTGCTGAGGGTCGGTGGCCACGGTGAGATGCTCCTTGATCCAGGGGACGGCGTCGTCGACGAGGTAGGTCTCGGCCTGACCGAGCCGGGTGTCCATGCAGAGCGTGTTGCTGCTGGGCGTGCCGATCGGATCCACGACGACGGCGACCGGCGCGACGCCGTCATGCTTCGCGGCGAACCTGTCCATCGTCGCACGGAGGCGGCCCCCGAGAGCCAATCCGACGGGTTGCCGGGCTGGCCCGCCATGAGGAGCAGGACCGGCAGCTGCGGCCTCGTGGCCGCGAAGTAGGCGGGGGCAGATAGACATACGCCTCGCGCGCGGCGAAGCCGGAGTGCGCGTTGGGCAGACGGACTCTGCGCAGCTCTCCATAGCCGGGCAGGTCCGCCGGCGGGGTCCACACGGCCAAGGGGACCGACGGCGCGGCCGATCGCTCGACGTCGGCACCCAGCTGCGGGATCCGGTTGACCGAGACGCCTGCCAGGTCGGCGACGGTGAGATAGAGGCCGAAGTAGGCGTTGATCTGCTGCGCGGACAGGAGCACCATCGCGATGGCGGACGCCACTGCTGCAGCCCGGCGTCCCCACGCGCCCCGCGAGCGTCCGAGCCGGACCAACCCGACAACGCCGAGGACCACCCCGAACACGCCGGCCCCGGCCCACGTGAGCACCTCGGACGGAAGGTCCTCGGGGAAGATGCTCAGGATGTCGACGAGGAGCCAGTGGACGCCGAGGGTCACCCCGGCCGCGACGACTGCCGAGGCGGGGACCATGACCAGGCCGCGCACGCGGGGCCGGCGAAAGAGAACGAGCCAGAGAAGGAAGAGGGCCCCGGCAATGCCGAGCACCCAGCACGCGATCGCGAGGGGCCCGTCGACGATTCTCAGGCCGTAGAGCCAATCCATGGCCGCCTCAGCGCCACGTTCCGACGCCGATGACCGGGCCGGCCTCAAGCCAGGAGGCGAGGCCCGCGTACGCACTGAAGTCCATGGCGAGCCGGACGCTCTCGCCGAGGTAGGCCAGTTCCACGACCACGACGTCCGCCTGAACGCGCGTGCGCTCCGCCTCGGTGGGCGCGCGCCGCCCGAGGAGCTCAATCGAGCTGCGAGTGAAGCGGTACCGGGCCACCGGACTGAGGGAGAGCAGGTTGAACCACTCGAGTTCAGTGTCCTGATAACGGCAAACCCCCATCCGCCACGGCCCGGAGGCCATGGAGATGGAGGCGTCAATGGTGCCCAGGGTGCGCCGCAGGACAAAGCGGCGCACCCCAAGGGCACAGAGCAATGCGACGAGGAGCAGGAAGACCACTGCCAGGACGATGAACGGAAGAGCGGAATCGTCCATGGAGGTCTTGCTAACGGGTCCCCGCGGCCGATTCGCCGATCTGGGCGTTGTCGGCGACGATCACGACCCGGTCCGAATCGACGGAGAAGAAGCCGCCGTCGACCGTGGCCGTGAACCTCGAGCCGGAGACCGGCTCGATCACAATGTCACCCGCGTGCATGATCGCGAGAACCGGGGTGTGCCCGGGAAGGATCCCGATCTCGCCGTCCGCCGTGCGGGCCTGGACCATCTTCGCCGGGCCGGACCACACGAAGTGGTCCGCCGCGACGATCTCGACCTCGAGCTCAGCCATGCTACTTGGTCTGCTCCTGGATCTTCGCCCACGCGCGCTCGACGTCATCGAGGCCGCCGACGTTGAAGAACGCCTGCTCCGCCACGTGGTCCAGCTCGCCGTCGCAGATCGCCTTGAAGCCCTCGATCGTGTCCTTGATGGAGACCGTCGAGCCCTCGACGCCCGTGAACTGCTTCGCGGTGTAGGTGTTCTGCGAGAGGAACTGCTGGATGCGGCGGGCGCGGGCCACGACGATCTTGTCCTCTTCGGAGAGCTCGTCGACGCCGAGGATCGCGATGATGTCCTGCAGTTCCTTGTTCTTCTGGAGGATCTGCTTGACGCGCACGGCCGTGTCGTAGTGGTCCTGGCCGATGTACTGCGGGTCGAGGATGCGCGACGTCGAGGTCAGCGGATCGACGGCCGGGTACAGGCCGCGCGAGGCGATCTCACGCGAGAGCTCGGTCGTCGCGTCGAGGTGCGCGAACGTCGTCGCCGGTGCCGGGTCGGTGTAGTCGTCGGCGGGGACGTAGATCGCCTGCATCGACGTGATCGAGTGGCCGCGGGTCGACGTGATGCGCTCCTGGAGGAGGCCCATCTCGTCAGCGAGGTTCGGCTGGTAGCCGACGGCCGAGGGCATACGGCCCAAGAGCGTCGAGACCTCGGAGCCGGCCTGCGTGAAGCGGAAGATGTTGTCGATGAAGAGCAGCACGTCCTGGTTCTGCACATCGCGGAAGTACTCCGCCATGGTCAGCGCCGTGAGCGCCACGCGGAGGCGCGTGCCCGGCGGCTCGTCCATCTGGCCGAACACGAGGGCGGTGTCCTTGAGGACGCCCGCCTCGTCCATCTCCACCCAGAGGTCGTTGCCCTCACGGGTGCGCTCGCCAACGCCGGCGAACACCGAGGTGCCGCCGAAGTTGCGCGCAACGCGGGTGATCATCTCCTGGATGAGCACGGTCTTGCCGACGCCCGCGCCACCGAACAGGCCGATCTTGCCACCCTTGATGTACGGGGTGAGGAGGTCGATGACCTTGATGCCGGTCTCGAGCATCTCGGTGGAGCCCTCGAGCTGGGCGAAGGACGGTGCCTTGCGGTGGATCGGCCAGTAGTCGGAGGCCTGGATCTCCGACTCGGCAACGTCAAGGGGCTTGCCGAGGACGTTGAAGATGTGGCCCTTGACGCCGTCGCCCACGGGGACGGAGATCGGAGAGCCGGTGTCGACAACCTTGGTGCCGCGGACGAGGCCGTCGGTGGCCTGCAGCGAAATGGCGCGGACGAGGTTGTCGCCGAGGTGCTGGGCGGTCTCGAAGGTGATCTCGCGGGTGTGGTCGCCGAGCGTGATCGTCGTGGTCAGCGCGTTGTAGATCTGCGGAATGGCGTCGGCCGGGAACTCGACATCGACAACCGGCCCGATCACGCGGGCAATCCGGCCCGTCGCGCCAGCGGTAGCAACCGCTTCAGAGGCAGTGGCAGTCATCTCTCTCACTTCTTCAGTAGATGGCGTGGAATCAGTCTATTCGGTGGGGCTCTTGCGAACCGTGTGCGCTCAGGCGCTGAGGGCGTCGGCGCCGGCGATGATCTCGGTCAGCTCCTGCGTGATCTCCGCCTGGCGGGCGGTGTTGCGCAGTCGCGTGTACTTCTTGATCAGGTCGGTCGCGTTGTCGCCCGCGTTCTTCATGGCGCGCTGGCGCGAGGCGAGCTCGCTCGCCGCCGCCTGGAGCATGGCCGCGAAGATGCGCGATTCGATGTAGCGCGGAAGGAGGGCGTCGAGCACCTGCTCCGGCTCCGGCTCGTACTCGTAGAGCGGCAGGATCTCGTTCGGATCCGTCACCTTCTCCTCGACGACCTCGAGGGGAAGCAGTCGGATCACCGTGGGCTCCTGCACCACCATCGACTTGAACTGGGTGTACACGACGTGGATCTCGTCGACCCCGCCGTCCTCGTACCGCGTGGCGAAGGCGTCAAGGAGAACCTTGCTGATCTCCTTCGCGGTCGCGAACTCGGGGTTGTCGGTCCCGCCGGTCCACACCCGCACGTACTCGCGGTTGCGGAAGTCGAAGTAGGCCTGGCCCTTGCGGCCGACGAGGTACGTGGCCACCTCCTTGCCCTCTCCGCGGAGGAGTTCGACGAGCGCCTCGGCCTGCTTCATGATGCTCGCCGAGTAGGCGCCGGCCTGGCCTCGGTCTGCCGTGAGGACCAGCACTGCCGCGCGCCGCACCTGGGTGGGCTCGGTCGTCAGCGGGTGGTCGATCTCGGACGAAGAGGAGACAGCAGAAACGGCGCGGGTAATGGCATTCGCATACGGCAGGGACGCGGCCACGCGGGCACGGGCCTTGCCGATGCGGGAGGTAGCAATCAGCTCCATCGCCTTGAACATCTTGCGCATCGACGACGTCGAGGCAATCTTCTGGCGGTAGACCCGGATCTGGGCTCCCATTCTTGTCCTTTCCTCACCCTCGCCCCTCCGGCCAGACCGGGGCACCGGCCCCGGTCTGGCCGCAGGAGCAGCAGGGCATCAGCGCTTCTGCTTGACGATCTTTTCCTGGTTGACGTCACCCTCGGGGAGCGCGTCGTGCTCCTCGTGGCCGGCGCCGACCAGCTGGCTGTCGCCCTCGCCGAAGAAGCCCTTCTTGAAGTCCGCCACGGCGGTCTTGAGCGCCTCGACCGTGTCGTCCTCGAGCTTGTTGGTCTGGGCAAGCGTCGTCAGGATGGACGTCTTGCGCTTGAGGTAGTCGATGAAGTCCGACTCGAAGCGGCGGACATCCTCGACTGGGACGTCATCGAGGTAGCCGCGCGTGCCGGCCCAGATCGAGACGACCTGCTCTTCCACGGGATACGGCGAGTACTGGCCCTGCTTGAGCAGCTCCATGAGGCGGGCGCCACGGGTGAGCTGCTGGCGGGAGGCCGCGTCGAGGTCCGAGGCGAACATCGCGAAGGCCTGCATATCGCGGTACTGGGCGAGGTCGAGCTTGAGCGTGCCGGAGACCGACTTCATCGACTTCACCTGTGCGGCGCCGCCGACCCGCGAGACCGAGATGCCGACGTCGACAGCGGGGCGCTGGTTGGCGTTGAACAGGTCGGACTGCAGGAAGATCTGGCCATCGGTGATGGAGATGACGTTCGTCGGGATGTACGCCGAGACGTCGTTCGCCTTGGTCTCGATGATCGGCAGACCGGTCATCGAGCCGGCACCGAGCTCGTCCGAGAGCTTCGCGCAGCGCTCGAGGAGACGGGAGTGCAAGTAGAAGACGTCGCCCGGGTAGGCCTCGCGGCCCGGCGGACGGCGCAGGAGGAGGGAGACCGCACGGTAGGCCTCGGCCTGCTTCGAGAGGTCATCGAAGATGATCAGGACGTGCTTGCCGCCGTACATCCAGTGCTGGCCGATGGCCGAGCCTGCGTACGGGGCAAGGTACTTGAAGCCTGCCGGGTCGGACGCCGGGGAGGCCACGATCGTCGTGTACTCGAGCGCGCCGTGGTCCTCGAGGGTCTGGCGCACGGCCGCGATCGTCGAGGCCTTCTGCCCGATGGCCACGTAGATGCAGCGGACCTGCTTGGTCGCGTCGCCCGAGGCCCAGTTGGCCTTCTGGTTGATGATCGTGTCCACCGCGATGGCCGTCTTGCCGGTCTGGCGGTCGCCGATGATCAGCTGGCGCTGGCCGCGGCCGATCGGGATCATCGCGTCGATGGCCTTGAGGCCCGTCTGCATCGGCTCGTGGACCGACTTGCGCTGCGTCACGCCGGGAGCCTGGAGCTCCAGGGCACGGGTCGTCTCGGCGCTGATCGGGCCGAGGTCGTCGATCGGCGCGCCGAGCGGATCGACCACGCGGCCGAGGAACGCGTCGCCCACGGGGACGGAGAGGATCTGGCCGGTGCGGTGCACCTCCATGCCCTCCTCGATCCCGCCGAAGTCGCCGAGGATGATGACGCCGATCTCGCGGACGTCCAGGTTCTGGGCCAGGCCCAGGGTGCCGTCCTCGAAGCGGAGGAGCTCGTTCGCCATGACCGAGGGGAGACCCTCGACACGGGCAATGCCGTCGCCGGCGGTGGTGACACGGCCGACCTCGACGCGCTCAGCCGCGCCAGGCTCGTAGGAAGCCGCGAAGTCGTTCAGCGCGCTGCGGACGTCGTCGGCATTGATGGTCAATTCGGCCATCTTGCAGTCCTGCTCTCTTGATTCTCGTGGTCATCGAAGAGGCGTGCTGCCTGCGATGACCTGGTTGTCTGATGCGAAGTGTGCTGATGCGGAGTCTGCTGATCCTCAGCTACGCCTGCGTGGCGAACTGGCGGCGCAGCTCACCGAGCCGCGTCACAGTCGAGGCGTCGATCACCTCGTCGCCGACCGTCACGCGGAGTCCGCCGACGAGCGACGGGTCCACAGTCGTGTTGAGCTTCAGCTCCCGCCCGTAGAGGCGGTTCAGTCCGGTGCGGAGCCGTTCCGTCTGCTCCCCGCTGAGCGGGCGGGCGACGACCACCTCGGCGATCCAGCGCTTCTGGCGCCTGGCCGCGAGCTCAGCGAACTTCTCGACCAGCGCGGTCGGCCTGAGCCCGCGGGGGGCCTCGGCCGCCTGGCCGATCAGGAGCTGGGCCTCTGCGGAGGCGTTCGGGACGAGCCGCAGCGCGAGCGTCCGCTTGGCGGACGCCGTGGCCTGGGGATCGGTCAGCGCGGCCTGGAGCTCGTGGTCGGAGTCGACGGTCCCCTTGAAGGCAAAGAGGTCATTCTCCAGCTTCTCGAGCCCGCCCACTCCGCCGTCGATACCGTTGCCCTGCTCCGCAACCGCGATGGCCACGGTCGAGGCAAGGGTCTCGAGTGCATCGCTGATGTCCCGGGCGCCAGCCCAGCGCAGCGCGGCAAGCTTCGCCGTGATCTCGACCGCGTCCGAGGACGCCTTGCCGTCCAGCAGGCTGTGCACGAGCGCCGACTTCTCGTTCCCCTCGCGGGTCGGATCGGTCAGCGCGCGGCGAAGGCCGGCGGAGCCGTCAAGGACACCGAGGACGCCGAAGAGCTCCCCCGCCAGCGACAGCGATGCCGTCGGCAGCATGGCCTCAAGGTCCGCCAGCGCCGCGGACAGCGACTCGCTCGATACTCCTGCCATTACTTCGCCGCACCTGCGTTCTGGGACTCCAGGTCAGCAAGGAAGCGGTCCACGACGCGCGAGGCGCGGGCGTCATCGTCGAGCGACTCCCCGACGATGCGGCCTGCCAGCGTCGTGGCCATCGAGCCGACCTCCGAACGCAGCGACGCTACCGCGTGCTGGCGCTCGGCCTCGATCTGGGCGTGCGCCTGCTCAGTGATGCGGGCGGCCTCGGCGGCCGCCTTCTCCTTGAGCTCGGCGAGGATCTGGGCACCTTCGGCGCGCGCCTCCTCACGGATGCGGTTCGCCTCGGTGCGGGCGTCGGTGAGCTGCTGCTTGTACTCCTCGAGCGCCGCGGACGCCTCAGCCTGAGCCTTCTCAGCCTTGGCGATGCCGCCCTCGATGGCCTCCGCGCGCTCGGCGAACGTCTTCTCGAACGCCGGAACGACGAACTTGACGACGATCCAGAGCAGGACGGCGAAGCCGACGGCGACGACCAGGATCTCCCACCAGTTCGGCATGAGCGGGTTCGTGCCCTCGGTGGCGGCGCGAACAATGAACTGATGCATATGTTGCACCCCTCCTATCTACTCGGTTCTGGCTGTGTGCCTCGTGGAAAGGATCAGAGCACGAAGGCGAACACGAGGCCGAGGATCGCGAGCGCCTCGGTGAGCGCGAGGCCAAGGAACGCGATGGGCTGGAGCACGCGCTGCGCCTCCGGCTGACGGGCCACGCCGTTGATGTAGGCCGCGAAGACGAGACCCACGCCGATGGCACCGCCGATGGCGGAGAGACCGTAGCCGACGAGGTTGAGGTTGCCGGTCATTGTTGTCCTTTCAGGTTGCCCAAGCCGGGCAGTTTTCGTGTTCGGTTCATCCCCGGGAGGGGAATTCTCAGTGGAAAAATCTCAGTGGGCGTCCGCGTGGAGCGCGCCCTGGATGTAGATCGCGGTGAGCAGGGTGAAGACGTACGCCTGGAGCACCATGATCAGGGCCTCGAGCATGTACATCGCGGTGGCTCCGGCGAGCACGAGGATGGAGGTGCCCTTGAGCAGCACGCTCTCCTGGGCGATGAGGAAGGCGATGCCGGAGCCGGCGAGCGCCACGACGAGGTGGCCGGCGAGCATCGTCGCGAAGAGACGGAGGCTGTGCGTCATCGGGCGGACGATGAAGTTCGAGATGATCTCGATCGGCACGACGATCGGCATGATGAACCACGGCACCCCGGCGGGGACCACGGTGAGCTTGAGGAACCGCGGGCCGAACTTCCGCAGGCCCACGCCGATCCAGGTGACGTAGACGAGGCCCGCCAGGAAGTACGCGCCGCCCACGTGGGACATGGTCGGGAGCTGGAAGAACGGGACCGCGCCGTAGATGTTGTTGACGAGGATGAAGAAGAAGAGCGCGAACAGCAGGGGCACGAACTTCATGAAGTCCCGGCCGCCGATGATGTCCTTGCCGATCGAGTTGCGGACGAAACCGTAGAGGTATTCGCCGGCGAACTGGAGCTTGCCCGGGACGAGCTGGCCCTTGCGGGAGGCGGCCACGAAGAACCAGGCGATGATGACGACCGAGAGGAGGACCATCAGCATCTGCTTCGAGAAGCCTTCACCTGCGCCCCACGGGATGATCGCCGGGAGGTGCATGTCCTCGAGAGTAGGTGGGGTGAAGGCGCCGTTGTCAGCGGCCGGAAGCGTGAGCGGGGTCAACGCGATTCCTCTCTGCAGTGTCCATCGTCGGGCAGATGCTGGGGCGAGTAGCTTTCGACCCCCACATGTGAAATTTTTGGGTGCTCCATCAGCGACGGTCCGCCTCGGCGGGACCTTCTGGGTCCTGAGGCTCGTCGGGGCCCTTCCGGTGCGTGAGGAGCCCGTGCTTCAGTGTCAGGTAGATGCCGCCGGCAATCCCCACCAGTGCGCCGGCGAGCACGAGCCAGCGCGTTTTCAGGAGATTGTCCAGCCCCCACCCTATCAAACTCCAGACAACGATCCCGCCAATCACGTAGCTGAAGACGGCCATTCCGGAGTTGTAGCCGCCGTCGCCCTCGGGCTGCGGCGCTGCGGGGCGCGTGGGCCTGTTCTCAGGCATGGGGGCCCTCCTGATCGATGGGTGCGTCGTCGAAGATCTGCAGCCGGAGCCGGCTGAACGCGAAGACCTCCACGGCCTGCCACACGACGACCGTGACGATCCCGGCGGCGCCGAACCAGGGGCCGACGATCCACGCAGGCTTGCCGAGCCACAGCAGCAGTGCCGCGAACCCGACGATCTTGAGGACGTAGACCACCGCGAAGACGCCGATGGCGCCCGAGGGGTTGTTGCGGCCCGCAAAATGGCCCGCCACGAGGCTCAGGGCGAAGAACGCGACCACGATGGCCGCGGCGAACAGCACGCTGCCCGCGGCGCCCGGCCCCGAGGCGATGAGTGCCGCGCCCGCCAGGAGCAGTCCCACCGCCCCCGCGGCCGCCGAGCACTTCCACGCGAGGGAGAGCCACGGCGTCCTGGCCCGACCGGATCCGCCGACGCCTGAACTCCCTTGGGGGCCGTGCGTCACAGGATTCATGTCATGCCAATTCGTCAGTCTCCTGCTACCAGGAGGCCGGTCGGGAGGGGGTGCGTGTCTATTCTACACGGCATAGAAGAGTGCCCCCGACGGCGAGGCGCCTCCCCACGCGCCTCAGGCGCGCCGCCGCGCCGTCGTGCGCCACCGGTGGGTCATGCCGCGCCACTGCCACGCCGCCACCCCGGCCTGGGCGAGGACCCACACGGCCCCGCACAGCACGAGCGCGCCCCAGAACCAGGGGCTGTCGGACCAGGGGTTGCGGCTCACCACGAGCAGCACGATCGCGAAGGCGATGACCTTCATGAGCACGTCCGCGACGAGCGTCCTGCGGCCGAACGGCAGCGACGGCGCCGCGAAGTGCAGGATCACGACGGCGAGCCCGCAGCACACGATCACGACGCCGAGTGCGAGGAAGGTCGGGTAGATCATGGGCACCCCCCCGGCCGCGAGGCCCGCGAAGCCGAGCAGCGTGGTGGTGGCGACCGCGGCGGCGAAGGGCACGGTGAACCGGCGCACCCACGCACTCGAGCGCAGCCAGGCGGGCCGGCCCTGTCCGTTGCCCACGGCGTCCCGGGCCCAGGGGTGGAGGGTGAGGAAGGCCATGGCGGGCAGGACGATCGCGTTGGCGATGGTGAGCGGGATCCACGGCACGAACGCATAGGCGACGCCGCCGAACGCCACGAGCGCGGTCCACACGTACATGACCGCGACGGCCTGGCGGTGGGTGTAGCCGAGGTCGAGGAGCTTGTGGTGGACGTGCTCCCGGTCCGCGGAGAAGGGCGAGCGGCCACTCGCCGTGCGGCGCAGGACCGCCAGGACGAGGTCGAGGAACGGCAGGACCATGACGACGATCGGCAGGACGACGGGGATGAAGGTCGGGATGCCCTCGGCGCGGTCGTAGAGGCCTGAGGCCACCTGTCCGGTGGCCACTACGGCGCCGGTCGCCATGAGCAGGCCGAGGAGCATCGACCCGGAGTCCCCCATGAAGATCCTGGCCGGGTGGACGTTGTGCGGGAGGAAGCCGAGGCAGATGCCCACCAGGAGCGCCATGAGCAGCGTCGCGAGGTCCGTGTAGTTCGGCAGGAGCGCGTTGCGGTGGACCCAGTACGCGGTGAGGAAGAACGCGAAGCCGCCGATCGCGGCGACGCCCGCGGCGAGCCCGTCCAGCCCGTCCACGAAGTTGATGGCGTTGACCGTGAGGACGATCACGAACATCGTCAGCGCGATCTGGAGCCACTCCGGCTCCACGGGCAGCGAGCCGAGCGGGAGGAAGGTCATGCGGGGCCCCCACAGTGCCACGATCCCGGCCGCAACGGCCTGGCCCGCGAGCTTGACCCAGCTGTTGAGGTCCACCACGTCGTCGACCGCGCCGAGGGCGACGATGACCGCCGCCCCGCCCAGCACCGCCCACGGCTGGGGGGTGTCCATGAAGATCGCGCGGACCCAGACGGTGTGGGAGGCTGCCCAGAAGGCCACGGCGAATCCCGCGAGCATCGCCAGCCCGCCCAGCCGCGGCACGCGACGGGTGTGGACGTCCCGTTCGCGCACCGGCGAGACGATGTCCCAGCGCAGCGCGAGCACCCTGACCACTCCCGTGAACGCGTACGTGACGATCGCCGCGAGCATCGCTATGAGGACATAGATGAACATGGGCTAGACGGCGGCCTCTCCCGGGGCCGCGGGAGCCTGGACCGCCCCGGTGCCGTCGGGCTGCTCGGTGAACGCCCTGCGGTAGGTGCGGCGGCGCAGCTGGGTGGGCACCATGCGGTACGCGCCGCGCACGAGGACGTTGCGCGCGAAGGTCGTCGGGCCGATGTACCCGGCCCCGAGCATGCGGCGCTGGAGGCGGAGCTCCGCCTCCAGCATGCGCAGGCCGCCCCGCCGTGCGTACGCCCCGTCGCTCACGCGGTACAGGACGAGCGCGTCCGGGATGTTCGCGCCGCGGCTGCCCCGGTGCAGCATGCGGGCCCACAGCCAGTAGTCCTCCATGCCGGCGGCACCGGCGTAGCCGCCGGCGGCACGCACGGCCGAGGCGCGGTACATGACGCTCGGATGGTTGAACGGCGTCCGCAGGTCGAGCTGGGCCATGATCTCGCGGTGGGAGGCGGGCACGGGCCGGCTTGCGAGGGGAACAGACTCGTCGTCGCCGATCTCGGCGATCGCCGAGCCCACGATGTCGTAGCCCTCGGCCAGGAGCCTCAGCTGCCGCTCGAAGCGGTCCGGCAGCGCGACGTCGTCCGCATCCATCCGCGCCACAATGTCGTGCCGGCACCGGTCCAGGCCCGCGTCGAGCGCCTCGGCGAGGCCCACCCCGCTCGGGAGGCGGAGCACGACGGCGGGGTACTCGCCGGAGCGCTCGGCCTCCTCGAGCACGGCCTCGATGTCCTCCCCGACCGGGCCGTCGCGGACGATGACCAGCTCGGTGGGGCCGACCGTCTGGTCCACCGTCACCGACCGGATCGCGCGGTGCACACGCACCGCCGAGTCGCCGGCGTAGACTGGCAGCAGGACCGAGAACGCCGCATCCTCCGCGCCCAGACCGGGTTCGGGGGACGGTGCTGCGAGCACCGGGGCGACGCTGGCCGCGGCAACCGGCGCCGCGGGCAGGCCGCCTGCCGCCTCGAGGACCTCCTCCGTGGGCCGCGGCGCGTGCCCGACCGCCTCGCGCAGCCCGGCGAGGCCCGCGCGGAGCACGACCCGCGGGCGCGGGCTGCCGAGCACCATGCGCCCCCATCGGCGCACCGTCGAGGCGCCGTAGAGGACCTTCTCGGCCGGAGCGAGGGCCGGCGAACGGAAGAACGTCCAGATCTTGTTGCGCACCTCGAAGCGGAATCGCTCCCCGACGTCCACCGTGAACGAGTCGTAGATGCGCGTGTGGTGCTCGACCACCGAGTCGAGGCTCGCGAGCGCGAGCCGGTGGCGGCCGAGGCGCATGGTGAACTCGAAGTCGTCGTTCCACAGGAAGAAGTCGGCGACCGGCAGGCCGTGCGCGCGCACGGCGTCGGCGTCGACGAAGAGCGAGACGAACGAGGCGGAGCGGATCACGCGCGCACGGTGTGCGGCGGCGAACGCCCGGTCCGCGTCGGACGCGTCCCACCGGTCGCGCATCGTGTTCATCGGATGGTCGCGGCCGTCGGTCCAGACCACGCGGCTCGCGATGAACGCGGGCCGGTCCGTCTCCGGGTATGCGGTCCACAGGCGCACGGCCTCGGCGAGAGTGTCCCTCTGGGGCATCGTGTCGTCATCCATGACCCACAGGAGATCGGGGCGATGGTGGGCGAGGGCGGCGGCGATCCCGGCCGCGAAGCCGCCCGCCCCGCCCGTGTTGGTGTCCAGGCGCACGAGCTCGTACGCGAACGGGAACTCGAGGCCCGCGAGGTAGTCGGGCGAGCCGTCGGTGGAGGCGTTGTCGACGACGACGAGCGCGTCCGGCAGGCGCTCGCCCGCCGCAAGGGCCTCGAGCGAGCGAGCAAGCAGCTCGCGCCGGTTGTAGCTGACGACGACGGCGACGACGCGCGCCTCGCCAGCCGTCTCGGCGGCACTGGCGCCTGCGCCGGTACCGCCGGGGGAAAGTGTGCTCATGCTGGGGTCGACCTCTGGGGGAAGAATCGGGGGTGGCAGTACGACCCTACCGAATGACGGAGGGCTGCTACGCCTCGGGCGAGGCGTCCGACGACGCCGGTTCGGGGTCCCCCGCCGCTTCGGGCACGCCCGCGTCCGCGGGCCTCTCCGGCGCCTCCGGCTCCTCGCCGAGGCCCAGCACGCCCGGGGCGACCTCGCGGATCGCCTCGAGGCTCAGCGCGCCCTGGCGCACAATGCGCGGCCGTTCCCCCGTGCAGTCGACGATTGTGGACGGGAGCCCTGCCGCCCCGCCCGGCCCTCCGCCGTCCACCGGTCGGAAGCCCTCCTCGAGGTACACCTCGACGCTCTCGGCGAGCTGCTCGCGGGCCTCGGCGGCGGTCTGGGCCGCGGCGTGGCCCGTCCGGTTGGCGCTCGAGACAGCCAGCGGGCCGGTGATGGTCAGGAGCGCCTGGGCCAGCTCGTCGTCGGGGATGCGCAGGGCCACCGTGCCCTTCGTCTCCCCCAGGTCCCACGTGAGGGACGGCTGGGCATGGAGGATGAGCGTGAGCGGGCCCGGCCAGAACTTCTCCGCGAGCGCGCGGCCGTCCGCCGGTATCTCGGTCGCGAGCCCGTCCATGGTCTGCAGGCGCGGGATGAGCACGGGCGGCGGCATGGAGCGTCCGCGGCCCTTGGCGGCCAGCAGCGTCGCGACGGCCTGCGCCGAGAAGGCGTCCGCCGCGATGCCGTAGACCGTGTCGGTAGGCATCACGACGCACTGCTTCTGGGCGATCGCGCGCTGGGCATGGGCGAGGCCCTCGGCGCGCTGTTGTGGATCGGTGCAGTTGTAGGTCGCGGTCGTCACGGCGTCCATTCTTCCACGCGCGGCTTGGGCGCCCGTTCAGGTGGGCGTCACGCGCGGACCGCGCTCGTGGCCCGCGGGAGCCCGTTGAGGTCCTCGTGTGAGCGCACGCCGGACCACGCCGGGTCCGCCGCCAAGAGCTCGGCGATGCGGGCGGCCTGCACTTCCGCGTGCTCCATGACGAAGAACCCGCCCGGGCGCAGGAGCCGCGCGGCAGTCACCGCCGCGGCCAGCGGAAGCTCCAGGCCGCCGTCGGCCCCGCCGTAGAGGGCCATCTCCGGGTCATGGAGGGCGGCCTCCGGCTCGCGCGGGACCATCTCCGGCGGGATGTAGGGCGGGTTGGACACGACGACGTCCACGGTCCCGTCCAGTTCGCGGAACGCGGTGCGCAGGTCCCCGAGCGCGAGGTGCACGCGGCCGCCCACCTCGGGCAGAGCGGCATTGCGGGCGGCCCACGCGTGCGCGAGCTCGGACAGCTCCACGGCGTGCACGACGGCGCCGGGCACCTCCTGCGCGATCGAGGCTGCGATCGCTCCCGATCCCGTTCCGAGGTCGACGACGACGGGCCCGGCCGCCCGGCGCGCGCGAGGGGCTCGGGGTGAGCCGGCGGCGCTGGGCGGGTGGCCGGCGTCGTGCGCGGTGTCCGAGCCGGGACCCGCGACCGCGCCGGGGAAGTGCTCCGCGATCCAGTCGAGCGCCACCTGCACCACGCCCTCCGTCTCGGGCCGGGGCACGAAGACGCCCGGGCCCACCGCGAGCGTGAGGTGACGGAAGTGGGCGGTGCCGGTGAGGTGCTGGAGCGGGACGCGGCGGCCGCGTTCGGCGACAAGCTCCCAGAAGGCGTCCGCGAAGCCTTCCGGGGCGGTCGCACCGGTGATCGCGAGCGCGCGGAGGCGGCCGAGGCCCCCGCCGCCGAGGGGCGAGGAGGGATCGCGCGCGAGCACGTGCTCGGCGAGGATCTCGGCGTCCACGCGGGGGCTCGGGCAGCCGGCCTCGGCCAGGACCGCGGCGGCGCGGCGCAGGGCAGTGCCGAGGTCCTCCGGCCGGGGGGCCTCAGGCCCCGGGCCCGCGGGTGCGCTCACTCCCCGATGGCCTCGAGGCGGTGCTGCTCGTCCATGTCGATGCAGGACTGGATCACGGGTCCGAGGTCCCCGTCCATGACCGCGTCGAGGTTGTAGGCCTTGTACCCGGTGCGGTGGTCCGCGATGCGGTTCTCCGGATAGTTGTACGTGCGGATGCGCTCGGAGCGGTCCATCGTGCGGACCTGGGACTTGCGGGCCTCGGCGTTCTCCGCGTCGATCTGCTCCTGCTGGTGCGCGAGGAGGCGCGAGCGGAGGACGCGCATCGCGGCCTCGCGGTTCTGCAGCTGGGACTTCTCGTTCTGCATCGCCACGACGATGCCGGTGGGCAGGTGGGTGATGCGCACGGCCGAGTCGGTCGTGTTGACGCTCTGCCCGCCCGGGCCCGAGGAGCGGTACACGTCGATCTTGAGGTCGTTGGCGCCGATCTCGATCTCCTCGGGTTCGTCGACCTCGGGGAACACGAGGACGCCGGCCGCGGACGTGTGGATGCGCCCCTGGGACTCAGTGACCGGCACGCGCTGGACGCGGTGCACGCCGCCCTCGTACTTCAGGTGCGCGAACACGCCCTCCGCGGGGTCATTGGACGAGCCCTTGATCGCGATCTGGATGTCCTTGTAGCCGCCGAGGTCCGACTCGGTCGAGGAGAGCACCTCGGTCTTCCAGCCCTTAGACTCCGCATACCTGGTGTACATGCGGGTCAGGTCCGCCGCGAACAGGGCTGCCTCGTCGCCGCCCTCGCCGCCCTTGACCTCGAGGATCACGTTGCGGGCGTCGTTGGGGTCGCGCGGGATGAGGAGCCGGCGCAGCTTCTCCTGCGCCTGCTCGTGGCCCGCCTCGAGGTCCGGGACCTCGGCAGCGAAGTCGGGGTCCTCCGCGGCCATCTCGCGGGCGGCCTCGAGGTCGTCGCCGAGCTGCTTCCAGCGGTTGTAGGCCTCGACGATGCCGTTGAGCTCAGCGGAGCGCCGGCCGAGCTTCCGCGCGAGCGCCTGGTCCTGGTAGACCGCGGGGTCGCTGAGGCGCTTCTGGAGCTCGGCGTGCTCGTCCAGAAGCCCGTGCACGGACTCGAACATGTCAGGGGCCTTTCGAAGGAATGAAAAAGGAAGGAAAACTGGGAGGAGACTGCGGAGGGACCTGGGAGGCAGAACGACGACGGCGGCCGGCCCCCGTGGTACGGGTGCCGGCCGCCGTGCGGGGCGCTAGTGCCTGTCGCTCTCGCCCTTGCCGGCGAGGGTCGTCTTCTGCACCTGGAGGAGGAACTCGACGTTCGAGCTCGTCTCCCGGATCTTCGTGGTCAGCAGCTCGAGGGCCTGCTGCGTGTCGAGGCCCGAGAGCACCCGGCGCAGACGCCACATGATCTTGACCTCTTCAGGCGAGAGCAGGTTCTCCTCGCGGCGCGTGCCGGACGCGTTGACGTCCACGGCCGGGAAGATGCGCTTGTCGGCCAGCGCGCGGGAGAGGCGGAGCTCCATGTTGCCCGTGCCCTTGAACTCCTCGAAGATGACCTCGTCCATCTTGGAGCCGGTCTCGACGAGCGCCGTGGCGAGGATCGTCAGGGAGCCGCCGTTCTCGATGTTGCGCGCCGCGCCGAAGAAGCGCTTCGGCGGGTAGAGCGCGGCCGAGTCGACGCCGCCCGAGAGGATTCGTCCCGATGCGGGGGCGGCGAGGTTGTACGCGCGGCCAAGACGGGTCATCGAGTCCAGGAGCACGACGACGTCCATGCCCATCTCCACGAGGCGCTTGGCGCGCTCGATGGCGAGCTCCGCGACGGTCGTGTGGTCGTCAGCCGGGCGGTCGAAGGTCGAGGCGATGACCTCGCCCTTGACCGAGCGCTGCATGTCCGTGACCTCTTCGGGGCGCTCGTCCACGAGCACCATCATGAGGTGCACCTCGGGGTTGTTCGTGGTGATCGCGTTCGCGATGGACTGCAGGATGAGCGTCTTGCCGGCCTTCGGCGGGGAGACGATGAGGCCGCGCTGGCCCTTGCCGATCGGGGCCACGAGGTCGATCACGCGGGGGCCGATCTTCTTCGGGTCCGTCTCGAGCCGGAGGCGCTCGGAGGGGTAGAGCGGCACGAGCTTGGTGAACTCGACGCGGCCCTTCATCTCCTCGGGGGCCTTGCCGTTCACGCTCGTGACACGCACGAGGGCGTTGAACTTCTGGCGGTTGCCGTGGCCCTGGCGACCGCCCTGGCTGTGGCTCTGGTTCTCCTCGCCCTCGCGGGGGGCGCGGATCGCGCCGACCACGGCGTCACCCTTGCGCAGGCCGTACTTCTTGACCTGGGTGAGCGGGACGTAGACGTCGTTCGGGCCCGGGAGGTAGCCGGAGGTGCGGATGAATGCGTAGTTCTCGAGGACATCAAGGATGCCGGCCACGGGGAGCAGGACGTCGTCCTCGGTCACCTCGGTGTCGTCGAACTCGGGGCCCGCGCTGCGGCGCCCGCCCCGGTCGCGCACGCGCTCGTTGCGGTCGCGGAAGCGGTCGCTGCGGCCGACCTGCTGCGACTGCTGAGACTCGTCGCGGTCGCGGCCACGGCGGTTGCGGCGCGAACGGCGCGAGCCGCCCTCCTCGCCCTCGCCCTCGTCGCGGCGGCGGTCCTGCTGGCCGCGCTCGTGCTGGCGCTCCTGCTGCTGCGCCCGGTCCTGCTGGCCACGGCGGCCACGGCCTTCGCCTGCTTCTTCGTGGCGGGCGGGCGCCTCGCCCTGCTCGTGCGCAGGGGCCTCGGCGGTCTCGCCGCGCTCCTCACGAGGCGCGCGCTCCTCACGGGGGGCGCGCTCCTCACGGGGCGCGCGCTCCTCGCGGGGGGCCGGGGCCGCCTCGGTCGAGGCCTCGCCCGCCTCGGCGCGGCGGTTGCGGTTGCGGGTACGGCTCGGGCGCGTCGTCGGCTCGGCGGTGGGCGCCTCTGCCGTGGTCTCGGCCTGCGGCTGCGCCACGGACTCTGCGGCGGGCTCGGCCTGCGGCGCGCCTTCCTCGGCGGCGGGCGCCGCGGCCGGAGTCACGATGCCGTCGCTACCGGCGCGGCGGCGTGTACGGCGGGCGCGCGGAGCCGCGGGCGCTGAGGCCGCGCCGTCGGCCGACGGCGCGGCCTGCTCCACGGCGGGGGCGGCCGGCGCCGTCTCGGCCGCGGCCTTCTCGGCCGCGGCCTGGGGCTCGGGGAGCGTGGTCTGGGCGGGTGCCTCGGCGGCAGCGGCGCGGCGCTGCTGGGCCGGGCGGCCCACGGGCTCGCCCTTCTGGTGCGCGGTGATCGCTGCGACGAGGTCGCCCTTGCGCATGCGAGATCCACCGGTGATGCCCAGCTGGGACGCCAAGGCCTGCAACTGCGCGAGCTTGAGGCCGGCAATTCCCTTGGACTCGGACGCGGAGGAGGATTCCACTGCTGGGTTCAGCTCAGTGGTCTGTGTCACGGATGGTCCTTCCGGAGTCGATGCGCCGGCATTCGGAGCCGACCCATCGTGGTCGTGGCCACCGACTCGAGCAGCGGCCAGGCTGGTGCACTGCGGGGCCAGATGGCCGGGCAGCGCTGTAGTCATTCAGCCCGCCCCGAGCGTGCGGTCGTCTGGAGATGCTGTTTACGGGACAGCCGTGAACAGCGAGACCGGCTGCAGAGCTGGAGGGGCGACACCCGAACCGGGAAGCTGGATCCGGCCCTGAGATCAGGGAACCCGTGAAATCAGGGAAACGCGAGATTCACCGCGGGTGTAGGTCCACTCTAGCACCTTCACGGTCAACGGCGAGCCGCAGGACGCGCCAGCGTGTCGCGGGCCCGTCGGCCAGCCCGGGCTCGCCCCTCCGGTCGTCGGCCTCGTCCGCCCCCTGGTGCGCAAAGCGCTCGACGGCGGCCTGCACCTCGTCTGCCTCGGCCGCACCGTCGGCGAGGGCCAGGACGGTGGGGCCGGCACCGGACACGACGGCCGCGTGGCCCTCGGCGCGGAGCTGCTCGATGAGCCGAGCGCTGGGCTCCATCGCGCTCGAGCGGTAGCTCTGGTGCAGGTAGTCCTCGGTCGCGGGCAGGAGCAGCGACGGGTCCTTCGTCAGGGCATGCACGAGCAGCGCGGCGCGGCCGGCGTTCGCGGCAGCGGCGCCGTGCGGGATCGAGGAGGGCAGGAGCGAGCGCGCGAGCTCGGTCGAGAGCTCGAAGTCCGGGATCGCCACGATCGGCACCACGGTCGGCGCGACGTCGGCCACCGCGGTACGGAACGCGTCGCCGTCCTGCCAGGAGAGGGCCAGAGAGCCGAAGATCGCGGGGGCCACGTTGTCCGGATGGCCCTCGATCTCGCTGCAGAGCTGCAGCACCCACGCGCGGCCCGGGCGGTCCACGGAGTCCACGAGCGCCGCCGCCGCGAGGACGGCGGCGACGGTCGCGGACGCGGAGGAGCCGAGGCCCCGACCGTGCGGGCTCACGTTCTCCGCGGTCAGCTTCAGCCCCGAGCGGGCGTAGCCGAGGCGGGCCAGCGCGGCGTCGAGCGTGCGGACCACGAGGTGCGTCTCGTCACGCGGCAGCGTGTCGGCACCCTCGCCCGAGAGGTCGAACGAGAGCGCGCCGTCGTCCGTCGTCTCGACCGTGACGGTGTCGTAGAGCGCGAGGGCCAGGCCCAGGCTGTCGTAGCCCGGGCCGAGGTTGGCGCTCGTCGCGGGGACCCGGACGGTCACCCGCTGCCCGGGCGTGACGAGCCTCAGGCCCGCATCCGAACGCGGCTCGCTGACTGCGGTCATGAGACGCGGGACTCCAGCCCCAGCGCCGCGGCGACGCCCACGACGTCGTTGCTCACCTTGACCGGCTGGACGTCCTCGCCGTCAGCGGTCTTGAGCGCCCACTGCGGGTCCTTGAGGCCGTGGCCCGTGACGGTGCACACGATCGTCTTGCCCGTGGGGACCTTCCCGGACGCGTGCATCTTGATGAGGCCCGCGACCGAGGCCGCCGAGCCGGGCTCGACGAACACGCCCTCCTTCGAGGACAGCCAGCGGTGCGCGGACAGGATCTCGTCGTCGGTCACGGCGTCGATGAGGCCGCCGGACTCGTCGCGGGCCGCGACCGCGGTGTCCCACGAGGCGGGGTTGCCGATCCGGATCGCCGTCGCGATCGTCTCAGGGTGCGTGATGGGGTGGCCCGCGACGAACGGGGCCGCGCCGGCGGCCTGGAAGCCCCACATCACGGGCAGCTTCGTGGACACGGCCGGCAGCGTGCGGGGCGCGGCGGCATGGCCGCCTCCGGCACCCTCCGCGCCGTCCTGGCCGAACGCGTAGGTGGTCTCTTCCGCGTACTCCTTGTAGCCCTTCCAGTACGCGGAGATGTTGCCCGCGTTGCCCACCGGCAGCACGTGGATGTCCGGCGCGTCGCCGAGCGCGTCGACGATCTCGAATGCGGCGGTCTTCTGGCCCTGGATGCGGGCCGGGTTGACCGAGTTGACGAGGAACACCGGGTAGGTCTCGGCGAGCTTGCGCGCGATCTCGAGGCAGTCGTCGAAGTTGCCGTCCACCTGCAGCAGCGTCGCGCCGTGCGCGATCGCCTGGCTGAGCTTGCCCATCGCGATCTTGCCCTCTGGCACGAGGACCGCGCACGCGAGCCCCGCGGACGTCGCGTAGGCGGCGGCAGACGCGGACGTGTTGCCCGTCGAGGCGCACACGACCGCCTTGGCGCCCGCAGCGACGGCGGCCGTCATGGCCATCGTCATGCCGCGGTCCTTGAAGGACCCGGTCGGGTTCATGCCCTCGACCTTGAGGTAGACGGTCGAGCCGGTCAGCTCGGAGAGCTTCTGCGCGTGCACGAGCGGGGTGCCGCCCTCGCCCAGCGTGATGACACGCGTGGACTCGGTCACGGGCAGGCGGTCTGCATACTCGCGGATGACTCCGCGCCACTGGTGGGCCACTAGACTCCTTCGACTCGCAGGACACTCGTCACGGATTCGACGACGTCCAGGTTCTTGATGTCGGCCACGGTGGCCGCAAGGGCGGCCTCGGTGGCCCGGTGTGTCACGAAGCGGAGCTCGGCCCGCGAGGCTGCGCCCGCATCCGCCGCAGTGGCCGACTCGGTTCCGTGGATGCGCTGGCGCATCGTCTCGATCGAGACGCCGTGCTGGGCGAACACCGACGCGACGCGGGAGAGCACGCCGGGCTGGTCCGCGACCTCGAGGCCGACGCTGTAGCTTGTCGTGATCCCCTCGGGACCCACGAGCGGCAGGACCCGCGTGGCCGTCCCGGTGCGTCCCGGAGACCCGGCGACGATGCGGCGAGCGGTCGTGACGACGTCGCCCATGATCGCCGACGCCGTGGGGGCGCCGCCCGCTCCAGCGCCGTAGAACATCAGCGAGCCAGCGTTCTCGGCCTCGACGAAGACGGCGTTGTACGCGCCGTGCACGGCCGCGAGCGGGTGGGTGCGGGGCAGGAGGGTCGGGTGCACGCGCACGCTCACGCCCTCGTTCCCACTCTGCTCTGCCTTGTCCGCACTGACCAGCTCCGCGATCGCGAGCAGCTTGATCGTCATGCCGGCGTCCTGGGCCGCCACGATGTCCGCCGCGCTGACCTTCGTGATTCCCTCGCAGCGCACGTCGTCCAGCGACACGCGGGTGTGGAACGCGAGGGAAGCCAGGATCGCGGCCTTCGCCGCGGCGTCGAGCCCCTCGACGTCCGCCGTCGGGTCGGCCTCCGCGTAGCCGAGGCGCTGCGCTTCGGCGAGGACGTCCGCGAACTGCGCGCCCGTCGTGTCCATCGCGTCGAGGATGAAGTTCGTGGTCCCGTTGACGATCCCGAGGACGCGGGTGATGCGGTCGCCCGAGAGGCTCTCGCGGATCGGCCGGATGATCGGGATCGCGCCGGCGACGGCGGCCTCGAAGTTCAGCTCCGCGTCGTGCGCGTCGGCCTCGTCGAACAGCGTCGCGCCGTCCTGCGCGAGGAGTGCCTTGTTGCCGGTGACCACGGAGGCCCCGTGGCGCAGCGCCGCGAGGATGTGGGTGCGCGCGGGCTCGATCCCGCCCATGAGCTCGATCACGAGGTCTGCGCCGGCCACGAGGCCCTCGGCGTCGGTCGTGTAGAGCTCGCGCGGCAGCTCGACGTCGCGCGGGGCGTCGACGTTGCGCACGGCGATCCCGGACAGCTCGAGGCGTGCCCCAGCGCGCGCGGCGAGCGGCTCGGCATCGTCGAGGAGGATGCGCGCCACCTGGGAGCCGACGGTCCCGCCGCCCAGCAGCGCGACCTTGAGCACGCGCCCAGCCTCGACGCCCACCTGCCGTGCAGTCACCTGACTTGTTTCGGTCATGGTCTCTCCGTTCTCCCGCACGCGGGTCACACTCCCATATCGCGCGAGAGCAGGTCGTCTTCGGTCTCGGGGCGCACGATCCAGCGCGCCTCGCCGTCGCGAACGGCGAGGACGCCGGGGCGCGTGAGGTAGTTGTAGTTGCTCGACAGGGCCCAGCAGTAGGCGCCGGTGCCCGGGACGGCGAGCAGGTCTCCAGCGCGCACATCTGCGGGCAGGTAGGCGTCGCGGACCACGATGTCCCCGCTCTCGCAGTGCTTGCCCACCACGCGCGTCAGCTGCGGCGGCGCGTCCGAGGCGCGGTTGGCGAGCACCACGGAGTAGTCGGCATCGTAGAGCACGGGACGCGGGTTGTCGCTCATGCCCCCGTCCACGGACACGTAGCGCCGCACGGCGGTCGCGCCTGCGTTCTGCGCCCCGGCGCCTGGCGCATCCACGCCTGGCGCATCCACGCCTGGCACATCCACGACTACGTCTTTAATGGTCCCGACCTCGTACAGCGTGAACGTCGTCGGGCCGACGATCGCGCGGCCGGGCTCGATCGAGATCCGCGGCGCGGTGATCCCGAGCGCCGCACAGGTCTCGCGCACGACGCCGGCCAGCGCGGTCGCGATCTCTGCCGGCGGTCGGGGCGTGTCCCCCGGCACATACGCGATCCCGTAGCCGCCGCCCAGGTCGAGCTCAGGGAGCTCGACCCCGTAGGCGGCGCGCATGTCCGCCACGAACGCAAGGAGCTTCACGGCCGCGGCCTCGAAGCCCTCGGGCTCGAAGATCTGGGAGCCGATGTGGCAGTGGACGCCGAGCAGCTCGATGCTGTCATGTCCGGCGGCGGCAGCGACGGCCTCCTCGGCCATGCTCGCAGAGCCGGCACCTGCACCGGCGGACTCAGCACCCTCGGACCCGGCGCCGCTGAACCCCGCGCTGGCGGTGCCAGGGGCCATCGAGAGCCCGAACTTCTGGTCCTCGTGCGCCGTCGCGATGAACTCGTGGGTGTGGGCGTGGACGCCCGGGGTCAGGCGCAGCATGACCTTGGCCCGCGGCGCCTCAGCGCCGTCAACACCCGAGCCGGGCGTGTCCGTGCCCCGCGCGGCCGCAATGGCGGCGACGCGCTCGAGCTCGTCGAGGCTGTCGACGATGATTCGGCCGACCCCGGCGTCGAGCGCCCGGCCGATCTCCGCGTCGGACTTGTTGTTGCCGTGGAGGCCGATGAGCTCGCCCGGCGTGCCCGCGCGGAGCGCGACGGCGAGCTCACCGCCCGAGGCGGTGTCGACCCGCAGGCCTTCCTCGCGCACCCACGCCGCGACGGCCGTGCACAGGAAGGACTTGCCCGCATAGTAGACGTCCACTCCCCCGCAGATGTCGGCGAACGCGGAGTCGAACGCGTCCTTGAATGCGCGGGCTCGGGCACGGAAGTCGGCCTCGGAGAGGACGAACACCGGCGAGCCGTAGCGCGCCTTGACGTCGCTCACGGCGAGCCCCGCCAGGGCGAGCTGGCCGCCCGGGCCCCGCACGGCGTCGTGCGCCCAGAGCGCGGGGACGAGCTCGTTGAGGTCCGCGGGGACCGCGAGCCACTCCGGGGCGAGCGGCGAGGCTGCGTCAGCTGCCGCAGACGGGGAAGAAGTCTCGGACACCGGCTACATCCTCTCCGGCGCGGACACGCCGAGGAGGTCCAGCCCGTTGGCGAGGACCTGGCTCGTGGCGTCGTTGAGCCACAGGCGCGTGCGGTTGAGGTCGGTGACCTCCTCGTCGCCCTGCGGGGAGATGCGGCAGTTGTCGTACCACGAGTGGTATGCGCTCGCGACGGACTCGAGGTGACGGGCCACGCGGTGCGGCTCGCGGAACTCGGCGGCCTTCGCCACGATCGAGGGATACGCGGCCAGGTGCGCGAGGAGGTCGTTCTCGGTCGCGTGGGTCAGGAGCGCGGCGTCGAAGGCCTCGCGCCCCTCCACCGTGCGGGCAACCCCGGCGGCCTCGGCGTTGCGCGCCGCGCCGCGGGAGCGGGCGTGGGCGTACTGGACGTAGAACACGGGGTTCTCGTTCGAGTTCTTCTTCAGCAGCTCGGGGTCGAGCGTGAGCGGCGAGTCGGCGGGGAAGCGCGCGAGCGAATAGCGCACCGCGTCCTTGCCCAGCCACTCGATGAGGTCCTTGAGCTCGATGATGTTGCCCGCGCGCTTGGACAGCTTGGCGCCGTTGACCGAGACGAGCTGGCCGATGAGGATCTCGATGTTGGCCTCGGGGTCGTCCCCCGCGCACGCCGCGATCGCCTTGAGGCGGTTCACGTACCCGTGGTGGTCCGCGCCCAGGAGGTAGACCTTCTCGGTGAAGCCGCGGTCCTTCTTGGACAGGTAGTACGCGGCGTCCGCGGCGAAGTAGGTGGGCTCGCCGTTCGCGCGGATGAGGACGCGGTCCTTATCATCGGCGAAGTCGGTGGTGCGCAGCCACACCGCGCCGTCCGCGTCGAACACGTGGCCCTGCTCGCGGAGGCGCTTGACGGCGCCCTCGATCGCGCCCGAGTCGTGGAGGCCATCCCGCTCGGAGAAGTAGACGTCGAACGTGACCCCGAAGGCCGCGAGGGTGGACTTGATGTCCTTCATCTGGGCCGCGTAGGCCGCCTCGCGCACCACCGGCAGCGCGGCCTCGTCGGTCAGCTCGCGCACGTCGGGGTGCTCGGCGAGCACCTCGTGTCCGAGGTCCACGATGTACTGGCCCGGGTAGCCGCCCTCCGGAACGTCGCGGCCGTGGATCCTGGACAGGACGGAGTTCGCGAAGACGTTCATCTGGTTGCCGGCGTCGTTGATGTAGTACTCGCGGGTCACGTCGGCCCCCGAGGCCTTGAGGACGCGCGCGATCGAGTCGCCGAGCGCGGCCCAGCGCGTGTGGCCGATGTGCAGCGGGCCGGTCGGGTTCGCGGAGACGAACTCCATGTTGACGACGCGGCCCGCGAGCGCGTCGTTCGTGCCGTAGTCGGCGCCGGCCTCGACGATGGCCTTCGCGAGCGCGCCCGCGGCGGCGGCGTCGAGCGTGATGTTCAGGAAGCCGGGGCCGGCGACGTCCACCGACGCGACGCCGTCGAGCGCGCCGAGGCGGCCGGCGAGGATCTCGGCGAACTGCCGCGGGCTCATCCCGGCCTTCTTGCCGAGCTGCAGTGCGATGTTCGTGGCCCAGTCGCCGTGCTCGCGGTTCTTGGGCCGCTCCACTCGGATACCCTCCGGCACGTCCACAGCGATCTCGCCGGCGCGCACGGCGTCGGCGAGGCAGGCGGATATGGCGGCGGAAAGTTCTTCGGGAGTCACCCCCCTAGCCTACCGGCGCGGTGCGCGCGCGCTGAATCCGGGTCGAAACCCTCCGGCTCCGTTGCGGCGTCCCCTGCGTCCGGTGCGGCCTCCCCCGCGTCCACGGGCTCCACGACGCGCGGATGGTCGTCGATGAAGTGCGGCCTGCTGATGACCCAGCCCGAGACTCCGAGGACCACGAGGGTGAGGCCGAGGAAGGCGAACGAGAGCGCCCACGCCCCCGTCGCGTCGTGCAGGAGGCCGACCAGCAGCGGGCCTGTGCAGGCCACGACGTAGCCGACGCCCTGCGCGAAACCGGACACCGCGCCCGAGGCCTGATGAGAACGCGTGCGCAGGTTGACGAGGACGAGCGCGAGCGGGAACGTCGCCGGGCCCAGTCCCGCGAGGGTGGACCACAGCCACGTCGCGGCGCCCGGGGAGAGCAGGAGTCCGAGGTACCCGGCCACGAAGCTGGCCACGCCGAACGCCACGATGGGGAAGGGGTTGCGCAGGCGGGCCGCGAGGATCGGCACCGTGAGGCTCAGCGGCAGCCCGAGGCCGGCGAAGATCCCGACCTGGAGCCCGGCATCGGCCGCACCCAGGCCCGCACCCGTCACGATGCCGGGCAGCCACGCGAACATCGCGTACGTGTTCAGCGAGGTGCAGCCGAAGAGCAGCGCGAGCGCCCACGCGGCGGGGGCGCGCCACGGTCGCACAACGACGCGGCCGACGGCGCGTGGTGCGGGGGCGCCGTCGTGCGCGCGGGCCGCCGTGACGGGCACTTCCGCCGACCGAGCAGGCTCGGCGCGCCGCCGCGGGGGCCACACGCTCAGCCACGGGAGGATCGCGAGGACGTTGACCGCGGCCCACCAGCCGAGCGAGAGCCGCCACCCGGACGACTCGGCCACCGGGACCGCGAGGAGCGGCGGGATGGTGGTGCCGACGTTGATGATCGTCACGTACAGCGCCGTGAACAGGCCCACGCGGTCCGGGAAGTACTTCCGCACGATCGGCGGCAGGACGATGTTGCCCACACCCATCCCCGCGAGCGCGAGCGCCGAGCCGGTGAGGAAGAGGCCGGTCTCCGGCGCGACCGCACGGACCACCTGGCCCGCGGCCGAGGCCGCCATCGCCGTGACGGCGATGGCCTCGAGGCTCCAGGCACGCATGAGCAGCGGCGTCGCGAGACCTGCGATGCCGAACAGCGCGGTGGGGAGCATTCCCAGGATCCCCACGAGCCACGACGGCAGGAACAGATCGTGGCCGATGCTCCCCGTCAGCGGGGGCACGCTCGTGACCGCCGTGCGCAGCGTGAACGCCACGAGGAACATGCCGGCCGCCACGAGCAGCCGGCCACGCCACACTGGTCTCCTGCCCGGGACGTTCCTGCCGGCCGGGGGTTGTCGTTTCACCCCCTGACGCTATCGTGCTGTCATGGACAAGGACATTCAGGACCGGATCCGTGACCTCATCGACGAGGAGCACTCGCTCCGTGCGGCGCACACCGCGGGCACCGGCCAATCGAGCTCGGTCAGGCTCGGCGAGGTCGAGACGCAGCTCGACCAGTGCTGGGACCTCCTGCGGCAGCGCCGCGCCAAGCGCGAGTTCGGCGAGAATCCGGAAGACGCTTCCGTGCGCTCGGCCGACATCGTGGAGAACTACCGGGAGTAGCTCGCCGCGGCGGGCCCGGTTTGCGTCCGGGCCCGCCGCACCTGATAAGCTCGATGAGTCCCCGGCCGGGAAGCCCCGGCAGGACGAGTTGCCCTCGTAGCTCAGGGGATAGAGCGTCTGCCTCCGGAGCAGAAGGCCGTAGGTTCGAATCCTATCGAGGGCACCACATGCACCCCCGGTCCCCACGGACCGGGGGTGCTCTTGTTTCGACGACCCAGCCTCGTGCGGTCACACGGGAGGCCCCGTCGATGCCTCGACGGGGCCTCCCGTGTGCCAGTTTCCTGGCGTTCTGCGCGGATGCCTTCCTGCAGAATCCTGGTGCTGAAGCTCAGTCCTCGGGATCGAGGACGAAGTCGTAGACCATCTCCTCGCCCTTGCCGTCCGCAGCAGGCTTCGGGTCGAGGATGAGCTCGGGCTTGACGGCCGAGGCGATGTCGTCCTCGTTGTGGGCGTCACCGGGGAAGTAGAGCTGCGCGGTGATGAGCTCGTGGCCGGGCGCGGAGACCTTCACGTGGATGTGGGCCGGGCGCCACGCGTGCCAGCCGGCCGCGGCGATGAGCTTGCCGCACGCGCCGTCTGTCGGGATCTGGTACGGGGCCGGGCGCATGGTGTGGACCTCGAAGTTGCCGTTCTCGTCGGCGAGGACCGTGCCACGGAGGTTCCACTCCGGAAGGCCCGGCGCGTACTGCGAGTAGAAGCCGGCGCCGTCGGCGTGCCAGATCTCCACCTTGCCCGCAAGGCCATTGCCGTCGAGGTCGCGGATCTGGCCCTTCCAGGTCAGCTCGGTGCCCGGCTCGTCGTCGCGGCGCGGCAGGCGGGCCGGCGTCGGCTGCTCGGGCGAGTTCGGAACGTAGTACGGGCCCTCGATCGTGCCCTTGGAGCCCTTGCGGTTCTCGGTGGCGACCTCCTCGACGACGTGCTCGACCCACACGTCCAGGAAGAGCGGCCACTCGCCGTCCTCGCCCACGCTGATCAGCCAATCCTTGAGGGCGTTGTACTCCGCGTACGTGACCTTGTGCTTGCGGATCGTGGCATAGACGGCCTCGAGGACTTCACGTGCGAGGAGCGAGACGCGCTCCTTCGGGACGTCCAGGGCGGCGCGCTTGCCGCTCTCCTTGAACCGCTCGGTCGCCTTGTTGCCGGACTCGGCAGCCTTCGCGTCGAACTCGGAAATGGTCTGGCTCATGGTCATCCTCCTTGATGATGGGCCGTGGATTTCGTGATGGGCGGCACAGTGGCTCGCGCTGACTTCACGCTAGGAGCAGTCATTGCGTCTGCACAAATACCTAGTTCCATTCAATTGATATCCCCCACGTTTGAAAAGCACCCTTGGCCGAACCTAGGCAAACCCCCAGTGTGATTGGGCTCACTCCTTGACAGGATCTTTCACAGCCCGCGACGAGGACGTCGTGGAAGGCAGAAGTCAAAGGAGACCACCATGACGGAAACCCTGGACCATGTCCGAGCCCAGCTCTCCGATGCGCTCATCGAGGACGCATCGACGGGCACCTACCGGGCCAAGCGCAGCATCTTCACCGATGAGGAGCTGTTCGAGCTCGAGATGAAGTACATCTTCGAGGGCAACTGGGTCTACTTGGCCCACGAGAGCCAGATCCCGAACATCGGCGACTACTTCACGACCTACATCGGCCGCCAGCCGGTTGTCATCTCGAGGGCGAAGGACGGAGAGCTCCACGCCCACATCAACGCGTGCAGCCACCGCGGTGCCATGCTGTGCCGGCGCAAGACCGACAACCGCACCACGTTCACGTGCCCGTTCCACGGCTGGACGTTCTCCAACAACGGCAAGCTGCTCAAGGTCAAGGACCCACGCGATGCCGGCTACCCCGAGCAGTTCAACAAGGACGGCTCGCACGACCTCACCAAGGTGGCCCGGTTCGAGAGCTACCGCGGCTTCCTCTTCGGAAGCGTCAACCCGGACGTCAAGCCCCTCACCGAGCACCTCGGTGAGGCCACCAAGATCATCGACATGACCGTGGACCAGTCCCCCGAGGGCCTCGAGGTCCTCCGCGGCGCCTCGACCTACACGTACGACGGCAACTGGAAGGTCCAGGCCGAAAACGGCGCGGACGGGTACCACGTCTCGGCCACGCACTGGAACTACGCCGCCACGACCTCCCGCCGCGGAACGGGCGAGTCGACCAACGAGACCAAGGCCATGGACGCCGGCACGTGGGGCAAGCAGGGAGGCGGGTACTACTCGTTCGAGCACGGCCACCTGCTGCTGTGGATGTGGTGGGGCAACCCCCAGGACCGCCCGAACTTCGACAAGAAGGATGAGTGGGCCCAGCAGTTCGGCGCCGAGCGCGCCGAGTTCATGGTGGGCGCCTCCCGCAACCTGTGCCTCTACCCGAACGTCTACCTCATGGACCAGTTCAGCTCGCAGATCCGGCACTTCCGCCCGATCTCCGTGGACAAGACCGAGGTCACGATCTACTGCATCGCCCCGAAGGGCGAGTCCGCCGAGGCGAGGGCCAACCGGATCCGCCAGTACGAGGACTTCTTCAACGCGACGGGCATGGCCACGCCGGACGACCTCGAGGAGTTCCGTTCCTGCCAGAAGACGTACCTCGCGTCCGCGGCGCCCTGGAACGACATGAGCCGCGGCCAGACGCACCAGCTCAACGGCCCGGACGAGACGGCCAAGGGCCTCGGCCTCAACCCTCTCTCCAGCGGCGCGAAGACTGAGGACGAGGGCCTGTACCCGATCCAGCACGGCTACTGGCGCGAGACGATGCGCGCGGCCGTCGAGTCGGAGGAGCGGCTCGAGGAGGCCATGCGGCTCGGTGCGCCGGCATGCCCCGCTGCGCACCTGCAGTCCGCGTGCTCGCACCACGCAGAGTCCAACTGATCCGGGCACGGACCCGCAGAGTTTCCTTTCAAGGAGAGACATCCCCATGACCCTCATGACCACCATCGTGCCCGGGACCATCGGACTCGACGACGTGCGCCAGTTCCTGTACCGCGAGGCGGGCTTCCTCGATGACCGCGAGTTCGACCGCTGGGTGGACTGCTACCACCCCGACGCGGAGTTCTGGATGCCGGCCTGGGCGGATGACGACACGCTCACCGAGGATCCGCAGCGCGAGATCTCACTCATCTACTACCCCAACCGCGGCGGCCTCGAGGACCGTGTCTTCCGCATCAAGACAGAGCGCTCGGGTGCTACGAGCCTCCCGGACCCGCGCACGGGCCACAACATCACCAACGTCGAAATCCTGCGCCAGGAGGGCGACGTCGTGGACGTCCGCTTCAACTGGTTCACGCTCTACTACCGCTACAACACCGTCGACACGTACTTCGGCGTCTCGTTCTACACGATCGACTTCTCCGGCACGCAGCCGGTCATCACCAAGAAGAAGGTCGTCCTCAAGAACGACTACATCCACCACGTCGTGGACATCTACCACATCTGAGAACGCCTCAAGGAGGACTCCATGACTGACACGAACCACTCCGTTGCCCTCGCCTTCGAGGACGGCATCACCCGCTTCATCGACGTCAAGCCCGGACAGACCGTTGCCGATGCCTCCTACAGGGCCCGCATCAACATTCCCCTGGACTGCCGCGACGGCGCGTGCGGGACCTGCAAGGCGTTCTGCGAGTCCGGGACGTATGACGGCGGCGACTACATCGAGGACGCGCTCACCGACGACGAGGCCGACGCCGGCTACTGCCTCCCGTGCCAGATGACCCCGGAGAGCGACCTCGTGCTGCGCATCTCGGGCACCGCCGAGATGGCCAAGAGCGGCGTCGGCCACTTCACGGCCACGATCGAGACGCTCCACTGGTACGCGGACAACACGGCGGGCCTCACGCTCGCCGTCGAGGACCGCGAGAAGCTCGCATACCTCCCGGGCCAGTACATGAACGTCAAGGTCCCCGGCACGGACGAGGAGCGCAGCTACTCCTTCTCGAGCGGGCCGGACGCCGAGAAGCTCACCTTCCTGGTCCGCACGGCCCCCGACGGCGTCATGACCACCTATCTCAAGGAGCGCGCGGCCGAGGGCGACACCCTCACGCTCGAGGGCCCGAAGGGCAGCTTCTTCCTCCGCGACGTCAAGCGTCCCGTGCTGATGCTCGCCGGCGGGACGGGGATCGCCCCGCAGCTGGCGATGCTCGAGAAGCTCGCCGGTGCGGCGTCAGAAGGCGTCGCGCCCGCCTTCCCGATCCACCTCGCGTACGGCGCGACGTGGGACAAGGACCTCGTCGAGGTCGAGGCGCTCGAGCGCTACGCCGCAACGATCCCGGGATTCACGTTCGACACGATCGTCGCGGACGCCGAGTCGGAACACCCGAAGAAGGGCTACGTGACGCAGCACCTGCTGCCCGAGCACCTCAACGACGGCGACGTGGACGTGTACCTGTGCGGCCCGCCGGCGATGGTCGACGCCGTGCGCCGGTACTTCGACGGTGAGGGCATCGAGCCGACGAACTTCTACTACGAGCGGTTCGCGGTCGGCGTCGTCAACGCTCCCGCCCTCGCCGGCGCCGCCGCATGACGACCGCTGCCGACCGGCGCCCCGCCGTCTTCGCCGGGCGGTTCGAAGGACGCGGCGTGCTCGTCACGGGCTCGGCCCAGGGGATCGGACGTGCGGTCGCCGAGCGCATCGCGGCCGAGGGCGGCGAGGTCACCCTCGTCGACCGGGCGGCGCTCGTCCACGAGGTCGCGGGCGGCATCCGCGAGGCCGGGGGCAAGGCCCACAGCGTGACCGCGGATCTCGAGACGTACGACGGCGCGGTGGCCGCCGTGGACGGTTCGCTCGCCGCGGCGGGGCACATCGACGTCGTCGTCAACAACGTCGGGGGGACCATCTGGGCCAAGCCGTTCGAGCACTACACGTCCGAGGAGATCGAGAAGGAGGTGCGCCGCTCGCTCTTCCCGACGCTGTGGATGTGCCGCGCGGTGCTGCCCCACCTCATCGCCCAGGAGTCCGGCACGATCGTCAACGTCTCCTCCGTGGCCACGCGCGGCGTCAACCGCGTCCCGTACGCGGCGTCGAAGGGCGGGGTGCGGGCCATCACCACGGCGCTCGCCCTCGAGGCGGCCCCGCACGGCGTGCGGGTCGTCGCAACCGCCCCGGGGGGCACCGAAGCGCCGCCGCGCGCAGTCCAGCGGGGGCCGCTGCCCGAGACGGAGCAGGAAGCGGCCTGGTACCAGCAGATCGTGGACCAGACCGTGGACTCCTCGCTCATGAAGCGGTACGGGACCCTCGCCGAGCAGGCCGCCGCGATCTGCTTCCTCGCCTCGGACGAGGCGTCCTACATCACGGGCACCATCCTGCCCGTGGCCGGAGGCGACCTCGGCTGAGGCCCTCCCCCAAGGCGTTGCCGCCCCCGGTCCCCCACGGGCCCGGGGGCGGCTTCGAATCAGCAGTACAGAACCATCACGCACCACCAGCAGTTGTCCAGCTCCAGATCCCAGCACAGACATCGGAGTCTTGCATGTCATCTTCAGCACATGCTGCCCTCGGGCAGCGGCGGCGCAGCACCCTGGCCTGGGTCGTCGCCCTCGGCACGGCGGCCCTCACGTTCGACGGCTATGACCTCGTGGTCTACGGCACCGTCGTCTCGGGCCTCATGAGGGACCCGGCCCAGATCGGCCAGCTCGACCCCGCGACGGCCGGCGTCCTCGGCAGCTACGCCCTGATCGGCGTCATGGTCGGGGCACTCGTCAGCGGCGCGATCGGCGACTTCGTAGGCCGCCGCAAGGTCATGCTCGCAGCGCTCGCCTGGTTCTCCCTCGGCATGGGTGCCACCGCCCTGGCGACCGATGTCGTGGCGTTCGGCGCCCTCCGGTTCCTCACCGGAATCGGCGTCGGCTCGCTCGTGGCCACGGCGGGCGCCATCGTCGCCGAATTCGCGCCCAAGAACCGGCGCAACTTCTACAACGCCATCGTCTACTCGGGTGTCCCGGGGGGTGGGGTGCTCGCATCCCTCCTCGCGCTCGCATTCAACAACGGTGCCGACTGGCGCCCGCTCTTCTGGTTCGGTGCCGCCCCGCTCGCGGTCATCCTCCCCCTCGCGGCGGCGAAGCTGCCCGAGTCGCCCCTCTGGCTCCTGGCCCGCGGCCGCACGGCGGAGGCCGAGGCACTCGGCCGCCGCACCGGCGTCGTGCTTCCCCGGCCGGCCCAGCGCACCGGGGAGCCGAGGGCGGAACAGGGCGCCGCGCCCGACGGCGAGCCCGCGGGCTTCGCGGGCCTGGCCACCCGCCGGTTCGCCCTCCCCACGGCGCTTCTGGGCCTCATGAGCTTCGCCGGGCTCCTCCTCACCTATGGGCTCAACACGTGGCTGCCGGAGATCATGGGCCAGTACGGATTCGGCAAGGCGTACTCGCTCACGTTCCTGCTCGTGCTCAATGCGTCCGCGATTGTGGGCGGGCTGGTCGCGTCGGCGACCGTGGACAGGACCGGCCCCAAGAGGATCATCGCGGGCACGTTCGCGCTCGCGGCGCTCGCCCTGATCCTCCTGACGTTCCACATGCCGTTCGCCGTCCTCCTGACGGCAGTGGGCGTGGCGGGGGTCGGGACGATCGGCACCCAGGTCCTCGTCTACGGGTACGTGTCGAACTTCTACACGACGCGGACCCGTGCCGCCGGCGTGGCGTGGTGCGCGGGCTTCGGGCGGCTCGGCGGCATCCTCGGCCCACTCCTCGGCGGCCTCCTGCTCTCTGCGGGGGTCACCGGCCAGACCGCGTTCTACCTGTTCGCCGCGGTCGCGCTGCTCGGCGCGGTCGTGACGGCCCTCGTGCCGCGGCCCCGGTTTGCCCCCGTGCCGCCCGGCGCCGCGGCCGGCGACGTCGCAGCGCCCGCCTCGGCACCGACGGAAAGCACCGCCCACGACGGCGAGCCGGAACCCGCCGTCCGATGACGTCGCGGACCGCATCCGTCCCGGGAGATCGTCACAGCGTGTCCCTCGGAATGCGCCCAGCGACCGGGGAGGCTACGGTCGAGGCATGCTGAATCCCCGCGACGATGCGGTCGCCCGCGCCCAGGAGCTGTCCGAGCTGGACTCGCTCCTGGGCGCGGCTGCGTCCGCCGGCCCGGCTCCGCGCCGGGCCGTGTGCGCGGTCGTCGAAGGGCCGCAGGGCATCGGCAAGACGGCGCTGTGCGAGGCCTTCCTGCAGGTCCACCCGGAGCTCACCGTAGCCCTGGCGGACACGTCGCCGTGGGAACGCGGGCTGCCGGGCGGGGTCCTAGCCCAGCTCGGCCTCCCGCGCAGTGAGCCTGCTGATGATGAGAGTGCACAGGCCACGGACCCGCCTCACCTGCACCCTCATGGCGAGCCCGAGTGGCTGCCCGCCGGGCGCGCCGCCCTCGAAGGCCTCACCGCGTTAACCGCCGAGGGCCCCGCGGTCGTCGTCCTCGACGGGCTCGAGCACGCCGACACCCTCTCGCTCGAGGCGCTCGCCTACGCCGTCCGGCGCGTCCGGACCCCGCTCTTCGTGCTCGCTACCGAGAATCCAGCCACGGCCGTCCCCAGCAGCCCCGCGGTGGCCTTCTCCGAGGCTGTCCGGGCGCGCCGCATCCGCCTGGCCCCCCTCCCGCCCGAGGACCTGCGCGCCCTCGCACGCGCCCGCACCGGCGCCGAACTCTCCCCCGAGGCGGCCCAGTCCCTCTGGCGCGTCAGCCGGGGCAACCCCGGGCTGGCGCTCGAGGCGCTCGAGCACGGACTCGAGGCTCTCGGCCCCGAGGGCCTCGCCGCGCACGGGCCGGACGCCGTCGTGCCGTCGGTGGCCGCACGGACGGCGGCCGCGCTCGCGCTCCTTCCCCCGGCCGCCCGCTCCCTCGTGGAGGCCGTCAGCGTCCTCGGCGGAACGCCCACCGGCGCGGCGGCGGCCCAGCTTGCGGGCCTTCCCGCGGACGACGCAGGGGCGCTCCTCGCCGCCGCCGACGCCGCGTGGAGCGCGGGGCTGCTCGAGTGCCGCACGGTCGCGGGCAGCCTGCAGCTGACCATCCGAGAGCCGCTCGTACGCGACGCGGTCCACGACGGACTCGGCCCCGGCTACCGTGCCGCGCTCCACTCGCATGCGGCCAGGCTTGCCACCTCGACGCGCGAGCGGGTCCGCCACCTCGTCGCCGCGGCGGTGATGCCCGACGCCGGTCTGGCCGCCGAGGTGGACACGCTCGCCGACGAGGAGGCCGCCGAGGGGGACTGGAGCGCCGCCGCGGACGCGCTCGTCGCCGCGAGCCAGCTCCACATCGACCCGGTGCTGCGCGAGGACCGTCTCCTCCGCGCGGCGGAGGCCATGGTCGGTGCGGGCGATCTCCCCCAGGCCGCGCCGCTCGCTCGGCGCATCGAGTCCCTGCCCCAGAGCGCGGCGCGTGACGCGGTCCTGGCCTACTACGCGATCCACAAGGGCCAGGCCCGCCGCGCAGCCGCGCTCCTGGACCGGGCATGGGAGACGAGGGACCCGCTCAAGTCCGCGGGGCTCGCCTCCCGCATCGCACAGTACCGCGTCCTCGATTCCCTCGCCGAATGGGACATCCCAGCGTTGCTGGACTGGACGGCGACGGCCGTGCGTCTGGCCGGCCCGAACAGCACCGCGGGAATCGAGGCCCGAGCAATGCTCGGTCTGGGACTCGGGTGCGCTGGCCGGCCCGAGGAGGCGCGGCAGGCCTACGACGAGCTCGGGGCATCGCCTCAGCTCGGCGGCCGCGACCAGCGCCTCCACCTGGGCCGCGGCTGGCTTGCCCTCGCGCTCGACGACCTCGACGAGGCGCGACTCGAACTCCGCGCCGCGATCCCGCCGGCCCGGCGCCCAGGCGCGCTGCGCATCACCCTGTGGGCGCACGCCTGGCTGGCCCGGGCGGAGTTCACGGTGGGCCGCTGGGACGACGCACTCGCCGTTGCCCGCTCCGGGATCGCGCTCAACGCACCGGTCGGGATGGACCTCGTGGGGCCCCTCCTCCACTTCACTGCGGCGCAGGTCCACGCTCTGCGCGGCGAGCCGGGCGAGGCCGCCGCACACAGCCGGCTCGCCCAGCCCGGGCCCGAGGCCTACCCCGTGATGCACCTCGGCGGCTCGCTCGCCGCGGCCTCCGTCGCGGAGTGCGCCGGCGACTACCCCGGTGTCCTGCGCGCGTTCGAGCCGGTGGCCCGGATGGACCGCTCCCACGGAATCGACGAGCCCGGGTTCTGGCCATGGCAGGACGTCTACGCCAACGCGCTCGTCATGACCGGTCGGATCGACGCGGCGGACGCGTTCCTGCGTCCGCTCGAGGCCACGGCCCGCGGTGCGTCGCACCGCAGCACGATCGCGCGGCTGGGCTACGTGCGCGGACGGATCCTGGGAGCCCAGGGCAGGCTCGACGACGCGGTGCGGTGCTTCGAGGAGTCACTCGCACAGCTCGAGGGACTTCACCTGCCGTACAACACCGCGCGCGGCCGCTTCGCCTACGGCCAGACACTCCGTCGATTCGGCCGCCGCCGCGACGCGACCGAGGTGCTCGCCTCCGCCCGTGACGCGTTCGCCAGCGTGGGCGCCATGGTGTACGTGGCGCGCTGCGAGCGCGAGCTCCACGCGGCGGGCACCGGGGTATTCCGTGCGGTCGGCCAGGTCGCCGGGCCGGGCCAGGACGCCGGCGGGCACCGCCAGGCACCGGGGGCACAGCCGCCCAGCACGGCCTTCACCCCCCAGGAGGCCGCGGTGGCACGGCTGGTGGCCGCGGGCCTGAGCAACCGCGACGCGTCGCGCGAGCTGTTCGTATCCGTCAAGACGGTCCAGTACCACCTCACGCGGATCTACGCGAAGCTTGGGATCAGCTCACGGGGAGAGCTCGCAGCCCTCTACCGCGCGTCGGACGAGTTCGCTGCCCCCGAGTAGAGCTCGCCGCTCGCAGCGGCATCGCGGTCCCGCCTGGAGCGCAGCCACGCTTCCTCGTTTCCCATGTGCCCAACCCAGCGCCCGGCGCAGACAGATCGCGTCCGAACCGCCGGTCAGCCCAGCACGCGCCGACTAGACTGGATCAGCCATGGCCCTGACGATCACGTATCCCGCCGCCCTCCCGGTCTCCGAGCGCCGCGACGAGCTCATGGAGGCCATCGCCGCGCACCAGGTGACGATCATCGCCGGAGAGACGGGCTCCGGGAAGACGACGCAGATCCCCAAGATGTGCCTCGAGCTCGGGCTCGGCGAGAAGGGGCTCATCGGCCACACGCAGCCGCGGCGTCTCGCCGCCCGCACGGTCGCCGAGCGGATCGCGTCCGAGCTGGACGTCGAGCTCGGCCAGGAGGTGGGCTTCCAGGTCCGGTTCACGGGCCAGGTCGGCCCGCAGACCAGGGTCAAGCTCATGACGGACGGCATCCTGCTCGCCGAGATCCAGCGTGACAAGCTCCTGAAGCGCTATTCGACGATCATCATCGACGAGGCCCACGAGCGCAGCCTCAACATCGACTTCATCCTCGGCTACCTCAAGCGGATCCTGCCGCAGCGTCCTGACCTCAAGGTCATCATCACGTCGGCAACCATTGACCCACAGCGCTTCGCCCGGCATTTCGCCCGCGAGCTCCCCGACGGCACCGAGGAGCCCGCGCCCGTCGTCGAGGTCTCCGGGCGCACGTACCCGGTCGAGGTCAGGTACCGCCCGCTCGTGACCGAGCCGACGGATGAGGACGAAGCCAGCGACGACGCGCTCGAGGAGGACCGCGACCCCGTCGACGCGGTGTGCGATGCGGTCGACGAGCTCTCCCGCGAGGCCCCCGGGGACATCCTCATCTTCTTCTCCGGCGAGCGCGAGATCCGCGACGCCGCCGACGCGCTGTCCTCGAGCATCCAGAGGAATCCGCGCATGGCCGGCGCGGAGATCCTGCCGCTCTTCGCGCGGCTGTCCCTCGCCGAGCAGCACCGCGTGTTCGCCCCCGGCGGAAGGCGGCGCATCATCCTCGCCACGAACGTCGCCGAGACCTCGCTCACGGTGCCGGGGATCAAGTACGTGATCGACACGGGCACGGCCCGCATCTCCCGCTACTCCCACCGCACCAAGGTCCAGCGGCTGCCGATCGAGCGCGTGTCCCAGGCCTCCGCGAACCAGCGCGCGGGCCGCTGCGGCCGCGTCTCGGACGGCATCTGCATCCGCCTGTACTCGGAGGAGGACTACCTCTCCCGCCCCGAGTTCACCGACCCGGAGATCCTGCGGACCAACCTCGCGGCCGTCATCCTCCAGATGACCGCGATGGGGATCGCGCGCGGGCCGAAGGACGTCGCGGCGTTCCCGTTCGTCGAACCGCCGGAGTCGCGGGCGATCAACGACGGCGTGATGACCCTCCTGCGCGAGCTCGGCGCGCTCGCCGACGGCAAGGACCATGCCGGCGCACCCACCGCAGACACGGCGCACGACGGCGGTCGCGGCCGCCGCGGGCACCGCACCGGCGAGGCGGGGCGCGGAGGCGGCCTCACCGCCGTCGGCCATCAGCTCGCCCAGCTCCCGGTGGATCCCCGCCTGGGCCGCATGATCGTCGAGGCCGCCCGGCGCGACTGCGCCCGCGAGGTCATGGTCCTGGCGGCGGCGCTGACGATCCAGGACCCGCGCGAGCGACCGTCGCAGGAGACCGGCAAGCGGCAGGCCGCCGAGGAGAAGCACGCGCGCTTCAAGGACGAGAACTCGGACTTCACCAGGTACCTGAACCTCTGGAACTACCTCCAGGAGCAGCAGCGGGAGCTCTCCTCCTCGGCATTCCGGCGCCTGTGCAAGGCCGAGTTCATCAACTACCTGCGTGTGCGCGAGTGGCAGGAGCTGTTCCAGCAGCTGCGGCAGCTCGCTCGGCCGCTGGGGATCTCGCTCGGACAGGGGCGCGGCACGGACGCCAGACTGGATGCGGTTGCGCGGCACGACGCCATCCACCAGTCCCTCCTCGCGGGCCTGCTGAGCCACATCGGCCTGCTCGACGAGCGCAAGCGGGACTACCTCGGCGCCCGCGGTACCCGGTTCGCGATCTTCCCCGGATCGGCGCTGTTCAAGAAGAACCCCACGTACGTCATGGCGGCCGAGCTCGTCGAGACGAGCCGGCTGTGGGCGCGCACCGCGGCGAAGATGGACCCCGCGTGGGGCGAGCTTGTGGCCCCGCACCTGGTCAAGCGCAGCTACTCCGAGCCGCACTGGTCCAAGCGGGCAGGCTCGGTCCAGGCGTACGAGAAGGGTCACGCTCTACGGCGTGACGCTCGTGGCGCAGCGCCGGATCAACTACGGCCGGGTCGATCCCGTGCTCGCGCGGGAGCTGTTCATCCGGCACGCGCTCGTCGAGGGCGACTGGTCCACGAGGCACCACTTCTTCAAGCGCAACCTCGCCCTGCTCGAGGAGGTCGACGAGCTCGAGACGCGGGTGCGGCGGCGGGGCCTGAGGGCCGATGACGAGACCCTCTTCGAGTTCTACGATGCCCGGATCCCGGCGGACGTCGTGTCCGAGCGGCACTTCGACGCGTGGTGGAAGAAGGCGCGGCACGAGGACGAGCACCAGCTCGACTTCGACCGCGCGCTCGTGCTCGGCGAGGAGGCCGCAGACGCGGCCGCGTCGGCGGATGCCGCGTTCCCCAAGGTCTGGCGGCAGGCCGGCTTCGACCTGCCCCTGACGTACGAGTTCCACCCCGTCGCGCCCGGCTCCAACCCTGACCCCAGGGACGGCGTGACCGCCGAGGTGCCCGTCCTGTTCCTCAACCAGCTCGATCCCGAGCCGTTCCGCTGGCAGGTCCCCGGCCAGCGGGTGGACCTCGTCACCGCCCTCATCAAGTCGCTGCCCAAGCAGGTCCGCAAGGGCTTCGTGCCCGCCCCGGACGTCGCGCGGCAGGCCGTCGCCGCCCTCGACGCGGACTTCGACCCGGCGCACGACGCCCTCGAGGAGTCGCTCGAGCTCGTGCTGCGCCGGCTCAAGGGACAGGTCATCCCGCCCGGGTCGTGGAACTGGGAGGTCGTCCCGCCGCACCTCATGATGTCCTTCTCGGTTGTCGACCCCACGGGAAAGGTCCTCGGCACGGGCAAGGACCTCGTCGCGCTCCAGGAACAGCTCGCCCCGGCCACACGCCGGGCGATCGCGGACTCCCTCGGGGCCACCCCTGCCACCACCTCGCCGAAGTCGTCTCCCAGAGGCGACAAGCGCGCGACGTCGGGGCCCCAGACCGCGAGATCGGGTGGTGTGACCGCGAGATCGGGTCCAGAGCGCACGACGGCGGAGCCGGCCGCGCGCTCGGGCGTCACCGATCGCTCGGGGCTGGCCGAGCGTAGCGGACTCACAGAGTGGGTCGTGGGGACGATCCCGCGCACGGCGAGCGCCGTCGTCGCGGGCCACACCGTGACGGGCTACCCCGCGCTGACCGACGAGGGCCGCACCAAGCAGTCGCCCCGGGGCACGGCGGGGCTGCGCGTGTTCCAGACGGAGGCGGACCAGCTGCGGTCGCACCGCGCCGGCGTCATCCGCCTCCTCGCGCTGCGGGTGCCGCCCCCGGACCGCTACGTGCTCGAGCACCTCAACAACCGGGAGAAGCTCACGTTCAGCCAGAACCCGCACGGTTCGGTCGCGGACCTCATCGCGGACTGCTCGCTCGCCGCGATCGACAGGCTCGTCCCGGCCCAGCTCCCGTGGGACCGCGAGGCGTTCGACGCGCTGTTCGACGAGGTCCGCGCCGAGCTCATCGACACGGTCTTCAAGGTCACCGCGATCGTCGAGCAGGTCCTCGCCTCCGCCCAGCGCATCGCCAAGGCACTCAAGGGCACCACGAGCCTTGCGCTCATCAGCGCGCTGAACGACATCAAGGCGCAGCTCGAGCAACTCGTGTACCCGGGATTCGTGGCACGCACGGGCTACGCGCAGCTCGAGCACCTCCCCAGGTATCTCAGGGCCATCGAGCGGCGGCTCGAGAAGCTCCCCTCCAACGTCCAGCGCGACGCGGTCGCGATGGCAACGGTCCAGGCCCTCGAGGACGACTACGACGACGCCGCTGCCGCCCTCGCCCCGACGGGGCGCCACGAGGCCCAGCTCGAGCACGTGAAGTGGATGATCGAGGAGCTGCGCGTCAGCCTGTTCGCCGTGGAGCTCGGCACCGCCGGGAAGGTCTCCGAGAAGAGGGTGCGGCAGGCCCTCAACGAGGCACTCGCACCCGCGTAGGGCACGCCCTCGCACGCCCATCGCATCCCGAGCACGCCGCGACCTCCCCCGCGGGCCCGGGAGGGTGATAATGGTCACAGCTGGGGACCGTTCAGCGCGAGGAGTCGGGCATGGGACGCGGTCGCCGAAGTGGCATGGCGTGGGCCGCCGCGCTGATGCTCGCCGCGTGTTCGGCCCCGACCAGCGGCTCCTCCCCCAATGCCGGCGGTGTGGACGCGCCCGCACCGACGGCCGTCGCCGGGACCGGCCCCACCGTGCTGCCCCCGTTCGGGCCCGCGGTCGGGGCGGCGAGCGCCCAGCCGGGGATCCCGGCCCTCCCTACCGAGCCGGTCGTCTTCCTCCCCCCTGGGCCAGCGTCCCCGGCGGATCCACCCGTGGGGGCCTCGTACGAGAGCATCTCCCGTCTGGCGTGCAGCGACGCGGCCTCGCTCGCCCCCGGTACAGGGAACGAGCCCCTGTGGACCGCGGTCGGGGCCGCCTGCACCGCCCTCGCCACGGGATCGCCCGCGCAGTGGGCCCGCGCCGAGGCGCTCGTCTCGGCGCTCGCCCCCGTCCCCGCCGCGCGCTGCCTCGAGGCTGCGGCCGTGGCCGGCGCCGAGCGGGTCCTCGACTTCCACGCGGCCAACCCCGGCGTGCCGGTCCGGCTCGCGAGCGGGACCGGGGAGGCCTGCCCGCGTCGGCTCACCGGCGCCACGGTGCTCGACGACTCGGGTGCCCCTGCCGGACCCTCGAGCGTCCGCGTCTCCGGCCCGGTCACCGGCGGAACGGTCCTGCGGCTCGACGGCTTCACGGGCGCGGTCTCCGGCGTGCTCGTCAACGGCCTGCCGGACGCGGGAAACGCGATCGGGGTCAACGGAGCCAACTCCTTCGATCCCGTCACGCTCGTGATGCCGCCGGCGAGCGCCCCCGGAACGGTCCGGCTCTCGCTGTCCGGCCCGCTGCCGATCGCCGGATGGGTCGACTTCACGTACACCGCGGGCGGATCGGGCTCGCCAACCGCGTCCGCGAGCTCGCAGCGCACGACGCCGGCCACGTCGCCGTCCACGGCAGCGTCGCCGTCGCGCGCCCCCTCGCCACCCGACCCGGGGGCGCCGCCGGCGACCGCGCCACCCGGCGGCGGGCCGTGAGCGGCGGTCCCGCGGCGGGCTCCGCCTCTGGCCCGGACGGTCACCCGGGGGCAGCCGCCGACCCCAAGCCGGCGGGCACCGAGCCTTCCCCGGATGACCGCGACGAGGCCCCCACCGCCTCGGACGCCTGGCGGCACGGCCTCGAGCTCGTCGGTGCCTTCGGGCCGCCCCTGACCCTCGCGACTGCGCTGCTCGTGTACTTCGGGTGGGCCCGGACGGACGCGCAGGCCCGTTCGATGGGGCTCGACGCGAGCCTCTTCGGCTACTCGGTGCAGGACCTGGTCCTCAGGAGCATCCCGTCGCTGTACCTGCCCCTGGTGGGGCTGCTGACCCTCGGGGTGGCGTGGCTCGCGGCGGACCGTTGGGCCCGCCGGCGCCTCGACGATCCTCGGGTGCGGCGCGCCGCGCTCGTCGTCCTGCCGGTCGGCCTGGTCCTCGCGGTGGCCCTCTGGCTCGTCATCATGGTCCAGCCCAGCCTGTCAGTGCTCTACGTGCCGTACGCGCTGGCCGGTGCGGTCCTGATGGCTTCGTGGGGCCTCTCGCTGCGACGCGGCATCAGACCGAGGCAGGCCCGACCGGCGGGCCCACAGCGGTGGGATGGGCGCGCCGTCGAGCGCATCCTCGTGTTCACACTCGTGGCCCTGCTGCTGTTCTGGGGCACATCGGACTACGCGCAGGCCGTGGGGCGCGGGCTCGCCGTGTCCATCGAGCAGCGGGTGGGCTCCCTGCCCATCGCCACCGTCTACTCCGCGAAGCGCCTGGGCCTCACGGCCGCGGGCGTGACCGAGCAGTCGATGGGCACCGCAGAGTCCCCCCTGTTCCGGTACGTCGGCCTGAGGCTCCTCGTGGTCAGCGGCGGGCGCATCTTCCTGCTCCACGACGGCTGGACACTGCAGCACGGGCGCGTCATCGTCCTGCCGGACGATCCGAACGTGCGCATCGAGTACGGCACGGCGCCGACCGTGCCGTGAGGCGTCAGGCCTCGGGGACGTTCGCCCCGTGCCCGGCGACCCGGAGCGCCTCGCGGATCTTCTCCGCGGCGGCGTCCATAACGGCGGGGTCGGGGTTCTGCTGGGCGCGCTTGAAGTCGAACTCGGACTCTCCGCGCGAGGGCCACACGTGCAGGTGCAGGTGGTTGATCTCGAACCCGGCGATGATCATGCCGGCGCGTGGAGCGTCGAACGCGTCCATCTGCGCCTGACCGATGGTCTGCGCGACGAGCGTGACCTTGGACAGCAGCTCGGGCGAGGCGTCGGTCCACCTGTCGACCTCCTCGCGTGGCACCACGAGCGTGTGCCCATCGGCGAGGGGGCCGATGCTCAGGAACGCGACCACGTCGTCGTCCTTCCACACGAAGCGGCCGGGCAGTTCGCCCTCGATGATGCGCGTGAACAGCGTGCTCATTGCTCTCCTGTCTCCTGTTCCCCGGTGCGGGCGAGGCTTGCCGCGTCCAGCACGAAGCGGTACTTCACGTCCGAGGCGACCATCCGGTCGAACGCCTCGTTGAGGCCGGCGGCGTCGACCATCTCGATCTCCGGCGCCACGCCGTGCTCGGCGCAGAAGTCGAGCACCTCCTGAGTCTCGGCGATCCCGCCGATGAGCGAGCCGGTGTAGGTGAGCCGTTTGCGGATGAGCGTGCCCGGCCGGACCGGGGGCATGTCCCCCGAGGGCAGGCTCAGGGCCACGAGGGCGCCGTCGAGCCGCAGGGTGCGCAGGTACGTGTTGGGGTCATGGGGGGCGGACACGGTGTCGAGCACGACGTCGAGCGTCCCCTCAGCTGCCTCGAGCTGGGCCGCGTCGCCGGTCACCACCACGCGGTGGGCGCCGAGGTGCGCCGCGTCGTCGGCCTTGGACGCCGTGCGGGTGAAGACCGTGACGTCCGCGCCCATGGCCGCGGCGAGCTTCACCGCCATGTGGCCCAAGCCGCCCAGGCCCACAACGCCGACCCTCTTGCCCGGACCCACGCCGAACCGGCGCAGCGGCGAGTACGTGGTGATCCCGGCACAGAGGATGGGGGCCGCGGCCGCGGCGTCGAGCGCCTCGGGGATCCTGAGCACGTAGCCCTCGTTGACCACAATGCGCTGCGAGTACCCGCCCTGGGTGACCTCGCCGCCGTTGCGCGGATCGGCCACGCCGTAGGTGCCCACGTTCCCGCGCTCGCAGAACTGCTCGAGGCCGGCGCTGCAGTTCGCGCACTCCCGACACGAGTCGACCATGCACCCGACGCCGACCCGGTCGCCGACGGCGAATCCCATCACGTGGGCGCCCACGCGCCTCACCCGGCCCACGATCTCGTGGCCGGGGACCAGCGGCCAGGGCTTCTCGCCCCACTCGCCGCGGGTCGCGTGGACGTCTGAGTGGCACAGGCCGCAGAACTCGATCTCGATCTCGACGTCGTCGGCCTTCGGCTCGCGCCGCGTGATCGTCAGCGGGACGAGGCCGCTCGCAGCCGAGGTCGCGCCGAACGCACGGACGGCGGTCAGCGGCCCCGCGCCCCCGGGCCCCTCGGGCACGGCGACGTCCTGCGGAAGGCTCCGGCGGACCTTGTCGGCGCCGGGCATGACGGGGCGTCCTGGGTTCATGCTCCGACGCTATCGCATCCCGATCGCATCCCGCGCTATTCCATCTCGCCGATGGAGACCGGCCGGGATGGGTCGCGGGACCACTGTGAGAACGAGCCGGGGTACAGCGCCGCGTCGATGCCCGCGATGGCGAGGGCCGCGACGTCGTGCGCCGCGGTGACGCCCGAGCCGCAGTAGACCGCGACGGGCCGGCCCGGGACAGCACCGAGCGCCGCGAAGCGCTCGCGGAGCGCCGCCGCGGGAAGGAACGTGCCGTCGGGCGCGAGGTTCCCCGCCGTCGGCGCGCTCGCGGCGCCGGGGATGTGGCCTGCGCGGGGATCGACCGGTTCCACCTCGCCTCGATAGCGCTCTCCCGCCCGCGCATCGAGCAGTACCCCGCCGGCATCCCCGCGGGCGAACGAGGCCGCCGCGTCGGCGTCAATCCTCGGCATCCGGCCCACGCCGAGTGTCACGGTGCCGGGCGCGGGCGCGGCGGTCCCGGCCTCGAGCCGGCCCCCCGCCCGGGTCCAGGCCGAGAGGCCGCCGTCGAGGAGGCGCACCGAGGTCAAACCGGCGTCACGCAGCATCCACCACGCGCGCGCCGCGGCCTGACCGGACGTTGCGTCGTACACGACCACCGCGTCGCCGTCGTTGATGCCCCAGCGGCGGGCCGCGGCCTCGAAGGCCTCCCTCGTCGGCAGCGGGTGGCGCCCGCCGGCGGCCTCCTCCGCGCTGCCGGGGGCGACGGGGACCGCGAGCTCGGTCTCGAGGTCCGCGAACACCGCGCCGGGAATGTGGCCGGCCTCGTACTCGCTCCGCCCGTCGGGCCCGCCGAGGGCCCACCGGACGTCGAGCAGCACCGTGCGCCCGGCGACACCGCCGGCGTCGAGTCGGGCGGCGAGCTCCGCGGCGGAGATCAGGACCTGGTATGCGCTCATGGCCACACCCTAGCCCGCGTAGGCTGTCCGGATGGACCCCCATTCGGCCCGGCAGCACAGACCGAACCACGCCCCGTCGGCCCGTCGCGGAGAACGCGCATGGGCGGAGACGGCGATCCGGCGGATCGAGGCGGACTCGCACCGCAGCGCCGACACCCATGTGCACCGCGTCCCGCTCCCCCGCGCGTGGGGCGTGGATGTCTACCTCAAGGACGAGTCGACGCACCGCACCGGGAGCCTCAAGCACCGGCTGGCCCGGTCCCTGTTCCTCTTCGCGCTCGTCAACGGCTGGATCCGCGAGGGGACCACCGTGGTCGAGGCCTCGAGCGGCAGCACGGCCGTCTCCGAGGCGTACTTCGCCCGGCTCATCGGGGTGCCCTTCACGGCCGTCATGACCAAGGGCACGAGCCGCGAGAAGATCGCCCTCATCGAGCAGTACGGGGGCACCTGCCACTTCGTGGAGCAGGCCGGGGAGGTCTACGCGGAGGCCGGCCGGCTCGCCCAGGAGTGCGGCGGCCACTACCTCGACCAGTTCACCTACGCCGAGCGGGCCACGGACTGGCGGGGGAACAACAACATCGCCGAGACGATCTTCGACCAGCTCGCGCTCGAGGCCCACCCGGTGCCCCGGTGGATCGTGGTGGGCGCCGGCACGGGCGGCACGAGCACGACGATCGGCCGCTACGTGCGGTACCGGACGCTCCCCACCGAGCTGGCCGTGGTGGACCCGGAGAACTCCGCCTTCTACCCGAGCTGGGAGTCGGGCTCGCCCGCAGAGGGCGGCGCCTCCCGCATCGAGGGGATCGGGCGGCCCCGCCTCGAGCCGAGCTTCAACCCGGGGATCGTGGACCGGATGTTCCGCGTGCCCGACGCCGCGTCCGTCGCCGCGATGCGGGACCTCGCCGAGCGCTTCGGCTTCGACGCCGGACCGTCGACCGGAACGAACCTGTGGGCCGTGTGGCAGCTCGTGGCCGAGATGGTCGCGGTCGGCGAGCGCGGCAGCATCGTGACACTCATGTGCGACGGCGGCGCGCGCTACCGCCGCTCGTACGGCGACGGCGCCTGGCTCACGGCCCACGGCCTCGACCCCGCTCCGCACCAGGCCGTGCTCGAGGACTTCTTCGCGACGGGCCGCTGGCGGGCCTGACGCCCCGAGCGTCAGAGCTCGACCGACTCCCCCGGCTCGAGGTGCGCGAACGAGGTCCCGTACAGCGCCGAGATCCGCTCCGCGTGCTTCTCGACGAGACCCGTCCCCCGCTCGTTGAGGAGCGCATTGTGGATCGGGTACGCGCGGCGGGCCCGGACCGCGATGAGGAAGTCGAGCACCTCGCCCACCTTGCTCCACGGGGCATGGATCGGCACAAGCAGTGTCGAGACGTCCGTCCCGTGCGGAACCGTGAACGAGTCGCCGGGGTGGAACAGCTCCCCGTCCACGAGGTAGCCGATGTTCGCCACGACGGGGATGCTCGCGTGGATGAGGGCGTGCTGGCTGCCGAACGTCTGGATCCGGAACCCTGCGGCCTCGAATTCGGTGTCCAGCTCGGCGGCATGGATGCGGTCCGCGCACGACGGCGCCGCCTCCTTCAGCTGTTCCGCCACCTTCGCGGGGGCCCATCCCTGGAGCCCCGGGTCCGCCACGAGGACGGCCGCGACGCGCGGGACATCGACGTGGTCCGGGTGCTCGTGCGTGACGAGGAACGCCTCGGCCCCGGCCAGTGCCTCCTCCACCTCGGAGAAGTTGCCGGGGTCGATGACGAGGACCCGCTGGCCGCTTCCCCGCGCCTCTGCCGTGCCCGGCTTCTCGAGCCGGACGCACGCGTGGGTGAACTTGGTCATACGCATTGCGCCAGTCTAGAACCGTTCTTGGTAGGCTTGAAGATCCGATCGGTGTGTGCAGGAGGAGTCGGTGGTCGAGAATTCGCGCGAGAAGCCGCGCGAGCAGCGCGTCACGAAGCAGCGCCTCGCCGTCTCCGCGGCGCTGGACCGGATCGAGGACTTCGTCAGCACCCAGGAGCTTCATCGCATGCTCCACGACGAGGGCGCGTCGGTCTCGCTCGCCACGACGTACCGCATCCTGCAGTCCCTGGCGGACGACGGGCTCGTGGACGTGCTGCGCAGCGACGACGGCGAGGCCGTGTACCGGCGGTGCGAGGCGACAGGGCACCACCACCATCTCGTGTGCAGGCGCTGTGGGAAGGCCGTGGACATCGAGGCCCCGTCCGTGGAGACGTGGGCGAGCAGGGTGGCCCGCGAGCACGGCTACACCGCCGTGGAGCACACGGTAGAGATCTTCGGCCTCTGCCCCGAGTGCACCCTCATCGCCGCACGCGCGGCCTCTGCGTAGGCCCCGCGCGGGGCGACGCGGCGAGCCTCAGGCGGAGACCGGCGTCGTGCGCCGGGCCGGCTCCCCGGCGGGCCGGGCGACGCGCCCGCTGCGGCCCATGCGGTGCCGGACCCAGCCGATCACCGCGCAGACGACGTAGAAGAGGAACGAGAGCGTTGTGATGTAGGGGCTGATCGGCAGGCTGCCGCCCAGGGCGAGCAGGATTCCGCCCACGGTCGCCATGACCGCGAACGCCACGCTCAGGATCAGCACGAGCCTCGGCGACGACGTCACCTTCAGCGCTGCCGCCGCCGGCGTGATGAGGAGGGCGAGGACCAGGAGCGCGCCCACCACCTGGATCGAGAGCGCCACGCTGACACCGAGCACCACCATGAACACAAGCGAGAGGAACCGCACCGGGACGCCCCGTGCGAACGCCATGTCGGGGTCGACGCTCGCGAACGTGAGCGGCCGCCACACGGCGACCAGCACCGCGATCACGATCACCGCGGCGATCGCGAGCGTCTGCAGCTGGACGGTGTCCACGGCGACGATCTGCCCGGTGAGCAGGCCGAACTTGTTCGCGGCCCGGCCCTGGTACAGCGCCAGGAACAGAATGCCCAGCCCGAGCCCGAACGGCATGAGGACGCCGATCACCGAGTTCTTCTCGCGGGCGCGCCCGCCCATGAGGCCGATCACGAGGGCCGCCACGATGGATGCCGCGAGCGAGCCGGCGATGATGTCGGCGCCGATGAGCAGCGCGAACGCCGCACCCGCGAAGGAGAGCTCCGAGATCCCGTGGACGGCGAACGCGAGGTCCCGCTTCATCACGAACGTCCCGACGACCCCGCCGAGAAGCCCGAGGATGGCCCCGGCCCACACCGAGTTGACGACGAGGGCGAAGATCTCGCCGTAGTTCTCGAACGAGAACACCGTGCCCCAGAGGTCCGCGAGGTTCATGCCGGCTGCTCCTGGTCGCGGTGCTCGGGTGCGTGCGCGTGGGTCGTGGCGTCGGGCAGGCCCACGACGACGAGGCGTCCGTTCACGCGGGAGACCTCGACACGGCTGCCGTAGAGCTCGGAGAGGACGTCCGTGGTCATGACCTCGTCGACGGTGCCGATCCGGAACCTGCCGTCCGCGATGTAGAGGACGCGGTCGAGGTAGTCCAGGACCGGGTTGATCTCGTGGGTGACGAAGACGACGGCGGCACCGTCGCGCCGCTGGGCGTCGATGAGCCGGCTGACGGCCTGCTGGTGATGGAGGTCGAGCGATAGCAGCGGCTCGTCGCACAGCAGCACACGCGGCTGGCCGGCGATGGCCTGGGCCACCCTGAGCCGCTGCTGCTCTCCCCCGGACAGCAGCCCCACGGGGACCTTGGCGTAGTCGGTGGCGCCGACCTTCGCGAGCAGCTCGTCGACGCGGCGCTCGACCGCGCGGTGGCGCAGGCGTATCCCCCACCGATGGCCGTCCACGCCGAGCGACACGAGGTCCCGGGCACGCAGCGGGGTGGAGGGCGGGAACATCTTCTGCTGCGGGATGTAGCCGACCTCGTTGCCGCGCCTGCCCGGCGGGCGTCCCGCGATCTCGGCGGTGCCGGACGTGAGCGGCACGACGCCGAGGAGCGCCTTGAGGAACGTCGTCTTGCCGCTGCCGTTGGGGCCCAGGACGGCGAAGAACTCGCCGGGGCGGATGTCGAGGTCGAGCCCGGACCACAGGGTCCTCTCGCCGAATGCCAAGGAGGCGTTCCGCAGCCGGACGACGGCGGGCGCCTCCTGGGCGTGTGGCGCACCGCCCGCCGAATGCGGTTCCGCTGCGGGTGTCATGGTGGCCAATTCTAGGTGCCCAGCCTGAGAATGATCATCGATCACGACAGGGTGCCTGCTCACGGCAAGGCTTTGGCGAGTGCGTCCACATTCGCCTGCATCCAGGCCAGGTAGTCGGTGCCGGGAGGGACAGTCTCGGTGAACTCGGCGACTGGGACACCCGCCGACTCGGCTGCCTTGCGGAGCTGCTCGGTCTGGGCGCCCTGGGTCTGCGGGTTGTACGCCAAGAGGGCCACGGTCTTGGAGGTGACAAGGTCCAGGGTCTCCTTGAAGACCGCCGGCGGCACGTCTTGCCCCTCCTCGATCGCGGAGGTGAAGGCCGCGGGGGTGGCGTTCGTGAGGCCAGCGGCCTCGAGGAGGTAGAGCGGGACGGGCTCCGTCACCGCAGCCTTCTTGCCGGCGGCGCGGCCCTTGAGGGCCGCGACCTTGTCCTCGAGCGCCGTGAGCCTGGCCTCGACGTCCTTGGCGTTGGCGTCGTACGCGGCCTTGCCTCCCGGGTCGAGCGCACCGAGGCGATCGGCGATCGTGGCGGTGACCTTCTCCATCGCCGCAAGGTCATACCAGACGTGCTCGTTGTAGGCTGAGTGACCGCCAGACGGGGTGCCGGCGGGCTCGAGGCCCGCGACCTGCACGGCCGTGATGATCGCACTGTCGCCCAGCCTGCTCTCGCCAGCGAGCGTGCTCAGGAACGGATCGTAGCCGCCGCCGTTCTCGATCACGAGCTTTGCCTTGGACACCGCGAGCCGGTCCTGACTCGTGGCCTCGTAGGAATGGGGGTCCTGGCTGGTCTTGCTGACGATGGACGTCACCGAGACCCGATCGCCGCCCACCGCCTTGGCCAGGTCACCGTAGACGTTCGTCGAAGCCACGACGGCGACCGTGCCGGCCGCGGCCGTACCGGATCCCGCGGTGCCGGGCGATCCGGAGGCGCAGGCGGCGAGGCCCAGGGAGGCCGCCACGGCAAGAACGCCCAGGACGCCCACGCGGGCCCCTGCGGCGGGAACAGTGAAGGAACGCACGGGAGTCCTCAGTTCTACGTCAGCGTCGGTTGCGCGAGTGGATGAGAACCACTCGCAATACAGCAACTGTAGCGCCTCTTGCGAACAATTCCCATTTAGGCGGGCCTTACGTTCAGGACCGTCGGAACCCCTGGCTCTGCGTCGCGTCGCGGATCTCGCCCACGAGCTGCTCGATCACGTCCTCGAGGAACAGGACGCCGCGAGTCGCCCCCTCCGGCCCGATCACCCGGGCAAGGTGGAAGCCGGACTTCTGCATCGTCGCGAGGGCGTCCTCGATCTCCTCGTCGAGCGAGAGGTTCGCGAGCGAGCGCACGCGGCTCTCGCCGATCGGCTTGGCCCGGTGGTCAGGGGCGATCGCGAGGACGTCCTTGAGGTGGAGATAGCCCACGAGTTCTCCCTCGTCATCGACCATCGGGAAACGCGAGTAGCCCGTGCGGGAGACTGCCTTCTCGAACTCGGCAGGCGTGGCCGTGGTCGGCAGCGCCACGAGCTCCTCGACCGGCACCATGATCGACTCGGCGGTCCGGTCCGAGAACTCGAGCGCGCCGGAGAGGAGGCCCGACTCGTCATCGACGAGCCCTCTGCGCGTCGACTCCTGGACGATGGACTGGACCTCCTCGAGGGTGAAGCTCGAGGTCACCTCGTCCTTCGGCTCGACCCGCATGAGGTGAAGCACCAGATTCGCGGAGCCGTTGAGGAAGTAGATGATCGGCTTCACGAGCCGCGCCATGCCGAGCAGCACGGGCGCAAGGAGGATGGCGGCGCGGTCCGCCGCGGAGACCGAGATGTTCTTGGGGACCATCTCGCCGAGCGTGACGTGCAGGAACGTCACGGCAGCCAGGGCCACGACGAAGCCCACGGACGCGGCGAGCTCCGCGGGCAGGCCGAGCGCATGCAGCGGATCACCGATGAGGTGGTGGATCGCGGGCTCGGCCACCTGGAGGATCAGGAGCGAGCACACGGTGATGCCGAGCTGCGCTGCGGCCAGCATGAGCGAGACGTTCTCCATGGCGTGCAGGGTGGTCTTCGCGCGGCCCGACCCCGCGTCTGCGAGAGGCTCGATCTGGCTGCGCCGCGCACTCATGATCGCGAACTCGGCGGCGACGAAGAAGGCGTTGCCGATCAGCAGCACTACGAGCCACAGGATTCCGGCCCAGTCACCCATCAGGCGGCCCTCCCGCCGTCGTGGCCGCCGCGGACCGTCTCCGACGCACCGCTTCCGGCCTCGGCCGCAGCGCCGCCCGACGTGGGCGGGGTGAACCGCAGCCGGTCAACGCGCCGTCCCTCCATCCGGACGACGGTCAGGGTGCCGCCGCCGATCTCGAGGGAGTCGCCGGCCAGGGCCACCCGGCCGAGGGCACTCATGACATATCCGCCCACGGTCTCATAGGCCGGGCTGTCCGCGATGCCGAGGCCGGGCACCTGCTCGGACACCTCGTCGGGGCGCATGAGGCCGGAGAAGTACCAGTCGCCGGCCGAGCTCTGCAGGACGCCGGGAGCGCGCCGGTCGTGCTCGTCCGCGACCTCCCCGACAATCTCCTCGACGAGGTCCTCGAGCGTGACGATGCCCGCGGTGCCGCCGTACTCGTCCAGGACGACCGCGAGCTGGAGGTTGCCGCCCCGCAGCTGGGAGATGAGGTTGTCGAGATGGATCGTCTCGGGGACCTGGAGGATCTCAGTCATGATGGCTCCGGCCGGGACCGCGGACCTCTTCTTGGCGGGCACAGCGACAGCCTTCTTCACGTGCACGACCCCGCGCACGTCGTCGGGCGACTCGCCGATCACGGGGAAGCGTGAGTGCCCCGTCTCGCGGGCCGCCGCGATGACGGCATCCACGGGCCCGTCGACGTCGACCGTCGTGACGCGGATGCGCGGCGTCATGACGTCCGCGGCGGTGCGCTCGGAGAAGCGCAGGGTGCGCGAGACGAAGCGCGCGGTCCCCTCGTCGAGGGTGCCCATCTCGGCCGAGCGGCGCACAAGGGAGGATAGCTCGGCGGGCGAGCGCGCGCCGGAGATCTCCTCCTTGGCCTGGATGCCCATGAGCCCGAGGATGCGGTTGGCGAACCCGTTGAAGAGGAGCACTGCCGGCTTGAACACCGCCGTGAAGACGAGTTGGGGGCGGGCGACGGCGCGTCCCACCGCGAGCGCACGGGCGATCGCGAGGTTCTTGGGGACGAGCTCGCCGAGCAGCATCGAGAGCAGCGTCGCGAGGATCATCGCGATCGTGAGCGAGATCGCGGCGGCTCCGGGAACCCCGATGGCCGCAAGTGGGGCCTCGAGGAGCCTGCCGACCGACGGCTCCATGACGAAGCCCGTCAGGAGCGTGGTCAGCGTGATGCCGAGCTGGCAGCTGGAGAGCTGTGTGGAGAGCGACTTGAGGCAGCGCAGGAGGGCGGCGGCGCCGGGCTCACCGGCATCCACGCTGCGCTGGACCGTCGCCTGATCCAGCGCGACGAGGGAGAACTCTACGGCCACGAAGAACCCGGTGCCGAGGATCAGGAGGAGGCCGACGGCCAGAAGGAGCCATTCCATGTCAGCGGGCCCCCTCGCCATGGCGAGGAAGACCGGCGCTGGGCGGCGGGGCCGGGCGCGTGGGCGTCAAGTGGGCAAGTACACGGTGTATGCCGGCTCTGTGGCCGCGGGCGCCGCTGCGGCCCCCACGACCAGGCCGGCATCTAGAGGTGCCGTCCATAGTCCTTCCAGACTATCAGGGGCCCACCGGCGGCCGGTCGGGCGGCCGGTCCGGCGGACTGTCTGAGCGCCCGCCTGGGGGACCGTGTGACAGTCGACTCACAATCACGCGAATCCGGCCGCTCTTTACTAGACTGTGCTGTTGAGTGTGGGCTCCTGAGGTGCCCACGGGCGGTCGGCGGGTACGGCCAGCGCCCAGGAGTTGCCCGGTGGAGCACGCGGGCATCACGTCTGGGAGCGAGTGCGGAACCGCTGACCTGCGGGCCTAAGTATCGATGGAAGAGGCGTATCTCCAGTGCCAGAACTGCCAACGCACCGCCTGCCCGAGGAATTCGGCGGCAACGAGTGGCTTGTGGACGAGCTCTACGAGCAGTACCAGCAGAACAAGAACTCAGTCGACGCCAAGTGGTGGCCGCTGTTCGAGTCCTTCGACTCGGACAGCGGCCACACGTCCAACGGCACGGCGAAGGGGCCGGCCGTCGACACGCTGACGCGGCAGATCCCCCGGGTCCAGGCCCCGGCAGCCCAGGCGCCGGCCGCTCCCGCGGCCGCCCCCGCTCCGGCTCCCGTGGCCGCTCCGGTTCCCGCTGCTGCTCCGGCACCCGCCGCCCCTGCTCCCAGCCCGGCACCCGCCGCATCGGCCCCCAAGAAGGGGGCGGCCGGCGTCGTGCGCGACGGCGCGAAGCCGTCCACGACCGGCCTCATCCCGGCGCAGCTGCCCAAGACCGCCAAGGACGAGACGACGGAGGAAGACGTCGTCTCGACGCTGCGCGGACCGGCCAAGGCGATCGCCACCAATATGGTCCAGAGCCTGTCGGTCCCGACGGCCACCACGGTGCGCGCCGTGCCCGCGAAGCTGCTCATGGACCAGCGCGTCGTGATCAACAACCACCTCACCCGTGTGCGCGGCGGCAAGGTCTCCTTCACGCACCTCATCGGGTTCGCCGTGATCCGGGCGCTCAAGCTCATGCCGTCGATGAACGTCTCCTACGACGAGGTGGACGGCAAGCCCGTCGCGATCCAGCACGCGCACGTCAACTTCGGCATCGCGATCGACCTGCCCAGGCCGGACGGCACCCGCCTGCTCGTGGTACCGAACATCAAGAAGGCCGAGACGCTGAACTTCTCGGACTTCTGGCACACGTACGAGGACCTGGTCAAGCGCGCCCGCGACGGCAAGCTCACCGCGGATGACTACGCAGGCACCACCGTGTCGCTGACCAATCCGGGCGGCATCGGCACCGTGCACTCGGTCCCCCGCCTCTCCAAGGGCCAGGCCGCGATCATCGGCGTGGGCGCCCTCGAGTACCCCGCGGAGTTCCAGGGCGCGTCCGAGAAGATCCTCGCCCTCCAGGCCGTCGGCAAGATCATCACGCTCACCTCGACCTACGACCACCGCGTCATCCAGGGCGCCGGCTCGGGCGAGTTCCTGCGGATCGTCCACCAGCTGCTCCTGGGCGAGCAGGGCTTCTACGACGAGATCTTCGAGTCCCTGCGCATCCCCTACGAGCCGGTGCGCTGGAGCCCGGACCTCCAGGTCAACCCTGAGGACGCCATCAACAAGGTGGCCCGGATCCAGCAGCTCATCCACGCGTTCCGTGTGCGCGGGCACCTCATGGCCGACACGAACCCGCTCGAGTACGTCCAGCGCCGTCACCCTGACCTCGATGTGCTCACCTACGGCCTCACCCTCTGGGACCTCGACCGCGAGTGGCCCACGGGCGGGTTCGGCGGCAAGCCGAAGATGAAGTTCCGCGACATCCTCGGCGTGCTCCGCGACGCGTACTGCCGCACGACCGGCATCGAGTACATGCACCTCCAGGAGCCCGCCGAGCGCAAGTGGTTCCAGGACGAGCTCGAGCACCCGTACAAGAAGCCGAGCCGCGAAGAGCAGCTGCGTATCGTGTCCCGGCTCAACGCGGCCGAGGCGTTCGAGACGTTCCTGCAGACCAAGTTCGTGGGCCAGAAGCGCTTCTCCCTCGAGGGCGGCGAGTCCCTCATCCCGCTCCTCGACGCGACGCTGTCCGAGGCCGCCGAGGATGGGCTCGACGAGGTCGGCATCGGCATGGCCCACCGCGGCCGCCTCAACGTCCTGACGAACATCGCCGGAAAGACGTACGCGCAGGTGTTCCGCGAGTTCGAGGGCACCCAGGATCCCAAGAGCGTGCAGGGCTCCGGCGACGTCAAGTACCACCTCGGCACCGAGGGCACCTTCACCGCGGAGAACGGCAAGCAGACCAAGGTCTACCTCGCCGCGAACCCGTCGCACCTCGAGGCGGTGGACTCGGTCCTCGAGGGTATCGTCCGCGCCAAGCAGGACCGGCTCGACCAGGGCGAGGCCTTCCCGGTGCTGCCGATCCTCGTGCACGGCGACGCCGCCTTCGCGGGCCAGGGCGTCGTGGCGGAGACGCTCAACCTCTCCCAGCTGCGCGGCTACCGCACGGGCGGCACGATCCACATCGTGGTGAACAACCAGGTGGGCTTCACGACGTCGCCGTCGGCCTCCCGCTCGTCGGTGTACTCGACGGACGTGGCCAAGATGGTCCAGGCGCCGATCTTCCACGTCAACGGGGACGACCCCGAGGCCGTGGTCCGCGTTGCCCAGATGGCGTACCGGTTCCGCCAGCGGTTCCACAAGGACGTCGTCGTCGACCTCGTCTGCTACCGCCGGCGCGGCCACAACGAGGGCGACGACCCGTCGATGACCCAGCCGATGATGTACAACCTCATCGAGGCGAAGCGCTCGGTCCGCAAGCTCTACACCGAGAGCCTGATCGGCCGCGGCGACATCACCCAGGACGAGGCGGAGCAGCTGCTGCGCGACTACCAGGAGCGCCTCGAGCGCGTCTTCGCCGAGACCCACGCGGCGCAGACCTCGCCGATCCCGATCATCACGGCGGATGCGAAGGCGGTGTCGGACCTCGAGCGCCCGCTCGCGCAGCAGCGCGACGACGCGGCGGGGATCCAGCGGCCCAGCGCGATCAGCGCCGAGCTGCTCGCCCGCATCGGCAAGGCCCACATCGACGTCCCCGAGGGCTTCACGGTCCACCCGAAGCTCAAGCAGCTCCTTGAGCGCCGCGAGACCATGTCCCGCGAGGGCGGCATCGACTGGGGCTTCGGCGAGATCGCTGCGCTCGGCTCGCTCATCTCCGAGGGCGTCCCGGTGCGCCTTGCAGGCCAGGACTCTCGCCGAGGTACGTTCGTGCAGCGCCACGCGGTGTTCCATGACCGGCAGAACGGCAACGAGTGGACGCCGCTCGCGAACCTCGCCGAGGGCGAGGGGAAGCTGTCGATCTACGACTCCTCGCTCTCCGAGTACGCCGCGCTCGGCTTCGAGTACGGCTACTCCGTCGAGCGGCCGGACGCCCTTGTGGCGTGGGAGGCCCAGTTCGGCGACTTCGTCAACGGCGCGCAGACCGTCATCGACGAGTTCATCTCCTCCGCCGAGCAGAAGTGGGGCCAGCGCAGCTCGCTCGTCATGCTCCTGCCGCACGGCTACGAGGGCCAGGGCCCGGACCACTCCTCCGCCCGCATCGAGCGGTTCCTGCAGCTGTGCGCCGAGGACAACATGATCGTGGCCCAGCCGAGCACGCCCGCATCGCACTTCCACCTGCTCCGGCGTCAGGCGTACAACCGCCCGCGCAAGCCGCTCATCGTCTTCACCCCGAAGCAGCTGCTGCGCCTCAAGGCGGCGGCCTCCGCCGTCACGGACTTCACCTCGGGCGCCTTCCGCCCGGTGATCGGCGAGCACGAGCAGCTCGATGCCAATGCGGTCACCCGCGTGGTCCTCGTCTCCGGACGCCTGTACTACGACCTGCTGTCCGCGCGCACCAAGGACAAGGACACGACGACCGCGATTGTGCGCGTCGAGCAGCTGTACCCGCTGCCCGAGGCCGAGATCAAGGCCGAGCTCGCCAAGTACCCGAACGCCGAGGTGGTCTGGGCACAGGACGAGCCCGCCAACCAGGGCCCGTGGCCGTACATGGCGGTCTCGCTCGCCCCGACGCTCGACAAGCGCCTGCAGCTCGTCTCGCGGGCGGCCTCGGCCGCCACGAGCGCCGGGTCGATGAAGCGCCACACGGCGGAGGAGAACGTCCTCGTCCACGAGGTGTTCGACCACTAGCGCGCCCGCGCACGGCGCAGCGCACGCCCTCGGCGGGGCGCACGACGGCGGCCGGTCCCCTTGCGGGGGCCGGCCGCGGTCGTCTGTGCCCGCCGCGGCAGCTGCGCCAGGGTGGCCTCCACCGTCGAGGGGGCGTGCTTCGCTAGACTCGGAAGCCGAGGGCAGGGGCCGGCGGGGCCGGCGAGACGGACGGGAGTGTGGATGGCCCACGAGAGGAAGCTGCGGATTGCCGCGGTCGGCGACGAGCTGCTGGCGGGCGTCGGAGATCCGCGGGCGCTCGGCTGGCTGGGCCGGGTACTGGCCCGGACACCGCGGGAGGAGCTGGTCCTCGAGTCCTATGTGCTCGCGGCGCCGCAGGAGGGCACGGAGTCGCTGGCCGCGCGCTGGGAGGGCGAGGCCATGCGCCGCTTCGGCGACGGGTACGAGAACCGGCTCGTGGTCGGCCTCTCGGGCCGGGACATCGAGTTCGGCCTCTCCCCTGCGCGCAGCCGCCTCAACGTGGCCAACATCCTGGACTCGGCCCAGCAGAACAGCTGCGAGGTCTTCGTGGTCGGGCCGCCGCCCACGCTCGACCCGGTCCAGAACCGCCGCCTGGCCGAGCTGAACACTGCCTTCGCCGACGTCACGACTCGGCGCAACTACTACTACGTCGACACCTTCTCCCCGCTGCTCAACCACGAGCAGTGGCGCGGGGACCTCGCCTCGAACGCAGGCGCCGCGGGCCAGGCGGGCTACGGGCTGATCGCGTGGCTCGTGCTGCACCGCGGCTGGTTCCCCTGGCTGCGGCTGCCGCAGCCGCAATAGAGTCCGGGAACGCTCGAGGGGCCACGGCGATTTGCCGTGGCCCTTGCTTCAGTCCAAGACACGATATATCTTGTTGCTCAGAACGCGATATATCGCGTCATACCGCAGGAGGAGACTATGGAACCGGAGATCTGGTCAGTGACCGGGCCGCAGACCATTGACATCGAGGCGGTGTCCTCGCTGCGAGCCGGCATCGTCCGGGGCAGGCTCGACGTGATCGTCCACGACGCCCCGGGCGCCCGCGTCGAGATCTCGGAGGTGCGGGGCGAACCCGTGACCGTGACCCTGGCCGACGGCCGCCTCGACGTGCGCCACCGCGAGGAGGGCCCGCAGGGCTGGCTCAAGAGCTTCCTGGACACCGTGGCGGGGAACAGCCAGAACTACGCGGTCGTGAGCATTGCCGTCCCCCGTGGGACGATGGTCGAGCTCGCGACCGTGTCCGGGGAGGGCTTCGTCTCAGGCACCGGGCCCCTGACCCGGCTCAACACCGTGTCGGGGTCCCTGCTCGCCGACGGCACCGACGGCGAGCTGCACCTCAACACCGTGTCGGGGGACATCATTGCCCGAGGGCACGCGGGGACCCTGACCGCCAAGACGGTCTCCGGTGAGGTCACCGCCTCCGGCGCCCTCGACGACGTCCGCGCGACCTCGGTCTCCGGGGACGTCTCGATCGACATCTCCGGCCGCTGCCGCACGCTGGCCGCGACCATGGTGAGCGGGGACCTCACGGTCCGCATCCCGCAGGACGTCGGCGTGGACCTCGCCGCGACGATGGCCAGCGGCCGGGTCGTCGTGGACGACGAGCGCTTCCGCGCCACGGCCGGCAAGGTCAACGCCGAGCTCGGCCCGAAGGACGGCCGCATGACCCTGCGGGCCAAGGCCGTCTCCGGCGACATCTCGGTGGTCCACGCTCCAGCCGCGGCCCCTGCGGAGGGCGAGCACTGATGGTCCCCCCGGTCTTCGCCCACGGTGCCCTGCGCCTGTACCTGCTGGCGCTGCTCGAGGACGGCCCCAAGCACGGATATGAGCTCATCAAGGCCCTGAGCGACCGGTTCGGCGGCACCTACTCCCCCAGCGCCGGCACGGTGTACCCGCGGCTCGGCAAGCTCGAGGAGGAGGGCCTCGTGGCCACGGTGCAGGAGGGACGCCGCACCGTCTACTCGATCACCGACGCCGGGCGCGCCGAAGTGGCCGAGAGGCGCGGCGAGCTCGCCGACGTCGAGCAGGACATCTCGGCCTCGGTGCGTCGCCTCGCCGACACCCTGCGGGACGAGCTGCGGGCCAGCATGCGCGGCCTGCGGGCCGATCTCGCGGCGACCGCCGAGACGGCGCGGCAGGCCGCCAAGCAGGCCAGCAGGCAGGCGCCCGGAGCGGGCCAGGGCCGCGCGCCGTCCTCCCCGTCGGGCGCGCACGACGGCGGGGGCGCACCGGCGGCGGGCGCCGGACCATCGGCGGGCAGCGCCACCGGGAGGGCCGAAACGCTCCGAGACAATCGCGGGCCCCTGGCCGAGGCAGAGATGCTCATCCGCGACTTCCGGGACGACATGAGGATCGAGCTGCGCTCCTACGCGGCGACGCATGCCGTCACGGACGTGGCGCTCGCCGCGCTCCGCGAGGCGCTCGACGCGACGCGGACGGCCATCCGCCGCGCACTGCGCTAGACTGGACGACGGCCTTCTTGGCCACTCGCCCCCTCACGGGGGCCACCAGTGAAGTCGAACGAAGGAGGCCAGCCATGAGCAAGCGTGCACGCAAGCGCCGTGACCGCAAGCGCGGCGGCGCGAACCACGGGAAGCGCCCCAACACCTGAGGTGCCCCTTGGTCCGCGATGCGGAACAGAGCGAGGCCCCGGACCGATGCGGTCCGGGGCCTCGCTGCGTGTCGGGAGTCTCAGGCCTCGGCGCGCAGCCCGTGGATCTTGCCCAGGATGGAATCCTTGAGCGACGCGGGAGCCTGCTCGTGGCAGCTGCGCTTCATGGCGGAGCGGATCATGCACTCGAGGTCGTGCTCACCGAGGCACTCGGGGCAGGACTCGAGATGGGAGCGGATCTCGGCCACCTCGTGGGCCGGAAGGGCACCGTCGAGGTACTCGTACAACCGGTGGAGGCGGCTGTCGTCACAGTCGCCCAAGCCCTGGCAATCGCTCATTGTTCCTTCTCCTGGGATGCTGCTGCGGCGCGGGCGCCAGCGAAGCCGCGCTCTGCGGCGTAGTCGGCGAGGCGGTCACGGAGCATCTTCCGGCCGCGGTGCAGCCTGCTCATGACCGTGCCGATCGGGGTGTTCATGATCTCCGAGATCTCCTTGTACGCGAAGCCCTCCACGTCCGCGAAGTACACCGCGAGGCGGAACTCCTCGGGGATCGACTGGAGCGCGTCCTTGACGTCGGAGTCGGGCAGGTGGTCGAGGGCCTCGGCCTCCGCCGAGCGGAGGCCGCTCGAGGTGTGCGACTCCGCGCGCGCGAGCTGCCAGTCCTCGACGGAATCCGTCTGGGCCTGCTGGGGTTCGCGCTGGCGCTTGCGGTACAGGTTGATGTACGTGTTCGTGAGGATCCGGTAGAGCCAGGCCTTGAGGTTCGTGCCGGGCTTGTACTGGTGGAAGGCCGCGAAGGCCTTGGCGTACGCCTCCTGGACGAGGTCCTCGGCGTCGGCCGGGTTCCGGGCCATCCGCATCGCCGCGGAGTAGAGCTGGTCCACGTACTGCATGGCATCCCGCTCGAAGCGCTCGCGGCGCTCGTCGTCCGTCTCGGATCCTCTGTCGGCGCGCACGATCGGCTCGGCCGTCGCGCGGTCCCGGGCCCGATCTCCTTGGGGGTCAGCAGTGCTCATCGCCGCCCAGTCTACTGTTGCCGGCATCACCGGGCCTGCGATGACTGCGTCGCGGTCAAGGACCAGCACTCGGCTCCCTCCTCCATCTCCCGGACATCGGGCTCCCTGTACCTCAGGGCGTCTCTCGGACAGCAGGCACAACGCGGGGCTAAAAGGAAAATATTCCCCGAAGGTGGGAGACTGGGCCGTAGCCCGAGAAGTACCGAACCGCGCTGGATCGCGCAGGAACCGCGCATCCAACGCGCCTGTAAGGAGGCCCCATGTCTGCAGTACGTCTCATCGCCCGACCGCTCCTCGGCAGCTCGTTCATCGTCGCGGGCGCCTCGAAGCTGAAGAACGCGGACGACACGGCGGAGCAGCTCTCGCCAGCGCTGCGTCGGGCGGCGGACGCACTCCCTGTGCACGTGGACGAGAAGCTCCTCGCACGCGCTGTGGGCGCGAGCCAGCTCGGCGCCGGAGTCCTGTTCGCGCTCGGCAAGGCGCCCCGCCTCTCCGCCTCGGTGCTGGCCATCACGAGCGCCCTCAACGCGTTCGTCGAGTGGCGCAGCGCGGACATCAGCACCCCGGACGGGCGCGGAGCCCGCCGCTCGGGCCTGCTGAAGAACCTCTCGCTGCTCGGTGGCGTGCTCCTCGCGAGCGTGGACACGGACGGCCGGCCCTCACTCGCCTGGCGTGCACAGAACGTCGCGGCCGACGCCTCCAAGGCGGGCCGCCGCCGGCTCGCCAGCGCGGAGAAGGGCATCGCCGACGCGCAGAAGACCACCGGCAAGGCGCTCAAGAAGGCCGCCCGCACGGCGGAACGAACGGTGCGCTCCGCCGCGAAGGATGCCCGCGGCGCGGCCTCGGACGTCTTCGCGTGACGGTCGCCTGGCCGGCGCCGTTCGCAGACGGGCCCGTTGACGCGACGGTGACCGTTCCGGGTTCGAAGTCGCTCACCAACCGCTACCTCGTCCTGGCCGCACTCGCCGACGGCACCTCGCGGCTCAGGGCACCCCTGCACTCGCGCGACTCCGCGCTCATGGTCGGCGCGCTGCGCGCCCTGGGCGCGACCGTCACCGAGGTCGAAGGCGACGGCGAGTACGGCCCGGACCTCGAGGTCGAGCCGATCCCGGCCGCCGGCAGGGACCTCGGGAGCGCGGCCGTGGACTGCGGCCTGGCCGGGACGGTCATGCGCTTCGTGCCGCCGCTCGCCGCGCTGGCCCGCGGCGAGATCGCGTTCGACGGCGATCCGCACGCCCGCGTCCGTCCGATGGGCCCGGTGATCGATGCCCTCGATGCGCTCGGGGTCAGGCTCTCGGCGCCCGGCGCGCCCGGTGCGCGGCCGTCCTCGCTCCCCTTCACCGTCCACGGCTCCGGGGAGGTCCGCGGCGGCCACGTCGCCGTGGACGCGAGCGGCTCGAGCCAGTTCGTCTCTGCCCTCCTTCTGGCGGGCGCGCGCTTCACGGAGGGGCTGCACCTCGAGCACGTGGGCCCCCCGGTCCCGAGCCTGGACCACATCGCGATGACGGTCGAGGTCCTCCGCGGCGTGGGCGTCGAAGTCGACGACACGGTGCCCCATCATTGGCGGGTGGCACCCGGGCCCATCCGTGCGTTCGACGTCCGGATCGAGCAGGACCTCTCCAACGCCGGCCCGTTCCTCGCGGCCGCGCTCGCGACCCGCGGCACGGTCCGTGTCCCCAACTGGCCCGAGCACACCACCCAGGTGGGCGACGCATGGCGCGAGATCCTGCCGAGGCTCGGCGCCACCGTGACGCTCGACGGCGGCACCCTCACCGTCCGCGGCGGGGAGCGCATCACCGGCGCAGAGCTCGCGGACACGAGCGAGCTCGCGCCGACCGCGGCCGCCCTGTGCGCCCTCGCCGACTCGCCGTCGCGCCTGACCGGCATCGCCCACCTCCGCGGCCACGAGACCGACCGCCTCGCCGCGCTCGTGACCGAGATCACTCGCCTCGGCGGCGACGCCGAGGAGACCGAGGACGGACTGGTGATCCGGCCCGCGAAGCTGCACGGCGCCGTCGTGCGCTCCTATGCGGACCACCGCATGGCGACCGCCGGGGCGATCTGGGGGCTCGCCGTGCGCGGCGTCGAGGTGGAGGACATCGCCACGACCGCCAAGACCATGCCCGAGTTCCCCGAGATGTGGGCGCGGATGCTGGGGCGGGCCCCGGAGGTCTCGGCGGCGGGGCCCGTCGACGGGGCCCGCGCCTAGCATGGCCCAGCGCGAGTGGGACGAGAGCGACGTCCGGATCCGGCCCAACAAGCGTGGCACCAGGCCGCGGACCAAGGACCGCCCGAGCCACGAGGACGCCGTCATCGGGCGGATCGTGACGGTGGACCGCGGCCGGTACACGGCCATCGTCGAGGAGGACACCCCAAAGGAGCGGCTCGTGGTCGCCGCCCGGGCCCGCGAGCTGCGCCGCACGCCCGTGGTGCCGGGCGACTTCGTGGGCCTCGTCGGCGACGTGAGCGGCCTGCCGGACACGCTCGCCCGGCTTGTGCGCGTCGAGGAGCGGGAGACGCTCCTGCGGCGCAGCGCGGACGACACCGACCCTGTCGAGCGGGCCGTCGTGGCGAACGCGGACCAGCTCGTGATCGTCGTCGCCGCCGCCAACCCCGAACCGCGCACCGGGTTCATCGACCGCGCGCTCGTCGCGGCGTACGACGCCGGGATCGAGCCCCTCCTGCTCGTCACCAAGGCTGACCTCAAGGACCCCGCCGAGCTGCTGGCGAACTATGACCTGCTGCCGCTCACCGTTGTGGTGAGCCGGACGGCCGAGACGGGCGACGACGTGTCTGGCGAATCCGGGGGTGCGGGGATCGACGCGCGCAGCGCGGACGGCACCTCGGCGAAGCTCGACGACGAGGCCGTCGCCGCCCTGCGCGCCGAGCTCGACGGCCACGTGACCGTGCTCCTCGGGCACTCCGGCGTGGGCAAGTCCACCATGGTGAACGCGCTCACGGGCGCCGACCGCGCCACGGGAGGGGTCAACGCGGTGACGGGCCGCGGCCGCCATACCTCCTCGTCCGCGCTCGCGCTCCGTCTGGCCGATGCCCCTCCGGGGAGCTGGATCATCGACACGCCGGGCATCCGCTCGTTCGGGCTGGCCCACGTGGACCCGGACCGCATCCTGCATGCGTTCGCCGACCTCGAGCCGGGCATCGAGGGGTGCTCCCGGGGCTGCCGCCACGATGCGTCCGCCGTGGACTGCGGGCTGGACGCGTGGGTCGCCGAGGGCCACGCGGGCGACGCCGGGCCGGCCCGCCTCGCGTCTCTGCGCCGCCTCCTGGGCGCGGGCCCGCGGGAGGAATCCCAGGAGACCAAGGAACTCGGCACCTAGCCACCCCGTCTCGGGTACGCGATCTCGCGTACCCGAAACGGACGTGGGCGGGATTTCGCGTACCCGAGAGGGAGCCTCACGCGTCGGCTGGCCGCGCCACGATAGCGTGGGTCCATGACCTCAGCGACCGAGACGTACAACGACGACCTCCGCCTCGCCCACGTGCTGGCGGACTCGGTCGACGCGCAGACCATGGAGCGGTTCAAGGCGCTCGACCTCAAGGTCGAGACCAAGCCGGACCTCACCCCCGTGACCGACGCCGACCGCGCGGCCGAGGAGGCCATCCGCGGGCAGCTGTCCCGCTCGCGTCCGCGCGACGCGGTGATCGGCGAGGAGTTCGGCACCACGGGCCACGGCTCGCGCCGCTGGATCATCGACCCGATCGACGGGACGAAAAACTTTGTCCGCGGCGTCCCGGTGTGGGCCACGCTCATCGCCCTCGCGGACGGCGACGAGATCGTGGTCGGGGTCGTGAGCGCCCCGGCCCTCGGGCGCCGCTGGTGGGCCGCGCGGGGCGCCGGCGCGTACACCGGCCGCTCGCTCGCCTCGGCCACGAGGCTCAAGGTCTCCAACGTCTCCACCCTCGGGGACGCCTCGCTCTCCTACTCGTCGCTGTCCGGCTGGAAGGAGCGCGGGAGCCTCGACGACTTCCTCGGCCTGACGGACGAGGTGTGGCGCACCCGGGCGTACGGCGACTTCTGGTCCTACTGCCTCGTCGCCGAGGGCGCGGTCGACATCGCCACCGAGCCCGAGCTGGCCCTCTACGACATGGCCGCTCTCGTTCCGATCGTCACCGAAGCCGGGGGCCGGTTCACGTCGCTCGACGGCGCGGACGGACCCTGGGGCGGCAACGCCCTCGCGACCAACGGGATCCTGCACTCCGAGGTGCTCGCGAAGCTCAGCCCCGCCAATGACGACCTCGTCTAACGCGTCACGCACGTAATACTGGGCCGCCACGCGTGCGCCACCGCGCCCGCGTGGCCTAGTGTTCTTCGCAAGGTCACGAGTGCCAGCGCGAAACCCCGGTTTGCTGGCCGGCAACCCTCCTCCGCGGCGGGGTGCCCCGGGTGACGACCTGGCCGGTCCGGAACGGATACGGCAAGCGCGGACCCCCTCGAGGGTCCCTCCAGCGTGAGGAACGCCCATGACCTCTGCCCTGTCCGCCCCTGCCGTCCCGGCGACGACCGCCACGGCCCTCGAGCCAGCACGCTCCATCTCCCCCGAGTGGCGCAGCCGGTTCCCCGATGCGCTCGAGCCGCTCGCCGCCGTCGTGGGCGCAGACCTCCGCACCCCGCTCGCGGGCGGAGGCGACGTCCGCTACGCGAACCTCGACTACGCCGCGTCCGCCCCCGCGCTGGCCGAGGTCGCAGCCCACCTCAACGAGGTCCTGCCGTTCTACGCGAGCGTGCACCGCGGCGCCGGCTACGCATCGCAGGTGAGCACGAGCGTGTACGAGAACGCCCGCGGGACCGTGCGCGCGTTCGTCGGCGCGCGCCCCGACGACGCCGTCGTCTTCACGAGGAACACCACGGACTCGCTCAACCTCCTGGCCGGCTGCGTGCCGGACGGACAGGACGTGCTCTACCTCGACATCGAGCACCACGCGAACCTGCTGCCGTGGCAGGCCCGCGCCCACCGCAGCGTGGCCGCGGCGCCGACGATCGCCGAGACCCTCGGGCGTCTGGAGACCGAGCTCGCGGCCGGCGGCGTGGCCCTGCTCGCGGTGACCGGGGCGTCGAATGTCACCGGCGAGGTCCTCCCCCTCGACAAGCTCGCCACGCTCGCCCACACCTACGGCGCCCGGATCGCGGTCGATGCCGCGCAGCTGGCCCCGCACCGGCGCATCACGGTCGCCGCGCGAGACGAGGCCACGGCGATCGACTACCTCGCCTTCTCCGGGCACAAGCTCTACGCACCGTTCGGCGCGGGCGTGCTCGTGGGCCGCCCGGACTGGCTCGACGCCGGACGGCCGCATCTCGCCGGCGGCGGGGCGGTGCGCGAGGTTGGGCTCGAGTCGGCGAGCTGGGCGCAGGGCCCTGCGCGGCACGAGGCCGGCTCGCCCAACGTCCTCGGCGCAGCGACGCTGGCCCGCGCGGCGCACGTGCTCGGCGCCCTCGACCCCGCGGCATGGCACCGCCATGAGCAGCAGCTCCGCAATGCCCTCGTCGCCGGCCTGGGCAACATCGAGGGCGTGACAATGCACCGCCTCTTCGCCGACTCGGAGTCCGCGATCGGGGTGGTGAACTTCTCGGTTGCCGGGCACGACGCCGGTCTGGTTGCCGCCTACCTGTCCGCCGAGCACGGTGTGGGGCTGCGCGACGGCCGCTTCTGCGCGCACCCGCTCCTCGCGCGCCTGGGGCTGCCGGCCGGGTCGCTCCGGGCGAGCTTCGGGCTCGGGTCGCGCCTCGAAGACGTCGAGCGGCTGCTGGCCGGTCTTGAGCAGCTGACCCGGCGCGGTCTCGGCATCGACTACAGGATCGACGAGGGCCGCTGGGTACCCGCCCAGGACACGCGGCCGTTCCCTGTCTGGGCGCCGAACACGCCCGGCACCGCGGGAGCCGCACCGTGCCTGGCGGAGGGACAGCCCGGCGGCCAGTGAGCGGCGTCGTGCGCTGCCCGTAGAGTGGGGAAGCCGGGCCGAAACCGGGGCCGGCGGGGAGGGCGGGGCATGAAGCGCGGCGGACCGAAGTACGACGACGCACGACGGCGCGAGCTCGCCGGGGCGTTCGCCGCCGGCGGGGAGCACTACGAGAGGGTGCGGCCCGGGTATCCGCCGGAGGCAGCCGAGTGGATCGTGCCCGAGGGGGCGCGATCCGCCGTGGACCTGGGCGCCGGGACGGGGAAGTTCACCGAGCTCCTGGTCGCTAGAGGGCTCGAGGTGACGGCGGTGGACCCGTCCGAGGACATGCTCGCCCAGCTCGGCGGCCGGCTGCCGGGCGTCAGGTGCGTCGTGGCGCCGGCCGAGCACACGGGCCTGCCCGACGGATCGGCGGATGTCGTGGTCGCGGCCCAGGCGTGGCATTGGTTCGACACGGAGGCCGCGACCCGGGAGGCGGCGCGGCTGCTGCGGCCGGGCGGTCGCGTGGGCCTCGTGTGGAACCAGCTCGACACGAGCGTGCCGTGGGTGCACCGCCTGTCCCGCATCATGCATGCGGGGGACGTCCACAAGCCCGACTATCACCCGCCGTCGGGGCCGGAGCTCGTGGGCTGGGAACCGCTGGTCATCCCGTGGCATGACAGCGTGACCCCCGAGGGTCTCGTCGAGCTCACCAAGTCGCGCAGCTACTACCTGCGTGCCTCCGAGAAGCACCGCCGGAAGGTCGAGGAGAACCTCGCATGGTATCTGTTCGAGCATCTCGGCCACTCCCCCGGCGAGGTGCTCGCCCTGCCGTACATTGCCCAGGCCTGGCGGGCCACCGAGGCGCCGCTCTGACCCGGGCGCCCGCGCGAACTTGCCGCGGGCACTCGCGCCCTCCTAGTATTTAGGCATACCGAAAATGTGTGTTTGGGCCTTCCTAAGCACCTGGCAGAAGGCAGCGAGGGGGCTGGGAGACGGTGGGCAAGGCGCTCAAGACGGACCGGTCCGCTGCGACCCGGCGCGCCCGGTGGTCCCTGTTCTTCGGCGTCCTCGGACCGGCCTTCGTGGCCTCAGTCGCCTACGTGGACCCCGGCAACGTCGCCGCGAACCTCACCGCGGGCGCGAGGTACGGATACCTCCTCATGTGGGTGCTCGTGCTCGCGAACCTCATGGCAATGCTCATCCAGTACCTCTCGGCGAAGCTCGGGATTGTCACCGGGCGCACGCTGCCCGAGCTGCTCGGGCAGCGCTTCCGCCCCCGCCCCCGGCGGCTGTACTGGGCGCAGGCGGAAATCGTCGCCCTCGCCACCGATCTGGCCGAAGTGGTGGGCGGCGCGCTGGCCCTGCACCTGCTCTTCAGGATCCCGCTGCCCCTCGGAGCAGTGATCGTCGGGGCAGTGTCGATGGCGATCCTTGCTGTCCAGGACTTCAGGACGCAGCAGAAGTTCGAGCTCGCGATCGTCGCCCTCCTCGCGGTGATCACGGTCGGCTTCCTGGCCGGCCTCGCCCTGAGCCCGCCGAATCCCGCAGGGATGGCAGGCGGCCTCGTGCCGCGGTTCGACGGGCCCGACTCCGTGCTCCTTGCCGCATCGATGCTCGGCGCGACCGTCATGCCCCACGCGATCTACGTCCACTCCGCCCTCTCGCGGGACCGGCACCGCGCGGACCCGGACAAGCACCCTGGCGAGCCGGCGATCCGGCGCCTCCTGCGCGGCACCCGGGTGGACGTCGTCGTGGCGCTCGGCGTGGCCGGCGTCGTGAACATCGGCATGCTGGTGCTGGCGGCGTCGACCCTCGCGGGCACCGAGGGCACGGACTCGATCGAAGGCGCCCACGCGGCGATCGAACAGGCGCTCGGGCCGGTGGTCGGCGTGGTGTTCGCCGTAGGGCTCCTCGCGAGCGGGCTCGCCTCGACCGCCGTCGGCTCCTACGCCGGTGCCACGATCATGGAAGGGCTGCTGGAGCGCAGGATTCCCCTCGTGCTGCGGCGCGCGATCACCCTCGCCCCTTCCGTGGCCCTCCTCTCCTTCGGGGTGGACCCGACGTGGGCGCTCGTGGTCAGCCAGGTGGTCCTCAGCTTCGGCATCCCCTTCGCCCTGATCCCCCTCATCCGCCTCAGCACCTCCCCGGCCGTGGTCGGGGAGCACACCCTGCGGCCCGTCCTCGTCGTGGCGTCCTGGCTCAGCGCGGCCCTCGTGGTCGTGCTGAATGTCGCGCTGCTCGTGCTCACTCTGACGCCGTTCGGCGGCGGGTAGGGTGGTCGGTGTGAAAAGCCAGCTCTCGTCCTCGACCGAGGACTACCTGAAGACGATCTACGCCTTCACGGAGTGGCAGGACACCCCCATCACCTCCTCCCAGCTGGCCGCCCGGCTCGGCGTGGCCAACTCCTCGGTCTCCGAGATGGTCCGCAAGCTCAAGGACCTGGGCCTCGTCGACCACCGCCCGTACGGCGCCGTGCGCCTCACCGAGGAGGGTGAGCGCGTCGCGCTGACGATGGTCCGGAGGCATCGGCTCCTCGAGACCTTCCTCGTCACCGAACTCGGCTACAGCTGGGACGAGGTGCACGTCGAGGCCGAGCGCCTCGAGCACGCAGTCTCCGACCTGTTCGTCGAGCGGCTCGACGCCAAGCTGGGCCGGCCCCAGCGCGACCCCCACGGCGACCCCATCCCCACGGGCGCAGGAGTCGTGCCGCGGATCCGCGCCCACCGCCTCAGCGAGCTCGACCCGGGCCACGAAGGCACCATCACACGCATCAGCGACGAGAACCCGGAGCTCCTCCGCTACCTCGCGGACGAGCAGATCACACTCGATGCCGACCTGACGGTGGTGCGCCGGAAGCCTTTCGGCGGACCGCTCGTCGTCCAGATCGGCCGGGGCGACACCTCACGCGACTTCGACGTGGCGGACGAGGTAGCCGACGCCGTCTGGGTGCACAGCGCCCACAGCCACCCGGGCTGCACCGTGGGCGAGGGCTGATTCAGCCCAGCCGGCGGAGCCGATAGGCGAGCACGGTGTCCGCGATCGCGATGGCAATCATCACTGCACCGGCCCACTGCCCCAGGGCGAGCAGCCCAGCCCCGACCACCACGAACAGCGCGAGAGCGGCCAGCGGCCGCCACGGCCAGGGGATCCGCCTCCTCGCGCGGGGCGCCATGAACAGCGCCCACGCCACGACGAACACTGCCGCCACGGCCAGTCCGAGCACCACTCCCCCCGCGCCCGGGACGAGCCTGCTGCCGATGTACCAGCACGCGCCGAGCGCCGCCACCTCGAGGACGAACGCGAGCACGCCGTGCAGCACCCCCCATGGCCCCGGCGGGAGCTCCGAACCCGCTGGGGCACGGCGCGCGTCGCGCCGGCGCGTCCCGTCACTGCTCATGGGTCCCCTCCGTCCGTGTCGGCACCCCCGTCGGGTTCGGTGGCACGATCCTAGACGGTATGGAGTGACCGCCTTGTGTGGGTGGTTGCGGGCCGGGGCCTCTCTCGCGCAGATTCGTGGGTTACCGGACAGAGTCCCCTGCCCGGCCTATCCGACATGCGTGGGGAGGCCCCGGTGTTCATTGAGCGTACGAGTGTTGGTCTGGATGTGCACGCCCGTTCGGTCGCGGCGGCGGCGATCGACGGGGTGACCGGCGAGCTGGTGCAGACCAGGCTTGCCCCGTCCCAGGAGGCCATCAGCGGATGGCTCGCCGGCCTGCCGGGCCCGATCGCCGTGGTCTACGAGGCCGGCCCGACGGGATTCGGACTTTCGAGGGCCTTGACCTCACAGGGAGTCAGGTGCGTGGTCGCCGCCCCGTCCAGGCTGCAGCGCCCGTCGGGGGACCGGGTCAAGACCGATTCCCGGGACGCGGTGCATCTGGCCAGGCTGCTGCGCCTGGACGAGGTCACCCCGGTCGCGGTCCCGACCGTGGCGCAGGAGTCCGCCCGGGATCTGGTGCGGGCGAGGGAGGACTGCCGCGGGGACCTGATGCGGGCCCGGCACCGGCTCTCCAAGCTGCTCCTGCGGTATGGGATTGTCTATGACGGCGGGGACGCCTGGACGGGGGCCCACGACGTCTGGCTTCGGAAGGAGGCACTTCCTCAGCTGTTGTCCCCGGCGACCAGGATGGCGTTCGACTCCGACTACGAGGCGGTGCTGACGGTCAGGGCCCGCCGCGACCGGCTCGATGCCGCGATCGGGCAGCTCGCCGCCGTCAGCGAGTTCGCCCCGCTCGTGCACCGGCTGGGCTGCCTGCGCGGGGTCAGTACCCTGACGGGGTTCGCCCTCGCGGTGGAGATCGGGGACTGGCGCCGGTTCACTGGGGCCACGATCGGTTCCTTCGTCGGCCTGACGCCCTCGGAGCACTCCTCCGGCGCCTCCCGGGCGCAGGGGCCGATCACCAAGACCGGGAACGCCCACGTCCGCAGGCTCCTGGTGGAGGCCGCCTGGCACCACCGGGCCCGGTATGTGGCCGGCAAGACCATGCGCGACCGATGGGACCTGGCCCCGGCCGCGGCCCGCGTGCGCGGCGATGAGGGCAACCGGCGCCTGCACGAGAGGTGGGTGGGCTTCCTCGAGCGGCGCAAGCGCCCCACCGTGGCCAACGTCGCAATCGCCCGCGAGCTGGCCGGGTGGTGCTGGTCGCTGGCAGTCATGGACGACGACTGACCCCCGCCGCCCACAGACCGCTTCGCCGGATCCCACAGAGGTCGGCGGCAGCGCGTGGAGCCACCCGCGGCACAGCTATGAACAGGCACCCCAGAGGGGGGCCCACGTTCGCTCCTAGACACGCGGACCGACTCCAGCCGAACCACCGTCCTGCGGTAGCCAATCCGCGCATATCAGCCTGACCGCGCGTCGCCAACGACACGCTCGCCGACCACCCCCTCCAGCGAAGCACAGAGGCGCCGCCGGGACCTCCTCCCGGCGGCGCCTCACCCTGCCCACTTGACAGCAGCTCACTCCATATCAGCTGTCCGGATCCAGAGCGCGGACGTCACCGCGGCGGCGGCGAGCAGGACGGCGGTCGCCGTGGCCCCCCGGCGGAACCCCACGTCGTCGAGCGCTCCCCCGGTGATCGCACCCGACGCCGCGATGGCCACGAGCGAGGCGATCCTCGCGACCGCGTTGTTCACCGCCGACCCGACGCCCTCCGACCCGCGCGGTACCGCCCCGAGCACCGTAGAGGTCAGCGGCGCGACCATCACCGCGAGCCCGAGGCCCAGGAGCACCATGGGGCCGAAGACGTTCCGCCAGTACTCGAGGGGAGGTGCGGGGACGGCGAGCCAGATGAACCCCACGGCCGCGATCGCCGGGCCGGCCGCCATGGGCAGACGCGGCCCCGTGCGGGCCGCGACGCGCGCCACTCGGCTCGAGAGGAAGAGCATGGGAAGGGTCGCCGGGAGCATCCCGAGGCCGGCCTCAAACGCCGTGAGCCCCATCCGCTGCTGCAGGTAGAGGCCCACGAGGAACGAGCCGAGCCCCAGCGCCCCATAGGCCCACAGGGTGGCCGCGTTGCCCGCGGCGAACGCCCGCTCGCGGAACAGGCGCAGGGGGAGCTGCGGCGCGGCCGCGCGGTGCTGCCGCACGAGGTACGCTGCGCCGGCGGCGATGCCGACGGCGAGCGACACGAACACCACCGGGTGGGCCCACCCGAGGGCAGACTGCCAGATCAGGCCCAGCACGAGCCCGCCGAGGCTCGCGACGCTGAGCAGTGCGCTCACGACGTCGAACGGTCCCGTCTGCCTCTCGGGCGGCCGTGCGGCACGGCGTAGCAGCAGGAGGGGACGGGCCAGCACGGCCGCGGGGATGAGGTTGATGAGGAAGACGAACCGCCAGCTGCTCAGCGTCACGATGGCCCCGCCGATGAACGGGGCCGCCACGGAAGCCGCCGCCGTCCAGGCCGTCCACTGCGCGATGAGGCGCATCCTCTCCGGGCCGCCCGCCGAGGCGGTGATGAGGGCGAGGGCGCTCGGGGTGATGACCGCGCCCGCGGCGCCCTGGAGGATGCGGCCGGCCACGAGGACGGTCCCGGTCGGCGCGAGCCCGCACGCCACCGAGGTCACCGTGAACGCGACAGCGCCCGCGAGCAGCAGGCGCTCGGTGCCGTACCGGTCCGCGAGGGCGCCCGCAGCGAGGATGAGCGCGCCGAGGGTCAGCAGGTAGCCGTCGACCACCCACTGCTGCAGCACGAGCCCGCCGCCGAGCTCGCGCTGGATCGCGGGCAGCGCGAGGCTGACCGCCGTCGAGTCGACGATCACGAGGCAGCTCGACGTCACGGCCGCGACGAGGACACGGCGCAGGCTGTGCCCGCTGGCGACGTTCACAGGCCTATCCTGCCTTCCCCGGGACGGGAGAAACAGCACTCGGAGGAAACAGGCACCGGGAGAACCGCGCCGGGAGGAACGGGCAGAGAAAAAGAGCACCCCCGGTCCGAAGACCGGGGGTGCTCACGCAGGGTGGAGATGGGGGGAATTGAACCCCCGTCCGGTGCGGCTTCGCCAGGTATTCTCCGGGCGCAGTGTGCGTTGGGATTTCTCGGCCCCAGCCATCATGCACACCAGTGGCTGGCCCGGGCCCAGTCGCCTTAGAGTCCCGACAGCTCCGACGACGAAAGCTGCCAGCAGTGGCTATCTCAATGACGCCAGGATCCGGGACGATAGCATTCCCGGGCTGACGGACTTGCTCGCTACTTAGGCAGCGAGGGCGAAGTCAGTGCGCTTAGAGTTGGCACTTATTGGTTTGCAGAGAGCGTTGACGAGATGACTCTGCATCCTCGGCCCGCTTCCCCTGTCTCGACCTACACCGTCGAAACCGATCATCCCCGTATGTGGTTGTCAAACCGCCCCGGGCTTGCGCCCGGCGCCCCGGCGGCTGCGTGAACCACCCGGAACAGCAAGTATAGCGCGCACCGGCACCGCAATATTCCTGCGGCCTCCGGCCCCGGTCACCGGGGCAGGAGGCCGGCCCGGTCCTTGGCCTCGAGCACGGCCAGCGCAGCCGCGTCGACGGTCCGGGCGAACGCGGGATCGGTCTTCGCGCGGTCCACCATGCCCTGCCAGACGCGGGGCGCGAGCTGGGCGTTCGTGCACAGGACCATGGTGCCGCCTGCGGCGAGGAATCCGGTACCACGGTCCTCGGCGGCGACGCCGGAGAGCTGGACGGCGTCGCAGAGGTCATCGGAGACGACGATGCCACGGAACCCGAGATCGCCGCGGAGCATTCCCTGGATGACGGTCGGCGAGAAGACCGCGTCGTTGCCGGGGTCGATGGCGGAATAGCGCGCGTTGGAGATCATCATCCAGGGCACCCCGGACCTGACCCCGTCCGCGAACGGCGCGACGTAGGGGTCGTGGCGACCCGTGACGCTGTCCGTGACGCCGGCCGACGTGTCGGTGTTCGCGGTGACCCGGCCGAGGCCGGGGAAATGCTTTGCCGTCGCGGCCACGCCCGCATCAGCCATTCCCTGGGCGAATGCGAGTCCGTGGGCCGACACGGCCTGAGCGGTGTAGCCGTACTCCCGCTGGAACCGGCCGATCGGCGCGTTCTGCGGCGCGAATGCGGCGGACGGGACGGTATCCATGACCGGTGCGAGGTTCACGTTCACGCCCGCGGCCGCGAGCTCGCGGCCCCACACCGCGGCCGCGGCGCGCAGGGCGCCGGGATCCATCCCGCCCTGGGCGAGCGCGGTCGGGATCTCGGAGAACCCCGGGCCGCGCAGGATCTGGACCTGGCCGCCCTCCTGATCGGTCGCGACGAACTGCCCCACCCCGAGCGTTGCGGCGGGGGTGGCCTCGGCCTTGAGCGCTGCGACGACGCCGGCCACGGCGGCCGCCCCGGCGGTGGTGCGCCCCTTGAGGAAGACGTTGCCCACGTGCAGGCGGCGAAGCGCGTCGAGGATCGCCGCATCTGGTCCCGTGACGGGCGAGCTGACCATCATGACCTGCCCCACGCGTTGCTCGAGGCTCATCGACGCGAGCAGGGTGGCGGCACGGCTCGCAGGCGGCGGAACGCCGGGAGCGGACGACGGCGCCGGGCCACCCGGGGTGCTCGGCGGCGCCGTGGCGCCGGTCGAACCGCCGGGCGTCGCCGGCTGCGTCGCGGTGGGGATCCCCGCCGAGGGCGCCGCCTCCGACGGCGCGGCCGGGGGCGCCGTCGTGCGCTCCCCCGCCTGTCCGAGGAGCCTTGGGAGGGCCAGCGCGGCCACGGCAGCGAGGACTGCGACGATCCCGGTCGCGACCGCGGCCCAGATCCTCAGGTTCTGCCGTGCCATGGAGCCTCCCGTCCCTTCCGGCCTCGGCCGCATCTCAGCGGCGGTTGCGCGCCCTCATCTCACGGAGGGCCTCGCGCTTGTCCTGGGCCTCGCGCAGCGCCTGGCGCTTGTCGTAGTCCCTCTTGCCCCGTGCAAGCGCGATCTCGACCTTGGCGCGTCCATCACTGAAGTAGACCTGCAGCGGGACCACCGTGAGGCCGGATTCGTTGACCTTGTGCTCGATCTTGATCAGTTCCTCGCGGTGCAGGAGGAGCTTCCGCTTCCGCTTCGACGGGTGGTTGGTCCACGAGCCCTGCGAGTACTCCGGGATGTTGACCGCCTCGAGCCAGAGCTCGCCCCGGTCAAAGTGGCAGAACCCCTCGCCGAGGGAGATGTGGCCCTCGCGGAGGGACTTCACCTCAGTGCCCATGAGCACGAGCCCGGCCTCCCAGGTGTCGATGATCTCGTAGTCGTGCCGGGCCTTGCGGTTGGTGGCCACGACCTTCCGGCCACTCTCTCTGGGCACGGCAGAACTCCTCGTCTCACGGGGGCGGAATCAAGACAGTTTACAGCAGGCCCATCGGGTCCACGGGGCGGCCGTTGAGCCACGTCTCGAAGTGCGCGTGGCAGCCCGTCGAGTTGCCTGTGCTGCCCGAGTACGCGATGACCTGCCCTTGGCTGACCTGTTGGCCCGGCGATACCACAACTCTCGTGTTGTGGTAGTAGACCGTAGTCAGCGAGTTCCCCTGAATGACGCCGTGGGAGATCATGACCGTCCACCCGCCGCCGCCGTTGGTCCAGCCGCCGACCGTGACGGTGCCCGCAGCGGCGGCATGGACCGGCGTGCCGCAGGCGGCCCCGAAGTCGATGCCGGTGTGCATGTAGCCGCCGGTTCCGTAGAAGTCGATCGTGCCAGGCGGCGTCGCGCGCCATCCGAAGCCGGAGGTGATGGGGATGTTGCCGTCGAACGGGTGGATCAGGCCGAAGGCGGAGGGCGAGCCGACCTGGACCGCCTGGTCCCGCACCTGCTGGGCCGCCGCCTCCGCAGCCGCCTGAGCCTGGCCCGCGGCAAGCGCTGCCGCCCGCGCCTCGGCCGCCCGTTGCTCCGCGATGCGCCGCTGCTCGGCTTCCCAGGCCTCGCGCAGCTTCCGGTCCCGCTCGGCGATCTCGGCCGCGACCTGGTCCTGCTGGGCCTTGACGTCCGCGATCTGCTGCTGGATCGCGGGGCGCTGCGCTTCGAGTTCGCGACTGAGCCGCCCCGTGTCGTCGACGAGCTTGTCCACCGCCGCCTTCTTCGCCGCGGCGTCGTCCCTCGCGGCCTGCTCCTTCTTGAGGGCCTCGTCCGCCTTGGCCTTGAGATCTGTGATCTCCGCCTCGACGGCGCTGAGCCGGGCCTGCGAGTTCACGTTCGCCGCGTTCTGCTGGGCCAACTGCTCGAGGGCGCTGTTCTGGCTCTCCATGACCGTGTCGGCGAGGTCGAGGGACCCCGTCAGCGAGCTCTGGTCCCCAGATCCGAGCATGATGCCGATGTTCGAGGGGACGCCGCCGGACATGTACGACTCGCTCGCGATCTCGCCGATGAGCTTCTTGGTGCTGTCCATCTTGCCGCGGTCCGAGGCGAGCTGCGCGGTGATCTTGGCCTTGTTCTGCTGGGCGGCGTCGACGCGCACGGCGAGGGCGTTGACCTCGTTGGTCGCTGCGGTGACGCGCCCTTGGGCGTCCAGGAGCGCCTGCTGGGCGCCGGGCAGCTGGGCCTGGTAGGTGGCAAGGTCCGCGGCCGTCTGCTGGATCTTCCCGTCGAGGAACTCGAGGGACTCGCGGACGTCCTGGGCGCGCTGGTCGAGCTGCGCCTTCTGGTCGTCCAGATTGTCCGCCGTCGCGGCCGGACCGGTCACGGCGGAACCGGTGACCGAGAGGCCGACGACGAGGGCGACCGTTGCGGACAGGCCCGCGACCCTGAGGATCCCGGCGCGGAATCCTCCGGGAGCGGCACCCCGTGTCGGTGTCGACATGCTCATCCTTGGCTCGCCTCCTGCCGGCCTAGACCTTGAGATACCGACGGAGGGTCAGCATCGATGATGTGCCCGCGAGGACCACGCCCAGTGCGATCAGCAGGGGGGCGAGCACGAGGGTCTGGGACGGCGAGATGAATGCCGTCCCGGGATACTGGGCTGTGAGGACGTCGCCGAGGAAGAACTTCGCCACCGCCCACAGCGTGCCCGAGGCGAGCACGGCCCCGACGACCGCCGCGATCGTCCCCTCGAGGACGAACGGCAGCTGGATCATGAGCTTGGACGCCCCGACGAGCCGCATGATCCCGGTTTCGCGGCGCCTGCTGAACGCCGAGAGCCTGATCGTGGTGGCTATCAGCAGGATCGCGCAGACGATCATGATCCCGGCGATCACGATCGCTACGAGCGAGGCCGCGTTCATGACCGAGAACAGCCGCTCGAGCACTTCCCGCTGGTCGCTGACGAGGCGCACGCCGGGGCGCGAGGAGAATGTCTCCGAGATGATCTGGTACTTCTGCGGGTCCTTGAGGTTGACCCGGAAGGACGCGGGCAGCTGGTCCGGGGTGACGGAGTCCACGATCGGCGAGTTGGCGAACTGCTCGCGGTAGTGCTGGTAGGCCTCTTCCTGCGACTCGTAGTGGTAGTCGGCCACGTACTGGGACACGGCGGGCGAGGCGAGGAGGCTCTCGAGCGAGGCGCGCTGATCGTCGGTGACCGCGCCGGACGCGCAGCCGGGGGCCTTCGAGGTGCCGTTGCACAGGAAGATCGCGACCTGCACGCGGTCGTACCAGTAGCCCTTCATCTGGTTGATCTGGAGCTGGAGCATGCCGGCCGCACCCACGAACGTGAGGGACACGAACGTCACGAGGACCACGGAGACCACCATGGTCACGTTCCTGCGGAGTCCCCCGGCGATCTCGCCGAGGATGAACGCGGCTCTCATGCGCCCTCCCCCTGGTTCACCGCGGGGATCATCGAAGTGTAGAGGGCCTTGGCCTCATCGCGGACCACTCGACCGTCCACCAGCTCGATCACGCGCTTGCGCATCGAGTTGACGATGTCCGTGTCGTGCGTGGCCATGACCACAGTGGTGCCGTTCTGGTTGATGCGGTCGAGGACCGCGGTGATGCCCTGGCTCGTCGTGGGGTCGAGGTTGCCGGTGGGCTCGTCGGCGAGGAGGATTCCCGGGCGATTCACGACGGCGCGCGCGATCGCCACGCGCTGCTGCTCGCCGCCGGAGAGCTCGTGGGGCATGCGGTGCTCCATCCCCTCGAGCCCCACGGTCTTGAGCACCTCGGGGACCGCGTCGCGGATGATCGCCCTGCTGCGGCCGATCACCTGCATCGCGAACGCGACATTGGCGAACACGTTCTTCTGCGGCAGCAGGCGGAAGTCCTGGAACACGACGCCGATCCCGCGGCGGAGGCGGGGCACGCGCCAGCTGGGCAGGGAGGCGACGTTCTGCCCGGCGACGAGGACCGAGCCGCTCGTGGCGCGGTCCTCCCGCATCACCAGACGGAGGAACGTGGACTTGCCCGACCCGGACGCGCCGACGAGGAACGCGAACTCGCCGCGCTCGATCTCCAGGCTCACGGAATCGAGCGCGGGCCTGGCCTTGCGGTCGTAGACCTTCGTGACATTCTCGAAGCGGATCATGGCTTTCGGGCCCGTCGGGACGCACGCGTCCTGCGCCCGGCGCACGGGCGGGTCTGGGGGGCAGATGGCGCCGGCTGCTCGACTATAAGCACACGCAGTGGACGCCGGGCCGCTCTCACCCCGGCGTGTCGGCCACCCGCGCCGCAGATGCCGCGTCCTCGGGATGCCGCGGGCCCATGTCGTCGTGGACCGCCGGTGCGACGGCTTCCGCGACGGCGGCCGCGCCCTTGGCGGACATGACGATCGTGTAGTGGTTGGTCCCCGGCACGTCCCTCACCTGGATGGCCGGGTAGTTGACCCGCGCCCGGGCGATGGCCTCGTCGGGGTACAGGCGGGCCGGGTCGTCGAGGAACCCGCGCTCGGCACGGAGCAGGACCGTGGGCACCCGGAGGCGCTCCAGCGCTCCGAGCAGCGCGTCGCCCCCGTAGAGGTCCTCGTTGTCACCGGCCACTGCCTCGGGCGCGGTGGCGGGGCGCAGGTGGGGCGCCCGGCCGTCGAGGTCGTAGCGGATGTAGTCCTCGACGTCCGCGGTCCAGGACGCGGCGAAGGCAGGGTGGGGGCGCCAGTAGTCGAGGTAGGCCTCAGGGCTTGCGAACTCCATGCCGAGCCGCTGGAGGGCGGGGCCGAGGAGCGCGTGGAGTGCCTGCTCGCGGCTCATCCCGGCCGGCAGCTCGAGCGGGAGGCCGCCGTCGACGAGGACGAGCCGGTGCACGAGCTCGGGGTGCCGATCGGCGAGCACGAGCGAGACGAACGCACCCATCGAGTGCCCGACAACCACGGCAGGCTTCCCGGCGTCGGCTCCGGCCGCGCGGAGGACGGCGGCCATGTCATCGGCGTGCTGGGCCATGCCGTAGGGGCCGGGCAGCGCGTTGCTCCGGCCGCGGCCGCGCAGGTCCGGGGCAACGAGCCGCTGCGGCGCGCCGCCGGAGACCGCAGGCGCCTCCCCCGCATGCCCCGCGGCGTCGTGCATCGCCCGGGCCACCGCGTCCCACGATCGGTGCGACGCCGTGATGCCGTGCACGGCAAGGACCAGCCCCCCGTCCCCGGCGTGGCCGCTGGACCATTCCCCGGCACGCATGCGGCCGCCGCGCACGTCGACATCGAAGGTGCGGTATACGGACGTGTCAGTCATGCGAGGAGCCCTCTCTCGGAGCAACGGGGAGCATGTGGGTGGCCGGGGCGAGGCCCCGCTGGATGAAGTCCATGAGCGTGTCAAGCACGTGGTCGGGGATGTCGGTGGGCGCCGCGCCCCCGTCCGCGGAGCGGGCCGCGTCCTCGACACCCCACAGGATGTAGCGCATCCCGAAGAGCTCGCCCATGCCCATCAGGGCCCACGCCGCCACCTCGGGGTCGATCGGCCGGACCTCACCCGCGGCCTGGGCCGCGGTGAGGCCGTGGACGTAGCTGCGGACGATCCTCTCGTAGTGGCGCCGCTGGGCGGCCGGGGAGACGAACTCGGCCTGCCGGATGATCCGGTACAGGGCAGGGTGCTCGGCCGTGAAGCGGAAGAATGCCCGGAAGCCCGCCCGCTCGGCCTCGAGGCGGGACTGCGCCGCCCGCGCCGCCTCGGTCATCGCGTGGCGCACGCGGGCGTTGAGATCGTCCACCACCTCGTCGAAGATCTCCTGCTTCCCGGCGAAGTACAGGTAGAAGGTGCCGAGCCCGATGCCTGCCTGCTCGGTGATCTTCACGATCGACGCATCATGGTAGCCCGCCGACGCGAAGACCTCCTCCGCCGCGGCCAGGAGCTTGGCGCGGGTGCGGGTGCCCCGCGCCGTGCGCGGCTGGGTGCTCATCGGACGCCCTCCGCCCGGCCGGACCCGGACCGCAGCCGCGAGCGCGCCACCTTGTGCAGGCCCGTGCGCGGTAGGTCGTCGACGAACTCGATGCTCCGCGGGACCTTGAAGTGCGCGAGGACTCCGCGGAGGTGCTCGGTGAGCTCCTGGGCGTCCGTCGCCGAGCCGTGGCGGACGACGACGAACGCGGCGCCCGCTTCACCCCACCGTTCGTCGGGCACGCCCACGACGGCGGCATCCGCCACGGCGGGATGGCCGAGGAGGGCCTGCTCGACCTCGGACGGGGAGACGTTCTCCCCTCCGGAGATGTAGATGTCCTTGAGCCGGTCGACGACGCGCAGGAACCCCTCGCCGTCCCGCTCGACAACGTCCCCGGTGCGCAGCCAGCCGCCGGCGAGGACCTCGGCAGTGGCCGCCGGATCGTCGAGGTACCCGGCGAACACGCCGGGACCGCGCACCCACAGCTCGCCGCGGCCCGCGCCCCGGACCTCCTCCCCCGTGGCCGGGTCCGCGACCGCCACATCGACGTGGGGGTAGGGCGTCCCGGCGGACCCGACTCGGCGCAGCGCCTCCTCGGGGGCAAGGCACAGCACGTTCGGGCCCGCCTCGGTCAGCCCGTAGCCCTGGGTGAGGGCCACGCCCCGCGCGTGCCAGGTCCGCAGCAGTGGTGCCGGCATGGGGGCCCCGCCCACGACGGCGCGCGTGAGGCTCGTCAGGTCCGCGTCGCCGAAGCCGGGGTGCTGGGACAGCATGAGGTAGTGCGCGGGGACCCCCATCATCGTGGTGACCCGCCGCAGGGCAATGAGCTTGAGCACGCGCCCGGCGTCGAAGCCCCGCTCGAGCACCACCGTCGCGCCGGTCCACCAGGCGAGGAGTGCCTGGATGTTCCAGCCGCCCACGTGGAACTGGGGCATGACGCACAGCACCACGTCGTCGCGGCCCACCTCGACCGTGCGGGAACGAGAGGTTGGTCCAGAAGCAGTTCGCGTGGGTCAGGACGGCGGCCTTGGGCCGGCCGGACGTGCCGGAGGTGAAGACCGCCAGGAGCGGGTCGTCGTCGCCCACCGCACGCCTGGGCACGGCGTCCCCGACGGGGGGCAGGTCCCGCTCGATCCCGCCGCGGCCCGGCTCCGCGGTCCGCGGAGGCGAGGCCAGCAGATCGGTGGCGGCGGCGCCGAGGGCGGCGTGCTCCGGCTCGACGACGAACAGCGCCGGCGCGCTCACGCGGAGCTGCTCGGCCAGCTCTGCCGGGGCGAGCCGCCACGAGAGCGGGACGAGGGTGAGGGCGGCCTTGGCGCACGCGAAGAACAGGACCACGTGGTCGGCGCTGTTCCCGGTGAGAGTCGAGATCTTCTGCCCGGGCCCGTAGCCGGCGGACCGGAATGCGTCGGCGAGCGCGGACGCGCGGGCCTCGAGCTCACGGTACGTGACGCTCACTCCGCGGTCGTCGATCGCGACCCTCTCGGGGGCGCTCCGGGCGCGGTCCGCAGTCCAGCGGCCGAGCGTGTGCAGCCCGTCGGGGGCCGAAGCCCCCGCATGCGAGTCGTGGGCCGGTGCGGGTATCAGTGCAGTCATGCGTCCTCCAGGACCTTCTCGAGACGCTCGGCGGCCCGGGGCACGGGGCCGGCCCCCCGGCGTCGTGCGCGGACCCTGCCCGCGGCGCCCGCGAGGCCGCCGGGCAGGAACAGCACCACCAGGATGAACAGCGTACCGAGGATGAACAGCGGTTCCGACAGCGGGATGCGGAGGACGGGCGGGAGGTCCTTGATGGCGGGCGAGGCCGCGAGCGCGGCGAGGCGCTGGTCCAGGAGCGTGTAGACCACGCCGCCCACGATCGCGCCCCACCGGGAGCCGACGCCGCCGAGCACCACCATGACAAGGAGCGTGATGGTCAGGTCCGAGGAGACCGAGCGCGGCACCGCGCCGGACTGCAGGAGCAGGTACACCATGCCGGCCACCGCGGCGAGCGCGCCGCCCACGGTGAAGACGAGGAGCTTGGGCGCGAACGGGGTGAGGCCCAGGACGCGCACGCGCAGCTCGTTCTCCCGCACCGCCTCGGCCACGTGGCCGGCCCGGCTCGACTGGATCCACAGCACTACGGCGTAGACGAGCACGAGCGCCGCGAGCGCGAGCCAGTAGAGGTTCCGCGTGTTCACCACGCCGACGAGGCCGTCCGGGAGGTTCCCGGTCGCGAGGCTGAGCCCCTCGTCCCCGCCGGTGGCGCCGCCGGGGTTGCGCCGCACGAGCACGGACCCGGCCTGGGCGAACGCGAGAGTGACCATCGCGAACGGGATGCCGCCGACGCGGAGGCTGATGCTGCCGACCACGAGTGCGAGGACGATGGCGAGCAGGAGGGCGAGCAGCGCCGCGGGCACGAGCGGGAGGCCCAGGTGCCCCAGGATCACCGCGAGCCCGTACACGCCCGCGCCGAACGAGAGGGCGTGGCCGAACGAGAGCAGGCCCGCCGCGCCGAGGAGGAGGTGGTAGCTCAGCGCTGCCGCGGCCATGGCGAAGCACAGCGCGAGCAGCTGCAGCGACCCGGGCGTGTAGGTGGGGCCCGGGAGGATGCCGGGGAGATCGATCGCGAGAAGCGGCAGCAGGGCGAGGAATGCCGCGAAGACGAGCGCGGCGGCGGCGCCGCCCACCGCACGCCCCCACGGCAGGCGTGCCCGGCCCGGGCGCGGCGTCGCGCCCGGCGTCGCGCCCCGCACTCTGCCCTTCGGGCGGGTCATGCCGCCGCCCCCATGAGGCCGCGCGGCCGGACGAGCAGCACGACGGCGAGCGCAAGGACCACCACGAAGTCTCCTATCCCGAAGTAGAAGTTGGCGAACTGCTGGAGGACGGCCACCCCGACCGAGGCGATGGCCGCGCCCGTGAGGGAGCCGAGGCCGCCGATCACCGTGACGATGAACGCGAAGATGAGCAGCGATCCGCCCAGCAGGGGCGAGACGTAGCCGAAGTAGTGGCTCGCGAGCACCCCCCCGAGTCCCGCGGCGGCACCGCCGATCGCGAAGACCAGGGTGAAGGCCTTCCGCACGTCGATGCCCAGGGCGGTGACCATGGCACGGTTCTCGACCCCGGCGCGGATGATGAGCCCGTAGCGCGTTCGCTTGAGGAACAGCACGAGACCGGCGAGCACGGCGGCCGCGCACACGATGGCGACGAAGCGGTCGTTGGGGATCTTCGCCCCGAGGACGTCAGTGGTGTCCTTGAACCAGGCCGGCCCGCCGATGTACACGGCGTCCGTGCCCCAGATGCCGTCGAACAGCGCGACCGTGGCGAGCGCGAGGCCCACCGTCACGAGGACCTGCTCGATGTGGCGGAGGTAGAGGGGGCGGATGAGCGCAAGCTCCGTGAGCGCCGCGACCGCGGCACCGGTCGCCGCGCCTACCAGGAGGGAGAGCAGGAAGACCCACCAGGAGTCCGCGCCGAGCCGGCGGGCCACCTCCCACCCGAGGAACGCCCCGAGCGTGAGGAACGAGCCGTGCGCGAAGTTCAGCACACCCATGAGGCCGTAGATGAGGGACAGCCCGGAGGCGACGAGGAAGTACAGGGCCCCGAGCCCCAGGCCCGTGACGACGAGGAGGATGACGGTGCTCACGCGGTGGCTCCATTCTGGGGCGTGCTCGCCCCCGCGGACGACGGCGCACGGTCGCCCACGCGGGGCAGCGCACCGTGCGGCGTGGCGCCGTCGTGCGCGGTCAGCCCGTGAGGCGCGTCCCCGCCGACCCCCAATAGGCGGCGGGTGAGCGGCTCGTCGTCGAGGAGGTCGCGGGCGCTGTCGGTGCGGTGGACGACGCGTCCGCCCGCGAGGACGATGGCTCCGGCGGCCAGCCGCCGGACCACGGCGAGGTTCTGCTCGACGAGCAGGATCGGCACCGCGGTGGCGGCGGCCTCGAGCGCGACGGCGACCTCTTGGACGACCTTGGGCGCGAGGCCCTTCGTGGGCTCGTCCACGAGCAGCACCCGGTTCTCGTTCAGCAGGGCCCTGGCGAGGGCAACCATCTGCTGCTGCCCGCCAGAGAGCGTCCCTGCGGGCTGCTGGGCGCGCGCCACGAGGTCGGGGAAGAGTGACTCGACGAGCTCCCGCCGCTCGGCCGAGGGCCTGCCACGGACGGCGAGCTGGAGGTTCTCGGCGACGGTGAGCTTGGAGAACACCTCGCGGTCCTCCGGGACGTACCCGACGCCGCGCTGGACGATCCGGTGTGTGGGCTCGCCGTCGATCCGCTCACCCGCGAGCTCCACCCGGCCGGACCGCGCGATCAGGCCCAGGACGGCCTTGAGGGTGCTCGTCTTGCCCACGCCGTTGCGCCCCAGGAGTGCCGTCACGCCGTGGTCCGGGACCGCGAACGCGACGTCCTCGACCACCTGCTGGCCGCCCACGTGAGCACGCAGGCCGTCGATCTGAAGGATGTCGCTCACACGGGCTCCCCGAGGTAGGCGGCCTGGACGGTGTCGTCGGCCATGACGTGCTCGGGGGTGCCGATCGCGAGCAGCCGGCCGTGGTGCATGACGGCGACCCGGTCCACGAGGCCGAGCACCACGTCCATGTGGTGCTCGACCATGAGCACGGTGGTCCCGCGGTCCCGGTGCAGGCCGCGGATCACGTCGCTGAGCGCGCCCACGTCTCCGGAGCCGACGCCGGCCATGGGCTCGTCGAGCAGCACGACGCTCGGGTCCGTCGCGAGCATCATCGCGATCTCCACCTTCCTCTTGTCGCCGTGCGAGAGTCCCTGCGCACGGCGGTCTTCACTCCCGGCGAGCCCCACCTCGGCGAGCGTCTCGCGCGCTCGGCGGGTCGCGGCGTCGTGCGCCCTGGGGAACTGCAGCACCGAGAGGCTGCCGCCGAGCCGCGACTGGGCGGCGAGCCGGACGTTCTCCAGGACGGTGAGCCCGCCGAACAGGCTCGAGGTCTGGAACGTCCGGCCGAGGCCGGCGCGGGCGCGGCGGTGCACCGCGAGGTGCGTGACGTCCGCCCCGTCGAGGAGGACGCGGCCGGCGGTGGGGCGGGCCAGGCCTGAGAGGACGTTGAACAGGGTCGTCTTGCCGGCGCCGTTGGGGCCGATCACGCCGAGCATCTCTCCCCGGGGGACCTCGAACCCGACGTCCGCCAGGATGCTCGCTCCGCCGATCGCGAGCCCGAGGCCCTCGACCGCGAGGGCGGGGCGCCCCGGGCTCGCGGGCATGCGTCAGCCCTTCTTCTCGGCGGGGGCCACCGCGTCCGCGGGAACGGTCTTGACCAGTTCCGGCGTCCACGCGCCGTCCTTCTGGACGAGCTTGGCCTGGTACATGGGCTGGAGCAGCACGTGGTCGGAGGCGCGGACCGTCTCCTTGCCCTTCGGGCCGTCGAACGAGTAGCCCTCGAGGCCCTTGACCATGTCGTCGACGCTCGCGCCGGACTTCACGGCCTGGACGATCATTTGGCCGGCCACGAACCCGTCGGGGGTGAAGAGGTCCGGCTTCTTCCCGGCAGCCTGGACATCCTTGATCATCTCCTGCTCCACCGGATTATTCCCCCCGGCCCCCGGGAAGTAGTGGTTGAGGAAGCTGATCCTGCCGCTCGCGGCGCCGTAGGCGGAGAACGTCGAGGCGTCGCCGAGGCCGGTGACGACCGGGGCCGCGTTGAACACGTCCTGCTGGGTCAGGGCCTGCCACATCGCGCCGCTCGTCGCGCCGGCCCAGGCCACGAACGTCATGGCGGGCTTGGCGTCGATGATCTGGCGGGCGAACGGGGTGAACTCGGTCGCGTCCTCGGGGACGAGGACCTGCTCCACGGTGGCGCCCTTCGCACCGAGCACGGCCTTCACAGCGGCCACGTTGCCCTGGCCGAACGCGTTGTTCTGGGCGAAGACCACGACCTTCTTGCCCTGCAGGTTGTCCACGAACGTGCCTGCGGTGGCGACGTCCTGGAGGGACTGGCGGCCCGAGCGGAACGTGTACTTGTTGATGCCCTGGAGCGCGTCCGTGGCCGCGGGGCCCGAGATGTACAGGACCTTGTTCTGGGCGGCCTGCTCGGCGAGCTTGAGCGCGACGCCGGAGACGACCGTGCCGGCGAGGATCTTGTAGTCCTTGCCGATGAGGTCCTTGGCGATCGAGACGGCCTTGTCCGGGTCACCGGCGTCGTCCTGGTACGTGAGGTTGAGGGTCGCGTTGCCGACCTTACCAGTGCCGCCGGTCGCGTACTTGATGCCGGCCTGGAGCCCCTCGTAGTACGCCTCGCCGTACGCGGCGAGCGGGCCGGTCTTCGAGTAGACGATGCCCACGTTGACGGTCCGGGCCGCCTCGGAGGACCCGCCGTCGCTGGCGGTCGAGGCGCTCGGCGCGCAGCCGGTCGCGACGAGGCCGGTAGCCAGCGCCGCGGTGAGGAGGAACTTCTTTGTTGCCTTCACGCGAATGCCTTTCTCGCGGGTTGCAGTGCAGGAGGGTCAAAACATGAAAGGTGATTCAGGTCACGGAAAACGTACGACGGCGTGTGCTCACCCGTCAAGGGCACCACGCCCTGCGCCGAGATCGGGTCGGGGGAGCCCGAGATCGGGCCGCGGGAGCGCGAGATCGGGCCGCGGGAGCGCGAGATCGGGTCGGGACGCGGAAAGGCCCGGCACCCCTTGGGGGTGCCGGGCCTCGAAGCCTGCGGTTGGCTGCGGGTCTAGTTCTCGCTCGCCTCGTGCCGCTGGCCCGCGCGCCACCGGATGCCGGCGTCGATGAAGTCGTCGATGTCGCCGTCGAGGACCGCGGCCGTGTTGCCGACCTCGTGGTTGGTGCGGAGGTCCTTGACCATCTGGTACGGGTTGAGCACGTAGGAGCGCATCTGGTCGCCCCACGAGGCCTTCACGTCGCCCGCCAGGGCCTTCTTCGCGGCGTCCTCCTCTTCCTTCTTCAGCAGCAGGAGCCGGGACTGGAGCACGCGCATGGCCGCGGCGCGGTTCTGGATCTGGGACTTCTCGTTCTGCATCGAGACCACGATGCCAGTCGGCAGGTGGGTCAGGCGCACCGCGGAGTCGGTCGTGTTGACCGACTGGCCTCCCGGGCCGGAAGACCGGAAGACGTCGACGCGGATCTCGTTGTCCGGGACCTCGATCGAGTCGGTCTGCTCGATGAGCGGAATGACCTCGACGGCGGCGAACGAGGTCTGCCGGCGGCCCTGGTTGTCGAAGGGGCTGATGCGCACGAGGCGGTGCGTGCCGGCCTCGACGGAGAGGGTGCCGTACGCGAACGGGGCGTTCACCTCGAACGTCGCCGACTTCAGGCCGGCTTCTTCGGCATAGGAGGTGTCCATGACCTTCGTCGGGTAGCCGTGGCGCTCTGCCCAACGGAGGTACATTCGCATGAGCATCTCGGCGAAGTCCGCGGCATCGACGCCGCCCGCGCCGGAGCGGATCGTCACGACGGCCTCACGGGCGTCGTATTCGCCGTTGAGCAGCGTGACGACCTCGAGCTCTTCGAGCGCCTTCCGGATCGAGGCGAGTTCCTTGGTTGCCTCGGCGAGGGTGTCGGCGTCGTCCTCGTCCTGGCTCAGCTCGACGAGCACCTCGAGGTCGTCGATGCGGGACCGCAGGCTCTCGACACGCTCGAGCTCCGACTGCCGGTGCGAGAGCCGCGAGGTCACCACCTGTGCCTTGGACGGGTCGTCCCACAGGTCCGGTGCGCCCGCGGCCTCGCTCAGTTCGCTGATCTCGGCCCGCAGCGCGTCGACGTCCGTGACCTGCTCGATGGAGGAGTGGGTGGCGCGCAGCGCCTTGATCTCTGCGGGAAAGTCGATGTCAGCCATAACCATCCAAGGTTACGGCATGCCTCACCGGATGAGCCGCGCGCGGGCGCTCGCGCTGGCCTGGATGGGCACGCCGTCGGGCAGGAGGAAGTTCGCCACGGGGATGCGGGCGGTGGCCGCGAGGCTCACCGTCGCGGTCCGCCCGTCCGGGGTCCCGGTCGCGGAGGAGACCGTGAGCCCTTCGAACCGCGCGGCCGCCCCGTCGCGCTCGAGGTACGTGGCCACAACGCCGTGCACCCGCTCCGGCGCGAGCACCGCCGCGGGCGGGCCGTCGGCTGAGCCCGTGTCCGCGAGCCGGAAGCTGTCCGCGGCGGCCGACGCCGCGCCGTCGGCCGCTGAGAGCAGCTTCCGCTGCTCGATGAGCACCGCCGAGACCGCCATGACGGTGGTCGCCACGAGCAGGCACAGCACCGTGCACCCGATGATCATCACCGTCAGCTGCCCGGACTCGTCGCCCCGGACGGCCCGCCGGACCCGGCGCCCGACGGCGCGTGCCCATCGTTTCATCGGAACCTCCCGACGATCTGGGTCGCCGACGCGTCCACCTTCCCGACCGTGAGCCCGAAGCCGGGCGTGACGGGGCTGAACGGCAGGGGGACGTCGACGCGGACCACCGCGCGCACCGCGGCCCCGGCCTGCAGGCACGGGCTGCGGTCGCACGTGAGCTCGAGCCGGGCCGTGTGGCCGGAGAGGCCGAAGTCCGCCATGGCCACCGTCACCGCTGCCTCCGCGGCGGTCCGGGCCGAGGCGTCATCGGCGGCCCGCGCGAATGACTTCGCGGCATGATCCGCCGCGCCCGTCGCCGCGAACGAGGCACCCTGGAGTGCCGCGACCGTGATCACGAAGTACACGACCGGAACGAGCAGGAGCACCCCGAGGAAGACGAACTCGACCACGGCGCTGCCAGACTCGCTGCTGCCCGGCTCTGCACTCACCGTTGTGGCGGCCTTCTCCCCGCCGCGGGTGCCGCGCATCCGCCGTACCCACTCACTGAAGCGGCGCATGTCCGGCGGCCTCCATCATCCCGGCGGGCCCGAGGAGTCCGACGACCGGGATCGGCGCGACGACGCGGACCTCGAGGGTGCGGAACCCGGCGATGTCGGCGTGCCCGACCCGGATGTCCGCCGCATAACGAGCGCCGACCGATCCGGTGATGAGCTCAGCGGCGCGCTGCCGGGCGTCCTCGGGCGTGCGGTCCGCGAGCGTGCCATAGCGGGCGCCGGACGCGGCGGCGTCGACGAGGACGTTGCGCACGTGCAGCACGAGCGTGAGCTGGACGATCGCTAGCGTGAGCGCCGTGAGGAGGCCACCGACCATGACGAAGTCGGCGACGGCCGAGCCGCGCTCGCCGGCGAAGCGCGCAGGACGCTGGCCCCATCTGCGCCGAGGGTCAGGGGCCACCCCTATTTGCTGACCCTGCTGATGGCCTGGTTGAACAGGCCCTCGAGCGCGGGGCCTGCCACGGCCAGCAGCCCCATGACCAGCACCGCAGACATGAGCGTGATCATGACCCAACCCGGGACGTCTCCGCGTTCCCGCTCGCCTCGGAGGGTGCGCTCCGAGAATCCCGCGACGAGCGCTGCCGGAAGGGCCGCAAGCATGACGGCGGAGCGCCCCAACGCGGCTCGGTGGATCTTCCGCATTGAGCGATCCTGTGCCGCGGTGTGATCCTGTGTGGTCCGTCGATTCATGGTGTGCATGGTTCCCTCTCCCCCGATCGGGTGTGTGTTGGTGTGTGCGAGTGGTCAGAAGCCCAAAGTGATGGCCGCGGCGCCGGGGTACACGGCGAAGACGATGGTCAGCGGGAGCACACCGAAGACGAGCGGGACCATCATTCCGATCTCTTTCTTTCCGGCGGCTTCCATGAGCTCGCGCTTGGCGAGGTCGCGCACGTCCTGCGCCTGCGCGCGGAGGACGTCCGCCAGAGGCGTTCCCCGTTCGACGGCCACGATGAGGCCGTCGACGAACCGTGTGATGGGTGCGAGGTCAACGCGCTCTGCCATCGCATGGAGGGCGTCGACGAGGGGCGCGCCCGAGCGGGTGTACGCGAGGACCCGGGTGAACTCGCGGGCCAGCTCGCCGCGGGACACTCTGGCCGTCCGGTCGAGCGCTCCCGCGGCCGTCTCCCCGGCCCCTACCGCGAGCGCCATCATGTCCGCCACGGCCGGGAACTCCCCGAGGATCCGCTGCTTGCGCTTCGCTATGGCCGAGCCGAGCAGGTAGTCCCGGGCCATGAACCCGGCGACCGTGGCAGCGACGACCATCAGTACGGCGAAGACCGGGTTGAGCCTTCCGGCCATGGCGCCCGCAGCTGCAGCGAGCGTCGCCGCCACGAACGCCGCGCCTGCCCAGAGGAGCTGCTCGGCCCGGAAGTCGACCGGGCTCTTCGCCGACCCAGCCTGCGCGAGGCGTCTGGCGAGTGCGGCGTTGCCGAGGTTGAACCGCCCGAGCGAGCCGGCGGCGTCGTGCAGGAGAGGGCGGAGGATCTGCTCGAGCGGGCCGAACGGCGTGACCGTGGCCTGCTCCCTCGCCAGGAGCCTCGACCGCCTCTCGGCCGCGCGGAGCTGGGGCGCCACGCGCTCGGTGAAGGTGGTCCGGCGCATGACGGGGAGCCTGACGAACGTGAGCCATAGCCCCACTCCGAGCACGGTTCCGGCGAGTCCGGCGAGCGCCGTGGTTGCGCTCACCGGAGCACCCGCTCTTCCTGCGGAAGCGCGCCGATGCTGAGCATGAGCCGGTAGCAGAAGGCGGAGACGAAGAGTCCCACGATGAGCACGGCGAGGCCGGACGGGCGTGCGTACGCCGCCATGGCTTCGGGGCGCGCGGACATCAGCAGGAGGACGATCCAGGGCGCCGCGACGGCCAGCCGTGCCGCGTTGACCGTCCAAGACTGGCGTGCCTCGAGCTCACTGCGGGTCCTGGCGCTCTCGCGAAGGAACTCCGAGAGAGTGCCCAGGAGCCGACCGAGGTCCGACCCGCCGACCTCGCGTGTGAGGCGGAGGGCCTCGACGATGCGGTCCGCGACCGGATCCGAGAGGCGCTCCTTGAGTCGGTCCAGCGCGAAGCCGAAGCTCCCGCCGGACCGATAGTCGGCCGCGAACTCCAGGAACACCGCGCGCAGCTGCTCGGGCCCCTTGTACCCCAGCTGCATGAGCGCCTCGGGGAGGGACAGGCCTGCGCGGATGGCCGAGCGGATGTGGTCTACGACATCGGGCCACAGCTCGCGCATGACGGCGGCACGCCGCTTTGCCTGCCAGCCCACGAGGGCAACGGGCAGCCCGGCGGCGAAGAGGCCGAAGCACAGGCCCACGGGCGCAGCCGCGGTAGCCACATAGAACGCGAGTGCGACGAACGCGCCGAGGCCCGCGCTCGAGAGCACGAGTCCGCCCGGTGTCACGCGCTGGATTCCCGCCTGGGCGATGAGCTGCTCGAGGCGCCTCGGCTTGCGTTGCGTCGGGATCCGTTCGGGCAGGGCCCACAGGGACCACCAGACGAGGAAGAGCCCCACCCCGCCGATGAGGCCGACTGCGGCCGCCATCAGACGGTCTCCAGGAGCGGGAACACGTCAATACCTGCCCGCTCGAACTTCTCGAGCGCCGGCAGGCCTGTGGGCCGCGGGCGCAGGACGCCGTCGCCGTCGACCGCGAAGACCGACGAGGTCTCGATGACACCATTCTCGACGCGCTGACCCAGCGCGAGGATCTCAGTGACCTGCCGGCGGCCATTGGCGTGGCGAGAGCAGTGGACCACGAGATCGATGCACGCCGCGACCGTCGGCACGACGAAGGACATGGAGATGTTCGCCCCCGCCAGGAGTGGCAGCGTGCACAGCTTCGTCACGGCATCGGCGGCCGAGTTGGCGTGCACGGTACACATCCCGGGAAGCCCCGAGTTCAGCGCAATCAGCATGTCCAGGCTCTCGGCCTCGCGGACCTCCCCGACCACAAGCCGGTCCGGCCGCATCCGCAGCGCCTCCTTCACGAGGCGGCGCAGGGGAATCTCGCCAGTGCCCTCGAGGTTGGGCTGGCGGCACTGCATGCCCACCACATCACGGAGCGGGAACTGCAGCTCGAAGATCTCCTCGACCGTCACGACGCGCTCACGGGAGCCGATCGCCGCGCCGAGGCAGTTGAGCATCGTCGTCTTGCCTGCCTGCGTGGCGCCCGAGACGAGGATGTTGAGCCCACCGGCCACGGCCGCGCCAAGGAAGCGGGCGGCCTGCGGCGTCAGTGAGCCTAGCTCCACGAGATGGTCCAGACGGCTGGCCTTGACCACGAACTTGCGGATGTTCACGGCCCAGTGACGCCGCGTCACATCCGGAATGACCACATGGAGGCGCGAGCCATCTGGCAGCGCCGCGTCCACGAACGGGCTCGAGAGGTCCAATCGGCGACCGGAGGACTTGAGCATCCGCTCGACAAGGTCCCGGACCTGCTGCTCCGTGAGCGTCACGCCCGTCAGCTCTGATTCGCCGCCGCGGGCCACGAACACCTCGTGTGGCGAATTGAGCCAAATCTCCTCGATCGTCGGATCGTCCAGGAGCGGCTGCAGGGGGCCGAATCCGGCCACCGCGTCGAACAGCGACTTCCGCGCGGCCTCGAGGGGGCCGAGTGGCGGGACGGCACCGAGGAGCGCCCGCTCGTCGTAGTCGGTGACGGCCGCGTCCACGAGCCGCCGCGTCTCGGCTGCCTCGCGCAGCGGGTCGATGCCCCGGAGCCGGATCAGCTCGCGGACCTCGCCCTCTGCAATGCGCAGTGCGTCCACAGGAATCCCCCCTGATGCGCCGCCCCCTACGGGCCCCCCGGCCCGGCGGCACGCTCAGCCTAACGGATTCTGTAAACCCCGCGTGAATCGCCACCAGCCATGTGGATAACTTGCGCCCTCAGGCATGGACCGGAGCAAACGGGACTAGAGCCCCGCCGCGAAGTCCTTGAGCCAGGGACGCAGCTCCGCGAGGTCCTCACGCTCCACCGCGAGCGTCACCACCGCCTTGAGATACGAGAGCTTGTCCCCAGTGTCGTAGCGACGGCCGCGGAACACCACCGCGTAGACGCCCCCGCCCTCGCCATCGCGCGAGGCGAGCTCCTGGAGCGCGTCGGTCAGCTGGATCTCGCCGCCCCGCCCCGGCTCAGTCCGCTCGAGGACCTCGAACACGGCTGGATGGAGCACGTACCGGCCGATCACGGCGAGGTTGCTCGGGGCCTCCTCGGGCGCGGGCTTCTCGACGAGGCCGCCCACGCGGACATAGTCCTCGCCCTCCACCGGGCTCACGTCGGCGCAGCCGTACGCCGAGATCTTCTCGGGCTCGACCTCCATGAGCGCGATCACGGACCCGCCGGTGGCCTGCTGGACCCGGATCATCTCGGAGAGGAGCTCGTCCCGCTCGTCGATGAGGTCGTCGCCGAGGAGCACCGCGAACGGCTCGTCGCCCACGTGCCACTTCGCGCACAGCACGGCGTGGCCGAGGCCCTTCGGGTCCCCCTGACGGACGTAATGGATGTCGCCGAGGTTGTTCGACTCCTGGACGGCCGCGAGGCGCCGCGCGTCGCCCTTGGCCTCGAGGATGGCCTCGAGCGTCGGGACGCGGTCGAAGTGGTCCTCGAGCGCGCGCTTGCTGCGGCCCGTGACCATGAGCACATTGTCGAGCCCGGCCTTCGCCGCCTCGGCGACCACATACTGGATCGCGGGCTCGTCGACGACCGGAAGCATCTCCTTCGGCATCGCCTTCGTTGCCGGGAGGAAGCGGGTGCCGAGGCCTGCGGCGGGGATGACGGCCTTGGTGATTCGTGAAGTCTGAGGCATGGGCGTAGCTTACGGGACGCTCATGACGGCAGGTTCACGTTGCCTCCCCTCCCCGGGGAGTCTCAGAGCGGGTAGGTGCGCAGGCGGTCCTCCCACCGAGCCGGACTGAAGCCCGTCGCCTCGATCTTGCGCAGGTCGAGGGTGGAGTTCAGCGGCCGCGGGGCGGAGCTCGGCTTGCCCGCGAAATACTCTGCGGTGCTCACGCGGCTGACGTCGCCGGGGTGGCGGCCGACGACGGCGAACACCTCCGCGGCGACGTCGGCCCAGCTGGCCACCTCCCCCGTGCACGAGAGGTTGTACGTGCCGTAGGGGGCACCCCTGTCGACGAGGTGGCGGATGCCCGCGGCAAGGTCCTCGGCGAACGTAGGGCGGCCGATCTGGTCGTCCACCACCGCAGGGCTCACGCCCTTGGCCGCGAGCGAGGCCATGGTACGCACGAAGTTGCCGCCGTCCCCGATCACCCAGGACGTGCGGACCGTGTAGTGGCGCGGGACCGCGGCCACCGCCGCATCGCCCGCCGCCTTGGTCTGGCCGTAGACACCCAGCGGTGAGAAGGGCTCATCCTCCTCATGCAGGGCGCGCGACCCGTCGAACACGTAGTCGCTCGAGACGGTCACGAGGGTGATCCGGTGCTCGACGGCGATCCTCGACAGCCGCACGAGAGCCTCGACGTTGACGGCCCACGCCGCCGCGCGGCCCTCAGGGGTCTCCGCCGTGTCGACGGCCGTGTACGCAGCGGCGTTGATGATCGTGGAGTACTGGCTCCAGTCCCGGGCCTCGAACGCGGCGGGATCGGTCAGGTCGAACTCCGCCCGGGTCGCGAACTCCACCGGTGGGGCGGCAGCCGCGGGCGAGCCGGCGCCGTCGTACGCGTCCCGCAGCGCCTTGCCGAGCTGTCCCCCGGCGCCGAGTACGAGCGTCCTCTTCGCAGCCATGGGCGTCACGTCGGCCAGACGCGGGTGAGTGCGGTCCTTGTCCGAGACCTCGGCCCGGTCGAGCGGGATCGGCCAGGGGATGGCGACCGTCTCGTCGGCGAGGTTCAGGAACGTGTACCGGCCCTGGGCCTGCGCGGACCAGTGGTCGTTGACGAGGTAGGTGTAGGCGGTGCCGTCCTCGAGCGTCTGGAACGCGTTGCCCACCCCCCGCGGGACGAAGATCGCCAACGATGGATCCAGCTCGGCCGTGAACACCGTTCCGAACGTCGGCCCCTCGCGCAGGTCCACCCAGGCCCCGAAGATCCGCCCCGTGGCCACGGAGACGTACTTGTCCCACGGCTCCGCGTGGATGCCGCGCGTGGTCCCTGCGACGGCGTTGAAGGAGATGTTGTTCTGTACGGGCCCGAAGTCCGGCAGCCCGAGGGCGAGCATCTTCTCCCGCTGCCAGTTCTCCTTGAACCACCCGCGGTTGTCCCCGTGCACGGGGAGGTCATAGAGCACGACGCCGGGGATGGTCGTCTCGTGCGCGGCGAGGGGCCTGCCGAACTCGATGGGCTGGTCCGCAGTCATTGTCCCGCCTTCTCATACTTCGCCTCGGTGGCCGCCTTCTGCGGCCGCCACCAGTCCTCGTTGTCGCGGTACCACCGGATTGTCGCGGCCAGCCCCGCCTCGAAGTCCCCGTACTGGGGCCTCCAGCCGAGCTCGGTGCGCAGCTTGGTCGAGTCGATCGCGTAGCGCAGGTCATGGCCCGGCCGGTCCACGACGTGGTCGTAGGCGTCCGCGGGCTGTCCCATCTCGGACAGGATGAGCTCCACGACGGACTTGTTGTCCTTCTCCCCGTCGGCCCCGATGAGGTACGTCTGCCCGATCACGCCCTTCTCGAGGATCGCGAGGACGGCCGAGGAGTGGTCGTCCGCGTGGATCCAGTCGCGCACGTTCTTCCCCTCCCCGTACAGCTTGGGGCGCACGCCGTCGATCACGTTCGTGATCTGGCGCGGGATGAACTTCTCGACGTGCTGGTAGGGCCCGTAGTTGTTGGAGCAGTTGCTGATCGTCGCCCGCAGGCCGAACGAGCGGACCCACGCCCGCACGAGCAGGTCCGAGCCCGCCTTCGTCGAGGAGTACGGGCTCGAGGGGTTGTACGGGGTCTGCTCCGTGAACCTCGCCGGGTCGTCCAGCTCGAGGTCGCCGTAGACCTCGTCGGTGGAGATGTGGTGGAAGCGCTTCCCATGCCGGCGGGCGGCCTCGATCAGCGTGTACGTGCCGATGATGTTCGTGTCAAGGAACGGGCGGGGGTCCTGCAGCGAGTTGTCGTTGTGGCTCTCCGCCGCGTAGTGCACCACAGCGTCCGAATCGCGCACCAGGTCCTCAACCGCGGCCGGGTCGGTGATGTCCCCCTTGACGAACCGGAACCTCGCCCCGGGCAGGCCCTTGAGGGACTCGAGGTTCCCCGCATAGGTCAGCTTGTCCAGGACCGTCACGTGGTGGTCGGTGTTCCGGAGGGCGTAGTGGACGAAGTTGGACCCGATGAATCCGGCGCCGCCCGTCACGAGGAGTCTCATACCGCGAATCTATCGGGTTGGGGAACTCGGGCCCTAACGGCGAAGATGGCAGTCATGAAGGGAATCATCCTGGCAGGGGGCACAGGGTCGCGGCTCCACCCCATCACGCTCGGCGTCAGCAAGCAGCTTGTCCCCGTCTACGACAAGCCCATGATCTACTACCCGCTCTCGACCCTGCTGCTGGCAGGGATCCGGGACATCCTTGTCATCACGACGCCGGGCGACGCCGCGCACTTCCACCGGCTCCTCGGGGACGGGAGCCGGTTCGGCATCTCGATCACCTACGTCCAGCAGCCCTCCCCCGACGGCCTCGCCCAGGCCTTCATCCTCGGCGAGGACCACATCGGCTCCGACACGGTGGCCCTCGTGCTGGGCGACAACATCTTCTACGGCCCGGGCATGGGCCGTCAGCTGCGCCGACACCACGACATCTCCGGCGCTGCTGTCTTCGGCTACTGGGTCAAGGACCCCAGCGCGTACGGCGTCGTCGAGTTCGACGATGCCGGCCGCGCCATCTCGCTCGAGGAGAAGCCCGCAGAGCCCAAGAGCAACTACGCCGTGCCCGGGCTGTACTTCTACGACAACGACGTCGTCGAGATCGCCAAGGGACTGGCCCCCTCCCCCCGCGGCGAACTCGAGATCACCGACGTCAACCGCACATACCTCGAAGCCGGCACCCTCCAGGTCGAGGTCCTCCCCCGCGGCACGGCGTGGCTGGACACGGGCACGTTCGCGGACCTCAACGACGCCTCCAACTTCATCCGCACGGTCGAGAACCGACAGGGCCTGAAGATAGGCGCCCCCGAGGAGATCGCCTGGCGGTTGGGATTCCTCACCGACGACGAACTCCGCATCCGCGCCCAGGACCTCGCCAAGAGCGGCTACGGAGCGTACCTGATGGGACTGCTGGGAGACTAGACCCGTCAACTCGGAATTCCCAAGAGTCACAGGATTTGCTCCATTATCATCAATAACTTCACTCTCGCAATTCACATCAGCACCATGTGTGTTACGCTCCCCAAGCGCAACAGGAGTCCTGCACTCTCTTAAGCTCTTGGAGATATGCCATGCTGCTCACAACCTTGACCGGCCGCCGCGCCCGCTTGGCGCCAGCCGCAGCCATCAGTGCATTGCTCGCTGCAGGCTTTGTGCTCGGACAGCCGGCCCATGCGGATTCCGGGCAGACGCCGGCACCCAGCCCGAGCAGCAGCTCGACGGGTGCACCAGCAGCGGGAACCACCATCAGCGGGCCTGTGCTCGATGAGCTGAGGAAGCAGATGGGCGCCGCTGGGGCCACGATGGGCCAGGGGCTTAAGAGGATCCAGGCGGGGAAGTCCCCGACGTCGAAGGTCCCGCAGACGCTCAAGACAGCGACGGATCCCGAAGCTCTCCCCTCTCAGAGCAGCACGGCAGTAGCCCGTGGGTTCTCCGGCGGCGCGGCGCAGATAATCCCCGCCGCCGTCAGCGCAGCCGTCCCAGCGGCAGGGAACTGGACTCCATCGGGCGGCGTACAGGGCATGGACGTGAGCGCGTGGCAGTCCTCTTCGTCCGGCGGCACGGATGTTGACTGGCAGCAGCAGTGGAATCTCGGGGCACGTTTCGTCTACATCAAGGCCACCGAGGGCACCACATACAAGAGCGCCGCCTTCAACGACCAGTACATCGGCGCCACCAACGTGGGGATGATCCGCGGTGGGTACCACTTTGCTCTGCCTTCGACCTCCTCGGGCGCGGTGCAGGCCAATTACTTCGTGGACAACGGCGGCGGCTGGTCCTCAGACGGCATCACCCTCCCGCCCCTGCTCGACATCGAATACAACCCTTACAGCTCCCTGGGCAACACGTGCTACAACATGTCTGCCGACCAGATGGTCGCTTGGATCCAGGACTTCTCCAACACGATCCAGGCCCGCGTCGGCCGCCCGCCGATGATCTACACGACGACGGACTGGTGGCAGACGTGCACGGGCAACAGTGCCGCCTTCAGCAACAATCCGCTCCACATCGCTGCTTACAACGAAGTCGGGCCGGGCACGCTCCCCGCCAGCTGGGACTTCTATTCGATCTGGCAGTACAGCAGCAGCGGCCCCTTCCAAGGTGACTCCAACCAGTGGAACGGCAGTGCTGACGCGCTGACGAAGTTCGCCCGCGGGGACGCGCCGTCGACGCCGCCCGCGAACCCCTCCCTGCACCTCGGGGACCTCGTCCGGGTCGACACGGCCGGCAATGTCATTGCCTATCCCGCAGACGGAAAGGGCGGCGCCGGCAACGGCGTGCAGCTCGCGTCGGGATGGACCAACCTCACGGCGGTCTACGTCACGGACTGGAATCAGGACGGCATCGCCGACCTCCTGACCCAGTGGGCCGACGGCACTGTCCAGGTCCAGCCGGGCCTGTCGGCCGGCGGATTCGGAGCACCCGTCACCGTGGGCAACGGCTGGCAGGGCCTCTCCATCACTGTCGGGCCATGGAACGCCTCGAACCGCTTCCCAGGCGTTGTTGCGAAGGACACGCAGGGCAGGCTCCTGTACTTCGCCAATGCCTCCGGCGGCCACCTAGACAACGGCGTGCAGGTCGGCTCGGGCTTCTCCCAGCTCGAGATCAGCATGCTTGACTTCGATGGGGACGGGAACCAGGACATCCTTGCCCGCGCCCCGGACGGCACGATGTCGGTGTTCCGTGGCAACGGCCAGGGCGGGTTCTCCAGCGGCGCCGGAACAGCGGTGGGCAGTGGCTGGAACCAGATGACGGATGTCGCCGCGTCCACCGGATTCCTCGGGGCTTCCAGCCGAGGCCTCCTGGCCCGCAACGCCCAGGGCAATGTGTACTACTACCCCGTATCGAACGGCTCGTGGGGGGCACGCTCCCAGGTCGGGTCGGCTTGGTACGCGGGAATGCTCGGCGGTACGCCGGCAAGGCTCGTCGGCAGTGGGCAGGTCCGCGCCGCGGACGTGGTGGCCGCAGACTCCTCCGGGAACCTCCTGCGGTATCCGGCGTCGGGCGGTTCCTCACTCGGCGCCCGCCAGACCATCGGTTCCGGCTGGTCCGGCCTGGTCCGCGGATTCGTCGCGGACTGGAACGGCGACGGCGTCCAGGACCTCCTCGCGCAGTGGAACGACGGCAGCCTCAGGCTCCTCCCCGGCTTGGCGAGCGGAGGATTCGGAGCAGCGACGACGATCGGCACCGGCCTGACGGGGTGGCAGCTGACGGTGGGCCGCTGGAAGGCCGCCGATCCACTGCCGAGCCTCGTCGGGGTGGCCCCGGACGGGACGCTGAACTACATCGCCAACCAGAACGGCACCGCCTTGGCGGCTCCGGTCCGCATCGGCACAGGCTGGCAGGGCCTGAGCATCATGCAGCTCGACTTCGACCAAGACGGCGCGCAGGACATCGAGGCGATCAACTCCGCGGGGGCGATGCTCCTCTACCGGTCTACCGGCACCGGCACGTTCGTCCAGGAGCAGCCGCCAACAGTGGGCACCGGATGGCAGGCCGTCCCGTGGGCGGCGCCGGTCCGAGGGTTCGCGGGCGGCAACTCGGTGGGGCTGTACGCCGAGACGTCCGACGGCGGCCTCCGCTACTACCCGATCGGGCCCGCCGGGGCCTGGGGTACTCCTTCTACCATCGGCTCGGGCTGGACGCCGTACTCTGTCTTCACCACCGTCGGATCATAGCCGGGGCGACCCCCTCCGTGGTCTAATGAAGCTGGTCTCATCAGTTGGTACCGCGGGGGGAACGGGTTCATGGGGTGGACTCTCCTCCTTACGAGGTGAGTTGAGGAGAAGCCGTGGCCTTCACCGTGGCGACAGCCAAGAACAAGATCACGCCGACCATGGCGACCAACCCCTATCTGGCTGGCTACGGCTCGGCTGACGGCGGCCGCACAGTCTCGACGAACACGCCCTACGAGCCGCTCTACTGCCGGGCCGTGGTGATCCGCGAGAACGGCAACCCGAACCTCATCCTGAGCGCAGACATCCTCGCCCTCCCGCGGTCGATGCACCAGCGCATCCGCGCGCGGATCCTTGCCCTTGCCTCGTGGGACACCTCGGACATCATGCTCCAGTCCACCCACACGCACAACGGACCGGTGCTCATCGACACGCTCCAGCCGTTCATGGCCTACGGGCTCGCGGAGATGGATGAGGTGCGCAGCTACAGCTCGTGGCTCGAGGACATGATGGTCAAGACCGCCCAGGACGCGCTCAATGCCTCCCAGACGTCCGTCACCCTCGACTACAAGGTCGGGACCCAGACCTTCGCGGTCAATCGGGCCGGGCTGCCCTACGTCGAGCGGGACGTGCCGATCCTCGTGGCGCGCAAGTCCAACGGGTCCCCGGCCGCAGTGATCTTCGGCTACGGCTGCCACCCGGTCGCTGCCGGCGACCAGGACCAGTACGACGGCGACTACCCGTCCCGGGCCTGCAACTACGTCGAGAGCAACCTCGGTGCGTTCGCCCTGTTCCTCCAAGGCCCGGGGGGCGACCAGAACCCGGCGAATGCCCCATCGTGGGCACTGCGGGACCAGGACGGCAACGCCCTCGGTTCCACGGTGGTGAGCGCGGCACGGTCGGCCGGCCGCGCCCTCACCGGCCCGATCACCACGAAGTACCAGGAGGTCCAGCTCCCCTTCGACATAGACACCTCAGCCGGGAACCTCGCCGTCGTGCGCGGGTACTACGCCCGCAGGCTCCCCAACCCGAACGGGCAGCCGGCATGGTACGCGCGGCACGCACAGGTGATGATGGCGCGTATCGACAGCGGCAACGTGGCCTCCGGCATGCCCTCGCCGTTCCAAGTCTGGACGATCGGGGGCTCGACTCCGCTGAAGATGGCCTTCATCGGCGGCGAGCTCGTGAGCGGCTACGCGGTGTACTTCCGAGCCCGTTACGGCGGCAGCAACGCCCTGTGGATCGGCGGCTACGCCAACGAGTCGTGCGCCTACATCCCCTCGAACGAGTTCCTTCCCCCGAACATGCCGGCGGGCTCCTACGAGGGCGGCTGGGAACCGGATTTCGCAGGCCTTGCCGGAGGCAGCATGACCGTGTACGGCCACATCGCCCACTTCAAGGCTGGGACGAACGGGGTTGAGACGACACTCATCAACGCGCTGACCTCGATGCTCGCCTGACCATCAAGGTGGGCCCCAGGGCCCGGACGGACGGTCCGGCACTGGGGCCCACCTCGATGCATCGCGCCGCCGATGGGTCGCCGCATCGACTACGTGGCCGGGGCCCCCGTGGAAGGCATGCCCTCCGCGATCCACCGGGTCATGACGGCCGCCTGCGGCGCGGTGGGGGCCATGACCAGCGCCCCGTCTACGATCGGCCTGCCGACGGCCGTCAGGCCAGCGTAGACCGTGCGCTGGTCGATCCGGGTGCAGGCAGCCACGATGTCGAGGCAGATCTTCGTGCGGGCGCCCTTGGCCCCCGAAGCGATCGCCGCGTCGACCGCGGCGTTCTCCCTGTCGGTGAGGCTGTTCGGCGTGGGCCCGTTGAACTTGACCTTGTAGGCGACGGTCTGAAGGTACCGCGTCTGCGCCCACACGGCTTCGAGGCTGAAGACGTCAGGCAAATTGGTGCCGTCGAGCAGTGTCGGGGTGAAGGCGTACCTCGCGAGGGGCAGGCGCCGCCCCCGGCTGTCCTTCCGGTCATTCTTGCGGCTCGCGGGAGCCCCAGGCGTGTTCTGCGGACCTGGGGACGGAGTGGGCGCGCCCTGCGCGACCGATCCCGTAGCGGCCAGCCCGGCAGCCACTGTGCCCACGATCCCCAGCTTGATGACAGTCCTACGACGAACCTTCACTCTTCCCCCCGACGCTGTCCAACGCTCCCCAGCTGGCGCCTAAGTGAGGCAGGTCCATGTGGGCCTGCTAGAACATCTTCCACCAGATACCGCATTTGTCACTAGTGAAGACGGTCCCTGAGGTCAAAGCTACGCCCGCGAGGGCCGCGGTGGGGCCGCCCGAGGCGAGCACCGCACCGTTGGCCGAGCCGACCGAGAAACGGCACGCCTCGCCGGGCGCAGCGACGGGCGCGTAGGTACCGGCGGCAGCGTCCTTGCCCACCGTGTGGGTGCCGTCGCCGAACCGCTCCCCCGCCGCCCACGCGGCCATGATCTTCGCCTGCGGTGCATCCGGGCACAGGTCCCGGGCGGCCTGCAGCTGGGCCGGCGTCTGGCCGGCGAAGCCGTCCGGCCCCGCCTCGTCGGAGATCCGAGTGCAGAGCCGCAGGAGCCCTGTGAGGGTGTCGAGCTGGCCCGAAGCGTCACGAGGGCCTCCGGCAGTCGCGACGGCCTGGGCCTCGGCATCGGTGGGGACGAACGGCTCGGGCCCAACGTAGGTGACAGTGCACGAAGAGATCCGCGTGTAGTTCCCGTCCGCCCAGATGAGGTTCAGGCCATAGGAGCTGATGTCGGGTGCTCCCGTGACGATCGAGCACCGGTAGAGGAACCGGTCGTCGTCCGTCGCGTCCCCCGTCGGGGCGGCGGTCGCGGTGGGAGCGGCGGTCTCGCCGGACGACGGTCCGGAGGCGGTCGCCGTCGTGCTTGCGCTCGGGCTCGCATTCGGCGCCTGCGCCGTGCATCCCACTGCGCAGCCCGCGAGCAGGGCGAAGGCTGCCCCCCACCTCACCGTAGGCCTCATGGTGCCCATGGTCCCCCCTCCTTGCGCCGGACCCCAAAGTGCCGCGGCGTTCGGGCACCATGCTGGCGAGCGCGCCCCGGCCCGGTCAAATCCGCCCGCACCGGTCCCGGGCGCGCAGGACCCCATGGCCATTGGCGATGCCGTGGTAGCGCCGGGTTTGTGACACAAGGGCCCTGTTCCATGCGGCCCCTATGGTGCAACATGTCTTATGGGACCCGCCCGGGTCTCGTTCGACGCATGCGGCGCTGGGGAGCATCCGACTGTGCGGGGGGAAATGCTGTGGCAGTTGGCCAGTTGTTAAGGACACGGTCAGGCAGGGCGATCGCCTCTGCAGGTGCGGCGCTTGCGCTCGCAGCGTCCGTCGTGGTCGGTGCCGTGGTAGCGCCGGCAGCGTCGGCGGACCAGGCGAAGCAGACGTTCGTGACGGGACTGACGCAGGCCGAGGGGACCATTGTGGACCCGGCAGGCGCGGTGTGGGTGGCCGATGCCAAGGCCGGCTTCTGCCGGGTGCAGCCGCCCTCGGGCACCACCCCTGGCCGGATCGACAACCCGCTCACGTCCACGGACACGGCCCCGGTGACATGCCTGGGCGGCTCACTGGCCAAGCACAACGACGGTCCCACGGTGCCCGGCGCTCCCGCGTTCGTCGATCCGACGCCCGGCCAGCCGAACAGCGGCGACGAGCTCGCCTTCGTCCCCGACTCGACGCCGGGATCCTCTGACGTTGTCCGGGCACTCTGGAATCCCGACACGGAGCTCTTCGAGTACTACGACCGCCTGCAGGTCCTGGACGGCGACTTGCGCCCCAACTCCGCGGCCACGGGCCCTGACGGCAACGTCTACCTGAGCTTTGCCCGTGCGCGGGTGATCATGCGCCTCACGTACCCGGACATCCAGCACCCGAGCGTCGAGACGCTGGCCTCGGCAGCGGGACCGGTCAAGGCCGTCGCCGCCGCGCAGAGCGGCAACAACGTGATCGTGTACGTTGCAGAGGCGAACGGCATCACGAAGTTCACGGCTCCTCCCGAGGAGACCCTGACCAACCTCACGCCGTCCTCGGCGTTCAACGTCAAGGCGAACGCGCTCTTCGTGGACCCTGCAACCAACACGCTCTACGCAGGCACCGCGTCGGGGACCACCTCGCTTGACGCGGGCAAGGACATCGTCGCCAAGATCACCCTGTCCAACGGAACCGTGGACACCCAGTGGGCGACGGGCTTCTCCATGGTCACGGGCCTGGGGATGCTCTCCGGCCAGGTCCTCGCGATGGACGACAAGGGACTCATCACCAGCGGGACCCCGTCCGGACAGGGCATCATGTACCGCCTGACCGCTGGCCCGACCGTGGCCGTGACGGGCGGCCCCACCCTGGCCAACGGCCAGCAGGCCCCCAACCCGCCGGCCACGAACAACCCGCGGCCGACCTTCACCGTCGCCTCGACCCCGGCCGGGGCAGCCCTCCAGTGCGCGATCACCCAGGGGACGGCGACTCCGACATGGGCGGACTGCACGTCCGGGACGTTCACGCCGCCCTCCGCGCTCGCCGATGGCGCCTACACCTTCCGCGTCCAGGCAACGGCAAGCGGCGCCACCGCCACGCGTGACGTCACCGTCGACACCGTCGCGCCCACCGTCACGGCAACTCCGGCGGCGGGCACGTATGGCTCCGGACAGACGATCTCGCTCGCGGCCAACGAGACCGGCGCGTCGATCTACTACACGACGGATGGCTCCACGCCCACGACGTCCAGCACGAAGTACACCGCTCCCATCCCGATGGCGTCGATGACGCTGAAGTACATCGGGGTCGACCTGGCCACGAACGCCTCGGCGGTCGCGAGCCAGACCTACACCCTGGACAGCACGGCACCCGTCGTGTCGGCCTCGCCTGCCCCCGGCGTCGTGAACGCCGGAACCCAGGTGACCCTGACGTCGAGCAAGCCGGGCACCATCTACTACACGACGGACGGCAGCACCCCGACCACGTCGTCGACGAAGTACACCGGCCCCATCACGCTGAATACGTCGACAACGATCAAGGCGATCGCCGTGGACTCGGTGGGCAACACGTCCGCCGTGGCCACCTTCACCTACAGCGTCAATGATGGTGTTGCGCCGGTGATCACCGCCTCGCCGCAGGGCGGCCAATACGCCTCCGGCACGCAGATCACCCTCTCGTCGAACAAGCCGAACACGACGATCTACTACACCACCGACGGCAGCACGCCGACGACGTCGAGCACCACCTACTCGAGCCCGTTGTCCCTCACGGCGAACATGACGCTGAAGTACTTCGGCGTCGACCAGTTCGGCAATGCGTCGGCCGTGGCGACCCAGACCTACACGGTCACGACGGCGCCCTCTGGCTGGCGCGACTTCACGAACGACGGCAAGAACGACGTCTTCGCGTACGACTCGAGCGGCACCGGTTGGGTCTACCCGGGCAACGGCAGCGGCAGCTGGCTGAACCGCGTGGCGGCCGGAACCGGGTGGAACAGCTACACTCTCGTGACCGCCAGCCAGGACCTCAACGGCGACGGTGTCAGCGACGTCGTCGCCCGCGACTCCTCCAACACGCTGTGGCTCTTCCGGGGCAACGGCTCCGGGGGGTGGAACGCGCGCGTGCAGCTCGCCACAGGGCTCAGCTCGATCAACCTGATCGTCGGGGCCGGAGACTTCAACGGCGACAAGAAGACCGACCTCATCATGCGGGACACGAGCGGCAACCTGTGGCTCTACCCGGGCAACGGCACCGGCGGCCTCGGCACCCGCACCCAGCTCGGCCAGGGCTGGGACGCCATGAACGCGATTGTCAGCACCGGCGACTTCAACGGCGGCGGCGCCAACGATCTCATCGCGCGGGACACGAGCGGCAACCTGTGGCTCTACCCGGGCAACGGCAGCGGTGGATTCAACGCCCGCACCCAGATCGGCCAAGGCTGGACCGGCTACACCATCGTGGGCATCGGGGACTTCAACGGCGACAAGAAGCCCGATCTCCTCGGTCGGGACTCCAACGGGAACCTGTGGCTCTACCCTGGGACCGGCACGGGCGGGTTCACCAGCCGCAGCCAAGTCGGATGGGGCTGGAACGGCTACACCCTCCCCTAGCCCGGAACCTCTGGCGAGACCAGAAGGGGAGGGCCCCATGCGCTCGGCGCATGGGGCCCTCCCCTTCTGGTCTCGCGTCTCCCGACGGGATCCTACGACCAGTACAGCCTGTACTAGGAGGCGGGCTCCGGCTGGAGCTTGCGCATTGTGGGCTGGTTCGGGCTCCCCTGGATATCCAGCTGCAGCGACATCAGCAGCATCTGGACGCCCAGCATGAAGGGCACGGCGGCGAGCAGCACGGATCCGGCCGTGGGCGAACCCACGGAGGCGAGCAGCACCCAGATGCCGATTCCGACGCCGAAGACAATGAGGACGAGCCCGAAGATCAGCAGGAGTGCCACGGCCGAGAAGGACCACACCATGTACTTCCACCAGACGCGGCGCCAGAAGCCGCCGAAGAGCATCTGGAGAAGCTCCGGAATGACCCTGCTGAGCTTGATGCTGGACACCTCGGCGCCGTACACGGCCGGGATCGGTACGTCGCAGATCGGCACATCGAGGATGTTGAGGTGGATCAGGAGGTCGTTCTCGAAGCTGTACCGCTCGGCCACCTTGTCGAGGGGAAGCCGGCGGAGCACCTCCGTGCGGATCGCCGTGTAGCCATTCTGCGGATCGAAGATGTGCCAGTACCCCGAGGCCAGCTTGGTCATGAAGGAGAGCACGATGTTGCCGAAGATTCGGTAGCCCGGCATCCCGGCAAACGACTCGCCGGAGAAGAAGCGGTTCGCCTTCGCGAAGCCGTACCCGTCGACGACGGGGTCGAGCAGCTGCGGAAGGTAGTCAGGGTCCATCTGCGCGTCCCCGGCCATGACGACGTTGATGTCGGCCCCGAGATCCATCGCCGCCTTGTGCGCTGTGAGGATTGCCCCGCCGACGCCCTTGTTGACCTCGTGCCGGATGAGCGTGACCCGAGGATCGCCCACGGCGCGCACGGCCCCCGAGGTGTCATCGGGGCTGCAGTCGTCGACGATCACGATGTGGTCGACGAACTCAGGCATCGTCTGGATCACCTGCGCGATGTGGAGCTCCTCCTTGTAGGCGGGCACCACCGCGGCGACTCGTACTCCTCGGTACATCCGTTATCCTTCGTTGTTCGTCGTCGTTGCCTGAGGCTGATCGATCTCGCCAGCCGGGGCCTTGGGCTTCTTCTGCTGGGGGAAGACCCAGTGCTTGTAGATGAAGTAGTTCCATCCGGTCGTCACCACGGTCGCAATCACCTTACCGACTACGTAGCCCGCACCGACGAATTGGAAGAACTCGACGATGCCCATCACTGCGAGGGTGTTGACCACGAGGAGGCCGGAATAGCGGAGCACACCTGAGAGGTTGCTCCCGCCGTGGTTGAACGAGAAGTACTTCTGGAGGAAGTAGTTGAAGAAGAAGCTTCCCCAGAAGCCTGCCCCCGTCGCGAGCCACAGGGGCGTTCCGAAGATCTGGAAGAACAGGGCGAGGAGGCCGAGGTCAACCAGGAAGCTGAACCCACCGATCAACAGGTAGCGGAACAGGCTCGTGTGCAGGAATGCCTTGACCCGTGCGATCATCAGCAGATCCTCCCCAAGGGTGCAATCCCGTCGGGATCGGTGTTGAGCATGACGCCGGGCACGTTCCCGTTGCCGAAGTCCTTGCGGAGCACGTTGTCGGCGTCGAATGCGGCCCGGCCGCCGGGCAACTGGCTCCAGTCGATCTTGTACAGGGCCGCGTTCCCGTCCCTGACCACAAGCTTCATGAACGGAATGCTGTCGGGGTGGGTCAGGCCGGGCTTGGCCTCGTCCCATGCACGGATGGTCCCGCTCGCGATGTACACCCACTCGATGCCGAGCTCGGAGGCTGCCTTGCGCACCGCGGGATCCGTAGCCAGATCAGGGAGCTTCTGCAGCACGAGGAGCTGCCGGTTGGTGGGCAGGATCTCGAAGTGGCGGATCATCGGCATCCGGTCGCCCAGCGCGTACATCCACACGGAGCCGTCGCAGGAGTCGTTCAGGACCGTCGCGTCCTTGGGCACGTACTGGCCGATCGTCGTGAGCAGATGGACCTCGGACGAGCTGAGCGTGGCGCCGTCGACCTTCGTGTTGATGCCGATGCGACCCGCGTTCTCGGCAAAGTACGGCCGGGCGCCGACGCCTGCCGCGAGGAGCACGACCACCGCGGTCACGGCGACCACAGCGTTCCGCCGCCCACCCGCCTGGGCGCGGGACGCCGTCGTGCGCCGCGCCGCCACGAAACGCACGACCCACTCGACGGCCTCTCCGATCTGGGCCACGCCAAGCCCCGCGAGCGGAATGAGGAGCATGACCAGGATGCCGAAGATCCGCCACTGGTCGTCGTAGAACGGCGCCGTGAGGGTGAGCAGCTGGGGGGCGTTCGTGCCCATCGTGTAGACCGAGAGGAACGCGAACGCGAGGACCGGGCCCAGATACCACCACATGCGCATCCGCGCGACCATCGCGATGCAGCCGATTCCCACGAGGACCGACAGGATGACCTGCGGCATGGAGCCGTGATGCAGGAGGAGGATGTTCTCCACCGCGCCGACCTTGTCGGTGTCCGCGGCCCAGACCTGCTTCGAGACACGGTTGGCCTCCTTGAGCATGTCAAGGACGATGCCCGCGCCGAGGACCGCGCCAAGAATGCCGGCGAGCGCCAGGTAGCCGATGACGACCAGGGACTTCAGGCGCCGCCGGAGGATGACCGGGATGAGCCAGAACACGAGCACGGGCGCCACCACGAAGGCAAGCGATGGATGCACCCCGATCAGGGCAACGGCGCCGAAGGCGATGGCCGGGAGCCACCACCAGCGGCGCTCGAGCGACCCGCGGGCGGCGAGCAGGCAGAACGGGCCCGCCAGCACCATGCCCGCGAAGAACGGGATGAGCGGACCGCGCCACAGCAGGTCGAACGGGAAGACCGTGAACCAGCCCGACACGACCGCAACGGCCGCGAGGGCCACGGGACGCCGCGTCAGCAGCGACGTGAGCGCGACGGCGCTCAGGGGAAGCTGGACCGCCATCAGGACGGCGACGAAGATGTTCAGGAAGACCGGGATGCTGACGCCGCTGAACGGCCAGACGAGCGCGAGCAACGCATGGAAGGCGATGGGGTAGCTGCGGATCGGCGCGTCGGCGATGGTCGTGTCGTAGTACGCGAAGTTCCCGGCGAGCGAAGGATCCCACGAATGTGTCTCCGCGATGAGCCTGACCATGTTCGCGTGCCAGGGGATGTCCCAGTCCTGGTTGATCCCCTGGAGTCCCTCGGTGCCGACCGTCCACGTGGCCGCGGCGATGACACCGCCGACGACGACGCCGGCGATGACCAGCAGCCAGGCACCGCGGAAGGCCCACTTGCCGAAGAAGCCGCCCGACGCCTCGCGCTCGGCGTCGCTTCCCTCGCCAGAGCGACGCCTGCCGGTCTCGCCGGTGCGCTTACGGAACCGGCCCAAGAGCATGCGGGCAACGAACAGGATGGCCGCGAGGACCACGGTCACGACCGCCACTGAGATCGGGTCCCAGGACATGCCCAGGACGTGGCCCGCCGAGCCGATGCTCGACAGCGCCCCGACACCGATCAGCGGTGCCGCCGCCGGCAGGTAGAGCCGGCGGACACCCAGTGCCTCACCGATCAGCCAGCCCGGCCCCCACCATACGAGGATGACGAGGGCGACGCTGATCGCAAGGGATCCGATGTCCATGGGCGAGGAGGCCTTTCAGTGAGGCGCGGTCGACGGGAAGGGGTGTGGGCCGGTGGCAGGGGCCGGTGACGGGTCACTGCCTCGCGCGCAGGAATCCGACGGCTTCCTCCGCGGCACCGTCGAAGGCGACGTTGCCCCGCTCCAGGACGATGCCCCGGCTGCAGATGCGCGAGACCATGTCGAGGTCGTGGCTGACCACCACGAGCGTCTTGCCCTCGTCCGCGAGCTGGTGGATCCGATCGAGGCACTTTCGCTGGAACGGCTCGTCGCCGACCGCGAGGATCTCATCGACCAGGAAGATGTCCGGATCAGTGTGGACGGCGACGGCGAAGGCGAGCCGCAGGAACATGCCGGACGAGTAGAACTTCACTTCCGTGTCGATGAACTGCTCGATCTCCGAGAACGCCACGATGTCATCGAACTTCGCGTCGATCTCCGCCTCGCTCATGCCCAGGATCGCGGCGTTGAGGTAGACGTTCTCGCGGCCCGTGAGATCCGGGTGGAAGCCGGCCCCGACCTCGATGAGGCCCGCGACTCGGCCCAAGGTTCCGACCACACCCTGATCCGGGAGCATGACGCCCGAGATGAGCTTGAGGAGCGTCGACTTGCCAGAGCCGTTGAAGCCGAGCAGGGCCACGGTCTCGCCGCTCTCGATGTCGAACGAGACGTTGTTCAGCGCATTGAACTTCTTGGAGAGGTCGCCCTTGCGGCCCTTCAGAAGCCAGACAATCGTCTCCTTGAGCGAATGCGTGTGCCTGAGGTTGAAGGTCTTGCTCAGGTCCTTGACCTTGATCGCTGTCGGCATCAGACCTCCTGGGCGAAGCGGCCCTCGAGCCGCCGGAAGACGAGCTGGCCGACGAGGAGGAACACGGCGGACATGACCAGGCCTGCGAGGCCTGTGAGCAGCAGGTGCGGCGGGAGCTCCACGGGACGGTCCACCGTCGGGTACCAGAACGCCCAGTGGAACATCTCGACAGCCACGGTGACCGGATTGAGCTGGTACAGCACGAACAGCCAGTCCGGCGCGATCCGACGGAGCATCGTCCAGTCGTAGAGCACGGGCGAGACCCACGTGACCATCATCATGAGCATGTCGACGATGTTCTCGGAGTCCCGGAAGAACACGTTGACCGCGCCGGCCAGGAGCCCGAGGCCGGTCGCCGTGACCGCGACGATGATGAACCCCACCACGGCCCCGGCCAGCTGGAGTGCATCAGGATGCCAGCCGACGAAGAGCCCAGCCGCGAGCAGGACCACGATCTGTGGGAGGAAGTGGATCGCCGCCACCCACACCGAAGCGACGGGGAAGAGCTCCCGAGGCAGGTAGATCTTCTTCACGAGAGGGGCGTTCCACACGACCGAGCGCGTCGCGTTGGAGAACGCCTCGGTGAAGAAGTTCACCACGATGACGCCGGAGAACATGTAGAGGGCGTAATTCGGGATCTGGTCCCCCACCCGCAGCACGAGGCCGAGGGCTATGAACAGCACCACGTACTGCACGAGCGGCTTGACGTAGGACCACGCGAGCCCGAGCACTGACCCGCGGTACCGGACGCGCAGCTCCTTGCGGACGATCAGCTTCAGGAGGAAACGACGGCGGAACACGTCCAGGAGGCCCGCGCCGACCCCCGGGACGTCGTACCCTTCGAGGCGCTGCGTCATTTCTCCGTGCCGGGGGACGTCGCCTCGAACGTCGCCTTCCAGGCCTCCATGGACGTGATCTGCGGCAGCGCCGCGCGGAACTGGGCGCGCAGCTTCTCCCAGTTGGCGAACAGCTGGCCGTGGAGCGCCAGGCTGTCGGCGAGCAGCCGGCGGGCCTCCTTGGGGTCACGCCGGTACCACGATGCCCCGGTGCCGTCAGCGTTGGAGACGACCGCGCTGTCGAGGTGCGCGAGGCTCCACCACTTGCCGTCCTGGTGGGCGACCTGGGCCTCCGGATGGTCCTTCGCGTCGGCCCGCACCGGCATGAGCGTCTGCTTGACGACCGTCTTGACGGCCCACGGCAGGAGCGCGATCGTGCTCGGCTGCGCATAGCTCTGCGGCTTCTTCGGCGGCTTCTTGCGGAAGGGCGCCGGGAAGGCGGACGGGTCCGTCTTGACCTGCGAGTCGGAGAACTCCCCTCGCATGGACCGCAGCTGCGGCATGGTGACCGGCAGCTGCTCATGCAGGACCTCGGGACCGGCGAGCACATCGCGCAGGGCCATGATGCGGGCCTGCTCTGGGTAGTACTGCATCGAGACGAGGTGCTTGACGTCGGTGTTGAGGCTCTCGCGGAAGATCCGGCCGCCCTTGGCGTACGGCGAGTGCAGGAGCGCCGCGATGAGTCGGTTGCGCTCGTGGTAATACGCCTGCCAGTCGACCGAGTCGTCCTTGTCTGCCCACGAGACGTGCCAGACGGCCGCACCCGGGAGCGTCACCGTCGGGAAGCCGGCGGAGCGCGCGCGCAGCGAGTACTCGGCGTCGTCCCACTTGATGAAGACCGGGAGCGAGAGCCCGATCTCCTCAATCACCCTCCGCGGGATGAGGCACATCCACCAGCCGTTGTAGTCCACGTCCCACCGGCGATGCAGGAGCGGCGAGGTGCGCAGGCCCTCGGCCGAGAAGTCATGGTTGCTCAGGCCCTCGATGGGTCCCCAGAGGAACCGGAAGGGATTGACGACCTCGGCGAATGCGTGGAGGACGGACTTGTTGTACATGTCGAACATGTGGCCGCCGACGATCGTGGGCGTGCGGCACAGGTCCGCGAAGGCGACCGCGCGCATGATGCCCTCGGTCTCGATGTTGATGTCGTCGTCGAGCAGCATCACGTAGTCGCTCTTGCCGCCCGAGACAACCTCGTACATGTTCCGGGCGAATCCACCGGAGCCGCCCAGGTTGCCCTGGTTGATGATGCGCAGCTGTCCGCCCATCTCCGCCGCCACGGCATCGAACCCGTCCTGGTCGGCGACCTTCTGGGTCCCCTGGTCGACGATGATGAGCTCGTCCAGGATCTCGCGCACGCCGGAGTCCGCGGCCACGGCCTTGATGGTCTCGAGGCAGTAGTCGGCACGGTTGAACGTCGTCACCCCGAGGCTCACGCGCCCGTGCGGCCTGCCGCCGTCGGGAACAGACCACTCGGCCTGGGTGAGGGTCATCCCGGAGGCGCCGGCGATGAGGTCGAACCAGTACCATCCGCCATCACCGAACGGCGCGAGCGTGAGATCGAACGTGAGCGCCGACTGGCCGGTCACGAGGCTGGCGTCCACGCGCTGCGAGGAGCCTCGTGCATTCGAGCGGTAGACGACGACGGTGCCCTCGCCTTCCGTGGCCACGCTCAGGACGGCGCGGTCCGCGACCGTCCAGCGCCGCCAGTAGCTCGCCGGGAAGGCATTGAAGTACGAGCCGAACGAGAGGCGCTCGCCCGGCCGGACACGCACCGAGCGGCGGTCGAGGATGTCCTGCGGGTGGAGCTGGCGGCCGGTGGCAACGGCCTGGCCGGTGCCCGTCCCACGCGCCGTCTGGGCGGCGCTGCCGATTCGCCGAATGTCGGGGTCGACGTACAGCGGAAGCGTGTCGAGGTCTCGCGTGGTCGGGAAGACGACCCGCTGGACCACGCGGAGGCCCGCTGCCGGGTCGGGGCGGGCGGACTGTGTGGCGGCAGTCGGTGTCACCGTGTTGCTCGTCGTCATCAGGCGTCCACTCCTCCGCTTTCGAGGGCCGCGCCCCCGCTGAAATGCGGCTTGATCTTGTTCTCGTACATGGACAGGGCGGAGCCGATCGCCATGTGCATGTCGAGGTATTTGTACGTGCCGAGGCGCCCGCCGAACAGGACGTCGCGCTCGCCCTTGGCGAGGTCGCGGTAGGCCAGCAGCTTGGTGCGGTCGGCCTCGGTGTTGATCGGGTAGTACGGCTCGTCGCCCTTCTGGGCGAAGCGGGAGAACTCGCGCATGATGACCGTCTTCTCGGTCTGGTAGCCACGCTCCGGGTGGAAGTGCCGCGGCTCGATGATCCGCGTGAACGGAACGTCCGGGTCGTTGTAGTTCACGACCGAGGTCCCCTGGAAGTCACCCGTGGGGAGGACCTCCTCCTCGAAGTCGATCGTGCGCCACGAAAGGTCGCCCTCGGTGTAGTCGAAGTAGCGGTCCACGGGCCCCGTGTAGATCACCGGGACGTTGCCGACGACGTTGCCCTTGCTCAGCGGCTGGGACTCGTCGAAGAAGTCCGTGCTGAGCTCGACCGTGATGTTCGGGTGGTCCGCCATCCGCTCGATCCACGCGGTGTACCCCTGCGTGGGCAGGCCCTCGTAGGTGTCGTTGAAGTACCGGTTGTCGTACGTGTAGCGCACGGGAAGGCGCGAGATGATCCCGGCGGGCAGGTCCTTCGGATCGGTCTGCCACTGCTTGCCGGTGTAGTGCTTGATGAAGGCCTCGTAGAGCGGGCGCCCGATGAGCTGGATGCCCTTGTCATTGAGGTTCTGCGGGTCCGTGTCCGCAAGCTCGCCGGCCTGCTCTGCGATCAGCGCGCGGGCCTCTGCCGGCGTGTAGTTGGCACGGAAGAACTGGTTGATCGTGCCGAGGTTGATGGGCAGCGGGAAGACCTCGCCCTTGTGCACGCCGTAGACGCGGTGCACGTAGTTCGTGAAGGTGGTGAACCGATTGACGTAGTCCCACACCTTCTCGTTCGACGTGTGGAAGAGGTGCGCACCATAGCGGTGCACCTCGATCCCGGTCTGCTCCTCGGTCTCGCTGTACGCGTTTCCACCGATGTGGTGGCGCCGGTCGATCACGGCGACTTTGAGGCCCAGCTCGCTGGCTGCCCTCTCTGCCACGGTGAGGCCGAAGAATCCGGAACCGACGACGACGAGGTCTGCAGTCAAGATCACTCCTGTTGTTAGGCAAGGTAGCGGGCCGCGAGCGCTCGTGGGCTCGCCAGCCCAGCATTCAGGGTACCGGAGGCGGCGCACCTCCCCCGAATCAGGGGGTGCCCGCAGGTCCGGTGGGATGAGGGGCGGACATGTCTGAGGGCCGCCATGATGACGGCCCTCACACGCTTCCGGTCAGAGGTGGACGACGGCTCCGGTCGCCGCGGACTCGAGGAACGCCTCGGCCACGCGGAGGGTCGCGAGACCCTGTTCCATCGTCACGAGGCTCGTCTCCTTCCCGAGGATGGCGTCACGGAACGCCTCATGCTCGACCTTGAGCGGTTCCCGCTTGTTCAGCGCGAACCGCGTCGAGGAGCCCTCGGAGACTCCCCGGAACTCCGCCATCGAGTCCCACTCCGTCTCGAACGTGCCGTTCTCGACGAACGTGAGATCGGCCGAGATGGTGTCCGCGATGAACGAGCCGCGCTCGCCCAGGACCACAGTGGTGCGCTCCTTGAGCGGTGACAGCCAGTTCACGATGTGGTTGGTGCCGATGCCGCCCTCGAGCTGTCCGATCGCCGAGACCATGTCCTCATGCTCGCGCCCGGACCGGTGGGTCGTGTTGGCGGCGACGTTGACGAACGGGCTCTGCGCGAGCCACGCCGTCAGGTCGATGTCGTGCGTCGCGAGGTCCTTGACGACCCCGACGTTGCGATCCGCGCAGGGAACGGACCCTGACGGCGAGTCGAGATCTGGTAGACGTCGCCGAGGTCGCCGTTCTCGAGGCGGGCCCGCATGCTCTGGAGCGCGGGGTTGAAGCGCTCGATGTGCCCGACGGCGCCGACGAGCCCGCGGGACTCGAAGGCGTGTGCGATCCTCTGGCCGGCGGCCGCGTCGTTCGCGATGGGCTTCTCGACGAGGGTATGGATGCCCGCGTCGGCGAGCTTGAGGGCCACCTCCTCGTGCAGGATCGTCGGCACGGCCGCGACGGCCATGTCGACGCCGGCGGCGATGAGATCCTCGACGGAGGACAGGAGCGGCAGCGATCCGGCGGCCCCGTGCGGGTCACCGTACGCGTCCGCCACGGCGACGAGGTCGACGCCGTCGAGCTCGCGGAGCACACGTGCGTGGTGGCGGCCCATCATGCCGAGGCCGATGAGCCCCGCGCGCAGGTTCGCCATCAGGCACCGGCCTTCGTGACCGCGGCGACGGCCTCGACGATCCGCTCGAGATCGTCCTGCGTCAGCGACGGGTGGACGGGCAGGGACACGACCTCGGCGGCGGCCTGCTCGGTCACCGGCAGGTCGTCGTCCGTGCGGAACGGTGCGAGGCGGTGGTTGGGGATCGGGTAGTAGACGCCGGAGCCGACGTTGTGCTCTTCCTTGAGGGCCTTGACGAACCCGTCCCGGTCGTCGGCCACGCGCACCGTGTACTGGTGGTAGACGTGCTCGTAGCCATCGGCGACCTTCGGCGTCACGACGCCGGTCAGGTTGGCGTCGAGGAACGCAGCGTTGGAGCGGCGCTGCTCGGTCCAGCCGAGGACCTTGGTCAGCTGGACGCGGCCGATCGCGGCATGGATGTTCGTCATGCGGGTGTTGAAGCCGACGAGTTCGTTCTCGTACTGGCGCTCCATGCCCTGGTTGCGCAGGAGCCGCAGGCGGTGCTCGACGCCGGCATCTCCGGTCGAGACCATGCCGCCCTCGCCCGAGGTCATGTTCTTCGTCGGGTACAGGCTGAACATCGCGAACGTGCCGAAGGTCCCGACGAACCGGCCGTGGGCGCGGGCCCCGTGGGCCTGCGCGGCGTCCTCGAACAGCATCAGGCCGTACTTGGACGCAAGGGCCTCGAAGGCCTCGACGTTGTACGGGTGGCCGTACAGGTGCACCGGCATGATGGCCTTCGTGCGGTCCGTGATGCGGGACTCGACGGACGCCGGGTCGAGGCAGAAGTGGTCCAGCTCGATGTCGGCGAAGACGGGGGTGGCGCCCGTGAGGGCCACCGAGTTCGCGGTCGCGGCGAACGTGAAGGAGGGCACGATGACCTCGTCGCCCGGGCCGATGCCGGCCGCGAGGAGCCCGAGGTGGAGTCCGGACGTGCCGGAGTTGACGGCAACGCTCGCGCGGCCGTCAAGGAGGACCGTGGAGAACTCCTTCTCGAATTCCGCCACCTCGGTGCCCTGGGCGAGCCCCGACGCGAGGACCCGGTCCACGGCGGCCCGCTCCTCGGAACCGATGATCGGCTTGGCGGGTGGGATGAAGTCCTTGCTCATGCGTCTACCTCTCGCAGCGTCTGGTCCTCTTCGATGTACTTCTCACCGGTGCGCGGGCAGACCCAGTGGTCGCCGTCGCGGGTGAGGGGCTCACCAGCCTTCCCGACCCACGCGATGCGGCGGGCGGGCACGCCCGCAACGAGGGCGAAGTCCGGGACGTCCTTGGTCACGACGGCGCCCGCCGCGACGGTGGCCCAGCGGCCGATCGTGACGGGGGCGATGCACACCGCACGGGCACCGATGGAGGCGCCGTCGTGGATCGTCACACCGACAGGCTCCCAGTCGTGGGCGCTCTTGAGCGTGCCGTCCGGGTTCACGGAGCGCGGGTACGTGTCGTTCGTGAGCACGACAGCAGGGCCGATGAAGACGCCATTGCCGAGGACCGCCGGCTCGTAGACGAGCGCGTAGTTCTGGATCTTGACGTTGTCGCCCATCGTGACGCCCGTGCCGACGTACGCTCCGCGACCCACGATGCAGTTCTCACCCATCACGGCGTTCTCGCGGACCTGGGCGAGGTGCCAGATCTTCGTCCCCTCGCCGATCCGGGCAGCGTCGGAGACATCGGCCCCCGGGGCTACTGTGACCATGACTGATGTCCTTTCAAGCGTGCTCCAAGGGTGTGGCCAGGGTTCAGTATATGCGCCCGTCCGGACCGCCCCCTGCGCGCCTGCCCGCCCCGCGGCACGCCGCGGCAGCGGTTATCCACAGGCTGCCGGCCATGATCCCCGCCCAGGCCCGTGCGGCCATAGCCTTGGTCCATCGGCTGCCGCATCCGATGCTCGGCGGCGGAAGGGGGGCCATGGAACTGCACTGCACGCTCATCTCGCTCCGGCCCGGGCACGTGACCCGACACGCGGCACAGGCGCGCCGCGAAGTCGTCGTGGACGCCCCCGAGGGCACGCCCGGCTCCCGGATCGCCGAGGTGCTGGCCCGGGATCTGGGGGCCCAGTCGTGCACCCTCGAGGGCGTCCCCCTGGACCGCCTGAAGGCCGGCGAGGCTCCTCTGGTCAGTGGTTGCGTCCTCATCGCGGACGGACACGTGCGGGGGCCCCGTGAGACGCCTCCGCTCGTCCTCGTGGTCCGTACCGGGCCCGTCTCCGGCACAGTCGTCCCGTTGGGGCGCGGCACCACACGACTCGGCCGGTCCCCGGGAGGCCCGGGCCACCGCTGCCCGCTCCCCGACCCGGATCTGTCCCGCGAGCACGCCGAGATCGAGGTGACGGACGCCGGCGTCGTCCTCCGCGATCTCGGCAGCGCCAACGGCGTCTGGCTCGGGAGGCGGAAGGTCGAGCGCGCCGGAGTCTCCACCGGCCAGGCGTTCCGCCTCGGATCGAGCACGTGCACGCTCGAGTTCGCCGCCGACGGCCCGCTGCTCGATCCCGCCGCTGGCAGCGGGCCGGCGCCCCCCGTGCGGGTGGCCCGGCACGCGCCGCCGTCCCGCAAGGCGGCCACGGTCACCATGGTGGTCCTGCCGCTCCTCGTCGGGGTGGGCATGGCCGTGCTCACGGGGATGTGGGTGTTCCTCGCCTTCACCGCCGTCTCGGTGGTCTCGCCGCTCATCCCGCTGGCCGAGGGGCGGTCTGCGCGCCGCGACTTCGCCCGCAGGCTGGCTGCAGCGGCCGACGACGACGCGGCGCGCCGCCGCCGCACCGCACCGGATGCGGGGCTGCTTGCCCGGGCCGTCGGCGTGGCGCCCGCGCCTACGCCGGGACTGGCTGAGGCGACCCCTCCGGCCACGGCGCAGGACACCACCGCGGGGCTCCACCTCCGTCTGGGAACCGCGAGCGTGCCCGCCAGCATCGTGGTGGAGCCGGCGGCGCCCCAGGGAGACGTGCTTCCGGTCCTGGCGGATGCTCCGTTCACGGTAGCCCTTCCGGCCCGACTGGCCGTGGAGGCGGGCACCGCGGAGGCCGAGGGGCTCCTGCGCTCGCTCCTGCTCCAGCTCTCCCTCGTCCCGGCGGCGGCGGGCATCCGCCTGCTCGTCCTGGGCGGCGACGATGAGACGAGGCTCGCGGCCCGGTACCTGCCGCGGGTCCGGGTCCTCCCGCGCGGCACCACCCGAGGGTCCCTCGACAGCGCGGGCCGCGGGGCCGCCGTCGCGGTCGTGGCCTTCCACGGGGCGGGGGCCGACCTGGTGGAGGCCGCGGCCGAGCTCGGCTGGCCCGTGGTGGGCCCGGCGTCGGCCATAGGCCCGAATCCCGAAGCGGTGGTCCGGCTCAACGGCGGCCGCGCACAGTTCTGCTCGGCCGGGGCCACGTCCGCGTTCGCCCCTGACCTCGTGCCCGCCCCGGCCTTCGAGGCCGCGGCACGACGGGCCGCGGGGCGCGCGGCCGCCGGCGACGAGGCCGGTGTCCCCGAACGGTGCGGCCTCGACGAGCTCGTGGCAACCGATCCCGACGGCATCGCGGTGGCCTGGGAGCGGACGGCCCACACGGCCGGGGTCCTCCTCCCGCTGGGGCGCACGGACGGGGGCACGGCGTCGCTCGACCTCGTCTCGGAGGGCCCGCACGTGCTCGTCGCGGGAACCACAGGCTCTGGCAAGTCGGAGCTGCTGCGGAGCCTGATCGCGGGCGCGGCCGCACTGCACGCACCCAGCCGGGTGACGTTCCTGTTCGTGGACTTCAAGGGCGGCTCAGGTCTCGAGCCCCTCGCCGGCCTGCCGCACTGTGTGGGATTGGTCACAGACCTCGCCGAAGGCGGCATGGACCGCACTCTCGCGTCGCTCCGGGCGGAGCTCAAGCGGCGCGAACGGGTGCTGGCGGACGCGCGGGCCGCAGACCTCGGCGACTACCACCGCCGCGGCGGTGGTGGCGACCTGCCGCGCCTGATCGTGGTCGTGGACGAGTTCAGGATGCTCGTCGAGGAGGCCGCAGGGGCCCTCTCCGAGCTCATGCGCGTCGCCACCGTGGGCCGTTCGCTCGGCATGCACCTCATCATGGCCACCCAGCGTCCGCAGGGGGCGATCTCCGCCGACATCCGGGCGAACGTGACCACCAACATCGGCCTGCGGACGCAGCACGACTCCGAGTCCCGCGACGTGCTGGGGAGCCCCGTCGCCGCATGGATCCCGGTAGGACTCCCCGGCAGGGCCTACCTCTCGGTAGGCGGCGGGACGCCCGTCGAGTTCCAGTCCGCCTCGCTGGGCGTCGCAGCCGCTCGGGGCAAGCGCGAGGACGTGCGGGTGGCCGACGCCCTGGCGTGGCTCGAAGACGGCGCCGACGGCCGGGAGGGGATTGCCCAGCACACGCCCGCAGAGGCCGCCGCGCCGCTCGTGGCCGCAGCCGTCCGGGCGTGGGACGGCCTGGGCGGGGGACCTGTCCGCACGCCGCTCGCGGTGCCGCTCCCCGACCGCCTGCCGTGGCACGAGCAGGGCTCGCCCGACGGTGGCGGTGGGCAGAGTCAGGGGATCGACCGGGCAGAGGTGAGGCTCGGCGTCGTCGACCTCCCGCACGAGCAGCGGACGACGGTCCTGGGATGGGCACCCGCGCGTGATGGGCATCTGGCGCTCGTCGGGCCATCGGCGTCGGGCGTGTCCGGGACGCTGGCTGCGGCGGCAGCGCAGCTCGCGGTGGATGGTCCGTGCCGCCACCTGTACATCCTCGACGGGGACGGGTCCCTCGCGTTCCTCCGCGACCACCCACGAGTGGGCTCATCGGTGGGCATCGGCGAGCCGAGGCGGGCCGCCCGCGTCCTGGCCAGGCTCAGCGAGGAATGCTCGGACCGGCTGGCCCGCGGGGACGGCGCGAGCCTGACACCGCTCGTGCTCGTCGTCTCGGCCTGGGGCGCGTGGGTGTCCGCCTTCAGGTCGGGCACCCTCGCCTGGGCCGAGGAGGCCTTGGGCGGACTCGTGCGGGACGGCGCATCTGCGGGCCTGGCGGTCATCGCGGCGGGCCATCGCGAGCTTGCGTCGTCGCGGGCCTTCTCAGGCATGCCGGCACGGGTCTTCTTCCCTCTCGGCACGACCGAGGAGGCGCGCATGTCGTGGCCGCGGCTGCCCGCTATGCCCGCGCTGGCCGGTCGTGCCGCGGCGGCAGGGACTCTCGCTGCGGGCGGGGCCTTCGCCATGCAGTGCTACGAGTACCCGGGCCGGGAGGCCGGGGTACAGAGCGGCGGCGCACCCATGACGCGCCGACGGCGGCGGGCCATGGCCGAGCCTGCCCCGTTCCGGATCGATCCGCTCCCCCGCCTCGCGCCCGCCGACCGCATAGCGGCGTTGACGGACGCGGAGGCGGGCGAGTGCGTGCCGGACGGGCGAAGCGGCGAGCTGGTCATCGGCCTCGCGGGCGACGAGGTGCGCCCCCTCTCCCTCCGGCTCGCCCCCGGCGAGGCACTCCTCGTACTCGGCGGCGCCACATCGGGCAAGACGACGTTCATCGAGGCAGTGCCCGCCATGAACCCTCGGCACGAGTTCCTCGCGCCGCGACGCGAGGACCGCGCACGCGCGTGGCAGTCCCTCCTCGACCGCCTCGCGCGCACCGGCCCCTCCGTGGACGGCGCGCCGGTCGTGCTCGTGGACGACGCGCACAGGCTCGACCCCGACCAGGACCATGTGCTGGCACGGCTGCTCGACGCGGGCGCCTCGATCGTGGCGACCGCGCAGCACAGCGCGAACCTGGCTGCGCGGTGCCAGCTTGCCGTGAGGGCCCGCTACGGCGGGACCGGCATCGTGCTGCAGCCCCGCTCACCGAACGACGGCGACTTCTTCGGTGTGCGCATCGACGTGCCGGCGAGCGTCCCTTCCGGGCGGGCCGTTGCCCTCGTGTCGGGCCGCCAGATCGAAACGCAGCTTGGCGTCGTCCGCGGTGCCGTCAGCCCTGCGGATCCTGGGGATGCGCCGCCTCTGGTCCTCCCGGTTCTCCCGGGCCCTGCTGGGGGTGGCGCCGTGCGGTCCCCTGGGTGACGGCGAGGACCCGCCGTTCGAAGAGGAGGAAGAGCGCGGCCACGGCAGGGACCAGTACGGCCAGGCCGAAGGAGACGACGCCGCTCGTGAGCGTGGGCACGCCGATGGTGAGTGCGAAGAGCTGCGCGACGAGGACGGCCGAGCGGGGCCAACGCCGCCCACGCCAGAGGAAGACCGCGGCCGAGGCGAGCCACGCGGCGAATGCCGCGAGGAGCACGAGGGTGAAGGCAGCACCACCCGGCGAGGTTGCCGCATCTCCCGCCGCGAGCGCGAGTGCGTAGAACACTGCGAATCCGGCGAGCACGGCGGCTTCGAGCAGCACAATGGCGACGAGGACAATGAGCGTCCACGGACGCGGTACCGGCACTGCGGCCGAGCTCTGATCTGCTGAGGGCACACCCGCACGATACCGCCAGCCGCTCGACGCGGCCTGTCCGGCCGAGCCCGGGGCACCCCGCAGCGCGGGGGCGTGACGCGGCAGAACCGGGCCGATCGGCCCTCGCGGGTGTGACGCATCCCTCCCGTTTAGGACGGGAATCCCCCTCCGGACCCCTTGTTTACACCCAGTTAACGTGACAACCTTAATGAAGTTGACCGCGGGGCCCAGAAAGGCCCCTTTGCTTTGGATGCACTCGTGAATGTTTTCACAAGCGAGCGTCCCCTCAGAACGGAGTTGCTCTACCACCATGGATTGGCGTGACCGCGCGGCCTGCCTCGACAAGGATCCCGAACTCTTCTTCCCCGTGGGGAACACCGGGCCGGCCCTCCTGCAGATCGAAGAGGCGAAGAGCGTCTGCCGTCGCTGCCCCGTCGTGGACACGTGCCTCCAGTGGGCCCTCGAGAGCGGGCAGGACGCCGGCGTCTGGGGCGGCATGAGCGAGGACGAGCGACGCGCCCTCAAGCGCCGCGCCGCGCGCGCCCGCCGCGCCTCCTGACACCCGGGCAGACCAGCCCGGGAAACCAAATGCCTCCGGCCCCGTCAGCGTCGCTGACGGGGCCGGAGGCGTTTCACGGAGCGCCCGCGCCCTCCCGGTCCATCCGGCCGGTCACTCGTGCACCGGCCGCAGCACGATGCGGACCACTGTCCCGCCGCCGTCGCGCGGGTGCCAGTCGATCGAACCCCCGAGCTCGCTCGTCACGAGCGTGCGCACGATCTGCAGGCCCAGGCCCTCGTGCCGCGCCGCGGCGGGAGCCAGCCCCACGCCGTCGTCCTCCACCGTGGCCTCGAGCACCTCGGCGCCCGTGGCGTCCCTCTGGCGGTCCGCCGTGAGCCACACCGTCCCCGACCTGTCAGCGAGGCCGTGCTCCACGGCGTTCGTGACAAGCTCGTTGATCACGAGGGCGAGCGGGGTGGCGAAGTCGCTGGGCAGCTCGCCGAACTCGCCCCGGCGCTCGGTGGCCACGTGCTGGCCCTCCGTGGCCACCTCCGCCGACAGCCGGAACTGGCGGCCGATCAGCTCATCGAAGTCGACCGTCTGGGTGAGCCCCTGGGACAGGGTCTCGTGCACGAGGGCAATCGTGGCGACGCGCCGCATGGCCTGCTCGAGGCCCTGCTTGGCCTCCTCGCTCTTCATGCGCCTGGACTGCATGCGCAGCAGCGCGGCGACGGTCTGGAGGTTGTTCTTGACCCGGTGGTGGATCTCGCGGATCGTCGCATCCTTGGTCACGAGCTCCATCTCGCGGCGGCGGAGCTCCGAGACATCGCGGCACAGCACGAGGGCACCGAAGCGCTCGTGCTCGTCCCGCAGCGGGATGGCGCGCAGCGAGAGGCTCACGCCGCGGGACTCGATCTCGCTGCGCCACGGCATCCGCCCCGTCACCACGAGCGGGAGCGTCTCGTCCACGAGTCGCCGGTCCTTCAGCAGTCCGGTGGCGACCTCCGCGAGGGAGCGCCCCTCGAGGGACTCGACGCCGCCGAGACGGCGGAACGCCGAGACACCGTTCGGGCTCGCGTACTGGACGATGCCCTCGGCGTCGAGCCGGATGAGGCCGTCCCCCACGCGTGGCGCGCCACGCCGGGAGCCCGTGGGGGAGGCGAAGTCCGGCCAGAGTCCCAGCGTGCCCATGCGCAGCAGGTCGTAGGCGCATTGCCGGTAGGTGAGCTCGAGACGACTCGGCATCCGCGAGCTGGAAAGGTCAAGGTGGGACGTCACGACGGCGAGCGTCCGCCCATTGCGCACGAACGGCACCGCCTCGACGCGCAGGGCCATCTCGGAATTGAAGCTCGTGTCGTGGTGCCGCTCGATCGACTGGCTCTGCCATGCCTTGTCCACGAGCGGCCTCAGATCGGACCGGATCCGCTCCCCCACGAAGTCCGCATGGAACACCGTGTGCGTGGTGGATGGACGCACATGCGCCAGCGCCACGTAGCCGTCGTCGGGATCCGGGAACCACAGGGCGAGGTCGGCGAACGCCAGGTCGGCGACGAGCTGCCAGTCCCCGACCAGGAGATGCAGCCACTCGGCGTCGCCTGGCCCGAAGTCGGCATGCTCCCTGATGGGGTCCGTGAAGATGGCCACCTGCACCGCCTTGTCTCGTGGGATCCGCCGGCGTGGGGCGGCCGCCTCCCGGACGCCCCGCCGGGCCGCGGGAACGACACCGGGGCCGCGAGAAGTCCCGCGGCCCCGGTGTCAGCGCCCCAGACCGAGATAACGGCTCAGTGGCGCACGATCGACCGCAGCAGCCTCAATGCTACCGAGAGCGAGGCCATGTCGTCGCGCTCGAGGGCGTTGACCTCGGCGAACATCGCAGCAGCGCGGTCGAGCTGCTCCCGGTTCTCCCCCTCCCACACCGCGAGGCGGGCCTCGGGCGCGAGGGTGTCCGGGGCCGCGTCCATGACGGAGCGGGCGAAGTCGGCGACGGTGCTGTAGAGGTCGTCGCGCAGGGCCGCCCGCGCGAGCGCCTCCCACCGGTCCCTCCGCGGCAGTGCGGTAATCCGCTCGAGCAGGCTGTCCACGTGGAACCGGTTGAAGACCGTGTAGTACACGCCGGCCACCTGCTCGACGCCGGCGCCCGAGGTCTGCGCGATCCGCGCGACGTCCAGGAGCGCATAGCTCTCGAACAGCTCCGCCCAACGGTGGGCCAGTCTCTCCGTCAGACCCCACGAGCGGGCACGGTCGAGCCAGCCCGCGACACGGTCGGCGTCCTCCCCGCGCAGGTAGCCTAGAAGCTTGGCACGGAGGGTGGCGAGCGGGGTGCCGTACTTCGCCACAAGGTCCGCAATCGGCTGGCCCGCGGTCCCCTCGTGCAGGATCCAGCGCACCGCGCGGTCGAGGAGCCGGCGGATGTCGAGGTGGACGGCGGTCCAGTGCTCGGTCGGGAACGACGCCGGGAGCGCGTTGAGCTCCGCGGTCATCTCGTCGAGCCGGTACACCTCCCGGAGCGCAACGAATGCCTTGGCGACCGCGGACGGGGCGGCACTGGTCTCCTCGATGGTCCGGAACGCGAACGTGATCCCGCCGAGGTTGATCATGTCGTTGGCCACGATGGTCGCGATGATCTCCCGACGCAGCGGGTGGGTATCGAGGTCGCCCTCGAAGCGCTCGGCGAGCTCCGCCGGGAAGTACCGCCTCAAGGTCTCCTTGAACCACGGATCGTCGGCGAGATCGCTGTCGCGGAGCGCCTCGGTCAGCTCGATCTTGGCATACGCCACGAGGACCGACAGCTCCGGAGCAGTCAGGCCTTGGCCCTGCTCGAGCCGCTTGTGGAGCTGCGCGGTGGTCGGCAGCGCCTCGAGCTCCCGGTTGAGGTCAGCCTCCTCCTCGAGCCAGTCCATGAGCCGCTCATAGCTCGGGCTTGCCTCCACCACCCTCGCCCGGTCGTTGACGAGCAGGATGTTCTGGTCGATGTTGTCGGCCAGCACGAGCCGGCCCACCTCGTCGGTCATCGAATGGAGGAAGTCGGCGCGCTCCGCGGCGGGGAGCTTGCCCGCCGCGACCATGCGGTCCACGAAGATCTTGATGTTCACTTCGTGGTCCGAGGTGTCCACGCCGGCGGAGTTGTCGATCGCGTCGGTGTTCAGGATGACGCCCTGGAGTGCGGCCTCGATGCGCCCACGCTGGGTGAAGCCGAGGTTGCCGCCCTCGCCCACGACCTTGACGCGCAGGTCACGGCCGTCGACCCGAATCGCGTCGTTGGCCTTGTCCCCGACCTCGCTGTGCGTCTCCGTGCTGGCCTTGACATAGGTTCCGATGCCGCCGTTGTAGAAGAGGTCCACCGGAGCCAGCAGCACAGCGCGCAGCATGTCGTTGACGCTCAGCTGCGTCGTGCCCTCGGGCAGGCCGAGGGCCACCCGGACCTGGTCGGAGACCGGGATCCACTTCGCCGTGCGCGGGTACACTCCACCGCCGGCGCTGATGAGCTCACGGTCGTAGTCGTCCCACGAGGAGCGCGGAAGGTCGAAGAGGCGACGCCGCTCCGCGAAGGAGGCCGCGGCGTCGGGCGTCGGGTCGAGGAACACGTGCCGATGATCGAAGGCCGCGACGAGGCGGATGTGCTCCGACAGCAGCATGCCGTTGCCGAACACGTCGCCGGACATGTCGCCCACGCCGACCACGGTGAAGTCCTCGGTCTGGGTGTCGAGGTCGAGCTCGCTGAAGTGACGCTTGACGGACTCCCAGGCGCCGCGCGCCGTGATGCCCATCGCCTTGTGGTCGTAGCCGACCGATCCGCCGGACGCGAACGCGTCGCCGAGCCAGAAGCCGTATTCGAGCGAGAGCCCGTTCGCGATATCGGAGAAGCTCGCGGTCCCCTTGTCCGCCGCAACGACCAGATAGGTGTCGTCGTCGTCGTGGCGCACGACGCCGGCGGGCGGCTGGACCTGCTCGGTCGCCACGCCGTCGGCGGCGAGGACCGTCACCCGGTTGTCGGTGATGTCGAGCAGGCCGCGGATGAAGGTCTTGTAGCTCTCCACGCCCTCGGCGAGCCACGCGGCGCGGTCTCGGGACGGGTCCGGCAGTCGCTTGGCGTAGAAGCCGCCCTTCGCACCGGTCGGCACGATCACCGCGTTCTTGACGACCTGGGCCTTGACGAGTCCGAGAATCTCGGTGCGGAAGTCCTCCCGCCGATCGGACCAGCGCAGCCCACCGCGGGCCACCTTGCCGAACCGCAGGTGGACGCCCTCGACCCGAGGCGAGTACACCCAGATCTCGTACGCAGGCTTCGGGGAGGGCAGGCCCTCGATCTGCTCAGGTCGCAGCTTGAAGCTCAGGTACGGCTTGCCGAGGTAGTAGTTGGTACGGACGGTCGCCTCGATGAGGTTGATGAACATTCGCAGGAGGCGGTCGGCGTCGAGCGTCGGGACCTGTTCGAGCGAACGGGTCAGCCCCTCCTTGAGGCGGCCCGTGCGTTCGCTCCGCTCGGCGTCGCCGAGGGCAGGATCGAAGCGCGCCTCGAAATAGGCCACGAGCCCACGCGTCACATCGGCGTTGGCCAGCAGCGTGTCGGCCACGAAGCCGAACGAGTTCATGTTGCCGATCTGGCGCATGTACTTCGCGTACGCGCGCAGCATCTGCGCCTCTCGCGATCGGAGGCCCTCACGCAGCACGAGCCGGTCGATGCTGTCCGACTCGGTCTCCCCCGCGAGCGACTGCCCGAACGACTCGGCGAGGAGGTCGCCCGTCTTGACCGGGTCGACGCCTGCCGGGTACTTGAGCCCGAGGTCGTAGAGGAAGAACTCGCGGGAATCGCCCGTCTCGATCTCGAACGGGCGCTCGTCGAGGACCTCGAGGCCGAGGTTGTGGAAGTAGGGCAGGATCTGGCTCAGGCTCTTGGGCTCGAACAGGTAGAGCTTGACGCGGGCGTCCTCCTCCAGGGACTCGACGTCCCCTTGGGGCAGGTAGACGTGGACGACGGGCCGCTCGGAGACCTCTGCCCCGGCCGCCGCGGCGGACGCGCGCTCGGCAGCGTACGCCTCGAAGCGCGTGATGTCCTGGAGGGCGTCCTCAATGCTGAAGTCCACGCGGTAGGACGCGGGGAACGCCTCTCCCCACACCGCGGCGAGGTGCTCGGCGGCATCCAGAGGACGGTTTTCATGCAGGACCTGGGCGATTCCCTCGCTCCAGGAGCGCGTCGCGGTGACGAGCCGCTGCTCGAGCGCCTCACGGTCGACCGACTTCAGGTCCAATGGTGCCGACTCCGTGTCCTTGGGAAGGCGGATCCTGAAGTAGAGGCGGGCGAGGACGGAGTCGCTCATCTGCGAGTCGTAGTCGATCGACGACGAATGGAACTCCTTCTCGAGCTCCTTCTCGATGCGGCGGCGCACCGTCGTGTTGTACCGGTCCTTGGGCAGGTACACCACAGCGTTCATGAACCGGCCATAGATGTCCGGACGGAGGAAGAGCCGCGTCCGGCGGCGCTCTTGGAGGCGGTGGATCCGGGTGACGGTGTCAAGCAGGGTCTCGGTGTCGATCTGCATGAGCTCGTCGCGCGGGTACGTCTCGAGGATGGCGAGCAGGTCCTTGCCCGAGTGCGAATCGGCCGGGAAGCCGGAGGCGCGCATGACCGTCTCGATCTTGTCCTTGACGATCGGGACGGTCCGCGCGGACTGGGTGTACGCGCTCGAGGCGAAGAGGCCGATGAAGCGGCGCTCCCCGTCGACCTGGCCCTCGGCGTCGAAGCGCTTGATGCCGATGTAGTCGAGGTAGGTCCGGCGGTGGACGGTGCTGCGGGAGTTCGCCTTCGTGATGTTCAGGGCGCGCCGCTCGCGGGCGTGCGCCTGGCCCTCCGCGGTGAGGTGCTGGAGCGCGTGCGATCCCTCTCCGCGCAGCAGGCCCAGCCCGCTGCCCTCGACGAGCTCGAGCACGTCCTCCCCGGCCACAGACTTCAGGTCGTACTCGCGGTACCCGAGGAAGGTGAAGTTGCCCGCGTCGAGCCACCGGAGCAGCTCCTGGGTCGACCTGAGGTCGGGGATGTCCTCGGCCCCGGCGACCGAGCCGAGGCTTTCGGCGATCTCCAGCGCCTTGGTGCGCATGGGCTGCCAGTCCTCGACGGCTGCCCTGACATCCCCGAGGACCCGGCGGATGCCGTCGATCAGGGACGTCTTCATCGCGGAAGACGCACGGTTGATCTCGACCGCGATCCAGGACTCGATGTGGGAGGCGTTATCGCCGTCGCCCACGAGTGCGCTCAGCTGCGGCATCGTGGCCGTGTCGCCGCTCGTCATTCCCCACTGCGCGGGCACGCGGCTCGCGGAGACGATCGCGCCGTCGTCCTTCCGCCGGCTCACGACCAGCATGGGGTGGACCACGAGGTGGATGGGAACGCCTTGACGAACTAGTTCCGCGCTCACCGAATCCACGAGGAACGGCATGTCGTCCGTGACGATGTAGACGACGCTGCGGCTTCCCTCGTCGGCGATGACGACGTTCGCGGTACCGGTCTCGCGGCCCTCGGCGACCGCCCAGTGCTGCCGCGCCCGATCGGCGAGGGCCTCGGCCGGGTATGCCTGCTTGTCCTCCTCGGCCACGTGCTCGTAGTAGTCGGCCAGGAACTGGGATTCCTGGTCCGCTGACGGGAACGGGGTCTGCTGGGCAGTACCGGTAGACACGCTGGCTCGCCTCCAGGGGACGTGGCTGCCACCTCGCAGCCCTCTGACCCGAGCCTAGCGCGGCATGCTCGCCGGAGGTTTGGCGCGTCGTCCAGCGAATCTTCGATTCTGCTGTTCTTCTGCACATACGAGCCCTGCGATGCTGCGCCGCAGGCCAGACTCGGGGGCGCATTCGAGCAGGACCTGCCCGTTGAGGAGAGCGGCGTCCGCCGACGCGTCGTCGTGCGGGAGCATCGCCGAAACCGGCAGGCCTGGACCGAAGCGCTCCCAGGCCTCACGCAGCGCTCGTTCCGGGAAGCGGCCCACTGTCGACGCACGCACCCTGTTGAACACCACGGTCGGCGCAGATCCGGGTACGGCCACCTCGAGCTCCGCGAGAGCACGGACCAGCCGGGGCATCCCCACCGGGTCCGCGGCACCGACGGCAAGCACCCGATCGGCCAGCTCGAGGGCCCGCAGCGTGGCGCCGTTGCGCCGGGGCGCCATGGTGTCGAAGCTGAGCTCCTCGTCCGCCTCGAGGCAGAATCCCGTGTCCACGATCACGGTCTCCGCGACCTCGCGGCATCGCTCGAGCACCGTGCCGAAGGCCGCCGACCGCAGCTCCGACCAGCGGTCAGCGCGGGTGATCCCCGTGAGGACCCGCATGGCCCCGCCTCCCGTGATGACCGGCGTCGCGACCCGCTCGAGTGCGGCCGGGTCGAGCAGCCCCTGATCTGCAAGCCGGCAGGCCTGGGCCACCCCGGCTGAATCGTCGAGGAGCCCCAGTGCGCCCGCGACCGACGCACCGTACGTGTCCGCGTCCACCAGGATGACGCTCCGCCCGGCCGCCGCGAGTTCGGCGGCGCAGTTGATCGCCACGGTGGTGCGCCCCGGTGAACCGATCGGCCCCCACACCGCGAGGATCTCGCCCTGCCGCCCCGGTCCGGGGGCGGGGTCGGCCGTCGCGGCCTCGGGCGGCATCGGCAGCGGGCGGGCGCCGGCCAGCCCGAACGACGACGAAGGGCCGGCGCCCGCGCGTCGGGCCGCCTCCTCGACGGCGCCACCGATGAGTGCGGCCAGGTCGGGGGCGGCGATCGCCTCGGGGGCTGCGAGGATGCCGAGGGCCGTGAGACGGTCGCGCTCGGCGGCGTCGTCGCTGAGGCCCACGAGGCCGACACCGACCGAGGCGAGCCGATCGGCGAGCGTCGCGGTGAGGTCCGCGGTGCCGCCCGCCACCACGGCCGCCCTGGCCAGCCCGGTCTGGCAGGCGGCGACGAGCTCGGCCAGCTCCGAGCATCGGCGCACCACGGTGACGGGACCGTGGAGCCGCTCGAGGGAGCCGACCAGCTCGGCTTGGCCGGCCCCGACGGTCACGACTGGGATGCTCATCGCGGGCCGCCCGCCGGGTTCCAGACGAGGGACACCTTGGCGCTGTTCGCCTGGGCGCCGAGCACCTGGGGCAGCTTGGGGTCGTCGACGAGCACGAGCACGTGCGTCTCCCGGCTGCCCCCGAGTGTGGAGGAGGATGCCTCGATGTGCGCGATCTCGGCGCCCGGCACGAGCAGGCGGGGCTCGGAGAATCCGTTGCGCCCGTCCGGGAGGGCCACCCACACGTCCACCCGCGTGCCGACGGTCGCCTCTGCGGGGAGAGGCTGGGAGATGCCGATCGAGACGGGCTTGCGGTCCACGGCCTGCGGTTCGCCGAGGCTCGAGGCCGGCACGAGGTCGCCTTTGGCCACGCGCTGGAGCGCCACCTTGCCCTCCGGCACCGTCCCTGCGGCCAGGTACCGGCCCTCGGCGTCCCCGAGCCTGACGTCCACCCGCACGAGGCGGCTCGCATCGATTGCCTGGCCGACGGCGATGTCCTCCTTGGCCGCGTAGGCCCCGACGGTGCGGTTCGCCGAGTCGACGAGGCCGACGACCCCGGCGATCGAGGCGAGGACGAGGAGGATTCCCACCAGGAGGCGCGGGTCCTTCCAAGACGGCCTCGTGAGCCGGGCACCCGGCGCGTTCTCGGCAGCAGGCATTGCAGTTCCCCTCCAGTCGCAGGCCGCGGACCGGCCCCCCTGCGCCATTGTGTCCGGGCGGGCCGCGCATCCCAAGTCACACTGGAGCAAACCACATCAAACTGTTGATAACCGCATCAAACGATATCTTCTGTGGGTCACAGGTGGCAGAATGTGTCCATGCCACGTTTCCTCACGCTCGCCGACGTGTGCGAGCAGCTCCAGATCAGCTCGGCGCAGGCCTACGCCCTCGTGCACAGCGGAGAGCTCAAGGCCATTCAGGTGGGTGGACGCGGGCAATGGCGCGTCGAGGACGTCAAGCTCGAGGAGTACATCCAGGAGAGCTATGCCAAGGCCGAGCGGACGCTGGCCGAGAACCGCCGCGCCCGCTCGTAGCAATCGCCGGCCGGCGGGCTCCCGCTCAGCCGCCAGAGCGCACGGCGAGGATCGCGCCGAGGCGCACCGCGGTCATGCCGGCCCGGTGCCCGCCGGCGGAACGGACCGGCGTGAGCTCCAGGTAGTCCGCGCCCACCGTGTCAATCGTGCCGGCGAGTGCAGTCGGCTCGCCGCCCCCGCCATCGAGGAAGACCGTCACGACGGTGCGGTCGCGCGCGAGGGCGCGCAGGCCTGATGCCATGGACAGCGTCCGCCGCACGGTCGACCGCTCCGCGTGCACCCGCCGCCCGAGGCCCGACACCGTCACCACCGCACTGGCGGGCACCAGAACGCCGTGCTGCCCGCATTCGAGGACGAACCACTCGTCCGCGATCTGCCGCGGAGTCCCGCGGAACCGCAGCCTTCCCCTGAGCTCGACGTCGAGCGCTGCCGTGCCGTGGCCACGCAGGCGGTCAGCAAGGGGCACCGCGGCCTGCTCGGCCCGCACGAGCTCGGCCACCTGCGCCTCGAGGTCGAGCCTCCCGGCCGCGGCCAACTGGCCCTCCAAGTCGGCGAATAGGTTGTCCCAGCGCATGCCGATCACCTTAGGTAGACAGGCCGCCCACGGTCAATCCGTCTCAAAGCCACGTTTTACTGGACAATCTCCTCACTCCGTGCTCAAACTAGGTTCAGCGTTATCAAACGACATCAAAACGCATCCAATTGTGAGGAACGGCCGTTCGGCGGCCACACAGACCGGGGGGTCACATGGAGAACACACGGCAACAGCAGATCGCTGCGGACGCGCTCGTCACCGCAGCGGTCCTTGCGCTGGGAGCGGTGCTCGTCGTCGCGGGCAAGGCCCTCGCCGGCAACGTCGCGCCGGGCGGGTCCGGAGACTGGCTGCGCATCGATCCGGTGGCGCTCGACGGCGCACAGTGGCTCAGCGTGGATGTCCTCCTCGGGCTCCTGGCGAGCCTCGTGGGCCTCGCCGTCGTCGCGTGGTGGCTCCTGTCCGCGGCCCTCGCGATCAGCTCAGCGCTCCTCGTGGTGGCCGGCGCCCACCGCGCGGCCCGGACAACCGGGGCCTTCGCGCCGGCGTTCATGCGCCGGCTCGCGCTGGCCCTGCTCGGGATCAGCCTCGTCTCGACGCCAGCCGCCCACGCCCAAGGGCTCCCGGACCCGGCCTGGCAGCCCGCAGTGCCGAACGCCGGGCAGACCCCATATGTGATCCCTCCCGCCTTGACGGCAGGTGAGAGTGCCATCGCGCCGACTGCCCCGTCCGCGCTCGCCGCGTCGCCCGCGGCTGCTCCGGCTCCGGCTCCGGCTCCGGCGGCATCCCTCGTACCCTCGTCCACGCTTTCGCCCTCGTCTCCCCTGCCGCCGTCCCCGGCGGCGATTCCCCACTGGAGCGGCCCCGTCCCGGTCCCCGGCACCGTTCCGTCAGCAGGGGCCCCTTCGATCGACAAGCTGCTCCCCGCTGCGTCGCGCGACCCCCTTCCCCAGGCCGCATGGGTGCCGGCGGCACTGCCCGCTGATCCCGGCCCGCTGGTCCGCCAGCCCACGAGGAGCACGACGGGACCGCGGCCCGTCGAGGTGCGGCCGGGCGACACCCTGTGGTCCATTGTCGCGAGGCATCTCGGTCCAGGCGTCAGCGACCTGCAGATCGCCGAATCGTGGCCGGCGTGGTACGACGCGAATGCGGGTCTCATCGGGGACGACCCCAACGTCATCCAACCAGGTGCTCTCCTCGTGCCGCCGGGCTGACCTGCCACCTAGGCCCCATCCGATGGCGGCCCTCCCCACAGCACCCCACTCTCCCTGCACGCTGCCCACACGCGCCCCGCTTCCCTGCCGCACACCCTCGTGCGGCCGACACTGACAAAGGATCACCGCCATGACCGCTTCACTCGTAGGCCGTGCCCCTGATTCCACCGGGTTCCCCGCGAAGGGCCCAGGGGCATCCACGCGCCAGCCACGCGCCCTGCCGCACTTCGTTGAGAGCGGTCCCCGCACCGCAGACGTGATCCGCTTCCACCGGCCGAAGCCGGTGGCCGAGCCGGACCCCGCCCCGACGTCCGGCCTTCGCACGGACGGCAGCGCCGCTCTCGCTCCCGATCCGGTGGTGCGTCCGCTCCGCCGCCTGCACGCCGTCCCGTCGCCGAAGGAGGCCGACGAGGTGCGCAAGCTCGCATCGGCCATCACGAGGGCCGTCATGGAGGTCCTCGCGGGGAACCGGCCGCTTGCGCAGCTGGCCCCCTGGCTCCACCGCGACCTCCTCGGCCCGGTCCAGCTGCGTGCGGACCTGAGCCGCCCTCGGAGCCCCGCGGGGGCGGCGGGGAAGGGGACCGGACGGCTCGCGCTCGTGCACCGGGCCGCGGTGGTCAAGGCCGCGCACGCGTCCCTCGTTGAACCAGGCGTCTACGAGGCCGCCGTCGTCGTGGCCGACGCCGTGCGATGCCGCGCGGTGGCCCTCCGCCTTGAGGCGACGAGCCGGGACAGCTGGCAGGTCACAGCCCTCGAGATCGGCTGACGAGACGGGGACGCGCCCGGTGACGATCCATCACCGCGGGCCCGGAACGACGAGGCGGCCCGCCCCAGACAGGGACGGGCCGCCTCTTCGATCAGCGGGCGACGAAGCCCGGCGCCTGCCGATCAGCGCTTGGAGCGCCGCCCCGGGACACCCTTTGACGACGGCTTCGACTGCCCCTGCTTGGACCCATTGGGCTTCTGCCCGGACCCGGTCGCCCCAGCCTGACGGCGGCCTCCGCCGTTCTGGGATGCCTTGGGCCGTGACTGCTCGACGTGCGTCTCGGTCGAGCCGTCCTCAGCAGGCGCCGAGTACTGCAGCTGAGCCGGCAGGGCCGGCGCCTCCTCCTGCGCCTGCGAGCCGTCCGCTGGCTGGATCTCGAGGTTGAACAGGAAGGCGACCGACTCCTCGCGGATGCCCTCCATCATGCTCTGGAACATGCCGAAGCCCTCGCGCTGGTACTCCACGAGCGGATCGCGCTGGGCCATGGCGCGCAGGCCGATGCCCTCCTTGAGGTAGTCCATCTCGTAGAGATGCTCCTGCCACTTGCGGCCGATGACCGAGAGCACGACCCTGCGCTCGACATCGCGCATCGTGTCCGGACCGATCTGCGCCTCCCGGTTGGCGTAGATGAGCTTCGCGTCGGAGATGACCTCTTCCTTGAGCATCTCGACGGTGACTCGCGGCTTGCCGCCGGCCTCGTCGATGACGTCCTGGGGAGTGATCGAAATCGGGAAGATCGTGCGCAGGTTCGTCCACAGCGCGTGGAAGTCCCAGTCGTCCCCATTGCCCTCGGCGGTGGCGGAGTCGATCATCGCCGTGAGGGTGTCCTCGAGGAAGAACTGGACCTTCTCGTGCAGGTCGTCGCCCTCGAGGATCCGACGGCGGTCGCCGTAGATGGCCTCGCGCTGGCGGTTGAGCACGTCGTCGTACTTGAGGACGTTCTTGCGCTGCTCGGCGTTGCGGCCCTCGACCTGGGCCTGGGCGGACTGGATGGCGCGGGAGACCATCTTGGACTCGAGCGCCGTGTCGTCGGGCAGGCTCGAGGCCATCAGTCGCTCCGCACCGCCGGTACCGAAGAGGCGCATGAGGTCGTCGGTGAGCGAGAGGTAGAAGCGCGACTCCCCCGGGTCGCCCTGGCGGCCCGAGCGCCCGCGGAGCTGGTTGTCGATGCGCCGCGACTCGTGGCGCTCGGTGCCGAGCACGTAGAGCCCGCCGAGCCTGAGGACCTCCTCATGCTCGGCCTTGACCGCCTCGTGCGCAGAGGCCAGTGCGCCCGGCCAGGCAGCCTCGTAGTCCGCCGAGTTCTCCTCAGGGTCGAGGCCCTTCGCCGCGAGGTCCGCTACAGCCATGAACTCGGCGTTGCCACCGAGCATGATGTCAGTGCCGCGGCCTGCCATGTTGGTCGCGACAGTGACTGCGCCCTTACGCCCGGCCTGCGCGACGATCGCGGCCTCACGTGCGTGGTTCTTGGCGTTGAGCACCTCGTGCCGGACGCCCACCTTCGCGAGGGCCTTCGAGAGGTACTCGCTCTTCTCGACGCTCGTAGTGCCCACGAGGACGGGCTGGCCCGTCGCATGGCGGCGGGAGATGTCCTTCACCACGGCCTCGAACTTGACCACCTCGTTCTTGTAGACGAGGTCGGGCTGGTCGATGCGTGCCATCGGCTTGTTGGTCGGGATCGGCACGACGCCCAGCTTGTACGTGCTCATGAACTCGGCGGCCTCGGTCTCCGCAGTTCCGGTCATGCCGGAGAGCTTCTCGTAGAGGCGGAAGTAGTTCTGCAGGGTGACCGTGGCGAGGGTCTGGTTCTCCGCCTTGATCTCCACGCCCTCCTTGGCCTCGATCGCCTGGTGCATGCCCTCGTTGTAGCGGCGCCCGGGGAGGATGCGGCCGGTGTGCTCGTCGACGATGAGCACCTCGCCCTCGAGCACCACATAGTCCTTGTCCCGCTTGAAGAGCTCCTTGGCCTTGATGGCATTGTTGAGGAACCCGATGAGGGGCGTGTTGGCGGACTCGTAGAGGTTGTGGATGCCGAGGTAGTCCTCGACCTTCTCGATGCCCGGCTCGAGGACGCCGACGGTGCGCTTCTTCTCGTCGACCTCGTAGTCGCCCTCGCCGAGCCGAAGCGCGAGCTTCGCGAACTCCGAGTACCACCGGTTCGCGTCGCCCTGGCCGGGGCCGGAGATGATGAGCGGGGTCCTTGCCTCGTCGATGAGGATCGAGTCGACCTCGTCGACGATCGCGAAGTGGTGGCCCCGCTGGACGAGCTCGCCCTTGTCCCACGCCATGTTGTCGCGGAGGTAGTCGAAGCCGAACTCGTTGTTGGTGCCGTAGGTGATGCCGGCGTCGTACTGCTTCTTGCGCTCGGCCGGATCCATGTTGGCCAGGATGCAGCCGCTCGAGACGCCCAGGAACCGGTAGACGCGGCCCATCAGCTCCGACTGGTACTCGGCGAGGTAGTCGTTGACGGTGACGACGTGCACGCCTTTGCCGGACAGCGCGTTGAGGTATGCCGGGGCCGTCGCGACGAGGGTCTTGCCCTCGCCGGTCTTCATCTCGGCGATGTTGCCGAGGTGCAGCGCCGCCCCGCCCATGAGCTGGACGTCGAAGTGCCGCATCCCGAGGGTGCGGCCCGCCGCCTCGCGCACGGCCGCGAAGGCCTCGGGGAGCAGGTCGTCGAGCTTCTCGCCGTCCTCGTGGCGCTCACGAAGCCGATCCGTCTCGCCACGGATCTCCGCGTCGGTGAAGCCCTTGAACTCGTCCTCGAGCGCGTTGATGGCGTCTGCGTAGACACGCAGCTGCTTGAGGGTCCGGCGATCGCCGGAGCGCAGGAGTTTCTCGAGAAGGTTTGCCACGTGGCTTTCGCTCCCTTGTCAATGGCGTGGGCAGCAGCACTGGCGCGCGCTGCGGCGGGAAACAGTCTACGGGAGACACGCGCGGAACGACGCGCGGGTTCCCCGCTCAGGCCCCTCGGGCCACGGCCCTCCCGAGTGCTGGGGCCAGATTCCCGCGCTCGGCGACCTTCACGTCGTCGAGCTCGAGCCAGTCGGCGAGCAGGCGGAGCTCGGCGGCGAGTTCGACGGCGGTGTCCGGCGGGGCCTCCGGCTCGCCATGCGCCGCGTGGACGAGCAGCGACCTGCCCGCCCGGTCTGCCTTGAGGTCGACCCGCGCTGCTACGGTGTCCCGCAGGAGGAAGGGGAGCACGTAGTAGCCGTACTCGCGCCGTGGTGCCGGCGTGTAGATCTCGATCCGGTAGCGGAAGCCGAAGAGCCGCTCGAGCCGGCGCCTCTCGAACACGAGCGAATCGAAGGGGCTCAGCAGCGCGCGGGCCTCTGCCCCGCGCGGCAGGATCGCCGCGGAATCCTTGTAGACCGGCCCGGCCCATCCGTGGACCTCCACCAGCTCGACCTCTCCCGTCGCGATGAGCTCCCCGAGCACCGTTTCGACGGGCCGGACGGGGAGGCGGAAGTAGTCGGCGATGCTCCGCGCGCTCCCGATCCCGTGCGCTCGGACGGCCGCCCGGGTGAGGAGGCGCAGACCATCGTCCGGCCCCCCGGCGCGCGCGTAGCCGGCCCGCGCGCCCTCCTGCGGCATCGATGCTCCCGGCAGGATTGCCTGAGCGAGCGTGTAGCGGCGCTCGAATGACGACGTCCTTCCGGCCGAGCTGACGAGGCCGTCTTCGAAGAGCGAGCCCAGCACATGCTGGACGGCATTCCAGTTCCACCCCCATTGGTCCCGGCGACGCTCCTCGACGTGGCCGAGCCGCTCCGTGAGGGCGGCGGCGGTCAGGGGCCTGCTCGTGGCCAGCACGGCAAGGATCCGCTCCGCCAGCTCGGATCGGGCTCCGGGATCCATCCCGTGGGCACCGACCCATTTGCGCCGCTGCCATGCCCTGAGGGCTTCGAAGTGCTCAGGCCGGACGAAGCTGGCCTCGTGTGCCCAGTACTCGACCATACGGCGTGGGCTCCGCGACGAGAGCCGGTCGAGCGCCGCCCGGTCGTAGGGTCCGAGACGCGAGAAGAACGGGAGGTAATGGCTGCGCGTGAGCACGTTGACGGAGTCGATCTGCACCACCTGGAGGCGCGAGAAGGTCCGCGCGAGGGACCGCCCCGTGGCCGGAGAAGAGGGTCGCGGGCGGTGCAGCCCTTGGGCAGCGAGGGCCATGCGGCGCGCCTGCGCGAGGGTGAGGCGCGGCGTCATGCGCCCGGGCCGCGCTCGCGGCCACCCACTCTGGCGCAGCACGCCGCAGCGGCGGCCCCACCGGGGACCGCCGCTGCGCTTTGGGCCGCCACACCTCTGGTGGAAGCCGCCGATCCGTCAGGAGACAACCGCACCCGCATCGTTCGAGCGGTAGGCGAGAATCTTCTCCTCGACCTTCGTCACACCGGGCTCGCAGGCCTGGTCGAGGCTGATGACACCGTAGGTCCATCCACGGCGGCGGTACACGACGGAGGGGGTGTTCGTGTCCGCGTCGATGAACAGGTAGAAGTCGTGGCCGACGAGCTCCATGTTGTCCACGGCGTCGTCAAGGCTGAGCGTCGCGGCGGGGAAGACCTTCCGCCGGATCAGGACGGGCGAGTCTCCCGCCGGGATGTCGTTCTCGACCTCGTACGGCGACGGCGCCTCTTCGCTCTGGCCGCCCACGTCGAGGGCGTGTTCAGCGTAGATCGGCGTGCTTCCGCTCACCACGGGCAGCGACGCGGTGGCCGCGTTGACACCTACGGGAGTGTGCTTGCCATGGTGGACCTTGCGCCGGTCCTTGGCTCGCCGAAGCCTCTCGAGGAGCTTGCCGTACGCGAGATCGAACGCTGCGAACTTGTCCGGAGCAGTGGCCTCGGCCCGGATCACCGGCCCCCGTCCGGTGACGGTCAGCTCGACGGTGAGCTGGTCGAGACCGGACTTTGCATTGTTCTGCTTGGAGCACTTGGCATCGACGCGCTGGACCTTCTCGGCCAGCGACTCGATCTTCTCGAGCTTCTCGCTCGCGTACTCGCGGAAGCGATCCGACACTGTCAGGTTGCGTCCGCTGATGTTGAACTCCATGGTGCCCTCCAGATACTTCTGAATTCGGCCCGATGTCGGCCTCCCAGGGGCTCCGTCGTCAGACAGTCGAGCCCCTTTCCTGAGCCGCTATCGACAGGTCCTTCTGGCTTTGGACCTACCACTGACGTTAGTGGATAGTCACCGTTTATTCATCCCCCGTTGTCATCGAATCCTGCATGTCCGCTGGGAGCGTACCCGGCGCGCCGGGATTCTCGGCTTCAGGCAGCGGCACATAGGCGAGCGTCACGACGCCGACGACGACGCCGCCCGCCGCCTCAAGCGCCCTCGCCGCCTCGCGTGCCGTCGCGCCGGTGGTCAGGACGTCGTCGACGATGAGGCAGCGCCGCCGACGCACCCGCACGCGAGGGCGCGCGGCCAGCGAGCCGGCGACGCGGGACCGGCGCTGGGAGCGGCCCAGCCCCTTCTGCGACGCCCCGCCACCGTGGAGGGCGCCGACGAACAGGCTGGCGGCCCGTTCTCCCGGGCCCCGGCGCCGAGGCTCGAGCGCATCGACCCACGCAGTTCCTGGCGGGAGCCGCCCGTCGCGGCGGACCCGGGCCATGAGCAGCGTCAGGGGGTCGAAGCCCCTGCGGAGGAAGGCGGCCTGACTGGTCGGCACCGGGACGAGGAGGACACCCCCACCGCAGGATCCGGAGGCGGCCTTGAGCGCCCGTGCGAGGGCCGCGGCAAGCTCGGCCGCAATAGCGGCGCTCCCGTGGCGCTTGAACGCCAGGACTGCAAGGGAGAGCTCATTTCGGTACGGCCCTGCGGACACCGCCGGCAGCAGGACGCGCCCACCCACCTCGACGAGCGCCGGCGCGTGGGCCTCGACGCGGCGCGGCCGGGCGGTCAGCGCCCTCAGTCGCCGCCTGCAGGCGGGGCACAGCTGGACGTCGGGGAACCCGCAGGCCGCGCATTCCACCGGCACAACGAGCCCGAGGAGCTCCCCCGCGGCCGCAGCAAGTCCGTCGACCAGCCGGGCCATGCTGCTGCGAGGCCGGCCCGCATGCCGGCCCGCGCTCCTGATCCGGCCCGGAGTGTCCATGGCAACGAGCCTTCTCCTGCCACCGCAGGGACGCCACCCCCGAAGGGGCTATGTGGACAGCGCACGTCCTCCGGCGCGCGACGGCCTACCCCGGGAAGGACAGCCCCTCGACCCCCTTGCCGAGCTCGGTCCAGGTTGTGCGGACGAGCGCGAAGACCCCGGACGCGGTCTGGGCGTAGATCTCCTGTTCGCCGTTTCCGGCCGAGACCGACTGGATCCCGGCCAGCGGCGGGAGCTCGGTCGGGTCGCCGCCCTTGAGCCTGACCAGCTCCGGCGTGACCGGGTCGCTAGCAGACACCCCGGAGACGAGAATCGTGGTCTCATCCACCCAGACGGCCCGCCGCGGGTTCTTCTCCGTGGTGGTGAGCGTGATCGGGGTCGTGAGATCCCGCGGGGTGCCGTCCGCCGCGCGGACGACGCCCGCCAGCTGCAGGGCGGTCGTGCCTCCCTGGCTCGAGAGCACGAGGGCGCGCGTCCCGTCACGGGACATCCTGAGCTCCTCGACGGTCCGGCCCGTCAACCATGCGGGCCTCAGGACGACCTTCGGGACCTCGGCTCCCTCCGCGATGCCCACGGGCTTGTATGCGACGACCTCGGTGCCGCCGTCCCCGCCCGGACCCGCCGTCCAGACCCAGTCGAACGGGCTGATGGACGGAGGGCTGAGCGTGGTCCTCGAGTCGAGAAGCCGGGGCGCCTCGTTCGGCATGACGGAGTAGAGCGCGGGCCCAGCACCGATGAAGGCGTAGAGGTGCTGGGACACGGCGGCCGCCGGCGCGTGCGGGCCGAATTGCGCCACGCTGCGCAGCCCGTCGATCCGGGCCGCCTGCCGGTTCGCGTACTGGACCAGTTCGCCGCCGGCCACGCCGACCTGCCACGAGGGGACCTTGGGGTCGACGATCGGCTCAGGAGCGGGCTTGCCGGTGGTCGGGTCCTCGAGGGAGACATCGCTCTGGTTGGTCTGCAGGGTGACGGACACCACGGAGCTGATGCCCGAGAAGGTCCGCACCAGCTGATTGTGCATCCGCTGCCGGTCGGTGAAGGACGCGTCCCGGAGCTCGGCGGTGAGGTCGACCTGGGCCGTGTTGTCCACGATCGGCACCGACTCGCGCTCGAGCCGGATGCCCTGGGGGAAGGCCGTCGCCACCGCTGTGCGCAGGTACGGCGCCGGCCCGGCGATGAGCGCGCTCACGAGGGACTTCGCGACGCCGGAGTTGTCGATGAACCACCTCACGTCCGGCACGAGAGTCGTGAACGAGGGGTCGTAGAAGTACAGCGCGAACGGCTTGTAGAGGTCCTTGAACGTCGCCTCCGGGATCGCCGTGCCGTCCGGGAGCTTGGACACGCGCCACTGGCCGTCCACCTGGGAGAGCGCGACATCGATGTGTTCCTTGGTCCCCGCGGGGAAGGGTGTGGCGATGCCCTCCGCGTCCACGGAGTACGCGAGGTCGAACTCGTAGCGGTACTCGTTCTCCTGACCGGTGGCCACGACCGTGGGGCTCCCGCGGTACACGAGCGTCCGGTTGCTCGGCTTCCACGAGACGGCCTGCGCGGGCGCGAGGAACTGCCGCGCAACCGTGAAGTCGTTCTGGTAGCCGCTGCCGGCATTGAAGAAGCCGTCGATCGTCGCCTGCGGCGTGGCCCCGTCCCGCGGGCCTGGCGGGCTGTACTGGGGCGCGTTGCCGAGCGTGACCGCACTGTCCTTGCTCTTGCCCACGGCGCTGTTCGTGGGGATCTGGGCGCAGCCTGCGAGCACGGCAATCGCCGCCAGCGCGGCAAGCACCGCGCGGATCGTACGGCTCACGGCTCCTCCCCCTTCGCCGGAGCGGCGGGTTCGCCGTCTGCGGCGGGCGAGCCGGCGCCGTCGTGCGTCTCCGGGAGTTCCGGCCCCCGGAGGGCGGCGGGGTGGAAGGCTCCCAGCATGAAGGGGCGGGTCGCCTGCTCCTCGACAAGCACGACGTCGCCCCCCGCCGGCTCGAGCGCGACCGGGGACTCCAGGATGGCGCCACCGGAACGCAGGGGCAGCGTCATGCGGAAGCACGAGCCCTCGCCGCGCGCCCCCCATGCCTGCAGCCAGCCGCCATGCAGCTTGACGTCCTCGGTCGCGATCGACAGGCCCAGACCCGAGCCGCCCGTGGTGCGCGCCCGGGCCGGGTCGGCGCGCCAGAAGCGGTCGAACACGCGCGCCGCCTCGGGCGGGGACATGCCGATGCCGTGGTCCCGGACCGAGACCCCGACGGCGTCGGCGTTGGCGGCGACGAAGATCTCTACCGGGCGCCCCTCGCCGTGCTCGAGCGCATTGAGCAGCAGGTTGCGCAGCACGCGCTCGATCCGACGGTCGTCCATGTCGACCACGATGCTCGCCACGCGCGTGAAGAACCGGACCTCCGATCCGGACGCGGCCGCGATCGGCGCCGCCGTCTCGATGACGCTGCGGACCACCGGGATGAGGTCCGTGGGCTCCGCGTCCAGCACGGCCGCGCCGGCATCGAAGCGGGAGATCTCGAGCAGGTCGTTCAGGAGCGCTTGGAACCGCTCGACCTGGTTGTAGAGCAGCTCGGCCGAGCGCTTCGTGACGGGGTTGAACTCCTCGCGCGCGTCGTAGAGGACCTCCGCGGCCATGCGCACCGTGGTGAGCGGCGTGCGGAGTTCGTGGCTCACGTCCGAGACGAAGCGCTGCTGCATGTGGGAGAGATTCGCGAGGGCCGTGATCTGCTCCTGCAGGTTGGCCGCCATGTGGTTGAACGCCGCGCCGAGGCGGGCCACCTCGTCCTCCCCCTCCACCGCCATGCGCTCCTCGAGCTGCCCTGCGGCGAGCTTCTCCGAGACCGCCGCCGCGTGGCTCACCGGGGACACGACGCTGCGCGTGACGATCCACGTGATCGCGCCGATGAGGAGCAGGAGGAAGAGGCCTCCGAACCACAGGACGTTCTGCATGTCGTCGAGGGTCTGCTGGGCGCTGTCGATGTCGTAGATGAGGTAGAGCTCGTACACCGTTCCCCCGAAGCTGACCTTGTTCCCCACCGCGATCGCGGGATGGATCCGGTTGTCCACCGTGAGCGGGATGGACTGCCAGTACTGCTCCTGCTGGGAGTGCTGGACGGCGTCGCGGAGGGCCTGCGGGATGTCGTTCTCGGTGCGCAGGTAGGAGGCGCGGGAGTCCACCCAGCGGTTGCGGGGCTGGTCCTGGTTCGGCACCGCGAGGAACACGTACTGGCGCGGCGTTCCGGACTCGCGGGCCTCAAGCTGGTTCAGCGTGTCGTTGACGAGTTTGAGGACGCCCTGCTGATCGGTGACCTGCGCGCCATCGAACGTCTCCTGGACCTGCTGGACGGACTGCCGCGTCTGCACCTCCGCCTGGGTGAGCCGCTCCTGGAACAGGTTGTTCGCGATCTGGTTCGAGAGGTATGCGCCCACGGCCATGAACGAGACGAATGTGAGCACGAGCGTGATGAGCACCGTGCGGAACTGGAGCGACCGGCGCCAGCGCCGGGCGAACCCGCCGCGCGCCGAAGCGATGCCCGGACCGATCGACCGCAGCCCCCGCCAGATCGCGCGGATCGCGCGGTAGGCCAGGACGCGCGCACGCTTGACGGTGATCCGGGCCCTGTCGCGGAGCCCCGCGCGCCTCGCCCAGTCCCGCACGCGCACGACGACGCCGCCCTCCCTCGCGCTGCTGCCCGCGGCCTCGCCCCGGCCCGCCCGTGTGGGCTCAGACGTGCTGCCAGCGCCGTCCGGGCCCCCTGAGGCGGCCCGGGCCGGCGTGCGGTGGTCCTGCTCCGTGTCCATGCGTCCTGTCCGTGCCGAGGCGCCCCGCGGGGCGCGGGTCAGCTGCCCGCCTTGTACCCGACGCCGCGCACCGTGAGGACCACCTCGGGGGCCTCGGGATCGCGTTCGATCTTGGAGCGGAGGCGCTGCACGTGGACGTTCACGAGCCGGGTATCGGCGGCGTGCCGGTACCCCCAGACCTGCTCGAGGAGCAGCTCGCGGGTGAACACCTGCCACGGCTTGCGGGCAAGCGCGACGAGCAGGTCGAACTCGAGCGGCGTGAGGGAGATGTACTCGTCCGCGCGCTTGACGGTGTGCCCGGCCACGTCGATGGTGACGTCCCCGATACGGAGGGTCTCGGGCGCCTTCGTCTCGCCCGGGCGCAGGCGCGCCCGGACGCGGGCGACGAGCTCGGCGGGCTTGAACGGCTTGGGGACGTAGTCGTCTGCGCCGGACTCGAGCCCGCGGACGACGTCCGAGGTGTCCGCCTTGGCGGTGAGCATCACGATCGGGACGTCGGACTCCGAGCGGATCTGGCGGCACACCTCGATCCCGTCGAGGCCCGGGAGCATGAGGTCGAGGAGCACGAGGTCCGGCCGCTGTGCCCGGAACACGTCGGGCGCCTGGGCGCCGTCCGCGCAGAAGACGGGCTCGAATCCGTCGTTGCGCAGGACGATGCCGATCATCTCGGCCAGGGCCTCATCGTCGTCGACGACCAGAATGCGTGCCTTCATGCCTTCCACTCTCCCCCAACGTCTGTGCCAACCTCTTGACCAGCGTGCGTTTGGTCCATTCTAGTCGGCGGGCGGATCGAGGGGTGGAGGCCCGGCCCGCAGGCCGCGTCCAGCCCGGTCCCAGCCTGCAACGCTATGCTCCGCGCGTGCCGCCACTCTCCACCGTCCTGACCGCCGTGACCCTCGATCCGGCCGCTGTGGTCCTCGCCCTCGTGGCCGCGGCCCTGTACGGCGTCGGGCTGCGGCGAGCCCGGCGCGCAGGGGTGCGCTGGCCGCTCTGGCGCGCAGCGTGCTTCTACGCGCTGGGGATCGTGCCGTACGTGGCCCTCGCGTGCGGGTTCACGGGCGCCTACGGCTCATCGCTGCGCTGGGCGTTCGCGCTCAAGATCGCGCTCATGTTCTTCGTGGTGCCCCTCGTGGCGGGACTGGGCCGGCCCCTCGGGCTCGCGCGGGCCACGTTGGGCGAGGCGGGCCGGGCGAGGCTCGAGCGGATCATGGCGAGCCGGCCGGTGAGGACGCTCGGCAACGCTTTCGTCGCGCCGATCGTGGGTCTGGTCCTCTTCGGCACGTTCCTCACGCCGCTGTTCCACCTCTATCGGTCTGACCCCGTCCTCAGCGGCGCGCTGAGCGTCGCGGCGCCGCTCATCGGGCTCATCCTCGCTCTGCCGCTGACCGAAGCGGACTCCTTCGAGCGCTCGAGCGCCTTCATCGTGGTCGAGTTCGTCTACGTGTTCATCGAGCTGCTCGCCGACGCGATCCCGGGGATCTTCCTCAGGCTCAGCCCCACCGTGCTCGACGGCGTGACCTCGTGGGCGGCCGGCGCCCCCGCATGGTTCCCCTCGCCCCTGCGGGACCAGCAGCTGGCCGGGGACCTCCTGTGGTTCATCGCCGAGGCCGTGGACATCCCCGTCATCATCCTCATGTTCGTGCGCTTCTCCCGGACGGACAGGCGTGAGGCCACGTCCTACGACGAGCTCAGCGACGAGGAGATGGAGGCGCTCGCCGACGAGCATCTGCGCCGGCGCAACCGCTGACTCAAGTGCGCCCCGGAGGCACGCTCAGCCCAGCGCGATCTGGTTCACGGCGTCCGCGAGCGTGACCGTGCGCGCGAGCCGGGCGGTCGCCCCGGCGGGCGTGAGTGTGGCGAGGTTCCCTGCGGGAGCCAGCCGAACGGCGTCGAGCGCGGAGAAGGGAAGGCCGAGCTGGCGCCACGGCCGCACAATGCGCTCGGCGAGCTCCCCCGTGCGGGCGCGCGGACCGGCGTCGAGCGGGAGCGCGCCGAGCCATACGCGCGCGCCGGACCGCTGAGGCCAGCTCCTCCCACTGCGGGACCGTGAGATCGGCGAGAGGCAGGGAGACGCCGTCGGCACCGGCCGCCAGCACACGGCCGATCGGTGCCTCCCACGCGGGCAGGTTCACGACGACGGCCTCCGCCCCGGCGCCGTGGAGCGCCTCCGATACCGTCGCCCACGCGGCCCGGGCCTCCTCGGACGGGACCGACCGGAGCGTCCGGTAGCCGCTCGCGGTGGGCAGCAGCCCCCCGAGGACGCGGGCGGCGTCGGGCTCGTCGAGCTGGACCGTGAGCCGGGTCCCGGGAACGGCGCGGGAGACCCTCTCGAGGAAGGGCACGACGCCGGCCGCGAGGGACTGCGCGATGTCCCGCCGCGCGCCGTGGTCGGCGAGGACGCGCTCCCCCGAGCCCAGGTACAGGCCCGCCATGAGGCTCAGCGGTCCCAGGATGCGCACCTGAAGCTGCTCGGCGCTGCGCTCCTCGGAGCCTGCAACGTCCGCGAGCACGTTGAGGTCGGTGGAGAGCGCCGATTCTGCGCGCTGCGCGTCGCGCCCCGGGCGCGGGACGATGCGCCACCCGTGGGGCTGCACGTCAGCGTGCAGGTCCGCGAGCAGCAGCGCCGTGCGGCCGATCGCGTCGGACCCCACCCCGCGCTGTGGGAGCTCGGCGAGGACCGGAAGGTGCGGGGTGCCCAGCTCTCCGCGGATCGCCTTCGCGGCCTCGAGCGGGTCAGTGCCGGGCCAGTCCCCGAGCGCCGTCGCGGTGACCTGGCCGCTCACGCGCCGGGATCCGGCCGGGATGCTTCCTCGCGGGCCTGGCCACTGCGTGTGTGGGCCTGGCCGTGGTCCTCGGCGATCGCCTGGTGGTGCCGGATGACCTCGCTGATGATGAAGTTGAGGAACTTCTCGGCGAAGGCCGGGTCCAGCTGGGCCTCCTCGGCGAGGCGACGCAGGCGCGCGATCTGGGCTGCCTCGCGCGTGGGGTCAGCGGGCGGGAGCTGGTGCTTCGCCTTGAGGAAGCCGACCCGCTGCGTGACCTTGAAGCGCTCGGCGAGCAGGTACACGAGGGTCGCATCGAAATTGTCGATGCTCGAGCGGATGGAGAGCAGCTCTGCCATCACTGCGGGATCCACGTGGCCCGTGAGCGAGCTCGCGGTGGGGTCGTAGGGCTGGGTGGTGCCTGTCTCGTTCGTCTCGGCGTCGGTGTCGGGGCGCTGCTCGGTCATGGGCATCAGTCTATGGGCCCCGGAGGTCTTGACACTGCCTGTGACGGGCACTATGCAGAAGCTGCCGGGCGGCCGTCCGGTGGGTGGACGGAGGCATGATGAACATCGGAATTCTTGGCAGCGGCACGGTCGGCCGGACGCTCGGCACCGGATTCCGCGCGCACGGGCACGAGGTGACGATCGGGGGCAGGGACCCTGCCAAGCCGGAGGCCGTGGCGTGGGCGTCATCGCACGGCGCCGTCTCGGCCGGATACGCAGAGGCGGCCGAAGCGGGAGACATCCTCGTCAACGCGACGCCGGGCGCCGCGAGCCTGGGCGTCCTGGCACAGGTCGGGGACGATCGGCTCGGCTCGAAGGTGCTGCTGGATGTCTCGAACGCCCTCGACTTCTCCGCGGGCTTCCCGCCGTCGCTGGCCGTTCCGCACCACGACAGCATGGGCGAGATGATCCAACGCGCCCACCCTGGCCTGCGGGTCGTCAAGGCGCTCAACACCGTCAACGCCTCGGTCATGGTGAACCCCGAGCGCGTGGGGAGCGGGATCCACGACATCTTCGTGGCCGGCGAGGACGTGGGCGCCAAAGCCCAGGTGTCGGACCTCCTGGCCGAGCTCGGGTGGCGGCGGGAGAGGATCCGCGATCTGGGCGGAATCCGCGCTTCCCGCGGTCTCGAGATGTACCTTCCCCTGTGGCTTGAGCTCATGGGCGCCCTGGGGACGGCGGAGTTCAACATCCGCCTCGTCGGCAGCAACGACGCCTGACGCCCGATCCCCTGACACCACCCGGCCCCAGACGGCTCAGGGACATGACCCCTCATCCGGTGGTGCGGTGAGGAGTCATGTCCCTGTGGCTGCGCGGCCCTTCGCGGCTAGAGGCCGAGCAGTGCCCGGTGCGCCCTCCGCCGCTCCGCCTGCTCGACCGGGTCGGGCACGGGCAGGGACGCGATGAGCCGCTTCGTGTAGTCGTGCTGCGGCGCGCCCATCACCTGGCTTCCGATCCCCTGCTCGACCATCCTGCCCTTGTACAGCACGCCGACCCAGTGGCTGAGCTGGTCCACCACCGCGAGGTCATGGCTGATGAACAGGGCGGCGAAGCCCAGTTCGGCCTGGATCTCGCGGAACAGCTCGAGCACCTTGGCCTGGACGGAGACGTCCAGGGCCGAGGTCGGCTCGTCCGCAACCAACAGCTTCGGCTCGAGCGCGAGCGCCCGTGCGAGCGATGCCCGCTGCCGCTGTCCGCCCGAGAGCTCGTGCGGGTACCGCGCCGCGTACGTGGCCGGCAGCTGGACCGACTCGAGGAGCTCGCCGACGCGGCGCCGCACCTGGACCTGCCCGAGGTCCAGGTGGACGATCAGCGGCTCCGCGATGCACTCCCCGATGGTCAGCTGGGGGTTGAACGACGCCGCGGGGTCCTGGAAGACGAAGCCGATGTCCTTCCGGACGGGTCGGAACTCACGTTCCTTGAAGCCGACCATCTCGTGCCCGAGGACCTTGAGGCTGCCTCCCGTGGCGCGGTTGAGGCCCGCGATCGCGCGCCCGATCGTCGTCTTCCCCGAGCCGGACTCCCCGACCAGACCGAACACCTCGCCGGCGCGGACCGTGAAGGACACGTCCTGCACGGCGCGGAACGGCGGCGTGCCGAGGCGTCCGGGATAGGTGATGTCGAGCGCCTTGGCCTCGACGAGGACCTCCCCGCGCTGACGCAGCCGCTCCGTGGCCCCCTCGGAGGCAGAGTCGCGCCCCAGATGCGGGACGGCGTCGAGCAGGCGGCGCGTGTAGTCCTCGCGCGGGGACGCGAACAGCGTCTTGACCGGCGCCTCCTCGACGACCTCACCCTGGTACATGACGACGACGCGGTCGGCGAGGTCAGCGACGACGCCCATGTTGTGCGTGATGAGGACGATCGAGGTCCCGTAGAGGTCGCGCAGGTCCCGCAGGAGCTCGAGGATCTCGGCCTGCACGGTCACGTCGAGCGCGGTCGTGGGCTCGTCGGCGACGATCAGCTCGGGGTCGAGCGCGAGCGCGGCGGCGATGACCACGCGCTGCTTCTGCCCACCGGAGAACTGGTGGGGGTAGTAGTCGACGCGCTTCTCTGGGTCGGGGATCCCGACCTTCCGCAGCGCCTCGATCGCCCGCTCCTTGGCCTCCTTCCGCGACGGCCTCCTCCCCCGGCCGTCCGCCCCTTCCCGAGCGTGGTGCGCCCTGATGCCCTCGGCGATCTGCCAGCCGACGGTGAAGACAGGGTTGAGGGCCGTGGACGGCTCCTGGAACACCATCGCGACGTCGCGGCCCCGCAGCTCACGGAGCTTCGATGCGCCAAGCGAGATCACGTTGTGGCCGTTGATCACGACGGCGCCGGAACTCGTCGCCGTCTCGGGCAGGAGCCCAAGGATGGTCTTCGCGGTGACGGTCTTGCCGGAGCCGGACTCGCCGACGACGGCGACGACCTCCCCCGCGCGGACGTCGAGGCTCACGCCGCGCACGGCGTTGACGTCCCCCGCATCCGTGGCGAACGTCACCTCGAGGTCGTCGATATCCAGGACCGGCTCGGTCCGCTGGGCCGATGCCGTGCCGAGATCCTCGCTCACGCGGCACCCCCTTCCGTGCTCGGGACGACGGCGCCCGGGGCCTTCTGGGCGCCCTTGGCCGCGCTCTTCTTCTTGCCGCGCGTGCGGATCCGCGCGTCCGCGAGGTCGTTCATGCTCTCGCCCACGAGCGTCAGGCCCAGGACGGTCAGGACGATGGCGAGGCCCGGGAAGACGCCGGTCCACCAGATCCCGGCAGTCACGTCCGCCGTCGCCTTGCTCAGGTCGTAGCCCCACTCGGCGGCGCTCGTGGGCTCGATGCCGAAGCCGAGGAAACCGAGGCCCGCGAGGGTCAGGATCGCCTCAGAGGCGTTGAGTGTGAAGATCAGCGGAATGCTGCGGGTCGCGTTGCGGAATACGTGCCGCGCCATGATGCGCCAGCTGGACGCTCCGATGACCTTGGCCGACTCCACGAACGGCTCGGCCTTGAGGCGGATCGCCTCCGCCCGGACGACGCGGAAGTACTGCGGGATGAAGACGACGGTGATCGAGATCGCGGCGGCGAAGATGCCGCCCCACAGGCTGGACTGACCATGGCTGATGACAATCGACATCACGATGGCGACCAGCAGCGACGGGAACGCGTAGATGGCGTCGGCGATGACCACGAGGATCCTGTCCAGCCACCCGCCGAAATAGCCGGAGACGAGTCCGAGTGCCACGCCGAGGAAGATCGACAGGATGACGGCGACGATGATCACCAGGATGGCGGTCTGGGTGCCCCACACGACGCGGGAGAACACGTCGTAGCCGCCGACGGTCGTGCCCCAGATGTGCGCGGCGCTCGGCGGGTCCTGGGCGGGGAAGTTGCCGCTCGCGTCGGCCAGCTGCGAGTAGCCGTAGGGCGCGATGAGCGGGGCGAAGATGGCGAACACCACGAAGATGCCGGTGAGGGTCAGGCCGGCGATGAGCATGGTCCGCTGGACTCCGGCGCTCATGCGGACCTGTGCCAGCACGGGGATCTTGGTCCAGAGCGGGTCCTTGCGCTCGATCTCCGGCGCCGCCGTGGCGGACGGATGGGACGGGGTGGGGGCAGTCATCAGTACCTCACTCTCGGGTCGATGAGGGCGGCGATGACGTCCACGATGAAGTTCGTGACGGCCACGATGACGGCCAGGAGCACCACGATGCCCTGCACTGCGACGAAGTCGCGCGCCGTCAGGTACTGGGCCAGCTGGAAGCCGAGGCCCTTCCACTCGAAGGTCGTCTCGGTGAGGACCGCGCCGCCGAGGAGGAGCGCGATCTGAAGGCCCATGACCGTGATGATCGGGATGAGCGCGGGCTTGTACGCGTGCTTGGTCACGAGGCGGAACTCGCTGACACCACGCGAGCGGCCCGCCTCGACGTAGTCCTTGCCGACGTGCCGATGAGGTTGGTGCGCACGAGCCGCAGGAACACGCCTGCGGTGAGCAGGCCGAGCGCGATCGCCGGGAGGATCGCGTGCCGCTCGACGTCCCAGAACGCGTCCATGTTGCCGCTGCGGAGAGCGTCGAGCCAGTAGATGCCGGTGGGCGCCGACAGCTGCGTGAGCGCGAGCTCGGTGGTGGTCGTTGCGCGCCCTGCGATGGGGGTCCAGCCCAGCCACACCCCGAACACGAGCTTGAGCAGGAGCCCGGCGAAGAAGACCGGCGTCGCGTAGAACAGGATCGCGAACACGCGCAGCACGGCGTCGGACGCCTTGTCACGGCGGTGTGCGGCGATCATCCCGAGGGGGATGCCCACGATGAGCGCGACGATGACCGCGTTGATCGCGAGCTCGAGTGTCGCCGAGCCGAACGTCGTGAGCATGTCTGTCACAGCACGGTTGTCGGAGATGGTGCGCCCGAAGTTGCCGGTGAGGAGCTGTCCCAGGTACTCGAAGTACTGGATCATGATCGGCCGGTCGTAGCCGGCCTCGTGGATGCGGATCTGCAGCTGGTCCGCGGGGAGGCGGCCGCCGAGGGCCGCGGTGATGGGGTCGCCGGTGATCCTCATGAGGAAGAAGACCATCGTGACGAGGATGAGGATGGTCGGGATGATCAGCAGGAAGCGGATCACGAGATAGGTCAGCAGTCCGCCGCCGCCCTTGGTCTTGGCAGCAGGCTCTGGGACACCCGCGGCTTCTGGGGGTGCTTCTGTGAATGCAGTCATTGGGGTCTCTCTCGCAGTGAAGCGGCGGGATGCACCAAGCATCCCGCCGCTGCTCTGGTCTAGCTAGTCGAGAACTCTCTTACTTGCTCAGGACGCCGAGGCGGAACTTGAACGACGGGTCGAGCGTCGAGTCGACGCCCTTGACGTCCTTGCCGGAGACGGCGACCTGCGAGCCCTGCAGGAGAGGCAGGGTCGAGAGGTCCTTGGCCACATCCTCCTGGATCTGCCCGAGCTGCTGCGTCCGGGACGCCTTGTCCGGGTTGGTTGCCTCCTTGGCGATGAGGTCCTGGACGGTCGTGTTGCTGTAGTGGTTCTTCAGGAAGTTGTTCGCGGTGAAGAACGGCGTGAGGTAGTTGTCCGAGTCGGAGAAGTCCGGGAACCATCCGAGCTGGTACATCGGGTACACGTCCTTGGTGCGGTCCTTCGCGTAGGTGACCCACTCGGTGGACTGCAGGTTGACCTTGAACAGGCCGCCGGCCTCGAGCTGCTGCTTCACGAGCGCGTACTCATCGCCGGAGGACGTCCCGTAGTGGTCCGGGTTGTACTGCAGGTTCAGGGTCACCGGGCTCGTGATTCCGGCGTCGGTGAGGGCCTTCTTTGCCTTGTCCGCGCTGGGCTTGCCGTTGCCGTCCCCGTACATGGACTTCAGCGGGGTCGTGGCGCCGAGGAATCCGTCCGGAACGTAGGAGTACAGCGGGGTGTAGGTGCCCTTGTAGACCTGGGTCGCGATGGCCTCGCGGTCCACGAGGTCCGCCATGGCCTGGCGGACGGCGAGGGACTTGGCCGGGTCGGCCTGGGGGGTCTTTGCGCCGTACGGCATCGTGTCGAAGTTGAACACGATATAGCGGATCTCGCCGCCGGGGCCCTTGTGGACAGCGACCTTCGAGTCCTTGGCCAGGCTGTCCACGTCGGTGGCCGTCAGCGAGCGCCAGGCGACGTCGATGTTGCCCTGCTGGACATCGAGCTTCAGGTTGTTCGAGTCCGAGTAGTACTTGAGGTTGACCGTGTCCGTCGCGGGCTTGCCGAGCAGGCCCTGGTAGTCCGGGTTCGCCTTGAAGGAGACGAGCTGGTTCTTCTGGTACGAGGAGATCGTGTACGGGCCTGCGAAGGCCTTCTTCGAGATGATGTCCTCGTCATTCATGACCTTGTCGGCGGGGAACACGTTGTGGTCCACGATCGGACCGACGGGGCCGGTGAGCACCTGCGGGAACGTCTGGTCGTTGCCCTGCTTGAGGTGGAAGACCACGGTAGTGGCATCCGGGGCGTCCACGCTCGCGAGGTTGTCGAGCAGCGAGGCCGGGCCGTTCGGGTCGTTGATCTTGACCTGGCGGTCGAACGAGAACTTCACGTCCGCGGAGTCCAGCGCGTCGCCGTTGGCCCACTTGAGTCCGCTCTTGAGCTTGACGGTGTACTCGGTGGGCGACGTGAACGAGGCCGACGTCGCGATGTCCGGCTGCGGCTCGGCGCTTCCGGGCTTCGAGTTCAGGAGGAACGGATAGATCTGGTTCATGACCATGAACGAGCCGTTGTCATAGGAGCCGGCGGGATCCAGGAACGTGACCTTGTCGGTGGTTCCGACCGTGATGGGGCCGCCCGAGGCTGCGGAGCCGCTCGAGGACGTACCCCCGGACGGCCCGGTGCACGCCGTCAGCGCGAGCAGGGAGGCGCCGGCGAGCGCGATGGCGCTCCGCACGGCCGATGTGGTCTTTGACATCGATGACCTTCTCTTGTCGAGTCGTGGCCGTGCCTGGGTCACGCTGGCCCCAACCCGGGTGACCCGCAGCACAGTCTGATGACCCGATTCAATCACTGATTCAGTGAAGTGAAACGGTTCTTTGAATCATCGAGACCGAACGGTGACCTTTTGGGGTCGGAACCGGCTAGGCGGTGCGGACGACGGCGGCACTCGCCGCACGCCGTCGCCCGCACCGTTCGAGGTGGCCTCCGCTACTTCGAGAAGGACACGCGGTCCCAGCTGAGCACCGTCTGGCCGCGGCTGGAGCTGCCCGCCACACCAACCTTGCCGTTGGCGGCGACATCGACCTTGAGGTAATCCGTGGCCCTGCCCGAACCGTCGATCGTGACGCGGGTCAGGTTGTCCGCGCTGCCCGTGACACCGTAGGCCGTGAGCCACGACGAGCCCGCCGCGAGCGGCCTGTCCTGATTGAACACGTGGCTGTCGCCGTTGAAGAGGTACACCGGGCCGTCGAATCCGTTGGACTCCGTGATGAGGGTCCGCACGAGCGGAGTGAAGGCGCTGATGTCGTTGGCCGTGGGGGTGTAGGTCGGATCGAACATGTCGGCCTGCTGGAAGATCACGACGGCGCGGTCGTTCCGCTGCTTCGCCTGGGCGAACGTCTGCCTGACCTCGGCGATGTCCGCGTCCGTGCGCTTCTGCACCTCGGCGGCCTGCTCGGGCGTCTCGGCCTTCTTGCCGAGGCCGTCCCACGGCTGGGACGCGTTGTTGCTGCCCGGCACGTTGATCGCGGCGAATGCGACGCGGTTCTTGGAGAACGTCACGTTCTCGGGCAGGCCCTGGTCTGCCTGGCTCGTGACGGGCATAGTCGCGCCGAGGGTCTTGCCCGGGGCGCTGAAGAACACCTCGCGGATCTTCGCGAGCCGCTCGAGCGGGTTGTAGGCGCCGTTGTTCTTGCGGTGGCAGTCCGTCCACTCGTTGTCGCCGGGCGTGTACACGAGCGGATGGGTGAACGCGTCGAAGTCTGCGCGGATCTGGGCGAAGTACTCGTCCGTGCACTCGCTCGAGCCGTTCTTGATGTCCCCCACATGGACTACGAAGTCGAGCGAGGTGTCGGCGTTGAGCTGTGCCACATGGGCCGGGAACGCCGCGAAGGCGTCCGCGCCGTACGGCGTGTCGCCGATGACGGCGAAGCTGAAGGCGGCCTTCGCGTTGCCCGCGGGAGCGGCCGGCGCTGCGGGCGCCGCTACGGCGGGGACGGCGAGCGCGGCCGCGACAGGCACGGTGAGGGCCATCGCGGCGAGTGCAGCGACGCGGGCACGAGTGGGGCCAAGGCGGAAGGGCACGGATTCTCCTTCGGGGATGGGGTGGACAGCGGCAGACTAGGGGCCCCAGATTCCGTCCAGTCGTCCGGGCGGTGTACGGCGCGCGAACGGAAGGCCTACCCTGTTGTCAGGGAGCTGGGCCCGGGAAAGAGGACGCCATGGCTCGCGCGGCCCTGTGTGTGGGGATCAACCGCTTCGCCCGGCTGCCCGAGGAGAACTGGCTGGCCGGATGCGTCAACGACGCCACGGACATCGCATCCGTCCTGACCGGCCGCTTCGGCTTCGCATCCTCCGAGGTGACCGTCCTGACGGACGCTGCCGCCACGAAGTCCGCCGTTCTGGGAGCGCTCACCGACATGGTCGAGAAGGCCGCCGCGGGAGCGCTCGACCGCCTCGTGTTCACGTTCTCGACCCACGGCACCCAGATACCAGACAACGCGGACGATCCCGACGAGGCCGACCAGATGGACGAGGCGCTCGCTGCCTACGACATCGCGGTGATGGGCGACGGGTGGGACCGCACGAGCGTGATCGTCGACGACGAGCTGCATGCGCTGTTCTCCCGCGTGCCCGCCGAAGTGCCGGCGGACGTGGTGCTCGACACCTGCCACAGCGGAACCGGGCTGCGGGCGTTCCGCCTCCATCCCGGCAGCCGGGCACGGTATCTGGCACCGCCGACGACGGCCGACGCCGGCGTCCCCGCTGCCTCGGGGCGGCGGGGCTTCCGCGACCTCGTGGCGGCCGGGCCCGGACCCGTACTGTTCGCGGCCTGCCGCGCCGACCAGACCGCGGCGGACTCGCCCTTCAACGGTCGGTATGGCGGCGCGTTCACGCACTTCCTGCTCGAGGCACTTTCGGCCCAGCCCGAGGTGTCACGCGCCGAGACGCACCGGATCGTCAGCGCGTCCCTCCAGGCGGCCCGGTTCGAACAGCGCGCCCAGCTCGAGGGCACGGCCGCGCAGCGTCAGGCGGTGTGGGGGCACTGACGGCCTCCGTCTGAGCACCACAGGGCCCGAGCCTCAGCCTCCGCCGGGTTCCTCGCGCTCACCCGACGTGTGGAATCCCACGGGCGCGCCGGCCGAGGCCGCGCTCTCCGCGCGCGCGGTCTCGGCCCGCTTCTGCTGCCGCTGCGCGTCCATGACGGGCTTGAGTGCGGCGAAGCAGAGCCTCCCGCCCTCGTCGAACCGCAGGGTCGCGCCGCCGCGCACGGTGATGTACTCGGCTTCGGTGCGCAGCCCGAGCCGGTCCCGTGCCTCGCGACGCGTCAGGGTGACCTCCTGGACGAACGAGGCGCAGATCTCGGAGACCACAAAGCCGTCCGGGCCCACACGGATGGTGGGACGCACCCGGTCAACGCGCACCCCCGCCTGCTCGTCGAGGTCCATGGCCCGCATGAGCCGCGGGTTCGCCCAGATGAAGCGGTTGACCTCCTCGGGGTCAGAGGCGAGCGCCGAGAGGCGGACCGGGTATCTGAGACCCTCCAGATTGTCGAGGCCGTCGAGCCGAGCATCGGGGTCGGTGGAGAGGTCGATGTCCCAGAAGGCGTCCCGGAGGGTCTCCCGGTAGCCCTTGGCGTGGCTGTCGTTGCCCCCGGAGCGGGGCGGGGTGTCGTCCGGCATCATCACGAGGTCCGAGGCGAGGATGGCGCGCAGGAGGTCCGTCCACGTCGGGTCCACCGGCGGCAGGTAAGCAAGCGAGCGGAGCACCATCTGCAGGATCTGCTGCCCCACCTTGGCCCCGGACGCGGCGATCTGGTATCTGCTCGCCCTGCCTCCGGGGTAGTCGAGCCGTTGCTTCCACAGTGCCACCACGGTATTCAGGACCGCCTGGACCACGATCTCGCCGCGGGCGTGCGGTTCGGGATCGAGCTGCCACTCGAGCGGGACCGCGCGGTCGAGGGGGCGCCGGACCGCGCCGCGGGAGAACAGGCCGTCCGCGAGCCCGAAGAGGCCGGACCGGAGGATCTTCTCATCGATGTCGCGACCGGCCTTGGCTCCTGCGGACCCCGCTGCGAGCATCTGCTCGACACGGCCGGCACTCGAGAACACCGAGAGCATGGCCGTCAGGTCGGCGATCGCCTCATGCAGTGCGTAGCCGTCGAGCAGCGCCCGGGCGTCCGCCCACCGTGGGCGGTAGCCGTCGAGGATCGCGTGGGTGACCTCGTGCGCCACGAGGTCACGGTACAGGGCCATCGGGACGTGCCGGGCGCTGCGGGGGTCGGCGCGGTGCCCGAACCGGATGGCCTTGGACTGCGTGTCGTAGCCCGTCTCGCGGAAGTCCACCGACGCGTACGCGTCGATGCGGAGGCGGTGCCCGCCGGCCCACGAGAGCCGGCGGCCCATGGTGCGCTCGAATGCCTGCAGCGTGTCCGACGCAACGCCGTAGACGTGCTGGGCGAGGAAGCGGCTGTCGCCCAGGAGCTCATCGAGGTCCTCGTTCGGCGCGACGTCGTCGATGCCCCAGAGCGCGCCGTCGAGCGAGAGGGACACGGGCTTGGCGTCGTCTTGGCCGGGGCGGCGCACCCTCACGTCGAGCCGGGCGCCGATGGGGCCGCTGCGCACCCTCTCGAGAGGCACCCTCACTGAGGCCAGCGCCGGCGGGCGCCCCGTGAAGGGCCCCTCGGCGAGCACGGAAAGGTCGATGAGCTCGGCGCCGTAGCCGACGCCCGGCTGCATCTCGTCGGGCGCCATGCCCGCCTCCCCTCAAATGGAGCGAGACCTCGGGCCCATGATGGCAGGAAGCGGGTGTGCGGGGAAGGGACCGGTGTGGAGGTCGGGGAGCCCGGAGGCCCTCAGGCGACGCGGTCCCGCGAGCGCGCGGCGTCGATGGTCGCCTGGCCCAGGACGCGGGTGCCCTGGTAGAGGACAATCGTCTGCCCGGGCGCGACCCCGCGGAGGGGAACGTCGAGCGTGACGACCAGCACGGCGTCGTGCGCCTGTGCACTGTCCGCCCCTGCGTGGCGCGACGGGCCGGCCTCGAGGCGCGCACGGGCGGGCACGGGGTCGCCGTGCGCACGCACCTGGACGTCGCACGCGAATTCCTCGCCCCATCGGGCGCCGGTGGCCTCAGCGGGAGGGCTCCCGGCCCACGAGACGCGGATGCCGCGGATCTCGCCGACGGCCAGGAGGCGCTCGGGGCCGACGACCACCATGTTGTCCTTGGGCCGGATCTCGAGCACGAACCGGGGCTTGCCGTCCGGGGCCGGGCGGCCGAGGCGCAGTCCCTTGCGCTGGCCCACGGTGAAGGCGTTCGCACCGCCGTGCTCGCCGACCTTCGCACCGGTCTCGTCGACGATGTCGCCCGGGGCCATCTCGATCTGCTCCGCGAGCCAGCCGCGGGTGTCGCCGTCGGAGATGAAGCAGATGTCGTGGCTGTCCGGCTTGGCCGCCACGGACAGTCCGCGGCGCTCGGCCTCGGCCCGCACCTCGGCCTTGGAGGGGGTGTCCGCGAGGGGGAAGAGGCAGTGATCGAGCTGCTCGGCCGTGAGGACGCCGAGGACGTAGGACTGGTCCTTGGCCCAGTCCGCCGCGCGGTGGAGCTCGGGATTCCCCTCCGGGTCGCGGACCACCCTGGCATAGTGGCCGGTGCAGACGGCGTCGAAGCCGAGCGCGAGGGCCTTCTCGAGAAGGGCGGCGAACTTGATGCGCTCGTTGCAGCGCATGCACGGGTTCGGGGTGCGGCCGGCGGCGTACTCAGCGACGAAGTCGTCCACCACGTCGGCCTTGAACCGCTCGGAGAAGTCCCAGACGTAGAAGGGGATCCCGAGCCTGTCACATGCTCGCCATGCGTCGTTCGAATCCTCGATCGTGCAGCACCCGCGCGATCCGGTGCGCAGCGTGCCGGGCATGCGGTTGAGCGCAAGGTGGACGCCGACGACGTCGTGCCCCGCCTCGACGGCGCGGGCAGCGGCGACCGCGGAATCCACTCCCCCGCTCATGGCTGCCAGAACTCGCACCGGTCTATTCTAGCGTCGAGGGTGACCCGGGCATCCGCGGGCGGGGCCGCGAGGTCGTCCCGCTGGGACGAAGTGCAGGGAGGAACTGTGCAGCCGATTCTCATCGCCGGTGGCGGCCTCGCCGCGGGAAGCGCCGCGAAGGCCCTCCGCCAGGAGGGCTTCGAGGACCCCATCCGGATCATCGCCGCCGAGCGCCGGAACCCGTACCTCCGGCCGCCGCTGTCCAAAGAGTTCCTCAAAGGGACGGGCCGCGAGGCGGAGCTGGACGTCAACCCGCCCGGCTGGTACAGCGAGAACGACGTCGAGGTCCTCCTCGGCGAACGGGCCGCGCAGATCATCCCGGCTGCGCACATGCTCCGGCTCGAGGACGGCGCGCTCCTGCCCTATTCGAAGCTGCTCATCGCAACGGGAGCCCAGCCCCGGACCCTCGACCTTCCCGGGGCCGAGCTCGAGGGGATCCACACGCTGCGGCGCTTCGAGGACTCCCTCGCCCTGCGCAACGAGCTCGCCGGCGGAGGCCGGCACGTCGTGATCGTGGGCACTGGCTGGATCGGCTTCGAGGTGGCCGCCGCGGCGCGCGAGTACGGCAATGACGTGACGGTCCTCGGCAGGCACACCACGGTGCTGCGGCAGCTCGAGCCGGCCCTCGCCGAGGTGTTCCGGCGCAACCTCGAGTCCGAGGGGGTGGCGTTCAGGCTCGGCGCGCACCCCGTGGCGTTCCTGGCGGGCGGCGACGGCGGGGTCGCCGGCGTCGTGCTCCACACGAGCGAGCGCGTCGCCGCGGACCTCGTGGTCGTGTCCGTCGGGGTGGAGCCGGACACTGCGCTGGCCGAGGAGGCCAGGATCGCGGTCCGCAACGGCATCGTGACCGACGCGTCGCTGCGCACGAGTGCCGAGGACGTCTTCGCCGCGGGCGACGTCGCGTCCTCGCTCCAGCCGTTCACCCGGGAGCATGTGCGCAGTGAGCACTGGTCCAACGCGCTCAACGGCGGCAGGGTCGCCGGCAAGGCGATGCTCGGCCAGGATGCACAGCTGGACATCGCCCCCTACTTCTACACGGACCAGGCCGGGCTGAGCATGGAGTACTCCGGCTACTGGCAGCTCGTCCACGGCGCCCAGCTCGTCCTGCGCGGCTCGATCGACACCGTCGACTCCGTGAGGGAGGGCTTCGTGGCCCTGTGGCTCCGGGACGGCGCGGTGGTGGGCGGGATGAACGTGAACACCTCCCGCCAGCAGAAGGCCATCAAGGCGCTCATCTCCTCCCGCGCCCCCGTTGACCCGGTGCGGCTCGGCGACCCGTCGGTGCCGCTCGCGGAGCTCGCCGGCGTCTGAAGGTCCCCTCCCGGGGGTCACCTCCCGGGGGTCACCTCCCGCGGGTGCTCGCGGTCTCGATCCGGCTCGCGTGCCCGGCCATCCCGGCCGCGCGGGCCTGCGCGGCGGCGGGCCCGATCGCGGCGAGGAGGGCATCGACGTCGGCCTCCGTGGAGTTCCAGCCGAGGCTGAAGCGCTGGGATCCGCGCGCCTCGTCCTCCGTGCGCCCCATCGCGAGCAGGACGTGCGAGGGCCGCGGTACCCCGGCCGTGCACGCAGACCCGGTCGACGTGGCGATGCCCGCCATGTCCAGGAGGAACAGGAGCGAGTCCCCCTCGCACCCCGGGAACGTCAGGTGGGCGATCCCCGGAAGCCTCGCGGCGCCCTGGGCGTCGTCCGCGCCGGGGCCCCGCGCACCCGTGGCCGGACCGCTCACGACGGCGCCCGGCACCTCCCGTACGATGCCCGCCAGGAGCCTGTCCCTCAGCCCCGCGAGGCGGCGGGACTCCTCGGGAAGGCGTGCGACGGCGTCGTGCGCCGCTACCGCGAACGAGGCGGCACCGGCGGCGTCGAGCGTCCCCGAGCGGAGGCCCCGCTGCTGGCCGCCGCCGTGGAGGAGCGGGGTGAGCGCGACGTCGCGGCGCACCGCGAGGGCACCCACCCCGACGGGCGGCGCCGAGCTTGTGCCCGCTGACGGCCATCGTCGCGAGCCCTGACGCCGCGAAGGAGAGGTCGAGGTGCCCGAAGGCCTGGACGGCGTCGGAGTGGACGGGGATGCCGTGCTCGGCGGCGATCGCGGCGGCCTCGCGGACGGGCTGCACCGTGCCGACCTCGTTGTTCGCCCACATGAGCGCGACGAGCGCCACCGTGTCCGGGTCCATGGCGATCGCGGCGCGCAGCGCATCCAGGCTCGTGGCGCCCGCGGCGTCGCACGGGATCCAGACGGCCTCCGCGCCCTCGTGCTTCTCGAGCCACTCAACGGTGTCCGCGACCGCGTGGTGCTCGATGCTCGAGCAGAGGATGCGATGACGCCGCGGGTCCTCGGCTCGGCGCGACCAGTACAGGCCCTTCACGGCGAGGTTGTCCGCCTCGGTTCCGCCTGAGACGAAGACCACCTCGGTGGCGTGCGCCCCGAGGGACGCCGCGAGGGACTCGCGGGCATCCTCGAGCACCCGGCGCGCGGCCTGTCCGGCGGCGTGCAGGGACGAGGGGTTGCCGCCGCGCGCGATCTGTGCGGTGTACGCCGCGAGCGCGGCGGGGGTCACGGGCGTCGTGGCGGCGTGGTCGAGGTAGACGGGCACACGTCAACTGTAGGCGTCAGGGACGACCTGGCGCGGCGACGATCCGTGCGCAGCACTCGTGCTGGATGCCCTCTGGCCCTTCGGCCCCGGGCTCGACGGCCTCGACGCACCGCGCGGAGTCGCCACAGCCTGCGAGGGCGCCGGTCAGGAGGGCGCCGTTGAGGCTGCACACCACGTCGCGGTACCCGCGCGAGAGACGGTGGAAGGGGCAGTTGCCCAGCTCGATCGCCCCCTCCGCGCCGGGGATCGGCTCGTAGCCGGCCGCATCGAGCACGGCCTCGATGCTCCCGTGCTCGGCGCCGAGGGCCTCTCCTCGTTCGTGGCCCACGGCCGCGAGGGCCTCGGAGATGGGCGCACCGGCCACCATGGACCGTTCCGCCGCCGCGGCGAGGAGCTCGCCGGCGAGCTCGTACGAGCGCTCGGGGACGGCCGCAACCACTTCCGTGAGGGCCGCCTCGTAGAACTTGGACGGCCTCCCCGATCCGGGTCCGCGCCGCGAGGAGGGCTTGGAGAACGTCGCGGTGAGCACGCCGTCGTCCACGAGCCGGTCGAGGTGTGCCGCCGCGGCGGCGCGAGAGATCCCGGCGGCGTCCGCCGCCTCGTCCCGGCCTACGGGTCGCCGCGCCTCTCGCACGTACAGGTAGAGCGCACGACGGCGGTCCTCGCCGAGCGAGGCGAGCGCGCCGAGCCGCTCGCGCCACGAGGGGGCAGGATTGCCGGACATGCCACCACTGTACATCCAAAACGCGATTCTCTTGTTTTAGACGCCCCCTCTTTCTAAAATCGAAACTGTCCGCTTTGGAAGGAGCGTCCCATGTCAGCCACTTCAGCCCAGCACCACGGCAGGATCCGCAGCGCGCGGGCCGCGCGCACCGGTGCCCGCGCGATAGCGCCGGCCGACCAGGCCTATTACCTGCTCAGGACCCTCTACGTCGTCGCGCCGATCCTGTTCGGCCTCGACAAGTTCTTCAACCTGCTCACCTACTGGCCCAACTACTTGGCGCCGCTCGCCACGGCGATCGTCCCGATCAGCGCCCAGGCGTTCATGTACATCGTCGGCGCGGTCGAGATCGTGGCCGGCCTCGTCGTGGCATGGAAGCCGCGGTGGGGTTCGCTCGTGGTCGCGCTCTGGCTCGCCGGGATCATCGTGAACCTGCTCGTCCTCGGGCACGGGTTCGACGTCGCCCTGCGCGACTTCGGCCTCCTGGTGGGCGCGCTCGCCCTCAACAGGCTCTCCTCCCGCACGGCGTAGCCGCACGGCACGGGCCGGGGCTACACCCCGGGCGCCGCCAGGACTGCCAGGGCCCGGGGCGCCACGGAGATGGTCACCGGGTCACCGGTGACCCTCTCGCCGTCGGCGTAGACCACGACCCCCGGCCCGCCGATCCCCACGCTGCGCACGGTGCTCAGCTCGACTGCGGGGTGCCCCACGTGTGCCCCGCGGAACACCTTGGGGAAGACGGCGAGGAACGCCGGGATGGACAGGGGCCGGACCACCACCAGATCCAGGAGGCCGTCGTCCGCTCGGGCGCCCGGCGCGACTCTCATGCCCCCGCCGAACGAGGGGCCATTCGCCACCGAGACGAGCATGGCCCGCTGCGCCATCCCGGCGCCGTCCACCACGAGCTCGAACGGGATGGGCCGGAAGGAGACGAGCTCCCGCAGGACGGCGAGGGTGTAGCGGGCCTGCCCGCGGGGCCAGCGCCACGCGTTCGCGCGCTCGTTGACCCGGGAGTCGAAGCCCGCCGAGGCCACGGCCACGTAGTGCCGGTGGCCGCCTGCCCAGTCGATCCGCCCCAGGTCGAGGACGCGCGGCCCCTCCTCGAGCGCGGACAGGAGCACGGTGACGGCATCATCGACCGAGGCGAGCGGCACACCCAGGAGGCGGGCGACGTCGTTCCCCGTCCCGGCAGGGATCACACCCAGCGGGATGCCCGTCCCTGCGAGCACGTTCGCCATGAGGTTCACGGCACCGTCCCCTCCCACCACGACGACCGCATCGGCGTCCGGCAGCGACTGCATCGCGGCGGCCGCGAGCTCGGAGGCCGATCCCCGCCGCAGCTCGGTCACCTCGGCTCCGCGCCCGCGCAGCACCGCGGCGGCCTCGCGGGCGCGCGCCTCACCGAGGCCGGCGTGGGCTGTGGGATTGACGGCCAGGGCCAGCCTGAGAGGACTCCGAGAGGGCATGCGCTGGATTATCCCAGCCGGCGCCAGCGCAACGCTCAACCGGGGGCCAGCGCGCCACCCTACGATGGAGCCATGCCCGGCCACGTCCCATCCCATTACGAGGTGCTCGGCGTGCCCGTGACCGCGAGCGAGAGCGAGATCAGGCGCGCCTACCGCCGCGCGGCCCGTGCCCACCACCCGGACCACGGCGGAGACGTCGCCGAGTTCCGGCGCGTCACACTCGCCTACGAGGTCCTCTCCCACGCCGCCTCCCGCGCGGCCTACGACCGCAGCTACTTCACGTCGACGCCCCAGCGCGAGGGGCCCAGCGGGGCGACCGCCCGCGGCGGAGCGGGAGGCGAGGGGGCGTCGTCGTCCGCATCCGGGCGCACGACGGCGGGCGGCGGGTTCCGCGCGGACCTGGATCCCCGACGGCGTCCCTCCGGGCAGCGCAACCCGGCGGGCGAGCCGGCGGTCTACATCCCGCCGTTCGCCCCGGGGACCATGCCGCTCGTGCCGGCGGAGGTCGCTGCGCGGTCCGAGCACGGGGTGCCGAGGCGGCGCGGCCTGTTCGGGGCCGATGCCAGGATCCAGCGCGAGCAGCGCACGGCCGCGCTCATCCGCCGGCGTGTGCTGTCCGCGATCCCGTCCGCACGGCTGCTGAACGGACTCCGCTCCCCCTCCGACTCCTCGCACGTCGCTCACGCGGTCCTCGCGGGGTACCGCCTCGCGCTCGTGGACTCGATGCTCGTGCCTCGCGGCAACTACGCGTGGGACGGCGCCCACTTGATCCACGGCGGCCGGGTCGTCGCGCCGCCACGGCTGGCAGAGCACGTCCGCGACTTCCAGGAGCTGTTCCCCGAGCTCAACGTGCAGGGTTTCGTGCTGGTCCTGACGCCCGAGGAGAATCTGCACGAGCCCGTGATCGACGTCCGCCGCGGGGCCGAGGGGCGCATCGAGCCGCTCAACGCTGCGAAGTTCGTCCGCGAGCTGACGTTCTTCCTGGGCTCGGGACCGCAGCCGAACGTCGTGTTCGTGCCCGCGCTCGCGCGCCTGCTGACCGGGCTGCACTGAGCGGGCTGCACTGCGCGGGCGCGGTCTGGGGCGCTGGGGGGCGCCCGTAGGATGGAGGGCGTGTTCCGCATCCTCTTCTACACCCCCGAGATCCCCGGCAACACGGGCAACGCGATCCGCCTCTCGGCGGTCACCGGGTCCGAGCTGCACCTCGTCGAGCCCCTCGGCTTCAACTTCGAGGACGCGAACCTGCGCCGCGCCGGCCTCGACTACCACGATCTCGCCGTCATGACGGTGCACAAGACGCTCGACGATGCGTTCGCCGCCCTCCTGCCCGCGCGCGTCTTCGCCTTCACGTCCCACGGGGACACGCCGTTCGCGGACGTCGCCTACGAGCCGGGCGACGTCCTGTTCTTCGGCCCCGAGTCGGTCGGACTGCCCCAGGACGTGCTCGACGATCCGCGCGTCACCGCCCGGGTCCGACTCCCCATGCTCCCGTCGCGGCGGTCCCTCAACCTCGCGAACTCCGCCTCCATCGCCGTCTACGAGGCGTGGCGGCAGAACGGGTACGCCGGGGCCCAGCTCTGAGGCCATCGGTGGCGCGGCCGGCCCGGCCCGCCCCCGCGGAAATGGTGGGTTGAGCAGGGTGCCGGGCCTTCGGACCCTGCTCAACCCACCATTTGACGGGGCCCCGAGGCGTCCGCGGGCGCCCCGGCACCCGCGGGCGCCCCGGCACCGGGGTCAGAAGCCCGCGATCGTCGCCGGGTTGTTGACCGAGACGACGTGGAACTCCTCCGCGGACGCCCCGGCGGGCAGGCCGCCGTCGTGCGCCGAGGCGCGCATCCGGGTCCGCACCGAGTCCTCCATCGCGGCCACGTCCGGATGCTGGCTGATGTGCACCTGCAGGGCGGCAATCTTGGTGTCCACGAACCCGCTCACGTCCGAGTAGTGGTTGGTGCGCTCCGCGGGACCCGCGTAGAGCCACAGCCACGGGAGCCGGTACGCGTCGAGCCCGGCCTCGGCCAGTTCCGGGTACGCGTACGGATTCTCCACGGCCGGGTACATCGCCCTCGTCACGGCCTCGCCGCACGCAAGGTGGTCCGGGTGGGACTTCTGGATCCTGTCCCAGTTCCGCTCGGGGTGCATCGCGAGCACGACGTCGGGCCGCACCCGCCGCACGAGCTCGACGACGTCGCGCATCACCTCGTGCGTGGGTTCGAGGTACCCGTCGCGGTAGCCAAGGAAGTGCACGTCTGCCACGCCGACGAGCGCGGCGGCGCCGCGTTGCTCCTCGTGCCGCATGGCAACGATGCTGGCGCGGTGCTCCGGGTCGAAGCCACCCGCGTCGCCGTCCGTCATGATGCAGTAGTGCACCTCGACCCCGGCGGCCGTCCATGCGGCGACGGTGCCGGAGACGCCGAAGTCGAGGTCGTCTGGGTGCGCGCCGAACGCGACGACCCGGCGCACGGCGTGGCGCGCCGGATCGAACGGGCTCGACTGCCCCGGGCCTCGCGCAGCCACTAGCCCCGTCGCCGTTTGATCTCGGCGGACGCCTGCGGCAGGACCTGGAACAGGTCCCCGACCACGCCGAAGTCGGCGATCTCGAAGATCGGCGACTCGGGATCAGCGTTGACGGCGACGATGACCTTCGAGGTCTGCATGCCCGCCTTCTGCTGGATTGCGCCGGAGATGCCGGCGGAGACGTACAGCTGCGGGGAGACGGTCTTGCCGGTCTGCCCGACCTGCAGGTCGTGGCTGACCCAGCCGGCGTCCGCCGCGGCCCTCGAGGCCCCGACCGCGCCGCCGAGGGCGTCGGCGAGCTCCTCGATGGGGCCGAAGTCGCCGTCCGTGCCGCGGCCGCCGGCCACGACCACGCGCGCCTCGGTCAGCTCGGGACGGCCCGAGGCGACCTTCGGGGTGCGGCCCGTGATGCGGGCGGCGCGGGCCAGCGAGTCGGCGGGGACTGCCACGGAGACGAGCTCCGCGGCGGCGGCCACCGGGGCCGGCGCGGCAACCTCGGCGTTGGGCTTGAGCGTCAGGATCGCCACGCCGCTCGTGGCCCGTGCGCGGACCTCGTAGGAGCCGGCGAGCACGGACTTGTGGGCGGTGCCGTCCGATTCGAGCGCCACCACATCGGTCACGACCCCTGCGCCCAGCCGGACGCCGAGGCGCGCGGCGGCCTCCTTGCCGTCCGCGGAGTTCTCGAGCAGGAGCGCGCGCAGCTGGCCCCCAGCGGCGGCGACGACGTCGGCGAGCCACGCCGCCGTCGGGCCCACGAGGTACCCGGCAAGGTCGGCGCCCTCGGGGACGTAGACCGTGGTGACGCCGCTCTCGCCGAGCTGGGCCCGGACGGAGCCGGAGACGGGGGCCGTGGAGGCGACCGCCACGTCGCCGAGGGCGCGGCCCGCGGCGACGAGCTCGAGCTGGGCCTTCTTGAGGGAGTCCCCGGCACGGCCGAGGACCACGAGGACGTTCGATTCAGTCATGGTCTTCTCTCCCTCAGATGAGCTTCTGTGCGGCCAGGAAGTCGACGAGCTTGACGCCGGCGTCGCCCTCGTCGGTGATGATCGTGCCGGCGGCGCGCGCGGGACGCGGCTGGGCCGACTCGACCGCGGTGAGCGACCCCGCGGAGCCGACCTGGCCGGCGTCGAGCGCCAGATCGCCGAGGGACAGCGCGGCGATCTTCTTCTTCTTCGCCGCGAGGATGCCCTTGAAGTTGGGGTAGCGGGGCTCGTTCGCCTGGTCCGTGACGGACACGAGCACGGGCAGCTCGGCCTCCACAGTCTCCGACACGCCGTCCCCGTCACGCTGGATCCGGGCCGTCGCGCCGTCGACCTCGAGCGAGGAGGCGAACGTGAGCTGCGGAAGGCCGAGCCGCTCGGCGAGCTGCGCCGGCACGAGGGAGGTCTCGCCGTCGGTGGAGGCCATGCCGGTCAGGACGATGTCCACATCGCCGAGCGAGCGGATGGCGGCGGCGAGCGCGAGGGACGTCGCGGCCGCGTCGGAGCCCGCGAGGGCGTCATCGCTGAGGTGCACCCCGGAGCTCGCACCGATCTGCAGCGCCTTCTTCAGCGCGTTGGCGGCGTCGGGCCCGCCCATCGTCAGGGCGATCACCTCGTTGCCGCCCTTGTCGCCGCCGCGGGCATCCGTGAGCTGCAGCGCGGCCTCGAGGGCGTACTCGTCGAGCTCGGAGAGGATGCTCTCGGAGCGGTCGAGGGTGCGCTCAGCGCCGATGTGACGGTCGAATTGCGCATCTGGGACGTGCTTGACCAGCACGACGATCTTGAGGGTGTCTCCCACAGTCCTTGGCCTTCCCTACTCGCGAACGTGCCGTGGGCGTGGACCGTCCGCGGCAGGTGCCGCCCGGGGGTCCGCGGGCGCTGCGTCGCGGCCCGCGGCATGCATGCCGGGCACGCCCTAGCTAACCACACGCACCGCCGGGGGCGCCTCCCTTTCTGACGCCGCGTTGCGCTGACGCTGCGCCCTTTGCCCCCGCAGGGCGGGCGCGGCGTCGCTGGCGCCCCGTCCCGGCAGACGCACGACGGCGCGTCCCGGCTGGGTGCCGGAACGCGCCGTCGCGCGGTGTTCGGGGAGGGATCAGTGGGGGGCGGCTGGTGCTTCGAGGCTCCCGCGCGGCCCGGTTACTGGGCGGAGCCCACTGTCACGTCCACATCCTGCGACTGCCCGTTGCGCTGGATCGTGGCCTTGACGGTGGTGCCGGGCGCCTGCTGGCGGACGGCCGCGGTGAGCTCGGAGGCGTCCGAGATGGAGAGGCCCGCGAACTGCGTGATGACGTCGCCCTGCTTGATGCCGGCCTTGTCCGCAGCCGAGCCCGACGTCACGGAGGCGACCTGGGCACCGCTCGAGAAGGACGAGTTCGTCCCGTTCGGGCTGTAGTCCTGAACGGACACGCCGAGCTGGCCGTGCGAGGCCTTGCCATTGGCGATGATCTCGTTCGCGATCCGGTGGGCGTAGTTCGCCGGGATGCTGAAGCCGACGCCGATGTTCCCGGACTGCGAGCTTGAGGAGCTCGAGCCGGTCGAGGCGATGGCTACGTTGATCCCGATCAGCTGGCCCTGGCTGTTCACGAGGGCCCCGCCGGAGTTGCCCGGGTTGATCGGGGCATCGGTCTGGATGACGTTCAGGCTCACCGTGCTCTGCGCGGCCTGCTGCCGCTGGGACTGTCCCTGCCCCGGAGGCGCGAACTGGAAGCCCTGCCCGCCGCCGTTGCCCTGCGAGCTGTCGCCGCCCTGCGGGGCGGCCGAGGACGCGACCGAGATGGTGCGGTTGAGCGTCGAGACAATGCCGTCCGTGACCGTGTTGTCGAGGCCCAGCGGGGCGCCGATGGCGATCGCGGTATCACCGACATTGATCTTGCCCGAGTCGCCGAACGTGATCGGGGTGAGGTTCGCGCCGTCGACCTTCACGACCGCGAGGTCGCTCAGCGGGTCCGTGCCGACCACGGTCGCCTTGTAGACGGCACCGTTGCTGGCCCGGACCTCGATGGTCGGGTTGGCCACCTGCCCGTCGAGGGTCACGACGTGGGTGTTGGTGAGGATGTGGCCTTGGTCGTCGAGCACGACGCCGGAGCCCGTGCCAGAGGAGTTGCCGGACGTCACGCCGATGGTCACGACACTCGGGGAGGCCTTCGCAGCCGCCGCGGTCACGGCGTTGACGCTGTCCTGATTGTTCACGATGACCGGGCTGGGATTCTGGGACTGCGTGGACGTGCTCGAGGCGCGCGGCGCCCAGAGGCCCGACGTCCCGGCGGCCACGCCGCCGCCGACGAGGCCTGCAACGAGCATTCCGCCCACGAGCACGCCCGTGCCCCAGCGCCCCTTCTGGCGCTGGGTGGGCCGCTGCTGCGGCTGGGGCGGGAAGAACGCTGAGCCCTGATGGGGCTGCTGCCCGTACTGGGGGTGTTGGCCGTACGGAGCGGGCCCCTGGGGGTGCTGCTGGCCGTACTGGGGGGCCTGCCCCTGGGGCTGCTGGCCGTAGGGGCCCTGGGGGGCGTGGTTCTGGGGGGTCTGGCCGTAGGCGCCCTGGGGGGCCTGTCCCTGGGGCTGCTGGCCGTGGGGGCCCTCTCCCTGCTGGGGGGCACGCTGCCCGTACCTCGGCTCGGACCCGCCGGGGGTCGACTGCCCGTAGGGCGGGAGCGTCTGCGTGTGCTGGGGCACTGGCTGGGTGGAGGCGTCCGAGTGCCGGGGCGCCTCGGCAGGCGGAACGCTGGGCTGCTGGACGGCCGAGCTGCCCTGCTCGTGGGGGTCGGGGGCTCCCGCGCCGGGCACCGGGCGGGGATCGCTCTCATTCATCACTGGGTCCTTTCCCTGAACTCCTCCCACTATGGTCCCCCAAGCTGTGCCGGACGCTTCTGTTCTCTGGAAGCTTGCTGGGAGTCCGCCGAAAGCGTAATGCTCCCCCATCGGTTTCTCTGCGGGCGCACATCACGTGAGTGCACCGCCAGATCCGCGCCCCTAGAATCAAGGTACGTGCCGCCTCTGCAAGCAAGCGCATCGTGCGCGGGGGGATGCACGGACCCGGGGCCAGGGACTCCGGGCTGACTCGAGGAATGGCGCATGCGTTCGACGGCGAAGACCCTCCTGGCTGCTCTCGCGGCGGCCTTCATGATGCTCTTCCCCGCGCTGACGCCGGCCTGGGCCACGGATCCCGTCACGGTCCCCTCCGGGGTCAACATCGTCGACCCGCAGGGTGCCCTCGGCTCACGCAAGGCGGACGTCCAGAAGGCGATCAGCGACCTCCTGTCCTCGCACCGCACCAACCTGTACGTCGTGATCGTCGACTCGTTCACCAACCCGACCGACCGCACAGCGTGGGCGCAGGCTGTCGCGAAGAACACCGGAATGGGCGGCTCCGACGTGCTGCTGGCCATCGCCACATCGGGCCAGTACCAGATCCTGGCGAGCACCTCGAACACCAAGGTCTATCCGAAGATCTCCTCGATTGCGCAGAACGCCGTCACCCCGAATCTGGCGGGCGGGAAGAAGGACTACGCCCAGGCCGCGATCGACACAGCCAAGGCCGTCGGTGACGCCGCGGGCGGCGGCAGCGGCACTGTCTCCTCCGGCGGCGCGGACGCGACGCCCTGGCTCGTGGGCGGCGGAGTGGTGGTCGCCGGCGCGGGCGCCGCGTACCTCATCTCGCGCCGACGCAGGACGACGGGAGTCCGGGCTCAGGGCCAGATCGGCCCCGGCGAGGGCCAGCTCGACCCGCTCGCGGGCCTGAGCGTCGACGAGCTGCGCAAGCGCGCGAGCGGTCTCCTCGTACGCGCGGACGATGCGATCCGCTCGAGCGAGCAGGAGCTCGGCTTCGCCGAAGCCTCCTACGGCACCGAGGCGGTGGGCAACTTCACGAAGGCGCTCTCCGACGCCAAGGCCCACATGAGCGAGTCGTTCAAGCTCCAGCAGCAGCTCGACGACCACATCCCCGACACCGAGGAGCAGCAGCGCCAGTGGCTCGGTGACATCATCCGCCGCTCCGAGGCAGCGATCGCGTCGCTCGCGGAGCAGAAGGCGGATTTCGACGCCCTCAGGGAGCTCGAGCGGAACGCCCCCGCGGCACTCAGCGACGTCGGGAAGGGCGCGGCGGAGGCCCAGTCGCGCCTCACCGCAGCGCAGACCGAGCTGACCCGGCTCCAATCGAGGTACGCCGACGCCGCCGTCAAACATGTCGCGGACAACATCGCCCAGGCACAGGAGCGCCTCGCGTTCGTCTCCAACGCCGCGGGGACGGCCCAGCAGAAGCTCGCCGAGGGACAGACCAGCCCGGCGGCCATCGCCGTCCGTGCCGGCGAGGAGGCCCTGCACCAGGCGCGAGTCCTGCTCGACGCGATCGACAAGGCCGCAGCGGCCCTCGATGACGCGAACGCGAAGATCGACGGCGCCCTCGCGGACACGCAGGGCGACCTTGCCCAGGCCAAGGCCTTGGCGGCCCAGGGCCAACACCCCGAGCTCACCGGGCCCGTGGCCGCGGTCGAGGCGGCCCTCGGCACCGTGCAGCGCGAGATGGCTGGTCCGAAGGCGGATCCCATCGCACTCCTGTCGCGCATCGAATCGGCGCACACCCAGCTCGACGAGGCCCTGACCGGAGTGCGCGACAAGCAGCAGCAGGCCCAGCGGGCGCAGGCCTCGCTCCAGCAGGCCATCCAGAGCGCACAGGCCCAGATCAGCGCGGTGAGCGACTACATCACCGCCCGGCGCGGGGGCGTGGGAACCCAGGCCCGCACGCGGCTCGCGGAGGCCCAGCGCAACCTCGACTACGCCCTCTCGATCTCCACGTCCGACCCGGTGACGGCCCTCGCCTACGCGCAGCAGGCCAATGCCCTTGCAGGCCAGGCCGCCCAGATCGCGCAGCAGGACGTGGACCAGTTCGCTGGCTGGGGCGGGGGCCCCGGGTCGGGCGGCATGTTCGGTGGCCGCCGAGACGGCAGCGGAATCGCCGGCGCGATCCTCGGGGGCATCATCATCAACTCGATCCTGAGCGGCGGCCACCATCACGATGGCGGCGGGTGGGGCGGTGGCGGCGGATTCGGCGGCGGCTGGGGCGGCGACGGCGGAGGTTTCGGCGGCGGAGGAGACTTCGGCGGCGACGGCGGCAGCTTCTAGGCCGCACGGGGGAACGCGAACGCTTTCCACCGCGACTTTCCACACGAATGAAAGGGAGCACCATGGCAAAGCAGTCCATCTTCGGGCGCATCGCACAGCTGGCCAAGGCGAACATCAACGCCCTGCTGGACCAGGCGGAGGACCCGCAGAAGATGCTGGACCAGATGGTCCGGGACTACACCAACAACATCGCCGAGGCCGAGTCCGCGATCGCACAGACCATCGGCAACCTCCGCATGCTCCAGGACGACCACGCCGAGGACGTCAAGGCCGCCCAGGACTGGGGCAACAAGGCCCTTGCCGCCTCCAAGAAGGCAGACGAGTTCCGAGCGAACGGGGACACCGCCGACGCCGAGAAGTTCGACAACCTCGCCAAGGTCGCGATCCAGCGCCAGATGTCCTCCGAGAACGAGGCGAAGGCAGCGGAGCCGACCATCGCGACCCAGAGCGATGTTGTGGACCGACTCAAGACGGGCCTTGACCAGATGAAGGGCAAGCTCAACGAGCTCACCGCGAAGCGCAACGAGCTCGTGGCCCGCTCCAAGACGGCGGCCGCGCAGACCCAGGTCAACGATGCGCTCAAGAGCATCGACATCATGGACCCGACGAGCGAGGTCTCCCGCTTCGAGGAGAAGGTCCGACGGGAGGAGGCGAAGGTCCGCGGCCAGCAGGAGCTCGCTGCGTCGAGCCTCGACGCTCAGTTCAACCAGCTCGAGGACCTCGGCGAGCAGACCGAGATCGAGGCCCGGCTGGCCGCCCTCAAGCAGGGCCGCTCCCCGGCTGCGCTCGACTCGGGTGCCGGCACGGCGTCGTCTGCCGGTTCCGCGGCGACCGTCGACGAGGGAGACTTCGACAAGCTCTGATCGCAGGGCGTCCCAGCCGCAGGCACGAGAAGAGGCCCGGACCATGTGGTCCGGGCCTCTTCTCGTGCCTGTTAGGCCGTGGTTGCGGGGGCAGGATTTGAACCTACGACCTCTGGGTTATGAGCCCAGCGAGCTACCGAACTGCTCCACCCCGCGGCGTAGCTCCCACGATAGCAAGGCGTGAACGCTCGGCCAAATCGAGGTGAATGTGGTGGGGCCCCACGGCTCACTCCGGCGCTACTGGCTGGGCGTGGGCGACGCGCTGGCCGTCGGCGACGGGCTGGCCGTCGAGGACCCAGCCGCACCGGACCCCGATGCGCCCGCACCGGACGCAATCTTCGCCTCAGCGTCCATGGCCCGCTGGACGGCCGCGCTGAGCCGCTGCTGCGCCTCACCGTACGCTGCGAAGTTCCCGGCCGCGAGGGCCGCCTGGCCGTCCTTGATCGCCTGGCTCGCGTCCTTCAAGGCGGATTGCAGGTCTGCCTGCGCAGTAGGTGCGGCGCCCCCCGTAGGCGAAGGAGTTGGCGTCGTCGTCGGGGTCTGGCCATTGTTGCCCGAATCACCGGCCTTCGCCCCGGAATTGCCCCCGAAGAGGTCGTCGAGCGCCTGGTCCAAGGTCGGGGCGAATCCGATCTTGTCGCCGAACGCCACAAGGACGCGCTGGAGGGTGGGGTACGACGTCGCACCGGTCGACTTCACGTAGACGGGCTGCACGTACAGCAGGCCTCCGCCCACCGGCAGGGTGAGCAGGTTTTCCGTTGAGCACCTCGGACGCGCCCTGTCTCAGGAGGTTCAACGACTGCGAGACGTTCGTGTCGGAGTTGAAGGTGTTCTGGACCTGTCCTGGCCCCGGGACGAGTGTGTCGGTGGGTAGCCTGAGGAGCCTGAGCTTGCCGTACTCGGTGCCCTTGACGCCCGCCTTGGTCCCGGCGTCGGAGTCCGCTGCGAGGAATCCGTACATGACGTCCCGCGAGGAACCGCCCTCGACCGTCTGCGGGATGAAGCTCGTGGTCAGCTGGAAGGCCGGCGCCTTCTGGTCCGGCATCTGGAGCGTCAAGTAGTACGGAGGCTGCTTGACTGCGCCCGACTTCACGGTCGGATCATTCGGCACGCTCCACACGTCATTGTTCTTGTAGAAGTCGCCCGGGTCAGTCACGTGGTACCTGGTCAGGAGCTCGCGCTGGACCTTGAACAGGTCCTCGGGGTAGCGGACGTGGCTGATGAGTCCGGCGGACATGTCAGAGATGGGCTTGACGGTGGCGGGGAAGACCTTCTCCCAGGCCCTGAGCAGCGGGTCCTGATCGTCCCACGCGTACAGCGTGACGGAGCCGTCGTACGCGTCCACGGTGGCCTTGACCGAGTTGCGGATGTAATTGACCGTTGCCTGCGGCAGCTGGGTCGCCCGGCCTGCGGCCGTCTGCGAGTCCGCGGTGATCTGCTGCAGCTGCTGCTGCTGCGAGTACGGGTAGTACTGGCTCGTCGTGTAGCCGTCCACGATCCACTTGACCCGGCCGTCGATGACCGCGGGATAGGCGTTCCCGTCGATCGTCAGATAGGGCGCGACCTTCTGCACGCGGTCCCGCGGGTTGCGGTCGTACAGGATCTGCGACTGCGCGTTCACGCCGTCGGAGAACAGCAGGTCGGTGCTCTGGAACTTCATGGCGTACATGAGCTTGTTGAAGAAGCTGCCCACGTTGGGACCGCCATTGCCGTCGAACGTGTACTGGGTGTCGCCCGCGCCGCCCTGCGGCTTGTCCTGTTCGCGCGGCTGGCTGCCCGAGGGCGCGCCCACGATCGAGTAGTCCGGGGAGTACTCGCCGAAGTAGATCCGGGGCTGGAACGTCGAATCGGTTCCGAGGACTCCGGTGGACGGGATGCCGGACTCCATGAAGACCGGCTTGCCGTCGGTGGTGGCCGTGTTGCCGTACGCCGCAACGACACCGTAGCCGTGGGTGTAGACGATGTGGTTGTTGTACCAGGACTGCTGGCTTGGGGACAGACCCTGGGAGTTGAGCTCGCGGACGGCAATGACGGTGTCCTGCGACTTGCCGTCGATCGTGTACCGGTCAACGTTGAGGGACGGCGCGAACTGGTAGTACGGCCGGTACTGCTCGAGCTGCTGGAACGTCGGCGAGACGAGCGTCGGATCCAGGAGCCGGATGCTCGCGGTGGTCTGCGCGTCCTGTCGCAGCGCGCCCGGCGTTGCCGTCGTCGTCGCCTTGTAGTCCTGCACCTCGACCTTGTCGAGCCCGTAGGCGGCGCGGGTCGATTGGATGTTCCGCTCGATGTACGGCGTTTCGGCGTTCTGCTCGGAGGGCCTCACCTGCACCTGCTGGATCACCCACGGGTAGACACCGCCGGCCAGGATCCCCGTGATGACGAGCATCGCGGTGCCGATGAGTGGCAGTCGCCACCGGCCGATGACGGCCGCCACGATGAACAGCACCGCGACGATGCCTGCGGCGATGGCCAAGATGGCCTTGGTCGGAATGACCGCGTTGACGTCCGTGAACAGAGCGCCCGAGACACGGCCGGACGAGTTGTAGACGGCGCTGTACCGGTCGAGCCAGAAGTTCACGGCGATGAGCAGCAGGAGCACGGCGCCAGAGATCGCGAGGTGCAGCTGGGCGGCGCGGGCCATGTAGATGCCGCTCTCGCTGATGCGGATCGAGCCATAGAGGTAGTGGGTCAGCAGGCCCGCGATCCCGGCGATGACCACGACGCCGAGGAGGAACCCGACGACGGTGCCGAGGAACGGCAGGGTCATCGTGTAGAAGCTGATGTCGAGGTGGAAGAGGGGGTCTTCGATCCCGAAGGATTCCTGGTTGAAGAAGAGCGCCACCTTCTGCCACTGGCTCGCGGCCGCCGCACCGGCGAACAGGCCGAAGACGATCGGCACGCCTGCCATGACGATGCGCCTCATCGGCTCGAGCTGCTCCTGGTACCGGCTCATCGTGTCGTGGCTCGAAGGGTCTGGCGCATACACGGGCCGCACGCGGTAGGCGATGCGCATCACCCCGTAGATCGCCCCGCCCATCACGGCGGCGGCGGCGAGGAACACGAGTGTCCGCACGAGGTTCTGCCGCAGGAACACCTCGACAAAGCCAAGCTGCTGGTACCACAGGATGTCCGTGTACAGCTGGGAGAAGAGCACGAACCCGACCGCGAGCACCGCGACGATGACGAGCGTCGGGATCAGCGCGCCACGGCGGCGGCGGAGTGCGGTCGGTCTGCCTTCGGGGCGGGATGTCACGGCGTACCTCGTTGCTCTGGCTGGACGGCTCGGCGGCGCACGGAGATGGTCCCGCGCGAGCGCTGGTCTAAGTCAAGCACGCCCGGGGTGCCGCGACAGTTCCCGCGCCCGGATGGCTTTGAGGTAACAATTCGGAGACGGCCCCGCGAGGCCGGCTCAACCCACCGGCGCCCCGCAGGCACGGCTCACTTCGAGCACTGCGGCATCGTCGCCGGGTCCTTGCCCTGCGCGTAGCCCTCGACGGCGGAGCGCGCCTCCGCCAGCGTCGCCACCTTGACCACCGCGAGGCCGTCCGGGACGTGCCCCAGGACCTCGTCGCAGTTGGACGCGGGGGCGAGGAAGAGGGTCGCACCGGCGGCGCGGGCGCCGTACAGCTTCTGGTCGATCCCGCCAATGGGCCCGACCGCGCCATCGGGGCTGATGGTGCCGGTCCCCGCGACGTGCTTGCCTCCGGTGAGGTCCCCTGGCGTGAGCTTGTCCACGATTCCGAGGGCGAACATCATGCCCGCGCTGGGGCCGCCCACCCTGTCCAGCTCGACGTGCACCGAGAAGGGAAAGGTGAACGTGTAGTCGATTCCGATCCCGAGGACCCACCGGCCTTGGCTCTGCGTCGGCGTCACCGTCTCGGTGGTCTGGGAGCCGCCGCGGAGGACCACGACGTCCACGGGGGCGCCCTTGCCCGCCGCGAGGGTCTGCTGGACGACCGGGAGCGAGGTGACCTTGGCGCCGGCGACGCTCACAAGCCGGTCGCCGACGCGGAGCTTGCCGGCGGACGGGGATCCGTCCGCGATCGAGGCGACATTCAGCTGCTGCTCGTACGTGATCCCGAGGTTGCCGAGAGCGGCCGCGACAGACGTCTGCTCGGAGTCCTGCATGAGGGCCGCGTTCTCATCGGTGACCTGCTGGCGGGTCGTGCCGGGCGGGTACACCGCCCGCAACGGGAGGATCCCCCGCGAGCTGTCGAACCACGAGCGAGCCAGATCGAGGAGTCCGACATCGCTGTTGGGGCCGCCGTCGACGTAGACGGTGGTCAGGTCGAGCGCCCCCGAGGCCGGGTACGAGTCGTGCCCACTGATGCTGATGACGTCCTTGCCGGCGGTCTGGCCCAGAGTGTTGTAGGCGGGCCCGGGCGACTCGACGACGTAGGGCACCGGCACCGCGACCACGGTCGCGCCGAGCACGAGGGCCGCGAGCCCGGAGATCACCGCGGCGAACCCGCGTCCCGTCTTCCGTGCCTTGTGCACAGGCGCCTCAGCGTCCACGCTCACGCACCACTCCCGTCTGATGTCCTGCCGGATCGCCGTCTCCTGCGAAAGGGCTCTGCCCAGCCTACGGCGCACGGCTGGACGCGTGCTCCATGACGGCTGTGCCGACAGCGAAAGCGGCGTTCGACCAGCAGACACGCCCACCGCGCCGCGGTACCGTGAGGATGTCCTTGGAAGCAGCAGTGATCGGCGGCATGATGACCACACCAGATAAGCCCTCGGGCCACGACGACGAGCCCCAGGACCCGCTGTCCGAGCTCTTCGGACGGCTCATGGGCGGCGCTGGCGCGGAGGGCTTCGACCCGACCGAGATCGCAAAGGCCGCGGGTCTGCCGAGCGACCCGAATCTCCTGCGTCAGATGTTCGAGCAGGTTCAGGCCATGATGACGTCCACGGGCGGAGACGGCCCCGTGAACTGGCAGCTCGCGCACGAGCACGCACGCCGCACGGCCGCCGCCTCGAAGGATCCCTCTGTCTCGGCCACGCAGAATCGCGAGGTGGACGAGGCCCTGAGGCTGGCGGAGCTGTGGCTGGACAAGGCCACGGAGCTGCCGAGCACGGGGATCATTGGCCGCGGCTGGTCCCGCGCCGAATGGATCGAGGCAACGATGGGCACGTGGCGGCGCCTCACGGAGCCCGTTGCGAACAGCATCGCTACGGCGCTCTCCGCCGCGATGAACGAGCAGATGCCTGAGGAGATGAAGGGCATGCTCGGCGGTGCCTCCTCGATGCTGACCAACATGGGCGGGGCGATCTTCGGGATGCAGCTCGGCGCCGCGATCGGCGCGCTCTCTGGAGAGGTGGTGAGCTCGTCGGACATCGGTGTGCCCCTCGTCGACCTCGAGATGGCGCTGCTGCCCGCCAACGTCGCCTCGTTCGGCGAAGGGCTCGGACTGCCCGAAGGGGACGTCCGCCTGTACCTCGCGGTACGGGAGGCAGCCCATGCGCGCCTGTTCATGCACGTGCCGTGGCTGCGGGCCCACCTCCTCGGCGCGATCGAGGACTACGCCCGCGGCATCCACATCGACGTGTCCAAGATCGAGGAGCTGGCCCACGGGATCGACCCGAGCAATCCCGAGTCGATCCAGGAGGCCCTCCAGGGCGGGGTGTTCATGCCGCAGCGCACACCGCAGCAGGACGCCGCGCTGGTCAAGCTCGAGACTGCCCTCGCGCTCGTCGAGGGCTGGGTGGACGAGCTCACCGCCGCCGCGACGGACGGCGTGCTGCCCTCCGCGGCCGCCCTGCGCGAGGCTGTCCGACGGCGCCGGGCGACTGGCGGCCCCGCCGAGCACGCGTTCGCCTCGCTCGTGGGGCTCGAGCTCCGCCCCCGCCGGCTGCGGGATGCCGCGACCCTGTGGGCGTCGCTCGCCCAGGAGCGCGGGATCGCCGGCCGCGACGCGATCTGGAAGCACCCGGATCTGCTCCCGACCGCTGATGACCTCGATGACCCGAAGGGGTTCTCCGCCCGGCGGTCCATGGCCGAGGCGCAGGATTCCGAGGTGGACCAGGCGCTCGAGAAGCTCCTTGCGGGCGGGTTCGACACCCCTGCTCAGCAGGAGGACACACAGCGGGAGGACACGCAGGGGCACAGCTCAGCGCGGGACGCGGAGTCCGATGATGCGGGGTCGGATGCGCAGGACACCGACCAGGATGGCGGCACGGACGACGGCGGCACGCCCCCGGGCACGCCGCGCGCCTGAGGACTCGGCCGGCCCCACCCGAGCCGGCCGACTCAGACGCTAAGGTCAGTCCACGTCCTCGACGATCTCCCCGTAGGGGATCTGGGCGTCGAGGTGGGCCTGGAGCACGTGCGGATCGATGACGACCCGGACCCCATGCGTCTGCTCGGCGGCAGACTGCAGCAGGATAGGTCGGATCGTGTCCACGAAGAGCTCGTCGCGGCCCTGGAGGTACTTGACGTAGCTGGCGGGAAGCTCGGTCATGGCGAGATTCTAGGCGTCTTCCTCGTCCTCGATAAGCCCCCAGTCAGAACCGGGCGATCCGGGCTCTACCGGGGTGCGCCGCGATCCGGCGAACGCGACTCCAGCCAGGAAGGCCTTGGCCTCCTCCAAGCGCGGGTAGGCCTCGGCGATCCGCCAGAACGCGGGCCCATGCCCGGACACGAGCAAGTGGGCCAGCTCATGCACGATCACGTAGTCGACCACCCAATCCGGCATGCCGTGGAGCTCGTGGGACAGCCGGATGGTCCGCTCGCTCGGCGTGCACGAGCCCCAGCGCCGCCGCTGGTTCGTCACCCAGCGGATTGAGGACGGGACGGCCTTGCCGCCCAGATACCGGCGGGAGAGGTCGAGCGCCCTCGACATGAGGGCCTCGTCGGTGGCAGGCCCTGCGCGACGGGCCGTGTCCTGCTCGAGGCGGGCCACCATGCGCTCGACCCAGTGCACCTCCTGGGCGCGGGTGAAGCCCGCAGGGATCGCGACCACCGCCGTATCGCCCTCCCAGAAGGCCGAGACGGTCTTCCGTCGCCGCGCGGATCGGCGCACCTCCACCTGGGGCCGCCCTCCGGGCAGTGGCATGGCCCCCTGCCGCGGCGCGGCCTCGTCCTCACGCGTCACGGAGCAGCTCCAGGACGGCCTGGCCGTAGCGTTCGAGCTTGGCGCTCCCGACGCCCGCAACCTGCGCCAGCTCGGCCAGGCTCGAGGGCTTCGCCTCGGCGATCGCGGTCAGGGTCGCGTCGGTGAAGACGACGAACGCGGGCACATCCGATTCCTTTGCCCGTTCGAGCCGCCACGCCCGGAGGGCCTCGAACGTGGCCTCCTCGTAGCTCGGCGGGCAGTTCGCGCAGCGGCCGACCTTCCGCTCGGCCCCCGTCGAGAGGATGGCCCCGCACACGCGGCACGTGGTGGGGCCCTTGAGCTCGCGGCGCTTCCGGGGCGTACCCCCGGAGTGCACCGCGGACGACCCTGCGGGTCGGAGCCCGTCCAGGAACCGCGACGGACGGCGGTGCGCGCGCCCGCCCGGGGTCCGGGAGAGCGACCACGAGAGGTGCAGGAACTCGCGTGCACGCGTGATGCCCACGTACAGGAGGCGCCGCTCCTCGTCGATCGTCACCGGGGTGTCGGCAAAGGAGATCGGGACGAGGCCCTCGCTCAGCCCCACGAGGAACACCGCGTCCCACTCAAGCCCCTTGGCTGCGTGCAGGGAGGCCAGGGTGACGCCCTGCACGGCGGGGGCGTGCTGGGCCGTCGCCCGCTCCTGGAGCTCCGCGACGAACTCGGTGAGGCCGAAGCCCTCACCGCGGGCCGCGGCCAGCTCATCGGCGAGCGCCACGAGCGCCGCGAGCGACTCCCACCGTTCCCTGGTCGCTCCGCCGCCGGTTGGGGCCGTCTCGGAGTAGCCCAGCGAGGACAGGACGTCGCGCACCCGCTGCGCCAGGGGCACGCCGTCGTCCGCCACCGCACGCGCGGCGCCGCGCAGCTGCAGCATGCCGTCGCGCACCTCGCGCCGGTTGAAGAACCGCTCGCCGCCCCGCAGCTGGTATCCGATCCCGGCGGCCGCGAGGGCCTGCTCGAACGCCTGGGACTGGCCGTTCGTACGGAAGAGGACGGCGATGTCCTTCGGCTGGGTGCCGGCGGCGACAAGGGCTGAGATCCGGCGCGCGACGGCGGCCGCCTCCGCCTCGTCGTCCGAGCATTCGGCGAACTCCGGCTCCGGGCCGTCGGGCCGCTGCGCCATGAGGGTCAGCGGCTGGGCCCACCGGGCGTCGGCGGCGGGGCCGGCCGGCCGGCGGGAGGCGAGCAGCTGGTTCGCGAGGCGGACCACCTGCGGGCTCGAACGGTAGTCGCGGACGAGGCGGATCATCGCGGCGTCCGGATGGTGCTTGCCGAACTCGAGCAGGTGGGCGCTCGTGGCACCGGTGAAGGAGTAGATGGTCTGGCTCGCGTCGCCGACCACGCAGAGCTCCTCCCTGCCTCCGAGCCAGAGTTCGAGGAGCCTCTGCTGGAGCGGCGACACGTCCTGGTACTCGTCCACCACGAAATAGCGGTACTGGTCGCGCACGGTGGCCGCGACCTTCGGGTCCTCCTGGAGGATCCCCACGGTGATGAGCAGCACGTCCTCGAAGTCGATGAGGTTGCGGTCCACCTTGATATCCTCGTAGGCCTCGAAAAGGCGCGCCACCGTGGTCGGCTGCAGGCCGCCGGGCTCTCCCCTGCCGGTGGCGCCCTCGAGGTACGTGGATGGGGTGAGCATCGAGACCTTGGCCCACTCGATCTCCGAGGCGAGGTCGCGGATGGCCGCGCGGTCCACCGTGAGGCGCAGGCGCCTGGCGCCCTCGGCGATGGCCTGGGCCTTGTGCTCGAGGAGCCCGGGAAGCGCGCCGCCCACGGCCTGGGGCCAGAAGTACTGCAGCTGCCTCAGGGCCGCGGCGTGGAAGGTGCGGGCCTGCACGCCGCCGACGCCGAGGTCCCTCAGGCGACTGCGCATCTCGGCGGCCGCGCGCGCGGTGAACGTCACGGCCAGCAGCCGCTGCGGGGAGTAGACACCGGAGTGCACACCATAGGCGATGCGGTGCGTGATGGCGCGCGTCTTGCCCGTCCCGGCACCTGCCAGGACGCACACGGGCCCGTGGAGGGTGGTCGCGACCTCGCGCTGCTCGTCGTCGAGACCGCCGAGCAGCCGCTCCTCGAGTGTCCCGCCGTCATGGGTGTCCAGGGTGGTCGGCTCGCTCATCTGGCGGCCACCGCGGAGGAGTCGGCGATGCGGCCGCCGTACCAGTGCTCGATGAGGGCACGGGAGATCGAGAGGCTGCTCGGGAGCGCGATCTCCCCCGATGCGGCGGCCTCGGCGAGCTCGTCCCGGGTGAACCAGCGCGCGCGCAGCACCTCGGCGCCGTCCGGCTGGGCGACCGTGTCCTCGGTGCGGGCCGTGAAGCCGAGCATGAGCGACGCCGGGAACGGCCACGGCTGCGATCCGAGGTACTGGCATTCGGCGACCCGGACGCCCACCTCCTCGAGGATCTCGCGGGACACGGCCTGTTCGAGCGACTCCCCCGGCTCCACGAAGCCGGCGAGCGTCGAGAACATCGTCGAACGCATGCGCGCGCCGGTGGCCAGGAGCAGCCTGTCGTCCGGGCCGACGACAGTCACGATGATCGCGGGATCCGTGCGGGGGAAGTGCTCCGAGCCGTCCTCGGGGCACACCCGGACCCAGCCGCTCTGGACGACCTCGGTGGCGGCACCGCACCTCGGGCAGCGCGGATGGGCGGCATGCCAGTTGGCGATCGCCGTCGCCTCGAGCAGGATGCCCGCCTCGACCCCGTCCAGTCCGGGACCCGACTCGCGGAAACCGGCCCAGTTCGTGTCCTCCGGCAGGAGCCCCGCGCCCTCAGCCGCCGGCTCGGACATGACGGCCGAGACCGGCTCGACCGGCTCGGGCAGCACCACGAGGACGACGTCGGCACCCGGGTTCGCGTGCGCCGTCGTGCGTTCCTGCGGCAGCCTGCCGAGGTACACGAGGAGGCCCTCGAGCCACGCAGCGGGAAGGAGGTGGGCCGGGAGGAACGCGAGGTGCCCACCCGTGTGGAGGGCACGGTGCTGCGAGTAGAGGACCGCCAGTGTTCCGGGCTGGCCCACCACGGCGCGGAGGAAGTCAGCGTCGGCGCGGTCCGCGGACCTGCGGTCCAGGACCTCGGCGCTGACCGGGAGGATTCGGTCGGCCAGCCGTCCCGCCGCGGGGCCCGCGCCGTCGAACGCGGCGAACGAGGAGACGGGAGGGTGGACGCGCGGAAGCGGGCCGGAAGTCATACCTCTACCGTACTGAGGCCCTCCGACAGTCGCACAACCGGAGGCACCCCGTATGTGGACAGCAAGCCCCCGAACACGAGGGCGCGTGGCGCGGGCCACTGCGGAGTCCTCGGCGTGGGAGGCGTAGACCGCGGTGGGCCTGGCGCTAGCGTGGAGAGGGTGAGACACACCCCGTTCGAGCTGGCCGCCATCGCCACCGCCGCCGTCCCCGGACTGAAGCCGACCGCCGTCGCCCCCTCCGCGGACGACGCCACCGACTTCGACGCCGCGCTGCTCGAGACGGCGGACGGACGCCGCTGGCGCATCAGGTGCCCGCGGGGCACCGAGGCGAGCGCCCGGCTCGAGACCGAGATGACGGTGCTTCGCTCCTTCGAGCCGTCCGTGAGGGCCGAGCTGCCCTTCCAGATGCCGGCGGTGGCCGGGACCGTGCGAATGGGCGACCTGACCACGTGCGTCTACACGAACCTGACCGGCTCGGTCCGCGGCCTCGAGGAGCTCACCCACGGCAGCGACCGCCTTGCCGCGGACATCGGACGCACCCTCGCCGCGATCCACGGACTGCCGCAGGCGCTCGTGGACGGCGCCGACCTGCCCTCCTACACGGCCAACGGGTTCCGCCAGCGCCGCCTCAACGAGCTCGACCAGGCGGCCACCACCGGCAAGATCCCGCCGGTGCTGCTGCGGCGGTGGGAGCAGGCCATGGAGGATGTGACGCTCTGGAGGTTCAACCCGACGGTGGTCCACGGAGACCTCCACGAGGACAACCTCCTCGTCGACGAGGACCGCGTCGCGGCGGTCACGGGCTGGACCGATCTGCGCATCGGCGACCCGGCCGATGACATCGCGTGGCTCGTCGCCTCCAATGAGCCGCGGTTCATCGAAGCCGTCCTCGCCTCGTACCACGAGGCCCGCAAGGAACCGGTCGACCCGCAGCTGGCCCGCCGGGCCTCGCTCGCGGCGGAGTTTGCCCTTGCCCAGTACCTCGTGAAGGCGACGACACTCGGCGATGGTGCGGCCGCGCATGACGCCGCGCAGATGCTCGCCGAGCTCGCGGCGGACATCGAGGCGAGTGAGGCCGCCGAGGCCCGCGAGGCCGCCGCAGCCGCGCTGAGCGCCGAGGCAGCCTCGTCCGAGCCCGCCTCCGCCGAACGGCCCGCGGCCGAGAGGCTCCCGTCAAGCGTTGCCGGGGTCGGAGCCTCACCGACCCGCGGGGAGCCGGAGCGCAACGCCGAGGAACGGGAGCCGGAGCCCGAAACAGATGCCGTTCCGGTGATCACCGACGGCCAGCGACAGGCGTAAGCCGGCGCGGCGGCCGCCACGGCGGACGCGTGCTCGTCACACATCGCCGGGGCTCAGCGCGTCCGCGACGAGCGCCTCGAGCTCGTCCTCTCCCGCGAGGCCGTCGGGGCGCACCACTGTCCCGTCCGCGAGGTAGCAGAAGGCAGCGCGGATCGACTCGAGCGGCGCGCCCGTGAGTCGCGACCAGGCCAGCCGGTACACGGCGAGCTGCACCGATCTCGCCCGGGCACCGGAGCCCCTCGGTGCCCGGCCCGTCTTCCAGTCCACGAGCTCCCAGCCGCCGTCCGCGTCGCGGAAGACGGCGTCGATGCGCCCGCGCACGACGACGGGCCCGACCCGGGTCTCGATGGGCACCTCGACGTGGGCCGGCCGGCGGTCGGCCCATTCGGTGCGTTTGAAGGCCTTCACGAGGTCGCCGAGCTCGTACGCCTCGTCGACGTACTCGTCGGAGCTGTCGAAGCCCTCGAGGTCCAGCATCGCGCTCGAGCCGTAGTGTTCCTCGACCCAGGCGTGGAAGGCGGTGCCGCGCCGGGCGGCCATACCGGGACGGCGCGGGACTGGCCGGCGGAGCTGGCGGACCACCGCGTTGCGGTCCTCACCCAGGGCGACGAGGGTCGAGGCGGAGACGTGTTCGGGTAGCCTCACGCCCGCAGTGGAGCGGGTCCGCGCCTGTTCCGCGAGGAGGAGCTCGGCCTCGCGTGACCACGCGGCCGTACGTCCCACGGCCGGCACGGGCGCGGCGCCGAGCCCGTGGAGCTCGGCGAGGACTCGCACCGCCGCCGCCTCGACGGCAGCACGCCGTCCAGGTGTGAGGCTGCGACGCCGGCCCGTCGAGGCGTCCAGCGGCCCCTCGAGCGGATCGTACGGCCAGATCGAGCGCTCGGCCTCCGCCCTCAGGGGGTTCTCCTCGGGGACGTCGGCGCCTTCGGTCCACGCGATGACCTCGAAGCCCTCCTCGCCCGCGGCGGCGTGGAGCTCGTCGAGGAACGGAGAGGACTCCATCGGCCGTGACCGGGTGCTCGTCCACGCGAACCCTGTTGCCACCAGCAGCGACCGTGCGCGGGTGAAGGCCACGTACGCCAGCCGGCGGTCCTCGCGCTCCGCATGCTCGGTGGCATCCTCGGCGAACAGCTTCTCCGCATCCATCCAGCCCTTCTGGTCGGGCTGGTCTGCATCCCACGCGGGGAGGTCGGCGCGGTCGCCCCGCAGCGGCCACGGGAGAGCCGAGGGGCCGCTCGTCCACCGGTCGTTGCCGCCCGAGGGGAACATCCCCCGGTTGAGTCCGGCCACGGCGACCGCGTCCCACTCGAGCCCCTTGGAGGCGTGGACCGTGAGCAGCTGGATCGCGCCGGGCGTGGGCTCCCTCGGCGCCATGTCGAGCCCCGATTCCTCGTTCGCGGCGGCGTCGAGCCACGCGAGGAACGCGAGCAGCCCCGGCTCGTTCGACTGGGCGAGGAACGACGCCGCCGCCTCGGCGAACGCATCGATGTTGCGGCGCGCCTCGTGGACCGACGTGGCAGGCCGCGCAGCCAGCTCGATGTCCAGCAGGAGGGTGTGCTCGACGTGGGAGATGACCGTGCCGAGGTCGTCGCCGGCCACGGTGCGCAGGAGGCGCAGCTCGTCACGGAGCCGGACCAGCCGCGAGCGGCCCTCTGGGGTGAGCGTCCGCCCGGCCCCGGACGTCCACCCCTCCTTCGGGAGCCTGTCCAGTGCCTCGACGAGGCTCGCTGCCTCGGCGAGGTCGCCCTCGACGAGGACGTCGTCTTGGGCGCGCGGGGCGTCGAGGTCCTGCTCGTCCGGACGGGCGGCCGAGGCCCTGAAGGCGGCGAGGTGGCGTGACCAGTCCGCGAGCGCCATGAGGTCCGCGGTGCCGATCCGCCATCGTGCTCCGGCCAGGAGGCGCATGAGCGCGTCGGAGCGGCCCGGGTCGGCGATGACCCGCAGCGTGGCCACGACGTCGACGATCTCGGGCGTGTCGAGGAGGCCTCCGAGGCCGACGACCTCGTACGGCAGGCCCCGGCGATCGAACTCCGCGCGGATCGGCGCGAACTGGGACCGCTTGCGGCACAGGACGGCCAGTGTAGGACCGGACTCGGCGGCGGGCGGCCACCCGCGCACGAAGCCCTCCAGCTCGTCGGCGAGGGCTGCGGCCTCCTGGCGCTCGTCGACGAACCGCCCGACGCGCACCCGCCCGGCTCCCGCGCCGGGGCGGGGCTCGAGCCGGCGGACGTCCGCGCCCCCGGCTGCCGCGAGGTACGTGGGCGGGTGCGCGAGCGGGGAGGCGACGATGTTCGCGGTCGCGAGCACCGTCATCGTGTTCCGCCAGGCCGTCGTGAGGTGGGACGTCGACGCGGGGAGGAGCGCGCCGTCGTGCGTCCGGCGGGGGAACCTGCCCGGAAAGCTCTGCAGCTGTCCCGCTGACGCGCCCCGGAAACCGTAGATGGACTGGTTCGGATCGCCGACTGCCGTGACGGGATGCCCGCCGCCGAACAGCGCGGAGAACAGCACGAGCTGGGCATGGGACGTGTCCTGGAACTCGTCGAGGATGACCGCCCGGTACTGGCTGCGCAGCAGCGCTCCCGCCTCCGGGACCGTGGTGGCAACCCGGGCGGCCAGCGAGACGAGGTCTCCGTAGTCAAGGACGCCGCGCTCGCGCTTGGCCTCGGCGTACCGGGCCGCGAGGCGGCCCACGAGTGCACGGTTCTGCAGGGTCCGCAGCATGTCTCCCGCAGCCTTGGTGGGCGCCTTGGAGCGTCCGCCCGGCGGGAGGGCCGCGAGCCGGGCTGCCTCCGCCTCGAGCCACTCGGCGACCGCCGCAGGTTCACGCAAGTGCTCGGCGCACTCGCCGGCCATCTGGGTAACGGCGGCGATGAGGGTGCTCTTGGCGGGGAAGCGGTCCCACGTCCCGCCGTCGTACGCCTCGACTACCCGCGCGGCGAGCTGGAAGGACTGCGCGGGGCCGAGGAGCACGGCATCGCGCTCGACTCCGAGCCGCAGCCCGTGGTCCTGGACCACCGTGTTCGCGAACGAGTGGTACGTCGACACGGCCGGGTCCAGCGCCTCCGGGTCGGCCGCGGACGGGGCGATGCCGTCGACGCCGCGCCGCGCGAACCGGGCCAGGCGCGCGAGCTGGGTCCGGATGCGCGCGGAGAGCTCCCCGGCCGCCTTCCGGGTGAAGGTCACGCCGAGGATCTCGTCCGGCCGCACCCAGCCATTGGCCACGAGCCACACGACGCGGTCGGCCATGGTGGCCGTCTTCCCGGACCCCGCGCCGGCCACCACGAGCCGGGGTTCTAGCGGGGACGAGATGATCTCGGACTGCTGGGGCGTGGGGCGGTGCTGGCCGAGAAGGTCTGCGAGTTCCTCGGGGCTGAACCTCGGCTCGGGCAGGTCGCGCAGCGAGGCACCGACGGTGTCCGCGTGCCCGCGCTCGACGCCGCCGTCCGTGCCCTGCTCCAGGTCTCCTTCTGGGCCGGAAACACCCGTGCTCATTCGGTCACCTGCCTTCCTCGCGCGCACAGTGGACAGACATCGGGAAGCCGGCACCCGCCCGTGAAGCCGGCCCCCGGCTCATGCCGAGCCTCGAAGGTTGCCCCTGCCATGATCTCGGCGGCCCTCTCGACGAGCTGGATCGCCCACGCCGCGTCGGTCAGGGCCGCCTGCCGCTGGACGACGAGCTTCGTCGACCCGCTGCCCAGCTGGACGAGTTCAGCTCCCCCTGACTCGGGAGCGTGCGCAGGGGCGCCCGGTTCCTCGCTGAACGCGCCGGCAGCGACGGCCACCTGGTAGGCGGCAAGCTGTGCGTGCTGCTCGAGTTCCGCGGCGGTGGGCCTGCGGCTTCCGGTCTTGAGGTCCACGACGACGAGCCTGCCCGCCTCGTCGCGCTCGAGCCGATCGACCTGGCCGCGAAGAACCGTGCGCGCGGCGATCTCGGCCGTGCTGACGCCGTCGAGAGGCGCCTCGAAGTCCACCTCGACACCTGCAAGCTGCCGTTCATTCGTGCGGACGTACTCGGCGAGCTTGCGGACCATGTCCGTTGCCTTCGCGAGGTCGATCTCGCCCTCCCACGAGTCGCCGAGGCCCAAAGCCGGCCAGCGGCGCTGGAGCTCCGCGGTGTAGTCGGCGAATGTCCCGTCTGGGAGGTCCTGCGCGATGGAGTGGACGAGCGTCCCCAGCGTGCGGGCGAAGTCGGTCGCGGCCTCTCCCCCGGCGGCGGAGACGAACCAGTCGAGCGGGTTCTTCGAGGCGGTCTCCACCTTCGACGGGGAGACGTGCACGGTGCCGTCCGGTGGGACGACCGGCGCAGTGCTGCTCAGAGGGGCGAGACCGTACCACTCCCCTGGGTGCGCTCCGGGTACGCCCGCGGCGGCGAGTTCGGCCAGGAGGCCGGCGGCGAAGGGAGCGTCGGCATCGTCGGCCTCGACCGACTGCCGCAACTCGGCCACGAGCGGCCGCAGGCCGAGCGTGCGGGGCACCTCGGTGAAGGGTCTGACGGCCACGCCCTCGGGCAGGGGCGAGATGTAGTCCAGGAACGGCGAAGGCACCTCATCCTCCGTCGATGCACCGGTGCAGACGAGACGCTCGGACGCGCGCGAGATGGCCGCGGAGAACGAGCGCAGCTCGTCGTAGCGGATGTCCTTCAGCCTCGAGCGGGGGGTCACCAGGAGGGCGGACACGACGCCGAGGTCGAGGCAGTCGGTGAAGAGCGTGCTGCCGAGGAGCTCGCCGCGCAGCCTCGTGTTGGGCCACGTGCCGTCCTGGAGTCCAGCGACGAACACGAGCCGCCATTCGCGCCCGGCCGCACTCGCCGGGGTGAGGAGCTCGACCGCGTCGGCGCTCTGTGCCCGGGGCGCGAGCGTGTCCATGGGCAGCTCCTGCTCGGTGAGGTAGTCGAGGAACTGCGCGGGCGAGGCGCCGGGGAGCCTGTCGACGTAGCGCTCCGCCGTGTGGAAGAGCGCCATGAGCGCGTCGAGGTCGCGGTCCGCGCGCAGCCCGAGCACGCCCCCGGCCAGCGCGAGGTCGTACCAGCGTTTGGAGAGCCCGGCTGCATCCCACAGGGCCCACAGCACGGTCTCCGCGGTGGCCCCAGGTTCGGCTGACGCAGACCGGCCTCCGGCGATCATGCGTGCGATCCTGCGGGCCGCGCTCGCCCCAATGCCGAGCGAGTCGAGCGTGCCCGGCACCCCGACGGCCTCGACGAGGAGCGCGTCGCTTCCCCGTCCGCCGCCGGCGGACAGCTCGAGCTGGCGGAGGGACTGGCGGAGGCGGCGGAGCTCGAGGGCGGACGCGCCGCCGATGCGGGAGGTGAGCAGCTCGACAACGGTCTCGGCCGTCAGCTGGCCGGGATCCAGCGCCACGCGGAAGGCCGTCAGGAGGGGCCGGACCGCCTCCTCGTCCCGCACTGCCGTCTCCGCGACCGGGACGGAGACCGGGATGCCCTGCCCGGCGAGGAAGCGCTGGATCTGCGCGAGCTTGGCGCCGGACCGTACGATGACGGCCATCTCCCCGTACTCGACACCGCCGAGCAGGCGGGCCTCCTGGATCCTGTGTGAGAGGTAGCGCAGCTCGTGCAGCGGCGAGTGGAGGACATGCGCCTCGGCAGCGGGAGCGCCGCCGTCGTGCGCGGGCCCGGCACCGCCCGCCCCTGCTCGCGTGCCAGCACGGCGCGGCGCGGCGAGCCTGCGCGCGGCCTGCCCGCCCGGAACCGCGGAGATACGCTGTGCGACGCCCTCCCACGCCTCCGCGAGCTCCGCGGGGAGTCGGTGGGACGTGGTCAGGGACAGCTCGGTGAGCGGGCCCAGGAGCGCCCGGAGGCTCGGCACAAGCTCGGGCCGCGCGCCGCGGAAGCCCTGCACCACGACGTCCGGCGCGGCCGTGGCGATGACGTCCCTGCCCTCGCCCAGGACTGCGAGCAGCTCGAGGATCGAGGGACTCGACTCCTGGACGTCGTCCACGCACACGAGCCCGAGCCGCGCCCGCTCCTGGGCGAGGAGCTCCGGATCCTCGGCCAGGATCATGCGGGCAGCCGTAATGATGCCCGCAGGGTCGAATGCCTCTGGCATGCGCAGCTCGAGGACGTCCCGGTACTCCGTGTACAGCTGGGCCGCGGCGATCCACTCGGGCCGGCCAGCTCTGGCCCCGAGCTCGGCGAGTTCGTCCGCGGTGGTGCCGTACTCGGTGATCCGGTCGAACAGCTCGCGGACCTCGTGCCGGAATCCGCGCGTGGCAAGGGCGGCCTCGAACCCCTTCGGCCACGAGGGCCCACGCTGCGAGGCGAGGTGGCCCTCGAGGAGCTGCTTGACGATGAGGTCCTGTTCGGCACCGGAGAGCAGCCGCGGTGGCCGCGGCAGCCAGTCGAGGCGGCCCTCGGTCCGGGCCCGGCGGATGAGGTCGAACGCGTAGGACTGCCACGTCCGCGCGGGAGGTGCGCTGAGGCTCCGGTCCAGCCGCGCAGTGAAGGCGTCGCGCAGCCGGGCGGACGCCGCGCGGGCGGGTGCCAGGAGCAGGACCCCGGCGGGATCGACGCCGTCGCGGAGCACCCGCGCGGCTGCGGACTCGACGAGGACGCTGCTCTTGCCGGTGCCGGGGCCGCCCCACACGAGCACCGGCCCGCTGCCGGACCGGAGTGCGAGCACCTCCTGCTGGTCCGGCGACGGCGTCCAGTCCCGGGCGGCCGGTGGTGCCGGTGGGAGGAGCGTCAGCTGGGAAGCGTGGGTGCCTTGCAGGGTCATGGGTCCATTCCACCGTCGGGGTCCGACAGTTTTCGAAGACGGGACTTGGGGCCATGGAGCCGCTCGTGGAGGGCCTCGGCGATCTCCTCGACGAGGTCGAGCTCCTCGTCCGACGGTGCCCAGCGGGCCTGGCCGATGTCCACCCGCCACGATGCGCGGCCAGGATCGCCCCGCAGGGGCGTTCCCTCCGCGAGGTAGTGGCGCAGCGCCCGTTCCTCGTGGGACTCGGGGGCGGCACCGCTCGACTTGAGGACCCGCCACCAGGCCACCTGACCGCCGTACCGGGACATGACGGTACCGACCTGGCGGGGGCCCCCGGCGCCGAGGAGCTCGGCCACGTCTCCGTAGGCGACGACGCTGCCCTCTGGAACGAGTTCGACCACGGCCAGCACCGCCTCGACGAACTCCTCCCGCATCCCTCCACCCTAGTGGGAGCGGGACGCACGACGGCGCTCCCCCGCCGCACGCCCGGCGGATCCGGTGCCGCCGGGCGCGCCCACGCGAGAAACGTCGGAGGGCCCGCTTAGCGTTGCAGCATGACATCGAGCGAGAGCCCCCTCACCACGAGCCGACCCCACGTGAACCAGCGGACCACGAGCCCCTGGACCATCGAGCGCAGGGCCGCCTTCGACCTTGAGACGACCGGGCGCAACTCTCGGTCCGCCCGCATCGTCACCGCGAGCATCGTCGTGCTGGAGGCGGACGGCTCGGTCGAGTCCGAGCATGAATGGCTCGCCGATCCCGGGGTCGAGATCCCGGCGGAGGCCGCAGAGGTGCACGGGATCAGCACCGAGAAGGCGCGGGCCGAGGGGCGCCCGGCCCGCGAGGTCGTGGCGGAGGTGGCCGAGACGCTCCAGTCGCTGTTCGACCGCGGCGTCCCCGTCGTGGCCTACAACGCCGCGTACGACTTCACGGTCATGGCGGCCGAGTGCGCACGTCACGGCCTCCCACAGCTCACCCGCTTCCCCGTCCTTGACCCGTATGTCATCAACAAGCAGGTCGAGAGGTACCGCAAGGGCAAGCGCACTCTCGGCGCCCTGTGCGAGCAGTACGGCGTGATCCTCACGGACGCGCACAGCTCCGCCGCGGACGCGCTCGCGGCTGCGCAGCTCCTCGACGCGATGGCCACCCGCTTCCCCGAGCTCCACAAGCCGGCCGCTCACCTGCACCGGAGCCAGATCGACTGGTCCGCTGCCCAGGCCGCCGACTTCCAGGCCTACCTGCGCCGCACGAAGCCCGCGGCCGTGGTCGAGGGAGACTGGCCTGTCCTTGCGCCGCACGACGCGGGCCAGGCCGGGTTCTGAGGCGGCGGGCCGCAGGCCCTGGAAGGGCGGCGGCCGCGGCGTCGTGCGCAACGTGATGAGACGGAACTCACAGCGCGATCCCGGAAACCCGCGCGGACAACAGCGTGCGTACGGATTCAGCCGCACTCCGCGCGGGCACCGCGCGCAGAGACACCCTATCCTCTACGCCGAAGATCCTTCGGAGAATGACGCAATGTTGCGGAATGCGTTCTGCGACGGGACCAAAAGCGCCGGTGGCTCATAATGGAATGCAGCCCAGACGCCCTCGACGTGCCGACCGCACGTCGACCACGCGCGTCCTGCTGCGTTGTTCTCACCAGAAAGCGAAGGCTCCATGAAGCTCAAGTCCCCCAAGTGGCTTGCCGTGCCCGCCGCGGCCATCCTCGCGCTGACCCTCGCGGCCTGCGGCGGTGGGTCGGCCACCCCGTCGGGCTCTCCGACCGATGCGCTCAAGGGCAGCGACCAGCAGGCCCTCGACAAGTACACGACCGCAACGGTGACGCCCGTGGACAAGATCGACACGTCCAAGCTGGGCCTCATCACGCCGGGCACCATCAAGGTCGGCACGCTCTCGGACGCCCCGCCGAACATCTTCATCGACAAGGACGGCAACTTCACGGGCTACGACAACGAGCTCCTGAAGGCCATGGCCGCCAAGCTCGGGCTCAAGGTCGAGTTCGTCTCGACCAAGTTCCAGAGCCTCCTCGCCCAGGTCAGCACCAAGCAGTTCGACATGGGCTCGTCCTCCATCTCCACGACGGATGCCCGCCGCGAGACCGTGGCCTTCACCAATGGCTACGACTTCGGCTACATGGCGATCGTGGTCAAGGACGGCGCGAAGGTGAAGACGTTCGACGACCTCAAGGCCGGCGTCCGCATCGGCGTGGTCCAGGGCACCGTCCAGGATGACTTCGTGACGAACACGCTCAAGCTGGACCCGGTCCGCTTCCCGGACTACAACACGGTCTACGCGAGCGTGAAGAGCGGCCAGGTCGACGCGTGGGTCGCCCCGTCGCAGCAGGCCGAAGGCCAGGTCAAGGCCGGCGACGGAACCACCATCGCCCAGAAGAAGGTCAACACGCAGAACTTCACGGCCTACGCCGTGGCGAAGGACAACCAGCCGCTCGTCGACGCGCTCAACTCCGCGCTCGACGCCGTGGTGGCGGACGGCACGTGGTCGAAGCTCACGGCCCAGTGGTACCCGGACCGTCCCACGCTGAAGGAACAGACCCCCGAGGGCTGGAAGCCGGGCAGCAAGGCCGTCCAGGTCGGCACTGCCAAGTAGCACTGACCTAGTCGACAGACAGGGGCCACATGGATTACCTGACGAAACTCGGTGAGACCTTCTTCAACTGGAAGGTGATCGGCGAGGTCCTGCCGCAGCTGTTCACGGTCGGCCTGCCGAACACGCTCGTGCTCGCGCTCGCCTCCGGCGTCATCGGCACGGTGCTCGGCATGCTGCTCGCGCTCATGGGCATCGCTCGCAATCCGGTGGCGCGGTGGATCGCCCGGGTGTACACGGACGTGTTCCGCGGACTCCCGGCGATCCTCACCATCCTGGCCATCGGGCTGGGGTTCGGGCCGATCGTGCGTGAGCTCACCGGTGTCACCAGCCCGTACCCGCTGGGGATCGCGGCGCTCTCGCTCATCTCGGCCGCGTACATCGGCGAGATCTTCCGCTCGGGCATCCAGAGCGTCGAGAAGGGCCAGCTCGAGGCGGCGCGCGCGCTGGGCTTCGGCTATGGGCCGTCGATGCGCCTGATCGTGGTGCCGCAGGGGGTGCGCCGAGTGTTGCCGGCCCTCGTGAACCAGTTCATCGCGCTCATCAAGGACTCCTCGCTCGTCTTCACGCTCGGGCTGCTCTCGAGCGAGCGCGAGCTGTTCCAGATCGGACAGGACGAGGCCGCCCGCACGGGCAACCTTTCGGGCTACGTCGCGGCAGCGATCTTCTACCTGGCCATGACGATCCCGCTCACGCACCTCGTGAACTGGATCGACGCGCGGCTGCGCACCGGCCGTGCCCAGAGCCGCGCCGAGAAGGCGGAACCGGACGAGGCGGCGGCAGTCGTCGGAAAGGGAGCGGAATGACGAGCCAGTTCTCCTCCGGTTCTCTCGAGGCCAGGGGCATCCACCTCGCGTTCGGGAGCAACCGGGTGCTGCGGGGCATCGACCTCAAGGTCCCCTCGGGGACCACGGCGTCTGTCATCGGGCCTTCGGGATCCGGCAAATCCACGCTCCTGCGGGTGATGAACCGGCTGATCGAGCCCCAAGCCGGGGACATCCTCCTCGACGGCAAGTCCGTCCTCAAGGACAATCCCGACGAGCTGCGTCGCCGCATTGGCATGGTCTTCCAGCAGTTCAACCTGTTCCCGCACAAGACGGTCGGCGACAACGTGGCCTTCGCGCTGCGCAAGCTCCGCAGGATGTCCAGGGATCAGGCGCGCGATGAGGCCCTCAAGCAGCTGGACCTCGTCGGGCTCAAGCACAAGGCCGACGTCCGGCCTGCCACGCTCTCGGGCGGCCAGCAGCAGCGCGTCGCGATCGCACGTGCCCTCGCCATGGAGCCCGAGGTGATGTTCTTCGACGAGGCCACGTCCGCCCTCGACCCCGAGCTCGTCAAGGGCATCCTCGCCCTCATGGCGGACCTCGCGACGGGCGGGATGACCATGGTCGTCGTGACCCACGAGATGGGCTTCTCCCGCAACGTCTCGGACTCGGTGTCCTTCATGGACGGCGGCGTCGTGGTCGAGTCGGGTGCCCCGGCGCAGCTGTTCGACGACCCGCAGACGGACCGGCTCAAGCGCTTCCTCAGCGACGTCCTCTGACGCTCGCCGAGCGCAGCGACGGGCGACGCCGGCACTCACCGCGAGTGCCGACGTCGCCCGTTTCGCATCCCTAGAGCGGCAGGCCGCCAGCGCCCTTGAGGTCCCGCATCACGATCGTCGAGGTGAGCTTCGCGACGCCCGGGAGCGCCGCGAGGTGCTGGTCATAGAGGCGCTGGTAGCCAGGGAGGTCCTCTGCGACACAGCGCAGGAGGAAGTCCGGGTCTCCGAACAGCCGGTAGCCCTCGATGATCTGCGGCTCCGCGACCACGGCGTCCTCGAAGGCACGGATCGCGTCGGTCGAGGTCTCGCGAAGGGTCACGAACACCATGGCTCCGAACCCCAGGCCGACCTTCGCCGGATCGACCTCGGCACGGTAGCCCCGGATCACCCCGCTTGATTCGAGCTCCTTGAGCCGGCGGTGGCACGGCGCCACGGTGAGGCCCACCTCTGAGGCGAGTGCGGTGGCCGTCATGCGCCCGTCGCGCTGGAGCTCACGCAAAATACTTCTATCGATTGCGTCGATCACCGTCATAATATATCTCTGCCAACCGTTCCGAGCGAGGAATAGGTGAGCACTTCGCGCGGGAATCTCCGTACTCTTGCGGCATGGACCTGACCCCGCTGTTCGGCTTCGCCGCCATCTCCCTGACTCTGGCGCTCACCCCCGGCGCCGACTGGGCGTACACGATCGCCGCGGGCCTCCGCCCGGGCTCGCCGGCGCCCTCGGTCGCGGGGCTGTGCGCGGGCTACGTGGTGCACACGGCCCTCGTCGCGGCAGGGCTCGGGATGCTGCTCGCCGCTCGGCCGGACCTCGTCGCATGGCTCTCCGTGGCGGGCGCGCTGTACCTGCTGTGGCTCGGGTTCACGACGGCGCGCGGCTGGCGGGCCGCCGGCTTCACCGCCGCGCCAGCAGCCTCCCTGCCGTCCGGCGAGCCGCTCGACGCCGCCGTGCGCCCTCGGGGCGCGGTGCGCGACTTCCTCCTCGGCCTCGGCACGAGCGGGATCAACCCGAAGGCCCTCCTGCTCTTCGCGGCCGTCATGCCGCAGTTCATCCGTCCCGAGTCCCCGCTGCCTGTGGTCGCGCAGACGACGGCCATGGGGCTCACCCATCTGGGGTTCACCGTGGTGGTCTACAGCCTCGTCGCCGTGGGCGCGCGCCGGCTCCTTGCCGCCAGGCCGCGGCGTGCCCAAACCGTGACGCTCGTGAGCGGCGTCCTGATGCTCGTCATCGGCGGGGCGCTGCTCGCGGAGCAGGCCGTGGCCCTCGCGGGCGGCTGGATCGCCTAGCGCCCAAGAACCTTTACGCCCCCGGGAGGGCCGCCGCGGCGGCCCTGGCGGCCGCCGGAAGGGCGTCGACCACGCGGTTCATGGCGGCGTCGTCGTGGGCCGCGGAGAGGAACCAGGCCTCGAAGACGCTCGGCGGCAGGTACACGCCGGAGTCCAGCATCGAGTGGAAGAACGGACCGTAGCGGAACGCCTCCTGCGCCTGGGCATCGGCGTAGTCCCGCACCCCATGCTTGGACGTGCCGAACGCGACGGAGAACAGGTTCCCGGCCCGCTGGATCGAGTGGTCCACGCCCTCGGCCGCGAGCGCCGCCGACAGCGCCGCGGACAGCTCGGCCGACCGGGCGTCGATGTGCGCGTACACCGCGTCGGTCGCGAGCGAGAGCGTCGCGACGCCCGCCGCCATCGCCACCGGGTTCCCGGAGAGCGTGCCGGCCTGGTAGACGGGCCCGAGCGGGGCGAGGTAGTCCATGATCTCGGCGCGGCCGCCGAGGGCGGCGACGGGCATGCCGCCGCCGATCACCTTGCCGAACGTGAACAGGTCCGGGGCCCAGCCCTCGCGCTGACCCGTGAGCCCCCAGTAGCCACCGGGGCCAACGCGGAAGCCGGTGAGGACCTCGTCCATGATCAGCAGCGCGCCGTGCTCGGCGGTAACGCGGCGCAGGCCCTCGTTGAAGCCCTCCCCCGGGGTCACCACGCCCATGTTGGCCGGCGCGGCCTCCGTGATGACGGCCGCGATCCGGTGGCCGTGCTCGGCGAACGCGGCCTCCACGGCGTCAAGGTCGTTGTACGGCAGGACGAGCGTCTCCGCGGCCGTCGCGGCCGTGACGCCCGCGGACCCGGGAAGGGCGAGCGTCGCGACGCCCGAGCCGGCCGCCGCGAGCAGCCCGTCCACGTGCCCGTGGTAGCAGCCGGCGAACTTGACCACGAGGTCGCGCCGCGTGAACCCGCGCGCGAGCCGGATCGCCGTCATCGTCGCCTCTGTGCCGGTGGAGACCATGCGGATGCGCTCGGCCGCGGGCACGCGCCCGATCACCAGCTCCGCGAGCGCGGCCTCGTCAGGAGTCGAGGCGCCGAAGGACAGGCCCCGGTCCACCGCTGCATGCACTGCCGCCAGGACCTCGGGGACGGCGTGGCCCAGCAGCGCCGGGCCCCACGAGCACACGAGGTCCACGTACTCGCGCCCGTCGGCGTCGGTGACGTGCGGTCCCTTGGCGGAGACGAGGAAGCGGGGCGTCCCGCCCACGGAGCCGAACGCGCGCACGGGCGAGTTCACCCCTCCGGGCATGAGCGAGCGGGCACGGGCGAAGAGGTCCTCGGAGGTGGTCATGCCCTCCATTCTCCCCTACGGGCCGGCCTGGAAACGTCGGCGTGCCGACCCTTGCGGCGACGCACGACGGCGGCCGCGCACCCCGCGCGGGCCGGGGCGCGCCGTCGTGCTCATCAGGCGCACGAGGTGAGGGCGTGTGCGGCCGCCTACGCGAGCATGTCTGCCACGAGGGGGGCGACCTTGGTCCCGTAGAGCTCGATGCTCTTCATCATGGCCGCGTGCGGGAGGGTGCCGTTCGAGTACTTGAGGTCGAAGCGCTCGGTGCCGAGGGCCCGGTGGGTGTCCGCGATCTTCCGGGCCACGGTCTCGGGCGAGCCGACGTAGATGGCACCGCCGCGGGAGGCGAGGGCATTGAACTCGGTCCGGCTGCCCGGGCCCCAGCCGCGCTCGGCGCCGATCTTGTTCCTCGACGCGAGCCAATGCGGAAACAGTTCCTCCTTGGCCTGTTCGTCGGTCTCGGCGACATGGCCGGGCGAGTGGGTGCCGAGCTCCGTGTAAGGGCGGTTGAACTTCTCAAGCGAGCGCTTGTAGAGCTCGACGTAGGGGGCGAAGCGCGCGGGCTCGCCGCCGATGATCGCGAACATGACCGGATAGCCGTACTGTGCCGCGCGGACCACCGACTGGGGCGTTCCGCCCACGCCGATCCATGTGGGCAGCAGGCCGCCCTCGAGGTGGGGGTAGGCGGTGAGCCCGCTGATCGGGCCCCGGTGGCGGCCCTCCCAGTGGACCGGCCTCTGCGAGCGGACGCGGTCAAAGAGCTCGAGCTTCTCCTCGAAGAGCGTCTCGTAGTCCTCGAGGTCGAAGCCGAAGAGCGGGAACGACTCGATGAAGGAACCGCGACCGAGGATCACCTCGGCGCGGCCGTTCGAGAGGGCGTCGAGGGTCGCGAAGCGCTGGAAGACGCGGACGGGGTCGTCGGAGGAGAGCACCGTGACGGCCGAGCCGAGTCGGAGGTTCTCGGTCCGGGAGGCGATCGCCGCAAGCACGACCTCGGGGGCGGAGACCGCGAAGTCCTTGCGGTGGTGCTCGCCGACGTCGAACGAGTGGAGCCCCACCTGGTCGGCGAGGACTGCCTCGTCGACGAGCTCGCGGATCACCTGCGCGTGCGGCTTCGGCTCGCCGTCGTCGCCGAGGCCGACGTCGCCGAAGGTGTTCAGGCCGAGGAGGACGGGGGGCGCCGGGTCAGTCGTTCCATGCATATGCATTCAAACCGCCGTCTCCCCCGGATCATTCCCGCGCTCAGTCCTCGCGGAGCCAGCGCGCAATCTCCGCAGCCCAGTACGTGAGCACCATGCTCGCCCCGGCCCGGCGGATGCCGAGCACCGACTCGAGGATGGACGACTTCCGGTCGATCCAGCCATTCGCCGCGGCGGCCTCGATCATCGAGTACTCCCCCGAGATCTGGTAGGCGGCCACCGGGACGGGGCTCATCGCGGCGACGTCGGCGAGGATGTCGAGGTAGCTCATGGCCGGCTTGACCATGACCATGTCCGCGCCCTCCTCGAGGTCCAGCTCGACCTCGAGCAGCGCCTCGCGCCGGTTCGCGGCGTCCATCTGGTACGTGCGGCGGTCGCCCTGCAGCTGGGAGTCGACGGCCTCACGGAACGGGCCGTAGAAGGCGGAGGCGTACTTCGCAGCGTAGGCGAGGACCGCGACGTCCTGACGGCCCGCGGCGTCGAGCGCCTGGCGGATCACGGCGACCTGACCGTCCATCATGCCGCTCGGCCCGAGCACGTGCGCACCGGCCTCGGCCTGCGCTACGGCCATCTGGCCGTAGATCTCGAGGGTCGCGTCGTTGTCCACGCGGCCGTCCGCGTCCAGGACACCGCAGTGGCCGTGGTCGGTGAACTCGTCGAGGCACACGTCGCTCATCACCACGAGCGAGTCCCCGACTTCCTCCCGAACGGCGCGGATGCCGGCGTTGAGGATTCCGTCCGGGTCCAGGCCCGCGGTCCCCTCGGCGTCCCGCTCCTCGGGCACGCCGAACAGCATGATGCCGCCGAGGCCCAGCTCGGCCGCCTCGGACGCCGCGCGCCGGAGCGTGTCCAGCGTGTGCTGCACGACGCCGGGCATCGCCTGGATAGGCTGCGGCTCGGTGAGCCCCTCCCGGACGAACGCGGGCAGGATGAGCTCGGCGGGGTGCAGTCGCGTCTCGGCGACCATGCGGCGAATCGCCGGGGTCTGCCGCAGGCGGCGGGGACGGTGGGTGGGGAAGCTCATGGCGTCTCCTTCTGTGCGGCAGGTGAGTGGGCGACGGCGCGGGCCACGGCATCTACGATGCCTTCCGGGGTGGGCCTCGCCGCGGTGGCCGCGGCGGGGATGCCGAGCCGCTCCAGCTCGGCGGCGGTCGGCTCGCCGATCGCAATGAGCCGGGTCGCCTCGAGGGGGCGCAGGACGGCGTGGATGCGGCGCGCCGCACTCGGGGAGGCGGCCACGACGGCGTCGAGCCTCCCTGCGGCGAGCTCGCGGCTCGCCTCGTCCGGGGTGAGCACGACGGCGGGCGCCTCCTGCCCGGCCGGCTCGCCGACCGCGAGGCCCTCCACGAGGCGCAGGGACGGGTCCGCGGGGTAGTCGACCGTGCGGTAGGCGGTGACCGTGTCCACGGCCCAGCCGCGGGCGTCGAGGCCCTCGGCGAGCGTCGGGGCAGCGAGGTCGCTCTGCGGGATGAGCACGCGGGTGATGCCGGCGCCGTCGCCGCCGGCGGCGCCCCCGTCGTCCGCCATCGCCCACAGCTCGACGAGCCCCTCGGCGGACTGCTTGCCCTCCGGTGCGAGGTCCACGCGCAGGCCCTCGGCCTCGATGACCCTGCGGGAACTCGGGCCGATGGTCGCGATCCGGACGCCCGGCGGCACGAGGCCCGGGAGCCCGACGCCGCGGGCCGCCGCGACCTCCTTGAGCGCACGGACCGTCGTGATGCTCGAGATGACGAGCCACCCGTACTCCCCGGCGGCGAGCCGGCCGAGGGCCGCGGCGAGCGCCTCCTGGTCGTGGGCGCGCTCGAAGTCGATGAGCGGCAGCAGCAGCGGCTCGCCGCCTGCTTCCGCGAGCGCCCGCGCCATCGCCCCCGCCCGGTCGGGTGTGCGGGTCAGCAGGACCCGCACACCCGCAAGGGGTGACCCGTCAACACCGGGATGTGACCCCTCACCGCTCGCGCTCATGAGGCGCCGAGATCAGCAAGGTCACCGGCACCCTGGGCGAGCAGTTCCTCAGCCAGCTCGATTCCGAGGAGGGTCGCGCCGACCTCGGTGAGCCCGTCGGTGGCCTTGTTCAGGCGGAGGGACTTCGTCCCGTCCACCGCGCAGACGATCGCGTCGAGGTGCAGCATGCTGCCCTTGCGCCGGGCGAACGCGCCGACGGGCGCCGCGCAGCCTGCCTCGAGGCGGGCGAGGAGGGCCCGCTCGGCGGTCACGGCGAGGCGGGTGTCGGCGTCGTCTATCGCCGCGAGGGCGTGGGCGAGCACGCCTCCGTCCGCGGCTGGCCCGCCGGCCGCGCCCCCGTGGGCCGGCCGCTCCGGCGCGTCCTCGAGCCGGCACTCGACCGCGAGGGCGCCCTGGCCGGGAGCGGGCAGCATGACGTCCGGCTCGAAGTACTCGCTCACCACGTCGGTCCGGCCGAGGCGGGTCAGGCCGGCGGCGGCGAGCACCACCGCGTCCAGGTCTCCCGGAGCCTCCGGCGCGTTGCCGGGCAGGCCCGGCACGCGGCCGAGGCGGGTGTCGACGTTGCCGCGGATGTCGAGGACTTCGAGGTCGGGCCGCAACGCACGCAGCTGCGCGGCCCGGCGCGGCGAACCCGTGCCGACCTTCGAGCCCGCGGGCAGCTGGGCGAGCGTGAGCCCGTCCCGCGCGCACAGCACGTCCCGGAAGTCGGCGCGGACCGGGATCGCCGCGATGGACAGCCCAGGTTCACCTGCGGTCGGCAGGTCCTTGAGGGAGTGGATGGCCACGTCGCACCGGTCCGCGAGGAGCGCCTCGCGCAGGGCGGCGACGAACACGCCGGTGCCGCCGAGGGAGGCGAGCGAGCCGGTCTTGACGTCCCCCTCGGTCTTGATCCGGACGAGCTCAGTCGTGAAGCCGCCGACGCCGGCGAGCAGCTCGGCGGTCTGCTGGGACTGGGTCAGGGCGAGCGCGCTCCCGCGCGTTCCGATACGAACGGACATGCTCAGGCCTCGCCGGCCCCGGCAGGGTAGGCGTCGTGGGCCGTGCCGAGCTCGACGCCCGCTTCCGCAATGACCGGCTTGGCCCCGCGGAAGTTCGCGCAGCAGCCCGGGCGGCACACGTCGTACCACGGTCCGAGGTCGGTCACGTGCGGGCGGCCGGCGACGGCGCCCTGGGCGGTGCGTTCGCGGATGAGGTCCACGAGGCCGGCCACGAAGTCGCGGTGGACGCCCGGGGTCGGCACGCGCACCGCCGCGACTCCGAGCTCCTTGCACTTGTCGAGGGCCTCGGTGTCGAGGTCCCAGACCACCTCCATGTGGTCCGACACGAAGCCCAGCGGGACGATGACAACGCCGTTGACGCCGTCCCCGCCCTCGCCGGCGATCGCCTCGAGGTGATCGTTGATGTCCGGCTCGAGCCACGGGACATGCGGGGCGCCGGAGCGAGACTGGTACACGAGGTCCCACTTCACTGCGCCGTCGGCAGAGCCGGTCACGGCCGCCATGACGGCCCGCGCGTTCGCGAGGTGCTGCGCCACGTATGCCGAGCCGCCCTCGAACTCGCGTACCTCGCCCTCCGAGCGGCCGGCCGCCTCGGCGTCGCGCGTGGGGATCGAGTGGGTCGCGAAGAGGACCCGGATCTCGGAGTCGCGGGACCCGTCCACGGCGCCGAGCGCCTCGCGGACCTCGGCGAGGCCCGCGGCCGTGCCCTCGACGAACGGCGCCACGAAGCCCGGGTGATCGAAGTACTGGCGGACCTTGTCCACACGCAGGCGCCCGGCGAGGCCGGTCTCGGTGAGGGCGAGGCCGATGTCCTCGCGGTACTGCCGGCAGCTCGAGTAGCACGAGTACACGCTCGTGGTGAGCATGAGCACCTTGCGGTGCCCCGCGTCGTACATCTCCTGCAGGGTCTGCGGGATGAACGGGTCCCAGTTGCGGTTGCCCCAGTAGAGGGGCAGGTCGATGCCGCGTGCGGCCAGCTCGGCCTCGAGCGCCGCCTTGAGCGCACGGTTCTGCGCGTTGATGGGGCTCACGCCGCCGAACGCGCGGTAGTGGTGGCTCACGGCCTCGAGGCGCTCGTCCGGGATGCCGCGGCCGCGCGTCACGTTGCGCAGGAACGGGATGACGTCGTCCTGGCCCTCCGGACCGCCGAAGGACGCGAGCAGGATCGCGTCGTACTCGGCCGGCTCGGCGCGCCCTGCGTCCGTGACCGGGTTCGGGGCGAGGCTGACCGCCAGGGGCGCCACAGCGCCGTCGACCGTCACCTGGGCCGCAGCCCCCTCCGTCGCGGTCCCCTCCAACGCCTCCGGCGACGGCGCGTTCGCGGCACTCACGCGAGCACCTCGGCGATCTCGGCGGCCGAGATGCGGCGTCCGGTGTAGAAGGGCACCTCTTCGCGCACGTGGTTGCGGGCGTCGGTGTAGCGGAGGTGGCGCATCATGTCGACGAGGTCCGTCAGCTGGGGGGCCTCCAGGGCGAGGATCCACTCCCAGTCCCCGAGCGCGAACGCCGAGACGGTGTTGGAGAGGACCTGCGGGAAGTCGCGGCCGAGCATGCCGTGGTCGCGGAGCATGCGGGAGCGCTCCTCGGCGGGCAGGAGGTACCACTCGTAGGAGCGGACGAACGGGTAGACGGTGAGCCACGTGCTGGGCTCGACGCCGCGGGAGAACGCCGGGGTGTGGTTCTTGGCGAACTCGGCCTCGCGGTGCACGCCCATCGCGGACCATGCGATCTCGGTCTCGGCGAACAGCCCGGAGCGGCGGATGTCGCGCACGGCCTGCTGGAGGGCCTCGGGCTGTGGGCCGTGCAGCCAGACCATGATGTCTGCGTCGGCGCGCATTGCAGACACGTCATAGGCGCCACGCAGCGTGACTCCAGCCTCTGCGAGCCGGGCGACGAGGGCCTCGAACTCGGACACCGTGCTGTCCGCGGGGGCAGGGGCGCCGGGGACGCGGCAGAACACGGTCCAGAGGGTGAAGTACTGCGTCTCGGCGGCCTCGCCGCCGTCGGCGGTTTTGGTGACAGATTCGACGGAAGTGTGGCTCATGATGACCAGTGTGCTCCTTTAAGCGGCGGCAAATCTAATTCGGATGTTCTACAGGGTGTCGAAGTGACTAATATCACGAGGGCAGTCCCCGCTCGAGGGACCCCGCGAGCGCGATTGCCTGGCTTCTGGCGTCCGGGATGACCGCCGCGAGCCCGTTCCCCGCGGCCCAGCCGCCCACGACGGCGAGTCCCGGCTGAGCGCCGACGAGCGCCCTGATCGCGGCGACCCTCTCCCGGTGCCCGACCGTGGCGAACGGCAGCGCCCCCTGCCACCTGACCACGTCCCAGCCTGTGACATCCTCCGGCGTCAGCGCCACGCCCAGGAGGGTCGAGGCGTCCCTGACCGCGGCGGCGAACAGCTCGTTGTCCGTCTCGGGCCCCCGCCCGACACCGGCCACGCCGGGGACCCTGTCTCCGGCCCGGCCGTACGAGAGCCGCACCACGTGGGTCCCCGCACCCGCCTCGTCGGCAAGCCAGGCCCACTTCGCGGTCGCGTGCGTGAGCGCTTTGGCCTCCACCCCCGGTACCTGGGGAGCCACGAGGACGCCCGTGCCCCGGGGCCGCGCGTCGAGCGCGGGGCAGTCGAGCACCAGGGTGACGAGCTTGACCTCCGGACCGGGGACGGGCTCGTGCCCCGCGAGGGCCGGGACGGCGTCGGAGAGGAGCTCGACGGCGGCCGGACCGCCCAGGGCGACCACCACCACGTCGGCCTCGTACGTGTCCTCGGGCCCCAGGAGCGCCTCCTCCTCCGAGCCCTCGGAAGGCACCACGGCGCCCACCCGCCACAGCGTCGAGCCGTCGGCGCCGGTGGCACGCTCGAGCCGCTCGACGCGTTCGCCCAGGACGAGCCGCACGCCGTCGGCCTCAAGCCGCTCGACGAGCGCTGCGACGATGCGGTTGAGGCCGCCCCGGATGCCGGCGACCGCCGAGCCCGCCTTCCGCCCGCGTGCGGCCCCGCGCTGCGCTGCCACCGCGGCCGCGAGCGAGCCCTTCTCGGCCATGAGCCGGCGCAGCCCCGGGGCCACCATGTCGGCGTCGAGCAGCGCGGGATCCGCGGAGTGCACGCCGCCGACCACGGGGGCGACGAGCCGGTCGAGGACGCGGCGGCCCATCCGCGCCCGCACGAGATCGGCCACACTCTCCGTTCCGCGCGGCTCGCGCGCGGGAAGCCATCGGTCCGCCGAAGCGCGCAGCGAGCCCCACAGGCCCAGCGCCGCGCGGACCTCGGCATCCCAGGGGTTGGCCGGGATGCCGAGGACGCCGGTCTTGGGCAGCTCGGCCGGGCCGTCCGGGAGGATCACCCATGCGCCGGAGGGGTGGGGGGCCACAACGTCCTCCGCGAGGCCTATCTCTTCCACGAGGGTCCGCACCGCGTCGGTGCGCGTCGCGAAGGACTCAGCGCCGCTGTCGAGCCGCAGGCCTGCCACCTCGTGCTCGCCGATGCAGCCGCCCCAGCGGCGATCGGCCTCGAGCACGGTCACGTCCAGCCCGGCGCGGCGCAGCTCGAGCGCGGCGACGAGACCGGAGATTCCGCCGCCCACCACGAGCGCCCGGGGGCGCCGCGACGCGTCGTCCATTCCCATCAGTACGTGATCGAGTGGACGAGCTCGACGACTCGAGTGAGGACCTCGGGGTCCGTCTCGGGCGGGACGCCGTGGCCGAGGTTGATCACGTGGCCGGGTGCCGCGGCGCCGCCGCGCACCACCTCGCGCACGTGGGCCTCGAGCACGTTCCACGGCGCCGCCAGGAGCGCCGGGTCGATGTTGCCCTGAAGGACCACGCGGCCGCCGAGCCGGCGGTTCGCCTCGTGCAGCGGGAGACGGTAGTCGACGCCGACGGCATCGACCCCCACCTCGTACATCGCGCCGAGCAGCTCGGAGGTGCCGGTGCCGAAGTGGATGAGGGGTGCGCCGAGGTCGCGGACGTGGTCGAGCGCCTGGGACGAGTACGGGGCCACGTGGCGCCGGTAGTCCTCGAGGCCCAGCGAGCCGGCCCACGAGTCGAACAGCTGCCCCGCAGAGGCGCCGGCCTCGATCTGCGCGCGCAGGAACGCGCCGGAGGCCTCCGCGGTCCAGGCCATGAGCGCGGCCCACGTGCCGGGGTCACCGTGCATCATGGTCCGCGGGCCCAGGTGGTCGCGGGACGGCCGGCCCTCCACCATGTACGCGGCGACCGTGAACGGCGCGCCCGCGAAGCCGATGAGCGGCGTCGTGCCCAGCTCCGCGACGGTGAGCCGCACGGCCTCGCGGATCGGCTCGAGCGCCGCGTCGGTGAGGCGCGGGAGGGCAGCGACGTCCGCTTCGGTGCGCACGGGGGTGCCCAGAACGGGCCCGACGCCGGGGACGATGTCCACGTCAACGCCGGCGAGCTTGAGGGGGATGACGATGTCGGAGAAGAAGATGCCCGCGTCCACGTCATGCCGACGCACGGGCTGAAGCGTGATCTCCGCGGCGAGGTCGGGACGCAGGCAGGATTCGAGCATGCCGATGCCCTCGCGGGCCTTGCGGTACTCGGGCAGCGAGCGCCCGGCCTGACGCATGAACCACACGGGCTTCCGGCTCGGCCGGCCCCCGCGGTATGCCGTGATGAGCGGCGACTGCGCCGTCCGTCCGTCCTTGAGCGGGTGGTCTGCGCTGAGTGTCATGGCCCGATTCTCTCAAACGGCCCCGGGCGCCTTGGCGACAGCCTGTCATACCGTGGCCCCGGCGATCCGCGTTTTCTACGGGGGAGCGAAAAGCTATGATGGCAGGGCTGTGGTTGTTTTCTCCCTCACGGCGACTCACGCCGACATTGACCTTGAGACCGTTGCCCAATTGAGCACCGGTGCCTCCACCGTGGCCGCGAGCGCCATCGCTTCCCCCGCCCTCGAGGGCGCAGTGGTGCTGGCCACGTGCAACCGCTACGAGATCTATGGCGAGGCCCCGAGCGCCGACGAGGTCGACGCGGCCCGCTCAGCGCTCGTCTCGGAGATCAGCGCCCGCAGTGGCCTGGCGGAGGAAACGGTGTCAGGCGCCTTCGCCGTGGCCCACGGCCGGGATGTCACGCGCCACCTCTTCGCCGTCAGCTCCGGGCTCGACTCCGCCGTGGTCGGCGAGCGCGAGATCGCGGGCCAGGTACGCCGCGCCCTCATCTCCGCCCAGGAGCACGGGACCGCGAGCCCCTCGCTGGTCCGGCTGTTCCAGACGGCCTCGAAGACGGCCAAGGAGGTCGGCGCCCAGACCGCGCTCGGCAGCCGCGGGCTCTCGATCGTCTCCGTTGCACTCGATCTCGCCGAGGACCTCGCCGAGGAGCGGGAGTGGGCCGGCAAGCGCGCCGTCCTGTTCGGCACGGGCGCCTATGCGGGCGCCACGATCGCGCTCCTCAGGGAGCGCGGCGTCACCGACGTCGGGGTGTACTCCGCCTCTGGCCGCGCCCAGGAGTTCGCCGCCGCGCGCGGCGCCCACCCGATCACGGCCCGGCAGCTCCCCGGTGCCATCGCGGAAGCAGATGTCCTCATCGGCTGCAGCGGCTCCGACAACGCGATGGAGGCAGTCGAGCTGGCCGCGATCCGCGAGGACTCCCCGCAGCAGCTCATCGTCATCGACATGGCCCTCACGCACGACTTCGATCCCGCGGTCGGCACCCTCGACCACGTGGAGCTCATCACTCTCGAGTCGGTGCGGCTCGCCGCACCCGAGGAGCAGGCGGAGTCGCTGGCCCAGGCCAGCGCGATCGTGTCCGCGGCCGCCGCCGACTTCGAGGCCGAGCGCCAGGCCCGTCAGGCGGACGCCGCGATCGTGGCCCTGCGCCGGCACACCATGTCCGTGCTCGACTCGGAGATCGAGAAGGTCCGTGCCCGCCACGGCTGCACCGCCGCCGCCGAGGAAGTCGAGTTCGCAATGCGGCGCATGGTCAAGCAGCTCCTGCACACGCCCACGGTCCGGGCGAAGCAGCTCGCCGCCGAGGGGCGCGAGGCCGAGTACCTCGCCGCGCTCGAGGCCCTGTACGGGATCAGCGTGGCCATCCCCGGCATGGTCGGCGGGAGCGACGCCCCCGACGCTGCGTCTACGGCGGCTGCTGTGTCGCCTGCCTCCCCCGGCGAGGCCGAGGACTGCCCCGCGGACCACACCCGGGCCGGCTGACCGCCCTTCCCCGCATTCAGGAGTCACCTCGCACGACGGCGACCACTCGCCGTCGTGCGCTGAGCCCACCCCCCAGAAGCTGACTTCTAGAGAGGCCGGCCACCGCGAGTGTCAGTAGACCGGCTTGTCCGGCTCCACCTCGCGGACCCACGCGAGGACGCCGCCGTCGAGGTGCTTGACGTTCGCGAAGCCCGCCTCGAGCGCGGCCGCGAGGACGTTCGCCGAGCGGACCCCGCCCTTGCAGTGGAAGACGACCTCCCGGTCCCTGGGCACCTCGTCCCAGGCCTCGCCAGAGAGCAGGCGCCCTTGGGGGATGAGCCGGGCCCCCGGGATCGAGACGATCGAGGCCTCGCCGGCCTCGCGCACGTCGATGAGCTCGAAGTCGCTGAGCCCGGCGTCACGCGCGGCGAGCATCGTGGCCAGCTGCGGCGCGGTGACGGCCCGGTCCGTGCCGGGCGACGCCGCGGGGGCGACCCCGCAGAACGCCTCGTAGTCCGCAAGCTCCGTGACAGGCGCCGCGTCGGGGTCCTTGGCCACGCGGATCTCCCGCCAGGTGGCCGTGAGGGCGTCGTAGAGCTGGACGCGGCCCAGCAGTGTGGTGCCGACCCCCGTGATGAGCTTGACGGCCTCGGTGACCATCGAGGCGCCGATGGCCGCGCAGAGCATCCCGAACACGCCGCCCTCCCCGCAGGAGGGCACCGATCCGGCGGGCGGCGGCTCCGGGAACACGTCGCGGTACGTGGGGCCGTGCTTCTCCCAGAAGACACTGACTTGGCCGTCGAACCGGAAGATCGAGCCCCACACGTAGGGCTTGCCGAGGATCGCGGCCGCGTCGTTGACGAGGTACCGGGTGGCGAAGTTGTCCGTGCCATCCAGGATCAGGTCGTAACCGGAGAAGATCTCGAGGGCGTTGGAGGAGTCGAGGTGCACCGGGTGCAGCCGGACGTCGACATGCGGGTTGATCCCCAGCACCGCGTCGCGGGCGGACTCCGCCTTGGGGCGGCCCACGTCGGAGACGGAGTGGATGACCTGCCGCTGGAGGTTGGACAGTTCCACGGAGTCGTCGTCGACAATGCCGAGCGTGCCGACCCCAGCGGCGGCGAGGTACAGGAGGGCGGGCGAGCCGAGCCCGCCGGCCCCCATCACGAGGACCTTGGCGTTCTTGAGCCGCCGCTGCCCCACCTCGCCGATTTCGGGGATGATGACGTGGCGCGAGTAGCGCTGCACTTCCTCTGGCGTGAGCTCCGGCGCCGGCTCCACGAGGGGCGGGAGCGTGGGGGTCTGCGATGCGGCCATACCTCCAATCTAGCGGCGCGGAAGCGACACGCGGACCGGGGACCCGTGACTCACGGGTAGAGTGGGACTACCGTTTGGGCCACGCTCCACAGGCCCGGACCCCCTGAAAGGCATCGTCAGTGAGCACCGAACCGCGGGCATCCACGGCCCGCTCCCCCAGACTCCCACGCGACGAGCGGCGGGCACAGCTCCTCGCGGCCGCCCTCGAGGTCTTCGCCGCGAACGGTTACCACGGTGCCGCGATGGACGAGATCGCCGAGGCCGCCCAGGTCAGCAAGCCCGTCCTGTACCAGCACTTCCCGTCGAAGCGGGAGCTGTACATCGCTTTGCTGGACAGCCATCTCGGGTCGCTCACTGACCTCATGAAGGCCGCCCTCGCCTCGACCGAGGACAACCGCGAGCGCGTCAATGCGGTGATCCGCGCGTACTTCGACTTCATCGCCGCCGACGACCAGGCGCACCGCCTGGTCTTCCAGTCCGACCTCGTCAACGATCCCGACGTCGCCTCTCGGCTCGAGACCTTCAACCGCGGCTTCTCGGAGGCCATCGCCGAAGTCATCGCCTCGGACACCAAGCTCCCCCTGGTCGAGGCGCAGCTGCTCGGGCGCGGTCTGGCCGGCATGGCCCAGGTCAGCGCCAGGTACTGGCTCGAGAAGTCGTCCTCGCTCGAGATCGAGGTCGCGGCGGACCTCGTCTCACGTCTCGCGTGGAAGGGAATCTCGCGGTTCCCCAAAGAGGCCTAAGGTACTACTAGACGCCATCGACCCAAGGAGTGCGCTACACGTGGAAATCAAGATCGGCATCCAGAACATCGGCCGCGAGATCGTCCTCGAATCCGCCCAGGATGCGGAAGAGGTCGCCAAGCTTGTCGCCGAGGCGATCGGCGGCGGCAAGGAGCTGCGGCTCGAGGATGAGAAGGGCCGTCAGGTGATCGTGCCCGCCGGTGTGATCGGCTATGTGGAGCTCGGCGTGCAGGAGCAGCGCCGCGTGGGCTTCGGCGCACTCTGAGGCGTGGAGACCGTCTGGTCGCTCGTCATCGTCATCCTCGTGGTGGCGGCGGCGGGCTTCATCGCGTGGGCGCTGGACCACCACCATGACGCCTACGGGATCATGCTCCCCGTCGGCGCCGCGGTGGCCCTCGCGTGCCTCGTGTGGGTCGTCGCCGTCTTCGCGGGCACCGGCTACATCGCCGGCCTGACGTGGATGCCCTGGGTGCTGCCCATGGCCGCGGGAATCGCGGCGGCGGTGGCGGTGCCCACCGTCGTGGGCCGCCGGAGGGGAAAGCACGACGTCGCTGCCCTCACCGAGGTCTTGCGGCACCGGTAGCACGAGACACGGCGTGGTAAAGATCCGTGACACACCCTCGACTTATATGGTCACAGTGTGGGTCTAATGGGCCCACGACCCTGTGCCGATGAGGATGGTGCCATGACTGCCCTGCCCCGCCAGTTCCGCCGAGCGGCCACCGTCGCCGCCATCGCCTTGGGCGCGGCATCGCTGCCCTTCACTGCGGCCCATGCCGACTACCCGAACGCGCCAGTGATCCGCGGCGAGGCCACCGTCGGAGCGACGCTGTCAGTCACCGTCGACCCCACGACGTTCAAGGGCTGCGGCTCCGGGGCGGGCCCAGACTACCGGATCAATTGGACGCGCGACGGCGCCCCGGTGCCCACCGGGGCAGATCCGACGAAGTACACTCTCACCACGGCCGACCGGGGCACGAGCCTGACGGTGGTCGTCTCGTCCAACCCGCCCTGCGCGGCCATGACGATCAGCAGCGCGCCGACCTCCCCGGTGGCTGACGCGAACCGGAACGTGGGCTTCACCTCCCGCGGGACGGCGGAGCTGCTGGCCCGTACGGCCTCCGGGGACCTCATGCTGTATCCGCGCAGCGCCGCCGGCTGGGAGACGCCGCGCACCATTGGCGCCGGCTGGAACACCTTCGACCTCGTGTTCTCGCCCGGGGACTTCACCGGCGACGGCGCCATCGACGTCATGGGGCGCACTCCGGACGGCACGCTGTGGCTCTATCCGGGCGACGGCCACGGCGGGCTCGGCGCGGGCAAGGCGATCGGCTGGGGCTGGAACGCCTTCGACCAGATCGTCGCCGCCGGGGACTTCACCGGCGACGGCACCAATGACCTCCTCGCCCGGGACCGCAACGGTGGCCTGTTCCTCTACCCCGGGAACGGCCACGGCGGCTGGGGCACGCCCTCCCAGGTGGGGTGGGGGTGGGGAGGCTTCGACGCCATCACCGTGACCGGTGACTTCGACGGCCGGCCGGCCCGGGACGTACTCGCCCGCGACCGGAACGGTGGCCTGTTCCTGTACGCCGGGGACGGGCATGGCGGCTGGCGCGGCACGGGAACGCAGGTCGGCGAAGGCTGGGACGTGATGTCGCGCATCGGCGGCGCAGGAGACTTCACTGCGGACAGCGTGCCGGATCTGTGGGCCATCGACAACGCCGGAACGCTCTGGGCCTATGAACCCGACGGCTCCGGCGGGTGGGCCGGCTCCCAGGAGATCGGCTGGGGCTGGGGCGGGTTCACGATCGTGTCCTGACCGCGCCGCGGTCGCACCCGACGGCGATCGAGCGACTCAAGGCAGGGTTCCCGTGGGGTACACGGGGACCCTGCCTTGTTGTGTGCGTCTCCGCGGACTCCGTGTATCATGTTGACAAGAATCGACTAACTTTGTCATATCACACGACCAAGGATCTGATTCATGTCATTGCATACTCCACCATCGCACAGGCCCCTCCGACGGGCCGCCGCCGTTGCCGGCGTCGTCTCGGCAATCATTGCCGCGTTGCAGGGAGCGCCCGCCGCGACTGCAGCAGACCCCCCGAACCCGCCGGTGATCAAGGGCGACTCCAACGTCGGTTCCTCGCTCGTCGGGTCCGTTGACCCCGCCTCGTTCCGCGGCTGCGGCCAGGGGGCCGGGCCCGACTTCAGGACGCAATGGAAGAGGAACGGCGAGGTCGTCTACCCGCCCGACCAGTCGGGACGCTTTCCCCTCACTCTCGATGATCTGGGGGCCCAGTTCACCCTGAGCGTGGAGGGCAATTTCTCCTGCTGGGGCCAGGAGCTCACCAGTGCGCCGACTGCCCCCGTGGGCGCGTCGATTCGGAACAGCGGGTTCACGGGACGCGGGACCGCCGAGCTCATGGCCCGGACGGCAGACGGGACCCTGCTCCTCTATCCCCGGGACACCGGGTGGGAGCCACCGCAGACGGTCGGTCCGGGCTGGAACACCATGGATATCATCCTCTCTCCCGGCGACTTCAACGGAGACGGTACCAACGATCTCCTCGCCCGCGCCGGCGATGGGACGCTCTATCTCTACCCGGGCCTCGGCAGCAATAGGTTCGACGCACCTAGCGCCGTCGGCTGGGGATGGAACCGCTTCGACGCGATCCTCGGTGTGGGAGACTTCTCAGGCGATGGGGTCAACGACGTCTTGGCGCGCGAGCCCGGCGGAGACCTCTACCTCTACCGCGGCAATGGGGCAGGCGGCTGGACGGGCCAGCCCGAGCGCGTCGGCACCGGGTGGAACTCACTCTCCGCACTCACCACGCCCGGCAATCTGGACGGCACTCCCGGTCGGGACGTGGTCGGACGGGACGCCGCCGGGAACCTGTGGCTCTACAGTGGCAACGGCTCCGGCGGGTGGAGCGGCAGCCGTGTGATCGGCCAGGGCTGGGGCGCCATGAAGGCGATCGGCGGCGCCGGAGACTTCAATCGCGACGGCTACGCCGACATCTATGCGGTGGACGGGAGCGGCATCCTCTGGGCGTACTACGGCGACGGATCGGGGGGCCTTGGCAGCGCCGAGCGCATCGGCGAGGGCTGGGGCGGATTCACCGCCATCTTCTGACCCGTATTGCGCGAAGCCCCATTGCGCCAAAGAAGACGGGAGGCTAGGCGTTCCGCAGCCTCTCAGGCTGCGCCACGGCATCCAACGCGGCGGCCCGCAGCGAACAGCGGTGGGCCGCCTCGACGTCCAGCAGTGTGATGGCGGTGTCCGACTCGTGGGTGCTGAACCGCACGATGACCCGGTTGTAGCGCCAGTCGAGGTCGGGATGGTGGTTGAGGTCCTCGGCCACCTCGCCGACCGCGGCGATCAACTCCAGCGCCTTGGCCGCGCTGGGCAGCCTGTAGACGGTGGCGAGCGCCCCTCCCACGTCCGTCCACCCCTCCAGACCCTCGAGCTCCCGCTGAACCTGCTCCTCGGTGAGTGGCTCGTGTGCCATAGACCTCAGCGTAGGCCCGTCCGCTCAGCGGAACCAGATACGGCTCAGTTCCCGGTGTCCCACCGGCTGAGGGCCTTCGGGTTGATCACCTCGCCCCGGAGCACCTCCCGCAGAGTATCGAGGTCGGTCCCGGTTCCCGTCTTGCGCTTGATGTCCCGGCGGAGCACATCCAGTACCCCGTCGGACAGCAGGGACTCGAGGACGACGCCGGGCGACGTCGCCGCACTGTGCTTCCAGACATTCTCGATCTGGCGCCGCTTCAGTGAGTCATGGTGGAGGTAGTACAGCAGGCCCGCCTTCTCCTCGGCCGGCTCCGGGCCAAGCAGGTCGACCACGAACACGAGATCGATGACGACCGGCAGGCCGCCGGTCAGGTGGTAGACCTCCCAATGCCGGCCATTGGTGAGGATCATCCACTCGATGCCCTCGTTGACCGCGTACATCTGGATCTGCCTCAGGTGCCGCTCATTGAGCTTCTGGCTGATCCGCTTCACCTCGATGAAGGCCACGAGCTGCTTGTCGATCCGCACACCGTAGTCGGCAAAATCCTGCCTGACCATGTACTCGGTCGTCAGGTCGGCGAACTTGTCGTAGCCGAGCCCTTCGCAGAGCATGTCGGTGACGAGGAGGCGGGTGTCGCCCTCATTGGCGTCCCGCTCGAGGAGCTCCTTGAGCGGCGTTTCGAATCGGCGGACCGCGTCAAGAGCCTGCTGCCGAGCGGCGTCCTCCCAGCGCGGCGTCCTCGCGCCCGTGCCGCCCGCGCTTCCGGCTCGACGAGAGCTGGCACCGACTCCCGATCCGGTTCCGCTGCATCGACGGTGGACGGTCTCCGCAGTTCGTCCGGCAGCTGGCCGTACGGGTCGGCCACTCCCATCGACGCCTGGGCGATGATCCACGCGATCGTCTCGGCCCACGGTTCCACTGTTGCGGCATCGACGTCGGGATGGGCGGCCGTCTTGGCAACCGCGATGAGTTCGAGGTCGTTGGCACCGGGCACATCGTGCCCAAGCTCCCCCGCGGCCTCGGCCCACCGCATGAGTGCAGACAACCGGGCGCTCGACTTTGCGTCCATGAGGACTCCCCCTTGCCGCGGCCCCCCACGGACCGCACCAAGGCAGGCTATCCCACGGCACCGACCCTCTTGGCGAGACCAGCTCACAGGAACTGCGCGCGGCCCTCCATCGGGCTTGAGGCAAGGGCGTGCTCGCGGCGCGGGATGCGACCCGCCTGGGCCGCGAGCCGCCCGGCGACGACGGCGTGCCGGAACGCACGTGCCATCCGCACCGGGTCCTGCGCGCGGGTCACGGCGGTGGCCAGCAGCACGGCGTCGCACCCGAGCTCCATGGCGAGCGCCGCGTCGGAGGCGGTGCCAATGCCGGCGTCGAGCACCACAGGCACGCCGGCCCGAGCCACGATGAGCTCGATGTTGTGCGGGTTGAGGATGCCGAGCCCGGTCCCGATGGGGGCGCCGAGCGGCATGACCGCCACGGCACCGAGCTGCTCGAGGCGGCGGGCCAGGACAGGGTCGTCGTTCGTGTACGCGAACACCTTGAAGCCGCGGTTGGTGAGCTGCTCCGTCGCATCGGCGAGCTCGATCGCGTCCGGGAGGAGCGTCGTCTCGTCCGCGATGACCTCGAGCTTGACCCAATCGGTCTCGAGGGCCTCGCGGGCGAGTTCGGCGGTGAGGACCGCGTCCCGCGCCGTGAAGCACCCTGCCGTGTTGGGCAGCACGCGGATGCCCTTCTGAATGAGCAGGCTGAACAGCGATCCCTGCTCCGCCGGGGAGTACCGCCGCATGGCCACGGTGGTCAGCTCGGTGCCGGACGCCTCGAGCGCGTCGCCGAGCCCGTCGAGGCTCGGGGCACCGCCCGTGCCCATGATGAGCCGCGAGCCGAGTGCGACTCCGTCCACGACGAACGGATCCGCGGCCTCGAGCTCCGGTCCCTTCGTGTGCATTGCCTGTGTTCCGGTCTGCGTCAAGGGTCAGCCTCCCTGCATTGCTGTGACGAGTTCGACGGCGTCTCCCGCCGCGAGTGCGGTCGATGCCCAACTCCCGCGGGGCACCACCTCGGCGTTGAGCGCGACGGCGACGCCGAGCCGCCCGCCGTCCGCGGGCTTCCCGTCGTCACCGAGCGCGCGGCCGGTCGTGGCCGCCACGAGGGCGAGCACCGTGGCAGGCTGCGGGAGCGCCCGCGCCTCGCCGTTGACGGTCAGCTGGTCGGTGGCCTGCATCAGTTCCCTCCTGTCGCGGCCGCCTGCGCGGCCGGGGTCCCCGCGAGGCGGGGGGCGAATCGGTCTGGCAGGAACGCGTCCCATCTGGGGTCGGCGCGACCCGCGAGGAGCCCCGCGCACACCTCGGCGGCAACGGGGGTGAGCAGCACTCCATGCCGGAAGAATCCCGTGGCGATGATGAGCCCGGGTACGGTGCCCGCAGCGCCGGGCCCCTCGCCGTCGTGCGTCCGCACGCGCCCGAGGAGCGGGGCGTTGTCCGGGGTGCCGGGGCGCGCGCGGGCCGTGGTCTCGTACAGCTCGAGCTCGGCCACGGCCGGCACGAGCGCCTGGGCGTCGCGCAGCAGCTCGTAGACGCCGCCGGCGGACACGGCGTCGGAGCCGTCCTCGCGCTGGGTTGCGCCGATCACTACGGTCCCATCCTCGCGCGGGACGATGTACACGGGCCTGCCGCGTACGAGCCCGCGCACGGTGGCGGTCACGAGCGGCCGGAGGCGCTCGGGCACCCGCAGCCGCAGGATGTCGCCGTAGACAGGCCGCAGCGGCAGGACGACGGGCAGCCCGCCCAGCTCGCGCGCGCCGAGCCCGTTGGCCACGATCGTCTCCTCGGCGCGCAGCTCGCGCCCGTCATCGAGCACGACGCCGGCCACTCGCCCAGCGCCGTCAGGCCCAGCGCCGTCAGGCACAGCGCCGTCAGGCACAGCGCCGCCGGCCACTCGCCCGCCACCGTCGGGTCCCTCCCACAGGAGACTCGCCGCGCGGGCCCGGACAACTGCACCCTCGCCGGAGCGCTCCACGAGCCGTGCGAGCAGGGCGGCGACGAGCCGACGCGGGTCCACCTGGTGGTCGGCCTCGATCCGGAACGCACCGGCGATCCCGGGCGCCAGCAGGGGCTCATCGGCGCGGGACTCGCGGACTGTCAGGGGCCGGACCGCGAGGCCGTGCGCCTCCTGGGCGGCCCGGAGGTCGGCGAACGCGGTGCGGTCGGCGGCGTCGGCAGCGAGGCACAGCGTGGGGGTGCCCAGGTACCCCCAGTCCGGGCCAGCGGCCTCCGCGAAGGAGGGCCAGAGCTCGGCCGAGCGCAGCATGAGGCCGAGGAGGTCCTCCTCCTGGTAGTGGTACTCGCTCACGGCGGCGAGCATGCCCGCCGCGGCGTAGCTGGCGCCCGAACCCGGGGCGGGATCCACCACCGTGACGCGTCGCCCGGTCCGCGCGGCCTCCCACGCGATGCCCAGCCCGATGACCCCGGCGCCGACCACGATGACGTCAGATGGGACGACGTCCGAGTGGACACAGCCCGTGCTCTCCATAGTTCCTTCCCTCCGCCGGCATGACCCGGATCAGGTGAAGCGGTCGGCTCTGGCCCTCTCAGCCCGGGCTCGTGCTGGCACCAATGGCGATGTCACACGCGCGGGCTCCCGCAGTACTGCGGTCTAGTCTAGTTCCATGCTCCCCACCGACGCCCAGCTTTACGTGTGCACCGACGCCCGCCGCGACCGCGGCGACTTCGAGGACTTCCTCGACGCGGCGTTCTCCGGCGGCGTGGACATCATCCAGCTGCGGGACAAGCAGATCGAGGCGGCCGAGGAGCTCGAGCTCCTGCAGGTGCTCCGAGCAGTGGCCGAGCGGCACGGCAAGCTGTGGGCCGTCAACGACCGAGCGGACGTCGCCCTGCTCTCCGGAGCCCCCGTGTTCCATGTGGGCCAGAAGGACCTTCCGCTGCCGGCCATCCGCAGCGTCGTGGACGATTCCGTGCTCGTGGGCCTCTCCACCCACTCGCCGGAGCAGGTCGACGCGGCCATCGCCGGTGCGGGCAGGGACGGAGCCCGTCTGGACTACTTCTGCACGGGCCCTCTGTGGGCCACGCCGACCAAGCCGGGACGCTCCGCCGTCGGGCTCGGCCTCGTGGAGCACGCGGCGCGCCGCGAGCGCGAGGCGCGCGGCGCAGCGTACGACTCCGGCGCCGCGCTCCAACGTGCCCCCCTGCCCTGGTTCGCCATCGGCGGCATCGACCACTCGAACGTGGCCCAGGCCGTCGAGGCGGGGGCGAGCCGGATCGTCGTCGTGCGCGCCGTCACCGACGCCGACGATCCCGCCGACGCCGCAGCCCGCCTCCGCGCGGAGCTCCCGGCGCTCGCACGCGAACCCCGCGCATGACGACGGTCGCCTACCAGGGCGAGCCCGGCGCCAACTCCCACATGGCGGCACTCGAGGCCTTCCCGGAGGTGGAGACGCTCGCCTGCGCGACGTTCGAGGACGCATTCAACGCCGTGACCTCGGGCTCTGCGGATCTCGCGATGATCCCGATCGACAACACGGTGGCCGGCCGCGTCGCGGACATCCACGTGCTCCTGCCGGACACCAGCCTGCAGATCATCGGCGAGCACTTCCTGCGCATCCGGTTCTCCCTCATGGGCGTTCCGGGCGCCACGATCGAGGGGGCGCGCGAGGTGCACAGCCACGTGCACGCTCTCGCCCAGTGCCGCGGCTTCATCCGGGCCCACGGTCTCACCCCCGTGGTCGCGGGTGACACGGCCGGATCGGCGCGCGAGGTCTCCGAGTGGGGCGACCCCACCAGGCTCTCGATTGCGCCCCCGCTCGCGGCAGAGCGCTACGGACTCACGGTCCTCGCCAGTGACATCGAGGACGAGAAGCACAACACCACCCGGTTCGTGGTGCTGGCTCCCCCACGCGCCTACCCGCAGGCCGGCACAGACCAGTACGTGACGAGCTTCGTCTTCCGTGTGCGCAACATCCCCGCCGCGCTGTACAAGGCGCTCGGCGGATTCGCGACCAACGGGGTCAACATGACCCGGCTCGAGAGCTACATGGTGGAGGGCAGGTTCGCGGCCACGATGTTCATGGTCGACGTCGAGGGCCACCCCGACGAGCCCGCCCTGGCCCGGGCACTCGAGGAGCTCGCCTTCTTCTCGACCGAGGTGAGGGTCCTCGGGGTCTTCCCCGCGCACCCGCGGCGTTTCGGGGCCCACACGGGCTAGCTCGCGGCCCGGAGGGCTAGGCTGGCGAGCATGGCGCATCCCCTGTTCACCCCGAAGCCCGCCGGCCCGCAGGCGGGGCCGCTCGCCGAGGCCAGTGGAACAGCGCTGACGGAGGCGTTCGCCGCGCTCCGCGAAGAATTCGAGCTCGCGTCGGGATACCCGGGGCCGGCGCTCGCCGACGCGGAGGCCGCCATCGCCGCGCACAGGCTGCCGGACGCGGATGCGACCGACGTCGAGTTCGTCACGATCGACCCGCCGACGTCCACGGACCTCGACCAGGCCCTCCACATCGCGCGCGACGGCGAGGGGTACCGCGTGCGCTACGCGATCGCTGACGTGCCGGCGTTCGTCCGCCCGGAGGGCGAGCTCGACGCCGAGACGCGGCGCCGCGGCCAGACCATCTACGCGGCGGATTCGAAGGTGCCCCTCCACCCGCGGGACATCACGGACGACGCCGGCAGCCTCCTCGCGGACGAGGTGCGCGGCGCATTCGTGTGGGACTTCGCCCTCGACCCGGACGGCGAGGTGGTCGACGTCGGGCTCTCCCGCTCGAAGGTGCGCAGCCGGGCGAAGCTGGACTACGCGCAGGTTCAGGAACAGATCGATGCGGGCACGGCCGCGGAGCCGCTCATGCTGCTCCAGGAGGTCGGCCTCAAGCGGGTCGAGCTCGAGCGGAAACGCGGCGGCGCGAGCCTGAACCTGCCCGAGCAGGAGATCGTGCCGACGGACGACGGCGGCTACCGGATCGAGATCGCCGCGCAGCGGCCGGTCGAGGACTGGAACGCGCAGATCTCGCTCATGACCGGGATGGCGGCGGCCAAGCTCATGGTGGACGCCCAGATCGGCATCCTGCGCACGATGCCTGCGCCGGACGAGAAGTCGCTGCGGCACTTCCGGCGCCAGACGCAGGCCCTCGGGAACCCGTGGGACGGATCGGTACCATACGGCGAATACCTCCGCTCACTCGACGCGACCCAGCCGAGGCAGCTCGCGATCATGCACGCTGCCGCGGCGCTGTTCCGCGGCGCGACGTACACGCCGTTCGACGGCGAGGTGCCCGCGGATCCCGTCCAGGCCGCCATTGCAGCGCCCTACGCCCACACGACGGCCCCGCTGCGCCGACTCGTGGACCGGTTCGTCCTCGTCCTGTGCGAGAGCATCGCGAGCGACTCGGACGTCCCCGACTGGGTGCGGGCCGCACTCCCCGAACTCCCCGGCCTCATGACTGCCTCGGACCAGCTCGCAGCACGGGTCGAGCGGGCCTGCCTCGAGCTCGTCGAGGCGGCGATGCTCGTGCACAGCGTGGGGCAGGAGTTCGACGCGGTGGTCATCTCGGGGTCCAAGCCCGCGGCCGGGAGCACCGAGGGCAGCGAACAGCGCCCCGGCCACGCGCGGCTCGCCCAGCCGCTGGACCGAATCTCGAGCTCCCAGAACGGGCAGCCCACCCAGCAGCCCCAGCCGTTCGGCACCGTCCAGCTGTCCGAGCCGCCAGTCACCGGACGCTGCGAGGGTGAAATGGAGTCCGGGGCGAGGGTGAGGGTGCGCCTCGTCCGGGCGGATGTGAAGGCCCGGAAGGTCCTGTTCGAGCTGGCGTGAGCGGACGATGTCCCATGGGCCCGTGTCGAAGCCGACGCTTGCCGGGCTACGATGCTCCCGCCGGGCGGTAGCACACCCGCCGGTTGACCGCCCGCCCGCCGGTTGGATCCCCCGATCCTGCAGCGATCCGGCGGGACGGACGTATGTTCCCGGCCCGCCAGGTGCCCCAGTGCCAGCGATCCCGCAGCCTGCAAGGACCCGCCATTCGTCCTCCACAGCCTTCGCTGCGGGCGTGTCGCCCACATGCGGGAACCTGATGTTGCCCATCCCCATGCACCCCGACAGGGTGGCACCATGACTTCCCAACCACCGCTGACACAGCCCGACCTGAAGCAGCTCGGCCCACGTCCCCCATTCGCATCAGGACTGTGCACGCCACACGAGCTCCGCCTGTTGGGCATTGACGATCGACGCGCAGCTCGCCTGATTGCGGCGGGCGAGCTCGTTCGGCTGCGCCGCGGGTGCTTCGCCACGCGCGAGGGGGCGATGCTTCCGGACGCGTTCCATTCCCGCGATGTCGCGGTGCGACGCCTCGCCCTGAGGGCCCACGCATGGCGCCACTATTCCGTGAACCGCTCGTGGAACTTCGGATACACCGCCGTCAGCGGTGCGGTCCTCCACGGTCTAGCACTGTGGACTCCTGAACGACGCATTCACGTCGTTCCATCCGCCGGTTACCACCCCCTGCGATGAGGCCAACCCCCGGAAGAGCGGGGTTCCGCGGCAGACCAGCGCGAGCGCGCCGTCCCACGGACACCCAGCCACTGCGAGACGGCGTGGCGGAGCTCACAATTCCATGGAATGGAACGCGACGCGGTATCCTTGGACGGTTATTGGATGCCCGATCGTCCTGATGCGATCCCCTTTCACCCGTCGGCAGGCGCCGGCACTTTGATAGCCCGCGATCGGCTTCCGCTGGATGGCCGGCGCGCGCTCGGCGCTCCAGACGCCGTGGCCCGAGGTCATGGCAGTCTGTCGAGCGAGACCCGCTCAGGCCCCTATGGAGAGGGACCTTCCCCCCTGTGAACGAAGTCCACACCCACGAACTGCTGACCGATGACTCCGGAACCGAGACGCTCGAGACCCAGGAGACCATCACCAACGACGCCCCCGTGCGCCAGGAGACCCTCAAGACGTTCTCCGACTACGGCGTCGCTCCCGAGATCGCCCAGTCCCTCGCGGACGCGGGCATCCTCAACCCGTTCCCGATCCAGTCGATGACGCTCGGCGTCGCCCTCGGCGGCCATGACATCATCGGCCAGGCAAAGACCGGCACGGGCAAGACCCTTGGCTTCGGCATCCCCGCGCTGCAGCGCACCATCCCGGCCGAGCACCTGGACTACGCGAAGCTCCCCGTCCCGGGCGCCCCGCAGGCCCTCGTCGTCGTACCCACGCGCGAGCTCGCCATCCAGGTGGGCAAGGACCTGCAGACCGCGAGCAAGCGCACCACGCTGCGCGTCGAGGTCATCTACGGCGGCCGCGCGTACGAGCCGCAGATTGAGGCGCTGCAGCGCGGCGTCGAGGTCGTCGTCGGCACGCCGGGCCGCCTCATCGACCTGCACCGCCAGCGGCACCTGAACCTCAAGAACGTTCGCATGATCGTTCTGGACGAGGCGGACGAGATGCTGGACCTCGGCTTCCTGCCCGATGTCGAGACGCTCATGGCCGCGGTGCCCGCAGTCCGCCAGACGCTCCTGTTCTCGGCCACGATGCCCGGTCCCGTCGTCGCCATGGCGCGCCGCTACATGACCCAGCCCACCCACATCCGGGCGAGCGACCCCAACGACGACTCGATCACCAAGAAGGACATCCGCCAGGTGATCTACCGGGCTCACCAGCTCGACAAGGGTGAGGTCGTTGCGCGCATCCTCCAGGCTGAGGGCCGGGGCCGCACCATCATCTTCACGAAGACCAAGCGCACCGCGGCGAGGCTCTCCGAGGAACTGGTCGACCGCGGTTTCGCCGCGGGCGCACTCCACGGCGACCTGGGCCAGGGTGCCCGCGAGCAGGCGCTCCGGGCATTCCGCCACGGCAAGGTGGACGTGCTCGTCGCGACCGACGTGGCCGCACGCGGCATCGACGTCGAGGACGTCACCCACGTGATCAACTTCCAGTGCCCCGAGGACGAGAAGGCCTACCTGCACCGCGTGGGCCGCACCGGCCGCGCCGGGCACAAGGGAACCGCCGTGACGTTCGTCGACTGGGAAGACGTCCCCCGCTGGACCCTCATCAATAAGGCGCTCGGCCTCAACGTCCCCGAGCCCATCGAGACGTACTCCTCGTCTCCGCACCTGTACACCGACTTGGACATCCCGGCCGGCACAAAGGGCCGCCTCCCGCGCAACAAACGCGTGCTCGAGGGCCTCGAGGGCGAGGTGCTCGAGGACCTCGGCGAGCCCGGCAAGAAGGCACACCAGGGCGGCAAGTCCCGTCGGGGCGAGAAGGGCCCGCGCCATGAGGACGGCGCTCGGCGGGAGGGCCGCGAAGAGGGCAGGTCCCGCCGAGGGGGCAAGGGCCGCCGAAACGCCGAGGCTGAGACGCACGACGGCGCCGCCCCCGCACACGCGGCCGACACCGCTGCGGGCACCGCAGAAGGGGTCGAGGGCGCGGGCAAGTCCGGCCACGGCCACGGCCGTGCCGACCGTCCCGCCCACAGCGAGACGAGCGGCGAGGGCCGCCGCCGGCGCCGCCGGACCGTGGTGGAGGAGGCCGGCGAGGCCGCTCCCCACGCCAGCGGCAAGGAGCGCGACGCCAAGGAGCGCGCCCCGAAGTCCGCCTCGACCGCGCTCGCCGTGCACCTCGTGGAGGCGGAGGACGGAGCGCCGGTGGACCGCGGAGTCGCGGCAGCCCGCCGTCGCCGGTCGCGCACTCGCCGCCGCAACGGCGAGGTCGTCTCCCGCACCGAAGCCGAGTAGGAAGCAGAACAGGCAGCATGGGTGGGTCCGGGCTGTGGTCCCCCGACGGCCCGGATCTCGTGGTCCACGGGGACAACGCCGCGGTGCTGCCGGCCCTGCCGGACGGCGCGTTCACGATGGTGTACATCGACCCGCCGTTCAACACGGGCCGGCGGCAGCGGCGCCAGGAGCTGAGCATGGTGCGCAGCGCCGAGGGCGACCGCATCGGGTTCTCGGGCCAGCGCTACGAGACGATCAAGGGCGCCCTGCACAGCTACGACGACACGTTCGGGGACTACTGGGCCTTCCTCGAGCCGCGCCTGCTCGAGGCGTGGCGGCTCCTGGCGCGGGACGGCACGCTGTACCTGCATCTGGACTACCGGGAGGTGCACTACGCCAAGGTCATGCTGGATGCGATCTTCGGGCGGGAATGCTTCCTCAACGAGATCATCTGGGCCTACGACTTCGGCGCGCGGACCAGGCGCCGCTGGCCCACCAAGCATGACAACGTGCTCGTCTATGTCAAGGACCCCTCCGCCTACCACTTCGACACCGACGAGGTGGACCGCGAGCCGTACATGGCGCCGGGCCTCGTCACCCCGGAGAAGCGCGAGCTGGGCAAGCTGCCCACGGACGTGTGGTGGCACACGATCGTCTCCCCCACCGGGCGCGAGAAGACCGGTTACCCGACGCAGAAGCCCGAGGGGCTCGTGCGGCGCATGGTCGCGGCCTCGAGCCGGCCGGGCGACTGGGTGCTCGACTTCTTCGCGGGCTCCGGGACGCTGGGCGCGGTGGCCCACCGCCTCGGCCGTCGGTTCGTGTGCGTCGACGAGAACCCGCAGGCGGTCGAGGTGATGGCCGCGCGGCTCCCCTCGGCGCGCGTGGTCAGCGCCTGAGCCTCGGCGCGGGTCCCGCTGCTGGACCTGCGGTCAGGCCTGCGGACGCACGACGGCGGCGCCCCGCCCCTGGCGTTCGATCTCGCCGAGGACGTCCTCCTCGGTCAGGTTCTCACCGAGGCGGTTGGGCTTGCCCGCGCCGTGGTAGTCGGAGGACCCGGTGACGAACAGACCGTGCTCGGCAGCCAGGCCGAGCAGGAACGCCCGCCGGTCCTCGGGGTTGTCCCGGTGGAAGACCTCGAGCCCGGCCAGTCCTGCGTCGATCATCTCCCGGTAGACGGGCTCCCCGACCGTGCGGCCCCGGGCGGAGGCCACCGGGTGGGCGAAGACCGGGACGCCGCCCGCGGACCGGATGAGCGAGACGGCGAGCGCGGGCTCCGGCGCGTAGTGCTGGACGAAATACCGCGACCGCGAGGACAGGATCGTGGCGAACGCCTCGGTGCGGTCACCCACGAGGCCGGCCGCGACGAGCGCGTCCGCAATGTGCGGCCGGCCCACGGTCGCCCCCGGGGCCACGTGCCGGGTGACATCGTCCCACGAGAGCGGGTAGTCCTCGGCCAGGAGCGAGACCATGTGCTCCGCCCGGGAGAGCCGGGCGTCCTTGGCCTTGGTGATCTCCTCGAGGAGCCCCGCGTGGGTCGGGTCATGGAGATAGCTGAGCACGTGCACGCTGATGCCCTCGGGGGTGCGGCACGAGACCTCCATCCCCGGGACGAGGGTCAGCCCGAGCCCCCGCGCGGCGTCGCCGGCTTCCTGCCAGCCGCCGGTCGAGTCGTGGTCGGTGATGGCGAGGACATCCAGACCCGCCTCGACGGCCGCGGCCACGAGCTCGGCCGGGCTCTCGGTGCCGTCCGAGACGGTCGAGTGGGCATGCAGATCGATCCTCACGACCCCACGATAGCGCGCTGGACATCCATGCCCCCGCGGGAGATCGGTGGAAGAATGGCACAGTGAGTGTTTCAGAACCCCTCGCCGGCGATCCCGGCCAGTCCGCAGACGCGCAGCAGCCCATCGAGGACCGGGTGAACAACCGGTCGCAGCGCCCCACATCGGACGCGTTCAAGGCCTTCATGGCGTCCCAGTGGGCGCCCTCCGACCCGTCCGTCCCCGCCAGGGACGAGGTCGCCGACTTCGCGGCCCGGCGCCGTCGTGCGGTGTCCGACCGGTTCCCCGGCGAGCGCCTCATCATCCCGGCCGGCCCGCTCAAGGTGCGCTCAAACGACACCGACTACCGCTTCCGCCCGCACTCGGCATTCGCGCACCTGACCGGTCTCGGGCTGGACCACGAGCCCGACGCCGTGCTCGTCCTCGAGCCCGTCGACGACGGCGCGGGCGAGGGCGGCGGCCACCACAGCGCCACGCTCTACTTCCGTCCCCTCGCCGGCCGCGACACCGAGCAGTTCTACGCCGACGCCCGCTCGGGCGAGTTCTGGATCGGTGCCCGCCCCACCCTCGCCGAGCTCGAGTCGAGGCTCGGAATCCCGACCGCGCACCTCGACGGCCTCGAGGTCGCCGTCACGAAGGGGGTCGGAGCCCCACAGATCGGCGGCATCTCGGTGCGCCTTGTCCGCAAGGTCGATGAGAACCTCGACGCCCTCGTGGACACGGCCCGGTACAACACCGCCCAGGACCCCGAGAACCTCGACCTGAGCGAGTTCGACGCGCTCGACGACCAGCTCGCGGAGGCCCTCTCCGAGCTGCGCCTGACCAAGGACGAGTGGGAGGTCCGGCAGATGCGGGAGGCCGTGGCGGCCACCGCGGCCGGCTTCGAGGAGATCGTCAAGGCCCTGCCCCGGGCCGTCGCGCACGCACGCGGCGAGCGGGTCGTGGAGGGCGTGTTCTTCGCCAAGGCACGCGAAGAGGGCAACGACCTCGGCTACGAGACCATCGCCGCCGCTGGCAACAACGCCACGGTGCTCCACTGGATCCGCAACAACGGCGCCGTGCGCGAGGGCGACCTCATCCTCGTGGACGCGGGCGTCGAGGCCGAGTCCCTCTACACGGCGGACGTGACCCGCACCCTCCCGGTGAGCGGCACCTACTCCGAGGTCCAGCGCCGCGTCTACCAGGCGGTGCTCGACGCCGCCGACGCGGCCTTCGCCTCGGCGAAGCCCGGGGTCAGGTTCCGCCAGGTCCACGCCGCCGCCATGGAAGTCCTCGCCGCCCGCCTCGAGGAGTGGGGCATCCTGCCCGTCACCGCGGCCGAGGCGCTCTCCGACGCGGGCCAGCAGCACCGCCGCTGGATGCCGCACGGTACGAGCCACCACCTCGGCCTCGACGTGCACGACTGCGCCCAGGCCCGCCGCGAGCTGTACCTCGACGGCGAGCTGCGTCCGGGCATGGTCTTCACGATCGAGCCGGGGCTCTACTTCAAGGCGGAGGACCTCGCGATCCCCGAGGAGTACCGCGGGATCGGCGTGCGGATCGAGGACGACATCCTCATGACCGCCGCGGGCCCCGTCAACCTCAGCTCGGCGCTCCCCCGGACCCTGGAGGACGTCGAGACGTGGATGGCCTCCCTCCGCTAGGGCCTACAGGCATTCACAGCCCACACGGGCGTGACAGACGGACGCCGCATCAGGATGGATCCTGATGCGGCGTCCGCACGTGTGGGGCCAGCTAGGCGCCCGGGTTGGCCCCGTCGTCGTGCTCCTTCTCCTCGCCCGGGGCGTCGCGGGAATCGGAGGGGTGCGGCTCGTCGGGCTCGACGCGGACGCCATACTGCGGGCGGCCGTCAGGGAGGTCGTGGTACCCGGGCCGCGGCTCGTGCGCCGGACGCTCCGGCTGCTGGGGAGGAGGCACCGGCTGCCCCTGCTGGGCGTCGTGGCCGCCGGTGACCCCGTACGGGTCGGTCCACCCGCTGGGCCGCTTGGGCTCGGCCTCCTGCGGAGGCTGCCACGGCTGGCCGTACCCGCCCTGCTGGTGCTCGCCCCAGTCCTGGCCCGGCTGGCCGTGGCCGCCGGGCTGGTTGTACCCGCCGGGCTGGTTGTAGCCGCCCTGCTGGTGATGCGTCTGCCCCCAGCCCTGCCCGGCGCCCTGCCCCATCGGCAGCTGCGAGAGGAGCCGGCGGGCCTCATGGGCCACGTCATGGCCCACCACGACGTCGTAGTTGCTCGCGATCACCTGGCTCGTCGACGTGAAGTCCCGCTTGCCGCGCTGCATCGCATACGTCACGATGCCGAACAGCATGAAGAACGCGGCGCCCATCAGCACGGACGTGATGATGGAGAAGTAGCTGCCGTTCGGCGTGAAGAACGAGAGCAGGACACCGACGAAGAGGCCGAACCACATACCGCTCAGGGCACCGTTGAGCGCCACCCGGGGATAGCTCAGCCTTCCGGTCACGCGCTCCACGAGCTTGAGGTCATTGCCGACAATCGCGACGAGCTCCACGGGGAACTGCTGGTCGGCGAGGTAGTCCACGGCCTTCTGCGCATCGAGGTAGGACGTGTAGGAGCCGACGGTTTCGCCCTCCGGGAGCGCGCGGGTCGCGTCGGCGGGCTTGGCGGAACCGAACATGTTGGACATGTCCCTATTCTTACCCGTATTGCGGCGCGGGGCGCGTGTTTCCGCTGAGAGTGAGCGTTGAGTTTGCGCTGGAGTAGCCTAGAGCAGTGAGTTCGACCCCCGCCCGCATCTTCATCGCCAGGCTCCTCGGCCTGGACGTGTTCGACCCTGCCGGCGACCGGGTCGGGCGGCTGCGGGACGTCGTCGTGATCCCCCGCGGTACCCGGCCTCCGCAGGCCGTCGGCATCGTCGTCGAAGTGCCCGGGAAGCGCCGCGTCTTCGTCCCCATGACGCGCGTGACGAGCATGGACCAGTCGCAGATCATCACCACCGGGCTCATCAACCTGCGTCGCTTCGAACAGCGCGGTGCCGAGCAGCTCGTGCTGGGTGACGTCTTCGACCGCCATGTCACACTCGTCGAGGACGGCACGGAGGCCGCGATCGAGGACCTCGCAATGGATCAGCAGCGCAACGGCGACTGGATCGTGAGCAAGCTGTTCGTGCGCCGACTCCTGAGCGGCCGCGGGCTGCGCCTGAGGAGGGGCGAGACGCTGATCGTCGACTGGGACGACACGCGCCAGACGGCCGGGCAGGCCCGAGGCGCGGCGCAGTTCCTCGCGACCCACGAGGACCTCAAGCCCGCAGACTTCGCCGACGCGATGCAGGAGATGAGCGACGAGCGCCGCTTCGAGGTCGTCGCCGAGCTCCAGGACGAGCGGCTGGCCGACGTGCTGCAGGAGCTCCCCGAGGATGACCAGGTGGAGATCCTGTCCGCGCTTGATCTCGAACGGGCCGCGGACGTGCTCGAGGAGATGGATCCGGACGACGCCGCCGACCTCCTCGCCGACCTGCCGGCGGACAAGGCGGAGGAGCTCCTGGCGCTCATGGAGCCGGAGGAGGCCGAGGACGTCCGCCGTCTCCTGCAGTACGACGAGGGCACCGCCGGCTCGGTCATGACGCCGGTCCCGGTGGTCCTGCCGCCGGAGGCGACCGTCGCGGAGGCGCTCGCCCATGTGCGCCGCGAGGAGCTCAGCCCCGCACTGGCCTCGGCGATCTTCATCTGCCGCCCGCCGCTGGAGACCCCCACGGGCCGCTATCTGGGCACGGTGCACATCCAGCAGCTGCTGCGCAGCGCGCCGCCGGAGCAGCTCGGCTCGATCGTGGACAAGAACCTCGAGCCGGTCCAGGATCTCGCATCCCTGGGCGATGTCGCTCACGTGATGGCGCAGTACAACCTCAATTCCCTGCCCGTGGTCAACGCGGACGGCCGCCTCGTGGGGGCCGTGACCGTGGATGACCTCCTCGACCACCTCCTGCCCGACGACTGGCGCGTGCACGAGGACGGCGAGCCCGTGAAGAAGTTCGGAGGACGCTTTGGCTGAGTCCCGCAAGCTGCCCGGTCTGGATACCCCCCTAGAGCAGCGAACGAGACTCATCCCGCGACTGAGCCCCGACCCCGACGCGTTCGGCCGCTTCGCCGAGAGCTTCGCCCGGTACATGGGCACGCCTCGGTTCCTCCTCTACATGACGCTGTTCTGTGTGGCCTGGCTGGGCTGGAACACGTTCGGGCCCGAGGAATGGCAGTTCGACCCGAAGTCGCTCAACTACACGCTCCTGACCCTGCTGCTCTCGCTCCAGGCCTCGTACGCCGCCCCCCTCATCCTCCTCGCGCAGAACCGGCAGGATGACAGGGACCGGGTCCAGATCGAGCAGGACCGTTCCCGCAACGAGCGCAGCCTCGCCGACACCGAGTACCTGACCCGCGAGCTCGCCTCCCTGCGCCTCGCGCTGCGCGAGGTTGCCACCCGCGACTTCGTCCGCGCCGAGCTGCGGTCCCTGCTCGAGGACCTCGCGAGCGATCAGGACGAGCCCGACGCCGACAGCCGCCCCGAGCCGAAGCCCCGCAAGGACCGCAAGCAGCGGTCGCCGAAGGCGCAGCAGGTCCCGCGCGTGCGCGAGGCAGGCGGCGCGGAGTGAGCACCATGCCCGCCTCGGAGGAGGCCGTCCGAGCCGCCCTGCACGGGGTCATCGACCCGGAGCTGCGCCGCCCGATCGACGAGCTCGGCATGCTCGAATCCGTGGCGGTCGACGGCGGCCGGGTCACCGTGCGCGTGCTGCTCACCATCGCGGGGTGTCCCCTCCGCGGGACGATCGACGGCGACGTGCGCGCCGCCCTGGCCTCGGTTCCCGGGGTGGAGGAGGCGGCCGTCGAGCTCGACGTCATGACGCCGCAGCAGCGCCAGGAGCTCCGCGAGCGCCTCCGGCCCGAGCGCGGCATCCCGTTCAGCCGCCCCGACTCCCTGACCAAGGTCTTCGCCGTGGCCAGCGGCAAGGGCGGCGTGGGGAAGTCCTCCCTGACGGTGAACCTCGCGTGCGAGCTCGCCTCACGCGGCCTGAGCGTGGGCATCGTCGACGCGGATGTGCACGGCTTCTCCGTCCCCGGGCTCCTCGGGGCCGCCGGAACCCCCACCCAGGTGGACGACATGATCCTCCCGCCCGTGGCCCACGGCGTGAAGGTCATCTCGATCGGCATGTTCGTCGAGGGAAACCAGCCCGTCGCGTGGCGGGGGCCGATGCTGCACCGCGCGCTCGAGCAGTTCCTCGGCGACGTCTACTTCGGCGATCTGGACGTGCTGTTCCTGGACCTCCCGCCGGGCACGGGAGACATCGCGATCTCGGTATCGCAGCTGCTGCCGAACGCCGAGCTGATCGTCGTGACGACACCGCAGGCCGCGGCGGCGGACGTCGCGGAGCGCGCCGGATCGGTCTCGGCGCAGACGGGCCAGAAGGTCGCCGGGGTCATCGAGAACATGTCCGGCCTGACGCTTCCGGACGGCACGGTCATGGAGGTGTTCGGGTCCGGCGGGGCCAGCGCGTGGCCGAGCGGCTCACGGCCGTGCTCGGCGCCCCGGTAGAACTGCTCGGGCAGGTGCCCCTCGACGTCGCCCTGCGCCAAGGCGGTGACGCGGGCGTCCCGATCGTGCTCGGAGCCCCGGATTCGCCCGCCGCCGTGGCGCTGCGCGGAGTTGCCGACAGGCTGGCCGCCCGGCCCCGGGGCCTCGCCGGCCGGAGCCTGGGCGTGACGCCGCGGGCCTGATCCCGCCGACCGCTCCCGTCTCGGGTACGCATACCCCCGCCCACAGCCGTCTCGGGTACGCATGCCCCCGCCCACAGCCGTCTCGGGTACGCACACCCCCGCCCACAGCCGTCTCGGGTACGCACACCCCCCGCCCTCGTACTCGAGATGCGGGTCAGGTGGCCTCGGTGTCGAAGGGGGCGCGCTCGCCAGCGCCGAGCCGCTCCGCCGTGCGCTCTGGGGCCGTCACCGCGGTTGCGGCGACGGAAGGTCCCGCGGCGGAGGCTCCGGCCGCAAGCGCGGGAGCCGCGACGGCCGCGGCAGCGGGAGCCGCGGGTGCGGCCTCGTCGTCGAGCAGCGCGTTGCGGATGATCTTGCGCGGGTCGTATTGGCGCGGATCATACTTTCGCCAGTCGACCTCGTTGAGGTCGACCCCCGTCTCCTCCTTGAGCTGCTCCTTGGCGCCCGCGGCCATCCGCCGGAGTTCCTTGACGATGTTGGTGAGCTTCTGGGTGTATTCGGGCAGCCGCTGGGGACCGATCACGAGGATGCCGATGACCAGCAGGATCAGGAATTCCGGGCCGTTGATTCCGAACACGCGTGCAACATTACCTTCTGCCCGCGAGCGCGGGCGACTCGATCAGCACGTGACGCATCAGGGCCGTCCCGATGCGCCGAAGACCATGCGCAGACCCCGCCCGAGACGGTCGAGCGGGTCCTCGCCGGTCGAGGCAGTCTGTGCGGAGACGGCCGGATGCGCCGCTTCCACGGAACCGTTCGCGGTGCGCACGAGGGAGGCAGACCCCCCGCCGGGAGTGGGCCGCATCTGGGGCTCCCCAGCAACCGCGTACGCCGTGACGGCCAGCGCGGCAACACACGCGGCCGCCCCGGCCACGGCAGCGAGGCCGGCGCGCGCCAGGCCCCCTCCGCGAGGGCGTGTCCGCTCGTCGTGCTCCGCCTGGGCGGCCAAGTACTGGGTGTGCTCGAGGAGCCGCTCGTGGAGGGAGTGGCTCGCACGGGGAACCTCGGCGTGGCGCAGCGACGCGAGGTAGCGCCGTTCAGTCTCCAGCTTGCCGCGGCACTCGGCGCACGTGCTCACGTGCTCGGCGGAGGCCGGGTGTTCGTCAGGGAGGAGGCTCGTCCATCGGGGCAGACTCATGCAGTGCCCTCTCAGCGGGTGCCGCGGGCCACGCGCGGAAGCGCCAGACGCTTCTTGGCGGCGCCACGGCGGGGGTCGCGGTGCGCGAGCTTCTCGCGCAGGAGTGTACGGCCGCGGTGGATGCGGCTGCGGACCGTGCCGAGCTTGACCCCGAGCGCATCCGCCACCTCGTCGTAGGAGAGGCCCTCGAGGTCGCAGAGGACCACCGCTGCACGGAAGTCCGGCGGGAGTTCCTCGAGCGCCGCCTGGACGTCGAGGTCAAGGTGGTTCATCTCGAAGCTGCGCTCGGGGCCGGGATCGCGGCCCGGCAGCCGCGACTCCGCGTCCTCAGCGAGGGCGTCGAAACGAATGCGGCCCTTGCGCCGGGCCTGGTCGAGGAACAGATTCGTGGTGATGCGGTGGAGCCAGCCGTCCAAGGTTCCCGGCTTGAAGTTCTCGAGGGAGCGGAACACCCGGACGAAGACCTCCTGGGTGAGGTCCTCGGCGTCGTGCTGGTTGCCCGTGAGCCGGTACGCGAGGCGGTACACCTTGGCGGAGTGCTGTGTGACCACCTCTTCCCAGGTTGGCGGGACCCAGGGCTCGCCGTCGGGAGTCCCCTGAGGGGTCTGGGTGGCTGCAGCGGATCCAGCTGACACGTCCACGCACCTGCCTTCGCTCTTCTTCGTTGCGGCCGGCGGATCCGTGGGTGCCGGGGCCGGGCCGCTCGGATAATCCAGTCTGCCAGTTCCGGCTGGGAGTTCGCCCGGTGTTCCGCCTCCAGCGTACAAGCTGCCCACGGTCGACTGGCCCCCTTGGAACGATAGGCTTGATCAGCTCCCTAACCATCCGCCAACATCCGCGCGCGAGACGAAAGTGGCCCATGAGCTCCGAGAAGTCCACCAGCTGGTCCTACACCGAGGCGTTCGCGTCCGAGGACGCGGTGCTGGAGCGGGCCAGGGAGCGCTCGTTCGATCTCGGCGTCACGCCCGTGAGCCCCGGGGTGGGCGCGGTGCTCACCGTTCTCGCGGCGTCATCCAAGCCCCACGCCGCGGTCGAGATCGGCGCCGGCGCCGGGGTCTCCGGCGTGTGCATCCTGCGGGGCCTGCCGGCATCGGCCGTGTTCACGACGATCGACAGCGACGTGGAGCACCTCAAGGCAGCCCGCGAGGCCTTCGCCGAGGCGGGCGTCCCAGCGAACCGGGTACGGGCCATTCCGGGCCGTGCGGCGGCGGTGCTCCCCCGGCTCACCGACGCCGCGTACGACCTTGTCTTCGTCGATGCGGACAAGTCGAGCGCGCTCCTGTACGCCGAGCAGGGCATCCGGCTGCTGCGCCCGGGCGGCCTGCTCGTGGTCAACGACGCACTCGACCGCGACCGCGTGTCCAACCCCGCGTACCGCGAGCCCACGACCGTGAGGCTGCGTGAGCTGCATCGCGCCCTGCGCACGGACGAGCGCCTCGCCACGGCGATCCTGCCCACCGGAGACGGTCTCATCGTCGCCTCCCGTCGCTAGCACGCGAAAGGGCCGACCCCGCGTGGGATCGGCCCTTGCTGCGCCCTTGCTGGAGGCGCCCAGCCTATTCCGTGACGCCGACGAGGCACTCCTTGAGCTCCACCGCTTCCTCGGCGTTGAGCTCGACGACCAGACGGCCCCCGCCCTCGAGAGGAACGCGCATGATGAGGCTGCGGCCCTCCTTCGTGACCTCCATCGGCCCATCGCCGGTACGCGGTTTCATGGCTGCCATGTGCTCTACCCCTCCAGTCGGTCGTCCGCACGATGTGCTGTCCACAACATTACCAGCCGGCATACCGTGAGGTAGCCACGGACCGGAACGGGCGTGCCGATCGCAACTGTGTCCGGGAGGCGGCCCCGCGGAGGTCCGGTCACGGGGGCCAGTCGCCGCCCCCGGGCAGCTGCGCCCACACCCACAGCCATACGACCCACACGATCTGCAGCAGTGTGAACAGCACCAGGACCGCCCACCTGTAGGCGCGCGAGCGGGACAGCGCGGCCGTGGCCAGCGCGAGCGGGAACAGCGGCAGCATCATGCGGAACGTGCTCGTCTGCGGGTGCAGGACGGCGAGCAGATACGCCACGTAGGCCACGCACCACAGCTGCATCTCGAGCCCGATCCGACGCACGTGCGCGCTCGTGAAGTACAGGGCCGCGAGCGCCACGAGGACGAATGGCGCAATCGCCCCCAGCACCGGCCCGAAGAGGTACTGTCCTGTCTCGAACCACGGCAGGAACGGCACGAGCGGGCCGCCGCGCCACACGGTCTCCGTCGCCGTGTAGGCGTCCGGCACGCCCGTGACGGCCCACGCGATGAGGGGCCATGCGGCCGCCGAGGCGACCCCGACGGCGGCGAGGCCGCCCAGCCGAGCCAGCTCGCCCGCCGTCGTGCGCTCTGGACCGCCGCCTGCGCGATAGCGCACGAGCCGCACAGCGAGCAGTCCGCAGAGCATCAGGGCGAACGGCACGCCGACCGGGCGGGTGAGCGCCGCGAGGGCCACCACGGGCATCGCGGCGAGGTAGCGGCGCTCGACGACCCACAGCAGCGCCCACGCCAGGACCAGCAGCCCGAGCGACTCGGCGTACGGGATCTGCAGGATCGCCGAGATGGGGAAGAAGGCGACGAACGCGACGCCCCACAGCGCGTCCGCATGCTGGGCGCGGTGCCGGAACAGCCGGTAGAGCACGACGGCGGCGGCGAACCCCGCGATGAGGGCCACCACTTGGGCCCACACCTGCCACGGGAGGCCCGGCAGCCCGCTCAGCGCACGGACGAGGAGGGGGTAGACGGGATAGAACGCCCAGGCATTCTCCTGCACCTCGCCCGTGGGCGAGTGCGGGAGTGCGGAGGGATAGCCGTTCTGGACGATCCGGCCGTACCACTCCGAGTCCCAGATCTGCACGAAGTGCCAGTAGTCCGGCTGGGGGGCGAACCACGGGTTCGCGCCCTGCTGGAGTGCGGCCGCCGCCAGGATGCAGAAGCTCACGACCCGGCCCGCGGCGTAGACGGCGAGGACCTGGACCCACCACGGGAATGCCGCGAACCGCGATGTCGCCGCGCGGACCGCGGCTGCCAGGGCGGCATGCACGGGCGTGGGCCGCAGGTCAGTCATCGGTAGGGGCATCGGCCCGGGGCGCGCCCTTGAGCTGAGCCGTGAGCGCCTCGATGAGCGCCGCCTGGACGCTGATCCTGTCCCTGAGCCTGACTAGCACCTGGTCAACCTGGTCCATCCGGTAGCCCCGGAAAGCGAGGGCGAACCGCACGGCGTCGATGTCCTCCGGGTTCGGGTGCTCCGGGAGGAGCACCGGCGGCAGCCCGGTCGGCGGCTCCTCGAGGCCCTCTGGCTGCGCGCTGGATGTTCCGCGGGCGATTCCGACAGCGAACCAGGCCAGGCCGCCGGCAAGAAGGATCGCGAGGAAGACGAGGAAGAAGCTCACGCGCCCTCCGCGGTCCCGGCGTCGGGCTCGTCATCGACGATGCCGAAGTCGTCGTCCTCATCGTCGATGCTCGCGTTGCCGAACATCCCGCCGCGGCGCTCCGTCTCGCCGAGGCCCGCGAGGACACGGGTCACTGCATCCTCGGGGCTGTCCACCACGCTGATGAGGTTCAGGTCGGACGCGGAGATCATGCCCTCGCCCACAAGCGTGGCCTCGATCCAGCCGATGAGCGGGTTCCAGAAGTCAGAGCCCAGCAGCACGATCGGGAACTGCGTCACCTTCCCCGTCTGAACCAGCACCATGGCCTCGAACAGCTCGTCGAGCGTACCGAGGCCACCGGGGAGCACGATGAACCCGTGCGCGTACTTCACGAACATCGTCTTGCGGGCAAAGAAGTAGCGGAAGTTGACCCCGAGGTCCACCCACGAGTTCAGGCCCGTCTCGAAGGGCAGCTCAATGCCGAGGCCCACCGATGTGCCTGCGCCCTCGACCGCGCCGCGGTTCGCCGCCTCCATCGAGCCCGGGCCGCCGCCCGTGATGACGGCGACGCCGGCCTGTGCGAGAAGGCGGCCGATGGCGACGGCCGACTCGTAGTAGACCGTTCCCGGCTGGGTGCGCGCGGATCCGAAGACGCTCACCGCCGGCCCGAGCTCGGCGAGCGCACCGAACCCCTCGACGAACTCGCTCTGGATGCGCATGACCCGCCATGGATCCGTGTGGACAAAGCGGCCGGGGCCCTTCGTGTCGAGCAGATGCTGGTCAGCCGTGCCCTGCTTGGTCTGGCGGCGGCGCAGCTCGATGGGGCCCTTGCGGCGCCACGGCACGTTCGCTCCGCTGCGTGAGGAGTTCTGGTCGCCGCCCTGCGGGGATTCGGTGCTCATGCACCCAAGGCTAGTCTCGCTTCAATCACGATTCGCACCCGCTGCGGCGTGCGCCCGAGCCCCCGACGGCATTCTCCGTTACATTTTCCCTATGACTACCGACACTTCGGGCAGCCCACTTGTCTCTGTCAAGGGCGTGAACAAGCATTACGGCCAGCTCCACGTACTCCAGGACATCAATCTTGACGTCAACCGGGGCGAGGTCGTGGTGATCATCGGCCCGTCGGGCTCGGGCAAGTCGACCCTCTGCCGGGCGATCAACCGCCTCGAGACGATCGAGTCCGGAGAGATCTCCATCGACGGCAAGAAGCTGCCGGAGGAGGGGAAGGCCCTCGCGAAGCTCCGGGCCGACGTCGGCATGGTCTTCCAGTCGTTCAACCTCTTCGCACACAAGACGATCCTTGAGAACGTCACGCTCGGGCCCATCAAGGTCAAGGGCGTGGACAGGGCCACGGCCGAGAAGGACGCCATGGCGCTGCTCGAGCGGGTCGGCGTGGGGCATCAGGCGCCCAAGCTGCCGGCACAGCTCTCAGGCGGCCAGCAGCAGCGCGTCGCGATCGCACGCGCCCTCGCGATGAAGCCCAAGGTCATGCTCTTCGACGAGCCCACCTCTGCGCTCGACCCGGAGATGATCAACGAGGTCCTCGATGTCATGGTCCAGCTGGCCAAGGAGGGCATGACCATGATCGTCGTGACGCACGAGATGGGGTTCGCGCGCAAGGCCGCGGACCGCGTCGTGTTCATGGCGGACGGGCAGATCGTCGAGCAGGCCAAGCCCGAGGAGTTCTTCACGAACCCGCAGTCGAGCCGCGCGAAGGACTTCCTGTCCAAGCTGCTCACCCACTGACACCACCTACCAATACTCGTTCGCACCCCGGGGTCGAATGGCCCCCGATGAAAGGAATGCTCGAATGGCACTCTTCGGCAAGAAGGCCGTGCTGACCGCCGCCACGGCGGTCATGGCCCTCGCCCTGTCCGCCTGCGGGGGATCAGGCGGGTCCGGCGGGAGCTCCTCGGAGTCTGCTGCCCCCTATCAGGTCGCCACCAACGTCTCGCTCACCGGCAGCCCGACGTTCGACAAGATCAAGTCGGCCGGCAGGGTGACGATCGGCGTCAAGCAGGACCAGCCGGGCCTCGGCTTCATGGACGCAGCCACGGGCCAGTACAGCGGCTTCGACATCGAGATCGCCAAGTGGATGGCCGCTTCCCTCGGCTACGGCCCGGACAAGATCGACTTCAAGCCGATCCCGTCCGCCAACCGCGAGTCCGCGATCCAGAACGGTGACGTCAACTTCTACGTCGGCACCTACTCGATCACCGACAAGCGCAAGCAGCTCGTGGACTTCGCCGGGCCGTACTTCATCACCGGGCAGGGCCTGCTCGTGAAGAAGGACAACACGACGATCAACAGCGAGAAGGACCTCGCGGGCAAGAACGTCTGCTCGGCGACCGGCTCCACGCCGATCCAGAACATCAAGGCCAACTTCCCGCAGACCAAGACCACGGAGTTCGACACGTACTCGCAGTGCGTCGAGGCGCTCAAGAGCGGCTCGGTCGACGCCGTGACGACCGACCAGGCCATCCTCCTCGGCTACGCCGCGCAGGAGCCGGACACCCTCAAGGTGGTCGGCCAGCCCTTCACGACCGAGAAGTACGGCATCGGCCTGCCGAAGGGCGACACCGCGCTGCGGAAGTTCTTCAACGACACGCTGACCAACGGCAAGGACACGTGGCAGAAGATCTACGACTCGACGCTCGGCAAGTCGGGCACGAAGGTCGAGCAGCCCGCCGTCGACAACTACTGACAGGCACTGGTGGGCGGGGCGTGCAACGTCCCGCCCACCGTCGTTTCGGCTAGAAAGCGAAGGCTGTCGCGTGAACACGCTTCTCGACAATCTCGACCTCTTCACCACCGGTTTCAAGAACACCGTCATCCTGTTCGTCATCTCGGGAATCATCGCCCTGATCCTGGGCACCGTGGTCGGCGCGATGCGCGTCTCCCCTGTCCCGGCGATGCGGGCCTTCGGGACGATCTACGTCAACGTCATCCGCAACACCCCGCTGACGCTCGTCCTGTTCTTCTTCGCCCTCGGCTACCCGAAGCTCGGGCTGCCCGAGATCGACTTCATGACCGCCGCGATCATCGGCCTGAGCCTGTACACGGCGACCTACATTGCCGAGGTGCTGCGCTCGGGGATCAACACTGTGCCCGTCGGCCAGGCCGAGGCCGCCCGGGCGATCGGACTGCCGTTCACGCAGACCCTCACGCTCGTCGTGCTGCCCCAGGCGTTCCGTTCGGTCCTGCCGCCGCTGTTCAGCGTGCTCATCGCGCTCCTGAAGAACACCACCGTGGCCGCCGGCTTCTCGGTGGCCGAGGCGGGCGCGATCCGAGCCAACCTCTCCGAGCGCGGCTACCCCGCCATGCAGGGGCTCCTCTGGGTGGCCCTGTTCTTCGTGATCCTCGTCCTGATCCTCGCCCAGCTCCAGCGCTACTTCGAGAAGAAGTGGAAGGTGGCCCGATGAGCTCCGTCCTCTACGACGCCCCCGGCCCGAAGGCCCGCTCCAGACACCTCATCATCGGGGTCATCGGCACGATCGTGATCCTCGCCATCGTCGGGTTCATCGTCTGGCGCTTCGCGGAGACCGGACAGTTCAGCGCGGCGAAGTGGAAGATCTTCACGTTCCCACTCGTCCAGCAGACGATCCTCAACGCCGTCGGCGCGACGCTCTCGGCGTTCGCTGTCGCCGCCGTCGGGAGCATCGTTCTCGGCCTCGTCCTGGCCGTCGGCCGGCTCTCGGACCGCCCGTGGGTGTCCCGCCCGTTCCACTGGTTCACCGAGCTCTTCAGGGCTATCCCCGTGCTGATCCTCATGATGATGATCTACTACGGGCTGCCCCCGCTCGGCATGACCGGCATCACCCCGTTCACGGCCGTCGTCGTCGCCCTCATCCTCTACAACGGGTCAGTGCTCGCCGAGGTCTTCCGCGCAGGCATCGAAGCACTGCCGAAGGGACAGCGTGAGGCGGGCTTCGCGATCGGACTGCGCAAGTCCCAGGTGATGCAGAGCATCCTGCTGCCGCAGGCCGTCAGGTCCATGCTGCCCGTGATCATCTCCCAGCTTGTCGTGACCCTCAAGGACACTGCGTTGGGCTTCATCGTCACGTACAACGAGATCCTGTTCCAAGCGAAGTACTTTGGTTCGCAGGCCCAATACGGCGCCCCGATCGTGCCCGCCGCGATCGTTGCCGGCGTGCTCTACGTGGGGATGTGCCTCATCCTCTCGGGCCTCGCCAAGTACGCAGAGAGCAGGCTGCGCAAGAGCCAGCGGGTCTCCGGCAAGAAGGGCGGCGGAGCCATGGCCGCCGCGGCGGACGCCGCAGCCAAGGTCTGACCGACCCCTCCTGGGAGTCACCTTCCGGGGGCCACCTTCCGGGGGCCACGTCCCGGAGGCCACGTCCTGTGGGTCTGCCCGCAGGATCTGACCTCCGGGACGTGACCCTCAGACGTTGTGGGGGGCCGGGAGGGCTGCCGCGCACGACGGCGGTGGCTCGCCTCGCGACTGGTTGCGCGCCTAGGAGCGCAGCCACGCCTCGAGGGAGGCCAGGCACGCCCGGACGTCGGGACCGGCGACCCGCTCGTCGTCCTTGTGCGCCAGCAGGGCGTCGCCGGGACCGAAGTTGACCGCCGGCACGCCCAGGTCGGAGAACCGCGCGACGTCCGTCCACCCGTACTTGGGCAGCGGCTCGCGGCCCACCACTGCGACGAATGCCGCCGCCGCCGGGTGGGTCAGCCCGGGGCGCGCCCCGGACGCGCCGTCGGTGCGCACCACGTCGAACCCCTCGAGCAGCGCTCGGACGTGCTCCTCGGCCTGCTCGAGGTTCTTGTCGGGGGCGAAGCGGTAGTTGATGGTCACGGTGCAGCGGTCCGGGATGACGTTCCCTGCGGTCCCGCCGGCGATGCCCACGGCATTGAGGCTCTCGCGGAAGTCGAGGCCCTCCACGGTCACGGTCGCGGGCTCGTAGGCCGCAAGCCGCTCGAGGATCGGCGCCGCCGCGTGGATCGCGTTCCTCCCCATCCACGCCCTCGCCGAGTGCGCCGCCTCACCCACCGTCGTGGCTTCGACGCGGAGTGTGCCGTTGCAGCCGCCCTCTACGGTCCCGTTGGTGGGCTCGAGCAGGATCGCGAAGTCCCCCGCCAGCAGGTCGGGGTGGTTCCGCGCGAGGCGCCCGAGGCCGCTCTTGGACGCCTCGACCTCCTCATGGTCATAGAAGACGAAGGTGACGTCCCGCGTTGCAGGCACAGACTGAGCGCTGCCGGCGGCAGGCGAGCCGCCGCCGTCGTGCGCCGGATCAGCGCCGAAGAGCCGCGCGGCAAGTGCGAGCTGCACCGCGACGCCGCCCTTCATGTCGGTCGCACCACGGCCCCACAGGACACCGTCCCCGGGATCGCCGTCCCACGAGGACGGAACGGTGCCCCGGGCGCCGTCCGCGGTCGGCAGCGGGACGGTGTCGATGTGGCCGGCGAGGATGATCCGCTCCGCACAGCCATGGGAAGAGCGCGCGACGATCGCGTCGCCATCCCGGGTCACCTCGAGCGAGGTCTGGGTGCGGAGCGCCCCTTCGATCGCGTCGGCCAGCGCAGCCTCCCCACCCGAGACGCTCTCGACGTCGATGAGGGCCGCCGTGAGCAGCGCGACGTCCTGCGTGAGGTCGAGGAGGGGCCGGCCGTGCGGGGCAGACGACGCGGCGGGCGGGCGGGGATCCGTGGGGGTCACCCGCCCAGCATAGTTCGAGGCGCACCGGGCCCCGCCGATAGACTGGACAGCATGACTGAAACCCCTGCCGCATCCCGCGCTGCCCACGGCTTCGGGCTCGCCACGATCCACGTCGCCTCGGGCCCCGACGGCGCCGGCGAGGCCACGGTCCTCGATGTCTGGTTCCCGTCTCCGGCCCTCGGCGAGGCCGCGGCGCACCTCTCCGACGACGCCGTCGTGGACTCCGCCCCCGCCGAGCTCGTCGCGGCCGCCGAGGACGGCGACGACGCCGACCGCGGCACCCAGACCAAGGTCGTGTTCGTCCAGATCGACCTCGATCGGGCCCCCGCGGACACCGCGGACGCGTATCTGCGCCTCCACCTCCTCTCGCACCGGCTCGTGGCGCCCAACACGATCAACCTCGACGGCGTGTTCGGCAAGCTCCCCAACGTCGTGTGGACCAACTTCGGCCCATGCCACCCGGCCGGCTTCGAGATGACCCGCGCCAAGCTCCGCCGCCGCGGGGCCGTGACGGTGTTCGGCGTGGACAAGTTCCCGCGCATGGTCGACTACGTGGTCCCCTCCGGCGTGCGCATCGCCGACGCGGACCGCGTCCGCCTCGGCGCGCACCTCGCCGAGGGCACCACCGTGATGCACGAGGGCTTCGTGAACTTCAACGCCGGCACGCTTGGCACGTCCATGGTCGAGGGCCGCATCTCGGCCGGCGTCGTGGTGGGCGACGGCACCGATGTGGGCGGCGGCGCGTCCATCATGGGCACGCTCTCCGGCGGCGGCAAGGAACGCATCACGCTCGGCGAGCGCGTCCTCCTCGGCGCGAACTCGGGCGTGGGGATCTCCATCGGCGACGACTCCGTCGTCGAGGCCGGCCTCTACGTCACCGCCGGGACGCGCGTGCGCATCAGCGGATTCAAGGACGCGTTCGGCGAGAACGCCGAGAAGGTGGTCAAGGCCGCAGACCTCTCCGGCCAGCCGAATCTCCTGTTCCGCCGCAACTCGACCAACGGCCAGGTCGAGGCGCTCCCCCGCGCGGGCCAGACGGTCGAGCTCAACGAAGCGCTGCACGCCAACTGATCCGACGCACGACGGCGGGTGTGCGCCCAGGTGCGCGTCCGCCGTCGTGCGCGGGGCCACCCCGGCCCGAATCGAAGGCCCTAGGGCCCTGATCCCCCTCGCCCAGTCCAAGGAGCACCCCGGATGGCCCTCGCCCGCAGAGCGCGGCGCGCCCTCACCGTCCTCGTGGCCCTCGCCCTCGCCGCCGTGGGCATCTACATCGCTGCACTCGTGCTCAACCGCAACGACAAGCCGATCGTCGAGGGCTGCACGGCACCGCTCGGGAGCGCAACGCAACAGCTCGCCACCGACCAGACCGCCAACGCCTCCCTCATCGCGGCGATCTCCGTGCGCCGCGGCCTCCCGGCGCGGGCCGCGACGATTGCCCTCGCGACGGCGATGCAGGAATCGAAGCTGCGCAATATCAATTACGGCCACGCGGACTCCCTCGGGCTGTTCCAGCAGCGCCCGTCGCAGGGCTGGGGCACGGCGGCGCAGATCATGGACCCCGTCTACGCGACGAACGCGTTCTACGACGGCCTCGTCAAGGTCCCCGGCTACGAGTCGCTGCCGATCACGGACGCCGCGCAGGCGGTGCAGCGTTCGGGCTACCCAGAGGCCTACGCGCAGCACGAGGACATGGGGCGTGCGTTCGCCTCGGCGCTGACCGGACTGTCGCAGGCCGCACTGACGTGCACGCTCCGCGCGCCGGACGCCGCCGGCGACCCCGCCCAGGTCAAGTCGCAGCTCACCATCGCGTACGGGGCGATGGACGCGAGCACCGCGGGCAAGGCCCTCAGCGTCCCGGCCAACGGCGCGACCGGGTGGTCCATCGCGCAGTGGGCCGTCGCGAACGCGAAGCAGCTCGCGATCACCAAGATCGACTTTGCCGGCCACACGTGGCTCAGGGACGGCAACAAGGGGTGGACGGACTCCGCCGCGCCCGACGGCACCGTGACGATCACGGTAGCCCAGGCCCCGTAGCCACCTCCCTGCGCTGGGGCTCATGTCCCTGCGCTGAGGGCTCATGTCCCTGCGCTGAGGGGTCATGTCCCTGCGTTGAGGAGGCGCTCGTCGACGAGATCCACGGCCCTGGCGGTGCCGCCCGCCGCCCGGATCGACGCGGCGAGCTCGCGCGCACGACGGCGGTAGGCCGGGTCCCCGAGGACCCTCGCCACGGCGTCGCGCACCTGCACCGGGCTGGGCCGTCCCGTCTTGAGATCGATCCCGGCCCAGGCGACGCGACGCGCGATGTCCGGCTTGTCGATCGCCGCGCCCGCGATGACGAGCGGCACGCCCGCGCCGAGGGCCGCGAGCACGGTGCCGTACCCGCCGTTGCTCACCACGGCGCTCACATCCTTCAGGATCCGGGCGTACGGGAGGAAGTCGGCCGCGAAGGCACCTCGCGGGAGACCGCCAGGGTCACCGAACCCCTTGCCGCCGCCGGTCGCAAGCACGACGGCGGGCCGCCGCCCGATGGCTGCGGCTGCACCGTCCGTGAGGCCAGCCAGTGCGGGGCGCAGCAACTCGCTGGGGTCGACGTTGAACGTCCCCTGCGTCACGTGCACCACCGGCGCGTCAGCCGGCCACTGCCCCCACCACTCCGGCAGCGCGCCGGCCGAGGGCGGGACGAGCTGGCCGATGAGCTCGACGCCCGGGACGGGCTCGGGGCGGGGGTACTCGAGCTCGGGAATGCCCTGGGCGATGGTGAGCAGCTCCGAGTACACCGAGTCCAGACCCGGTCGTGGGGTCGGGCCGAGGCCGGCGCGGGCGCGCTGCCGGTTGACGAGCGCGCGCATGGCCCTGCCGGGGCCGGCAGCGAGGGCCGCCGCAAGTGCGCGGTTGCGCACAGCCGCCGCCCCGCCGCGCGCAGGGAGAAGTGGAGCCCCGGGCGGCGGGCCCCACGGGTTGTGGGCGCTCAGCGGAACGAGGGAGATCCCGGCCCACGGGACGCCCTCGCGCTGGGCCCAGAGCCCCGGCCCAAGGCAGAGGCAGTCAGCCACGACGGCGTCCGGCCGGGCAGCTTTAGCCAGCCCGGCGACGTCGTGCGCCTGCGCCGCGGCGGTCCCGATGAAGAGGTCCCGGATATTGCCGAGAATGGCGCGGAGGCCGCGTCCGTCGCCGATGCTCGGGAAGGTCTCACCAATCGCGAGGTCGTCGAAGTCCGGGGCCGAATGCCACAGCCACGGGCGAGCGCCCACGGCCTCGAACCTCTCCGCGTACTTCGCGCCCGTGTAGGCCAGGACGTCGTGTCCGCGCCGGACGAGCTCCCCGGCGATCGCGGCCACGGGATGGACGTGGCCGGCAAACGGCATGGAGGCGACGAGGACGGTCCCCATACCTCACATTAAAAGCTCGACCACCGGCTTGAGGTAGCTCCGGAACGCTTCCTTGTCCTCCAGGAGGCTCTGGCTCATGATCACCTTGTCCGCGTTGACGAGCCAGGCGCGGTCTTCGCAGAGCGGGAGCTCAATGATCGTGAGCGTGAAGTCGCGGGCGGCCGGCCCCACCTCCAGCTGGCGCTCCTCGACGATCTCGCGCAGCACGTCCGTCGCGCCGGTCGCCTCGCGCTCCTTCTCGAGACGCTCGTATTCCGCCCGGCGTTCGCGGGCCCACGTGAGGGCCGCGCCGAAGTGGGCCTGGAGCGAGCGCTGCAGCGCAGGCGCTTCCCGGAACGCGCCGAAGTTCGGCGGCTCGACTGCGGGGCTCATCTCCGGGTGGTTCTCGATCAGGTGCTGCCACCAGGCCTCCCACTCGCGGCGCAGCGCAGGAAGGCCCCCCACATGCTGGGTGATCTGGTGGTGGTCAGCCTCGCGGACCCGCGGCTGGGCGGGGGCGACCGGAGGCATACCAGCGCCGTTGAGCCCCGCATGGTCCTTCAGGTAGAGCGCTAGGAGCATGGGGCCGGACGTATCCATGGTGATCCGCCAGGCGGGCCCTCCAGTGTGGTGCATCAGTCGATTCGCTTCCTTGCCGGTCTTCTCCCAGTGTATTCCCGCAGCGGCACTTCAGATCCTGCTACCCGATGCCCGCCACCTGCGCGCGAATCACGTCGAGGCACAGCCGCGCGTCGAGCCAGCGGCCCTGCAGCATCGCGTGGAGGCCGAGGCCCTCGACGGTCGCGAGCAGCCGCTCGGCCTCCACGACGAGCTCGTCGGGGCCGAGTGACGGGTGCAGCTCGCGGAGGGTCCGGCCGACCTCCGCGGCGACCGCGCGGTGGCTGCGCTCGGCCGTCGCCTCGAGTTCGGGGCGGGTGCGGGCTGCGAGCTTGAACTCGGTCCATGCGCAGAGATCGACGGCGCGCTCCTCGTCGAGCGGCAGGAGCTGGCACAGCTGTGCGACAACGGCCTCCTGATGGACGGCCGCACCTCCGGGTCCGGGCGCCGACTCCCTCAGCCGCGCCAGCACGGCGTCAACCACCGCCTCGAACGAGCAGGCGAGCAGCTCGGCGGACGAGGCGAAGTAGTGCCGCACCGAGCCGACGACGAGCCCGGCCTCAGTCGCCACCTCCCGCAGCGACACCCGGTCGAGGCCATCCGCGACGATGATCCGCTTGACGGAGTCCACGACCTCCCGGCGGCGCACCGCCGCGTCCACGTTTCTGGGCACACCACCTATCTAGCACACCCGTGCCCGGGCTCCCAATGCCGTCACGGGATCGGGCCGGAAGCGGCCGCTCGATAGGATGATGGCCATGCGAATCCTCGTCACCGGCGGCACCGGCTACATCGGCTCCCACACGGTCCTGACCCTCCTCGAGGCGGGCCACGATGTGGTCGCCATCGACAACCTCTCCAACTCAAGCCCCGAGTCCCTGAGGCGGGTCGGGGAGCTCGCGGGCCGCGAGGCCACGTTCATCGAGGCCGACATCACCGACGAGGACGCTTTGGGCGCCGTCTTCGCCGAGCACTCCCCCGAGGCCGTGATCCACTTCGCGGGGCTCAAGGCCGTGGGCGAGTCCGTCAGCATCCCGCTCGACTACTACTTCAACAACGTGGCCGGGACCATCGCGCTCCTGCGTGTCATGGAGCGCCACGGCGTCCGCACCATCGTCTTCTCCTCGTCGGCGACGGTGTACGGCGACCACAACCCGACCCCGTACATCGAGAAGATGGAGATCGGGGCGATGAACCCCTACGGGCGCACCAAGGAGCAGATCGAGGACATCCTCGCCGACCTGGGCGGCTCGAACCCGGCCTGGCGCATAGCACTGCTGCGCTACTTCAACCCGGTGGGCGCCCACCCGTCCGGCCGGATCGGCGAGGACCCCCAGGGCATCCCGAACAACCTCGTCCCGTTCATCGCCCAGGTCGCCGTGGGCCGGCGCGAGAAGCTCATGGTCTTCGGCGGGGACTACCCCACCCCGGACGGTACGTGCCAGCGGGACTTCATCCACGTCGTCGACCTCGCCGAGGGGCACGCGGCGGCGCTGAAGTACCTCGAGGGCCACGAGGGCGTCTACCGGTGGAACCTCGGCTCCGGAAAGGGAACGAGCGTCCTTGAGATGCTGCACGCGTTCGAGAAGGCCGTGGGCTCGCCGATCCCCTACGAGATCGCCCCGCGCCGCGCCGGCGACCTCCCCGCGTTCTGGGCCGACCCCTCGGCCGCCCTCGCCGACCTCGGCTGGTCCACCACCAAGACCGTGGACCAGATGTGCGAGGACCACTGGCGCTGGCAGAAGAACAACCCGATGGGCTACCAGGACGCCTGAGCCCGCCCTGCCCCCAGCACCTGTTTCGGGTACACGTATCTCCGCTGGATCCCGTTTCGGGTACGAAGCCGTGGGGCGGCTTCCGCGCGGAAGCCGCACCACTGCGTCGTGCGCCGGAGCCGCTACAGCACGTACGACGGCGGCCGGTGCCTTCCGCGCGGAAGGCACCGGCCGCCGTCGTACCCGAGAGAGGGATTGAGCCGATTATCTGTACCCGAAACGGGAAAGGACGCGATTTCGCGTACCTGAAACGGGGACGGGAAGGTCAGCGGGCCGGGTAGGGGCGCTCCGCCTCGCCGACGTAGAGCTGCCGCGGACGGCCGATCTTGGTCTGCGGGTCCTTGATCATCTCGCGCCACTGGGCGATCCAGCCCGGCAGGCGCCCGATCGCGAAGAGCACGGTGAACATCTTCTCCGGGAAGCCCATCGCCTTGTAGATCAGGCCCGTGTAGAAGTCGACGTTCGGGTACAGCTTGCGCTGGATGAAGTAGTCGTCCGCGAGGGCCTTCTCCTCGAGCCGCATGGCGATGTCGAGGAGCTCGTCGTTGCCGCCGAGCTTTCCGAGGATCTCGTGCGCGGTGGCCTTGATGATCTTGGCGCGGGGATCGTAGTTCTTGTAGACGCGGTGCCCGAAGCCCATGAGCCGGACGCCGTCCTCCTTGTTCTTGACCTTCTCCATGAAGTCCTCGGGCTTGATGCCGTCGGCCTGGATGCGGCGGAGCATGTTGAGGACAGCCTCGTTGGCGCCGCCGTGCAGCGGGCCGAAGAGCGCATTGATGCCCGCGGAGACGGACGCGAACATGTTCGCGTTCGCGGAGCCGACGAGGCGCACCGTCGAGGTGGAGCAGTTCTGCTCGTGGTCCGCGTGCAGGATCAGGAGGGTGTCGAGGGCCTTCACGACGAGCGGGTCGAGCTCGTACGGCTCGGCCGGCAGGCCGAAGGAGAGGCGCAGGAAGTTCTCCACGAGGTTCATGGAGTTGTCCGGGTACAGGAGCGCCTGGCCGATGGATTTCTTGTGCGCGTACGCGGCGATGACCGGCAGCTTCGCCATGAGGCGGATGGTGGAGAGCTCCACCTGCTCCTCGTTGAACGGGTCGAGCGAGTCCTGGTAGAACGTGGACAGCGCGGACACGGCCGAGGACAGCACGGGCATGGGGTGCGCGTCGCGGGGGAAGCCGGCGAAGAAGCTCTTGAGCTCCTCGTGCAGGAGCGTGTGGCGGCGGATCTTCTGGTCGAACTCCTCGAGCTCGGCCCCCGTCGGGAGGTTCCCGTAGATGAGGAGGTAGGAGACCTCGAGGAAGCTCGAGTGCTGCGCGAGCTGCTCAATCGGGTAGCCGCGGTAGCGCAGGATGCCCTCGTCGCCGTCGATGAACGTGATCGCCGAGGTCGTGGCAGCAGTGTTCATGAAGCCGGGATCGAAGGTGACGGCGCCCGTCTCCTTGAGCAGCTTCGAAACGTCATAGCCGTCGTTCCCCTCGACAGCGGCGATGCGGGGAAGCTGGAGCTCTCCCCCTTCGTGACGCAGGACAGCGCCGTTCATCTCAGACATGGTTCCCCTTCAATGGGTAGCTCGCAACATTCATACGCTACTCCGAGTTCAGTGCCGGGACTAATCGATACCGGGCGTCCTGTGAGTCCCCTCACGTTCTCTGGACTATCGCGCGGTCAGCCGCTCCACTGCCGCGTCGATCCGCTCATCGGTGCCTGTGAGCGCCACCCGGACGAACCCCTGGCCCGCCTCGCCATAGAAGACGCCGGGCCCGACGACGATTCCCAGCTCGGCGAGCCGGCCCACCGTGGTCCACGTGTCCTCGCCTGCGGTGCACCACAGGTAGAGCCCCGCCTCGGAGTGCGAGAGCGTGAGCCCGAACGCCTCGAGCGCGGGCAGGAGCCGCTCGCGGCGGGAACGGTAGATGTCCTTCTGGGCCAGGACGTGGGCCTCGTCGCCGAGGGCGACCCGCATGGCCTCCTGCACGGGGTACGGCATGATCATGCCCGCGTGCTTGCGGCTGTTGACGAGGTTGGGCATGAGCTCGGGCGCGCCGGCGACGAATGCCGCGCGGTACCCGGCGAGGTTGGACTGCTTGCTCAGCGAATACACGCTCAGCAGGCCGGTGAGGTCGCCGCCGCTCACGCGCGGGTCGAGCACCGAGGGGACGGGCTCGCCGCCGCGCTGGGCGTCCCACGCGCCCCAGCCGAGCTCGGCGTAGCACTCGTCGGAGGCGACGACGGCTCCCAGCGACCGCGCGCGGTCGACGACGGCGCGCAACGACTCCGCGTCACGCACCGCGCCGGTGGGATTGCCCGGGGAGTTGACCCAGACGAGGCGCACCCGGGCGCGCGTCGCGTCGTCGAGCTCGTCGAGGCTGTCCGCCGCGACGGCGGTCGCCCCGGCGAGCCGCGCCCCGATGTCGTACGTGGGGTAGGCGACGGTCGGGCGCACCACCACGTCCCCCGGCCGCAGGCCGAGCAGGAACGGCAGCCAGGCCACGAGCTCCTTCGACCCCACGGTGGGCATGACCGCCTGCTCGTCGAGACCCGTCACACCGCGCCGGCGACCGAACCACTCGACCACGGCCTCGCGCAGCGCCGCCGTGCCGTGCACGGTCGGGTACCCGTGGGCGTCCGCGGCGCTCCGGAGCGCGTCCTGGATCACCTCGGGAGTCGGATCCACGGGCGTGCCGATGGACAGGTTCACGGCCCCGCCGGGGTGGCGGGCGGCCGTGGACGCATACGGCGCCATGGCCTCCCAGGGGTAGTCGGGCAGGTCGAGGCCGAATGCCCGGCCCGTGGCGCGCTGAAGGTCCTCCACGCTCAGCTGGCCGGGACCTGCGGGGGGAGCGCCGCGACGAGCGGGTGGTCCTTGTGGGTGTTGCCGAGCTTCGCGGCGCCGCCGGGGGACCCGAGGTCGTCGAAGAACTCGACGTTTGCCTTGTAGTAATCGGACCATTCCTCGGGGACGTCGTCCTCGTAGTAGATGGCCTCGACGGGGCACACCGGCTCGCACGCCCCGCAGTCGACGCACTCGTCCGGATGGATGTACAGCGACCGCTCGCCCTCGTAGATGCAGTCGACGGGACACTCCTCGACGCAGGCCTTGTCCTTCACATCGACGCACGGCTGTGCGATCACGTATGTCACGGTGCCACCCTCTCTTCCCTCGGCCGCACTGCTGACGTGTTTCGCAGTTCTTCCGCGGCCGATTGAGCCTATTATCCCCCGGCCCGCTCTCGCCACTCCAGCGTCACACGGGCCGTAGCAGTGGCGCGCCTAGGATGGAGCGTGCCCTCCTCGCCTGCAGACCGCCTGAGATCACTGCCCCTCGGCACGCGCGTGGTCGTGCGGAGCCGGATCGAGGGCGGCTTCACGGATGCGCTCGGTGATCTGGTGGCGCACGACGGCGCGACGGTCACCGTCCGCACGAGGCGCGGCGACGCCGTCGTGCGCCTGACGGATGTGGTGGCGGCCAAGCCTGTGCCGCCTCCCCCGCCGCTCCGCTCGGGACGCACCTCCGAGGCCTAGGGCTGGACCATCCGCTGGTCGGTGTTCGTGTAGCTGATCGAGTCCGCGGTCGACCCGACGAGGCCCATGGTGACCCGCAGAAGGCCGGGAGCGACGTCGTCCAGAGGCGGCGGCGTGTCCGTGCCAAGGGTCAGCCCGCGGCCGCTGGACGTCGTCCCAGTGATCGATCCCACGTAGACGGTGACGTGACCGCTGAGGACCATCGTGTCCGCGGACGTGACCAGACCGGGGCCCTGGGGCTGCCGGACGGTGAGCGTGAACCCCTTGACGGTGATCGAGTCGGCGGTGATCTTCAGGACCCGCATGCCGCCGCCGTCGACGGTCGGGACGGTCACTACGCTGACCGAGCTCAGGCCCGTGAAGGACAGGCCCTCAGATCCCATGGACGCGGGCGTCTTGGTGAAGACCGCGGCCCCGCTGTCCCGGGGTGCGGGCACTGGCGCGCCGGACGCGGGGTCCGACGTCGGGGCGGGCACCGGCACCGGCGATTCAACGCCAGGAATCGGCACGGCGCTCGGGACTGGACCGACGCCCGGCAGCAGTGCGCCAGGATCAGTCGGGACGGTCCCCGGCGCCACGGCAGGCAGGGTGGGATCGCTCGGGCCGGGGACTGGGGCCGAGGGACCCGAGCTCGCTGAGGGGCACGAGGAGACGAGCGGCAGGCACAGGTCCGTCGGCACGCTGTCGGGGGCCGCGCCGCCCCGAGGGCAAGAGGCGCCACAAGGACCGATCCCGTCAGGGCGGCGGCCACGGCGCAAGTGCGGCGCAGCCTCACTCCACCCTCTCTTCCCGTAGGGCTCCCGGCGGGCCCATCCACGCCACGACCAGCACGCCGCCGATTCCCGCCAGAAGCATGCCGATGATGAACCCGCCCATGTTCACGCCGACCAGGGAGTAGACGGCCACCACGAGCGTCAGGATCCCGTAGAACACATGGTGTGCGGGCATTGCGACGGACAGGACCCCGAGCAGCACGAGCGCAACCGGGATGACGGTGGCCTGGAGACCTTCGATCCCGAGCTGGATGTGGAGGTGGCCGATGTCGAGCTGCCCGGAGAAGAACATCTCCACCCCGCCCAGTGCGGCCAGCAGGCCGCCGATGAACGGCCGGCTGCGGCGCCAGTGGCGGAATCCGTGCGACTGCCCGGCCGCCTCCGCGCTCCGCGGCGTCGCGATTGCGCCCTCCTCCGACGTCATCGACGCCTCGTCATTCAGAAGCATCCCTTGGACCCGTCTGTCATTTCCATGCTCATCCCGGTCAGGGTGAACACCGACGCCTGCGTGCTCCAGGCCGTCTGCTGGAGATTCGTGATCGTGATGCCGTCGGAGTCCTGTGCGAAGTCGCCTGCCGAGCCCTTCGCGGCCGTATTGACGGTCGAGGCGTCCACACCGATGCGAATCCTGCCGAAGGACGCATCGCCCTTCAGCCCGGTCATCCCGATCTGCAGGTCTGAGGCCGTCGCCGGATTGCCCCCGCCACCGGCCTTGATGAGCACGCCCACCGTGCCAAGAGGAGTCTGAGTGACAACGGCCTGGCACAGGTCCGAAAGGCTCGCGCTCTTGATGTTGGCGATCGCCACGGCGTGGTCGGTGCCCTCGGAGTCCTTCGCGACGCCGGCATACTGCGAGAACCCAGACCCCTCGAGCTTCGAGGCGCCGATCTGGAACTGGCTGCCGGAGACGGCAAAGGACACAGGCACCGCGCCCTGCGCGACCCCGCCCATCAGAATCGTCGCGGCGAGGGCCGTGGGCACGGCAACGAGGGTGATGCGCCCGGCGTGGGACGTTGTCATCTTGCGGACGCGGGATGAGACGGGGAACTTCATTGATCCTCCTGAGACGGGCGCCGCCCGGCGGCGGCAACACCGTCGAAGATACTGACACTATTGACGTGGAGTCAATAGTCGCGCGAGACGCGATGGCGGGATCAGTAGACTTCTCGTGTGTCCGAATCGCAGCGCTCCCGCCTCAGCCCGCAGGACCGGAGAGCGCAGCTCATCGCGGCGGGCGTGAACTTCCTCACCGACCACACGCTGGACGAGCTGACCATGGACGAGCTCGCTCGTCTGGCCGGCGTCTCACGGCCCCTCCTCTTCCACTACTTCGAGACCCGCCAGGGTATGCAGCTCGCCGTGGTCACGACGGCGAGGGACAGCCTGCTCCTCGCCACCACACCGCGTCAGGACCTCGCGCCGCAGGACCGGATCCGCGACACCCTGCTGCGGATCACCCAGTTCGTCCAGCAGCACCACGGCACCTTCTACTCACTGGTCAGGGGCACCGCAAGCGGCGATCCTGCGGTCCGCCGGCTCGTCGACGAGTCACGCGAGCTCAATGCCGAACGCCTGCGCGAGGCCTTCGTCGAACTCGGCATGCCAGACACCACCCTGCTGCACATCGCACTGCGGTCCTGGGTCGCCTTCGCGGAGGAAGCGCTCATCAGCCTCGCGATCGAGCGTGCCGCTGACGCAGACGACGTGGTGCGCTTCTTGGAAGCATCACTGCACGGCGTGGTGAACTCCCTCGACGACCAGGAGCTTTGAGGGGCAGCCACACGCGGCTCCGGGCACTCCGTAGTGCCTCATGTCAAGATGCTCGCGAGGTTGGTTCGCGTGCCTCATCTTGTTTTGCTCGCGAAATGGTGGCGGTGAGCGCGTCGGTCTTGGCGGCTGCGAGTTCGATGAGCCGGGTCTGTATGGCGGTGATCTTCCGTGTGAGCTCGGCGGGGTTGGTGGCCTCGAAGAGGGCGGCGAGCTCGGCGGCCTTCGCTGGGGTGAGCACGCCGGTATCGAGGACGCGCTGGTAGGGGGTGCGTGGGGCGTCGTAGACGCGGGTGTTCTTTCCGTTCCGGTTGGACCTCCAGCCGATGGCCTTGGTGGTCGCGGTGAACATGTTCAGGCGGACCCTGACGAGGTCGTAGAGCTCGTTGAGCAGGCGCAGCTCGGCCGGGGTGTCGTACCGGTAGTGGAAGGCGTGGCGGCGCACGACGTCGCCGTTCTTCTGCTCGACGTGGGCGTTGTCGTTGGAGCGGTAGGGCCGGGATCTGGTGAAGTACAGGTCCCGGTCCTGGGCCCAGCCGATCAGGGCGTGGTTGATGAACTCACCGCCGTTGTCGCAGTCGATCCCGACCAGCGGGTAGGGCAGGCGCTGCTCGATGCGGGGCATCGCCTCCAGGACCCACCGGTGGGCGCCGTTCTTGAGCGCGATGTTCTCGGTCCAGCCGGTGAACACGTCCGTGACGGTCATCGTGCGGGCGAACTCGCCCCTCAGGGTCGGCCCGCAGTGCAGGACCAGGTCGGCCTCGCAGAACCCCGGGGCCTGCTCCTGCTCGTCCCCGGCCCTGCGGACCTGGATCGAGTTGCGCAGCAGCGCCCCCGGCCTGGTGCCCGAGATCCCGGACGGCGCCATCCCGTCCCGGGTCGGCTTGAGCAGCCGGTCGATCGTGGCCGCCGAGACGGCCAGCAGCTGGGCGCGGGTGTGCTCGGTGAGCCGGTGCGCGTCCTCGCCGAACTCGCCGTGCTCCTCGAGCTTGGGCAGCCACAGCGGCATCGTCGCTGCGAGGTACTTCCCCGAGGGCTGCCCGGCCAGCCGCCACACCCGGATCAGGAGCCTGAGGGTGTCGTACCCGTACGTCCGGGGCCGCGGCGCGCGCTTGACCGCACGCTGGGGGCCCTTCCGCGCCGCCGCCGCACGGACCTGCCGGCGGGCGTTCGCCCTCGACCAGCCGGTCGTGGCGACCAACTCGTCGAGCATCCGCCCGCGCTCCTTCTTCGACGCGGCCGCATACCCGCGGGCGTACTTCTTCGTGATCTCACGCCTGGTCGCCATCGACAGCTCCGATCCCATACCGGCCAGCAGACTCCAGCGCCCGCACCGGGACCGGCATTTCGCGAGCAGATCCCAGATGAGGCACGCGCCGCGTTTCGCGAGCACCTTAGACGAGTCAAGTCGCACTCTTGTGAGGAGCGGCACGCGGGCCTATAATTAATCCAATTGATAGCGTAATTGGGTTGGAGCTGGGCCGGCCCCGTTGAGGAGACCTGCCATGTCCTTGAATTCTGTGCTGGGCGCGATCGCCCGGACCAACCTCCCGCCACTCATACTCGAGGAGCCCAAGCTGGACCGCGTCGCAGTCCTCCCCAGCGCGGACGGACTACGCATCGACGTGAGCCTGGCGATGCTCGGCCTCATGCCGCTCGGGAGCGCCCGTGCGACGGCCAGGTTCACGGCCGTCCTCGAGCGGCAGGGCCCGGACGGAAACGCGGTCCGCCGCGCCGTCGCGAGCATCGAGTCCTGCGACGGGACGTTCAAGCGCGAAGGCCTCGGCCTTGCGAACGCCTCCCTCCTCCTGCGTCCGCCGCAGGCCCGCCGCTTCTGGCCGAGGATCGGCGCAACGGCGGGCCAGAGAGTCGAGCTCGTCGACCTTGCGTGGACGGACCTCATGGTCACGGCCCCCAGCCACCGCCTCGTCCGGCGGATCCGGGGCGAGTGGCGCCATGCGGAGACAGCCTGAACGGAACACTGCCGGGACTGACGCGTCAGGCCTCGTTGGCATCCGGCAGCGTCCGCATGCCGAAGAAAGGGCCGATAGCCACCGGCAGGACGCCGAGCAGCATCCCGACGATCGAGATCCACAGCGTGGGCGCGAGCCCTAGCCGCTCACCGAGCACCCCGCCGAGCAGCGAGCCGATGGGCATGACGCCCCACACGACGCAGCGGATGGAGGCGTTCATGCGCCCGAGGAGCCGCGTCGGGCACACGCGCTGACGCATGCTGACCTGCATGATGTTGTAGACGATCACCCCGAAGCTGAAGGCGAACTCACCAACGCTCAGCATCACGAGCGCGAGCGGACCCGGACCCGAGGCGAGCGCGAGGGGGAAGAGCACGACGGCGGCCCCTGCCAGCAGGAGCCCAAGCGGCAGCAGGGCCCCCTCCCCCACGAGTCCGCCGAGCCGCGGTCCCGCGAGGGCGCCGAGGAGCCCACCCACCGCGCCGATCGACATCATCACGCCCAGCCCCACGGGACCGAGGCCGAGCTCACGGAGGATCACGAGCGGCATGAGCACCCACAGCACCGAGGAGAACAGGTTGCTGAGAGCGGTGCAGGCCACAACGCGGCGGATCAGGCCATGGCGTGCCACGAAGGCGGTGCCCTCGCGGATCTCGGCCCAGAGGCTGCTGCCCTCGGCACGCTCGGCCGCCTTCTCCGAGTCGCGCACCCTGCCCAGGCACAGTGCCGACGCGAGGTACCCGGCCGCCTCCGCGGCGAACAGCACCGGGGCGCTGACGAGGGTCAGGAGGAAGCCGCCCAGTGCCGGGCCGCCCATGCGCGCCACCTGGGCTGTGGACTCGAGCTTGCCGTTAGCGTCGGGCACCTGGGTCCGGTGCACAAGCAGCGGGATATAGCTCTGATAGGCCACGTCGAAGAACACTGTCGCGACGCCCACCACGGCCGCGACGACGTAGAGGTGCCACATCTGCAGGGCCCCGGCCCACCACAGCAGCGGCACGGCGAACATCGCGGCCATGCGGACCAGGTCTGCGCGGATCATGGTGCGGCGCTTGAGCCAGCGGTCCACCCAGGCGCCCGCAGGCAGCCCCACGATGAGGAACGCGGCCATCGAGGCCGCGTTCAGGACGCCGAGGTCCATCTCCCCCGCGCCGAGCAGGCTCACGGCGAGGACCGGGAGCGCGAGCTGGCCGAGCTGGACGCCGAGCTGGCTGATGCCCTGCCCCAGCCAGAACGCGAGGAAAGGGCGGCTGCGGATGAGCCGCGGCGCGGCCAGCTCGCCGGTGGGTGGGGTGGTCATGCCGACAGTGTGCGCCGAGTGATTGGGAAGTGTCAATCACTCAGCGCTAGAGTGATTTCCATGAGCGAATCGGACGAGGCCGCGAAGGGGCGCGCACTGAGCTCTCCCCTGCGCCTCCGGATACTGCGCATGTGCCTGCACCACGCGCGCACCAACAAGGAGATCGCCGATCTGCTCGGTATCAACCCCGCCTCGTGCCTCCACCACGTCCGCACGCTCGTGGCCACCGGCTTCCTCGAGGCACAGCCCGAGCGCCGGGGCGCCCGCGGGGCCAAGGAGGTCCCCTACCTCGCCACCCGCAAGTCCTGGAGCCAGCACGTCGACGACGTCTCGCCCATCCTCATCGAGACCTTCGTCCAGGAGACCGCGGCTCTGCCACCGGAGGACATCACGGTGTGGCGTCTCGGCCTCAAGCTCAACGAGCAGCACCGCAACGAGCTCATGGACAAGCTCCGCGCGGTCGTCGACGAGTACGTCGCCATGCCCACCGACCCAGACGGCGAGGCGACCTCCCTCATGATCGCCCACCACCGCGACCCCACCGCGGACTAGTCCATCTCGGGTACGCACGAGGGGGCCGGTGCCTTCCGCGCGGAAGGCACCGGCCGCCGTCGTACCCGAGATCGCCAGAGGGACGGATATCTGTACCCGAGACGTTCAGGGGCGCAGATGTCAGCGCCCCGGAAGGGCTAGCTGCGGGCGCGGCTGCGGGCCGCCTTGAGGCGCTCGTTGGAGTCGAGGATGACTTTGCGGATGCGGATGTCCTCGGGCGTGATCTCCACGCACTCGTCCTCACGGGCGAACTCGAGGGACTCCTCGAGCGTGAGCGTCCTCGGCGGAGTCAGGCCCTCGAAGTTGTCCGCCGTGGAGGAGCGCATGTTGGTGAGCTTCTTCTCCTTGGTGATGTTCACATCCATGTCGTCGGCGCGGGAGTTCTCGCCCACGATCATGCCCTCGTACACCTCGGCCGTGGGCTGGATGAAGAACGTGCCGCGCTCCTGGAGGTTGATCATCGCGAACGGCGTGGCCACACCGGCGCGGTCCGCGATGAGCGAGCCGTTCGTGCGGTACTCGATCTCGCCGTGCCACGGCTCGTAGCCCTCGGAGATCGAGGCCGCGATGCCCGCGCCGCGGGTGTCCGTGAGGAACTTGGTGCGGAAGCCGATGAGGCCGCGCGAGGGGACCATGAACTCCATCCGGACCCAGCCGGTGCCGTGGTTCGCCATGTTGGTCATGCGGCCCTTGCGGGCGGCGAGGAGCTGGGTGACGGCGCCGAGGTACTCCTCGGGGACGTCGATCGTCATGCGCTCCATGGGCTCGAGCACCTGGCCGTCAACCTTCTTGGTCACGACCTGCGGCTTGCCGACCGTGAGCTCGAACCCCTCGCGACGCATCTGCTCGACGAGGATGGCCAGGGCGAGCTCGCCGCGGCCCTGGACCTCCCACGCGTCCGGACGCTCGGTGGGCAGGACTCGGATCGAGACGTTGCCGATGAGCTCCTTGTCGAGGCGGTCCTTCACCTGGCGCGCCGTGACCTTGGCACCCTTGACCCGGCCGGCGAGCGGCGAGGTGTTGATGCCCACGGTCATCGAGATCGCGGGGTCGTCCACCGTGATGAGCGGAAGCGGGTGCGGGTTCTCCACGTCGGTGAGCGTCTCGCCGATCGTGATGTCCTCGATGCCGGCCACGGCAACGATCTCGCCCGGCCCGGCGGACTCGGCGGGGACGCGCTCAAGCGCCCTCGTGGCGAGGAGCTCGGTGATCTTGACGGTCTTGAGCGAACCGTCGTGGCGGGCCCATGCGACCTGCTGGCCCTTGCGGAGCGTGCCGTTGTAGATGCGGAGCAGCGCGAGGCGGCCCAGGAACGGCGACGCGTCAAGGTTGGTCACGTGCGCCTGGAGGACGCCCTCGGGGTCGTACGTGGGCGCGGGGATGTGCTTGAGGATGGTCTCGAAGAGCGGCTCGAGGTTGTCGTTGGCCGGTGCCGAGCCGTCGGCAGGCTGCTCGAGGGAGGCAGCGCCGACCTTGGCGGCCGCGTACACGACCGGCACGTCGAGGACCTTGTCGAGGTCGAGGTCCGGGACCTCGTCCGCGAGGTCCGAGGCCAGGCCGAGGAGGAGGTCCATGCTCTCGTGCACGACCTCCTCGATGCGCGCGTCGGGGCGGTCCGTCTTGTTGACCACGAGGATCACGGGCTTGTGCGCGGCGAGCGCCTTGCGCAGCACGAAGCGGGTCTGCGGGAGCGGGCCCTCGGACGCGTCCACGAGGAGCACGACGCCGTCCACCATGGACAGCCCGCGCTCCACCTCGCCGCCGAAGTCGGCGTGGCCCGGCGTGTCGATCACGTTGATCGTGATGCCCTCGGGCTCGCCCACCTCCGCCGCGGCAGGCCCCGCGTAGCGGACCGTCGTGTTCTTCGCGAGAATCGTGATGCCCTTCTCGCGCTCGAGGTCGCCCGAGTCCATCACGCGGTCCTCGACCTCGCCGTGGGCGGCGAAGGAGTTGGTCTGTCGCAGCATGGCGTCGACCAGCGTGGTCTTGCCGTGGTCGACGTGCGCGACGATGGCGACGTTGCGGAGGTCGGTACGGGAAGCGGTGGACACAGTTTCAGTCATACGCGTGAGGCTCAATTCGGGTGGGTCGCGACTTGTCCGCCCGCCCGGCGCTGTCCCAGGCGAGGGAGGGCGGAAGGCACAACGGAACGGACCCCGTTCAGGGCCAGCACGTCAATTTTACTCTCTCCGAGGCACTGCCCGCTCCGTGGGCGCCATCACAGTGGCCGGTCCGCCCCGTGAGGCCGCATGATGGTGACGTCCGCCCCCATGGAAGGACAGGCATGAACGGAGGCTCCCACCGCGCCGGACGCATGGCCCTGCGCGCGCTCGCGCGTGCCCTCGTGCTGGCCCTCGCGGGCGCGCCGCTCGCCGGGTGCGCCGCCGCGGCGGCCGGCCCCGCGCCGTCGTCCGCCCCGAGCGCCTCGGCGTCCGCGACCGCCCGGCCCGCACCGGCAGCCGTGCCGTTCGGCACGGCTCCCCTCGCCATCACCCCGCGCACGACGGCGCCCCGTCGCCTCACGCCGCCGGCCCTTCTGCCGCTGGGGTCCTTCGCCGTCAACCCGGCTACGCAGCGCCCCGAGCCGGTGCTCGGCGACCTCTCGCGCACGGCAGTCCTGATCGGCGACTCGCAGTCCGAGCCGCTGGACAGCTGGGTGCGGCAGGGCCTCACGCGCGCCGGGTACTTCGTGTACTTCGGAGGGGCCGGCGGCACGGGGTACTCCGTCGGCAACGGCAAGGTCCGCGACTACGTCGACGCCCTCAGGCTCGGCGACTGGCTGCTGCCGGACGGGAGCCCAGGGCTCGTGGTGGTGCAGGGCGGCGGGAACGACGCGTCCCGCGGAGCGACCGACGCCGCGGTCGTCTCCGGCGCCACCGCGATCGTCACCGAGCTGCGCCGCACATACCCCGGTGCGCGGATCGTCATGGTCGGCACCCTCGCGAAGTCCGTGTCCGACGGGGGCGGGCGCCGCGCTCAGGTGGATGCGCTGCTGGCGCGCACGGCACCCGGCCTCGGGGTGGCCTTCATCTCGTGCGGCGACTGGATCTCGCGGTATGGCCTCGCGGGAGAACTGGCCGACGCCGTGCACCTCAAGACCACGGGCAAGGCCCGCCTTGCGCCCGTCCTCGCGGAGGCGCTTGCGAAGGAGGGGCTCACCCTCAGGTGAGCCCCTCCGGGGTCTCCTACGCCGCCGCGTTCGGCGGGAGCAGGAGCTTCCCGCCCGGGATCGCGTCGAGGAGCGCGCGGGTGTACTCCTGCTGGGGCGCGTCGAACACGTGCTCCGTGGCGCCCTTCTCAACGAGCCTGCCCTTCTCCATGACGCACACGTGGTCGGAAACGTCAGATACGAAAGAACTGTTTGTGAGACCGTGATGTGAGCGTGCGGAGCGCACGACGACGAGAGGGGAACCTGGGCACTCAGGTTCCCCTCTCGTCGTCGTGCTCAACGGATCTAGTCGATGCCGCTCGCGAGGAGGAGCTCGCGCAGCTCGCGGCGCTCGCGCTGCTTCTCCGGGTCGGGCAGCGGGACCGCGGCGAGGAGGCGCTGCGTGTAGGCCTCCTGCGGGTTGCGCAGGATCGCATCGCGGCTGCCCTGCTCGACGATCCTGCCGCGCTGCATCACGCAGATGTAGTCGGCGAGGACGTCGATGACCGCGAGGTCGTGGGTGACGAACAGGCACGCGAAGCCGAGCTCCTGCTGGAGCGCCTGGAACAGCTCGAGCACCTTCGCCTGGACGGACACGTCCAGCGCGGAGGTCGGCTCGTCCGCGACCATGAGCTTGGGCTTGAGCGAGAGGGCCCGGGCGATCCCGACCCGCTGCTTCTGGCCGCCCGAGAGCTCGTGCGGGTACCGGTTGCGGTACGAGCGAGGCAGCTCGACCTGGTCCAGGAGCGTCTCGACCCGCTTCTGCAGGTCAGCGCCCTTCGCGACGCCCGCCAGGAGCATGGGCTCGCCGATCGACTCGCCGATGGGCAGGCGCGGGTTGAGGGAGGAGGACGGGTCCTGGAACACCATGCCCACCGAGCGGCGGATCTCGTGGAGCTCCCTCGAGTTCTTCTTCAGGGCCGAGATCTCGCGGCCCGTCACCTTGAGCGAGCCCTCCGCGACGGGCAGCAGCCCGACGGCTGCCCGGCCGATCGTCGTCTTGCCCGAGCCGGACTCCCCCACGAGCCCGACAACCTGACCCGGGTAGACCGTCAGGTTGGCGCCCTCGACGGCGCGGAACGCCGCCACACGGCCCTGCTTCGGGTACTCGATCGCGACGTCCTTGAGCGTCAGGACCGGCTCGCCGCGATGCGAGGCCGCGGCCTCAGCCTGGGCGAGCGCGCGCTCGTTCTCCCGCTCACGCTCCCTAAGCTCCGAGGTGTCGACCGCGTCGAGCTCCGCACCCGTGGCGGCTGCGAGCGCCGCGGTGATGTCGACGTCGTCCTCGCTGCCCTCGCCGCCCTGGCCGAGGTGCGGGACCGCCGCGAGGAGGGCCTGCGTGTACGGGTGCTGCGGGTTGTGGAAGATCTCGCCCGCAGTGCCGGTCTCCACGATCACGCCGCGACGCATGACGGCGATGCGGTCGGCGAGATCCGCGACGACGCCCATGTCATGGGTGATGAGGATGACGGCCGAGTTGAGCTTGTCCTTGAGGTGGCGCATGAGGTCGAGGATCTCTGCCTGGACCGTCACGTCGAGCGCCGTGGTCGGCTCGTCCGCGATAAGCAGCTTCGGATCGCACGAGAGCGACTGAGCGATCATCGCGCGCTGGCGCTGGCCGCCGGAGAGCTGGTGCGGGTAGGACTTGAAGGCCTTCTCCGGGTCCGGCAGCTCCACGAGCTCGAGCATCGTGATCGCGCGGGCCTTCGCCTCGTCCGGCGAGACCGGGTTGTGGAGGCGGATTGTCTCCACGATCTGGTTGCCGATCGTGTACACCGGGTTGAGCGCGGTCATGGGCTCCTGGAAGATGACGGCGACGTCGTCGCCGCGCACGTTCCGGGTCGCGGCGGCGCTGTCCTTGCCCATGAGCTCGCGTCCCATGAGCTTGACGCTGCCCGAAACCCGGCTGTTGGAGGGCAGGAGCCCGAGCAGGGCCATGGAGCTGGCGGACTTGCCCGAGCCGGACTCGCCCACGATCGCGAGGACCTCGCCGGCCTTGACCTCGTAGTTGAGGCCGATCGCCGCGGGGACCCACTCCTTCTCCACGCCGAAGTCGACGCTCAGGTCCTTCACCTCGAGGACCTTCTGGCCCTTGACCAGGTCCGCGCCGATCCCGGTGCCCCTCTTGGCCTCGCGGCCCTTCGCCTGGCGGCGGGGCTGGCCCGCCGTGCCGAGGTTCTCAGCCATCCTTGTGCTTCCTTCCCTGCGCCGCCCCGGCCGAGCGGGTGTGCTCGGGGGACGGAATCCGTGTTTGCATCCGACGTCCTGCATCATGGGGGGCATGAGCGCTCTGCAGCATGCCGGCCCCACCGACGTCTTCAAAGCCCGCAGCAACAGACTGCTGGCCATTGCCCTGTGGGTGCTCGCCGCTCTGGGCCTCGTGGTCACGATCGTCCAGGCCGGGCTGCCGGGCCTGCGTTACATCGCTCCGCTCGCGCTCATGGCGTGGATCGCCTGGGCGCTGTTCTGGCGACCCGCCGTCGTGGTGAGCGACGCGGGCGTCGAACTCGTCAACCCGGTGCGCCGCATCGGCGTGCCGTGGGAGGCGCTCGCCTTCGTCGACACGAAGTACGCCCTGACCCTCGGCACCGGGGCGGGCCGGTTCACGGCGTGGGCCGCGCCGGGCCCCGGGGCGATGGGCGCCCGGCGCGCTCGCCCCGAACACCTGACTGGGCTCCCGGAGTCCAGCTACGGCCCCGAGCACACCGTGCGCCCGGGAGATCTCGGCAACACCGTGTCCGGTCAAGCGGCGATCCTCGTGCGACGCCGCTGGGCCGAGGAGGTGGCCCGCGGCGCGGTGGAGACGGGCCGGGTCGAGGAGACCCCCGTGCTGCGCACCGTCGCGTGGGGCATCCTCGCGCTGGGCGTGGTGCTGGCGGCGGCCACGATCATCACGTTCGTGGTCTGAGCAGGCCGCAGCGCGGGGTACCTCACTCGCGATTCGCCACACGTCAGGGGTTCCTGCCTGTGGTGGTGTCCTCGCCGGGCTCCGGCGCCCCGCCGAAGGCCTCGCTGTCCGGCACGTAGCCCGACACGGGGCTCACCGAGCCGTCGACGTCGAGAGACGGCGCCAGCTCGACTCCCTCAGCCGTGACAGCTGCTGCGCTCGCGTGGGCGCGCCGCGCCTTCGCCTTCTTCGCGTTGAACTTCTTCTGGCGCGGATCGAACGCGTCGCGCAGGCCGTCGCCGATGAAGTTGATGCAGAGGCAGATGAGGACGATGAACAGGCCGGGCCACCAGAACAACCATGGCCGCGTGGAGAACGCCTCCTGGTTCTGGGAGATGAGAAGGCCAAGCGACGTATCGGGCGCCTTCACGCCGACGCCGAGGTAGGACAGCGCCGTCTCGAGAAGGATCGCCGAGGACATGAGCAGCGTCCCGTTCACGATCACGACGCCGACGGCGTTCGGGAGGATGTGCTTGAAGATGATCCGCGCGTTCGAGGCCCCCGAGATGCGCGCGGCGTCGACGAACTCCCGCTCGCGCAGGGAGAGGAACTCGCCGCGCACGAGCCGGGCGAGGCCCACCCAGGCGACCAGACCCAGGAAGATGCCGAGCACCACCACGCCATTGGACGCGGCGAACTGCGCGAACCACGTGCCCGCGTCGCGGCGTCCCGCGGTCTGGGACATGACCGCCGCCAGGAGCAGGACGGGGATGATGATGATGATGTCGGTCAGGCGCATGAGGACCGCCTCGACCCAGCCGCGGAAGTAGCCTGCGAGGGCGCCGACCACGACGCCGATGATCCCTGCGACGAGGCCGATGATGATCATGATGATGATGGACTGCTGAGCTCCGCGCATGGTCATCGCGAACAGGTCGCGGCCGATGCGGTCCTGGCCGAAGGGGTGGTCGCCGAAGCTGAACGGCAGGGTCCACGTCGGGACGCCGTCGTTGACGAGCGGGGTGACCTGATCGTGCTGGTACTTCCACCACCCCGGGATCGGGCCCCAGCCCTCCGATGAGAACGCGAGGACGAAGATGATCGCGAAGACGATGAGGCCCGCCATGGCGCCGGCGTGGCCGAAGAACCGCTTGCGGACGATCTGCCCGAGGCTCAGCCCCTTGGCCTCGATCACGGGCTCGATGCCGGCCGCAGGCTCCGTCTGCTTTGCGGCCTCGGCCGCGGCCACGGCCTCTTGCTGCTGAGACTGCTGGCTCATGTCACTTCACCCTTACGCGAGGATCGAGCGCGGAATAGATGAGGTCCGCGATGAGATTGAAGGCCAGGGCCGTGATGGCGACGCACACGAACACACCCATGACCGGGTTCGGGTCCACGTGCGAGATGCCGTCGAGGAACATGAAGCCCATGCCCCGCACCGAGAAGACCGTCTCAGTGATGACCGCGCCGCCGATCAGCTGGCCGATGTCCAGTGCGACGACGGTTGCGATCGGGATCAGTGCGTTGCGGAAAGCGTGGCGCATGACAACGCTCCGCTCGCTCACGCCCTTCGCGCGGGCCGTGCGGATGTAGTCCATGTTCATGACCTCGAGCATCGACGACCGTGTGTACCGCGTGTAGCTCGCGAGCGAGATCAGGATGAGGGCCGCCGTCGGGAGGACCAGGTGGGTGAACGAGTCGATGCCGGACAGCCAGAAGTCTCCCTGCAGGTTGGGGGTCGCCGCGCCGATGGTCGCGATCGGCCTGCCACGGATGTGGCTATCGTCGAAGTACGCTGGCCACGCCTGCATGAAGCGGTCGAGCAGGACCATGAAGGCGACGATGAACGCCGTGATGCCGCCCACGCGCATGCCCTGGCTGCGGTCGTACCCGCCCCAGAAGTACCCGGCGGCGATGCCGACGGCGATCGCGACGAGCGCGAGGATGACCACCATGAGCGGAGTCGCGAGGTCCAGCAGCGGCTGGATCGGGAAGTAGACGACCGCCCCGACGACCACCGTGGTGAGGCCCGCGTACAGCGCGCGGCGGTTCTGGAGGCCTGCGGCGAGGACGGTCACGGCGAACGCGATGCCGACGCCGGCGATCAGGATGACGCCGAGGCCGAGGCCCGGATACCGGAACCACTGCGTGAGGCCCGCCACGATGAGCACGAGGCCGACGAATGCGAAGACGATGGCTCCGACGGTCAGCCTGCGCCGCATCTTCCCGCCCGCGACGATCACCGCCACGATGCCGAACACGAGGGCGATGCCGAGAGCCACGGGGATCGGGATGTCCGGATGCCCGAGGAAGTTGTTGAAACCGATGGCGCCGTACTCCTTGAGCAGGACGGCGACCCAGAAGATCGGGAGCGAGAAGAAGAGGAACGCCATGAACGTGACGCCATAGTCCAGGGCGCTGTACTGCCGAAGGGCGGTGACGATGCCGAGCGCAACACCGATCAGGATCGCGAGGATGGTCGCGGCAGTCACGAGTGACAGGGTCTGGATCAGGGCCTGGCCGAGAGCCTGGGTCACGGGCTGGCCGACGAGGTTCTTGCCGAGATCACAGTTGCCGACGAGGCATCCTGCCGCACCTCCGAGCCACTTGAAGTAGCGGATCGGTGCGGGGGTATCCAGGTCAAGGAGTTGGGAGCGAGCCTGCATGAGCTGGGCCGCGTTGGGAAGATTGCTGGCGCGGAATTCCTCGAGCGGATCTCCCGAGAGCGCTGTCAGGTTGTAAACCAGGAACGACGCTCCGAGGAGGATCAACGCTGCGGTGATGAGGCGCCGGACGACGTAAGTCACCATGATTCGTTGTACCTCGAATGTGGACCGCCCCGATAGATGGCGGGGCGACGCGGAAGGGGCCGGGGGGCTGTGCCACGCGGTCGGCGCGGAGCCCGACAGCTGGTGGCGGGATATGCCGGGGGCGCTGCGAAGCGCCGGGACCCACTAGCTCGGTCCCGGCGCTTCGCGGGCGCATCAGAACTCGGGTCAGGCTACTTCGTAGCCCACTCCCAGAAGTTCCACCAGACGCCGGTCTGGTTCGGCATGTACTTCACGCCAGTGACCTTGTCGCTGTAGGCGTCCACGCCCACCGACTGGAACAGCGGGACACCGTAGGAGGAGGCCCAGATCTTCTGGTCGATTTGCTTCTCGAGGTCCACCTGCTTGCTCGTGTCCGTGGTCTGGATGAGCTGCTCCATGAGCTTGTCGGCCTCGGGATCGGAGAACTTGTTGAAGTTCGAGCCGTTGCCCGTCTTGAAGATCTGCGGGACGCCGGAGACGCCGACGCCCGGGTTGATCCAACCGAAGATGGAGGCGTCGTAGCCGCCCTTGCCGAGGGCCTTGCCCCAGTCGGACTTGCCCAGACCGCCGTCCACGATGTTGAAGCCGGCCTTGGTCGCGTTGGCCGCGATCAGGGTGTACGCGTCAACACGGTTCGGGTTGTCCTTGTTGTACATGATGCGGATGGTCGGCGTCTTGCCGGCCAGGAGCTGCTTGGCCTTGTCGATGTTGACCTGGTCGTAGGCGGACGAGCCGTTGTTCTTGACCGAGTCCGCGTAGGCAGCCTGGTCCGGGACGAAGATCTGCGAGTCGAGCAGCTTGGCGTTCGGGTCAAGCTTCTTGATGATCTTGTCCAGGATGTCCTGGCGGGGAACCGTCAGCATGAATGCGGTCCGAACATCCTTGTCCGCGAGCGGACCGTAGAAGTTCAGGTCGAGGTGGTCGTAGGCGAGCTGGTTGCCCTGGTCGACCGTGACGCCCGGGATGGCTTTGAGCTGCTCGATCGTGTCAGCGGAGGCCTGCGGGGCGATGATGTCCGCCTCGCCGTTCTTGAGGGCCTGGACCTGCGCCGGGGACGAGCCGATGTACCTGACGACGATCGAGTCGACGTTCGGGGTCGGGCCCCAGTTGTAGTCCTTGTTGCGCACGAGGGTCATCGACTGGTCCGGAACGATGTCCTTGACGATGAACGGGCCGTTCGAGAGGAACAGGCTGGTGTCGCCCGGCAGCGTCTTGGTGTCGAAGCCCGTGTTGTAGAAGTCAGCGGCCTTCTTGAGGGTCTCGTTGACCGGCTGCGGGCTGGCCGGATCGCCCTTCTTCATGCCCTTCATGAGGTCGAAGAGCGCCTTGCCGTCGGCGAGGCCGGCATGCTTGGCGACGACGTTGGAGGGGATGTCCACGACGGAGCCGAGCGCAATCTCCCAGTCCGCGAACGGCTTCGTGTACGTCAGCGTCAGCGACTTGCCGTCGGCGGAGACCTCGGGGATGTTCGTCGAGTTGAGGCCGGTGGGGTCACCCGCGGTCGAGAAGTAAGCGGTACCGGTCTTGCCATCGGGGCTTGCGTCATCGAACCAGCTCGAGGCGGCCGCCCACTGGAGTGCGACGTCGTAGGCGGTCACCGGCGTGCCGTCGGACCACTTGACGCCATCGTTGATCGTGTACTTGACGGTCAGCGGGCTGTCGGAGACCTTCTCGAGCTTGCCGAACTTGTCGTTGTGCACAACGTTCAGCTTGTTGTCGATGTAGTAGAAGCCCGAGTGGGTCGGGTAGCTGATCTTCGAGTTGATGTCGGTGTTGCCATCAGCCGTGTTGGAGTTGAACGTGTTGAACGCGTTCACCTCGACGACCGTGACAGTGCCACCCTGCTTGGCGCTGGCAGATGCGGTGTTGCTCGAACCGCCCCCGCCCTGGGTCGCGCAGGCGCTGAGGGCGATCGCTGCTGCTGCAGCGACGCCGACCGCCTTGGAAATACGCCCGAAACGCATTCCGCCTCCTCTAAGTGCATCTGTAGACGTGTGCCGGCTTGCCCGGACCAGACGGGCCCACCTTCCCCAGCGGAAGACGTGGCGCGCCTCACATGTCCGACACACTAGTCCCCCGTCGCAGCCAATGGCTACGAAAGTTCCGTTTCAGATCCGCGTCGTTATGAAGATGCAACATATCTTTCAGGTTCTGGGGGCGAGGGTCTCGATTCAACCCCGGTGATTGGGTAATCCCAATCACTCAGGGGTCCTGATCACGCGGGCTACTAGAGGGTAGCCGCAGCACGCCAATCACTCGCGCAGTCAGCGGGCCTCGAGCTTCCAGTCGCGGATCTCGGCCGGATCCTCGCCGAAATCGCGGGTGTGGGCACGTACTCGGACGAGCTCATCCACGTACCGCTGGCGAAGGCCTGCATGGCGCAGGCCGAGCCCCGGCACTCTGTCCAGCACGTCGATCGCGAGGTGGAACCGGTCGATCCTGTTCAGCATGGCCATATCGAACGGAGTCGTCGTCGTGCCCTCCTCAACGTATCCGCGAACGTGGAGGTTGCCGTGGTTGGTGCGCCGGTACGTCAGTCGGTGGATCAGCCAAGGGTACCCGTGGTAGGCGAAGATCACGGGCTTGTCCTGCGTGAACAGCGCGTCGAACTCCGCGTTCGCCAGCCCGTGCGGGTGTTCCTTCTCGTCCTGGAGACGCATGAGGTCGACGGCGTTGACCACCCTGACTTTCAGGTCTGGCAGGTCCCGGCGAAGCATCTGGGCCGCCGCGATCGCCTCGGCCGTGGGCACGTCGCCCGCGCAGCCGAGTACGACGTCGGGCTCTTCCCCGGGCACCTCGGTGCCCGCGAACTCCAGGATCCCGATCCCCCGGGCGCAGTGCAGTTCGGCGTCGGCGGGGCTGAACCACTGGAGCGCCGGAGCCTTGCCCGCCACGACGACGTTGACGTAGTCGCGGCTGCGGAGGCAGTGGTCCATCGTGGAGACGAGCGTGTTCGCGTCCACCGGCAGGTAGACGCGCACGACCTCGGCCTTCTTGTTCACCACATGGTCGATGAAGCCGGGGTCCTGGTGCGAGAAACCGTTGTGGTCCTGCTGCCACACGTGGCTCGAGAGCAGGTAGGTCAGGGAGGCGACGGGCATGCGCCACGGGAGCGCGCGGTGCACCTTGAGCCACTTGGCGTGCTGGTTGAACATCGAGTCGACGATGTGGATGAAGGCCTCGTAGGACGTGAACAGCCCGTGTCTGCCGGTCAGGAGGTACCCCTCGAGCCAGCCCTCGCACAGGTGCTCGCTCAGGACCTCCATGACGCGGCCCGCCCGGGCCAGGTGCTCGTCGACCTCCGCGATCCGCTCCTGCCACACCTTGTCCGTGGCCTCGTACACGTCCATGAGACGGTTCGACGCGGTCTCATCCGGCCCGAAGAGCCGGAAGTTGTCCGGATTGGCGCGGATCACCTCCCGCAGCCACCCTCCGAGGTTGTTCATCGCCCCCGCACGCACGACGCCGGGCGCCTCCACCGGGACCATGTGCTCCACCGCGTCGGGCAGCTTGAGGTCGCGGAGGAGCCGGCCGCCATTCGCATACGGAGTCGCGCTCATGCGGAGATCGCCGCGTGGGGCGAGGCGGGAAAGCTCCGGCGAGCGTGCGCCGTCGTGCGTGAAGAGCTCCTCCGGGCGGTAGGAGCGCATCCACTCCTCGAGCTGCGCGAGGTGCCCCGGGTTCTCGTGGATCTGGCTGAGCGGGACCTGGTGGGCGCGCCACGTGCCCTCGACCGGCTTGCCGTCCACGACGGCGGGGCCCGTCCATCCCTTCGGGGAGCGGAAGATGATGAGCGGCCACGGCTCGGGGGTGGAGTCGGCCGGCCGTTCCCCCGCGTCGCGGGCGCGCTGCTGGATGGCGTGGATCGCGTCGAGGCTGTCGTCGAGGGCGGCCGCGAAATCCCTGTGGGCCTGGGGCTGGGCGGCGGGATCGCTCACCGTGACGAAGCGCGGCGCCCAGCCCATCCCCTCGAAGTATGCGCGGAGCTGGTCCTCGGGGCGCCGCGCGAGGACCGTCGGATTGGCGATCTTGTAGCCGTTGAGATGGAGGATCGGCAGGACCGCACCGTCCCGCGCGGCGTTGAGGAACGCGGTCGACTGCCAGCTCGTGGCAAGTGGACCGGTCTCTGCCTCTCCGTCGCCGACCACGCACGCGACCACGAGCTCCGGGTTGTCGAAGGCCGCGCCGAACGCGTGGGCGAGGGAATAGCCGAGCTCGCCGCCCTCGCTGATCGATCCCGGCGTCTCGGGGGCGGCGTGGCTCGGGATCCCGCCTGGATAGGAGAACTGCCTGAAGAGCTCGCGGAGGGAATCCTCGTCGTCGTCGAAGCGCGTGTAGATCTCCGAGTACGTGCCTTCGAGGTAGGCGTTGGCCACGTTCGCCGGGCCGCCGTGGCCCGGTCCGGTGACGAACAGGATGGGCTGGTCACGCTCGACGATGGTGCGGTTCAGGTGCGCGTAGATGAAGTTCAGGCCGGTGGTGGTGCCCCAGTGGCCGAGCAGGCGCTTCTTGACGTGGGCGGCTTCGAGCGGTTCCTTCAGGAGCGGGTTGTCCCGCAGGTAGATCTGTCCGACCGAGAGGTAGTTCGCCGCGCGCCACCAGCGGTGGAGGTCCTCGACCTGCTCGTCGGAGAGATTCGTCGTCGTCCCGCTGGCTGTCATCGCGCGGCCCTGCCTTCCCTCGGCTCGCCGCGGCATGGATGGCGTCCGCGGCCGGTCCTTGCCCAGCCTAGCCCGAGAGGTTGCCGGAGGCCCGGGTGTTCGTGTCGCTCAGGTGGCGGGGAGGTGAAGGGATGGTGTGCGCGTACCTGAGAAGCCCGTGGTCAACGACCCGGTCGCGAGGTGCTCCCCGGTCTAGACGTTGAAGCGGAACTCCACCACGTCGCCGTCGGCCATCACGTAGTCCTTGCCCTCGATCCGGACCTTGCCGCGGGCCTTGGCCTCGGCCATGGACCCGGCGTCGACCAGGTCTTCGAAGTGGACCACCTCGGCCTTGATGAAGCCGCGCTGGAAGTCCGTGTGGATCACACCGGCGGCCTGCGGGGCGGTGTCGCCCTGATGGATGGTCCAGGCGCGCGCCTCCTTCGGACCTGCGGTGAGGTAGGTCTGGAGGCCGAGCGTGTGGAAGCCGACGCGTGCGAGCTGGTCGAGGCCGGACTCGTCCTGGCCATTCATCTCGAGCATCTCGCGGGCTTCCTCCTCGGAGAGCTCCACGAGGTCGGACTCGAGCTTGGCGTCGAGGAAGATCGCGTCGGCCGGCGCGACGAGGGCACGCAGCTCCTCCTGCTTCTCAGGGCTCGTGAGGATGCCCTCGTCCGCGTTGAAGACATAGATGAACGGCTTCGCGGTGAGGAGGTTGAGCTCCCTGAGGTGCTCCATGTCGAGCTTGTCTGAGGCGACGGACGAGAAGATCGTATCTCCGCGCTCGAGGACCTTCTGGGCGGCCTCGATCGCGGCGAGCTCGGCAGCGTCGCGCTTCTTGATCTTGACCTCCTTCTCGACGCGCGGAAGGGCCTTCTCGATGGTTTGGAGGTCGGCGAGGATGAGCTCGGTGTTGATGGTCTCCATGTCGGAGCGCGGGTCCACCTTGCCCTCCACGTGCACCACGTCGGAGTCCTCGAACACGCGGATCACCTGGGCGATCGCCTGGGCCTCGCGGATGTTGGCGAGGAACTGGTTGCCGAGGCCCTCGCCCTCGGACGCGCCCTTGACGATGCCGGCGATGTCCACGAAAGAGACGGTTGCCGGGAGGATGCGCTGCGAGCCGAAGATCTCGGCGAGCTTGTCGAGGCGCGGATCGGGGAGGCTCACCACACCCACGTTCGGCTCGATGGTCGCGAACGGGTAGTTCGCCGCGAGGACCTGGTTCCGGGTCAGGGCGTTGAAGAGCGTCGACTTGCCGACGTTGGGGAGACCGACGATTCCGATAGTGAGAGCCACGGTCATCCATCATACCGGCGGGACATCGCGAGAAATGTCGGAACCCTGTGCGAGCGTGGGCACATGGACGGAACTCAGATTCTCGTGGCAGTGCTGGTGGCGGCGCTCGTGGCATTGTTCGCCTTCGTTGTGGGCTGGGTGGGCGGCGCCACTGCGGCCCGGCGTCGGGCTGCGCACGACGGCGGCAGCCTCCCCGCGCTGCAGTCTCGCCTCGCGTCGGCGGAGGCCTCGCTCGCCGCGGCGTCGGCGGAGCGGGACCTCCTCGCGCGCCAGAACGCGGCGCTGACCTCAATGGACGAGCAGGAGAACACCGTGCTGCACGCACTCGCGCCCGTGGCGGAGAAGCTCGGCGCGGTACAGCGGGCGGTGGCCCTGCTCGAGCGGGACCGCGTCGAGCAGTTCGGTCAGCTCGCCCAGCAGCTTCAGGAGGCTCGCGCGTCCGACGTCGCGCTGCTGGCTTCCGCGCACTCCCTCACCGCGGCGCTGGCTAACAACTCCGCGCGCGGCACGTGGGGGGAGGTCCAGCTGCGCAGGGTCGTCGAGGCCGCGGGCATGCTTGAGCGGGTCGACTTCGCGGAGCAGGTGTCTACCTCCGGGGACACCGGCGCCGTGCGCCCAGACCTCGTGGTGATGCTGCCCGGGAGCAAGCAGATCGTGGTCGACTCCAAGGTCCCCCTCGGGGCGTACCTCAAGGCGCAGGACCACGCCCAGGACCTGAGCCCGGCCGGCCTCGCCCAGCGGGACCGGCACCTCGCCGAGCACGCGAAGGCCGTCAAGGCCCACATCGACGCGCTCGGGTCGAAGAAGTACTGGGAGGCGGTCGGGTCCAGCCCGGAGCTCGTGGTCTGCTTCCTCCCGGCCGAGTCATTCCTCGCCGAGGCGCTCCGGGCCGATGCCGGGCTGCTCGACTATGCGTTCGCCAAGAACGTCGCGCTCGCCTCCCCCGCGACGCTCATGGCGCTGCTCAAGGGCGTGGCGTTCGGGTGGCGGCAGGAGCTCCTGACGGAGAACGCCCGCGAGCTGTTCGACCTGTCGACCCAGCTCTATGGGCGCCTGAGCACCATGGGCGGCCATGTGGCCCGGCTCGGTTCCTCGCTCAAGGGGTCGGTGGAGAGGTACAACGCGTTCATCGGGGCCCTCGAGTCCCGCGTGCTGCCCACCGCACGTCGGATCAGCGCGCTGGACCTCGGCGCGCCCGAGACGCTTCCCGATCTGCCTCCCGTCGAGACGACGCCTCGCGTCCTCTCGGCCAGCGAGCTTCTGGACGAGCAGATGTGGCGGGACAACGGCATCGCTCCCCTCCCCGGAACGCTCGGGGGCGGCTCTGGGGACGTGGACACAAACTCCCGCAGCCGAGCTGATCATGCCGAGGGTTCGCGACGGCAGTCGGCCTGAGCACGCCGAGATCGGGTCCCCTGACGCCGAGATGGGGTCGTCTGACGCCGAGGTCGGGTCCCCTGACCCGATCTCGGCGAAGGCGGGGATCAGTTCTGGGGGCGCTGTCCTCGGCCGCCGAGGCCACGGCTGCTGTCGCCATTCTCCTTGAGCGTGGCGCGCAGCTCCTTCGGCAGGGAGAACAGGATGTCCTCCTCAGCGGTCACGACCTCCTCGACCGTGCCGTAGCCGTACTCGGCGGCGAGCCGCAGGACGTCCTGGACGAGGACCTCCGGTACGGAGGCACCTGAGGTAAGGCCGATGGTCGTGACCCCCTCGAACCATGACTCGTCCACTTCCTTGGCGAAGTCGACCCGATGGGCGGCCTTGGCACCGTACTCGAGGGCCACCTCCATGAGGCGGACGGAGTTCGACGAGTTGGAGGACCCGACCACGATCACGAGATCGGCCTCGGGGGCGATCTTCTTGATCGCGGCCTGGCGGTTGGAGGTCGCGTAGCAGATGTCGTCGCTGGGCGGGTCCTGCAGGTTCGGGAACCGCTCGCGCAGCCGGCGGACCGTGTCCATCGTCTCGTCGACGGAAAGCGTTGTCTGGGAGAGCCAGATGAGCTTGTCCGGATCCTTCACCTGGATTGTGTCCGCCTCCTCCGGCGAATTCACGATCTGGGTGTTCTCCGGGGCCTCGCCGTAGGTTCCCTCGACCTCCTCGTGGCCCTCGTGCCCGATGAGGAGGATCTCGTAGTCGTCCTTGGCGAAGCGCACGGCCTCGCGGTGAACCTTGGTCACGAGCGGACACGTCGCGTCGATGGTCCGCAGGCCCCGGTCCTCCGCCGAGCGCACGACGGCGGGGCTCACCCCGTGCGCGGAGAAGACGACGAGCGCTCCCTCGGGAACCTCATCGGTCTCGTCCACGAAGACTGCGCCGCGCTCCTCGAGGGTCTCGACAACATGGCGGTTGTGGACGATCTGCTTGCGCACGTACACGGGGGCACCGTAGTGCTCGAGGGCCTTCTCCACCGCGATCACCGCCCGGTCCACACCCGCGCAGTAGCCACGCGGCGCGGCGAGCAGGACCTTCTTCTCACCGGTGACCGGACCCGCCGAGGCCACATCCTCGGGCGTGCGGCGCTGCCGCGGCACCGTGGGCATGGAAAGGGAAACGGAGGTGGAGCTCATGCCTCCCATGCTACCGGCGCGCCGCCGACCGTCGTCCCACTGCCCCGACCACGAGGGCCACCAGCAGGAACACCGCGCCGACGATGGCCACGGCAGCGGCCCACGGCATGAACGAATCAGCGAACAGCGGGCCCACACGGCTCGCGAACACCGTCGCGACGCTGCCGCCGCCGCCCTGTCCACCCGCGAGCATCGACCCCAGGAACGCGCCTGCGCCGAGTACCGCGGCAACCAGAAGCAGCCCGAGACCGGCCCAGCCGAGGGCGACCTCCCGCCGTCGTGCGAACAGCAGCCCCAGGACGAAGGCCAGGACGGCGCCGACGGACAGGGGCAGCGCGAGGTTCCCCGCGTCCTGGATCGCGCTGAGCCAGGAACGCTGCTGGGACGTCCCCACCGGGACCTCGATGCTCGGCGCATCCCCAAGGGGCACACCCAAAGACGACCCCAGCCGGTTCAGCAGAACCGCGGCGAGGGGCCGCAGCTGGAGGGTGAACGCCGAGGTGGAGGCGGTGCCCGGCGAGAAGTTGAGGCGGTGGCTCTCGCGAAGCGTCTCATCCCACGCGGCAGGGAAGCCCGGGTCCGTGCTCAGCCCGTTGACAATGCCCTTGACCAGCTGTGTGGCCGGCTGCTGCAGCGCGTCGGGGATGTGCGAGGCGGAGACGACGGTCGTCGCGAGCGAGGACCCAAGCGCCGTCTGGAAGCCGTTGTCGCTGCGCAGCGGGGAGAGCAGACTCACGAAGCCGCCCTCGTCGACCACGTTGCGCTCGATCCAGAGCGACGGCACAGCGGCCGCGGTGAGCACGACGGCGAGCAGCACGGACAGGGCAGAGAGGACGGTTCGCATGGACTTCCCGGGATCGGCAACCCGATCATCCTAGCGGCGGCAGCCCGCGCTTCGCTGGAGGCCCGCTGGACTCCTCCCCCGAATGTCGGAGGGCCGTGATAGTCCTGAACTATGCGAACTGGGCTCACTGTGCGCTTCACTGTGTTTTCGCCGGTCTGACGCGCCTTTCGGGGCCTTACGTGAGACACGCTAGCACGGCACAACGCTCGTGGTCCAGATATCGGATAGACTGGCTGTCATGAAGGCGAGCGAGACCCCGGACCTAGGCGTCCTCCTGCCGTCCTGGGTGCTCACACTCCGCGCCGAGCGCAAGAGCCCCGCAACGATCCGCACCTATACCGACGGCATCGGCGCGTTCCTCGCGTGGGCCGACACCACTGGCACGCCGGCCGTTCTCGACCGCCGCACCGTCACCGCGTTCTGTGCTCACCTTGTGGACGAGGGCCGAGAGGGTGCCACTGTCCGCGCGCGTCAGCTCGCGCTGCGCCGATTCTCCGCATGGCTCACGGAAGAGGGCGAGATCCCTCAGGACCGGCTCTTGGGCATCAAGCCGGCCAAGCTCGACCAGAAGGTGGTGGATCCCCTAACCGAGGACCAGCTCAAGGCCATGCTCAAGGCGTGCAGCGGATCTAGCTTCATGGACCGCCGGGACGAAGCCATGCTCAGGCTCATGGCCGAGACCGGGATGCGCGCCGGGGAGTGCGTGGCCCTCGAGGCAAGAGACCTCGACCTCATGGCCGGAACCGTCGTGATCCGCCGAGGCAAGGGCGGCAAGGGCCGCGTGGTCCCGTTCGGCCCGCAGACCGCTAGGGCCCTCGACCGCTACCGCCGCGCGAGGGCACAGCATCCCATGGCGGACACGGCCCCGTTCTGGCTCGCCGTCCGCAGCCGCAGCTTCGGTTACGACGGCCTCCGCAAGGCCCTTGTGACGCGCGCGAAAGCCGCGGGCATAGAAGGCTTCCACCCTCACCAGCTCCGCCACACGGCAGCCCACAGGTGGCTTGCCGCGGGCGGTTCCGAGGGCGGCCTCATGGCCGTCGCGGGCTGGTCCCGACCCGACATGCTCGTGCGCTACACCAAGGCCCGCGCCTCGGAGCGCGCCGCCACCGAAGCACGATCACTGAACCTAGGAGACCTGTGAGCAAGAAGACGGGGCGTATCCGGTGCGGCTCATGCCAGCGCGTCTTGGAAGATCCGGACGCATATCGGAAACCCACCCGGGGAGAATTGTCCGATTATGACCGACTTCCGGATTCAATGGCAAAGGGCCGACAGCTGTATGAGCTGAGAAAGCCAAGCCCCATGTCCAGCACAGGGGACATGTGGCAGGACCCCACCGGGGAATGGTGGAGGGGCTGGCATTGCCGGTGTGGCCGGGCCTACGCCATAGCCGACGATGAGCTGGCGTTGCTGCGTGTGGAAGCAAAAAGCGACCGCGGCGAAGACCTGTTTCTGACAAACGCCCACCTGCTGCGGCCGACACGCCGATAAAGGACGATAAAAGCGGTGTGCACGGAATGTCGTGTACGCTGTGAAATGTACTGAATACCGGATTCGGGGCCATCACGGTTCCCCGCCCGGCAGCATCGGACGGCATCTGCTGAGTGAGACGTCCCGCTTGATCCCACGGGGGTCGCGGGAGAACTCGTATGCCAGTACCATCGACCGAACGTCGGCTCATGGCCCAGATCGCGGCCAATGAATCGTGGGCTCAGACCGAGGACAGGTCAGCTCGCACCGCCCCAGCCCGCGCCGCGATGCTCGCCAAGTTCGAGCACGAGGCGGACCCCGAGGGACGGCTGCTCCCAGCCGAGCGGGCCCGCCGCGCCGAGCACCTCCGCAAGGCACACTTCCAGCGCCTCGCCCTCAAGTCCGCACAGTCGCGCCGCCGCGCGAAGGCGGCCACCGCGGCAGCCGAAGCGGCAGAGGCAGAGCTAGCCCAGCTCGAGGCCGGCGGTGACGCGAAGTAATGCGCACCGCTGACGCCGGGGCGATGGCCCCCACCTGAGTTTGGTCATTTGCTTAGTGCCTGAGATTTCCCGGTGGTGAGGGCGTCGATGATGGCCTGCCGGTCGGGGTCGATGTGGGGCGCGATGGTCTGGGTGGTGCCGTTGGAGGCGACGGTGGCTGAGCGCAGGGGCCTGAGCTGGCGGACGATGTTGCGGATCGCGAGGCCGGTGCGGGTCTGGGCCTCGCGGGAGACTGCGAGGGCGGTGAAGACGATGGTCAGGTGGGCCTCGATCGCGTCGCGGGTGCGGACGAACATGGGTCGCGCGGCGAGGTCGGTCTTGGACATCCGGAAGGACTGCTCGACATGCCAGAGCTCGTGGTACGAGGCGATGACCTCGCCGGCGGGCATGAGGTGCGCGGGGATGTTGGTCACGTAGCCCTTGAGCCCGACCAGGCGGCGGGCGCGGGCCAGGGCGGCTTCGTCCAGGGTGTGCCCGTCGCCGCTGGTCTTGACGAACCGCGGGGCGCGGGCGGCCTTCTCGCCGGCGATGACCGCCCGGGCGCGGTCCTCCTGCAGTGTCAGGGTCTTGCCGTCCCGCACGGCCCGCTTGGCCGAGTAGGCCCACACGGCCCGCCAGGAGCCGGGGTGCGTCTCGGGGTCCCAGACGGGTTCGGCGCGCAGGAGCTCGTTGTTCTCGCTGCGCCGGCCGGTCCTGGGCGTGATGGTGTCGATGACCTGCGCGTCGGTGAACGCGTCGCCGTGCCAGCGGAAGTGGGAGGCCAGGTCCAGCGGGGCCTTGACGGCGCGGGAGCCGACGATGAAGCGCAGGCCCGCCTCCTCGAGCGCGGTGAGGTTGGCCGCGGAGAGCATGCCGGCGTCGGCGACCACGACCATGTCCCCGATGCCATGCCTGTCCTGGAACTGCTTCACGATCGGGATGATCGTGGTCTGCTCGGCCCTGTTGCCCTCGTAGCAGCCGATCTCCAGCGGGAACCCTTCCCGGTCCACGAGCAGGCCGACGACGATCTGCGGGTCGACCCGGCGTTCCTTGGAGTAGCCGACCTTCCGCAGCCCGTCTTCCTTCTCGGCCTCGAAGTACAGGGTCGTCACGTCGTACAGGCACAGCGAGACATCGCCGCTGGCCGCGGCGTGCTCGAAGCACGCCCTGGCGATCTGGTCCCGGTAGCTGCCCCTGTGCGCGCGGGACAGGGTGCGCCGCATCGTCTTCTCGCTCGCCGGGCGCACGCCCAGGTCGCCCAGCACGCGGGCGGTGTCCAGGATGGAGGTCGGCTCCACGATCCGGGCGACCACCAGGTCCCGGAACACCTCGTCGGCGAGGGCGTCGAAGCCGAGGTCGTCGAACACCGCCGCGAGCGTGTCGAAGAGGACCCGTGAGGCGGTGGCGACCACCCGTGGCGGGGCAACCGCCGATCGCCCTGGCACCGGTGTCCCCGGGTTCTCGAAGAGCGCCGGCTCCCCGGGCGGGCCGATCAGTGCAGTCCTGGGCGCAGCAGGGGCCAGGCCCAAGTCGAGCTCGCCCTGGCCGGGGTCGTCCAGCAGCTCCCGCGCCCGCTCGACCAGGAGCCCGAGCTCAGCCTCGGTATGGGCCGAGCCGACGTGGGCCACGATCCGCCGCCGCCCGTCGACGGACTCGGCGATCTGCACGGCCGTCGCCCCGGAGGCCGTCCGAACCCGCCGAATCCATGCCACAGCCACCACAGTAGAGCACCAATTAGTGCCTCAGAACCGCTCCCGCGACAGCGTTACCGCAGGTCAGCAGGCAGTCCTCTCGAAACCGACCGCAAAGTGACCAAACTCAGGGCAGAGGCAGAGCTAGCCCAGCTCGAGGCCGGCGGTGACGCGAAGTAATGCGCACCGCTGACGCCGGGGCGATGGCCCCCAGCAAGTTCGAACCCCTCAGCAAGGACGAGTGGCCCGGACTCATGACCGAGGCCGAGCGAGCCGCCATCGAGTCGATGCTCGAGGATGCCCGGCAGGCCGGCTACTGGGCCGGCTACCACGCCCGCACCGTTGAATGCGTGGCCGAGCACGGCACTGTGCTCCGCGCGATCGACCAGGCCGCGCAGAAGTTCTACCTGCTCACGGCCGAGGACGCACACGCCAAGGCGGTGGGCGCATGACGATCCACGACACCTACCCACTCCCCGATGGCGCGGACACGTCATATGGTGCGCGGCCGACGCCTACGCCGACGAGAGCACGGCCGACGAGCTCGCCAGCGCCGAGAGGCAGCACCGCGGCCAGGCCCGCATGGCGTACCGGCTCGCGATGGCCAACGCCGGGCATCTCATGTACGTGCGCGGCATCGGCTGGCATGTTTGGGACGGCCAGCGGTGGGCCGAGGACGAGAAGGACGCGGCGAAGAATGCCGTCCTCGAGGTTCTCCGCGCCGCGCTGGCCGAGTCCCTGACCGACAAGGAGCTCCGGCCGGACGTGCGCCGTTGCGAGTCGGCATCCGGCATCAACGGCGTCCTCGACATCGCGTCCGCCCTTCCAGGACTCCGCGCCTCCATCGCCGAGCTCGACGCGGACCCATTCCTGATCAACTGTGCCAACGGGACGCTCGACCTCCGCACGCGCACCGTGCGCGAAGCCTCCCCAGCGGACAGGATCACGAAGCTGGCCCGCGGCGCATACGACCCGGCCGCCGACCGCACGGTCTGGGAGGCGTTCCTCGAGCGCATCCTCCCCGATGCGGCCGAACGGTCCTATCTCCAGCGCGTGATCGGGCAGGCAGCCTACGGCAGGGTGCGCGAGCACCTGTTCCCCGTGCTCACCGGCACCGGGCAGAACGGCAAGGGCACCACCTATGAGGCGATCCTCCATGCGCTCGGAGACTACGGGACCGTCGTGGACCCCGCCATGCTCATGGCCGGCGACAGGTCAGGCGGGCCCGAGATGATGACCCTGCTCGGGGCGCGTCTCGTGATCGGCTCCGAGACCGAGGAGGGCCGCAAGCTCGACGCCGCGACCATGAAGCGGCTCACGGGCGGCGACACGCTCACGGCCCGGCGCCTCTACCAGGAGCCCGTGACGTGGGCGCCGACGCACCAGCTCGTCTACGTCACGAACCACCTTCCCCAGGTCAAGGGCAATGACCCGGCAGTGTGGCGGCGTCTGCGCATCGTCCCGTTCGATGTGGTGATCCCGGACTCGGAGAAGGACGGCAAGCTCCCCGAGAGGCTCCAGCTCGCCGCGGACGCGATTCTCACGTGGGCGATTGAAGGATGGTTCGACTACGAGGACCGCGGCGGCATGGATGAACCGGAGAACGTCCTCAACGCGACCGACAAATACCAGACCGAATCCGACGCCGTGAAGCGGTTCACAAACGACCAAGACGAATGCGTGCTAAACCCCCACGTTCACGCCGGCACCCGCGATCTGCACATGGCGTAGCAGGCCTGGGCAGCCCTTGACGGGGCCGAGCCAATGAGCGAGAAGGCGTTCGCCAAGGAGCTGGATCGGCTCGGATACCCGACACGCAGGAGCAACGGCCGGACGTTCCGGCAGGGCATCGCACTGGCGGTCAAGGACGAGGGAGTGCAGCGTAGTGCAGCGTTTTAGCAAACCTCCACACGAGGAAGTTACTAGGGAAAGTTTCCGAAAACCCTGCACTACCCTGCACTGCCCCGGAATCATGCGGGAGGCGGCCCGGTGAAGCTCGCCAAGATCAAGGCCCTCGCATACGTGTGGAACCTCGGGAAGAGCGACGAGACACCCGGCATCGCGCTGCGCACCCGCGACAGGTTCATAGCCCACATGAGCTACGACGAAGCCCGAGCCATCGCCGAAACCATCCTCGACCTTTGCGACCAGCACAACCAGGAGGCGACCCGATGAGCACCGAGCAGGAGACCGAGCGCGCGCAGATCCCGCCCCTCGGGTGGACCATCCCGCGATGGCTGGAGCCCTTCAACCGCACCGAGCTCGCCTACCTGGCCGAGCGCCAGGACATGCGCTGCCGCGAGCTTCGGAACATCATCACCCGCCTTCGCGAAGAGCTCCGCCGCGCCGAACAGGAGCCCACGAAATGAGCTACACGCACCGCCGGCCGGTGACCGCGGACCACTACGTCTGGGGCCGCAACGAGCCCACCCCCCAGCCCGGCATCGCCATCAAACGCGGCGGATACATCGTGGCACACCTCGGCTACGACGACGCGAGGAGCCTCGCCGATTCCATCCATGACCTCGTCGACGAACACGAGACCGAAGAACAGGAGGCGGCGCATTGAGCGGCTACGTGCTCCGCTGGGTCATCCGCCGGGACCGCTGGGACCGCCACCTCGAGGACTCCCGCACCGCGACCGCACGCCCCGCGATCGGACCCGATGGTGAACCGGGAGTGGCGATCCTCACCTCCGGCCTTGCCCGGGTGACTCTCACCCTCGATGCCGCATACACCCTGGCCGGACAGCTCGCGAGAGTCATCGACGACATGGCCGAGCGGGAGGCCCAGTGAGCATCCGCAGAACCGCCCGCACGGCCAAGGCCACGCCCGTGGTCCCGGAGAGCGTCGCTGATGGCTGTGCGGCCGTCGTGTGCCCCATCTGCGGCGACCTCCACCACTATGGCGCCGCCCAGCTCCAGCCCGTCCCCATCCGCCCCGGCCAGACCCGCACGGTCACATGCGTCAGGGCGCGCACCCTCGCCGCCCAGCGCCGATCCCTCGACGCGATGCGGGAGCTCGTGTGGTCCGGCTACGGCAGCGGACGGTTCGCCATCAAGTTCACGCATCAACCAAAGGAGAAAGCATGACCAGCATCCAGAAGGGCCGCGACTTGTTCGCCGCCCGCCATCCCAACGGCCAGCCCGAGACCGAGGACACCGACCCGGGCAAGGCCGGGACCGTCCAATCCGGCCGCGACCTCTTCGCCAAGTTCCACCCCACCACTCAGAAGGAGAATGACCGATGAACCGCTACCCGCTCACGTCCGAGCACCACCACCTCCCCGCCCAGATTGCCCGCATCCTCCGCGTCCTCGGCGTCGAAGGGCTCCCGGCCGGCATCCTCGAGGGCCCGGCCACCGCGCACCGCGGGAACGCCGCCGACATGGTCAACGCCGTGCACCAGCACGTGGACCACCTCGAGGCCGCAGCGCAGGCCGTCCTGCGTGGTGAGGACCCGACCGAGCACCTCGTCCTCCACGCGGCGTGGTCCAACTTCCCGGCGCTCATCCAGCGCATCGACGAGGGAAGCCGCGACGGGTACATGGCCCTGCTCAACACCCACGCCGACCTCATCCTCCGGGCCGTCCGCGAGCAGATCTTCGAGCCCGCCCTCGACGAGCTCCAGGGACTCGTGGACGAGCATCCCGAGATCGTGTGGGACGAGATGTCCGCGGCGATGAGCGGCGACTACAAGGCCGCCGTCCTCATCCGTGACGCGCAGCCCCTCGCCGCCCGCCTCGCCCAGGCTGTCGAGCTGAGGGAGAAGCTGCATCCCCGGGCGTTCGATGACGAGGCCGCGTGGGCCCTCGAGCCCGGCGCGCTCAACCGCTCCGACCCCGAGCCGGGCAAGCTCACGTTCTGGGTCGGGATCCTCGGTGCGGGCCTCACGCCGGACTACCCCACCATCCGCGAGTGGGAGGAGCGCCGGGACTCGGAGCAGTTCGCCGGCCCCGAGGCCGAGCCCCTCGTCTCCCGCGCGTGGGTCACGCGCGACTGAGGACACACGCTGCCCGCCCCGGAGCCAAGCGTTCCGGGGCGCGGCAGCCCAACACAGGGAAAGGGACCAGCATGGCGACCAGTCGCACAGGCACCACGCGATGGCTCAAGGTCAGGGCCCAGGCACTCAGGCTAGCCCGGCTCAACGGCGTCACGCACTGCATGTTCTGCCGCGTCGAGCTCGACTACAAGCAAGGACGGACACCTCGGAGCGCCGAGGTCGACCATCTCGTGCCTCACTCCCGAGGAGGCGAAGACGTCCTTGAGAACTGCGCGGTAATCTGCCGCCGCTGCAACCAGTCGAAGGGCAACCGCGCCGCGCCCAGCCAGGTCACCGTACTGGCAGCCAAGCCGCTGAAGGTCAGCCGGCGGTGGTCGTGACAACTGAGACACCCACCCCCGGTTACCCTCCCGTGGCCCTGTCCTCGCTCCCTCGGCCCAGCGGGATCGGTATCCCTCCGGAAGCCGGATCAATCGACCTATTGACGCATCAAACAGAAAGGAGTGGGCGATGACTGCCCCAGATGTACCCTCAGGGCTCCGAGCACCCGGCCGGAAGCTCTGGAAAGCGGTTGTCGACGACTATGAGCGGGGGGAGCACGAGCTCGTGGTCCTCCTCGAGGCGGCCCGGACGGTGGACGCGCTGGATGCCCTCGAGGCGATCGTCAGGACCGAGGGCGTCACGAACGTGTCGCCGCAGGGAGTGAGGGCCCATCCTGCCCTGGTCGAGGCGCGGAACCAACGCGTGACGCTGGCCAAGCTTGTGGCCTCGTTGCGGATCCCGCTGGACGACGCCGAGGCCGTGGGCCGCACCCAACAGCGCGTGGGCGTCCGTGCAGTCTCGGGCCTGAAGTGAAGCGCCGGCGTCAGGAGCCATCAAACGCGATCCCGGAGCACCTGCGGGTCGGCTCGTCGCTGCAGTTGGCCTCGTTCGATGAATGGCTCCGTCAGCGTCTGGCATTCATGTCCGAGGTGGGCCGTGACGGGCTCCTCGCGCTCGGGACGAGCCCCGTTGAGTGGGTTATCGAGTGTGTCGAGGTCCGCAAGGCGGTGAAGGGATGAGGCGCCGTCGGCCGGCACTCCCGGCACCCCTGGACTTCGAGCAGGCGCTCCCCGAGTTCGTCGATGACCTCTCTGAGCCCTACCCGGTGCGGCGGGCGCGGTGGGATGCGTGGATGGTCGGCTGGGAGGAGCTGGACGCCTCGGTGAAGGCTTGGTACGCGGTCAAGGGCATCGAGGAGCCGCCGGAGGATGCGCTGGACCGTATCCGCCTCAGACCGATGCAGCCGTTCGACGGGTACGACGGCGTCTAGGACAGCCCCCGGAACCAGGAATGGTTCCGGGGGCCTCTGTCGTTGTCGCTTAGGCGGGCCAGTACGGCCCGCCCCAAGCATGGGTAGTAGAATCGCTTGTTCGTTCCTGATTTACTAGCACCGACAGCAACCTAAAGGGGGAGTCATGCCAAGGACGCGTAGAACCCAACGGAGGCGTGCGGCGGCCTTCCGTGCAGCTGGGAGCATGTTGGACCTGTCCGGACGGTCAACGGCTACTATCATCTCGGGGTTTGTGACTGCGCGCCGCTCAACGCCTGGTGACTGGTATCAGGTTGGTCGCGACATCACAGTCGCCATGGGACGGCAGGGAAAGACCCTCAGCGCTAAGAAGAGTGGCTTCTGACATCGAGAGGGTCAATGATGACCCTCAGCCTGAAGGCCGAGTCGATGGGTACTTCCAGCCAGAGCTGGACGCAGGATCGCCGCAGCAGATCTTCGCATATGAGTACAGGCACAGCGGCCCGCTTCCTTCAGCCGCAGACCTCGCGGCATATAAGGCGATCGACCCCGAGCTACCTCGTGAAATCCTTGAGATGGCCAAGCGAGAACAGAGCCATCGGCATCAGATGGACCGGGATGAGTTGCGCGAAGGCGTTTCCGTCACGAAACGTGGGCAGAGCTTGGGCTTTTGGATTGCCGTCGTCGTCATGGCAGTTGCCGTTGTGCTCGGACTAGCCGGCCAACCATGGGTCGCTGGCCTGCTTGGGACAGTTGATCTAGTAGCGCTGGTGACCGTATTTGTGCTGGGACGAAGCGAACGAAAGCCGGAACAGTGATTGTGTCTGCAACCTCCCGCGCCAACGTCATCCTCTCCTAATCCCGCCCGAGCCATTGCGGCTCGATCGCGCGGCGCTGGACCCTCGAGGCGTCCACCCAGAACTCTGTCGCGGCCTCGAAATACTCTTTGGGCCAGAGCACCTGCACCCGTACCCGGTCATGTGTCCAAGCCAGGGCGAACCCGCGCTTGTACGCCTCGCCGCCCTCGTCGGTTGGCACGTTCACCCAGACCGGGCGGGCCTTGGCCGGCCGTGTGACGTTCCCTGAGGGCTCGGGAGCGGATAGCGGCCGCGGCTCGCGTGTGAGGGCCACGGGGGCGGCATGCGCTGTCTCCATGCCAGCAGTGTGCGCCTGGGGTCCGACAGAGGCCAGCGGCTAGGCCCGCTCGCCTCTCGCCTTCCCTAGTTCGACCTCGGCAACGCGCCGAGCCTCGGCTACGCTCACCCTCTGTCCGCGGCGGCTGGCCGCCTCGATGAGCTTGAGTGCGATTGAATCCACGGTGTCTTCAGGGCCGAACGGGACCGACACGGCTAGCGTGGCCGCAGCACTCACGGGACGCTGTTGTTTGGCGCGTCTCCGCTTCCTCTTGACGACGCCCCAGACGACCAGGCCGACGAGCCCTATCGTAAGTGGCCATGCAAGCCACGGGACGTATCGGAACAGAATGGTAATCCACACCAGCACGGCCACGGGAACGAAAATCCAGCCCAGGAGGTTGCTGTTTCTGCCGGATCGTCAGGATTGCCATGCTTGGAGCGTAGGCGAGCAGACTGACAAACGACAGCCCGCGACGAACCCACGAGGTCGTGCAGCGCCTCGCGTCGGCGCGGGCATGTGCTGCCCCATCTAGGCGAGCCGCGCCCGGTGGCTAACATGGGCAGCATGGTCCGCCGCCGCATTTGGTCCGTCGCTGCCCTCTGCCTCGCGCTAACCGGATGCTCGGGAGGACCAGCGCCTGGCATGCCGACGTTCCCGCCGCCTACTCCCACCGACTCCCACGCAAAGCTCGCGACCGTGGGCGACCCCATTACCGTGGACTACGGCGGACAGCGCATCGAGGTAACCGTTTCCGATCTGAAGTACCTGAAGCAGGGGAAGAGCGGATCGGGAGTGCTGTTCAATGTGAGCCTAAGGAACCTTTCGGATCAGCCGTACCGCTTGAAATACGGTGAGTTCATGGCGGCCAATCTGCTCTCGGGCGGCGGTCCGCTGAGTTTTGATGATCGGCATCCGATACTTCCATTGCCCGGCTTTGACTTCACGCAGTATGGCAAGCCTCTCCCATATGTGGGAGTCGTTGGCCCGATGCAGACGGTTTCGGGGCTTGTCTGGCTTGAAGGCCCATCCGGGGACGACAAGACGGATATTCTCTACATGCCCGGGGCCAACGCCGACTACAGCACCAAGAACGCTCAGGGGACGTACACGCCGGACGATTTCAGCGTGTACGCAGTGTGGCCAGCCTGAGGAGGCCCACGGCCCGCCCCTGTGACCGGGCACGAGCAGGTCAAAGGCGGTCAGGGACTCACGGGGCGGTGTTTTCCTGCCATGCGACCTCCCGCGGGATCCAGAGCCGGAGGACGTCCTCGAGATCGCCCTTGAGCACGTCGGCGCCTGCGCTGGTGGCCCCACGGCCGGGCGTGGTGAGCTCCTTTCTAGGGGAGTGAGCGAGTGCGCGGTTGACGAAGGGTGCGATGTTGGCTTCGAGCCAGTCGCCGGCTTCGTCGGGCGCATTCCTTCCTCCCCAGCGATCGATCGCGACGTGCGCCAAGGGGCGCTGGCGGTCGAGTTCCACGTCGATGCGGAGGTGCCCGGACGGGACGGGGATCCGCCAGTGGGTTTCGTGCTTGACGGCACCGAGGCCGGCCAGGAGCTGGTCAAGTCCTTTTGAGTGGTGTATGTGCTCGGTGATCCCTCGGTGGGTTATGCGGTGAGGGTGTGGAGCTCGGCGGTGGGGTCCTCCTCTTCGGGGTCGGGTTCGCCGACGCGGCGTGCGTGGGTGAGGGCGTCGAGGCCGAAGTAGCGGCGCTGTTCGGCCCATTCGTCGTGCTGCTCGGCCAGTACGGCGCCGACGAGGCGGATGATGGAGTCCCGGTCGGGGAAGATGCCCACGACGTCGGTGCGCCGGCGGATCTCGCGGTTGAGCCGCTCGTTGGGGTTGTTCGACCAGATCTGGCGCCAGATGGACTTCGGGAATGCGGTGAACGCCAGGATCTCCTCGCGGGCGTCCTCGAGGTGGGCGAAGGCCTTGGGGAGCTTGTGCTCGAGGGTCTCCAGGACGCGGTCGAACTGGGCGTGCACGGCCTCGGCGTCGGGCTGGTCGAAGACGGTGCTCAGGAGCGTCTTGACCCAGGGCCAGGAGCTCTTGGGCGTGGTGGACATGAGGTTGGCGGCGTAGTGGGTGCGGCAGCGCTGCCAGGCGGCGCCGGGCAGCGTCGCCCCCGTCGCGGCGACCAGACCGGCGTGGGCGTCGGAGGTGACGAGCTTGACCCCGGTCAGGCCCCGGGCGACGAGGTCGCGGAAGAACCCCAGCCAGCCGGCTCCGTCCTCGGCGGAGCTGACCTGCAGGCCAAGGACTTCGCGGTAGCCCTCGGCGTTGACCCCCGTGGCGACCAGGACCGCGACCTTGACCACACGCCCGCCCTCGCGCACCCGCATGGTCAGCGCGTCCGCGGCGACGAAAGTGTATGGGCCCGCATCCAGGGGCCGGGTGCGGAAGGCCTCGACCTGGGCGTCGAGGTCCTTGGCCATCTCCGAGACCTGGGACTTGGACAGGCCGGTGATCCCGAGGGTCTGGACGAGTTTCTCCATCCGCCTCGTGGAGACGCCCAGGAGGTAGCAGTTGGCCACCACGGTGGTCAGGGCTGCCTCGGCACGGCGGCGCCGCTCCAGCAGCCAGTCCGGGAAGTACGACCCGGCCCGCAGCTTCGGGATCGCGACGTCGATCGTGCCGGCGCGGGTGTCGAAGTCACGGTGCCGGTACCCGTTGCGCCGGTTCACGCGCTCCGGGCTGGCGGTGCCGTAGGAGGCTCCGCAGACCGCGTCGGCGTCTGCGGAGAGCAGTGCGTTGACGAACGTCCTCATCATCTCCCGCAGCAGGTCCGGAGAGGCCTGGGCCAGATGCTCTTCGAGGAAACGGGCAGGATCGATACTGTTGGGTGCGACGGTCATCGCGGCCGTCCTTTCGAGTCGAGGTAGAAGACTTCTCGAAGGATCACGCGGTGACCGTCCTCGTCCTACGACGACACGCTCACCGGGAGCCGTACACCACTCTGCCGGACGCTACTCAGGAGCTCAGTTAGTTCGGCGGTGTTGTTCATTTGCGGACTCCAATCTGGACATGGTTGATCCGGCGTTTAGGGAGCTAGTGGTTATCCGAGAAGTGCAGTTCGATAGGGCGAACGTCGATATTGATCCGTGTGTGTTTGCCGCCGTCGCGCTCGGTGATTGTTGCGGGCAGCTCGATCCGCTCGCCGCACTCGGAGCAGATCAGGACGCGGACTGTCTCTTTGGATTCCATGCCGTCAATCCTCGCACCCGGGCACCTTCCGAGTTCAAGCCGCGTGGACAGCGGGGGCCCTACGGCTCGCCTTTGCTTGACCCCGGCCCCAAACTCCCGCCGCCCCCGTCTCCGCTCAACGACATTCGCCCACGACGACCGGACCCGGCCCGGTTCGGGACGCGTCTACGTGTGGACCTAGGCCGGTGATCAGTCGGGACCTCACGACGGCGGCACGTCGTGTTCGGTGGAGATTGTGAGCCGCGGCCCTCTGGGTACGTGGGAGGGTCAGTAACACGCGAGCGGCGCTCGGAGCGCCCAACCGTGACCGAGGGGGACGGCCGCGGTTGAGCGGTCCCAGCGCCCCCGTGGGGGCGTGGAAGCCGGCTATGCGGGTGTGACCGCCTCGAGGATGACGCGCAGGAGCCCGGCCAGAGCGACGGCCGCGAGGACCAGCGTGGGCGTGTAGCGGTTCACGAGGCGGTCCAACCCGGCACGAGCCACGGCAGGACCGGGAACAGGACCATCGGGGCCATCAAGGTCAGCCAGATGACGAGCACAAGCAGGTTCACGGGAACGTCTCGCATCAGAGCTCACCGCCGATCGCGTCGGCCACGGGGAACGCCTCGCCGAGGTGCGCGTCCTCGAACTGGTGGCCGTCCGTGTGTCGGGTGAGGATCCAGCGCCGGGATGCCGCGATGAGCGACTGGCCGAGGGCAAAGGCCTGCGAGGGTGTGAGCTGTGGGTCTTGGCCCTCGTCGCCGCCGCGGATGACGGGCCAGAACACGACCGATCGGCGCTCGATGCTGTACATGGTGTCGATGAGCCAGCCGTCGCCTTCGATCTGCGGCCCGTCGAAGTGCGAGATTTCCCCGTCCATGTCCTCGGCGGGCGTGAAGCCTGCGGGGACGTCCTCGAACGGGACCAGCTCGGCTGGGAAGAACGTGCGCACGATCCCGGAGTCGAGGGCGACGGCGATGAGTCCGTTGTCCTCCTGGCCGGACTCGCCGGTGACGACGGTCCCGCGCTGGCCCACGAGATAGGCCCGGGTCTCAGTCGTGAACTCATCCGAGTGGACCACCAGCACCCGCTGGCCGAGGGGGAATGTGGGGGTAGGCTTGTTCATCGGTTCGGCCTCTCAACTAGGCCTTGGACCGTAGGCCCCGGTCCGGTGTTTCCAGCACCGCCGGGGCCGCCTTTGTCGGTCCAAGATATTACGCCCCACAACGCTCCAAACCGATCCCAACACCTACGGGGTAACCCGTGATCCTGCACAATGCTCAGCCGCCTAGACTCCTGAACTATGGTGGCTGAGATGGAAGAACGCACGAGCGAAGGCTGGGGCGAAGGCCAGAACGCCGGCCCAGATGGCTCCTCCGGCGAGCGCCCGGCCTCGACGCTGCCGGAGCGCGCCGCGGACACCACGCCGGAGAACCCGTGGCCGCTGCACGTGCTCTCCCGCAAGCTCAAGGAGCACATTGAGCGCTCGCCGCAGGTGTGGATCGAGGGCCAGGTCATCGAGATGAACCGCCGGGGCCAGACGGCATACCTGACGCTGCGGGACGTCGACGCCGAGATCTCACTGCCCGCCTCGGCGTGGGGCACCGTGATGGCACGCCTGCGGGAGCCGGTCCAACGGGGCTCCCGCGTGGTGGCCCTCGTGAAGCCCGAGATGTGGCTCAAGACGGGGCGCCTCAACATGGCGGTGCGGGACATGCGCCCGGTGGGCCTCGGCGACCTCCTGGCCCGCATCGAGAACCTCCGACAGGCCCTCGGCGGGGAGGGCCTCTTCTCCGAGTCGCGCAAGAAGCCGCTGCCCCTGCTCCCCCACCGGATCGGCCTCATCACGGGGCGCGACTCCGACGCCAAGAAGGACGTGCTCCGCAACGCGGCCCTGCGTTGGCCGGCCGTGGCCTTCGAGATCCGCGAGGTCGCCGTCCAGGGGGTCAACGCCGTCTCCGAGGTCATGGCCGCCCTCCGGGAGCTCGACTCCCACCAAGACGTGGACGTGATCGTGATCGCCCGCGGCGGCGGCTCGCTCGAGGACCTGCTCCCGTTCAGCAACGAGGCGCTCGTCCGTGCCGTCTCCGACGCCCGGACCCCGGTGGTGAGCGCGATTGGCCACGAGGCCGACCGCCCCATCCTCGACGACGTGGCTGACCTGCGTGCCTCGACCCCCACGGACGCGGCCAAGCGGATCGTCCCCGACGTGGCCGAGGAGCTCCTGAGGGTGAGGCAGTGCAGGGACCGGATCGACCGGCAGGTCCGGCTCTTCGTGGAGCGCGAGTCCGAGCGGCTCGCCTCGATCCGCAGCCGACCGGTACTCGCGGCCCCGCAGACCATGGTGCAGGGACGCCACGAGGAACTCGAGAGGCTCCGGGTGAGGTCGCACGCGGCGGTGAGCGGCGCCGTCGTGCGCGCTGCCGACGCCGTGGCTCACCTGCGGGCACAAGTCCGCGCCCTCTCCCCGCAGCAGACGCTCGACCGCGGCTACTCCGTGGTGCAGATCCTCGACGGGCCCGCCGCCGCCGTGGTGCGCTCGCCCGGAGACGCCCCGGCCGGGACCGCGCTGCGCGTCCGGCTCGCACGCGGCACCATCGCCGCGCACAGCGACGGCGAGCTCCCAGACATCACGCACCGCGGGGACCAGACCGCACCAGCCCAGAAAGGACCATCCCATGAGTGAGAAGACCCCGGAGACGTTCGAGGAGCTCAGCTACGAGGACGCCCGCGAACAGCTGGTGGCGGTGGTATCCCGCCTTGAGGCGGGCGGCGTGAGCCTCGAGGAGTCACTCGCGCTGTGGGAGCGGGGCGAGGCCCTCGCGGCACGGTGCGAGGAGTGGCTCGAGGGGGCACGACGAAGGCTGGACGCCGCCCGCCGCCCCAACGACGACGCCTGAGCGCCCGGGGTCACGCCCTGGCGCTCAGTCTTCGAGGCTGACGACCTCGATCCGCTCTGCTGGCCCGACGAGAACCAGGACACGCTTGGCCACTATCCCCGAGAGGGCGCGGGCGACGTCCTCGGGCGCGGGGGCCGGTACCGCGACGTGTTCCCCGTCCCCGGCCGGAGGCAGGGTTGCCCGCACGGAAGCCGGCGCGGCGCCGGCGGGAGCCTCTGCCCGCCGCCAGACCTTGACGGTGGCGCCTGTGGCGTCCTCGATCGCCCGCGCGAACGGCGCAGGGTCCAGGGACGTGACCAGGAAGACGCGCCCGCCCGTGCGCCGGGGGCCCTGCACGGCGGAGAGCGCCGCCCTGTCGTGCCGCCACACGGCAAAGTGGTAGCCGGCCGCGAGTGCCGTCGCTACGAGGATCCCGAGCGGGGCCCGGACCCTCCCCACCAGGGAGACGCCACCGCCGGCGGACAGCGCGAACTGGAACACCTGGTATCCGATGACCAGAAGGGTCACGAGGGCCGCCACGGCGCTCACTCCGAAGATGACGACGAGGTAGACGCGCCGTCCCGCCGGACGGACCGACACTGGCTCCGAGAGCGCACGTGTGGGCTTCCAGACGAGCCACCAGACGGTTCCGCCCACGGCGAGCGATGCTATGCCTCCGAGCAGGAGCGTCAGCGCGTTTGTGCCGGCGAGGGTCGGCGTCGCCAATGACAGCACCGCGTTGACAATGACGCCGATGCCTGAGGCCGCTCCGACCACGGCCACGCCGGCGGTGACGAGCCGTGCCGCCTGTCGCGCGGCCGCACCGCGCACGGCAACGAGCGGCCAGTGGTAGGCCCACACCAGGCCTCCGGCGGCGGCCGCCGCGAGGGCAGGCGGGAGCGGTTCGAGCAAGAGGGCGAGCGGCTCCGGGCCGCGGTCGAAGAGGAGCCGCAGCACCACGAAGAGCGCCGTCCCGGCCCCGCCCAGCGTCGCCGCGCCGGCCCCGAAGATGCCGACCAGGACGAGGGCGACGTCGCTGAGCCCCGTCCGCAGGCGGCGGCCGCCCTCCCCGTACCAGTGCCAGATCCATACCAGGGCTCCACCGGCTGCCCAGATGACCGAGGCGAGCACGGACCGCCACCAGGGCACACCCTCCAGAGTGCCCGCGATCGTTGAGGCGCCGGTCACCGTGCCGACGGCCTGCTCGAGGAGCCCACCCAGCGCCGCGGCTGCCATCGACGCACCGAGCACGAGGCCATAGGCTGCGCCGAGGATGGCAGGGACGTCCGGGAGGCGGAGCGGCCCCTTGCCCGGGTGCCGCCACATCCACCGGTGCCAGAGCCACACGGCAAGCCAGACGAGGCCGATCGCGAGGAACCCGTTCCAGCCCTGTGTCCTGCCCTCCGTCAGCGAGGCGAGCAGCGCCAGCAGCTCCGAGGCGGCAGTGACGAGGGCCGCTGTGTAGAGCCCTGCGATGTAGAGGCCCCATGACAGGGCGCTCCGCTCCGCTTGGTCTCCGAGCCGCCTGAACAGGAACCACCAGAGGACCGCGGCGAGGGGTCCGCCGATCACCGTGAAGGCGAGGGACAGCGCGAGTCCCCCGGCAGTCGACCCCACGAGCACCGGGCTCATGTCCAGTGCACGTGTCAGGAGCCCGCTGAGCCCGATCGCGGCGATCACGACGAGGGCGAAGAGCAGGAGGTAGACGATCAGCCGCCGGACCGTCTGCTGAGCCGCACTCAATACGTCACGCCCTTGGGCACGCAGGCAAGGAGACTGTAAGGCGCCGAGTCGATGTACCACGTGCCGTCGGCCTTGACGAGCTGGAAGACGCCATCTTCCGTGTACTCGCCGGAGCCCAACGGGCCGGCGCCGCCGGATCGCGTGATCCCCACGACCACCGTCGCGGTGGAGTCGCGGACCGTCTCGGACCCGAGCGTGATCCGGAGATCGTTCGAGGCACCGATCGCACCGGAGTAGCCCCCGGCGCAGTTGGCCAGCGCTCTCTGCGACAGGTACTGCTGGGCCTCCGCCTGATCGCTGTCGACGACGGCCGCCGCGTAGCGCTGCACGACACCGGCGGGAGACTTGGGGTCGAGCTGCTGCGGCTGCCCCCTCAGCAGGACGATCGCGAGCGACCCGACGACGAGCACCGCGATGACGGCGAGGACCGTGATCAGAACACGGTCTGGGCCCTTCCGCTCTCCAGCCATGGCCACAGCGTGCCGCACCGGCGAAGCGCCGCACAGTGCCGAAGGTCACGCGCACAGGGAGCCGTTCAGCTCTCGGCCAGAAGCCTCTTCTGCTCCTCGATGTCGTAACCGGGCCCGGGCCACTGCGGGTCCATCCTCTCGAGCGCCGCGACCAGCAGCTCCTGGACCACGAGTCGTGCGTACCACTTGTTGTCGGCAGGGACCACGTACCAGGGCGCGTATGGGGTGCTCGTCCGCTCGATCGCGATCTGGTACGCCTCCATGTAGGAGTCCCAGAGCCGGCGCTCGGCGATGTCGCCGGGGTTGAACTTCCAGTACTTGGTCGGGTCGTCGAGCCGTGCGGCGAGCCTCCGCCCCTGTTCCGCCTTGCTGATGTGGAGCATGACCTTGATGATCTCGGTGCCGGAGGCATGGAGATGCGCCTCGAAGTCCTGGATCGCGGAGTAGCGGCGCTCCAGCTCGGTCTCGTCGGCCCAACCGTGCACGCGGTGGATCAGGACGTCCTCGTAGTGGGAGCGGTCGAAGCACCCGAGCATGCCGGGCTTGGGGAGCTGCCGCTCGATGCGCCACAGGAAGTCGTGCTGCTTCTCCTCGTCCGTGGGCGTCTTGAAGGCGGCCAACTGGACTCCCTGGACGTCGACCGCACCGACCACGTGGCTGATCATCCCGCCTTTCCCTGCCGTGTCCATGGCCTGGAGGATCAGCAGAAGTGAGCGGACCCCGCCGCCCATGCCCTCGGCGAAGAGCCGCTCCTGCAGGTCGGCGAGGTGGGGGTCCCTCTGGGTGAGGACGGCCTCCCCCTCGGCCTTGCCCCCCTTGAATCCCGGCGTCGCGGAGGTGTCGATGCCCGCGAGTCTGAAGCCCGGGCCGACCACGAGGAAGTCCTCGGGTGCCTCACCGAAGCCGTGGCCCGCCCTGCGCTTGCTCATGCCGCCCCCTCGCTGCGCGCGACCCGGGCGAGAGCCCGGATCAGTTCCCCTGGTACCTGCTGAGGAAGTCTGCCATACGGCCCATGGCCTCTTCGATGTCCGCCACGGCGGGGAGGGTCACCATGCGGAAGTGGTCCGGCGCGTGCCAGTTGAACGCCCGTCCGTGGGAGAGCAGGATCTTCTGATCCCGCAGCAGGTCGAGGACGAACTTCTCATCGTCCCGGATCCGGTAGACCTCCGGATCAAGCTTCGGGAAGAGGTACAGCGCCCCCTTGGCCTGCTTCGTCGAGACGCCCGGGATCGCGTTGAGCATCTCGTACGCCTTGTTGCGCTGCTCGAGGAGCCGGCCCCCCGGGAGGATGAGGTCGTTGATGCTCTGGTAGCCGCCGAGCGCGGTCTGGATCGCGTGCTGGGCGGGCACGTTCGCGCACAGGCGCATGTTGGCCAGCAGGTTGATGCCCTCGAGGTAGTCGGCAGCGTCCTTCTTTGGCCCGGAGATGGCCATCCAACCGGCGCGGTAGCCGCACACCCGGTACGCCTTGGACAGGCCGGAGAACGTCAGGCACAGTACGTCCTCGCCCGTGAACGCGGCCAGGTTGGTGTGAGTTGCGTCCTCGTAGAGGATCTTCTCGTAGATCTCGTCGGCGAAGATGATGAGCCCGTGCTTCTCGGCGAGCTCGACGATGCGCCGCAGCGTCGTGTCCGAGTACAAGGCCCCGGTCGGGTTGTTGGGGTTGATCACCACAATGCCCTTGGTCCGGGGCGTGATCTTCGACTCGAGGTCCTCCAGGTCGGGCTCCCATTCGAGGTCCTCGTCGCACAGGTAATGGACCGCGCGGCCTCCGGCGAGGGACACCGAGGCGGTCCACAGCGGGTAGTCCGGCATGGGGACGAGGATCTCGTCGCCCTGCTCGAGGAGCGCCATGAGGGACATCGTGATGAGCTCGGAGACCCCGTTGCCGAGGTAGATGTCGTCCACATGGATGTTCTGGATTCCGCGGGTCTGGTAGTACTGCGAGACGGCTGTGCGAGCGGAGAAGATGCCGCGGGAGTCGCTATAGCCCTGCGCGTGGGGCAGGTGGCGGATCATGTCCACGAGGATCGCGTCCGGCGCCTCGAAGCCGAACGGCGCCGGGTTGCCGATGTTGAGCTTGAGGATGCGGTGTCCCTCGGCCTCCATCTGCTGGGCAGCCTCCAGGATCGGGCCCCTGATGTCGTACAGGACGTTGTGGAGCTTGGAGGACTGCGTGAACTGGGCCATCTGACAAGAATGCCACAGGGTGTGGGCAGCATCCTGCGATGCTGATCACACCCTGTGGCACGCGGGCAGGGTCAGGAGGCGAGGCCCTTCTCCTTGAGCCATGCCTTGGCCGCGTCCGCGGGCGACTGCTTCTGGCTGCCGCTCACCGCCCGGTTGAGGTTCACCAGGTCATCGGTCGTGAGCTGCTTCGAGACCGCGTTGAGGGCGGCCTTCGCCTTGTCCGAGACGGTGTCCGTCCTCACGAGCGGCACCACCTGCTGCGCGATGAAGTTGTTCTTGGGGTCGTCCAGGACCACGAGTCCGTTGTCCGCGATGGATGGGGTGGTGGTGAAGATGTCGGCCACCTGGATGTCGTTGTCAATGAGCGCCTTGAGCGTGACCGGGCCGCCGCCGTCGCTCATGGGCGAGAACTGCTTCGGCACGCAGTTGTACTTGTCCTTGAGCCCCGGGAGGCCGTAGGCGCGCTTCTCGAACGTGGCGGGAGCGCCGATGACGAGATCGCTGCAGACCTTGGCCATGTCCTCGATGCTCTTGAGGCTGTATTTGGCCGCGGTGGCCTTGGTGACAACCATCGCGTCCTTGTCCTCGGCCTTGGCGGGGTCGAGGATCCCGAGCCCCTGCGGCAGCTTGCCCGGCAGCGCGCCGGCGATGTCCGAGGCCGAGACCTGCGTGGCCTTCGGATCCACATACAGGAGGAGATTCCCGGTGTAGTCGGGAACCACGTCGATCGAGCCGTCCTGGAGTGCCTTGTAGTAGACCTCACGGGCGCCGATGTTCGGCTTCGTGCTGGCCTGGACCCCCGCCGCGTTGAGGGCGCCGGCGTACAGTTCGGCGATGATCTGGCTCTCGGTGAAGTCCGCCGAGCCGATGACGAGCGCCTTGCCGGAGCCGCCGGACGCCGCCGCGCTTCCGGAGCTCAGCGGGTTCGAGGACCCCCCGCACGCGCTCAGGGCGAGGCTGAGGCCGAGCCCCGCCGTCACGGCGGTGAGCGCCGTGCGGCGGGTGACGGGCATCTGCTGGATCATGAGATTCCTTCCTGTACGGCCGCCGCGGGAGCCTCGGGCTTCGCGGCGGAGGACGAGCGTGGGCCCAGGACGCGCAGGAGCGCGCCGAGAACGAGGTCGGTGACGACGGCGAGCGCGGCCACGAGCACGGAGCCACCGAGCATCTGGGGGTAGTCCGAGAGCGCGAGGCCGTCGAAGATGTACCGGCCGAGCCCGCCGAGGTTGGTGTACGCGACCACGGTGGCGGTCGCGATCACCTGCAGCACGGCAGCACGGAGCCCGCCGAAGATCACCGGGAGTGCGTTGGGGAGCTCGACCCCGAGCAGCACCTGATCTTCCCGCATGCCCTGCGCACGGGCAGCGTCCACCACCACGGGGTCCACTGCCGCGATGCCGGAGTACGTGCCCGCGAGGAGCGGCGGGACGCTCAGGATGACCAGCGCCCAGATGGGCGGCATGAGCCCGATTCCGGCCAGCAGCACGAACAGGACGAGGAGCCCGAGGGTCGGGACGGCGCGCAGCGCACCGGCGAGCCCGACCACGACGACGCGCCCGCGCCCCGTGTGCCCCACGTATGCCCCGATGGGGAGGGCGATCACGGCCGCAATGGCCACGGTCAGGATCGTGTAGAAGGCGTGCTCGCCGAGCCGGGCGGGAATGCCGGCGTACCCGCTCCAGTTCATCGGGTCGGTGAGCCACGCCCAGGTCTGCTCGAGGAGGCTCATGCGCGGGCCGCCTTCCTCCGTCCCACGCCGTCCGTGTGCCGCGCCCAGGGCGCGAGGCCCCGGCCGGCGAGGACGAGCGCGAGGTCCATGAGGAGCGCGAGGACGAGGATTCCCACGAGCCCGACGACGATCTCGGTGATGAATCCGCGCTGGAGGCCTTCCGTGAACAGGATCCCGAGGTTCGGCATCCCCACAAGCGCCGCCACGGAGACGAGCGAGATGTTGCTGACGGACACCGCCCGGAGGCCGGCGATGAGCACGGGCATCGAGAGGGGCAGGTCCACGAGGAAGTACCGGGTCGTGGCGGTGTGTCCGATGGCCGTCGCCGCGAGGCTCAGCTCCCCGTCGACCGAGTCGAGGGCATCCAGCGCGGACCGCACGAGCAGGGCGACGGCGTACACGGTGAGGGCCACGACGACGTTGACGGGATCGAGGATCCGCGTACCCAGGACCACCGGCAGGATGATGAAGAGCGCGAGCGAGGGCACGGTGTAGAGCACTGAGCTGAGGGTCAGGAGGACCGCCCGCCAGCCGCGCCGGTGCCGCACGGCCTGCGCGAGCGGGAGGCTGATCACCAGGCCCAGCAGAAGCGGAAGGACGGCGAGGAGGAGGTGCTGCCCCGCGAGCCCGAGGATTCGCCCGGAGTTGGCGACCGCCCACTCCATCAGGCGTTCCCCGTGCCGTCGGAAGTTCCCGCCGATGCCACCACCGCGCCGCGCTCGCGCTGGGACTGGGTGCGCCGCCGGTCCGCGTGGGCGATCACCTCGGCTGCGCCGACCGTGCCGAGGAGGCGGCCGGCGTCGTCCACCACCACGCCGCGGCCGGACGGCGATGACAGCGCGGCATCGAGCGCGGACCGGAGCGTGCTGCCGGCGCGGTGGAGCGATCCCCCGCTCACGAGCGACCCGGGGAACGACGGGCCGGCCCAGCCGACCGGCCGACCGGCTCCGTCCACGGCCACCGCCCAGTCTGGGACGCGCGCCGTCGCGACGTCCGCGGCCGGCACCGTCTCGGCGCGTCCGACCGCGAGGCCCGCGTCGTCGTAGAAGCCGAGGTGCCGGAAGCCCCGGTCCCGGCCCACGAATCCGGAGACGAACTCGTCCGCGGGGGCCCGCAGGAGCTCCTCCGGGCCGGCGACCTGCGCGAGCCGCCCGCCCACGGCGAAGACGGCGATCGTGTCCCCGAGCAGCACGGCCTCGTCGATGTCATGCGTGACGAAGATGATCGTCTTGCCGAGGTCGCGTTGGAGGCGGAGCAGTTCCTGCTGCAGCTCGTGCCGCACCACTGGGTCCACGGCGCTGAACGGCTCGTCCATGAGGAGCACGGGCGGGTCCGCTGCGAGAGCGCGCGCCACGCCGACCCTCTGCTGCTGGCCGCCGGAGAGCTGGGCCGGGTACCTTCCGCCGAGGTTCTCCGGAAGGCCGACGACGGCGAGCAGCTCCCGCGCGCGGTCGCGGGCAGACGCTCGGGAGACGCCGTTCAGACGCGGGACCGTGGCGATGTTGTCCAGGACGCTGCGGTGCGGCATGAGGCCGGCGGACTGCATGACGTACCCCATCGAGCGGCGCAGGAGCGGCGCGGGCTGGGCGGTGGCGTCGCGGCCGTCCACCGTGATGGTCCCCGAGGTCGGCTCGACCATCCGGTTGACCATGCGCAGCGACGTGGTCTTCCCGCAGCCGGACGGCCCGACGAAGACCGTGATCTGGCCGCGGGGCACACCCAGGCTCAGCCGGTCGACGGCCGTCAGGCCGCCGTACACCTTGCTCACCTCACGGAACTCGATCATGGGCTCGGACACATGCACCTCAGTGGTTGCGGAGGAATCTGTCTGTCTGGGCGTGCTGGTGCGAGCCTACCAGCGTGATCCCTCGGCTCGGCGCCGGTAGGCATCCCGTTCACTGCGGTCGTTCATGCGGCGCTGCATGGCCCTGGAGTACTCCTTCCTTGCGAGGACGTCCTGGCTGCGGTGCAGGCGGGCGAGCTCGCGCTGCATCTTGGTATAGCTGTCCCAGCGGCGCCGCTCGAGCGAGCCGGTCTCGAGCGCGCCGCGCACGGCACAGCCGGGCTCGCTGCCGTGGGCGCAGTCCGAGAAACGGCACCTGCGCGCCAGCTGCTCGATGTCCGCGAACGTCTCGGCCAGTCCGGCGTCCGCGTTCCAGAGGCCGAACCCCCTCACGCCGGGCGTGTCGAGCAGCACGCCGCCGCCGGGGATCGGCACGAGCTCGCGGGCGGTCGTGGTGTGCCGGCCGCGCCCGTCCGCGACCCGCACGAGCCCGGTGCTCTGGACCTCTCGGCCCACGAGCGCGTTGACAAGGGTGGACTTGCCGGCCCCTGAGGGGCCGAGGAGCGCCATCGTCGTGCCGTGCGGGACGTGGGCCGCGAGCTCGTCCAGACCGTCACCGGTCGAGGCGGCGGTGGTGACCACGGCGGCGCCGCCGGAGTCGAGCGCGAGGCGGGCGACGACGTCGTCCGCCATCCCGACAATGTCCGCCTTGGTGACGACGACGAGCGGGACCGCACCGGAGTCCCAGATGGCCACGAGCGTGCGCTCGAGCCGGTTCTCGCTGAGGGGACGGTCCACGGGCACGACGGCTGCGACCACGTCCGCGTTCGCCGCGAGGAGCTGCTCGCGGTCCGTGCCGTCGTGGGCGTCCTTGCGGCGCAGCAGGCTCGTGCGGGGCAGGATCCCGACGGCGCGCGGGCCGTCCGCCGTCAGTTCGAGGCGGAGCCAGTCGCCGGTGACGATCGGTCCGTCGGGAAGGGAACCGGGGAGGGCGATGCCCTCGAGGCCGTGCTCTGTGGCGACGAGCACGCGGTTGCGGTCCACACGCACGGCGCGGGCCGGCCGGGTCGGCTGATCTGGTGGGAAGTACTGGGCGACGGCGGGCGTGTACCCGTAGTCGTGGAGGCAGGCCAGCGCTCCGGCCCGGGTCTGGGATGTCACGGTGAGTCCTCGGGAAAGGGCCCGGGACGTGGCGTCGTCTCAGATGGCGCGCGGCCTCCGGGCGGTGGAAGGGATCTGTGTGAGCTGGGCGTGCTCGATGGCGGTAACACTCATCTCGATCCACCTCCTCCCGCGAATTCGAACGTGCGGGGCCGCCGCGCGGCCGCGCGGCACCGTGCCTCAGGCTACTCCGGCCGATCCCCCGCCGCCAGACTCCGCGGCGAGCTCGATCGTGCCGAAGATCGGGTCGCGGTCCAGGATCCGCACGTCGGTGATGCCCTGCTCCGCGAGTCCAGTGCGGAACCCGTCCTGGATCCGGCGCACGTGCATCCCGAGGCCGCTGCCGAGGATCACGGGCCCCTCGAGTTCGAGCTGGCGGGCCACCTGGGCGGCCATGCGCGCGAGGTCGTGGGCGGCCTGGTCCACCATGAAGCGCGCGCCGACGTGGCCGGCGTCGGCCGCCTCCGTCACGATCCGGGACTGCTGGGCCCAGTACCGCCGGCCGGTCTCGGGGGCGTGGAAGTGGGCGATGAGCTCGTTGGGCTCGTTCAGGCCAGTGCTGTCGAGGAGCGCATCGGTGAGGAGGTCCGCCTCGAGGCCGAGGTTCATGCGGTGCAGGCTGTAGCGGACGGCCTCCCGCCCCAGCCAGTAGCCGCTGCCCTCGTCTCCGAGCAGGTATCCCCAGCCGCCTGCGCGGGCCTCGACGCCGTCGCCGTTGACGCCCCACGCGGCGGACCCGGTCCCCGCAATCACCGCGACGCCGGTCCGAGCCCCGCCCGCGGCGAGGAGGAGTCGCGAGTCGTGGACCACGCTCACGTGCGCCCCGGGGGCGTTGGGGCGGATCAGCGCGGCCAGGGCCTCGGCGTCCGCCTCCGTGTCGATCCCGCCCGCGCCGGCGAAGACCCGCGGGACGTCGGCGGCGTCGAGCCTGGCGAACAGCTCGGCGAGGTTCGCGGCCGCCGTCTCGCGGCTCACGTTCTGGACATTCGCGCTGCCCACCTCGAGGTCGGCGACGACCTCGCCGTCGACGACCTTGATGCCGCGAGTCTTGGTGCCCCCGATGTCGAGGCCGATCATGGTGACGGTTTCGGTCGCGTCGGGGCGGCCCTGGGCGCTGTTCGTGCTCACCCTCACAGCCTAATGACTAGGGTGAGGGATATGGACGCGCCCTCGAAACTGCCCGGTGACCTGTTCGGCAACGGCGTCGTCGCCGCACCGATGGCGGGAGGCCCGAGCCGACCCGAGCTCGCGCAGGCCGTGGGCCGCGCGGGCGGGCTCGGATTCCTGGGAGGCGGGCTCAAGACGGCGGCGGCCCTCGCGGCCGAACTCGACATCATGGAGGCCGCGGGCCTGCCCTTCGGAGTCAACCTGTTCGTGCCGAGCACGGAGGAGGTCGACCGGGACGCCGTCCTCGCCTACCGCGAGCGCCTGCGCCCCGAGGCCGAGGCGGTCGGCGCTGACGTGCCGGAGGCGCACTGGGCGGACGACGACGCGTACCCGGCGAAGCTCGACCTCCTCCTGACGCGCGCACCCGCCGTCGTCTCCTTCACGTTCGGCACACCCCGCTGGGACGCCGTCGAGGCGCTGAAGACGGCCGGCTCGTTCGTGCTGCAGACCGTCACGGGCCCCGAGGAGGCCGCCCTCGCCGCGGAGCTCGGGGCGGACGCGCTGGTCGTGCAGCACCCGGATGCCGGCGGCCACTCGGGGGCCTTCCTCGGCTTGGCGCCGTTCGCCGGGACCCTCGCCGAGCTCGTCGCCCAGGTGCGCGGCGCCGTCGCGCTTCCCCTCGTCGCGGCGGGCGGGATCGGGACGCCCGACGACGCCGCTGCCGCCCGCCCCGCGGGTGCGGACGCCGTCCAGCTCGGCACGGCGTTCCTGCGAACTCCCGAGGCCGGGACGAACCCGGTGCACCGGGCCGCGCTGGCCTCGGGCGAGTTCACCCGCACCGCTCCGACGCGGGCCTTCTCGGGAAAGTTCGCGCGCGGGCTCGAGAACGGGTTCATGCGACGGCTCGCCGACGCGCCCGCCGCGTATCCGGTGGTGCACCATCTCACGGCGCCGCTCCGCGCAGCGTCGGTGAAGGCCGGCAGCCCGGACCGCACGAGCCTGTGGGCGGGCACGGCGTGGCGCGACGCGCGCGAGGAGCCCGCAGCCGACGTCGTGGCGCGCTTCGCCCCCTGACCCACGTGGGGCCACCTTGCTGCGACACGGGGTCCCTTCCTGCGACACGGGCCATAGGCTGGGGGCCATGGCAACCGCACCGATGATCCAGCTCGCATCCGGATACTCCATCCCGCAGATCGGCCTCGGAACGTGGCCGCTCGACGACGCCCAGGTGGCCGACACGGTCGTGACGGCCCTCGAGCTCGGGTACAGGCACGTCGACACGGCGGAGAACTACGGCAACGAGGCCGGCGTCGGCGAGGGCCTGCGCCGGTCGGGGCTGCCTCGGGAGGAACTGTTCATCACGAGCAAGTTCAACCGGGAATGGCACAGCGTGGACGGCGTCAGGACGGCGTGGGAGAACGCCGTGCGGAGGATCGGCGTCGACTACCTCGACCTGTACCTCATCCATTGGCCGAACCCCGACCAGGACACGTACGTCCAGGCGTGGGAGGGGCTCATCGCGCTCCGCGAGGGAGGCAAGGTCCGCTCGATCGGCCTGTCCAACTTCTTCCCGGACCACGTGCGGCGCGTCGTCGCGGCGACGGGTGTGGCGCCGGACGTGGACCAGCTCCAGATCAGCCCCTACTGGACCAAGCAAGACATGCGCGCGTTCAACGCGGGAAACGGCACGGTCACCGAGTCATATACGCCGATCGGGCGCGGCAAGGAGCTCCTCTCCGAACCGGCGGTGGTCGCCGCCGCCGAGGCGCACGGCGTGACGCCCGCGCAGGCGGTGCTGCGGTGGCACACGCAGCAGGGCCTCGTCGCGATCCCGAAGTCCTCCCACCGCGAGCGCCTGGCCCAGAACCTCGACGTCTTCGGATTCGACCTGACGCCGGCCGAGCTCGAGGCGTTCGACGCCCTCGACGGACGCGGGCCCGAGGCTACGGACCCCGAACGCTTCGGCCACTGACCCCTCACCGCAGGGACATGACCCCTCAACGCGCTGCCAGAGACCCCGCAATCTGGGGCCTAACGGCCGAAGGCGTCCGCGAGCGTGTCCGCATCGAGCGCGAGGACGTGCTCGCGGAACATGCGCACCTGCGGCGGTTCCCCGACGATCCGCGGCCACACGAGCCCGATCTCGCGGTACGCGCCGGGATCCGCGAGGGCTAGTTCGGCCCACCCGAGCCCACTGCCGTGGCGGGTCGACCCGTAGACGGCACCGTGTCCGGCGGTGGACGGCGGCACGAGCGCCACGCCGAGGCCCGCGGACACGAGCCCGAGGAGCGTGCGCGAGTCCTGGCCCGAGAAGGCGATGTCCGGCGTGAAGCCCGCGTCCCTGCCCAGCCGGTCGAGGATGCTGCGCATCCCGAAGCCGCGCTCGAGCGCCACGAACGGCTCACCCGCCACCTCCGCCAGCCGCACCGAGGGACGCCCCGCGAGCCGGTGGCCGGCCGGAACGGCGAGGCGCACCGGCTGGACGTGGAGCGTCGCGCTGTCGACCTCGCGGGTGGGCCCGGGCCGCGGCGAGACGATGGCGAGGTCGACCCGCCCCTCTCCGAGAGCGTCAAGGCAGCTCTGCCGCGAGCCCTGGATCAGCTCGAAGCGGACGTTGGGGTGATGCGCACGGAACCCGCTCACGAACACGGGCACCGCGGACTCCCCGAACGTCATCTGGAAGCTCAGCCGCACCACGCCCCGGGCCTCGTGCTGCCGCTCGTGCAGCGCATCGAGGCCGCGCTGCAGCTCGGTCAAGGCGGTGCGGACGGAGGGCAGCAGCTGCTCCGCCGCGGGGGTCAGCCGGATCCCGCGCCCTTCCTTCCGCACGAGCTCGGCGCCCACGACGGCGGCCGCCCGCGCGAGCGCCCGGCTCACCGTGGGCTGGGGCACGCCCAGGAGCTCCGCGGCGGCGGTGACGTGGCGGGTCTGCCCGACGGCGTCGAGCACGGGCAGGAGCGGCAGGAGGCGGGCCAGCTCTCCGTGGAGCGGCTCGGGCGGGCGGACGGCAGGCATCTCTAACCTATGCATTCTCGACATACATTGACGTGATCAGTGTATTGGACGCATGGATGGCGCGTTCCTAGGCTGGACGCATGAGCGCAGCCCCGGACACAGCCCCCGCCGCCCAGGCCCGCTGGGAGGGCCATCCCAAGGGGAGCCGCGGCTACCGCAGGCTCATCGCGGCCCTCGCCTTCGCGGGCGTGGCGACGTTCGCCCAGCTGTACTCGCCCCAGGCGCTTCTCCCCCGGCTCGCCTCCGAGCTCGGCATCGATCCGGCCCGCGCGGCGCTCACCGTCTCCCTCGCGACGATCGGCCTCGCCGTCGCCGTGCTGCCGTGGTCCTTCGTCGCGGATCGGATCGGGCGCATCGGGACCATGCGGGCGGGCATCGTCGCAGCCACGGTCCTGGGCCTCCTCGGCCCCCTCGCTCCCACGTTCGAGCTGCTGCTCGTGCTGCGCTTCCTCGAAGGTGCCGCGCTGGGTTCGGTCCCGGCGATCGCGATCGCCTACCTGAGCGAGGAGGTCAGCCGGACGCACGCGGCCGTCGCGGCGGGAACGTACATCGCCGGCACCACGGTGGGCGGCCTCGCGGGGCGCCTCGTCGCCGGCCCGCTCGCGGACGCGTTGGGCTGGCGACTCGCCGTCATGGCCGTCTCGGTCCTCGGCGCCGCAGCGGCCGTCGCGTTCATCGCCCTCGCGCCCAAGGCCCGCGGCTTCTCCCCCGCTCCCCATACTGCGGGCGGGGTGCGGGCCGCCGCACGTGCGGCGGTCCGCCAGCTCGGCAGGCAGCTGCGCAGCCCCCGGCTGCTCGCCCTCTACGCCCAGGCGTTCCTGCTCATGGGCTCATTCGTGGCGGTCTACAACTACCTCGGCTTCCGGCTCGAGGCCGGGCCGTTCTGGCTGCCAGCGAGCCTCTCGAGCCTCCTGTTCCTCGCCTACCTCTCGGGCACGTTCAGCTCCGGCTTCGCGGCCCGCCTCACCACCCGGTACGGGCGGCGCCCCGTGATGGTGGCCAGCACGCTGGCGATGGCGGCCGGTGCGATCGCCCTCGTCGCGGAGTCGCTCGCGGTGGTCCTCGCAGGGCTGCTCGTGTTCACCGCCGGGTTCTTCGCGGCGCACGGCATCGCGTCCGGGTGGACCGGGGCGATCGCCGCCTCGGGACGCGCGCAGGCCGCATCGCTGTACAACCTCGGCTACTACGGCGGCTCGAGCCTGCTGGGGTGGGCCGGCGGGCTCGTGCTCTACTCATGGGGCTGGAACGCGCTCGTGCTCGGAGTCGCGGGGATCGCGCTCACGACGGCCGCTGCCTCCTGGGCCGTACACCGGGCCGACCGCTGAACGGCGCTCCGGCACGGGCGGCAGCTGGCGGGCACCGCCGTATGGCCGGGCCGGCGGCGCCCGGCGACCACGCGCCGTCGTGCGTCATGTCGGGGCGCCCGGCGGCTAGAGTGGGGCACGTGTGAGGCGGCTCGCATATCATGGGGTCGGCCCCGACCAAGGAGAACCCCCTGTGACCACGCCGAGCTCCGGCCGACCGCAGAACGCCGCGGGACATCATCCCCCGGGCGGCGAGCCGCTCGACGAGGTGGACCGCAGGATCCTCGCGGCCCTCGCCGAGGACGCCCGCATCACGAACAAGCAGCTCGCGGAACTCGTGGGGATCGCCCCCTCGACGGCGCTCATGCGCACGCGCGCCCTGTCGGAGCGGGGCATCATCACGGGCTTCGAGGCGAAGGTGGACCTTGCTGCGGTTGGCCGGAGCGTCCAGGCCCTCATCTCAGTGCGCCTGAGGGCCCACGACCGCGACCAGATCGACGCCTTCACCGCCCGCGTGCCGCAGCTGCCAGGGGTCCTCGCGACGTTCCACACGTCGGGCGCGGTGGACTACCTGCTGCACATCGCGGTGGGGAGTACCGAGGAGCTGCGCGACTGGGTCCTGGACAACCTCGCGACCGACCCGGTGGTGGGACACACGGAGACCACGCTCGTGTTCGAGCGGATCCCAGGGCCGGGTCCGCTGCCGGCCTGAGGCCACGCGCCGGCCCCGGCCCGACTGATGGGGCCCATCCCGTTCGATGTGGGCTGGGGCCCTGGTCCCTTGCCACGGCCGCCCTTCATGGACGTCCTGCATGTTCAGGCCTGCCATAAGCGCGCGGCCGCAGGCTAGGCTCCAGCCATGGACGCGAGCCTGAAGGCGCGGTTGAGGTCGGTCTACGAGGATCTGCACACACACCCGGAACTGTCCGAGCAGGAGCACCGGACGGCCGGGATCGCGGCCGGGTGGCTGCGGGAGCACGGCTATGAGGTGCACGAGAGCATCGGTGGCCACGGTGTGGTGGGGGTACTGCGCCGGGGTGAAGGACCCGTCGTGCTGCTGCGCGCTGACATGGACGCGCTCCCGGTCACCGAGGACACGGGGCTCCCCTATTCGAGCACGGTGGCGGGGGTGATGCACGCCTGCGGGCATGACGTTCATGTGGCCTGCCTGATGGGTGCGGCCATGGTGCTCGCGACGCACCCCCAGCCATGGCTCGGAACCGTGGTCGCGCTGTTCCAGCCTGCGGAGGAACTGGGCGCCGGGGCCCGGAGCATGCTCGATGACGGGCTGTACGAGAAGGTGCCGCGCCCCGACGTCGTGCTCGGCCAGCACGTCGCCCCGATCCCCGCCGGCACGCTCGGGCTCCGGCCCGGCCCCTCGTTCGCGGCGAGCGACGAACTCAGGGTGACCCTCTTCGGGCGGGGAGGGCACGGCTCCCGCCCCGAGGCGACGGTGGACCCGGTCCTGATGGCCGCGGCGACCGTCCAGCGGCTCCAGGGCGTGGTGTCCCGGGAGGTCGCCGGAACGGACATGGCCGTGCTCACGGTGGGCGCGCTGAATGCGGGCACGAAGGCAAACATCATCCCCGACCGGGCCGAGCTCCTGATCAATGTGCGCACCTACCTCGACGACGTGCGCACGAGGGTGCTCGCCGGCATCGATCGGATCGTCGCCGCCGAGGCCCAGGCGAGCGGCGCGACCACGCCGCCCACGGTGGAACGGCTCGGCGGCACGCCCGCCGTCGTCAACAGCCCCGATGCCGTGGGCCGGACCAGGGGCGTACTCGAATCGGTTGTCGGACCGGGGCGGGTCATCGACCCAGGACCGGTCACCGGAAGCGAAGACGTCGGCAAGCTGGCCACCGCGGCGGGCGCACCGCTCGTCTACTGGCTGCTCGGAGGCGCCGACCCAGCACCCTTCGCGGGCGCGGAGACGGTCGAGCAGATCGCAGCCGTCGTCGCTGGCCTGCCGTCCAACCACTCCCCCCATTTCCACCCCGTGCCCAGCCCCACGATCGAGATCGGCGTGGGCGCGCTCGTCGCGGCGGCCCGGAGCTGGCTCGGCACGCCCTGACAGCGTCAGTCCGCGGGCCAGTCGCTCAGCGGATCCAATGGTGCAGGCCGAGCGGCTCGGCGAACCGGGCATCGGCGCGGCGGGCCTCGACCTGGGCGAGGCGCTCGACGTCGATCTCGTGTGTCTTGGGGCGGTCCGCCCACTCGACGAGGGCCTGGCCCACACGGTGGGCGAGCAGGTCGACGAGCCTGTGGGACTGCGGGCGGGCGATCGCGGTGGTGCTCATGGCTTCTCCTGATGGCGTGAGTGGCCTTCGGGCCGCTGGGGGGCGAGCGGGAACGCGTTGATGTGGATCTGGACGGGGCGGGCGCCGTCCGGCGCGGTGCGCTCCTTGAACTGGGCGATGAGGGAGCCCGCGAACTCCTCGAGCCTCGCGGACACCATGGCCAGCTCGGCGGCCGTGAGACGGACGTTGGTGGTGCTGGCGAGCGCAACGTCCGCCCACTCGGCCGGCTCCTCGAGCCAGCCGTGCTCCATGAAGTCGGCGAGTGCAGCGGCCCGGTGGTGCTCGAACTCGCGGCTCACGAGGTGGGCAGCCTGGGCGGTCGCGGGGTCGTCGGCGAGCTCGCGGGTGACGACCTGCAGGCTCCCCTTGGGCCGGTCCCACCACCGCTCGCGCCCCGTGCCCCGCCCCTCGACCTCGCGCAGGAAGTCGTGCTTGGCGAGCTGGCGCAGGTGGTAGCTGGTGGACCCGGTGGACTCGCCGAGGATCTCGGCCAGCGTGCCGGAGGTCTGCGGACCGAGCCGGGAGATGGTCTCGAGGATCTGCACCCGCAGGGGGTGGGCGAGGGCCTTGAGCGAGGCGACGTCTACGGTGCGCTTCGGCTCTGATGCGTTCCGGGCTGCCTCATCCATGCCTCAAGGATAGGCCTGCAAAGGGATCTTTGCAATGTCCTCTTTGCAGACTTTCATTTGCAGTTACTTGTTTGCAGTGATCGCTTTGCAGCGAAGCCTTTGTCCGCGCTAACGGCGGGCAGCCTGCAGCGCGGCGAGGACGCCGGCCGCCACGGCACAGGCGCCGAGGAACAGGACCGCGGCGGCACCGATGCCCATCGCGGCAGCAAGGGCCCCGAGGCCCAGCACCGGGACGGCGCTGCCGAGATAGGTCATGACGTACAGCAGGCTCACGGCCCGCGCGTGCCGCTCGGCCGGCACGGAGGCGGCAACGGCGTCGAACCCGGCACGGAAGGCGATCCCCTGGCCGACGCCGGCCACGGCGCTGGCGGCCACGAGGGCGGAGGCGCTGCCTACCGCGGTGCCCCATGCGAGCGCCCCGAGCGAGCACGCGAGTACCGCCAGCCCGATCACCGCGTCGGCGCGCGCACGACGGCGCGTGCCCGGCACGAGCAACTGGCTCGCCGCGGATGCGGCGAGGGACAGCCCAGCGAGGGCGCCAAGGGCAACCAATGAGCCCGGCGCTGCCGCCGAGAGGCCGAGGGCGCGGCCGAACACGGCCGGGGAGAGCGCGAGCTGGTAGCCGAACAGGGCGAAGCTGAGGAAGCCGGTGGCGGCGGCGAGCCAGAACGTGCGGCGGCCCGACCCGGTGGGCACGGCACCGCGCAGGCTCCGCGGGGCAAGCAGCCGGGAAGGGCGCTCGGCCGCCCTGCAGGATTCCCCCGGCAGGAGCGGCGCGGGACGGGCACGGACCGCCACGAGTGGGACGAGCAATGCGGCGAGGGCAGCCAGATGCACGGCGAACGGGACCACGGGTCCCCCGGGGAGCAGGGCGAGCGCCCCGCCCAGCACAGGCCCGAGGGCGACGCCGCCGGACGAGGCCAGCAGGGTGAATCGGGAGGCCCACTCGGGCCGCTGCGGCAGGAGCTCCCTGAGGGCGGCAGCACACGCACCGGTGGCCAGGCCCACGGCCATGCCAGCCAGGACGCGCCCGGCGCACAGCTGGGCGAGGGAGCCGGCGGACGCGAACACCACGCTGCCGGCCATGCCGATGAGCACTGCGAGCACCATGGCCGCCCTGCGGCCCACGTGGTCAGACCAGTGCCCGGCGGTCACGAGGACGCCCACGAGTGCGAGGACGTAGCTCGCGAACGCGATCGTCGTGCCGAGGCTCCCATACCCGAGGTGCGCCTGAAGCCCCGCGTACAGGGGCGTGGCGAGGTTCGCCCCGACGAGCAGGAGGAACAGCACGGCCCCCGAGAGGACCAGGCGCATGGTGCGGGAGGCGTCCCACCCGGAACGGGCCGCGGGCGCGTTCATGCGCAGCTCGGCGAAGACGGTCATGTCCCAACTTTCGGGCAGCACGAAGTCTGAAGATCAATGTCTCACCAGCAAATTGATCATAATGATCAGAGAAGACCCGACGAGTGACCTTGGAGTGATCAATGAGCACCCTCGACGCCACCGACCTGAAGCTCCTCGTCGCCCTGGTCGAGGATCCCCGCGCGCAGATCGCCGAGCTGTCCGCCCGCGTGGGAGTGGCCAGGAACACCGTGCAGAGCCGCCTGAAGCGCCTCGAGCGAGCCGGGGTGCTGCGCGGGACCGGGCGCGACGTGGACCTTGCCGCCCTCGGCTACGACGTGGTCGCCTTCATCACCCTCGAGGTAGTGCACCGCGAGCTCGACGCCGTCATCGCCGGGCTCCGCCGGATCCCCACCGTGCTCGAGGCCTACGAGATCTCGGGCCGCGGCGACCTGTGGTGCCGGCTTGTGGCCGCCGACACCCACGAGCTGCAGGCCTCCCTCCGTCAGGTCCTGCGGATCCGGGGCGTCATCCGCTCCGAGACGGTCCTCGCGCTGCACGCCCACGTCGAGTACCGCGCCGACGCGCTGCTGCGGCGCGCCGCGGAGGTGGCGGCAGCCGCGGCGTCGGCCGCCTCCCCGCGATAGATTGAGGGCCGTGATCATCGACAACGCCGTCTACCTCGACGGACACCGGGCCGCCCACCCCGAGACCCTCGAGCAGACGTTCGAGACCCTCGACGCGGTGGGCGGGAGCATGGCATGGATCGGCCTCTACCGCCCCACCATCGAGGAGATGGCCGAGGTCGCGCAGGAGTTCCACCTCCACGACCTGGCGGTCGAGGACGCCATCAACGCTCACCAGCGCCCCAAGATGGAACGCTACGACCAGATGCTCTTCACCGTGCTCCGCCCGGCCCGCTATGTCGACGAGACCGAGACCGTGGAGTTCGGCGAGCTGCACATCTTCACCGGGCCCAACTACGTGGTCACCGTCCGGCACGCCGAGACAGCCGGCGTCGGACTCGTGCGGAAGCGGCTCGAGACGAACCCGGACCTGCTCCGGCTGGGCCCGGAGGCCGTGCTCTACGCGCTTCTGGACCGGGTCGTCGACGACTACCGGCCGGTCGTGGCGGGCCTCGAGAATGACATCGACGAGATCGAGGACCAGCTCTTCGCCAACGATCCGAGCGTGTCCCGGCGCATCTACGAGCTGACGCGGGAGGTCCTGCAGTTCCAGCGCGCCGTCCACCCGCTCAAGCGGCTCATCGAGGGACTCGAGTCGGGGTTCACGAAGCACGGCACCGATATCGAGCTCCAACGCAGCCTGCGGGACGTGCATGACCACCTCGAGCACATCGTCTCGCGCGCCGACGAGTTCCGCGACGTCCTCCAGAACGCCCTCGTCCTGGACGGCACCCTGACGTCCAACCGGCAGAATGAGACGAGTCTCGCGCAGAACGAGCAGGTCAAGCGCATCTCCTCGTGGGCCGCCATCTTCTTCGCGCCTGCCCTCGTCACCGGCATCTACGGCATGAACTTCAAGGCGATGCCCGAGCTCGAGTGGGACCTCGGCTACCCGTACGCGCTCGTGCTCATGGTCGTGGCGGGCTTCGTCCTGTGGCTGATCTTCAAGTGGAAGCAGTGGCTGTAAGAGGCGCGGCCTGCCCGGACCTGCCGGGGCCAAAGCTGCCGAGGCCCGGCGAGGGCAGCTAGGCTGGCGCCATGACCGAGGCATCTCCGGTGACAGTGGCCGTCACGGGGGCCGCGGGCCAGATCGGCTACGCGCTCCTGTTCCGCATCGCGAGCGGGGCGATGCTCGGCCCGGACACGAGGGTGCGCCTGAGGCTCCTCGAGGTCCCGTCCGCGGTGCGCGCCGCCGAGGGGACGGCACTCGAGCTCAGCGACTGCGCATTCGCGCTGCTCGACTCGGTCGACGTCACCGACAGCCCGGCCACGGCGTTCGACGGCGCCGAGGTGGCCCTCCTCGTCGGCGCGAGGCCGCGCGGCGCGGGAATGGAGCGGGCAGAACTGCTCGAGGCCAACGCGGGCATCTTCGGCCCGCAGGGGCGCGCCATCAACGACAACGCAGCGGACGGTGTGCGGGTGCTCGTGGTGGGCAACCCGGCCAACACGAACGCGCTCATCGCCGCGGCGAGCGCCCCCGATGTGCCCCGCGAGCGGTTCACCGCGATGACCCGTCTCGACCACAATCGCGCAGTCGCCCAGCTCGCTGCGAAGCTCGGCTGCGCTGTCACCGACGTGGACGGGGTGACGATCTGGGGCAACCACTCGGCCAGCCAGTACCCCGACCTCACGAATGCGACTGCGGGCGGCCAGCCCGTGCCCTCGCTCGTCGGCCAGGACTGGATCGAGTCCGAGTTCATCCCGCGGGTGGCACGGCGCGGCGCAGAGATCATCGACGTGCGGGGGGCCTCCTCTGCGGCATCGGCAGCCAGCGCCGCGATCGACCACGTGCGCGACTGGGTCCGCGGGACCCCGGACCGGTGGACGTCGGCCGGCGTGGCCTCCGACGGCTCCTACGGGGTCCCCGAGGGGCTGGTGAGCTCATTCCCGGTGCGCAGCGTGGACGGCCGCTGGGAGGTCGTCCAGGGCCTGCCCGTCCCGGAGTTCTCGCGGGAGCGGATCGACGCCTCCGTGGCCGAGCTCGCCGCCGAGCGTGACGCGGTGCGGGAGCTCGGGCTCCTCGGCTGAACCACACCGAGGGGCACTTCGGAGCATCGGGCCTTCGGACCCTTCCCGGGCGGGCGCAGGCGTTCCTAGCATGGTTGCCATGACCAGCCAGCAGCCCCCGTATGCGGCGAAGGGCCCGGTTCCGCCGCTTGACCTGCCCTATTACGGCGCCCCGCCCGTCGAGGCGTTCACGCGCGTCTTCAAGAAGTACGCGGTCTTCACCGGCCGCGCGAGCCGTAGCGAGTTCTGGTGGTGGGCCCTGGCCTCGGCCATCATCTCGGCGGTCCTCAACTCCATCGGCCAGACGATCGTCAACGGCCAGCCCACAGGGACGAGCCCCCTGGGCGGGGCCTGGGCCCTGGCGACCGTGGTCCCCGGGCTCGCCGTCGCCGCCCGGCGCCTGCACGATGTGAACCTGAGCGCGTGGCTCCTGCTGCTCGCCCTCATCCCCGTGCTCGGCTGGATTGCCCTGATCGTCATGCTCGCCCAGCGCGAGAACCCTCTGGGGCAGAGGTACGACCGCAGGCCGGGCATGCAGTACGGCCCGCCCACGTATCCCCCGCCGCCCTACCCACCGGCTTCTCCGCCGCCGGCACCCGGGCCGCAGCCCTGAGGCGCGGCGTACGCGCGGTGCCGGGTACGACAGAGCACGCGGCGCCGGATACGACAGAAGGGGTCCCAGCCATCAGGCTGGGACCCTTTCTGTCGCCTCTGACGAGGGCATGCGTGGAGCCTAGGGGATTTGAACCCCTGACCTCTTCGATGCGAACGAAGCGCTCTACCAACTGAGCTAAGACCCCTCGGTGCGGGTTCTACGTTACTGGGGCGGGGCCCAAAAGCCAAATCGAACGGAGACGGTTCACGGGCGTGCAACGCCAGGTTCCGGCTGTGGGCCATGGGCAGACGTGCTGGCCCGACGAGGCTACGCCCGGCGGCGGTTGAGCACCTCGTCGAGGTTGCCGAGCGCGCCCGCACGGGCCGCAGGACGCGGAGCGATCGCCGGCACGCCGGGGACGGTGCCGGGCTCCGGCGAGTCGGGCTTCGGCTTGAGTGTGGGGCGGCCTTCAGGCTTGGGGTCGGCCGGGGCCTCGAGCGGGGCCGGGTCTGGGCGCTCGGCCTTGGCTGCCTCGACGTAGCCGGGTTTGGGGACCTCCACGGGCTCCCATTCCTCTGGTGCGCCCGTGGCCTTGGCCTCTGCGGTCGCGGCGGCCTGGGATGCCTTCGCGACCTCGAGCGCGAACGCCCTCAGTTCGCCGTGGGTCATGGCGCGCGGAGCGGGCTCCGGATCAGTGCCTGCGTCGAAGACCTCACTCGGGACACGCGGAGGCGAGGGGCGGAGCGGCTCGGCGTCGGTGGCGCGCATCGCTGAACGGAACGCCGCATCGACGCGCCTCTTCCTGTCGCGCATGGCGAGCGCGCGCAGGGTCGCCACGGCGGCCGCCGCGCCGGCGGCGCACACCGCGGGCACCCATCCCGGGAGGCCCACCACGAGGAGCACGAGGGTCACCGGGACGGCAAGGGCGGAAACGAGCCCGACGAGCGCGACGGACATGCGGCCCCACCGGATCCGGAGCGGCGCCGTGGAGCCCTCCCGTGCGGGGCCCGCCCCCGGGGAGGCAATCCCCTCCACTGCGGGTGCGGGTGCGGACGACGGCGGCCCGGCGGCTGCCGCGCGGACGGTCGCCTCGGCGGCGGCCTCGCCGCCGGACTCCATGAGGAGGGCAGCCTCGCCCGCCGGCCGCTCCGCCCGGCGCCGGCGGGTCAGGTACGGCGCGACCCACAGAAGCCACACGAGCACGGCTGCGCCGAGCACCGTCGAGCTGCTGAGGGCGAGATCCATAGCTAAAACCGTAGGAGGAACGCCGGGACGCGACACGGATTAGCGTCGGTGTGTCGCGAGAACCCCAGCAACGGGTGAGGAACACCACAGGGGCGCCGCTCCGCCGTCGTGCGCCGCTGGCGGGAACCGCGCCTGCGCCCGAGCTCAGCGAGAGGCGAGCCACCGTCCCAGAAGGCCCTCCTCCGGCACCTCCTCGGCGGTCAGCGCGAACGAATCGTGGTCGGCCCAGGCCCCGTTGATGTGCAGGTAGCGCGGCCGCAGCCCCTCGGGGCGGAAGCGGAGCTTCTCGACAACCCGCAGGCTCGGCTTGTTCTCGGGCCGGATGTTGATCTCCATCCGGTGCAGCCCGAGCTCGCGGAAGCAGTGGTCGGTGGCGAGGGCCACGGCCGTCGGGGCGATCCCCCGGCCGGCGTGCTCGCGGTCCACCCAGTAGCCGAGCGTCGCCATGAGCGCCGAGCCCCACACGATCGAGGAGACCGTGAGCTGCCCGACGATGGGCGCGCGGCGGTCGCGCGGGTCATCGAGGGTGATGACGAACGGAAGGGCCGAGCCCTCGCGCGCCTGATGTGTGAGGGAGCGGACCATGTCACGGAACGTCGGCAGGGTCCCGCCCGGCTGGGGGTTCGAGGCCTCCCAGGGGGCAAGCCATTCCCGGTTCCGGGCCCTCACCGACATCCATTCGGCGCGGTCGGACATGCGCAGCGGCCGCAGGACGAGGTCACCCGAGCGCAGGGTCACGGGCCACAGGCCCGAGGACCACATGCGCGGTTCAGGCGCGCGCCGACGGGGCATCCGCCCCGCTGGCCACGAAGTCCGCGAGCCACGTGCGCAGGTCCGAGCCGAACTCGTCGCGGGCGCACGCCAGCGTCACGACAGCCTTGAGGTAGGAGAGCTTGTCCCCAGTGTCGTAGCGGCGTCCGCGGAACACGACGCCGTACACGCCGCCGCCCTCGCCCTCGCGCCTGGCCAGGGTCTGGAGCGCGTCGGTGAGCTGGATCTCCCCGCCGCGGCCGGGCTCGGTGTGGTGGAGCACCTCGAACACGGCAGGGTGCAGGACGTAGCGGCCGATGATCGCGAGGTTGCTCGGCGCGTCCTCGGGCGCGGGCTTCTCCACGAGCCCATGGACCTGCACGTAGTTCTCGCCCTCGACCGGGGTCACGTCCGCGCAGCCGTACGCGGAGATCGACTCGCGCGGCACCTCCATGAGCGCCACGACTGAGCCGCCGGTGGCCTGCTGGACCCGGATCATCTCCGCGAGCAGCTCGTCCCGCTCGTCGATGAGGTCGTCGCCGAGGAGCACAGCGAACGGCTCGCTGCCCACGTGCCGCTCCGCGCACAGGACGGCGTGGCCGAGGCCCTTGGGGTCGCCCTGGCGGACGTAGTGGATGTCGCCGAGGTTGTTGGACTCCTGGATCGCGGCGAGCTTCTTGCTGTCGCCCTTGGCCTCGAGCGTGGCCTCGAGCGAGGGGACGCGGTCGAAGTGGTCCTCGAGCGCGCGCTTGTTGCGGCCCGTGATCATCAGGATGTCGTCGATGCCGACCGACACAGCCTCCTCGACCACGTACTGGATCGCGGGCTTGTCGACGACCGGCAGCATCTCCTTCGGCATCGCCTTGGTCACCGGCAGGAAGCGGGTGCCGAGGCCTGCGACGGGGATGACTGCTTTCCTCACAGCTGCGGTAGACACGAGCCTCACTCTATACGAGTGCTGCGCGGGCGCGGATAGAGTCGGGGGATGGACATCGCCGAGCAGAAGTCCGCGCTGCGTGCCCGGATCTGGTCCGCCCGCCGCTCGCTCGGGGCAGCGCAGGTCGACGCGGCTGCGCCCGGGATCGCGGAGCACGGCCTCGCGTGGGCGCGCGCAGCCCTCCCCCAGCGGGCCGTGCTGACGGCCTACCTCGGGGTCGGGGCCGAGCCGCCCACCGGACCCTTGATCGAGGCGCTGCACGCGGAAGGGTTCCGCGTCCTGCTGCCCATTTGCCTCCCGGAGCGCCAGCTCGGCTGGGTGGAGTGGCATCCGGGCATCGAGTTCGCGCGCAGCCGCTACGCGCCGGTGCAGGAGCCGGTGGGACCACTCATCCCGGGGAACGAGGCGATCGCGGGCGACGGCGTCAGGCCGGCCCTCGCGGGCATCCTCCTTCCGGCCACGGCGCTGGATGCCCAGGGCCGCCGCGTCGGGCAGGGCGGCGGCTACTACGACCGCTTCCTGGCGCGTGTGGACGCCGCCGGGGCGCGGGTACCGACCGCCGCGGTGGTGTACGACGGCGAGGTGCTCGCCCCGGGCTTGGTCCCGGCCGATGCGCTCGATCGCCTCGTCGAGGCAGCGGTCACTCCCGGCGGTCTCCGCCCGCTGGGGGCGGTGTCCCCGGGGGCGGCCGGGTCACCGGTCGGAATAGAGCCCTGACCCGGACTGTTAGAATTGGCACTCGGGGTTCGCGACTGCCAACCGGGCCCCGCCTGTCCATCAAGGAGTTCTCGTGCCCACCTACGCCTACGCCTGCAAAGACTGCCACCACGCATTCGACATCGTGCAGTCGTTCAGTGATTCCTCGCTGACGGTCTGCCCCGAGTGCGGTGGCACGCTCCGGAAGAAGTTCAACAGCGTGGGCGTGGTCTTCAAGGGCGGCGGCTTCTACCGCACCGACTCCCGCAGTGGCGGCAGCAGTGTTCCCGCAGCGTCCGGCTCGAAGGACTCGGGAGCCACCGCTTCGAAGGACTCCGCGACTACGGCGTCCGCCCCGGCAGCGGCTGCCGCGTCGAACTGACAGCGTCGGCCTGACCCAGTTGTCCTCCACAGGCGGCGCCCTCGGCGCGTCGTCCACATAGCCGCCCCCTGCCGAGCCGGAGCACCGTCCGCTGGCTAGCGTGGCGGCATGAGTCGCCCCTCGCCCCGGTCCCCGGCGCGGCGCCCACCCGGCCCGCGCCGCGCCCCGTCCATGCGCCCATGGGCGCCCGTCAGGCGGAGCCGCCTGAGGCGCTTCGTCGACCGTCGTCGTCGGACCGTCGCGGCGGCGCTGCTGTGCCTCGGAGCCGGCATCGCCGTCTACCAGCTCACCCCGCCCTCGGCCGCAATGGTCTCCGTCGCCGTGGCCGCCCGCGATCTCGCTGGCGGCGCCGCCCTGTCCCCCGGCGACCTACGCACCGCGCGGCTCCCCGCGGACGCCGTTCCCCAGCGCGCGGAACTCGATCCCCCGCGCCTCGTCGGGCAAAGGCTCGCTGGGCCGCTGCGCAGCGGCGAGGTCCTCACGGACGCCGCCGTCGTCGGACCCGGCCTCCTGGCCGGCACGGCCCCGGGAACGGCGGCTGTGCCGGTGCGGATGGCGGACCCCGCGTCACTCGAGCTCCTCAGCCCCGGCCAGCTCGTGGACCTCGTTCTCAGCGCCGACGCGGGCGGCGGGGGCTCGGCGGGCACGGCGCTCGCCTCCCGCGTCCCCGTGCTGTG